>NZ_JAGOPN010000015.1 GCF_017991995.1 Pseudacidovorax sp. | reverse complement strand
CTGGTGGTGCTGGCCCGAAAGCTCATGCGCGTGGCCTTCTCGCTGTTCAAGCAACACGCGATGTTCGATGCCCGCCTGGCGGCCACTGTCGCTTGACGAGAACCATAGAACCTCAGCCCGAACGGTCGGGGTTGGCTGACCCAAGTTGCCCAAGAGATCCCGTGAACCTTCGGGCCCAAAGGGAAGGGCTCGCGCGCAGCGTCGAACTGGACGGATTCGTGCGCAGCGTCGAGGCGGGGGATGGCGGTGTGCGTGCGGAGGTGCCATTCGCGGCGCCGTGCAGTGCCCAAAGCACGTCGATGGACAGCGAGCACACAGCTTGTGCGCCAAGTCGGTCAGCGCGAGCGTGCACCGGGAGCGCGCATGCCGACGTCCTCCGCCGGGTTACTGCTCCAGCCACTTGCGCGACCGGAAGACAGCAGCCGCTTGCCCCCCCGCGCTCAGGCCGCTTCGAGCGCGTCGATCAGCTCCGTCTCGATCGCCAACTGCCCCTTTTGGCCATACAGCTCGGGACCGCTGATCAGGAAGCTGTCCTCCACCCGCTCGCCCAGCGTCGTCACCTTGGCCAGTTGCAGGTGCAGGTGATGGCGCGCTAAAACGCGCGCCACGCTGTAGAGCAGGCCGGCTCGATCGCTGGCCGAGATGGTCAGCAGCCAGCGCTGCGCCTTTTCGTCGGGCGTGAGGTACACCCGCGGCTGGATCGGGAAGCTGCGCACCCGCCGCGACACCCGGCCCCGGCTGGGCGCGGGCAGCTCGCCCCAGGCGTCCAGCGTCAGCGCCAGGTTGGTCTCGACCATGCTGATCAGCTCGCGGTAATGCTCGGGCAGGAAGGTGGTCACCACCTGGAAGGTGTCCAGCGCATAGCCATTGGTGGCCGTGTGCACCCGCGCGTCCAGGATGCTGAACGACGCCTGGTCGAAATAGCCGCAGATGCGCGCGAACAGGTCGGGCTGGTCGGGCGTGTAGACCACCACCTGCAGCCCTTCGCCCACCGGCGAGAGGCGGGCGCGCACGATGGCCTTGGCATGCGGATCGGCCGGAATGCCCTTGGGCGCCACGAAGCGCGACAGCTTCTTGGCGTGCCAGGCGATCTCGCCCGCGTCGTGGCGCATGAAGTAGCTCACGTCCAGCGTGTCCCACAGCGCCTTGTGCGCCTCGAAGGGCTGGGCATGCAGCTGCAGCAGCGTGAGCGCCTCGCGCTTGCGGGCCTCCACCTCGGCGTCGGGGTCGGGCAGGTGACCGCCCAGCGCGCGCGAGGTGCGGCGGTAGGTGTCTTCCAGCAGCTTGCCCTTCCAGGCATTCCACACGCGCGGCGAAGTGCCGCGGATGTCGGCCACCGTCAGCAGGTACAGCGCCGTCAGGTAGCGCTCGCTGCCCACGCGCTGGGCGAAGGCGCCGATCACCTCGGGGTCGGACAGGTCCTGCTTCTGCGCCACGTTGCTCATCACCAGGTGGTTGGCGACCAGGAACTCGATCAGCCGGGTGTCCTCGCGCCCGATGCCGTGCTTCTGGCAGAAGCGGCGCACGTCGCGCGCCCCCAGCTCGGAGTGGTCGCCGCCGCGGCCCTTCGCGATGTCGTGGAAGAGCGCCGCCACGTACAGGATCCACGGCTTGTCCCAGCCGGCTGCCAACTGCGAGCAGAAGGGGTACTCGTGCGCATGCTCGGCGATGAAGAAGCGCCGCACGTTGCGCAGCACCATCAGGATGTGCTGGTCCACCGTGTAGACGTGGAACAGGTCATGCTGCATCTGCCCCACCGTGCCGCGGAACACGCGCAGGTAGCGCCCCAGCACCGACGTCTGGTTCATCAGCCGGATGGCATGCGTGATGCCGCGCGGCTCCAGCAGCATCCGCATGAAGGTCGCATGGTTGACCCGGTCGTTGCTGAAGCGGCTGTCCATGCGGCCACGGGCGTTGTAGAGCGCACGCAGCGTGCGCGCCGACAGCCCGTTGACGCCGATGGTCTTCTGGTAGAGCAGGAAGGTCTCGAGGATGGCGTGCGGATCCTTCTCGTACAGGTCGTCGCTGGCCACCTCGATGGTGCCGCCCTTCTCGAAGAAGCGGTCGTTGATGCGCGTGAGCGTGGCCGACTGCGGGTTGAGTCGCTCGGCGATGTTCAGCATCAGGATCTCGGTGAGCTGCGTGACCGCCTTGGCTGCCCAGTAGTAGCGGCGCATGAGCGCCTCGCTGGCGCGGCGGCCCGACTCGTTCTCGTAGCCGAAGGTCCCGGCCACGGCCGTCTGCAGGTCGAACACCAGCCGGTCCTCGCGCCGCTTGGCCACGGCATGCAGGCGGGCACGGATCAGCGACAACAGCGCCTCGTTGCGCTTGATCTGCTTGACCTCGAAGGGGGTGGCCAGACCGTCGCGGGCGTAGTCTTCCCAGCGCTTGCCGAAGCCGGCCGCCTGCGCCACCCAGCGCACGGCGTGCAGGTCGCGCAGGCCGCCGGGCGATTCCTTGCAGTTGGGTTCCAGCGAATAGGGCGTGCCGTCGTGCTTCAGGTGGCGGTGGCGCATCTCCTGCGACTTGGCCAGGAAGAAGGCATGCGGGTCCATGGCCTCGTCGAAGGCCTTGCGGAAGGCGGCGAACAGACGCTTGCTTCCGCAGACAAGGCGGGACTCCAGCAGCGCGGTCTGCACCGTGACGTCCTTCGCCGATTCGCTCAGGCACTCGCCCAGTGTGCGCACGCTGGAGCCGATTTCGAGGCCGGCGTCCCAGCAACGGCCGATGAAGGCCTCCAGCCGAGCCGGCTCGACCTCGCCGCCCTCGGGCAGCAGCAGGAGCACGTCGACATCCGAATACGGAAAGAGCTCCCCACGGCCATAGCCGCCGACGGCTACCAGGGCCAACTGGTCGCCGAAACCGGCGTCCTGCCATAAGGCGCGCAAGGCGGCATCGGCCTCGGCCGCCAACTCTTTGAGCACGGCGTGGATGTTGCGCACGCCCTGCGGCGCCAGAAGGCGCTCGAACACGGCACTCTTGCCGGCGCGCAGCTGCTCGCGCAGGCTGGCCGGCAGGTCGACGGCGACGTAGAAACCCATGCCAGCCGGGCGCGTCAGGCGGCGAGGGGCGCCGCCTGGCCGCTGGCGGCAGGCACGAAGGCCGGGGGTTGCGGACTGCCGGCGGACAGGGTCAGCACCTCGTAGCCCGTCTCGGTGACCAGCACCGTGTGCTCCCACTGCGCGGAGAGCGAGCGGTCGCGCGTCACGATGGTCCAGCCGTCGTAGCGGCCGCCGCGGTGGTCTTCCTTGATGTCGCGCTTGCCCGCGTTGATCATCGGTTCGATGGTGAAGATCATGCCGGGCTTGAGTTCTTCCATCGTGCCCGGGCGGCCGTAGTGCAGAACCTGGGGCTCGGCATGGAAGGTGCGGCCCACGCCGTGACCGCAGAACTCGCGAACCACCGAATAGCCATTGCCCTCGGCGAAGCGCTGGATGGCATGGCCCACGTCGCCCAGGTGGTTGCCGGGCTTGACCTGCAGGATGCCGTGCCACATGGCCTCGAAGGTGACCTGACAAAGCCGCTTGGCGGCGATGGAGGCGTCGCCGATCACGAACATCCGGCTGTTGTCGCCGTACCAGCCGTCCTTGATGACGGTGACGTCGATGTTCATGATGTCGCCCTTCTTCAAGGGCTTGTCGTCGGGGATGCCGTGGCACACCACATGGTTGACCGAGGTGCACAGCGACTTGGGAAAAGGCACGTCGCCCGCGCCCTTGTAGCCCACCGTGGCGGAGGTCGTGCCCTGCGTGACCATGTACTCGGCGGCCAGCCGGTCGATCTCATTGGTGGTGATGCCGGGCTTGATGAAGGGCGTCAGGTAGTCCAGCACCTCGGACGCAAGGCGGCAGGCGACGCGCATCGCGGCAATGCCTTCGGCGTCGTGGTAGGTAATGCTCATCCAGGGATTATCCCACTCGCCCCCTAAAATGCCGGGTTTTCGCGAACGGCCCCAGTCAGCGGCCGGTTGCCGCTCTCTCCCTTCTGTTCTTCCGGCCCCAGGCCCCGCCCACCGTGACGCAGCCCGCATCCACCGTTCCTCCCGTCGTGACCATCTTCGAAGGAGGGGCGGCGCTCAGCGATTTCCGCGCACGCCAGCTGCTGCCCCGCCTGCAGGCGGTGGATGCGCGCATCAATGCCATCACGGCGCGCTTCGTGCACCTGGTGCTGGCCGATGCCGAGATGGATGCCGCGACGCGCGAGCGCTTCGCCGCGCTGCTGACCTACGGCGAGCCTTTCGATGCCGGTGCTGCGCCCCAGGGCGCCACCCTGGTCGTCAGCCCACGGCTGGGTACCGTCTCGCCCTGGGCCTCCAAGGCCACCGACATCGCCCGCAACTGCGGCCTGGCGCTGCGCCGCGTGGAACGTGTCACGCAGTACCACATCGGCCTGAAGGCGCCCCTGCTGGGCCGCGCGCCGGTGCTGGACGCCACGGCCCTGGCCCAGGTGGCCGGCCTGCTGCATGACCGCATGACCGAATCGGTGCTGCCGGGCGTGGACGGTGCCGCCGCCCTGTTCGCCGAGCTGCCGCCACAGCCCATGGCCCATGTGGACGTGCTGGGCGGCGGCCGCGCCGCCCTGGTCGAGGCCAACACCACCTTCGGTCTCGCGCTGGCCGAGGACGAGATCGACTACCTGGTCGACGCCTTCGGCAAGCTCGGCCGCAACCCGACCGACGTCGAGCTGATGATGTTCGCGCAGGCCAACAGCGAGCACTGCCGCCACAAGATCTTCAACGCCGACTTCACCATCGACGGCGAGCGCCAGCCGATGAGCCTGTTCGGCATGATCCGCCACACCCACAAGACGAATCCGCAGCACACGGTCATCGCCTATTCGGACAATGCCTCGGTCATGGAAGGCCATGCCATCGAGCGCTTCGTGGCCCGCAGCGAACTGGGCGCCGACGCGCCTGCCTACGCCAAGGAAGACGCACTGCACCATGTGCTGATGAAGGTGGAGACGCACAACCACCCGACGGCCATCTCGCCGTTCCCGGGCGCCTCCACCGGCGCGGGCGGCGAGATCCGCGACGAGGGCGCCACCGGCCGCGGCTCCAAGCCCAAGGCGGGCCTGACGGGCTTCACCGTCAGCAAGCTGTGGCCCGAGGAGGGCAGCTACGGCAAGCCCGCCCACATCGCCAGCCCGCTGCAGATCATGACCGAGGGCCCGCTGGGCGGCGCGGCCTTCAACAACGAATTCGGCCGGCCCAACCTGCTGGGCTACTTCCGCGAGTACGAGCAGACGGTCGCGAGCGACGTGGATACCGTCCAGCGCGGCTACCACAAGCCCATCATGATCGCGGGCGGCCTGGGCCAGATCGACGCCACGCAGACCAGCAAGATCCAGTTCCCCGCCGGCACGCTGCTGATCCAGCTGGGCGGCCCCGGCATGCGCATCGGCATGGGCGGCGGCGCCGCCAGCTCCATGGCGACGGGCGCCAACGCGGCCGAGCTGGACTTCGATTCGGTGCAGCGTGGCAACCCCGAGATCGAGCGCCGGGCGCAGGAGGTCATCAACCACTGCTGGCAGCAGGGCGACAAGAACCCCATCCTCGCCATCCACGACGTCGGCGCCGGTGGCCTCTCGAACGCCTTTCCCGAGCTGACCAACGACGCCGGCCGCGGCGCCCGTTTCGACCTTCGTGCCGTGCCGCTGGAAGAGTCCGGCCTGGCGCCCAAGGAAATCTGGTGCAACGAGAGCCAGGAGCGCTACGTGCTGGCCATCGCGCCGGAGTCGCTGGACCAGTTCCGTGCCTTCTGCGAGCGCGAGCGCTGCCCCTTCGCCGTGGTCGGCGTGGCGACCGAGCAGCGCGATCTGGTGGTGGCCGACGGCCGGGCCGACGCTGCCAATCAGCCCGTGGGCATGCCCATGGACGTGCTGCTGGGCAAGCCGCCCAAGATGCACCGCGACGTGGCCCGCATCCACCGCAACTTCAAGCCGCTGGAACTCACGGGCGTGGACCTGCAGCAGGCCGCCATCCAGGTGCTGGCCCATCCCACCGTGGCCTCCAAGCGCTTCCTGGTCACCATCGGCGACCGCACGGTGGGCGGTCTGACGCACCGCGACCAGATGGTCGGCCCCTGGCAGGTGCCGGTGGCCGATTGCGCCGTCACGCTGGCCGACTTCCGTGGCTTCGCCGGCGAGGCCATGAGCATGGGCGAGCGCACGCCGCTCGCCGCCATGGACGCCGCCGCCTCAGGCCGCATGGCCGTGGCCGAGGCCATCACCAACCTGCTGGCCGCGCCCATCGAACTGGCGCGCGTCAAGCTGTCCGCCAACTGGATGGCGGCCTGCGGCGAGCCGGGCGAGGATGCCGCGCTGTACGAGACGGTCAAGGCCGTGGGCCTGGAGCTGTGCCCGGCGCTGGGTGTCTCCATTCCCGTCGGCAAGGATTCGCTGTCCATGCGCACGCAGTGGGCCGAGGGCACCGACAGGAAGAAGGTCAGCTCGCCGGTGAGCCTGATCGTCAGCGCCTTCGCCAGCATCGACGACGTGCGCGGCACGCTCACGCCGCAGCTCGACGCGCAGGAGGCCGACACCACGCTGGTGCTCATCGACCTGGGCCGCGGCCAGCACCGCATGGGCAGCAGCATCCTGGCCCAGGTGCTGGGCCAGACCGGCGACCGCGTGCCCGACCTGGACGACCCGCAACTGCTGGTCAAGACGGTGGACGCCGTCAACCAGCTGCGCGCTGAAGGCAAGCTCCTCGCCCTGCACGACCGCAGCGACGGCGGCCTGTTCGCCGCCGCCTGCGAGATGGGCTTTGCCGGCCATGTGGGTGTGTCGCTCAACGTCGACCTGCTCATTACCGAAGGCGACGGCATCAGCGACAGCCGCATGGAGACGGGCGACGCCAAGAATTGGGCGCAGCAGGTCAGCGCCCGCCGCGAGGAGCTCACGCTCAAGGCCCTGTTCAACGAGGAGCTTGGCCTGCTGCTGCAGGTGCGCACGGCCGAGCGCAACGAGGTCATGCAGACGCTGCGGGCGCACGGCCTGTCGGTGTTCAGTCATTTCGTCGGCAAGACCCGTCCCGAGAGCTCGCCCATCGACGCCGGCAAGGGCAAGGTGGAAGTCTGGCGCGACACCAAGGCCGTGTTCAGTGCGACGCTTTCCGACCTGCACCAGGTATGGGACAGCGTGAGCTGGAAGATCTGCCGCGAGCGCGACAACCCCGATTGCGCCGATGCCGAGCACGCCGCCGCCGGCGACCCGGCCGACACCGGGCTGCACCTGCATCTGCCGGAAGGCTTCGGCACTGCACCTGCCTTCGTGGGCAGTGCCCGGCCGCGCGTGGCCATCCTGCGTGAGCAGGGGGTCAATTCGCATGTGGAGATGGCCTACGCCTTCCACGAGGCCGGCTTCGAGTCGGTCGACGTGCACATGACCGACCTGCAGAGCGGCCGGGCCGATCTGGCCCGCTTCCAGGGCATCGTGGCCTGCGGCGGCTTCAGCTACGGCGACACGCTGGGCGCCGGCATCGGCTGGGCGCGCAGCATCACCTTCAACCCGCGGCTGGCGCAGCAGTTCGGCGACTTCTTCGGCCGCGCCGACACCTTCGGCCTGGGCGTGTGCAATGGCTGCCAGATGTTCGCCGAGCTGGCCGACATCATCCCGGGCGCGCAGGACTGGCCGCGCTTCACCACCAACCGCAGCGAGCGCTTCGAGGCACGCCTGTCGCAGGTGGAGGTGCTGGATTCGCCCAGCCTGTTCTTTGCCGGCATGGCCGGCGCGCGGGTGCCGATCGCCGTGGCCCACGGCGAGGGCTATGCCGACTTCCGCCACCGCGGCGACGCGGGCCGCGCCATCGCCGCCATGCGCTTCGTGGACCATGCGGGGCAGGCCACCGAACGCTATCCGCTCAATCCCAACGGCAGCCCGGGCGGCCTCACGGCGGTGACCACGGCCGACGGCCGCTTCACGGCCATGATGCCGCACCCGGAGCGCGTGTTCCGCAACGTGCAGATGAGCTGGACCTCGGGCGACCGCGCGGCGCCGAGCCCCTGGATGGAGATCTGGCGCAACGCACGCCGCTGGGTCGGCTGAGCGGCAGGGCAGGGCGCGCATACTCGCGCCCATGCAACTGCACCAGATCACCGTCGAGTACGTCGCGCCGGAAGACCGGCTGCTGCTGCACCTGAGCACGCAGACCGGGGAGCGGCTGAGCCTCTGGATCACGCGCCGCCTGCTGCTGGCGCTCTACGGCCCGTTGCACCAGGCGGTTTCGCGCGCCCATGTGGCGGCGGAATGGGGGGCGGTGCCGCTGTCCGAAGGCGCGGCGGATCTGCTGGCCGAATCCGCGCGCGCCCAGGCGCTGCGCGATGCGGATTTCGCCACGCCGCCCCAGGCGCCCGCTGGATCCCTCCCGCTGCTCGAAGGGGTCATCCCGGTGGTGGGCGAGGTCACGCTCTCGGTGCCCGTGGGCAGCGATGCGGCAGGCCAGCTGACCATTCGCTGGCGTACCACCGATGGCCGCGACGTGGAATTGAACGTGCCGGCTGCGGCGGCCACGGCCTTGCAGACCCTGCTGTTGCAGGGCGCGGAGCGCGGCGGGTGGGGCCTGGCGGCGCCAGATGGCGAAACGGCCCGGACGCAGGAAGCATCCGGGCCGCGATTCATGAATTGACGAGTCGGGCGCCGGGCGCCCCGAACCGTCGCCACCCGGCGGTGGCCGGCGGATTTATTCGACGCGCGCCTTGCTGCGCAGCTCTTCCTGGTACTTCTGCAGCTTCTGCTGCTGCATCTGCTGCGTCAGTTGGGCCTTCACCTCGTCCAGCTTGGGGAACTGCATCTCGCGCGTGTCGTCCAGGCGGATGATGTGCCAGCCGAATTCGGACTTGACCGGCGCCGCGGTGGTCTCGCCCTTCTTGAGCTTGACCATGGCCTGCGAGAACTCAGGCACCAGGCTGGCCGGGGTGGTCCAGTCCAGGTCGCCGCCGTTGGCGCCGGAGCCCGGGTCCTTCGAGTACTTCTTGGCCAGGTCTTCGAACTTGGCGCCCTTCTTGAGCTCGGCCAGGATCTTGTTGGCCTCGTCCTCGGTCGGCACCAGGATGTGGCGGGCGTGGTATTCCTTGCCGCTGTTGGCCGCCGCGATCTTGTCGTACTCGGCCTGGATCTCGGCGTCGGTGACCGGATTGGTCTTGCGGTAGTTGTCGAACAGCTGGCGGATCAGGATGGCCTGGCGGGCCAGCTCCATCTGCGCCTTGAACTCGTCGCTGCGGTCCAGACCCTGCTTCTGCGCTTCCTGCATGAAGACTTCGCGCGTGATCACTTCTTCGCGTAGCTGGTCCTGCATTTCGGGCGTCACCGGCCGGCCGGCGGCGGCCAGTTGCTGGGCCAGCACCTCCATGCGCGCCTTCGGCACGGGCTTGCCGTTGACGATGGCGGCGTTCTGCGCCAGGGCAGGCAGCGAAGCCGCCAGCGCGGCAGCGGCCAGGACGTGGAGCACTTGTTTTTTCATGATCGGAAAACGGCTAGGAGGGTCGGATTGGCGCCGGAATCGGGCCGATGGAGGGGAGGGGGAAAGAGGCCTGGCGGCAGGTGCCGGTGGGACCGGCGCAGCGCTTGCTCAAAGTGTCTCGATGGCGATCGCGTGCAGGCCGCGTGAAACAAAAGGCTGGACGGCATCATACACAAGGCGATGCCGCGCCACCCGCGTGCGGCCCTCGAAAAGCGGAGACGCGATGCGCACCCGGAAGTGGGTGCCCCAGCCCGCCGGACCGGCACCGGAGTGGCCCGCATGGGCGGCACTTTCGTCCAGCACTTCGAGATGGGTGGGCTGCAGCAGCGCGCGCAATGCGGCCTCGAGTTCCTCCACGCGCGGCAGGCCCGAAGTGACCCCGGTCATGCCGACTCCTTATCGTCCGGCTGGGCCTGCAGATGCGGCGCCACATACAGGCCCTGCGCCACCAGGAATGCGATGGGGAAGACGTAGCCCCACAGCTTGAAGTTGACCCACGCGTCGGTGCTGAAGTACAGCGCGACGTAGGCGTTGATGGCCGACATGAAGGCGCAATAGAACACCCAGGCCACGCCCAGGCGGCGCCAGATGCGATCGGGCAGCACCAGCTGGCTGCCCAGCAGCATCTTGAGCACGTTGCGGCCCATGCCCCACAGGGCCACGGCCAGCGCGAGGGCCATGGCGCCGTAGAGCACCGTCGGCTTCCATTTGATGAAGCGGTCGTCGTGCAGCGCCAGGGTGAGGCCACCGAACAGCAGGATCAGCACCAGCGTCGCCTTTTGCATGGGCTGCAGCCGGCGCTCCATGGCGTAGACGATGGCCATCTGCACCACCGTGGCGGCCATCAGCACGCCGGTGGCGACGTAGATGCCATAGAACTTGAAGGCGCCGAAGAACAGGACGATCGGCAGGAAGTCGAGCAGGGCTTTCATGCAGGGAATGGGTGGGCGCCTTCGTGGTGGCTCATTCGCCGTCTTCGGGCTTGAAGTCCAGCGAGGCCGAGTTCATGCAATAGCGCAGGCCGGTGGGTGCCGGCCCGTCGGGAAAGACATGGCCCAGGTGCGCACCGCACTGGCTGCACACGGTCTCGGTGCGCACCATGCCGTGCGAGCGGTCGACGTGCTCGGTGATGGCACCCGGTACGGCCTCGGCCGAGAAGCTGGGCCAGCCGCAGCCGGCGTCGAACTTGGTGTCGGAGTCGAACAGCTTGGCGCCGCAGCAGATGCAGTGGTAGCTGCCGTCGGCCCAGTGGGCCTCATACTTGCCGGTGAAGGGCCGCTCGGTGGCGGCATGGCGGGTGACGTTGAAGGCGGCGGGCTCGGCGCCCTTTTCGGCCAGCAGGGCCTTCCACTCGGCGTCGGTCTTGCGGATGGTCGGTTCGGTCATGAGGAGCAACTGATCTCGATGGCAGATGCCCAGTCGGGCGGGAAGTCGGCATAGGCGTCCATGCCGGGATGCTCGTCAAATGGGGCCTCCAGCAGCGCAAGCAAGGTGTGGACGCCGGAGAAGTCGCCCTTCTGAGCGGCTTCGATGGCCTGCTGGCCCAGGTGGTTCCGCAGCACGAAGCGCGGATTGGCGCGCAGTGTAGCCACGGCCGCCGCCGCGTCGGCCTCGGTCGGGCGGCGCTCGAAGGCCGACAGCCAGTGTCGCCAGCTCGTGCGGTCGACGAACAGGTCGTCCAGCGGATCGGCCGGGCCGCCGGCACGGTAGTGGGCGAAGCGGCGCCAGAAGATGGTCCAGTCGATGCGCTCGGCCGCCATCACGCGCAGCAGCGCCTCCAGCAGGGCGGCATCGCCGGCCACGGGCTGGGCGAGGCCCAGTTTGGCCAGCATGGCGGCTTCGAAGCGCAGAGGGAAGACCTCGCGGTAGGACTTGAGCGCGGCCAGCGCCAGTTCCTCCTCGCCGATCAGCGGCATCAGGGCCTGCGCCAGGCAGAAGAGGTTCCAGTAGGCGACGTTGGGCTGGGCGTTGTAGGCGTAACGGCCCTGCGAATCGCTGTGGTTGCAGACGTGGGCCGGGTTGAAGCCATCGAGGAACTGGAAGGGCCCGTAGTCGATGGTCAGGCCCAGGATGGACATGTTGTCCGTGTTCATCACGCCATGGCAGAAGCCCACGGCCTGCCACTGCGCCATCAGTGCGGCGGTGCGCTCGCTCACGGCATTGAGCAGGCTGGCGTAGGCATTGCCGCCGAAGCGGGTGTCGCCGCGGCAATCGGGGTAGAACCGGTCGATGACGAAATCGGCCAGCTGGCGCAGTTCCTCGTGCTGCCCGCGGCCGGCGAAATGCTCGAAGTGGCCGAAGCGGATGAAGCTGGGCGCGACGCGGGTCACGACAGCGGCGGTCTCGATGCTTTCGCGGGCGACCGGCGCGGGCGAGCCGACCAGTGCCAGCGCCCGCGTGGTGGGAATGCCCAGGGCATGCATCGCCTCGCTGCACAGGAACTCGCGGATGCTGGAGCGCAGCACGGCCCGGCCGTCGCCCATCCGCGAGTAGGGCGTGCGGCCCGCGCCCTTGAGCTGGACCTCGAAGCCGCTGTCGGTCTCACCGAGCAGGATCGCACGGCCGTCGCCCAACTGCCCGGCCCAGACGCCGAATTGGTGACCGCTGTAGACCGTGGCGAGCGGATCGCTGCCTTCCAGCACGGCATTGCCGGCCAGGGCCTGCAGGGCTTCGGGCGATTCGAGCCAGTCGCGCGACCAGCCCAGCAACTGCCGCGTCGGCTCGCTGGTGGCGATCAGCGTCGGCGAGGGCAGGGGCGTGGGGCGCAGGCGGGTGAAGAAGGCCGGGCCGAGGCTCGCGAAGCCTTCGCGCCAGTGCGGTGCGGCATGGCCCTCCACGCTGGGCACGAAGGGGCTGGACGAGGGCAGGGAACTCATCGCCAGATTGTCCGTGAAGCCCTTTCGCCCGCCGGATTTACGGGGATTCCCGATGGGGTGCGCATGCTGCACTGCGCAATACTCGGCCGGCCTTGTCCATGGCCGGCGCGCCCGGCGCCAGCATTCCACGCCCGGGCTGCCGCGCAGCCATGCGACACACGATCCCCTTCGCCTTCGCCACCAAGGAGCCTCCCACATGCTGGGCCTGATGCAAGACCGCCCCCTGCTGATTTCCAACCTGCTCGAGTTCGCCGAGCGCCATCACGGCGACGGCCAGATCGTCTCGCGCCGTGTCGAGGGCGACATCCACCGCTACACCTGGGCCGACTGCGCACGCCGCGCCCGCCAGGTGGCCAACGCCGTGGAGGCCGAAGGCCTTCTGTTCTCCGACCGGGTGGCCACGCTGGCCTGGAACGGCTACCGCCACCTGGAGCTGTACTACGGCGTCTCGGGCAGCGGCCGCGTGCTGCACACCATCAACCCGCGCCTGCATCCCGACCAGATCGCCTGGATCGCCAACCATGCCGAAGATCAGGTGCTGTGCTTCGACCTCAGCTTCCTGCCGCTGGTCCAGGCTGTGCACGCGCGCTGCCCGACGGTGAAGAAGTGGGTGGCCCTGTGCGATGCCGACAGGCTGCCGCCCGACACCGGCGTGCCCGGCCTCGTCAGCTACGAAAACTGGATCGGGGGCCAGGCCGATACCTACGACTGGCCCAGCTTCGACGAGAACTCGGCCTCCAGCATGTGCTACACGAGTGGCACCACCGGCAACCCCAAGGCCGCGCTCTACAGCCACCGCTCGACCATCCTCCACGCCTACGCCGCCTGCCTGCCCGACGTGATGTGCCTGTCGGCGCGCGATTCGGTGCTGCCGGTGGTGCCCATGTTCCACGTCAATGCCTGGGGCATTCCGTACTCCGCGGCGCTGGTGGGCGCCAAGGTGGTGTTCCCCGGCCCGGCGCTGGACGGCAAGTCGGTCTACGAGCTGATCGAGGCCGAGGGTGTGACCTTCGCGGCCGGCGTGCCCACGGTCTGGCAGATGCTGCTGGGCCACATGCAGGCGCAGGGCCTCAAGTTCAGCAAGCTCAACCGCACGGTGATCGGCGGCTCTGCCTGCCCGCCGGCCATGATCAACGCCTTCCGCGAGCAGTACGGCGTGGACGTGCTGCATGCCTGGGGCATGACCGAGATGAGCCCGCTGGGAACCCTGTGCACGCTCAAGAACAAGCACCTGTCGCTGCCTGCCGAGGAGCAGTTGGCGCTGCGCATGAAACAGGGCCGTGCCATCTTCGGCGTGGACATGAAGATCGTCGGCGACGACGGCGAGGAGCTGCCCTGGGACGGCAAGACCTACGGCGACCTGCTGGTCAAGGGCCCGTGGATCGTCAAGGAGTACTTCAAGGGCGAGGGCGGCGACCCGCTGCGCGGGGGCGGCTGGTTCCCCACCGGCGACGTAGCCACCATCGACGCTGACGGCTTCATGCAGATCACCGATCGCAGCAAGGACGTGATCAAGTCCGGTGGCGAATGGATCAGCTCCATCGACATCGAGAACATCGCCGTGGCCCATCCCGCCGTGGCCATGGCGGCCTGCATCGGCGTGTTCCACCCCAAGTGGGACGAGCGGCCCATCGTCGTGGTGGCAAAGAAGGCCGGCGCCGAGGTCACGCGCGAGGAACTGCTGAAGTTCTACGAAGGCAAGACGGCCAAGTGGCAGATCCCCGACGACGTGGTGTTCGTCGACGCGATCCCGCTGGGCGCCACCGGCAAGATCCTCAAGACGCGCATCCGCGAGCTGCTCAAGGACTACAAGCTGCCCGGGCTCTGAGCCATTCACGGCGGGCTGTCGCCTGCGCGATAGGGAAGGCCGCATCCGCGGCCTTTTTTTCGGGTGTTCCCTGAGCGCCGGCGGCGGCCCGGTGGCTACGCTGCGCGGACCCAACACCCGGAGACAACACCGATGAATGTCCGCTTGAAGCACCTTGCCGCCGCCGCGCTGGCCGTGATGGCCACCAGCGCCTTCGCCCAGAAGGGCGAGACCGTGAAGATCGCCTGGATGGACCCGCTCTCGGGTCTCATGGCTGCGGTCGGCACCAATCAGCTCAAGACCTACCAGCTGTTGGCCGAACACTTCAACAAGACCAATGCCTCGGGCGTCAAGTTCGAGATCATCGGCATCGACAACAAGCTGAGCCCGCAGGAGACCACGGCCGCGCTGCGCTCGGCCATGGACCAGGGCGCACGCTACGTGACCCAGGGCAACGGCTCCGGTCCGGCGCTGGCCATCATCGATGCGCTCGAAAAGCACAACGCCCGCAATCCCGGCAAGGAGGTTGTGTACTTCAACTACGCGGCGGTGGACCCGGACCTCACCAACGGCAAGTGCAGCTACTGGCACTTCCGCCTGGACGCCGACACCTCCATGAAGATGGAGGCGCTGACCACCTACATGAAGGACCAGCCGGAGATCAAGAAGGTCTACCTCATCGGCCAGAACTACTCGCACGGCCAGCAGGTGAGCAAGTTCGCCAAGGAGAACCTGGCGCGCAAGCGGCCCGACATCCAGATCGTGGGCGACGACCTGCATCCGCTGGCGCAGGTGCGCGACTTCGCCCCGTACATCGCCAAGATCAAGCAGTCGGGCGCCGACACGGTGATCACCGGCAACTGGGGCTCCGACCTGGCGCTGCTCATCAAGGCCGCCAACGACGCCGGCCTGCTGGACACGGTGAAGTTCTACACCTACTACGCCTTCGGCTCGGGCGCGCCCACGGCCATGGGCGCCTCGGCCGCCGGCAAGGTGTACGTGGTGGGCTACGGCCACTACAACATGGGCCCGCCGATCCAGCCGCTGATGGCCGACTTCAAGAAGCGCATGAACGACGACATGACGCAGAACTCGATCTATCACACCTTCGCGCTGCTGGATGCGGCCTTTGTGAAGACGAAGTCGACCGACCCCGTCAAGGTGGCCGCGGCACTGGAGGGCATGAAGATCAAGAGCTTCAACGGCGAAGTCGAGATGCGCAAGGCCGACCACCAGCTGCAGCAGGGCCTGTACATCACGCGCTGGGAGAAGGCCGGCGGCAAGTATCCGTACGACGCGGAGAACACCGGCTACACCTTCGCGCCGGTCAAGTACTACGAACCCTACGTGGCCAGCACGCCCACCAGCTGCCAGATGAAGCGGCCCTGACGCGCATGCACCAGTCGTGTGCTACCCGAGGGTAGAAATGGTGCGGCGGCGGCTGTCGCCCGGGTGATAGAAAAGGCTTTCTCCAGAGGGGAATCGCGGGGCTTTCCCCTAGCGAGCGCGCAGTGAAGCACTGTACGCTCGTGCAAGTTCCGGCACCCGGGACACCACACAGGAGACATGCCTTGAAGACCTCTTTCAACCTGACTGCCGCCGCCTGCATCCTGGCTTTCGGCGCCCCCGCTTTCGCCCAGCAGGGCGAGACCGTCAAGATCGCGTGGCTCGACCCGCTGTCGGGCCTGATGGCGGCGGTGGGCACCAACCAGCTCAAGACCTTCCAGTTCCTGGCCGAGGAGTTCAACAAGAAGAATGCGGCCGGCGTCAAGTTCGAGATCATCGGCATCGACAACAAGCTGAGCCCGCAGGAGACCACCGCCGCGCTGCGCTCGGCCATGGACCAGGGCGCGCGTTATGTCGTGCAGGGCAACGGCTCCGGCCCGGCCCTGGCCATCATGGACGCGCTCGAGAAGCACAACGCGCGCAACCCGGGCAAGGAGGTGGTCTACATCAACTACGCGGCGGTGGACCCGGACCTCACCAACAGCAAGTGCAGCTACTGGCACTTCCGCCTGGACGCTGACACCTCCATGAAGATGGAGGCGCTGACCACCTACATGAAGGATCAGCCGGACATCAAGAAGGTCTACCTGATCAACCAGAACTATTCGCACGGCCAGCAGGTCAGCAAGTTCGCCAAGGAGAACCTGGCCCGCAAGCGGCCCGACGTGCAGATCGTGGGCGACGACCTGCATCCGCTGGCGCAGGTGCGCGACTTCGCGCCGTACATCGCCAAGATCAAGCAGTCGGGCGCCGACACGGTGATCACCGGCAACTGGGGCTCCGACCTGGCGCTGCTGATCAAGGCGGGCAACGACGCCGGCCTCAACGTCAAGTACTACACCTACTACGCCGTCACCAGCGGCACGCCCACGGCCATGGGCGCAGCGTCGGATGGCAAGGTCTACCAGGTCGGCTACAGCCACTACAACGCCGACGGTCCCATCAAGCCGCTGACCGAGGCCTACAAGAAGAAGTTCAACGACGACATGTACACGACCGTGATCTACACGGCCTTCTCCATGTTGAACGAGGCCTTCGTCAAGACCAAGTCCACCGACCCGGTGAAGGTGGCGGCCGCCATGGAAGGCATGAAGTTCAAGAGCTTCAATGGCGACGTCGAGATGCGCAAGGCCGACCACCAGCTGCAGCAGGGCCTGTGGATCACCCGCTGGGAGAAGGCCAGCGCCAAGTACCCCTACAGCCCCGAGAACACGGGCTACACGCTGGCGCCGGTCAAGTACTACGAGCCCTACGTGGCCAGCACGCCGACCAGCTGCCAGATGAAGCGGCCGTCCTGATACCGTCGGGTAGCACGGGCCGCGCCGGCATGTTGCGCGCCGGCCCGGATGCGGCCCCTCCGCTGCCAGCCGGCGCGCCGCGCCGGCCATGCTCACCGCGCCCGCCGGAGACCGACTCCGGTCCCGGGGCCGGTTGTTTTCCTGAGGCTCGACGACAGTGGAATTCTTTCTCATCTCTCTTCTGAACGGCGTGAGCTACGGGCTGCTGCTCTTCATGCTCAGCTCCGGCCTGACCCTCATCTTCAGCATGATGGGGGTGCTCAACTTCGCGCACACCAGCTTCTACATGCTGGGTGCCTACTTCGCGTACACGCTCTCGGGCGTGCTCGGCTTCTGGCCTGCGCTGTTCATCGCGCCGCTGCTGGTGGGGGTGCTGGGCGCGGCCTTCGAGCGCTACAGCCTGCGCCGGGTCCACAAGTTCGGCCATGTGCCCGAACTGCTGGTCACCTTCGGCCTGTCCTATCTCATCCTCGAAGTGGTGCAACTGGTGTGGGGCCGCTCGACAGTGCCCTACGGCCTGCCCGAGGCGCTGCAGGGGCCGCTCTTCACGCTGTACGGCACGCAGTTCCCCAAGTCGCGCTCCTTCATCATGCTGGTGGCGCTGCTGATGCTCCTGGCCGTGTGGCTGCTGCTCACCCGCACCCGCATCGGGCTGGTGATCCAGGCGGCGCTCAAGCATCCGGAGATGGTCGAGGCACTGGGCCACAACGTGCCGCGCGTCTTCATGCTGGTGTTTGGCGGCGGCGCCGCGCTGGCCGGCCTGGCCGGCGTGATCGGCGGCAATACCTACGTCACCGAGCCGGCCATGGCCGCCTCGGTGGGGTCGATCATCTTCGTGGTGGTGGTCGTGGGCGGCATGGGTTCGCTGGCCGGTGCCTTCCTGGCCTCGCTGCTGATCGGTGTGGTGCAGACCTTCGCCGTGGCGCTGGACCAGTCCATGGCCTCTGGCCTGCGTGCCCTGGGCATGGCGGTGACCGAGCAGACCTTCGGCTATCCCTTGCTCAAGCTCACGATCTCGCAGGTGGCGCCCATCCTGCCTTACCTCTTCCTCGTGCTGATCCTGATCTTCCGGCCCAAGGGCCTGCTTGGAACCCGTGAGGACTGATCGATGAGTGCCCTTCCCATGACTTCGCCGACGACCTACTACCGCTTCAAGCCGCTGAACCTCGGCCGCATCCTCGTGTGGGGCCTGTTCGCGCTGGTGCTGATCGTGGCGCCGCTGGTGTTCACCAGCAGCCTGGCGCTGACGATGCTCTCGCAGATCGGCTACCTGATCATCATCTGCCTGTCGTACAACATCCTGCTGGGGCAGGGCGGCATGCTGAGCTTCGGCCATGCCGTCTACACTGGCCTGGGCTCCTTCGCCGCAGTGCATGCGATGAACATGGCCTCCAAGGGCCAGATCCCGATGCCGCTGGTGCTGATCCCGGTGGTGGCCGGCGTGGCGGGCGCCTTCTTCGCGGCCCTCTTCGGCTTCGTCACCACCAAGAAGTCGGGCACCACCTTCGCCATGATCACCCTGGGCATCGGTGAACTGGTGGCGGCCATGTCGCTGATGTTCCCGGGCTTCTTCGGCGGCGAGGGCGGCATCACCACCGACCGCGTCTACGGCAAGTTCCTGATGTGGAACTTCGGGCCGCAGATCCAGGTGTACTACCTGATCGCCGTCTACTGCTTCATCTGCACGGCGCTGATGTTCGCCTTCACCGGCACGCCGCTGGGCCGAATGCTGAACGCGGTGCGCGACAACCCGGAGCGCGTCGAGTTCGTGGGCTACAACACGCAGCGCGTGCGCTATCTCTCGTTCATCATCGCGGGCTTCTTCGCCGGCATCGGTGGCGGGCTGGCTGCCATCAACTTCGAGATCGTCAACGCGTCGGACAGCCTTTCCACGATCCGTTCGGGCGGCTACCTGCTGTTCACCTTCCTCGGCGGCGCGACCTTCTTCTTCGGTCCCATCATCGGCGCCGTGCTGCTGGTGTTCGCATCGATCCTGCTGTCGGAGCTGAGCAAGGCCTGGCTGCTCTATCTGGGGCTGGTTTTCCTGTTCATGGTGATGTTCGCGCCCGGCGGCGTGGCCAGCCTGATCATGATGAACGTGCGGGTGGCGCGCTTCGGCAAGCTGGGTCGCTTCACCTGGCTCTATGTCGGCCTGGCGGCCACGGGCGCGCTGATGGCGGCGGGCTTCGCGGGCATCGTCGAGATGCTCTACCACATGCAGCTCAATGCGGCGCTCGGGCCGACGGTGAGCTTCTTTGGCATCGCCCTGGACACGTCCTCGGCCACGCACTGGACGCTGGTCGCCGCCGTCGCGCTGGTGGGTCTGGCACTGTTCGACCAGGTCCGCCGCCGCTTCGCCCGCCGCTGGGGCCAGGCGCAGGAGGAGATCGAGGCGCAGATCAAGCGTCAGGAGACGGCCGCATGAAGGGCATGAACATGGCACCCCGACATTCAATGGCCCGCGTGGAGAGCCAAGCATGAGCAACAGCGAATACGCGATCGAACTGAAGGACCTTCGCAAGAGCTTCGGCCGCACCGAGATCATCCGCGGCGCCAACCTGGCGGTGCGCGCCGGCGAGCGCATCGCGGTCATCGGCCCCAACGGCGCGGGCAAGTCCACGCTGTTCAACCTGATCAGCGGCCGGCTGCATCCCACCAGCGGCGAGGTACTGCTGCACGGCGAACGGATCGATGGCCAGCAGCCGTACGAGATCAACCGAAAGGGGCTGTCGCGCAGCTTCCAGATCACCAACATCTTCCCCAAGCTGTCGGTGTTCGAGAACCTGCGCTGCGGCGTGCTGTGGAGCCTGGGCTACCGCTACACCTTCCTGCGCTTCCTCTCGCGGCTGGACGATGCCAACGAGCGCACCGAGGTGCTGCTGCGCCAGGTGGGGCTGGAGCGCAAGCGCGACGTGCTGGCCGTCAACCTGACCTATGCCGAGCAGCGCGCGCTGGAGATCGGCGTGACCATCGCCGGCGGCGCCAGCGTGATCCTGCTGGACGAACCCACGGCCGGCATGAGCAAGACTGAGACCACGCACTTCATCAACCTGATCAAGGAAGTGACCGTCGGCAAGACGCTGCTCACGGTGGAGCACGACATGGGCGTGGTCTTCGGCCTGGCCGACAAGATCGCGGTGGTGGTGTACGGCGAGGTCATCGCCTTCGACACGCCCGAGGCCGTGCGCGCCAACGCGCGCGTGCAGGAGGCCTACCTGGGATCGCCAGTGGCCGACGAACAAGGAGGACACTGAGATGACGCTCAAGGTCGAAGACCTGCATGCTTACTACGGCAAGAGCCACGTGCTGCATGGCGTCTCCTTCGCCATCCAGCCGGGCGAGATCGTCGCGCTGCTGGGGCGCAACGGCTCGGGCCGTTCCACCACGGCCAAGGCCATCATGGGGCTGGTCCACGGGGAGGGCGCGGTGCACTGGAAAGGCCAGAACATCCTGCGCCGCAAGGCCTACGAGATCGCACATCTGGGCATCGGCTACGTGCCGGAGAACCGCGACATCTTCCCCAAGCTCACCGTGCACCAGAACCTGATGCTGGGCCAGAAGGGCGCGGGCAAGGGCAGCCGCTGGGGCTTCGACGACATGTACCAGATGTTCCCGCGCCTCAAGGAGCGCCAGCACACCGAGGCCGGCGTGCTCTCGGGCGGCGAGCAGCAGATGCTGACGCTGTGCCGCACGCTGATGGGCGACCCCGAACTCATCATCATCGACGAGCCGACCGAGGGCCTGGCGCCCAAGATCGTCGAGCTGGTGGGCCAGTACCTGCGCACGCTCAAGGACAAGGGCGTGTCGGTGCTGCTCATCGAGCAGAAGCTCACCATCGCCATGCACATCTCCGACCGGGCGCTGGTCATGGGCCACGGCAGCATCGTGTACGACGGCACCCCCGACGGCTTGCGGGCGGACGCCAACATCCGCAAGGAATGGCTGGAGGTCTGAAGCTTCCATGCAAGGGCCTTGGCCCTGCCGAAAGTGGGGGCGCGAGCCCCTTCTTTTTTGCCTTCGAGCGGTCGCCGGTGCAAGCTCGCGGCTGTTTGTCCCGGGAGCGACTGGCGCCGGTTGTCGCGACATGCGATCTGCCTAGAATGCCCCGAAAAGAACACTCGTGCTTTTTTAGGAGACAACAGCGCACGCCGGGCTCGCCGGCGACCTGCGCAAGGCTCCGAACGCTCCCTCATCGCAACCCAAGGAACGCAGCATGACGGCTGAATACAAAGTCCACGGCGACGTGGCCGTGATCACCATGAGCAACCCGCCGGTCAACGGCCTGGGCTATGCCACGCGGATCGGCATCACCGACGGCCTGGCCAAGGCCCTGGCCGACTCGGCCGTCAAGGCCGTGGTGATCACCGGCGCGGGCAAGGCCTTCTCCGGCGGCGCGGACATCAAGGAATTCGGCTCGCCCAAGGCGCTGGCCGAGCCCAACCTGCTGTCGGTGATCCTCGCGCTCGAAGCCTCGACCAAGCCGCTGGTGGCCGCCATCCATTCGGTCTGCATGGGTGGCGGGCTGGAACTGGCCCTGGGCTGCCACTACCGCGTGGCCGCACCGGGCACCAACGTGGCGCTGCCCGAGGTCAAGCTGGGCCTGATCCCCGGCGCTGGCGGTACGCAGCGCCTGCCGCGCGTGCTGGGCGTCGAGGCCGCCCTCAACATGATCGTGAGCGGCGAGCCGGTCAAGAGCGAGCGCTTGGCCGGCCTGCCGGGCCAGAAGCTGTTCGACAAGATGGCCGGCTCGGCTGAGTCGGTGCTCGAAGAAGCCATCGCCTTCGCCCGCGAGGTGGCCGCCAAGGGCGGCGACCTGCCGCTGGTGCGCAACCTGCCCTGCCGCCATCCGCAGGGCGATGCCTACTTCCAGTTCGCCAAGAACATGGTGGGCGGCATGTCGAAGAACTATCCCGCGCCGCTCAAGTGCGTGGAGGCGGTGCAGGCCGCCACCAAGATGAAGTTCGACGACGGCATGGCCTTCGAGCGCCAGAACTTCATCGCCCTGATGTTCACGCCCGAATCGGCGGCGCTGCGCCATCTGTTCATGGCCGAGCGCGCGGCTGGCAAGATCGCCGACGTGCCCGACGACACGCCGCAGCGCGCCATCAGGACGGTGGGCGTGATCGGTGCCGGCACGATGGGCGGTGGCATCAGCATGAACTTCCTGAACGCCGGCATTCCGGTGACCATCCTGGAGATGAAGCAGGAAGCGCTGGACCGCGGCGTGGCCACCATCCGAAAGAACTACGAGGCCCAGGTCAAGAAGGGCAAGCTCAAGCCCGAGAAGTACGAGGAGCGCATGGCGCTGCTCAAGACCACGCTGAGCTACGACGACCTGAAGGACTGCGACCTGATCATCGAGGCCGTGTTCGAGGAACTGGGCGTCAAGGAGAAGGTGTTCACCCAGCTCGATGCCGTCGCCAAGCAAGGCGCCATCCTGGCCTCCAACACCTCCACGCTCGACGTCGACAAGATCGCGGCCTTCACGAAGCGTCCGCAGGACGTCATCGGCATGCACTTCTTCAGCCCGGCCAACGTGATGAAGCTGCTGGAAGTGGTGCGCGGCGCCAGGACGGGCAAGGACGTGCTGGCCACGGTGATGAGCCTGGCCAAGAAGATCAAGAAGACGGCCGTGGTCTCGGGCGTGTGCGACGGCTTCATCGGCAACCGCATGATCGAGCAGTACAGCCGCCAGGCGGGCTTCCTGCTGGACGAAGGCGCGACGCCGGCGCAGGTGGACAAGGCCATCGAGAAGTTCGGCTTCGCGATGGGCCCGTTCCGCATGGGCGACCTGGCGGGCAACGACATCGGCTGGGCCATCCGCAAGCGCCGCTCGGTGGAGCAGCCCGACATGAAGTACAGCCGCACGGCCGACAAGCTGTGCGAGCTGGGCCGCTTCGGGCAGAAGACCGGGGCCGGCTGGTACGACTACCAGGCGGGCAAGCGCGACGCGATTCCGTCGAAGCTGGTGGAGGACATGATTGCCGAGCACCGCAAGCAACTGGGCATCACGCCGCGCAAGATCAGCGATGAGGAGATCGTGCAGCGCCTGGTGTATTCGCTGGTCAACGAGGGCGCGCACATCCTGGAGGACGGCATCGCCAGCAAGGCCAGCGACATCGACATGGTCTACATCACGGGCTACGGCTTCCCGATCTTCCGGGGCGGCCCGATGCACTACGCCAGCCAGCAGGGTCTGTTCAACGTGGTGCAGGCGATGCAGCGCTTCGGGCGCAACCCGAACGACGATGCCAAGTTCTGGGAGCCGGCGGGCCTGATCCGCAAGCTGGCAGCCGAAGGCAAGGGCTTCGACCAGGCCTGAGGCCGCAACGCCGCTGAACCGACCGCCGATGATCCGCCGCCTTCTGCTGATCGTTCTCGCCGCGCTGGTGCTTCTTGCCGCGGCGCTGGGCATCAACACCTGGCGCCAGGGCTCGCGGCAGATTGCCGTGGCGCCCGCGCCGAAGGCGGACGTCGACCTCGCTTCGGCGGCGCAGCGGCTGGCCGGCGCGGTCCGCTTTCGCACCATCTCGGCGATGGACGGCTCCGGCGAGTCCAGCGCTGAGTTCGACAAGTTCCAGGCATACCTGGCCCAGCAGTTCCCGCGCGTGCACGGTGCGCTGCGCAAGGAGGTGGTGGGCCGGCATGCGCTGCTCTTCACCTGGGAAGGGCGTGACCCCAAGGCCATGCCGGCGGCGCTGATGGCGCACCAGGACGTGGTGCCCATCGCGCCCGGCACCGAGCGTGCCTGGAGCGTCGATCCCTTCGCTGGCGAGGTGAAGGACGGCTTCATCTGGGGCCGCGGCACCATGGACGACAAGGGCAACCTGCTCGCCCAGCTGGAGGCTGTGGAGTCGCTGCTGGCCGCCGGCTTCCAGCCGCGCCAGACCCTCTATTTCGTGATGGGCGACGACGAGGAAGTCAGCGGTCTGCGCGGCGCCAAGCCCATCGCCGAGCTGCTGCAGTCGCGCGGCGTCGAGCTGGAGTGGGTGCTCGACGAGGGCCTGCTGGTGCTCGACGGCGTGCTGCCCGGCCTGTCGAAGCCGGCGGCGCTGATCGGCCTGGCGGAGAAGGGTTATGGCACCTTCTTCCTCACGCTCGACACCTCGCCTGGCCATTCCTCCATGCCGCCCGCACACAGCGCCATCGGCCGCATGAGCGCGGCGCTGGCGCGGCTCGAAGCGGCGCCCATGCCGGGCGGCATCCGCGGCGTGGCAGGCCAGATGTTCGGCACTCTGGCACCGGAGATGAGCCCGCTCAATCGTGTGATGCTCTCCAACCTGTGGCTCACCGAGCCGCTGGTGCGCGGCCAGCTCGAAAAGAGCCCCAGCAGCAACGCCATGCTGCGCACCACCACCGCACTGACCATCGTGCGTGCCGGCAACAAGGACAACGTGCTGCCCGGTCGCGCCGAGGCCGCCGTCAACTTCCGCGTGCTGCCCGGCGACACGCTGGACAGCGTGCAGGCCCATCTGAAGAAGGCGCTCGCCGACGACGACATCCAGATCAAGGCCTACCCCGGCAATGCCGAGCCGTCGCCCGTCTCGCCCACCGACAGCACGGGCTATGCGCTCATCGAGCGCAGCATCCGCGAGCGCTTTCCCGATGCGGTGGTGGCCCCCGGCCTGATGACCGCCGCCACCGACTCGCGCCATTTCACGGGCATTTCGAAGGCGGTCTACCGCTTCTCGCCCATCCGTGTGGACAACGAGGACCTGCCTCGCTTCCACGGCACCAACGAACGCCTGAGCATCGCCGCCTACGGCGACATGATCGGCTTCTACCAGCAGCTGCTGCGCAACGCGTCGCAGCCCGCTTCCGTTTCCGCCTCCATTCAAAGGAAGACACCATGACCCGCGCCGTGATCGTTTCCACCGCCCGTACGCCGCTCGCCAAGAGCTGGAAGGGTGCCTTCAACATGACCCACGGCGCCACGCTGGGCGGCCATGCCGTGCAGCATGCGGTGCAGCGCGCCGGCATCGATGGCGCCGAGGTCGACGACGTCATCATGGGCTGCGCCACGCCCGAAGGCGCCACCGGCAGCAACATCGCGCGCCAGATCGCGCTGCGCGCCGGCCTGCCCATCACGACCTCGGGCATGACCATCAACCGCTTCTGCTCCTCGGGCCTGCAGACCATCGCCACCGCCGCCCAGCGCATCATCGCGGGCGAGGGCGAGGTGTACGTGGCCGGCGGCGTGGAGAGCATCTCCTGCGTGCAGAACGAGGCCAACAAGCACATGCTGACCGATCCCTGGCTGGTGAAGAACAAGCCCGAGATCTACTGGAACATGCTGCAGACCGCCGAGCAGGTGGCCAAGCGCTACAACATCGGTCGCGAGGCCATGGACGAGTACGGCGCGCGCAGCCAGCAGCGCGCCACCGCCGCGCTGGAAGCCGGCAAGTTCAAGGACGAGATCGCCCCCATCACCGTGCTCGCCGGCGTGGCCGACGGCCAGCTGGGCCTGATCACCAAGGAAGTCACCGTCGAGAACGACGAAGGCATCCGCCCCGGCACCACCAAGGAAGGCATCAGCGGCATCCGCCCGGCCATCCCCGGCGGCCTGATCTCGGCCGGCAATGCCAGCCAGTTCTCCGATGGCGGCGGCGCCTGCGTGGTGGTTGACGAAGCCTATGCCGAGCGCAAGGGCCTCAAACCCCTGGGCCGCTTCCTGGGCTTCTCGGTGGCCGGCTGCGAGCCCGACGAGATGGGCATCGGCCCGGTCTTCGCCATCCCGAAGGTGCTCAAGAAGCTGGGCCTGACGGTCAATGACATCGACCTGTGGGAGCTGAACGAGGCCTTCGCCGTGCAGGTGCTGTACTGCCGCGACAAGCTCGGCCTGCCGGACGACCGCCTGAACGTCAACGGCGGCGCCATCGCGGTGGGGCATCCCTACGGCGTGAGCGGCCAGCGCCTGACCGGCCATGCGCTGATCGAAGGCAAGCGCCGCGGTGCCAAGAAGGTGGTGGTGACCATGTGCATCGGCGGCGGCATGGGTGCTGCCGGCGTGTTCGAGGTTCTCTGATCCTCAGCGGACGCGCACCGAAGGCATGGCGATGAAGGTCGATCTGCCCACGCTGCAGGGCTTCTTCGCCAGTGCGCCCTTCATGGCCGACCTGGGCGTGCAGGCCACGGGCGGCGAAGCAGGGCGGGTGCGCACGGCGCTCACGCTCGCGCCGCGCCACCTGCAGCACACGGGCGTGGTGCATGCGGGTGTGATGGCCTCCATTGCGGACCACACCATGGGGGCTGCGGCACAGACCATGGCGCCCGACGGTTTCTGGATCGTCACCGCTGAGTTCAAGACCACCCTCCTGCGAGGCGCCCGCGGTGTGCGCCTGGAGTGCGAGGCCTGGGTGCTGCGCGCGGGGCGTCAGCTGAGCTTCGCCGAGGCTGAGGTTTACGCCGTCGCAGCCGATGGGCAGCGCACGCTGGCCGTCAAGGCGGCTGGCACGATGGCCCTGATTTCGGCGCAGGGCTGAACAAGGCGTCCAGGCCGCTACTGCGCCAAACCCGCGTCAAGCACGGGCGCGGTCTTCTTCACGACGAGACAACCATGAGCTATCGCGACACCCTCGACTTCCTGCTGTACGACTGGCTCCATGCCGAGCGCCTGAATGAGCGCCAGCGCTTCGCCGACCATTCGCGCGAGACCTTCGATGCCGTGCTGGACACCTGCGAGCGCATCGCCCGGGAGAAGTACGCGCCGGCCAATCGCACGGTGGATGTGGAGGAGCCGCATTTCGACGGCGAGAAGGTGATCCTGCCGCGCGCCACGCACGAGGCCCATGCGGCCTTCGTCGAGAGCGGCATGATGGCCGCCGCGCAGGACTACGACATCGGCGGCATGCAGCTGCCCTATACGGTGCAGGCGGCGGCCAACTCCTTCTTCGCCATGGCCTCGGTGAGCATCGGCTCGAACATGCTCACCAGCGGCAACGCCAACCTGCTGATGGTGCATGGCACCGAGATGCAGAAGCAGGTGTTCGCGCTCAACGAGTTCTCGGGCCGCTGGGCCGGCACCATGTGCCTGTCGGAGCCGCAGGCCGGTTCTTCGCTGTCGGACGTGGCCACGCGGGCGGTGCCGGACGGCGAGGGCTTCGAGAACGATCCGCTCGGCCCGCGCTACCGGCTCAAGGGCAACAAGATGTGGATCTCGGCCGGCGACCATGAGCTGACCGAGAACATCGTCCACATCGTGCTGGCGAAGATCCCCGATGCCGAGGGCAAGCTGATCCCCGGCGTCAAGGGCATCTCGCTCTTCATCGTCCCCAAGAAGATGGTGGACACCGAGGGCAGGCTGACCGGCGAGCGCAACGACGTGGCGCTGGCCGGCCTCAACCACAAGCTGGGCTGGCGCGGCACCACCAACACGCTGCTGAACTTCGGCGAGGGCAAGTACCCGGTCGACGGCAAGGCCGGGGCCGTGGGCTATCTGGTCGGCAAGCCGGGACAGGGCCTGGCCTGCATGTTCCACATGATGAACGAGGCCCGCATCGGCGTCGGCACGGCCGCTGTCATGCTCGGCATGGCGGGTTATCACGCTTCGCTGGACTATGCCAAGAACCGGCCGCAGGGCCGGCCCGTGGGCCCCGCCGGCAAGGACGCGACCCGGCCCCAGGTGCGCATCATCGAGCACGCCGACGTGCGCCGCATGCTGCTGGCGCAGAAGGCGTACTGCGAAGGCGCGCTGGCGCTGCAGCTGTACTGCGCGCGCCTGGTGGACGAGCAGAAGACCGGCAGGCCCGAGGCCGCGGACGACGCCCGCCTGCTGCTGGAAGTGCTGACGCCCATCGCCAAGAGCTGGCCCAGCGAATGGTGTCTGGAGGCCAATTCGCTGGCCATCCAGATCCACGGCGGCTATGGCTACACGCGCGA
Source organism: Pseudacidovorax sp. (assembly GCF_017991995.1). GTDB lineage: Bacteria > Pseudomonadota > Gammaproteobacteria > Burkholderiales > Burkholderiaceae_C > Xenophilus. Next base: position 148,121 of record NZ_JAGOPN010000015.1, on the reverse strand, counting down.
CTTCCCGGTGGAGCAGTATTGGCGCGACAACCGCCTGAACATGATCCACGAGGGCACGCACGGCATTCAGGCCGCCGACCTGCTGGGCCGCAAGGTGCTGATGGAAGGCGGCAAGGGCCTGCAACTGCTGGGCGCCCGCGTGCAGGAGACCATCGCCCGCGCCGCGGCCCGGCCCGAGCTCGCCGGCTTTGCCGATGCGCTGGGCCAGGCCTTCGGCCGCGTCACCGCCGCCATTCAGGCCGCCTGGTCCACTGGCAACCCGGCCGAGGCGCTGGTCAATGCGGTGCCCTACATGCAGGCCTTCGGCCACATGGTCCTGGCGTGGATGTGGCTGGACGTCGCCGACAAGGCCATCGAGAAGGACAATGGATCGACCTCGGTGTCGACCACCGGCCGCCTCGGCGCCGCCACCTACTTCTATCGCTACGAACTGCCCAAGATCGGCGCATGGCTCAACGTGGTCGAGAGCCGCGAACCGGTCTGCGCAGACCTTCCCGAAGACGCTTTCTGATGACCTCCCAAGCACCCGTCCGCCCGCCCAAGCAACGCCACTGGACCGAGAAGCTGAGCTGGATCCTGATCTATGCCGGCCTGTTCACCGTGGTGCTGGGCATCGCCACCGCCCGCCAGGACGAGCCGCTCGGCTGGTCCATCGGCGCGCCGGGTGGCGTGGCCGTGCTGGCCGGCTTGGTGCTGATCTACATCCGTTCCCGCATCAAACCCTGAAGGCCTTCGCGGCCCGACATCTGGAGACCTTTCACCCATGAGCGCACGCACCGTCCAGCAACTGTTCGACCTGAAGGGCAAGGTCGCCCTGATCACCGGCGGCTCCCGCGGCCTGGGGCTGCAGATGGCCCATGCCCTGGGCGAAGCGGGCGCCAGGGTCATGCTCAGCTCGCGCAAGGCCGACGATCTGGAGCAGGCCGCGGCCGAGCTGCAGGTAGCCGGCATCGATGCGCGCTGGATTGCCGCCGACTGCAGCAAGGAAGAGGACACGCGCCGCCTGGCCGACGAGACGCTGGAGCGCATGGGCGCCGTGGACATCCTGGTCAACAACGCGGGCGCCAGTTGGGGTGCCCCGGCCGAGGAGCATCCGGTGGCTGCCTGGGACAAGGTGATGAACCTCAACGTCCGCGGCTACTTCATCCTGAGCCAGCAGATCGCCAACGGCTACATGATCCCCAGGAAGACCGGGCGCATCATCAACATCGCCTCGATCGCGGGCCTCAACGGCAACCCGATCGGCATGAAGACCCTGGCCTACAACACCTCCAAGACGGCGGTGATCGGCTTTACCCGCACCCTGGCTGCCGAATGGGGCCGCCATGGCATCAACGTCAACGCCATCTGCCCGGGATTCTTCCGCACCAAGATGGCCTCGGGCCTCATCGACCAACTGGGCGAGGACAACATGAAGGCCGCCGCGCCGCTCAATCGCCTGGGCGATGATGAAGACCTCAAGGGAATCACGCTGCTGTACGCCAGCGACGCGGGCAAGCACATCACCGGCCAGTGGATGGCGGTGGATGGCGGCACCAGTGTCGTGCTGGGCGCGGCCTGAGCCCGCCTTTCCATCGAACCCGCGCCGCCTCGTGCGGCAGCCTTCCAGACCATGAACATTTCCTTCGGCGTCGACATTCCCTTCGTCCACCACCTGGGCTTCACGATGCACCGCTTCGAGGGCGGCGAGTCGGAGCTGCACTACACGCCGGCCGATGAGCATCTCAACAGCTTCCAGGTGGCGCACGGCGGCGCCTGCATGACGCTGCTGGATGTGACCATGGCCACCGCCGCACGCAGCGTGCAGCCGGAGATCGGCGTGGTCACCATCGAGATGAAGACCAGCTTCATGCAGCCTGCGCGCGGCCCGCTCGTGGCCTACGGCCGCCTGATGCACCGCACGGCCACGATGGCCTTCACCGAGGCGCGCATCGTCGACGCGGCGGGCCGGCTGTGCACGCACGCTACCGGCACCTTCAAGTACGTCAAGCGCCTGCCGGTCGATGGCCGAGGCGTGCATGACCTCAAACCCCTTTCCACCGACTGACAGAGAGAGCCAACCATGCCGCAGAACAAGCAGATCCATCTGGACAACCGCCCGACCGGCGAGGCCGAGCTGTCGAACTTCAAGCTCGTCGTGGGCGAGACGCCGGCTCTGGCCGACGGCCAGGTGCTGGTGCGCCACCACTACCTCAGCCTGGACCCGTACATGCGCGGCCGCATGAACGACTCCAAGAGCTATGCCGCCTCGCAGCCCCTGGGCCAGACCTTCCAGGGCGGCACGGTGGGCGAGGTGATCGAAAGCCGCCATCCCAAATTTGCCATCGGCGACAAGGTGGTGGGCTTCGGCGGCTGGCAGGAATACGGCGTGGTCGACGCCAACCAGCCCGGCGTGCTGCGCAAGGTCGACACCACGCATGTGCCGCTGTCGCACTACCTGGGCGCCGTCGGCATGCCCGGCGTGACGGCCTGGTACGGCCTGGTCAAGATCATCGCGCCCAAGGCCGGCGAGACGCTGGTCGTCACGGCCGCGAGCGGCGCCGTCGGCAGCGCCTTCGGCGCGCTGGCCAAGGCCCGCGGCTGCCGCGTGGTCGGCATCGCGGGCGGCCCGGACAAGTGCAAGTACGTGACGGACGAGCTGGGCTTCGACGCCTGCATCGACTACCGCCAGCACCCCGACGTCAAGAGCATGAGCGCCGCGCTCAAGGAAGCCTGCCCCGACGGCATCGACGGCTACTTCGAGAACGTGGGCGGCTACATCCTCGACGCGGTGCTGCTGCGCCTGAACGCCTTCGCCCGCATCGCCCTGTGCGGCATGATCGCCGGCTACGACGGCCAGCCGCTGCCCATCCAGAACCCCACGCTGCTGCTGATCAACCGCGTGAAGCTCGAAGGCTTCATCGTCAGCGAGCACATGGAGGTGTGGCCCGAGGCGCTCAAGGAGCTGGGCACGCTGGTCGCCACCGGCAAGCTGCGCCCGCGCGAGTCCATCGCCGAAGGCATCGAGAAGGCGCCCGAGGCCTTCCTGGGCCTGCTCAAGGGCAAGAACTTCGGCAAGCAGCTGGTCAAGCTGGTCTGATGCGCTGACCCGCCCCGCCCGGAGCGAGGCGCATCGCACCCGGCACCACCCCACCAGGAGGCAGGCATGAACCCCTTTGTCACGCACGAAGTCTTCAACCAGCCCGAGCCGCTGGTGGACTACGACCTGTTCGCCACGAACCGTGCGCTGCAGGACGCCCTGCGCTTCAACGCGCCGGGGCTGGAGCTGGCACCGCTGCAGGCGCTGGGCCGCGAGGTGGGCACTGCGCAGATGCACCAGCATGCGCGCCTGGCCAATGTGCACACGCCGGTGCTGCACACGCACGACCGCTTCGGTCGGCGCACCGACGAGGTGGAGTTCCATCCCAGCTACCACGCGCTGATGACCGCCGCCGTGGGCGCGGGCCTGCACGGCACGCCCTGGGCCGAGGCGGGCGATCCGGCGGCGGTCGCGGTCGGCCGTTCGCCGCACGTGCAGCGCGCCGCCGGCTTCATGCTCTTCACCGAGCTGGAGCCCTCGATGCTCTGTCCCATCTCGATGACCTATGCGGCCACGCCCGGCCTGCGCGGCAATTCCGCCATCTACGCCGACTGGGCGGCCAAGCTTCAGAGCCGCTGGTACGACCCGCAGTTGGCCGTCTGGCGCGACAAGCCGGGCGTGACCATGGGCATGGGCATGACCGAGAAGCAGGGTGGCTCGGACGTGCGGGCCAACACCACGCAGGCGGTGCGCGACGGCGCCGATGCCTGGGGCGAGCGCTATGTGCTGACCGGCCACAAGTGGTTCTTCTCGGCGCCCATGTGCGATGCGTTCCTGGTGCTGGCGCAGGCGCCGGCCGGGCTGACCTGCTTCTTCCTGCCGCGGGTGCTGCCGGATGGCACGCGCAACGCACTGCGCATCCAGCGCCTGAAGGACAAGATGGGCAACAAGGCCAATGCCAGTTCCGAGGTCGAGTTCCACGGCGCCACGGCCTGGCTGGTGGGCGAGGAAGGCCGAGGCGTGCCGCAGATCCTCGAGATGGGCACCATGACTCGGCTCGACTGCTCGCTGGGCACCAGCGGCCTGATGCGGCAGGCGCTGGCGCAGGCCCTCAACCACACGGCGCAGCGCAGCGCCTTCGGCCGGCCGCTGATCGAGCAACCGTTGATGAAGAACGTGCTGGCCGACATGGCGCTCGAGAGCGAAGCGGCCGTGGCCCTGTCGATCCGCCTCGCGCGCGCCTTCGACCGCACGCAGGATCCGCGCGAGCGCCTGCTGGCCCGCGTGCTCACGCCCATCGCCAAGTTCTGGATCTGCAAGCGCGGCGCCGCGCTGGCGCAGGAAGCGATGGAATGCCTGGGCGGCAACGGCTACGTGGAGGAGGGCGGCGAAGGCGTACTGGCCCGCATCTACCGCGAGATGCCGGTCAACTCCATCTGGGAGGGCGCCGGCAACATCATGGCCATCGACCTGCTGCGCGCCCTGCGCAAGGGCGACATCGCCGCCGCGCTGGCCGAGGAACTCGCTCCCGCCCGCGGCGCGCATCCCGCGCTCGACCGGCTGATGGACGCCCTGCCCATGCGCGTGGAGGCCATGGCCACCGAGACGCAGGCCCGTCGCCTGGCGCAGGACGTGGCGCTCGCCGTGCAGGCGGCCCTGCTGGTGCAGACGGCACCCGCCGCGGTGCACGAAGCCTTCTGTGCCTCGCGCATCGGTGGCGACTGGGGCCAGACTTTCGGCACACTGGGCGAGGGCGCCGATTTCGATGCCATCCTGGCCCGGGCCATGCCGCGCTGAGCGGGCCCTTTGCCGGGCCGCATCGCCGGTCCGGCCCACCGTTCTTCGCATCCGACCCACGCAGCGGCCTGCGCCGCTGAATCCGGCGCCATGCCGCCGCCTTTTCCGGAGTCTCCATGGCAGACATCATCCTGCACCACTACGCCGCCTCACCCTTCTCGGAGAAGGTGCGCCTGCTGCTCGGCCACAAGAAGCTGGCCTGGAAATCGGTCATCATTCCCTCGGTCATGCCAAAGCCTGACCTTGTGGCGCTGACCGGCGGCTACCGCCGCACGCCGGTGCTTCAGGTGGGGGCCGACGTGTATTGCGATACTGCTCTCATCGCCGATGTGCTCGAACACCTGCATCCGGAACCCACGCTCTACCCCGAGCCCGAGAAGGGCCTCGCGCGCATCGTGGCGCAGTGGGCCGACAGCACGCTGTTCTGGGCCGCCATGGCCTGGAACCTTCAGCCCAAAGGCGCGGCCGAACTTTTTGCAAACCTCCCGGCCGAAGCGGCAAAGGTCTTCGGCGAGGACCGCGGCAAGATGAGCGCGGGCAACATGACGCGCATCCGGCCGGCCGATGCGGCTGCGGCGTACAAAAACTACCTGCGGCGCCTGTCCGACATGCTGGACGACCGCAGCCACCTGCTGGGCGAGGTGCCGTGCATCGCCGACTTCGCGGCCTATCACCCGCTCTGGTACACCAGCCGCGTGAATGCCGTGAAGTCCATCCTTCAGCTCACGCCGGCGGTGGTCGACTGGATGGACCGCATCAAGGCCATCGGCCACGGCAGTTTCGAGAAGATCAGCTCGGCCGATGCGCTGGCCATCGCCAAGGCCGCCGCACCCAAGACCCTGCTGACCGACAGCACCTTCCAGGACGACCACGGCATCCCGCTGGGCAGCGCGGTGACGATCCGTGCCGAAAGCTTCGGCCTGGAAGAAACCGCCGGTACGCTCGTGGCGGCCACCCGCACGCACTTCACGCTGGCACGCGAGGATGAGCGCGCGGGCGCACTGCACGTGCACTTTCCGCGTACGGGTTATGTGCTGAAGGCGGCGGACGCGGGCTGACCGCAACCAGGGCGGTTGGCGACCAGTCTGTCAACGTCGCCTGCAGGACAGCCCGCCGGCACCGCGGGCGCTCCAATCGCTCGCACAGCGGCTTTCATCCGCATTCAGAGACAACGGCAAAAGGACCGACTTCCATGATCCAGGACTTCCACGGCAAGACCGCGGTGCTGACCGGCGCCGCTTCCGGCTTCGGCCTCGAGTGCGCGCGCATCGGTGCCGCGCGCGGCATGAACCTCGTGCTGGTCGACGTGCAGCAGGATGCACTCGACAAGGCCGAGGCCGAGATGAAGGCCGCCGGCGTGCAGGTGATGGCGCGCAAGGTGGACGTCTCCAGCGCCAGCGAAATGGAGGCGCTGGCCGCCGCGGTGAAGGAGCGCTTCGGCGCGCCGCATTTCGTCTTCAACAACGCGGGCGTGGGCGCCGGCGGCCTGGTGTGGGAGAACACCGTGGCCGACTGGGAGTGGGTGCTGGGCGTGGACCTGTGGGGCGTGGTGCACGGTGTGCGCCTGTTCGTGCCCATGATGCTGGAGGCCGCCGAGAAGGATCCGGCCTACCGCGGCCACATCACCAACACGGCCAGCATGGCCGGGCTGCTGACGCCGCCCAACATGGGCATCTACAACGCCGCCAAGGCCGCGGTGGTGAGCCTGACCGAAACGATGTACCAGGACCTGCGCCTGGTGACCGACCAGGTGGGCGCCAGCCTGCTGTGCCCGTACTTCGTGCCCACCGGCATCACCCACAGCGAGCGCAACCGGCCCGGCGGCTCGCTCGCGCAAGGCCAGCTGACCAAGAGCCAGCTCATCGGCCAGGCGATGACCGAGAAGGCCGTCACCAGCGGCAAGGTCACGGCGGCCGAAGTGGCGCACAAGGTCTTCCAGGCCATCAGCGACAACCAGTTCTATGTCTTCAGCCACACGGGCGCCAAGGCCCTGGGCAACGTGAAGAGCCGCATGGAGAACATCGTCGCCATCCAGAACCCGGCCGATCCCTTCCTGGAGCGGCCGGAGGTGGGGGCGCAGTTGAAGGCGCAACTGCGCGGCGGTTGAGCGGGACTGCCTTCGGCGGAGGGCTCGCTTGCAGGCGAGCAAGGCCGAGGTCGCTGCGCGCGCCTGGCCTCAACCCCGCGGCACGGCTGGCGGTGCCAGTTCGGTGAACTGGCCGTTCCAGTACGGGTAGTAGGGATAGGGTGGCGTTACGGCGCTGGCGGCGTCCAGGCGGGCCATCTGCGCGGCGCTCAGCTGCCAGCCGATGGCGCCGAGGTTCTGGCGCAGTTGCGTCGCGTCGCGCGCGCCGATGAGCACGCTGCTCACCGTGGGCCGCTGCAGCAGCCAGTTGATGGCGATCTGGGGCAGGGTGCGGCCCGTTTCCTCGGCCACGGTGTCCATGGCCTCGACCACGCGGAACAGGCGCTCGTCCTCCACCGGCGGCGCGAAGCCGGCCGTCTGGTGCAGGCGGCTGCCTTCGGGCAGCGGCTGGCCGCGGCGGATGCGGCCCGTGAGCCGGCCCCAGCCCAGCGGACTCCAGACGATGGCGCCGAGGCCCTGGTCGATGCCCAGCGGCATCAGCTCCCATTCGTAGTCGCGGCCCACCAGCGAGTAGTACGTCTGGTTGGCGACGAAGCGCTCCGTGCCGAGCCGGTCGGCCGCGGCCAGTGCCTTCATCAGCTGCCAGCCCGCGAAGTTGGAGGCGCCGATGCTGCGCACCTTGCCGCTGCGCACCAGGTCGTCCAGCGTGCGCAGCATCTGCTCGACGGACGTGGCGGCGTCGAAGGCATGCAGTTGCAGGATGTCGATGTGTTCGGTGCGCAGGCGGCGCAGCGCGGCGTCCACGCCGTTGATCAGGTGATGGCGCGACCAGCCCCGGTCGTTGGGCCCGGGCCCGGCGGGCAGCGTGAGCTTGGTCGACAGAATGGCCTCGTGCCGCCGGCCCTGCAGCGTCTCACCCAGCACGCGTTCGGAGGCCCCGTCGGAGTAGACGTCGGCCGTGTCGAAGAGCGACACGCCGGCCTCCAGGCAGATGGCGATCATCTCGCGGGCCTCGTCCACGTCGGTGCGGCCCCAGGCGCTGAAGAGCGGCCCTTGCCCGCCGAAGGTGCCGGCGCCAAAGCCGAGCACGGGGACGCGGAAGCCGGAGCGGCCAAGCAGTCGGTGTTCCATGGTGGTTTCTCCTTGGATGTGAAGGTCAAGCGTTGCAGCGGCGCGGCGCGGAAGGCGTGTCGGCGGACAGGCGACGACGCTGCATCGCCCGGCTGACCAGCGCCAGCGCCAGCCCGGCCAGCGTGAGCCCGGCGGCTGCGGGACCGAGGCCCTGCAGCCCGGGCCCGTGGTCGATGACAGCGCCGCCCACCCACGCGCCCAGGGCGTTGCCCAGATTGAAGGCGGCGATGTTCAGGCTGGACGCGAGGTTCTGACCCGCGCCGGCCGCCTGCTCCAGCATGCGGGCCTGCAGCGGCGCGGCGGTGGCGAAGGCAGCCACGCCGAGGGCGGCCAGGAAGACCGCCGCCGTCACCCGATGCGGCATGGCGAGCGGGGCCAGCGCCAGCACCACGGCCAGCGCGAGCAGGGTGCCGATCACGGCCGGCATCGGCGCCCGGTCGGCCAGCCGGCCGCCGAGGATGTTGCCCACCGCCAGCCCGCCGCCGAAGACCAGCAGCAGCGGCGACACGGCCGCGACGGAAAGTCCGGTCACCTGCGTCAGCACCGGCTGCACGTAGGTGTAGAAGGCGAACACGCCGCCGAAGCCCAGGATGGTGATGGCCAGGCTCAGCCACACCTGCGGCCGGGCCAGCACCGACAGCTCCTCGGCCAGCGTGGCGGGCGCCTCGGCCTGCACCTGCCGCGGCACGAAGCGCATCAGCACCGCGAGCGCGACCACGCCGACCACGGCCACGGCCCAGAACGTGGCGCGCCAGCCCCATTGCAGCCCGATCCAGGCGCCGGCCGGCACGCCCAGCAGCGTGGCGGCCGTGAGGCCGGTGAACATCAGCGCGATGGCGGAGGCGCGCCGTTCGGGCGCCACCAAGCCGGCCGCCACCACGGCGCCGACGCCGAAGAAGGTGCCGTGCGCCAGCGAGGTGAGCACCCGGGCGGCCATCAGCGTGGCGTAGTCCGGCGCCAGGGCGCAGGCGATGTTGCCGGCGGTGAACACGCCCATCAGCGCGATCAGCACCGTGCGTCGCGGCAGGCGCCGCGTGGCCAGCGTGAGCACCGGCGCGCCCACGGCGACGCCCAGCGCATAGCCGGAAATGAGCAGGCCGGCCGCCGTGATGGACACGTGCAGGTCGGCCGCGACCTGCTGCAGCAGGCCCATGATGACGAATTCGGTGGTGCCGATGCCAAAGGCGCCGGCGGTGAGGGCAAGAAGTGCGAGAGGCATGATGGCCGTGACTGTGGTCTGATCGCGTCACGATGACTAGGACGCTCTCTGGACAAGCAGCTGTGAAGCCAATTCACAAATCGGCCCCCGCGCGGGTCGAGGTCAACCGCGCCGGCGAACTGGAGGCCTTCGTGCAGGTGGTGGACCGGGGCGGCTTCTCGGCCGCAGCCCGGCACCTGGGCCTGACGCCCTCGGCCATCAGCAAGCTGGTGGCGCGGCTGGAAGCGCGCCTCTCGGTGCAACTGGTGCACCGCTCCACCCGCAAGCTGCAGCTCACGGCCGAAGGGCAGCTCTTCTACGAGCGCGGCCTGCGTGTGCTGGCCGACCTGGACGAGGCCGAGCGCTGCGTGGGCGCCGGCGCGGCACCGCGGGGGCGGGTCAGTATCAACGCCAGCATTCCCTTCGGGCATCGGCTGCTGCTGCCGCTGGTGCCGCGGCTGCTGGAGGCCTATCCGGAGCTGCAGGTGGACGTGTTGCTGACCGACCGCGTGGTCGACCTGATGGAGGAACGCTGCGACATCGCGATCCGCTGGGGCAAGCTGCCGCCTTCGGATCTGGTGGGCCGGCTGCTGGGCCACACGGCGCAGGCCATCGTCGGCTCACCTGACTACCTGGCGCTGCACGGCATGCCCACCACGGTGGAGCAACTCGCGCGCCACAACCGCCTGGGCTCCACCTACCGCCGCAACGTGCCCGACTGGCCGCTGGTCGTCGATGGCCGTGCGGTGGCCATGCCGGTGGTGGGCAGCGCCCGCGCCAGCGACGGTGCGGCGCTGCGCTTGCTGGCGCTGGAAGGCGTGGGGCTGGCGCGTCTGTCCATCTATCACGTGCTGCCCGACTTGCGCGCCGGGCGCCTGGTGCCGGTGATGGAGGCCTTCAATCCGCACGAGCTGGAGCCGCTGCATGCCGTCTACCTGGGCCGGCCCGGGCGTTTGCCGGCGCGGGTGCGGGCGGTACTGGACTTCCTGGCGGCGCATGCGGATTTCGAGGGGGCGGACCGGGTGCCGGTGCCTGCGGCCTGAGCGCTGTCTTTGCGCGCAATCCTGGTCACTCGACGCTGTCGCTCTGAGCGGGGCGAAGGGCTTGTGCCCCGGCTTCGACAGGCTCAGCCCGAACGGTTCTTGAACGATCGGCCGGCATTGGCCGCGGCGCGAGGTTTCAGGTTGTCAGCGCAAGCGGCAGATGGATGCGGGCGCACAGCCCGCGCGGCTGGACCGGCGTCAGCGTCACGCGCCCACCCTGGCGCTCCACGATCTCCTTCACGATCGGCAGGCCCAGGCCGCAGCCGTTGCCCTGGTCGGTGGCGCGCACGAAGCGCTCGAAGACGCGTGGCAGGTCCTCGGGCGCGATGCCCGGGCCGTCGTCGGTGACGCTCAGCACGGCCTCGTCGCCCTCGCGCTGAACATCCACCGTCACGACCGCGCCACGTCCGGCGTAGCGCAGGGCGTTGTCGATCAGGTTGCTGAGGGCCTCGCGCAGCAGCCAGGCATGGCCGACGACGATGAGAGGTGACGCCGCGGCGGGCGCGGCGATTGCGGCGGAGTCCATCGTTTCGTCGGCATTGGCATCGCCATTGCCGGCGGCGTCGGAAGCATTTGCCGCGATCTCATCCACCGGGCTTCCTTCTTCCTCCACGGGCGCAAAGCCCAGGTCGATGCCCTCGCGCAGCGCCCGCGGCACCAGCGTGGCGGTGAGCTCCTGCGCCAGCGCCCGCAGGTCCACCGGCGAGCCCCGGGCTGCGGCGGTGTCGGGCTCGGCGCGCGCCAGGGTGAGCAGCTGGTTGACCAGGTGCGCGCTGCGGTCGGCGCTCTCGTGCACGCGGCGCAGGCGCTCGCGCTGGGCCTCGTCGCCGGCCAGGGCCAGCGCCACTTCGGCCTGCGACTTGAGGCCGGCCAGCGGCGTGCGCATCTGGTGCGCGGCATCGCTGATGAAGCGCTTCTGCTGCGCCAGGTTGTGCTGGACTGCGGCCAGCAGGCCGTTGACTGCCATCACCAGCGCGCGCACCTCGCCCGGCGCGGCGTCGAGGCGGATCGGGGCGAGGTCGGTGGGCGCGCGGCCTTCCACTTCGCGGCGCAGGCGCAGCAGCGGCGCCAGGCCGGCACGGATGCCCAGCCAGATCACCGTGGTCATCAGCAGGATCAGGCCGGCCAGGGGCAGCAGCGTGTCCCAAAGGATGCCCCGCGCCAGTTCCTCGCGGCTGGTGCGGCTGCGCGCCACCTGCACCAGCAGCACCGCGTCGGGGTCGTCGCGGCCGCCCTGGCGCAGGAAGAGGGCGGCCACGCGCAGCGGCTGGCGCGTGCCGACCTCGTCGTTGGCGGGCGGCAGCAGCGCATCGTAGAAGTAGGGCTGACCAATGGGCGGCCGGGCCATCACGGCGGCCGGCGGCAGCGGCAGCTGGTGGTTGCCCAGGATGAAGGCGCCGGGCGGCGTGCTGACCATGTAGTGCAGCCGGTCGTCGGGGTCGGCTTCCAGCACGTCCTGCGCGGCGCGAGGAAAGTCGATCAGCAGGCCGTTGTCCAGCGGGCGCAGCTGGCGGGCGAGGGCGCGCGAGGCCTGCAGCAGGCTCGCGTCCACAGCCGCATTGGTGTAGCGCTCCGCCAGCTGGTAGGCCGCCAATCCGCCGGCCAGCCACAACACCAGCTGGGGCAGCAGCAGCCACAGCAGCAGCTGGCGGCGCAGGGTGGGCGCGAAGCGGCCGGGCGCGGGGGAGGGCGACTCAGCCACGCGCGCCCGCAGTCGGCCCCGGCGCCGGGCTTTCGAGCAGGTAGCCCAGCCCGCGCACCGTGCGGATCACCAGGCCCGGCTTCTCCAGCTTGCGCCGCAGCTTGTGCACGTAGACCTCCACGGCATTGCCCACGGCGGCACTGTCGCCCTCGTCGCCCATCCAGGCACGCACGATCTCGTCCTTGGTCACGACCTCGCCAGCGCGCTCGGCCAGCAGTTCCAGCATGGTCCATTCACGGCCGCTCAGCTCGATGGCCTCGCCGCCCACGGTAGCGCGGCGGTTGTCGCGGTCCAGCAGCATTCCGCCGACCTGCAGGCCGCTGCCGCGCGCGCGGGTGCGGCGCAGCAGGGCATGCAGCCGCGCCTCCAGCTCGGGAAAGTCGAAGGGCTTGGTCACATAGTCGTCGGCGCCGGCCTGCAGGCCGCTCACGCGGTCCTCCAGGCTGTCGCGCGCGGTGAGCACGACGATGGGCAGCAGCGGCTGCTCGGTGCGCACCTTGCGCAGCAGGCTCAGGCCGTCCAGCAGTGGTAGGCCCAGGTCGAGGATGGCGAGGTCGAAGGCATGGCGGCCCAGCAGGTATTCGGCCACGGCGCCGTTGGGCGCGTGCTCCACCGCGAAGCCGGCGCCCTTCAGCTGGGCCGCCAGTCCGTCGGCCAGCAGGGCGTCGTCTTCGGCAAGCAGGATGTGCATGGCGACTAGATTAACGAAGCAGGGCCGCTTCGGCCTCGGGTTTAACCTTAGATTAATAAATTAAAGAGACTTTAATAATCCGGCCGCGGCGACGACGCCGACCACTCAACGGCCCCGCGGGGCGACTTAAGGAGACCTGGCCATGCGCAACCATCCGACTGCTTCCATCACCCGCACCGCCGCCGCGGCCGCATTGCTGGCGCTGGCCGGTGCCGCCCAGGCCGGCGAGGTCGAGGTGCTGCACTACTGGACCAGCGGCGGCGAGGCCAAGGCCGCGGCCGCGCTCAAGGCCACGCTGCAGGCCAAGGGCGACACCTGGAAGGACTTCGCGGTGGCCGGCGGGGGTGGCGATTCGGCCATGACGGTGCTGAAGTCACGCGTGGTGTCGGGCAACGCACCCTCGGCCGCCCAGATCAAGGGCCCGGCCATCCAGGAATGGGCGCGAGAAGGCGTGCTGACCAGCATCGACGGCGTGGCCAAGGCCAACAAGTGGGACGCCGCGCTGCCGCCCACCGTGGCCGCCATCATGAAATACAAGGGCAACTACGTGGCCGCGCCGGTCAACGTGCACCGCGTGAACTGGCTGTGGATCAATCCCGAGGCGCTGAAGAAGGCGAAGGCCAAGGCGCCCACCACCTGGGACGAGTTCTTCGCCACCGCCGACGCGCTGCAGAAGGCCGGCATCACGCCCGTGGCCCACGGCGGACAGCCCTGGCAGGACTTCACCACCTTCGAGACGGTGGTGCTGGGCGTGGGCGGCGCCGACTTCTACCGCAAGGCGCTGGTGCAACTGGACCAGGAGGCGCTCAAGAGCCCCACCATGATCAAGGCCGCCGAGACCTTCAAGCGCATCAAGCCGTACACCGACAAGGCCGCATCCGGCCGCGACTGGAACCTGGCCACCGCGATGGTCATCAAGGGGGAGGCCGGCATGCAGTTCATGGGCGACTGGGCCAAGGGCGAATTCGTGGCCGCGGGCAAGAAGCCGGGCACCGACTTCCTGTGCATGGCCGCGCCGGGCACCGCGCAGGCCTTCACCTTCAACATCGATTCCTTCGCCATGTTCAAGGTCAAGGGCGACGACCGCATCAAGGCCCAGAACGACCTGGCCGAGGCCATCATGTCACCGGCCTTCCAGGAGACCTTCAGCCTGGCCAAGGGCTCGATCCCGGTGCGGCTGGACGTGCCCATGGACAAGTTCGACGACTGCGCCAAGCTCTCGGCCAAGGACTTCGCGGCCACCGCCAAGTCGGGCGCCCTGGTGCCCAGCGCGGCGCACAGCATGGCGGTGCCCTCGGCCGTAGAAGGCGCCTTGAAGGACGCCGTGAGCCAGTACTGGAACAGCGACAAGATGAGCGCGCAGGACGCCGTTGCCAAGATCGCGGCCGCGGCCAAGGCCCGCTGAGAGGCATCCGCACGCCTGAATGAAGGGCAAGGCCTCCGGGCGCCGCGCGCGCCGGGGCCTGCCGCGCAATCGACCGACCAGGGAGCCCCCATGTCCGCGCCTTCCCGCCTGCCCACGCCCTGGCTGCCCAAGCTGGTCATCGCGCCCAGCTTTGTGCTGGCTTTCCTGTTCATCTACGGGCTGATCGCCTGGAACGGCTACCTGTCGGTGTCGGAGTCGCGGCTGCTGCCCAACTACGACTTCGCCGGGCTGGACCACTACCTCACGCTGTGGGAGAACGAACGCTTCCGTGTCGCGATGACGAACATGCTGATCTTCGGCGTGCTCTTCATCGGCGGCAGCACTTTGCTGGGCCTTCTGCTGGCCATCCTGCTCGACCAGAAGATCCGCGCCGAGGGCGTGCTGCGCACGGTATACCTGTACCCCATGGCCATCTCGGCCATCGTCACCGGCACGGCCTGGAAGTGGATGCTCAACCCCGGCATGGGGCTGGAGCACCTGATGCAGTCCTGGGGCTTCGCCGGCTTCAGCTTCGACTGGCTGGTCGACCCCGACCGCGCCATCTACTGCGTGGTGATCGCAGGTGTGTGGCAGAGCGCAGGCTTCGTCATGGCGCTCTTCCTGGCGGCGCTGCGCGGCATCGACGACGCCATCATCAAGGCGGCGCAGGTGGACGGTGCCAGCCTGCCGCGCATCTACTGGCGCATCATCATCCCCAGCCTGCGGCCGGTGTTCTTCAGCACCGTGCTGGTGGTGAGCCACCTGGCCATCAAGAGCTTCGACCTGGTGATGGCGCTCACTGCGGGCGGCCCGGGCTTCGCCACCGACCTGCCGGCCACCTTCATGTACGCCATGGCCTTCACCCGCGGGCAGATCGGCCTGGGCGCGGCCAGCGCCACCGTCATGCTGGCCACCGTGGCGGCGGTGGTGGTGCCGTACCTGTACTCCGAACTGCGGACCAAGAAGGGCTGAGGACACACCCATGCGCGTCGTTCACCGCACCATCCTCTGGGCGCTGCTGCTGCTCTTCGCGGCCTACTTCCTGGCGCCGCTGTACGTGATGCTGGTCACCTCCTTCAAGGACATGGACCAGGTGCGGGCCACCAGCATGGTGGCGCTGCCCACGCATCCCACCTTCGAGGCGTGGACCAAGGCCTGGAGCTCCGCCTGCACCGGCACCGACTGCCGCGGCCTGCAGCCCTTCTTCATGAACTCGGTGCTGATGGTGGTGCCGGCGGTGGCCCTCTCCACGCTGCTGGGCGCGCTCAACGGCTACGTGCTGGCGCAGTGGCGCTTCCGCGGCAGCGAGACGATGTTCGCGCTGATGCTCTTCGGCGTCTTCATGCCCATGCAGGTGGTGCTGCTGCCCATGAGCCAGGTGCTGGGCTGGCTGGGTATCGCCAGCTCCATCTGGGGCCTGATCCTCATGCACCTGCTGGCCGGGCTGCCCACCACCACGCTGTTCTTCCGCAACTACTACGTGGGCCTGCCGCCGGAGCTGATCAAGGCGGCCATGCTCGACGGTGCCAGCTTCTGGCAGATCTTCCGGCGCATCGTGCTGCCGCTGTCGGTGCCCATCCTGGTGGTGACGGTGATCTGGCAGTTCACGGCGATCTGGAACGACTTCCTCTACGGCGTGGTGTTCTCCGGCGCCGACAGCAAGCCGGTGACGGTGGGCCTGAACAACCTGGCCAACACCACCAGCTCGGTCAAGGAATACAACGTGGACATGGCCGCGGCGCTGATCGCTGCGCTGCCGACGCTCTTCGTCTACGTGGTGGCAGGCAAGTATTTTGTGCGCGGGCTGACGGCCGGCGCGGTGAAGGGATGAACACCATGGGCGCACTCGGCATCCGCCAACTGCACAAGACCTACGCGGGCAACACGCACATCCTCAAGGGCATCGACCTGGAGATCGAGGCCGGCGAGTTCCTGATCCTGGTCGGCCCTTCGGGCTGCGGCAAGTCCACGCTGCTGTCGATCATCGCGGGGCTGGACGCGCCGACCTCCGGCTCGGTGCACATCGGCGAGCGCGAGGTCACGAACCTGCCCAGCAAGGACCGCGACATCGCCATGGTGTTCCAAAGCTATGCGCTGTACCCCAACATGACGGTGGCGCAGAACATCGCCTTCGGCCTGGAGTTGCGCAAGGTGCCCAAGGCCGAGCGCGAGGCCACCGTACAGCGCGTGGCGCAGATGCTGCAGCTGGAGGCGCTGCTGGGCCGCAAGCCCGGCCAGCTCTCGGGCGGCCAGCGCCAGCGCGTCGCCATGGGCCGGGCGCTGGCGCGCCACCCGGCGCTCTTCCTCTTCGACGAGCCGCTGTCCAACCTGGACGCCAAGCTGCGGGTGGAGATGCGGGCCGAGATCAAGCGTCTGCACCAGCGCACGAAGACCACCACCGTCTACGTCACGCACGACCAGGTCGAGGCCATGACGCTGGGCGACCGCATCGCGGTGATGAAGGACGGCATCGTGCAGCAGTTCGGCACGCCCGAGCAGATCTACGGCAGCCCGGCCAATCGCTTCGTGGCGGAGTTCATCGGCTCGCCGGCCATGAACTTCATTGATGCCGCCACGGGTGCAAGCGGCGGCGTGGAGGCGGGCGGGCTGGTCATGCCCTGCGACCCGTCGCGCCACCCGGCGCTGCCGTCGCAGGCTGCCGGCACGAGGCTGCTGTATGGCCTGCGGCCCGAGAACGTCGTCTTCGCCGATGCGGGCCTGGAGGGCGTGCTGGAGCTGATCGAGCCGACCGGTCCCGAGACCTATGCCGAGGTGGCCACGCCGCTGGGCCTGCTGACGGTGCGCGTACCCGGCACGCTGCGCGCCCGCGTGGGCGAGGCGGTGCACCTGCAATGGGGCGCGGAAAGCGTGCACCTGTTCGACGCCGAGGGCGCGCTGCGGCTCTGAGGCGGCGGCGCAGCGGCGAGGGCCCTGCCAGCGCGGCATGCCCGCAGCGCGCCGGCCTCGGTCACGGCCGACGCAATGCCCGTGACAGCCCGGGGCCGCAGCCGGGTCGACGGGCAGCCTCGTGCCCAAGCCGGGAGAATGCGCCGCCTATGTCTTCGTCTCCCCGGTTCCTCCGCATCGCCGTCGTCCTCGGCCTGCTCTCGGCCATCGGCCCCTTCGCCATCGACATGTACCTCCCGGCGCTGCCGGCCATCGGCCAACAGCTGGGCACCGACTTCGGCACTGCGCAGCTGAGCCTGACGGTGTTCTTCATCTCCATCGGCATCGGCCAGTTGCTCTACGGCCCGGTGTCGGACATGGTGGGCCGGCGGCCGCCCATGTTCTTCGGCATGGCGCTGTTCGCGCTGGCCAGCGTGGGCTGCGCGCTGGCCACCGACATCCACACGCTGATCGTGCTGCGCTTCGTCCAGGGCCTGGGCGCGGCGGCGGGCATGGCGATCCCGCGCGCCGTGGTGCGCGACCTGCACACCGGGCCCGATGCGGCGCGGCTGATGTCGCTGCTGATGCTGGTGTTCAGCGTCTCGCCCATCCTGGCGCCTCTGGCCGGCAGCGGCGTGATCGCGGTGGCGGGCTGGCGTGCCGTCTTCTGGGCCATCGCCGTGGCTGCGGTGGCCGGGCTGGCGCTGCTGGCCTTCAGCCTGGAAGAAACGCGGCCGCCCTCGGCCCGCGTGGAAAGCAGCCTGGGCAGCGCCCTGCGCGCCTACGGCCGGCTGCTGCTGGACGCGCACTTCCTCGGCCTGGTCTTCATCGGCGGCTTCGCGATGATGGGCTTCTTCATCTACCTGTCGACGTCCTCTTTCGTGATGATCGGCCACTACGGCCTCACGCCCACGCAGTACAGCATCGCCTTCGGCGTGAACGCGGCGGCCTTTTTCGGCGCGGCGCAGCTCAACGGCCGGCTGTCGGCCCGCTTCGGCCTGGTGCCGCTGGTGCGCGTGGGCGTCGTGGGCGCCAGCGTCGCCATCAGCCTGATGCTGGCCCACTACCTGACGGGGGGCGATTCGCTGGCCGTGCTCATCGGCCTGTACTTCGTGGCCAGCGCCTTCATGGGGCTGGTGATTCCGACCACCGCGGTGCTGGCGCTGGAGAACCACGGCGCCATCGCCGGCACGGCGGCGGCCCTGATGGGTACCTTGCAGATGCTGGGCGGCGCGGTGGGCATGGCGGTGGTCAGCCTGTTCAACGACGGCCGGCCGCTGCCGATGGTGCTGGGCATGGCGGCGGGGCTGTACCTGTCGCTGACGCTCACGCTGGTGACGCTGGGCGTGCGCGGCCGACGGCTGCCATCGCCGGCTTGATCGCCTGAACCGGAGCCTGGGATGACCGGCCTCGTCGTCTTCGACACCGCCATCGGCCATTGCGGCCTGGCCTGGGGCGAGGCCGGCCTGCGCAGCGTGCTGCTGCCCGAGGTCGACGGCAGCGTCAGCGGCGTGCGGGCCCACCTGCTGCGGCGCTGCCCGGACGCGTCGTATGCCGTGCCGCCCCCCGACTGGGTGTTGAAGGCCATCGACGGCATCCGCGCCCTGCTGGCGGGCGAGCCGCGCGACCTGTGCGAGCTGCCGCTGGACGAGCGCGGCGTGCCGGACTTCCACCGTCGCGTCTATGCGCTGGCGCGACAGATCCCGCCTGGCCAGACCCGCACCTACGGCGAACTGGCCGAGGCGCTGGGCGGCAAGGGCAGGGCGCGGGCGGTGGGCCAGGCCCTGGGCCACAACCCCTTCGCGCCGGTCGTGCCCTGCCACCGCATCCTGGGCGCGGACGGCCGGCCGGGCGGCTTCTCGGCGCCCGGCGGGGCGCTGCTCAAGCTGCGGATGCTGGCCATCGAGGGTGCCCGGCCCTCGGGCAGCGAGCCGCTCTTCGACGAACGCTGAGCTTCCTGCATTGCCGAGCGCGCACCACCCCGGCGCGCACTCGGCCATCGACCCGCGGGCGCGCACCGTGGCGGCGCGCGGCGCAGAATCGCCGGATGCCGACGCCCTCCCTTTGCCCGCCGCCTGACATCGTCTCCACGCATCCCGATCTGGCGGCACGGAGCGGCGCATGACCCCGGCGGCGACCGAGGGCCCGGCCTACGACGGCCTGCCGCAACCGCAGCGCGGCCGCGCGATGGCCGTGATCATCGTGGCCATGATCGTGTCGGTGCTCGACGGCACCATCCTCAATCTGGCGCTGCCTGGCATCGCCCGGTCGCTCAACGCCAGCCCGGCCCATGCGGTGTGGGTGGTCAACGCCTACCAGATCGCCACGCTGGTGCTGCTGCTGCCGCTGGCGCGGCTGGGCGAGCAGATCGGCTTCCGCCGCGTCTATATGGCTGGCATGGCGCTCTTCACGGTGGCCTCGCTGGGCGCGCTGATGTCCAGTAGCCTGGGCTGGCTGATTGCGGCGCGCGCCGTCCAGGGGGTGGGTGCGGCCGGGCTGATGAGCGTGAACGCGGCGCTGGTGCGCCTGACCTATCCGCGCAGCCAGCTCGGCAAGGGCATGGCCATCAACTCGATGGTGGTGGCGGCCTCGTCGGTGGCCGGCCCGTCGGTGGCGGCCGCGGTGCTGGCGGTGGCCGATTGGCCCTGGCTCTTCGCCATCAACATCCCGCTGGGCGTGGCGGTGCTGTGGCTGGGCTGGCGGGCGCTGCCGGCCAACGTCGGCCCGGCGCTGGGCGACCGCATGCGGGTGCTTGACGTGCTGCTCAACATCGGCATGTTCTCCCTCTTCTTCCTGGGGGTGGACCGCCTGGGCGTGCAGGAAGGCCAGACGGGCGGGCGCCTCGACGGCTGGCTGTGGCTGGCTGGCGGCCTGCTGCTCGGCGCGGTCTACATCCGGCGCCAGTGGTCGATGCGGGTGCCGCTGTTCCCGGTGGACCTGCTGCGCATTCCGGTCTTCGCGCTGTCCATGGGCACCTCCGTCAGTGCCTTCGCGGCGCAGATGCTGGCCTACATCGCGCTGCCCTTCCTGCTGCTCGACGCCTTCGGCCGCACGCATGTGCAGGCCGGCCTGCTGCTGACCGCGTGGCCGCTGGCCATCGTGGCCACCGCGCCCATCGCGGGCCGCCTGATCGGGCGCGTGCCCGACGGGCTGCTGGGCGGCATCGGCCTGGGCCTGCTGGCCGTCGGCCTGTCGCTGCTGGCCCTGCTGCCCGATGCGCCCACCAACGGCGACATCGCCTGGCGCATGGCCCTGTGCGGCGTGGGTTTCGGGCTCTTCCAATCGCCCAACAACCACACCATCGTGACTGCGCCGCCGCCGCACCGCAGTGGCGCCGCCAGCGGCATGCTGGGTACGGCGCGTCTGACGGGGCAGACCGTGGGCGCGGTGGTGCTCGCCACCATCTTCAGCGTGTGGGACCCGCACCTGCGCATGGGCCCCGAGGTGGCGCTGGGCGTGGCGGCCGCCTTCGCGGCGGTGTCGGGCGTGTGCAGTTCGCTGCGGCTGAAGACGGCCAGCGGGCACGCCGCGGCCTGACAAGGGAGCCGGCCGGGACACATGAGCGGGTGGCCGGAAGACCTGGCCATCCGCGACTGCGTTCTCAGACCATCCGCCGGATCTTCTTGTGCCGCCACACGCCGCGGTAGTACGCCGTCTGCATCAGCAGCATGGCGCAGAAGCCCAGGGGGTAGGCCATCCAGATGCCCTTGAGCCCGAAGCGGTGGCTCATCCACCAGGCGGCGGGCACCTCCACCAGCAGCACGGCGCCGATGGTGATGGCCGTCGGCACCAGCACCGAGCCGCTGGCGCGCATCACGCCCGCCAGGGCCGAGCCCATGCCGAAGACCACCAGGCTCCACAGCATGATGTGCAGCAGCTGCTGCGCCACCTCGATCACCGCCGGGTCGGTGATGAACAGGCCCATCAACGGCCGCGAGGCCAGGTAGGCCAGCAGCACCAGCCCGCCGGTCAGCGCCAGGTTCATGCCCAGCGCCGTGGCCGTGATGCGGCCCAGCTGATCGGCCTTGCCGGCGCCGATGGCCTGCGCCCCCAGCACCGAGGCCGTGATGGCGATGGAGATGGCCGGGAACTGCACATAGGCGATGACCTGGTTGACCGCGCCATAGGCCGCCGTCGCGGCCGAGCCGAAGCCGTTGACCAGCGACAGCAGCACCACCGCCGCCAGCGAGACCACGATCATCTGCACGCCCGTGGGCACGCCCACCTTGAGCACCGCGCGCAGCAACTGCCAGTCGATGCGCAGGTGCCGCAGCAGGACCCGGTTGGGCGCCAGCGGGCTGCCGCGTCGGCGCAGGTGCAGGCCCATCCACAGGCTGGCGAGCACGAAGCCCACCACCGTGGCCCAGGCCGCGCTCGCCACACCCAGCTGCGGCAGGCCCAGCCAGCCGCGGATCAGGGCGGGGGTGAGCAGCAGGCCGGTGGCCGTGGAAATGGCCAGCGTGTAGAGGGGCGTCATGGTGTCGCCCACGCCGCGCAGCATGGCCGTGGAAAGCAGGTAGACGAACAGCCCCGGCATCGCGATCAGGATGATGCGGGCATAGGCGGTGGCGTCGGGCAGGATGTCCGGCGGCGTGCCCAGCGCATGCAGCAGCGGTCGCGTGAACAGCCCGCCGAACACCGCCACCAGCAGCCCGAACACCAGCACCACCGACAGCGCGGTGCCCGCCACGGCCCGTGCCCGCTCGGGCTCGGCCGCGCCCCAGGCTTGGCCGATCAGCACCGAGGCGCCCGCGCCCAGGCCGATGGTGAAGGCGATGAAGAAGAACATCACCGGGAAGAAGCCCGAGACGGCGGCAAGCGCATGCACGCCCAGCATCTGCCCCAGGTAGATGTTGTTGATCGTGCCCGATGCCGACTGCAGCACGTTGGACAGCAGCATGGGCAGCAGGAAGAAGAGGAAGGTCTTCCAGAGCGGACGGTTGGCGGGAGCGCCCTTCGGAGCGGCCGGGCCCGCGCTCATGCGGTCTGCTCCGGCGTGGTGGCCCAGCTGTTCGCCGACAGGTGGCGGGCGTATCGGGCCACGTCCTCCGGCCAGTCGCGGGTCTGCTCGGCGAAGCGCGCCGGATCGCCGGCGAAGAGGGCGCGCGCGGCTTCCTCGAAGCCGGGCAGGGCGCTCGCGACGGTGCTCAGGAAACGGTAGGTCGATTCGCGCGAGGCGCGCACCGCGTCGCGGTCCGCGTAGACGCGGCGGGCGTCGTCCACCAGGCGGCGCAGCGCCACCGAGGCGCCGCCCGGCTGGCGACTGAGCCATTCCCAGTGCCGCGGCAGCAGCGTGACTTCGCGTGCCACCACGCCAAGCCGCGGCCGGCCCACGCCACGGGCGTGGCGGGTGCTGCCGGCGATGTCGGCCTCCGCGGGGCAGGGCGTGCCGCAGCCGGGGGCCGCCTCCAGCTCCACCCGCTCGCCGCTGTGGTCGTCGAACACGATGGCGGGCGGGTTGTCCTGACGGCGGCGCAATTCGGCGAGCACCGACTCGCGCGGACCGTGGGCGATCTGCTGGTAGCCGAGAAAAGCCGTCAGCTGCGGCGCACTGGGAGCATCCATGATGCGTCGAATATTACCCGGCTGAAATCGAGTATGCAATGTGCCCGGGTAAAAATAGGGCGAGCCACCGTCCTACAGCAGGACTGGCCGGCGGATGCCGTGGGCTGGTGCGCCTGCCGCCCCGCTGACTTCACGGCGTGTTGGCAGAATGCCCGCCGATGAATGTGGTGCCCGACGTGACGGTATGCGAAGGATGCGACGCGGTGTTCCGCGCGCCGCGGCTTCGTCCCCGGGAGATCGCGCACTGCCCCCGCTGCGGCACCGAGCTGGCGCGTCACCCTGGCCAGCAGCGCGAGCGCCTGCTGCCGCTGACGCTGGCCAGCCTCATCCTCTTCGCCATCGCCAATCTCTTTCCCATCGTCGAGATCGAACTCCAGGGCCGTACGAGCCAGACCACGCTGGCCGGTGCGGTGGTGGTGCTGGCCGGAGAAGGCATGTCGCCCGTCGCATTGCTGGTGCTGGCGACGACGCTGATCTTTCCGCTGGCGCAGTTGTGCATCCTGTTCTATCTGCAGGTTGCGCCGCGGGTGTGGAAGGCCGGGCAGGCCGATGGCGATGCGGCGGCTGCGCCATCGCAGCGCCCCCCCGGCTTTGCCGTGCTGGTGAGGGCACTGCAGTCGCTGCGGCCCTGGGGCATGGTCGAGGTCTTCCTGCTCGGTGTGCTGGTGGCCATCGTCAAGCTCTTCGGCATGGCGACGGTGGTGCTCGGCCCCGCGCTGTGGGCCTTCGTCGGCCTGACGGTGCTGCTGACCACGCTGTTGTCCTTCGATCCGCGCAGCTTCTGGGAAATGGCCTTCGAGCGCGAAGCCGCCGCCGGGGGCGCGCCTTGAGGAGCCGGACCCGCGCCACGCGCGAGCGCCTGGCGCGGCTCGCGGGCCAGGCCACGCCGCACCTGCCGGTGGAAGAGGGCGGCGGCGCGATCGTCACCGCGCACGACGCCTGCCTGCTGGACTGCCACCGCTGCGGCACCGTGTGGGAAGGCGCCCAGCCGGGTGAGCACTGCGGCCGCTGCGGCACACGCCTGCGCGCCCGCAAGCCCGACAGCCTGCGGCGCACCTGGGCGTACCTGCTTGCCGCGGTGGTGCTGTACCTGCCCGCCAACCTGCTGCCCGTGATGATCACCAAGAGCCTGCTCGGCACGCAGCAGGACACCATCCTGAGCGGGATCATCTTCTTCTGGATCTCGGGCTCCTACGGGCTCGCGGCGCTGATCTTCACGGCCAGCTTCCTGGTGCCGCTGTTCAAGCTGGCGGCGCTGGCCGTGCTGGTGATTACCACGCAGCGCCGCAGCCGCTGGCGCCAGCGCGAGCGCGCGCGGCTCTACCAGGTGCTGGAGTTCATCGGCCGCTGGTCGATGCTCGACGTGTTCGTGGTCTCGCTGCTGGCGGGGCTGGTGCGCATCCAGGGCTTCGCCGTGGTGCAGGCTGGCGTGGGGATTGCTGCCTTCGGTGCCGTGGTTGTGCTGACCATGCTGGCCTCGCTGAGCTTCGACCCGCGGCTGATCTGGGACGCCGGCATGCCCGACGACGAAGAGGCCGCCGATCAGGTCGGCCGAAGTGCGCCCGCGAGGGCATAGGAGAGTGAATGAGTGAACCCGGGCCTCGCGAAGGCCAGACCCCTGCCGATGCCGGCGCGCCCGCCGCGCCGCCTGCGTTGGCACGCCCCCGCGTTGTACGCCGCCGCGACTGGGTGCCCTCGCTGATCTGGCTGATCCCCATCGTCGCGGCGATGGTGGGCATCACGCTGGTGGCCAAGGTGCTCTGGAACCGCGGGCCCGAGATCGTCATCACCTTCAAGACTGCCGAGGGCCTGGAGGCCGGCAAGACGGCCGTGAAATACAAGGACGTGCAGATCGGCACCGTGCACAACATCCGCCTGGCGCGCGACCGCTCGCATGTGCGCGTGACGGTCGAGCTGGACAAGAACGCCGCCGAGGGCTTCACCGCCAAGGACGCGCGCTACTGGGTGGTGCGGCCGCGCTTCGACACCTCGGGCGTCTCGGGCCTGAACACGCTGCTCTCGGGCGCCTATATCGGCGCGGATGCGGGTGCCGAGGAAGAAACCGCCAGCGAGTTCGCCGGCCTGGAGCAGCCGCCGATCATCACGCGCGACGCCAGCGGCCGGCAGTTCCAGCTGCATTCGCGCGATGCGGGTTCGCTCGACATCGGCTCGCCGGTGTACTTCCGACGCGTGCGGGTGGGGCAGGTGGCCTCGGTGGAACTCGATGGCGATGGCCGCGGCGTGGCGCTGCGCGTCTTCATCGATGCGCCCTACGACCGCTTCGTCGGAGCCAACACACGCTTCTGGCATGCCAGCGGCCTGCAGGTGCAGGCGGGCGCCAGCGGATTCGAGGTGCGCACCCAGTCCCTGGCCTCGATCGTGCTGGGCGGCATCGCCTTCGCCGCGCCTGACGACGTGCGCGGCCCGCAGGCCGACGAGAACACGGTCTTCGGTCTGGCCGACGACGAAGCCACGGCCATGAAGCCGCCGGACGGGCCGCCGCAGACGCTGCTGATGTACTTCAACCAGTCGCTGCGCGGCCTGGCGCCCGGCGCGCCGGTGGACTTCCGGGGCGTGATCATTGGCGAGGTCAAGTCCATCGGCGTGCAGTTCGACCGCAATGAGCGGGAGTTCCTGATGCCGGTTGTGGTCACGGTCTACCCCGACCGTCTGCGCCGCTCCGACACGCGCGATGGCAAGCAGGCGCCCTTGCCGGTGGAGCCGCGATTCACGCAGCAGGAGCGCACGCGCTTCCTCATCAGCCGCGGCCTGCGTGCGCAGCTGCGTACCGGCAACCTGCTGACGGGCCAGCTCTATGTGGCGCTGGACTTCTTCCCCAAGGAGAAGCCGGTCAAGGTCGACACCAACCAGGACCCGATCCAGATCCCCACCGTGGCCGGCAGCTTCGACGAGCTGCAGGAGCAGCTGCAGGAGATCGCGACCAAGGTCAACAAGATTCCCTTCCAGGAGATCGCGGGCGACCTGCGCAAGACCCTCGCCACGCTCGACAAGACGCTGGGCAGCGCAGAGGCCACCGTCACGCGCATCAACAACGACGTAACCCCCGAGATCGCCGCCGCCGTCAAGGACGCGCGCAAGACCATCGACGCCGCCACCCGCACGCTGTCGGAGGACGCACCGGTGCAGCAGGACCTGCGCGCGACGCTGCAGGAACTGACGCGCGCGGCCGGCTCGGTGCGCGTGCTGACGGACTACCTGGAGCGCCACCCCGAATCGCTGCTGCGCGGCAAACCCGAGGACAAGAAGCGATGAGCCGCTTTGCAACACGACGCATCGGCGCGACCGCCGCCCTGGCGCTTGCCGTGGCCGTCCTCGGAGGTTGTGCCTCCGAGCCCGACCGCTACTACACGCTGGCAGAGCCGGCCGCGCCCCAGCCGCTGGTGGCGCCGCCGGCCGGCGGCCTGGCCATCGAGATGGCGCCGCTGGCCGTGCCGGAGCGCCTGGCGCGGCCGCAGATGGTGGTGCGCGGCCCGGCCGGCGCCGAAGTGCAGGTGCTGGAGCAGAGCCGCTGGGCGGCCTCCTTCGAGCAGGAACTGCGCGACGCGCTCGCTGCCGGCGTGGCGGCGCGCCTCGGCGCCACCGATGCGACCCGCGGACCGGGCGTGGCCGGAGTCTTGCCCTGGCGGATCGCGGTGCAGGTCCAGCGCTTCGATGCCACGCAGGGCGCGCAGGTCGAGGCGGCCCTGAGCTGGACGGTGCGCCGCGCCGACAGCAGCCAGCGCAGCACCTGCAGCTGGCGCGGCAGCGAAGCGGCGCCGGGCGGCATCGACGGCGTGGCGCAGGCGGGCCAGCGCATCGTGTCCAAGGTGTCCGACGCCATCGCCCGGCACATCGCGGCCCTGCAGGCGGGTCAGCCGGCGGCGTGCCCGGCGGCGCCGGGCTGATCGCCCGGTCTCCCAGGCGCCCATGCGATCAGGCGGCGAGGGAGTGAGACCGTCAGGCGGTCAGGACGTCTCGCCCAGCACCGCGTCCACCAGCGCCTGCACCGACAGCGGGGCGCTGCCCTCGGCCTTGTTGTTGATGGTCACGTAGGCCGTATGGCCGGCGCCGGTGGTGCCCGCGATCACGCGGGCCAGCAGGCCGCGGGTATGCGGATCGGGATCGACCAGGCGGTTGAAGGGCTCGTACAGGCCCTTGGCCTCCTCGTAGCCGTAGGCGCCGTGCAGGCGGTTGAGGTTCCACCGGCAGACCAGCGGGCCGGGCCACAGGGCGCGCAGGAGTGGCAACTGGTCCTCGATGGGCGGCAGCTTCGGATGCAGGCCCAGGCAGTAGGTGGCGCCGCGGGCCTTGAGCACGCGTGCGAAGTCGGGCGTCAGGAACTCGGGGTTGCGCACTTCCACGGCCACCACCGCGTCCGGCGCGGCGGGCTGAAGCGGGGGCAGGGCGGCCAGCATGGCGTCGAGCCGCGCGAGCACCTCGGGCATGTGCGCCAGCATCGTGCCCGGCAGGGGGCTGAGCTGGAAGACCAGCGCACCCAGCTTGGTGCCGAGGCCCTGCAGGGCCGGCTCCACGAAGTCCTGCACCGCCAGTTGGGGGTTGAGGAAGGCCGGGTTGGGGCGTTGGCCCCGGCCATCCTCGGCGCGCACCAGGGCATCGCTGACAGCCGACGGCGCCTTGACCACGAAGCGGAAGTCCTCCGGCACCTGCGCCGCATAGGCGGCGAACTGCGAGGCGGTGAGCGCGCGGTAGAAGTTGCGATCCAGGCTCACGGTGCGCAGCAGCGGATGCTGCGCATAGGCCGCAAGGCCGTGGCGCGACAGCACCGAGCCTTCGTAGTCGCCGTTCCACACCAGGCCTGCCCAGCCCGGGAAATGCCAGGAAGAGCTGCCCAGGCGCAGCAACGGCGGCAGGCGCACGGCCTGATCGCGCAGGCGCTCGTCGACATCGGCCGGCTCCACCTTGGGCATGCCGGCCTTGGCACGGCGCTTGGGCGGGGCCGCCTCGTCCGCGGCTGGCGGCGCGGCGGTTGACCCCACGTCGGCCGGTGCCGGGCGCGGGGGCGCGGGAAGGGGAAGGTCGTCGCCGAAAAGTGAGTCCTGCATGCGAAGAGAGAGGGCGGGTGCGGGGCTCGGGCATGGCAGGCGGGACAATCGCCCGCTTCGCCTTTCAAGGTCCGCCATGTACCTGCCCGCCCATTTTGACGCCGAGGATCCCGCGCTCGCCGAGCAGCTGATGCGCGAGCATCCCTTCGCCAGCCTCGTGACCAACGACGACGACGGCTTTCCCTTCGTCACCCACCTGCCGCTGGTGCTGACCTCGAACGACACGGGCGAGTGGACGCTGCTGGGCCACGTGGCGCGCGCCAATCCGCAGTGGAAGCAGCTGCAGGCGCGGCCCGAGGCGCTGGTGGTCTTCCTGGGGCCGCACGGCTACGTCTCGCCGACGGTCTACCCGGACCGCCAGCGGGTGCCGACCTGGAACTACGTCGCCGTCCATTGCCGCGTGCGCGCCACCCTGCTGCCGGAGGCCGACACGAAGGACGCCCTGCTCAAGCAACTCATCGGCCAGCACGAGCCGCCCTATGCACAGCAATGGCGCGATCTGGGCGAGGACTACCAGCGCCGCATGCTGGCCGGCATCGTCGCCTTCGAGCTGAAGGTCGTCGGCTGGCAATGCAAGCTCAAGCTCAACCAGCATCGGCCCGAAGCCCATGCGGCGATGCGGCGCCTGCATGCCGCGCAGGGCGGCGAGGCCGCGGGGCTGGAGGCCTGGATGGACCGGGCCGGCGTCGGACGCTGATGCCGATGGTCGAGCCGCTGTCCCAGACCTCAGCCGGGCTGCCCGCGGACGGTGCACCGCAGGATGAGGACCATCGCTGGATGGCACTGGCGCTGGACGAGGCCCGCGCCGCCGCCGCCGCAGGCGAGGTGCCGGTGGGTGCCGTGCTGGTGCGCGACGGCCGCATGGTGGCCACCGGGCGCAATGCGCCGGTCGCGACGCACGACCCCAGCGCCCATGCCGAGATGGCGGCGCTGCGGGCGGCCGGGCAGGCGCTGGGCAACTACCGGCTCGACGGCTGCACCCTCTACGTGACGCTGGAGCCCTGCGCCATGTGCGCCGGCGCCATGCTGCATGCGCGGCTGGACCGTGTGGTCTTCGGTGCGGCCGATGCGCGCACCGGCGCGGCAGGATCGGTGCTCGACCTCTTCGGCATCGGCCAGCTCAACCACCACACCGCGGTGCAGGGCGGCGTGATGGACGAGGAATGCGGGGCGCTGCTGCAAGACTTCTTCCGCGGGCGGCGTGCCCAGGCCCGGGCGCAGGCGCAGCCGGTGCGCGACGACGCGCTGCGCACGCCCGAGGCGCGCTTCGCCGGTTTCGACGGGCCGCATGCCTTCGTCAGCGAACTGCCGGCGCTGGGCGGCCTGCGGCTGGCCTATGTCGACCGGGGCGGCGTTGCGGGCGATTGCACGCAACGCCGCCCCGTGGTGCTGTGCCTGCACGGTGCGGGCCAATGGGGCCACCTGTTCCGGCACCTGCCGGACCTGCTGCCGGGCCATCGCGTGCTGATCCCTGACCTGATCGGTTTCGGTCGCAGCGACAAGCCCAAGAAGGAAGCCTTGCACACGCGCGAATGGCATGCGGAAGTGCTGCGGCAGTGGTTGGCGGCGCTGGGCGTCGGCGAGGTCGGACTGATCCTGCATCCCGACATGAGCGGGCTGGCCGACCTGCTGGCCGGGCAGGGCGCGATCGCTGGCCCGCGCCTCGTCATCCCGCCCGCGGCGCTGGTGGTGCGGGGTGCGGCCGCCGAGGACGCGGCGCGTGCCTGGGCGGCGCCCTTCCCCGACAAGGGCCACGAGGCCGCCCTGCGCGCGTGGGCCGCGCGCCGCCGCCCCGTGCAGGACCTGTCCGCAGACGCGGCCCGCGCGCTGGCCGCCCGGTGGCAGGCCCTCGAAGGGCCGATGGGATACTCCCGCGAGTGAACAAGAAGCACATCTACATCTACTCCCCCTCCAGCGCCGTGCGCGAGAAGCCGGCCTTCCGCCGCGGAGTGGCCTGGCTGCGGGCCCAGGGCCATGAGGTGGAGATCGACGAGGCCGCGCTGTCCGCGCAGCAGCGATTCGCCGGCGACGACGCCACCCGCATCGCCGCCATCGCACGGGCCGCGGCCAGCGGCGCGGACGTGGCATTGGCCTCGCGCGGCGGCTATGGCCTCACCCGGATCCTCGACGGCCTTCCCTACAAGGCCGTGGCCAAGGCCATCGAGCGCGGCACGGCCTTCGTCGGCATGAGCGACTTCACGGCCTTCCAGCTCGCGGTGCTGGCGCGCACGGGCGCCGCCACCTGGTCCGGTCCGACCCTGTGCAGCGACTTCGGTGCCGAGGAAGGCATCGATGAGATCACCGCCGCCTGCTTCGACGACCTGGTCGAGGGTTACGGCGAAGGCACCGGCTGGCGCCTGCCGGCACGTGACGAGGTGCCGGGCTTCAGGCCCATTCGCGGCGCGACGCTGTGGGGCGGCAACCTGGCCGTGCTGTGCAGCCTGCTGGGCACGCCGTACTTCCCGCAGGTGGACAAGGGCGTGCTCTTTCTGGAGGACGTGGGCGAGCATCCCTACCGCATCGAGCGCATGCTGGAGCAGCTGCGCCTGGCCGGTGTGCTGGCCCGTCAGAAGGCCGTGGTGCTAGCCCAGTTCACCGGCTACCGCGCCGCGCCGCACGACCGGGGCTTCAAGCTGCAGACGGTGGTGGAGCGGCTGCGCAGCCAGCTCAAGGCGCCGGTGCTCACGGGCCTGCCCTTCGGCCATGTGCCGACCAAGGTGCTGCTGCCGGTGGGGGCCACCGTCGATCTCGCGGTGGAGGGCAAGGAAGCCTTTGTCGTCTGGGGGCACGGCGTGGGTGGCAGCCGCCATGCCGCAACGCACGACCATCACGGTCACGCGCATTGAAGGGCGGCGCCGGCACGCGGCCGGCCGTCGATCCCCGGCCGAGGCCGCTCAGGGCATCCGCAGCCCGGCGCGCAAGCGGGGCCGGAAGGCCTCGGAGCGGCCGAAGAGGGCGTTGATCGGCTGCATCTCCTGCCGTGCGCGCACTTCGCCGCAGGCGGGCATCAGCGCCGCCAGGAGATCCTGCCGCAGGTACCACAGCGCTTCGAGCTCGGTGGCGTAGGTCACCCGGTCCGCCAGGCGGCGCCACTGCGCCAGGAGGCCATGCCGTTCGAGGGCGGCAAGCATGGCGGCGCGCACCTGCTGGAGCGTGCGCTCGGTGCCTGTCTGCGCGGCCATCTGGGCCGGAGCCCGGAGCCAGCGGGAGATCGCGTTCAAGGACTTCATGGAGTGATGCGAGGTCGCCTGACGAACACCTTACGCAGCCGCGCGGCCCACCGCAACGTAGATAAAAGTTTCCACAAATTTGCCTTTCCATGGGCCGCTGGCGCCGGCGCGGGCATTCCACGCGGATCCAGGGGAAACTTCGCGCCCCCAAGCGGGGGATCAAGGTGGCATTGTGGACAAAGCAACATCCAAAGCAGTTGACTTAAGTCAATTCAGGCCCCGCACTCGCGCGATTTCGTACGTCTGGAGATAATTGCTGGAAACAATTCGTTGAACTTTGACGATGGCAACCACGGTCGTTTTCGCGGACCTGACCGGCAGCACGCGGGTTTTCGAGGCGATGGGCAACGCCCGGGCCACCGACACCGTCACGCGGCTGGTGCAATGGGTCGGAGATGTGTGCGAAGCCCATGGCGGCCGGGTGATCAAGAAGCTGGGCGACGGCATCTTCGCGCTCTTCCCGGCCGGTGCACCGGCGATCTCCGCCATGCTCGAGGTTCAGCGCAGCCACCACAAGCGCCTGCTCAAGTGGCCCGAGGCCTTGCGCATGGACCTGCAGATCGGTATCGCCAGCGGCGAGGTGGTCGAGGTCGATGGCGACTTCTATGGCGACGCCGTCAACGTGGCCTCGCGGCTGAGCGACCTCGCGGGCCCGGGCCAGATCTGGGCGACCGAATCGGTGGTGGACCAGCGCATCGGCCCCGAGGTGCGGCATCGCAGCCTGGGCCCGATCAGCATCCGCGGCCGGCAGGAGACGCCGACCGTCCACCGCATCGACTGGCAGGACGAGGTGGTGGACCTGCTCACGCTGCCGGCGGCGCTGTCGACGCTGGCGCGCCCCGGCATCGACACGGCCTTCGGGCAGATCGAGCTGTCGTGGCTGGACGTGCATGCCGCCTTCGGCGCGCGCGACCTGCCCATCCACCTGGGCCGGGTGAACGAGGCCGATTTCGTGGTCAACGATCCGCGGGTCTCGCGCCTGCATGCGCGCATCGAGGCCCGCAACGGCAGTTGCATCCTGACCGACGTGAGCAGCTACGGCACCTGGGTGCGCTTCCGCGACGCCGACGGCAGCAGCAGCGAGGTCGCGCTGCGCCGGGACGAGTGCATGCTGCATGGCAGCGGCGAGATCAGCCTGGGTGCGCCGCTGTCGGACTTCACCGCGCCGACCATCAGCTTCCACACGGCCGGCGGCCGGGTGCAGCTGGCGATGAAGGCAGAAGCCTCGCAGTGAGCCGCCGCGGGCGGCGCTGCAGCGCTCAACGGTCCACCGGCAGGACCAGCGTCTCCTTGACCTCTTCCATCACCACATAGCTGTGCGACTCGGCCGGCACGGGCAGCTTCTTGAGGATGTCGCCCAGCAGGTGCCGGTATTCGCCCATGCCGCGCAGCCGGGCCTTGACCAGGTAGTCGAAGCCGCCCGAGACCAGGTGGCATTCCAGCACCTCCGGCATGTGCAGCAGCTCGTTGCGGACCTTGTCGAAGACATCGGCCGACTTGGACGAGAGCTTGATCTCCACGAACACCAGCAGCATCTTGCCCAGCGCCTCCGGCGCCACGCGGGCGTGATAGCCGCTGATGACGCCCGTGCGTTCCAGTCGCTTGACCCGCTCGGAACAGGGTGAGGTGGACAGGCCCACCCGCTGGGCGAGGTCGGTGATCGCGATGCGGCCCTCGCGCTGGAGGATGTCCAGGATCTTGCGGTCGATGCGGTCCAGGGTGGCGAAGTCGGGCATGTCGTCGGGCCGGCGGGCGGATGCACAGGGTTGGTCAGCGGATTTTGCTGCAGATCACCAGAAGAACCATCAAATCTTCGGGCGTGGCCTGAATAAAGTCCTGCAATCGACTCCTGGAGTCTTCTTTCTCAGCGGGATTGGCCATGAAAGTCATTGTTCTCGGCGGCGGTGTGATCGGCACGACCACGGCCTACTACCTGGCCCGTGCGGGCGCCCAGGTGACGGTGCTGGAGCGCCAGCCCGGCGCCGCACTGGAGACCAGCTTCGGCAATGCCGGGCAGGTGTCGCCGGGCTATTCCACGCCCTGGGCCGCGCCGGGCATCCCGTCCAAGGCGATCAAGTGGATGTTCCAGAAGCATGCGCCGCTCGCCATCCGGGCCGATGGCAGCCTGTTCCAGCTGCGCTGGATGGCCCAGATGCTGCGCAACTGCTCGGCCGAGCGCTATGCCGTGAACAAGGAACGGATGATGCGCGTGGCCGAGTACAGCCGCGACTGCCTGCGCAGCCTGCGCGCGGACACCGGCATCGACTACGAGCAGCGCACCGGCGGCACGCTGCAGCTCTTCCGCAAGCAGCAGCAGCTCGATGCCGTGCAGCGCGACATCGCCGTGCTGCAGGAATGCGGCGTGCCCTATGAACTGCTGGACCGCGAAGGCCTGGCGCGCGTGGAGCCGGCACTGGCCCGCACCGGCGGCGCCCTGGTCGGCGGCCTGCGCTTGCCCAACGACGAGACCGGCGACTGCCATCTCTTCACCACCCGGCTGGCTGAACTGGCCAGGGGCCTGGGCGTGGAATTCCGCTACGGCAGCCAGGTTCAGGCGCTGGGCACCGATGGTGGCCGCATCAGTGGCGTGCAGGTCGACGGCCAATGGCTCGAAGCCGACCGCTATGTGCTGGCCTTCGGCAGCTACTCGCGCGCCCTCATGGAGCCGCTGGGCCTGGACCTGCCGGTGTACCCCGTCAAGGGCTATTCGCTGACCGTGCCGCTGCTGGACGAATCGCTGGCGCCCCAGTCCACCGTGCTGGACGAGACCTACAAGATCGCTGTGACCCGTTTCGCCGACCGCATCCGCGTGGGTGGCATGGCCGAGCTCTCGGGTTTCGACCTGAGCCTCAAGCCGGCGCGCCGGGCCACGCTGGAGAAGGTGGTGGGCGAGCTGTTCCCCGGCGGCGACCTGCCGGCCGCGAGCTTCTGGACCGGGCTGCGCCCCATGACGCCCGACAGCACGCCCATCATCGGCGGCACGCGCTGGGGCAACCTGTTCCTCAACACTGGCCACGGCACCCTGGGCTGGACCATGGCCTGTGGCTCGGGCAAGCTGACCGCGGACCTGGTGACCGGCCAGCGGCCGGAGATCAGCACCGACGGCCTGGCGGTGGACCGCTATGCCGGCGGCCGCCAGTCCGTTCAACGGCCGCGGCCGGCCGGCGTGCAGCCCGCCTGAGTCGCGGCACACCTGAGCGGCGCCCCGAGCGAAGCCCCAGATGCGCAACGCCGGCCCGAGGGCCGGCGTTCTGCTGTCATGTCATCGCAGCCATCGACGCGGCTGCCCGCGCCGGCTACCGTCGGCCCTCACTTCACTGGGGGCAGGGGGCGGCGCCGGCCAGGACGGTCCGGATGGCGGCCACCTGCTGGCTGTCGTCCTGGCCCAGGGTGTTGTTGGTGAACACGCAGCCATAGTTGGTGTTGGCCACGGTGCCCGCGGTCAGCACGTCGTCGCCGGAGGGCTTCACGCCGTCGCGCTCCCACTTGATCATGGCGTCGAAGGCGGCCTCCTGCTCGGCGACCGTGAAGTCGCAGTGCGTGATGCCGCGGATCGCCCGCTGCACCAGCCAGTTGCCGTTGCCCTTGGCCACCACGCGCTGGCGGTAGATCTGCTCCATGCTGAAGGGCACGAACAGGTCGCCCAGCGTGTGCAGCGTGACCACCGGGATCTTGATGTCGCCGTTGTTGCGCGGGATCCAGCGCAGGCCGTCGCGGCGCAGGCGGTTGGCGTCGGTGTCGGCGGTGAGCTTCTGCACCGACGCATTCAGTGCCGCCGAGGCGGTCGCATCGCCGTCGATGGTGTAAGTGAAGCGGTTGGTGTCCGTCACGTTCTTGTTCAGGATGCCCGCGACCGTGCCATCGCTGCCGAACAGGCCCAGCGGTGCCTGGAAGGAGCCGCCCTGCGTCAAACCGATGCTGAACAGTGGCCGCTCGCCGCCCGTCAGGTTCTTGATGACCGAGGCGTACTGCAGGCCCAGCGGTGAGGTGGGCGTGAGCGTGGTCGCCGTGACGGTGGAGAACAGCTGGCCGAGCACCAGGTTCTGGATGTCGCTCCAGTTCGTCAGGGGGTACTTGGGCACGCCGGCCAGAGCCTGGGCCGTGAGCTGGGCGGCCGAGAAGTAGTCGAAGAGTTCGGTGTCGCCCAGCACGCCGCACATGGGCACCGCGCCGGCGTAGCTCACCTTGTGCACGGCGGTGGCCTGCGTCTCGGCCTCGATGGCCGACGCCGTGATGTGGCCGCCCATCGAATGGCCGGTGATGTAGACCCGCGAAGGCGTGGCCAGTGCGCGGCCGCGTGCCTTGGCGATGTCGGTGAAGGCCAGGGCCAGGGCGTTGGTGTCTTCCACGCCGGCGCGCACGTCGTAGTAGTTCTTGGTGTAGCTGGAGGCTGCCCACGCATAGCCGTTCTGGATCAGGTAGCGGCGGATGGACGGGTTGGTCACCGCGAGCGTGTTGCCGGTGCCGGCGTAGCCATGGGCATACATGACCAGCTTGCCGTTCCAGTTGGCGGGCACCTCGACGCGGTAGGCGGCGCCGCCCATCACGCCCGCCCAGCGGCTGGTGGTGCTGACATCGACCGCGTCGCCCGGGGCGGCGGCCAGTGCCGTGAAGGTGGTGGCCGTGGGCTCGGCGGGCACGAAGCTGTTGCGGCCGTCCTGCAGGCGGGTTTCTTCGGGGACGGGGGCCGGGGCCGGCGTGGGGGCCGGCGACGGCGCAGGGCTCGGTGCCGGGGCCGGCAGGGGCGCAAAGGCGACGTTCGAGCCGCCCCCGCCGCCGCAGGCGCTCAGGGCAAGGACGGCCGCAGCCGTGATCAGCCGCAGGGGCTGGCGCTGAAATGCATCCATGGGAAATGTCTCCAAGACTTGTGATTCGTTCCGCCCTCGAGCGGCGCGCCAGCCTAGCGCGGCGTCGCGCCGGGGGGCTCGGGATTTGCCCCCGCCGGTGTCATGTCGGGGACGGGTCCTACAGGCCGGCGCGATTTCGGAACGAGGCCGCTCAGTCGCGGCGCTTGGTGACCTTCACGACCACCTCCATGCCCGCATAAGCCTCGGGTTCGCCGAACCAGCTGCCGGCGATGGGCGGTGCCTGGGCCGGGTCGCGTGCCACGCCCACGCGGATCAGGCGGCCGCTGCCCATGATGTTGTTGGTGGGGTCGAAGGCCACCCAGCCCGCGCCGGGCAGGTAGGCCTGCAGCCAGGCATGCGTGCTGCCGGCACCGACGACGCGCTCGGCGGGGCCGTCCTGGTCCTCCTGCGCGTCGTTGCCGTCGTCGAGCATGGGGTCGTAGAGGTAGCCTGAGACGAAGCGGGTGGCGATGCCCAGCCGCCGCGCGGCTTCCATCATGAGCAGGGCGTAGTCGCGACAGCTGCCGCCACCGATGGCCAGCGTCTCCAGCGGTGTCTGGGTGCCTTCCTCCTCGCGGGCCTGGTAGCTCAGGCTCTGGCTGATGTGGGCGTTCATGCGCGTGAGCGTCTCGCGCGTGCTGTTGGGCGCATCGGTGTGCAGGAACTGATGCGCCCAGCGGATCAGCGTGCCGTCCGGGTCGTCGTGGTGGGGGCGCAGGTAGTGCTCCAGATCCAGCCGTTCCTGCAGCGAATAGGCGAAGGGCAGGAACTCCGCACTGGGCTCCAGCTGCAGCTCGTCCTCGGGCGCCGGCACATGCTCGATGGTGAAGGCGCAGGCGATGGTCAGCTCGGCCGCCGGCTCCTTGGGCTGGACCAGCGCGACCGAGTTGGAATGCGGGTCCTGGATCAACCGCACATGCGCCTCGGGGCTGACCTGCAGGTCGGTGGCCAGCACGCGCAGGTCGTGGCTGTCGCGCGGGCGGAACATCACCCGGTGCAGGCCGAAGTTCACCGCCTCGTTGTAGCGATAGGTGGTGGTGTGGAGGATGTCGTAGCGGGTGGCCATGGGGCGATGGTAGGCAGGCGCGATGAAACAAGGGCGATGGACAGGCCGGCGCAAGGGGCGCGCCGCAGCTGCCGTTCAGCGCCAGAGGCGACGTGTGTCGAGCGCCCGGGCCTGGGCCGCTGGCACGGGCAAGGGCTCGCCGTGCCAGCGCGCGGCCAGCAGCTCGGCGCACAGGGCGGCAAAGCTCAGTCCGCGCGAGCCCAGCGCGGTGCAGGCCCAGGGACCGGACGGTTCGGCGGGGTCGATCGGGCCGACCAGCGGCCGGCGGTCGGCCGAGGCGCAGCGCACGCCGGCCCAGTCGTGCAGGACGGTCTGCGGATCCTGCGCGAAAGGGGCCAGCACCGGATGCAGCCGGGCCAGACGCGCGAGGTTGTGCGCGCGGTCCGCCGGCCTGGTGGCGGTGTCGGTGTCGCCGGGGTCGTAGGTGGAGCCGGTCATCCACTGCAGCGGGTGGCCGGCGCCGGCTGGCACGCCGACGCCTGCGATCAGGTGCCCGTCCCCATTGACCGGGATGCGATGGCTCCGTGCGGCCATGGCCGGCGGCATCTCGCCCCAGACGATCTGGCCGCGCACCGGCTGCAGCGGCAGGCTCGGCGCCAGCCGGCGCGTGGCCGGGCCGGCGGCGACGACCACGCGGTCCGCGTTCGCCAGCACTTGGCCGCTGGCGTCCCGGAGCCGCCAGCCGCCGCCCGGCACGGCGTCGATGTCTTCCACATGCGCGCCGCTGCGGAAGGCGATGGCGGCGTGGTCCAGCCAGGCGGCCACCAGGCGGTGCGGCTTCACCCATCCGGCACGGGCGTGGAACAGGGCGGGCGTGTCGTCCGGCAGCCCCGCGTCGGCGAGCATCGCGGCCGTGGCGCGCGTGGTCTCGGTCCAGCCCTCCGTCTGCGCCCAGGACGGTGGCAGCCGCAGCGAGGTCGCCTCGCGCCGCTCGACCGCGCCCGTGGGCGCCCAGTCGATGCCTTCCACCAGCCCGAGGGCGGTCAGCTGCGCCCAGGTCGCGCGGATGCCTGCCCGGGTCAGGCGCGAGAGCAGCGCATCGTCCGGTGAGGCATGCGGTGCCATCAGGCCGAGGGGCAGGGCCGAGGCGCCGGCGGCGGGATGGTCCGCGGCATCCAGCACGGTCACCCGCCAGCCGCGCAGGGCCAGCGCATGGGCCACGGCGGCGCCGGCCAGGCCCGCACCGACCACGGCGCAGTGCCCGGGCGATGGCGCGCGCTCGGCGTCCTCGGCCTGGGGTCGGCGCCGCACCGGCCAGGCCGGCGCATAGCGTCCGCGCAGGCAGTCGCGCTTGGGTGGCAGGCCCGGCGCCTTCTCGACCACGAAGCCCAGGGGCACGAGCGCATCGCGCACGGCCCGCGCCACGGTCCAGGTGGCCACGGCGGTGCCGGGCCGGCAGAAGCGCGCCAGGGCCTTGAACACCTCGGGCGACCACATGTCGGCATTCACGGCGGGACTGAAGCCGTCGAGGAAGAGGCTGTCGGCCTCGAAGGGCTGGTGTGCCCGCAACATGGATCGGGCGTCGCCGATGCACAGCGTCAGCAGCACGCGGCCGCCGTCGAAGGCCAGGCGGTGGAAGCCCGGCAGCAGGCCATGCCACTGGTCGGCCAGTTGTGCGCCCAGCGCTTGCAACGCCGGATGAAGGGCAGCGGCGCGGCGGATGTCGGCCGCCGAGACCGGATAGGCCTCCACCGAGACGAAGTGCAGGATCTGCGGACGCTGCGCATCCTCGCGCCAGGCGTGCCAGGTCGCCAGGAAGTTCAGGCCCAGACCGAAGCCCGTCTCCAGCACGCGCCACTGCGGCGCATCCGCCCAGGCGCCGGGCAGGCCGCAGCCGCCCAGGAACACATGCTGTGCCTGGGCGAGCGCGCCGGTGATGGTGTGATAAACGTCCTGGAAGCGGGGGCTGAAGGGCTGGCCTTCATCGGTCCAGGTGAGGATGTCGCTCATGTCGAAGACCGTGCCGCGCACCATGGGCGCGGCCGGGAAGGGGCGGGCTGGGCGCGGTGCTCAGGCCGCCGGCGGGGGCACATAGCCCTGGGCCGCGTCGGCGCCGTCGCCGAAGAAATGCTTTTCCATCTGGCGCGCCAGGTACTGGCGGGCGCGGGCATCGGCCAGATTCAGGCGGTTCTCGTTGACCAGCATGGTCTGGTGCTTGAGCCAGGCGGCCCAGGCCTCCTTGCTGACGTTCTCCCAGATGCGCTTGCCGAGTTCGCCGGGATAGGGCGGGAAGTCGAGGCCCTCGGCTTCCTTGCCGAGCTTGATGCATTGAACCATGCGTGCCATGGGGGGCTTTCTTGTAGAGAGAACGGTGGGAAGGGTGCGGTGCGGGGGGTGACGACCGGCTTAGCTGATTTCGCTATTTAGAACTGAGAACTCCGTCGTTCCCCTTTCCTTATGCGATATCCAGAATTCAATTCATCGACCTTATGCACAACAAGGCATGAACATGAATTTCCGCCGTGACTTTATCAAGCTTTCCCTCGCGGCCGGTGCCGCGGCGGCCTTGTCCCTGCCCGCCTGGGCGCAGACCGTGACGCTGCTCAACGTCTCTTACGACCCGACGCGCGAGTTGTACGTGGACTACAACAAGGCCTTCGCCAAGTACTGGAAGGGCAAGACCGGCCAGGATGTGGTGGTCAAGCAGTCGCACGGTGGCTCGGGCAAGCAGGCCCGCTCGATCATCGACGGCATCGACGCCGACGTGGCCACGCTGGCGCTGGGCGGCGACATCGACGCGCTGGTCGAGCATGGCGGCCTGGTCAAGGCCGACTGGCAGAAGCGCCTGCCGCACAACTCGGCGCCCTACAACTCCACCATCGTCTTCCTCGTGAAGAAGGGCAATCCCAAGGGCCT
Source organism: Pseudacidovorax sp. (assembly GCF_017991995.1). Taxonomy (GTDB): domain Bacteria; phylum Pseudomonadota; class Gammaproteobacteria; order Burkholderiales; family Burkholderiaceae_C; genus Xenophilus. The sequence goes on along the minus strand of NZ_JAGOPN010000015.1, from coordinate 108,536 downwards.
CAAGGACTGGGACGACCTGGTCAAGCCTGGCGTTCAGGTGATCACGCCCAACCCCAAGACCTCGGGCGGCGCCCGCTGGAACTACCTCGCGGCCTGGGAGTACGCCAAGCGCAAGTACGGCAGCGACGCCAAGGCGAAGGAATACATCGGCAATCTCTTCAAGAACGTGCCGGTGCTCGACACGGGCGCGCGCGGCGCCACGATCACCTTCGTGCAGCGCGGCGTGGGCGACGTGCTGCTGGCCTGGGAGAACGAGGCCTTCCTGGCCGTGAAGGAGTTCGGCCCGGACAAGTTCGACATCGTGGTGCCGTCCATCTCGATCCTGGCCGAGCCCTCGGTGGCCGTGGTCGACAAGGTGGTCGACAAGAAGGGCACCCGTGCAGTGGCCGAGGAATACCTCAAGTACCTCTACTCGGATGAAGGCCAGGACATCGCCGGCCGCAACTACTACCGTCCCACGGGCGACAAGGCCAAGGCCAAGTACGCCGCACAGTTCCCCAAGCTGGCGCTGTTCACCATCGACGAGGCCTTTGGCGGCTGGGCCAAGGCCGACAAGGCGCACTTTGCCGACGGTGGCTCCTTCGATCAGATCTACACCAACAAGCAGAAGTGAGGCGTTGTGGGGCAGGGCGCGCCCCGCGCCCTGCCACGGACTGCGTCGCCGCTGTGCAGGGCGGGTGGATTCACCCACCGCGCGAGGGACAAGGCGGGCCCGCGGCCAGTCGCGCAGAATAGGCGCCCCGCCTTTCCGGGCGGGGCCCTGTGTCACTGCCGCGCCCACGCCTATGTCCGCCTTCCCCATCGATGAAATCGTCTCGTCCCTGCGCCAGGTGCGCAACGAATGGCGCAGCGCGCAGCAGCGCGTGGCCGGCGGCGAGCGGCAACTGCCCTCGCGTGCCGCCGTCGACGAGGTGGTCGAAAGCCTGATCGGCGCGCTCTTTCCCATGCGGCTGGGGCCGGCCCATCTGCGGGAGGAGGGCGAAGACTTCTATGTCGCCCACACCATCGACCAGGCGCTGCGCCAGCTGCAGGAGCAGGCGGTGCAGGAGCTGCGCCACGTGCGTCGGCTCGACGCCGTGACCCCGGCCGAACTGCGGGCCGACGCCGAGCAGCGGATCCGCGAATTCGCCCTGCAGCTGCCCGCCATCCGCGCGCTGCTCGACACCGACGTCATGGCCGCCTACCAGGGCGACCCCGCGGCGCAGAGCGTGGACGAGGTGCTGCTGTGCTATCCGGGCGTGACGGCCATGATCCACCACCGAATCGCGCATCCGCTCTACCGGCTGGGGCTGTCGCTGCTGGCGCGCATGGTGGCCGAGCGCGCCCATGCGCAGACGGGCATCGACATCCATCCGGGCGCGACCATCGGCGCCGGCTTCTTCATGGACCACGGCACCGGCATCGTGATCGGCGAGACGGCGGTGATCGGCCAGCATGTGCGCCTGTACCAGCAGGTCACGCTCGGCGCCAAGCGCTTTCCGACCGACGAGAACGGCCATCCGCAGAAGGGCCTGCCGCGCCACCCGGTGGTGGAGGACGACGTGGTGATCTACGCCGGGGCCACCATCCTGGGCCGCGTGACCATCGGCAAGGGCGCCACCATCGGCGGCAATGTGTGGGTGACAGACGACGTGCTGCCGGGCGCCTCGGTCACGCAGGCCAGTCTGCAGAAGAACCGCGGATCCCGTCCCGGCGATTGCTGAACGCTAGGCATCGCGCGCCCGGCGGGGTGTAACCGCCGGTGCGTGCGCCCGCGACTGACAGACGCGCGCACGAGCGGCCGCCAGCATCGAGGTTTTTCGTGTCCATCCCGCAAGAGGAGCGTCTTCAATGAGCCAATACCGCGTCGCCGTCCTGGTCGGCAGCATTCGCCAGGATTCCCTCAACCGCAAGCTGGCCCTGGCGCTGGCCGCGCTGGCACCGGAGGACTTCACCTTCGAGCACCTGCGCATCGACAACCTGCCGCTCTACAACCAGGACCTCGACGGCAAGCAGCCGGCCGAGGTGCAGCAGCTCAAGACCGAGATCGCCCGCGCCCAGGGCCTGCTGATCGTCACGCCCGAGTACAACCGCTCGATCCCCGGCGTGCTGAAGAATGCGCTGGACCACGGCTCGCGGCCCTACGGCCAGAACGCCTGGGGCGGCAAGCCGGCCGGGGTGATCGGCATTTCGCCGGGCGCCATCGGCACGGCGCTGGCGCAGCAGCATCTGCGCAACGTGCTGGCCTACCTGGACGTGCCGACGCTGGGCCAGCCCGAGGCCTTCATCCAGAACAAAGACGACCTGTTCGATGAGAAGGGGCACATCGGCATCGAGGCCACGCGCCAGTTCCTGCAGGGCTGGATGGACAAGTACGTGGCCTGGGTGAAGCGACACGCGAGCGCCTGAGGGCTCTCACAGCAGCTCGATACCCGGCAGCCGCTTGAAGCAGCTGTCGCGCGTGATCCGCACGAAGTCCGACAGCCAGGCCTGCGCCGACAGTCCCGGCCGGCAGGCCATGTGCAGTTCGCCGCGCAAGCCGTCGCGACCGATGGGCCGGGCGCTCACGTAGCCGCGCTCCAGGTAGCTCTGCACCGCCCACCAGGGCAGCGCGGCGATGCCGCGGCCGCTGGCCACCAGTTGCAGCATGGCGACGGTCAGTTCCGTCGTGCGTCGCTGCCGGGGCTGAAGGCCGGCGGGCTGCATGACCTGACGGAGCACGTCCAGCATCTCGTCCGGGACCGGGTAGGTGATCAGTGTCTGATCGGCGAAATCCAGGGCCGTGAGATACGGCTTTTCAGTCAGTGCATGTCCGTTGGCCATCAGCGCGACGATCTCGAAGCGGAACAGCGCATGATGGTCGACCGGCTCCGTGGCGTCCTGTTCCGAGACGATGGCGACCTCGGCCTTGTCCTGCAGCAGCAGCGCGACGGGGTCGGGATGGAAGCCGGAGACGATGTCCAGCTCGATCTCCGGCCAGGCCTGACGGAAGGCGTCCATGGCCGGCATCAGCCAGTCGAAGCAGGTGTGGCATTCGACGGCGATGCGCAGCTGTCCGCCGCCGCTGCTCACCAGCCGCGCGACGTCGCGGTCGGCCGCTTCCATCTGCGGCAGAACGCTGTCGGCCAATTGCAGAAGACGCAGGCCGCTGGCGGTGAACTGGGGTGGCAGCGATTTGCGTTCGAAGAGCGCGCAGCCGTAATGCGCCTCCAGCGCCTTGAGCTGGTGCGACAGGGCGGACTGCGTGAGATTGAGCAGTTGCGACGCCCGGACCAGGCTGCCGGTGTCGCGCAAGGCGGCCAGGGTGCGCAGGTGGCGGATTTCCAGGATGGGTTGTGTCATGAAATTGATTCAAGCAATACCGCAAAAAGTTTCGTTTGAATCATAGTTGGCGCGCCGGGATGATGCCGGCATGACTCGCACACACATCCTGGGATTCCCGCGCATCGGCGCCCACCGAGAACTGAAGTTCGCCCTCGAAGCCCACTGGCGCGGCGACATCGACGCGGCCGCGCTGGAGGCCGTCGGCGCCGAACTGCGCGCACGTCACTGGGCGCTCCAGCGCCAAGCCGGCCTGGACTTCGTCACCGTCGGCGACTTCGCCTTCTACGACCAGGTGCTCAACCACATCCAGTTGCTCGGCTGCGAGCCGCAGCGCTTCGGCCTGTCCGCCGACGAGCCGGAGCTGGCCCGGGCCTTCGCCATGGCCCGCGGCGTGCGCACCGGCGAAGCGGCCGGCACGCATGCGCTGGAGATGACCAAGTGGTTCGACACCAACTACCACTACCTCGTCCCCGAGTTCGGCCCGGCGACCGTGTTCGGCGGCATCGCCAGCGAACGCCTGTTCGACGAGGTGGCCCAGGCGCAGGCGCTGGGCCATCCGGTCAAGGTGGTGCTGCTGGGGCCGCTGAGCTTCCTGTGGCTGGGCAAGGAGAAGGCCCCGGGCTTCGACCGGCTGTCCCTGCTCGACGCGCTGCTGCCTGTCTACGAACAGGTGCTGGCGCGGCTGAAGGCGCAGGGTGTGGAGTGGGTGCAGATCGACGAGCCTATCCTGGGTCTGGACCTGCCCGAGTCCTGGCGGCAGAGCTTCGAGCGCAGCTACTGGCAGATCGCGCGCAACGCGCCGCGGCTGCTGCTGGCGACCTATTTCTCGCCGCTGCAGGAGAACCTGCGTCTGGCCTGCCAGCTGCCGGTGGCCGGGCTGCATGTGGACGCCGTGCGGGCGCCCGAGGAGCTCACCGGCGTGGCCGACTGGCTGCCCGCGCACAAGGTGCTGTCGGTCGGCATCGTGGACGGCCGCAACATCTGGCGCACCGACCTGGACGCGGCGCTCGGCCGGCTGAAGCCCGTGGCCGCCAAGCACCGGGGCGAGCTGTGGCTGGCGCCCTCGTGCTCGTTGCTGCATGTGCCCTTCGGGCTGCAGGTCGAGCAGGGACTGGATGCCGAACTGCGCAGCTGGCTGGCCTTCGCCTGCGAGAAGCTGGAAGAGCTGCAACTGCTGCGCCGGGCGCTGGCCGGCGATGCCGACATCGAGCCCGCCCTGGCCGAAGCGCGTGCCGCCATCGCCAGCCGTCGCCACAGCCCGCGGGTCCGGCGGGCCGACGTCGCCCTGCGCCTCGCGCGCCGGGTGGACGGCGACGACCGCCGCGCCGCGCCCTTCGCGCAGCGGCAGGCGACCCAGCGGCGCCGCTTCGCGCTGCCGCCGCTGCCTACCACCACCATCGGCTCCTTTCCGCAGACCGGCGTCATCCGGGCGCAGCGGGCGGCGCATCGGCGCGGCGCGCTGTCGGCCGAAGCCTATGCCCAGGCCATGCGCGATGAGATCGCCCGCGTGGTAAGGGCCCAGGAATCGTTGGACCTGGACGTGCTGGTGCACGGCGAGCCCGAGCGCAACGACATGGTCGAGTACTTCGGCGAGCAGCTGGACGGCTATGCCTTCACGGCCAACGGCTGGGTGCAGTCCTATGGCTCGCGCTGCGTCAAGCCGCCGCTGATCTATGGCGACGTGGCCCGGCCCGCGGCCATGACGGTCGAATGGACCGCCCATGCGCAGAGCCTCACGCGGCGGCCGATGAAGGGCATGCTCACCGGGCCGGTCACGATGCTGCAGTGGGCCTTCGTGCGCGACGACCAGCCGCGCAGCCTCACCTGCGAGCAGATCGCCTGGGCACTGCGCGACGAGGTGTGCGACCTGGAGCGCGCCGGCATCGGCATGATCCAGATCGACGAGCCGGCCTTCCGCGAAGGCCTGCCGCTGCGCCGCGCCGGCTGGAAGGCCTACCTGGACTGGGCCGGCCGCGCCTTCCGCCTGTGCGCCTCGGGCGTGCGCGACGACACGCAGATCCACACCCACATGTGCTACTCCGAGTTCAACGACATCCTGGCGGAGATTGCCGCACTGGACGCCGACGTCATCACCATCGAGACCAGCCGCTCCGACATGGAGCTGCTGCGTGGCTTCGGCGGGGAGGGGGCGATGCGCTATCCCAACGAGATTGGCCCGGGCGTGTACGACATCCACTCGCCGCGCGTGCCGCCGGTCGAGGAGATGCTGCGCCTGTTGCGCAAGGCCGCCGACGTGGTGCCGCCGGGCCATCTGTGGGTCAATCCCGACTGCGGCCTCAAGACCCGGGGCTGGCCGGAGACCGAGGCCGCCCTGGCCAACATGGTCGCCGCAGCGAAGCGGATGCGGGCGGAGCTGGGTCTGTGTACGCAGGTCGCGGCACCCGGCGGCACTGAACTGGCTGAAGCCTGAGGCGGGCTGGCGCTGTTCGCCCCATGAAAAGAGGGTCCCGCAGGACCCTCTTGTTGCTGGTTGGCGCCGCGCCATGCGCGCGGCGTCGGCCTCAGGCGGCGACCGCAGCCCCGGCCGCGGCCGGGATCGAGGCGCGGGCGGCCTCCAGTGCTGCGGCGCGTGCTGCTTCGCCCATGGCCAGGCCTTCGGCGCGCACGAAGCGCACGTCGGTGATGCCGAAGAAGCCGAACACCACCTTCAGGTAGCTTTCCTGGTGCTCGGCCGCCTGGCCGGCTTCGGAGGTGGAGTACTGGCCGCCGCGGGTGGAAACGACGATCGCCGTCTTGCCGGTGGCCAGGCCCTGCGGGCCCTTCTCGGTGTACTTGAATGTGCGGCCGGGCTGGGCCAGACGGTCGATCCAGGCCTTGAGCTGGCTGGGGATCGAGAAGTTGTACAGCGGTGCGCCCACGACGATCACGTCGGCAGCCAGGAACTGGCTGACCAGCGCTTCGGAGACCGCGTTCTCCTGCTTCTGCGCCTCGGTGGTCGGCTCGGCGCCGACCTTCACGCCCAGGGCGTCGGCACCGAAGTGGGCCGGGGCGTTGGCCGCCAAGTCCAGATAGTCCACCTCGGTACCGGGATGGGCGGCCACCCAGTCGCGGACCACTTCGGCCGTGAGAAGGCGGGAGACGGAATTGGCGCCGAGGACGCTGGAATCGATGTGCAGCAGTTTCATGTTGTTCACTCCTGAGAGAGACGGGCCCGACGGATTCGAGCGATGAAAGAAGTCTAAAACTGGGACAACGGGACGATAAGTCGCCAAAATCGGGACCATTCGTTCTTTGGATGGAACAATGAGCCCAGTACAGGACCTCAACGACCTGGTTTTCTTTGCCGAAGTGGTGGAGCGCGGCGGCTTCAGCGCCGCCAGCCGCGCGCTGGACGTGCCCAAATCGCGCCTGTCGCGCCGCATTGCACAGCTGGAGGCCTCGCTGGGCGTCCAGCTACTCCAGCGCAGCACGCGCCGGCTGTCGCTCACGCCCGCCGGCGAGGTCTACCTGCGCCACTGCATCGCCGTGCGCGAGGCCGCCGAGGCCGGCGCTGCCGAAGTAGCCCAGGTGCGTAAGGAGCCGCGAGGCCTGGTGCGACTGAGCTGCCCGGTCACGCTGGCGCAGAGCAACGTGGGCCCGGCGCTGCCGGAATTCTTTAGTCGCCATCCCGGCGTGCAGCTGGAGATGCGGGTGGTGAACCGGCCGGTGGATCCGGTGGAAGAGGGCGTGGACGTCGCACTGCGCGTGCGCAACGAGGTCGAGAACAGCGCCACGCTCGCATCCCGCGTGTTCGGCCGCAGCAAGTTGCTCCTGGTCGGCACGCCAGCCTTGCTGGCGCGGCACGGGCCGCTGACGCATCCCGAATCGCTGGAGCAGGTGGAATGCGTCGCGATGTCGGCCGCGGATGCCCGCGCCGGCACGCTGCTGCAGGGCCCGGGCGGTGCCACCCATCTGCTGATGCAGACGCCGCGCTACCTGGCGAACGACCTGCTGACGCTCCGCTTCGCGGTGGAGCAGGGCGTGGGCATCGGCTTCCTGCCCGACTACCTCTGCCGCGAAGCCATGCAAGCGGGCCGGCTGCAGTCGGTGTTGCCCGACTGGCAGCCGCCGCCCGGCCTCGTGCATGCCATGTTCACGCCGCGCCGAGCGCTGGTCCCCGCGGTCCGGGCGGTGCTGGACTTCCTCGGCGAGGTGCTGGCCGAGCCGCCCGAGCGCAGTCCGCTGGCCTGACGCCGGCTGCGCAGGGCCGGCCCGGGTCTTCCAGCGTCGGAGTGATGCTTATGGTCGGGATCGCATAACCAAACAAGGAGATATTCGTTTGTGATCGAAGCGCTTGTCTTCAGAATCCAGACTCCCTTGCTTCCACCTGACAAAGGATCACGCCATGGCCACGCTGCGACTCGGTGACACCGCCCCCGACTTCACCCAGGATTCCTCCGAGGGCGCGCTCCATTTCTACGACTGGGCGGGCGATGCCTGGGTGGTGCTGTTCTCGCACCCCGCCGACTTCACGCCGGTGTGCACCACCGAGCTGGGCAAGACCGCGGCGCTGGGCGGCGAATTCGCCAAGCGCGGCGTCAAGCCCATCGCCATCAGCGTCGATCCGGCGGACAAGCACAAGGAATGGATCGGCGACATCAACGAGACGCAGAACACCACCGTCAACTTCCCGATCCTGGCCGACGCCGACCGCAAGGTGGCCGAGCTGTACGACCTGATCCACCCGAACGCGTCGGCCACCGCCACGGTGCGCAGCGTGTTCATCATCGACCCGAAGAAGGTGGTGCGCGCCACCATCACCTACCCGGCGAGCACCGGCCGCAACTTCGACGAGATCCTGCGCGTGATCGACTCGCTGCAGCTCACCGACAGCCACAAGGTGGCGACACCCGCCAACTGGAAGGACGGCGACGACGTCGTGATCGTGCCCAGCATCCAGGACCCCGAAGAGCTGAAGGCCCGCTTCCCGAAGGGCTGGAACGCCGTGCGGCCCTATCTGCGCGTGACGCCGCAGCCCAACAAGTGAGCCGCCCGCGGCCATGACACAGCGCATCATCATCGTGCCGGGCTGGCGCGACTCTGGTCCTGGCCACTGGCAGAGCCTGTGGGCCGAGCGCCTGCAGGACGCCGAGCGCGTGGTGCAGGACGACTGGGTGTCGCCCCGGCGTGAGGCTTGGGTCGGCACGCTGGAGCAGCTGATCCTGGCGCGGCCGGAGAGGGTGGTGATCGCGGCGCACAGCCTGGGCTGCATCGCGACCAGCCACCTGGGCGCCGAGGCCGCGGCCCGCGTCGAGGGCGCGCTGCTGGTGGCGCCGGCCGATCCGGAGCGCCGCGCCGCGCTGGTCGACTTCGCCCCCGTTCCTTACGCGCGCCTGCCCTACCGCAGCATCGTCGTAGCCAGCACCACCGACCCCTTCTGCCCGGTGCGCCTGGCCGGTGCCTATGCCCGGGCCTGGGGCAGCGAATTCGTCCGCATCCAGAATGCGGGCCACATCAACGTGGATTCGGGCCACGGCGACTGGCCGCTCGGCCTGGCGCTGCTCGAATCCCTGACCGATGCCCCCAGCCGTCTGACGGCCGGGGACCGGTCTTCCGTGCAACACTCCGCGACCTTATGAATTCCAAGATCAAGACCTTCGCCGCGGCCCTGACGGTGGCCGCTTCGGCCTTCGCCGGCAATGCCTTCGCCCAGAACCAGCTGCTGAACGCGTCGTACGACGTGGCCCGCGAGTTCTACAAGGACTACAACGCTGCCTTCGTCGCGCACTACAAGAAGACCACGGGCAAGGACGTGAAGATCGACCAATCGCACGGCGGCTCCAGCGCCCAGGCCCGCTCGGTGGCCGACGGGCTCGACGCCGACGTGGTGACGATGAACACCAGCACGGACATCGACTTCCTGGCCGACAGGGGCGTCGTGGCCAAGGACTGGACCAAGAAGTTCCCCGACAACGCCTCGCCCACCACCTCGACCATGCTGTTCCTGGTGCGCAACGGCAACCCCAAGGGCATCAAGGATTGGGACGACCTGATCAAGCCCGGCGTGCAGGTCGTGGTCGTCAACCCCAAGACGGGCGGCAATGGCCGCTATGCCTATCTGGCCGCCTGGGGCTACGTGAAAAAGAAGGGCGGCACCGACGCCCTGGCCGCCGAATTCGTCGGCAAGCTGTTCAAGAACGTGCCGGTGCTGGCCCGCGGCGGCCGCGATGCCACCACGGCCTTCCTGCAACGCAGCATCGGCGACGTGCTGATCACCTTCGAGTCCGAGGTGGTCTCCATCGACCGCGACTTCGGCACCGGCAAGGTCGATGCCGTCTACCCGAGCATCAGCATCCTGGCCGAGAACCCGGTGGCGGTGGTCGAGCGCACGGTCGCCAAGAAGGGCACCGGCGAACTGGCCAAGGCCTACCTGAACTACCTGTACTCGGACGAGGCGCAGGAAATTGCCGCCAAGCATGCGCTGCGCCCGCGCTCGCCGGCCGTGCTGAAGAAGCATGCCGACACCTTCAAGCCGCTGCAGCTGTTCACGGTGCAGGAGCTCTTCGGCAGCCTGGGTGAAGCGCAGAAGGTGCACTTCAACGACGGCGGCCAGTTCGACAAGCTCTACACCCCCGGCGCGCGCTGACTCCATGGCTGGTGTGACCTCACCGGCGCTGCCGACCCCGGCAGCGCCGGTTTCACGTTCAAGGGCCGGCGGTGCCAAGCGGGTGCTGCCGGGCTTTCACCTGACGCTCGGGTACACGATCTTCTATCTGTGCCTGATCGTGCTGATTCCGCTCAGCACGCTGGTCTTCAAGACCTTCACCATGAGCTGGGATCAGTTCTGGGTGGCCGTCACGGCGCCGCGGGTGCTGGCTTCGTACCGGCTCACCTTCGGCGCCTCCTTCCTGGCCGCGCTGGTCAACCTCTTCGCCGGCCTGCTGGTGGCCTGGGTGCTCGTGCGCTACAAGTTTCCGGGCAAGAAGCTCGTCGACGCGCTGGTGGACCTGCCGTTCGCGCTGCCCACCGCCGTCGCCGGCATTTCGCTCACCGCGCTGCTGGCCGGCAACGGCTGGATCGGCCAGTACCTGGAGCCACTGGGCATCAAGCTCGCCTTCACGCCGGCCGGCGTGGTGATCGCGCTGATCTTCATCGGCCTGCCCTTCGTGGTGCGCACGGTTCAGCCGGTGCTGGAAGACACCGAGAAGGAGCTGGAAGAAGCCGCCACCTCGCTCGGCGCCACGCGCTGGCAGACCTTCCGGCTGGTGATCCTGCCCTCGATCACGCCGGCGCTGCTCACCGGCTTCGCCATGGCCTTCGCCCGCGCCATCGGCGAGTACGGCTCCGTCATCTTCATCGCCGGCAACATGCCCATGATTTCCGAGATCACGCCGCTCATCATCATCGGCAAGCTGGAGCAGTACGACTACCAGGGTGCCACCGCCGTGGCGCTGGTGATGCTGGTCTTCTCCTTCCTGATGCTGCTGGTCATCAACGCGCTGCAGGCCTGGCAGCGCAAGCGGGGGGTGTCGGCATGAGCACCCGCACGGCCGCCCCGAAGGGCGCTCGCGCCGTAGCGCGCAGCGCGGAGGCATTCAAATGAGTGGTGCGACCGGAATGCGCGCCGGCAGCGGCCGGGAGCGCGCGGGGACCACCGAGTCCCCCGCCGTGCGCTGGACGCTGATCGGCCTGGCGCTGGTCTTCATGTTCTTCTTCCTGGTGCTGCCGCTGGCTGCCGTCGCCACCGAGGCGCTGCGCAAGGGTTGGGGTGCCTATGTGGAAGCGCTGAAGGAGCCGGATGCCTGGTCCGCCATCGAGCTGACGCTGATCGTGGCGGCCGTCTCGGTGCCGCTGAACCTGGTGTTCGGCGTGGCGGCGGCCTGGGCCATCGCCAAGTACGAGTTCAAGGGCAAGGCCTTCCTCACGACGCTGGTGGACCTGCCCTTTGCCGTCTCGCCCGTCGTCGCCGGCCTGATCTACGTGCTGGTGTTCGGCGCGCAGGGCTGGCTGGGGCCGTGGCTGTCCGAGCACAACATCAAGATCATCTTCGCCGTGCCCGGCATCGTGCTGGCGACCGTGTTCGTGACCTTTCCGTTCATTGCGCGGGAGCTGATCCCGCTGATGCAGGCGCAGGGCACCGAGGAGGAGCAGGCCGCCATCGTGCTGGGCGCGAGCGGCTGGCAGACCTTCTGGCACGTGACGCTGCCCAACATCAAGTGGGGCCTGCTGTACGGCGTGATCCTGTGCAACGCGCGCGCCATGGGCGAGTTCGGTGCGGTGTCGGTGGTCTCGGGCCACATCCGCGGCCAGACCAACACCATGCCGCTGCACGTGGAGGTGCTCTACAACGAGTACCAGTCCGTCGCCGCCTTCGCCGTGGCCTCGCTGCTGGCGGTGCTGGCCCTGGTCACGCTGGTGATCAAGACGGTGGCCGAGTGGCGCCACGAGCGGGAGATGAAGGCCCTGGCCGAACTGCCACCCGAGCGGCCGGCGCCCACCGCCTGAGTCCGCCTTCCAGAGTGGCCCGCCGCCCGCGTGGCGGGCGCCCGAACAGAACAAGAGTTAGCCAAACCATGAGCATCGAAATCCGCAACGTCAGCAAGCGCTTCGGCGACTTCCATGCGCTGCGCGACGTCAGCCTGAACATCGATTCGGGCGAGCTGTTCGCGCTGCTGGGCCCCTCGGGCTGCGGCAAGACCACGCTGCTGCGCATCATCGCGGGCCTGGAAACCGCCGACACAGGCAGCATCCTGTTCAGCGGCGAGGACACCACCGACGTGCACGTGCGCGAGCGGCAGGTGGGCTTCGTTTTCCAGCACTACGCGCTGTTCCGCCACATGACGGTGTTCGACAACGTCGCCTTCGGCCTGCGCATCCGCCCCCGCCGGGATCGGCCCAGCGAGGCGCAGATCAAGGCCAAGGTGCTGGACCTGCTCAAGCTGGTGCAACTGGACTGGCTGGCCGACCGCTACCCGGCCCAGCTGTCGGGCGGCCAGCGCCAGCGCATCGCCCTGGCGCGTGCGCTGGCGGTGGAGCCCAAGGTGCTGCTGCTGGACGAGCCCTTCGGCGCGCTGGATGCCAAGGTGCGCAAGGAACTTCGCCGCTGGCTGCGCCGGCTGCACGACGAGCTGCATGTCACCTCCATCTTTGTGACGCACGACCAGGAAGAGGCGCTGGAGGTGGCCGACCGCGTGGTGCTGATGAACAGTGGCCACATCGAGCAGGTCGGCTCGCCGCAGGAGGTCTGGGACCATCCGGCCAGCCCCTTCGTCTACGGCTTCCTGGGCGACGTGAACCTGTTCCACGGCCGGGCCCACGAGGGCGAGGTCGAGCTGCAGCAGGGCATGCGCTTTGCTGCGACGGAGGCAGACCGTGTTCAGGACGCCAAGGCGCTGGCCTATGTGCGTCCGCACGACTTCGACATCGCGCCCTACGCGGGCGGCCAGTCGCAGGCGCACGGCATCGTCGCGCGCCTCACCCGTGCCATCGTGGTCGGTCCGATCGCGCGGATGGAACTCGAACCGGTGGAAACGAATCCGGATAATCCCGGAGGTGGAACCGTGATCGAGGTGCAGATTCCTGCCCAGCAGTTCCGCGAGTTGGGTCTGCGCGAGGGCGACACGGTGGTCGCGAGCCCGCGCCGGGCCCGCGTCTTCGTTGACCAAGGATCAGGGATTTGAACCAACTCTTCGACGCGCCCCGGCGCATTCACGGGCTCATCGCCGCGGCCTGCGTGGCCATGCTGGCATTTGGGATGTACCTGCAGCATGTGGTGGGGCTCGAGCCCTGTCCCATGTGCATCGTCCAGCGCTATGCGCTGATCCTGGTGGCGGTATTCAGCGCCCTGGCGGCCGCCACCGGCGGCAGTGGATTGCGCAAGTTCTGGGGCTTCGTGGCCCTGGCGTTCGCGGCAGGCGGCGCCTTCACGGCGGCGCGCCAGAGCTGGCTGCAATGGCATCCGCCGGAATTCGCGAGCTGCGGCCGCGACATCTACGGAATGATCGAGACCTTCCCGCTGCAGCGCGTCGTGCCCATGATCTTCCGCGGCAGCGGCGACTGCTCGCAGATCGACTGGACCTTCCTGGGCCTGTCGATCGCCAACTGGTCCTTCCTGTGCTTCGTCGCCTTCGGGCTGGTGTTTCTGGCGCTGCTCTTCCAGCGTCAGCGCCGCCGCTGACCGGCGCGCCCAGACATCGTCCTGTCTCTCGCCAAGGCCCCGCCGTGGTGCACGATGTGCCCGGCGGGGCTTTTGCATGCACGGAGGGTGTGCACGCCGTTGCTTGCCTGGGTTGGACCTGCGGTTTGTCCTCATCTCTTTAGAGGGGCCATGCCACTGAAACCTGGAGAAATGTCGCTAAAGTGACCAAGCCGGCAAGGAAGCCGGATCAACCCAAGGAAAGCACAGGAATGAGCAAGAAAGTCGCTTACGTCACCGGAGGCATGGGAGGCATCGGAACCGCAATCTGCCGCCGCCTGCATCAGGATGGATTCACGGTGATCGCCGGTTGCGGGCCGACCCGCGATTTCAGCAAGTGGCTTGCGGAGCAGAAGGAAGAAGGCTTCGAGTTCCACGCTTCCGTCGGCAACGTCGGCAACTGGGAGTCGACGGTGGAGGCGTTCTCCAAGGCCAAGGCCGAGCATGGCAGCATCGATGTGCTGGTCAACAACGCCGGCATCACCCGCGACCGCATGTTCGTGAAGATGACGCCCGACGACTGGAATGCCGTCATCGAGACCAACCTCAACAGCATGTTCAACGTCACCAAGCAGGTGGTGGGCGACATGGTCGAGAAGGGCTGGGGCCGCATCATCAACATCAGCTCGGTCAACGGCGCCAAGGGCCAGGCCGGGCAGACCAACTACTCGGCCGCCAAGGCCGGCATGCACGGCTTCACGATGGCGCTGGCGCAGGAACTTGCCACCAAGGGCGTGACGGTCAACACCGTGAGCCCGGGCTACATCGGCACCGACATGGTCAAGGCCATCCGTCAGGAAGTGCTGGACAAGATCGTCGGCACCATCCCGGTCAAGCGCCTGGGCGAGCCGAGCGAGATCGCCTCGATCATCTCCTGGCTGGCCTCCAGCGAAGGCGGCTATTCGACGGGCGCCGACTTCCCGGTCAACGGCGGCCTGCACATGCACTGAGCAGGGCCGTGTGCCCATCCGCCCCGGCGCCGCCGGGGCACGTCGAAGCCCGCCTTGCGCGGGCTTCGCGCTTCCGGGGCCAGGCAAAGCCCGGCGTCGCGGTGCGCCCGGCGGCGTCCTGCAAAATGGGTCGATGCACCATGGCGCCTCCCTCATCAGCACGATCGCAGCCGCCCTGGGGCTGGCACTCGCCCTCGGATTCATCGCCGCCCGTCTGAGGTTGCCGGCGCTGGTGGGTTACCTGCTCGCCGGCGTGATCATCGGGCCCTTCACCCCCGGCTTCGTGGCCGATGCCGACATCGCCTCGCAACTGGCCGAGATCGGCGTGATGCTGTTGATGTTCGGGGTGGGCCTGCATTTCTCGCTGGACGACCTGCTGCAGGTGCGGCGCATCGCGCTGCCGGGCGCGCTGGTGCAGATCGTGGCCGCCACCTGCATGGGTGGGCTTCTGGCGCTGTGGTGGGGCTGGAGCCTCGGGGCGGCACTGGTCTTCGGGCTGGCGCTGTCGGTGGCCAGCACGGTGGTGCTGCTGCGGGCGCTCGAAAGCCTGGGCATCCTGGACACCCACACCGGCCGCATCGCCGTCGGCTGGCTGGTGGTGGAGGACCTGGCGATGGTGCTGGTGCTGGTGCTGCTGCCACCGCTGGCGCAGGTGCTGGGTGGCCGTGCCGAGGAGGGCAGCGATGGCTCCATGGCGTCGCTGGCCCGCACGCTGGGCGTCACGCTGCTGCAGGTCGGTGGCTTCGTCGCACTGATGCTGATCGTGGGCCGCCGCGTCTTTCCCTGGCTGTTGTGGCAGGTCACGCGCACCGGCTCGCGCGAGCTGTTCACGTTGTGCGTGGTGGCGGCGGCGGTGAGCATCGCGTTTGCGTCGGCTTCCTTGTTCGGCGTCTCCTTTGCGCTGGGCGCTTTTTTTGCCGGCATGGTGATGCGCGAGTCCGAGTTCAGCCACCGGGCGGCGGAGGAGTCGCTGCCGCTGCGCGATGCCTTCGCCGTGCTGTTCTTCGTGTCGGTGGGCATGCTGTTCGATCCCGGCGTCCTGCTCAGCCGTCCGCTGCAGGTGCTGGCCGTCGTGCTGGTGATCGTGGTGGGCAAGTCGGTGGCGGCCTGCCTGCTCGTGCTCGCCTTCCGCTATCCGCTGGCGACCGCGCTGACGGTGAGTGCCAGCCTGGCGCAGATCGGTGAGTTCTCCTTCATCCTGCTGGCGCTGGGCCTGCGCATGGAACTGCTGCCGCCGGAGGCGCAGAGCTTGGTGCTGGCCGGAGCGCTGGTGTCCATCGCGACCAATCCGCTGTGGTTCAGCGCGATCCAGCCGATCCTGAACTGGTTGCGGCTGCATTCCTCGCTGGCCCGGCGGCTGGAGGCGCGCGACGACCCGCTGGCGGAACTGCCTGCGACCACGGCGGCGCGCTACCTTTCACGGCAGGTGGTGCTGGTGGGCTATGGCCGCGTTGGCCGGCGCATTGCGGCGCAGCTTCGCGCCCACGACATCCCCTTCGTGGTGGCGGACCAGAACCGCGAGCTGATCGAGCGGCTGCGCGAGGAAGGCGGTGCGGCGGTCTGGGGCGATGCGGCGGAGCCGTCCGTGCTCATCCAGGCCCACATCGCGCGGGCGCGGGTGTTGGTGGTGGCCATCGCCGATCCACTGAACGTGCGTCAGATGATCGACACGGCCCGCGCGCTCAATCCCGAAGTGGAGGTCGTCCTGCGCAGCCACAACGAGGACGAGGCGCAACTGCTGCGGCAGGAACTGGCGGCGACGGTCTATCTGGGAGAGCATGAACTCGCCCAGGCCATGGCGAGCGACGTACTCAGCCGGGCGCTGCCACCGGTGCCGGCGGCAGCGTCATAGGTCCTCGATGACCAACGCGCGGTAACGCTGTCCCATCACGAAGGGGTTCTCGCGCAGCAGGCTGCGGATCCGCTCGGCGTCCTCGTCGTCCTCGGTGCGCACCAGCAGGCCGGCATGGCCCTCGCGGGCCAGGCGCACGTAGGCGCGAACGGTCGCGCCTTCGGTGCCGGGGGAGGGCAGCGGATCGTCGGCGTCCGATGCCGTGGCGCCGATCGGTCCAGTGATGGCCTCGGCAGGAACGAATGCGATGTCGTCGCTGGTCACGCCGCCCTGGGCGAGGGCCTCTGCCGCAGCCCGTGCCGCCTCGGCATCCCGGAACATCAGCAGTGCGTGCCCGGTCGGATAGAAGGTCTTGCCGAGGGTCGACAGCATGTCCGGGGTCAGGGCGAAAGGCTTCATGGGGTCTCCAGAGGTCGTGCGCCGGCCCGGCACCGGAAGGTGTGGCAGGTCGGCTGGAGTTGTGAACGTAGGGAGCCCCATCCCGTCGTCCTGTAGGAATCGGCCCTTGCGGGACGCCCGGATTTGTTAATAACTGCAGTTTGGTTGCGAAACGTGTTTCTAATTGTGAAGTTTTCGCTACCTTTGAAGTGACTTCGGCGCCTAGGATTGGCGGCATGAAAAGCGGTGTAGCGTTTCGTTGGCTTCCTTGCGTCGGGATCGGCGGCCTTCTGGCCGGTGCGACGGCGGCGTTGTGGATCGCGCCGCCGCGAACCTCCGGGGAATGGGCGGCGTGGGTCCAGGCGGCGTCGGTACTGGTGGCGTTGTGTCTGGCGCTGCGCCTGCAGTATGTGGCGGGTCGGCAGGCCGCGCGCCAGGCGGAGCAGGTGGCGACGCTCTTTGCCGCCAACATGCATTGGGTGTTCCGTGAGCTCAGCGACGCCTGCATCAAGCGCGCCTGGGCCGACTTTGCCGTGCATCGGCGTGTTCTGCAGGAGGTGCTGGCACAGGGCCGCGAAGTGAGCCTGCAGCAGATCGACGGCTCGGGCCTGGCCATGGTGACCAGCCTGCGGGCCATGGCGGTGGAAGGGCTGGAGATGGTGGCCAGCCACACCCCGCAGGGCGACTGGCACCAGTTGCATCGCTACTTCGAGAAGCGCTTGCCCAGCATTGCCGGCTGGCTGGCGCTGTACGGCCATCCGCCGGAAAACAGTGGGCCTACCGACTACCAGGGGCTGCGCACCTCGTTCGGGCAGTTCGGCTGAGCGCTGCGGTCCCGAACGGTCAGTGCGGAATCTCGGCCGAGCCGCCCGCGGCCTTGGGTGGCCTGCGGATGAGCAGGAGCAACGGGATGGTCACCGCGGTCAGCACCATCATGATCCAGAAGTCGTCGAGGTAGGCCACCATGGTCGCCTGACGCGTGACCTCGGCGTTCAGGACGGCCAGGCCGGTCTGGGTGCCCAGGTCCATGGCCGGGGGCAGCGCCAGCAGCCCCTGGTTGCCCGGCGACACCAGCGCGGCCAGATTGGCATGCGCCCGGCCCGAGCCTTCTGTGAGCAGCGTCTGCACCACCGAAATGCCGACGCTGCTGCCGATGTTGCGCAGGAGGCTGAAGATCGGCGTGCCCTGGTTGCGCAGCCGCGCCGGCAGCGTGGCAAAGGTGGCCGTCGACAGCGGCACGAAGGTGAAGCCGATGCCAAGGCCCTGGATGAAGCCCGAGGTGACGATCAGCGTGCTGTCCATGTCCGGCGTGAAGCGCGTCATCTGCCACAGCGAGAAGGCCGTCAGGCCGAAGCCGGCGGCCATGATGGCGCGCACGTCGATCCGGTGGACCAACCGCCCGACCACGATCATGGCGATCATCGTTCCCACCCCGCGGGGCGCTGTGACCGCGCCGGTATAGACGACCGGATAGCCCATCAGCCCCTGCAGGAAGTTGGGCAGCAGCGAGGTGGTCGCGAACAGGATGATGCCGACGACGAACGCGAAGAACTGGCCGGTGACGAAGTTGCGGTCCTTCAGCAGGTCGCGGTTGAGAAAGCTCACGCCCTGCACGGTCCAGGTGTGGACGGCGAAGAAGGCGAGGGCGACCACGGCGCCGATCGCCTCCAGACGGATTTCCCACGAGTCGAACCAGTCCAGCTGTTCGCCGCGGTCCAGGAAGAGCTGCAGCAGGCCGATGCCCAGGCTGAGCGTCGCGAAGCCGAACACGTCGAGCTTCTCGGCCTTCGGACGGCTCTCGGGCAGGTAGCGTGCGATGCCCCAGAAGGCCACGATGCCCACCGGCAGGTTGATGAAGAACACCCAGCGCCAGTCCAGCTGATCCGTCAGCCATCCGCCCAGCAGCGGGCCCAGGATGGGGCCGATCATGATGCCCGCGCCCCAGATGGCCATGGCCTGGCCCACCTTCTCGCGCGGGTTGATGTCGAGCAGCACGGCCTGCGACAGCGGCACCAGGGCCGCCCCGAAGACGCCCTGAAGCAGTCGCGCGCCGACGATCTCGACCAGCGAGCCCGCGATGCCGCACAGCGCCGACGCCACCGTGAAGCCCACCACCGACACCAGAAAGACCCGCCGCCGGCCCCACCGGCCGCAGAACCAGCCGGTCAGAGGCAGGGTGATGGCTGCCGCGACGATGTACGAGGTCAGCACCCAGGTGATCTGGTCCTGCGAGGCCTGCAGGCTGCCCTGCATGTGGGGCAGGGCGACGTTGGCGATGGTGGTGTCCAGTGCCTGCATGATCGTCGCCAGCATGATCGAGACGGTGATCATGCCGCGGTGGGGCACGGGGTTCTGGGGGGTGGGGGTCATGGGGCGGTCTCCTCGGGGCCGCGGGTCGCGCCGCCGTCGTGCAGCGAAGCCGGCGCCGCCTCAGGTTGCCATGCGAGCAGGCCCTCGCGGGCTTTGGCCAGCAATGCCATGAGCTGGGCCTGCTCGTCGGCGCTGAGGGTGACGAGACCATGGGCCAGCACCTCGTCGCTGATGGCGAGGGCCTGGTCCATGGCATCGAGGGCGCGGGGCGTGGCGTGAATGAGTTTGACGCGGCGGTCATTGGGCGAGGGCTCGCGCCGGATCCAGCCACCGGCCTCCATGCGGTCACAGAGCGTGGCGACGGCCATGGCGCTGGTTTCCAGGCGTTGGGCCACGGCAGCCTGCGACAACGGCTCGGGCTGCTCGGGATGTGCCAGCGCCCAGAGCAGTCGGCATTGCGCCAGGGACAGGCCCATGCGCTCGCGGGCCAGCCGGTCGAAGTGGGCGCCGTGCAGCTTGGCCACCTGGTTGACCAGAAAGCTGAAGCGCTTGGAGGGGTCGATTTTCATAAACATCTATATCGTAAGTGTGTTTATTAAATGAGCCTGACTGGCTCGCGCCGCACTTGGGCGGCGGTTCTCGGCCGCCGCCAAGGCCGGCTTTGCCGCGCGTATCGCTGGGACCTGGGAAAATGCCGGCCTCTTCCCGCTCCATGTACTCCCTGCGTGGCGCGGCTTCCTGTTTTCTTTCCCGTGGAACGAGCGTCGACGTTGACGCCCTTCGCCGGCCCCTCTTTCGACCGGCGCCTCTGCCCACCTCATGAACGACAAGGACCTTTCCTCATCACTGCAGGCGTCGCTGCCCGTCGGCCGCCTCTCCGTGGCCCCGATGCTCGATTGGACGGACCGCCACTGTCGTTACTTCCACCGCCTGCTCAGCCGCCACGCCCTGCTGTACACCGAGATGGTGAACACCGGCGCCATCCTGCACGGCGATGCCGCGCGGCATCTGCGTTTCGACGGGACCGAGCACCCGGTCGCGCTGCAACTGGGCGGCAGCGAGCCCGCCGACCTGGCGGCCAGCGCGCGGCTGGGCGAGCAGTGGGGTTACGACGAGATCAACCTGAACTGCGGCTGCCCCAGCGAGCGGGTGCAGCGCGGTGCCTTCGGCGCCTGTCTGATGGCGGAGCCGGCGCTGGTGGCCGATGGCGTGAAGGCGATGCTGGACGTGGTGAGCGTGCCCGTGACCGTCAAGCACCGCATCGGCATCGACCGGGTGGAGAGCTACGACTTCGTACGCGACTTCGTCGGCACCGTGGCCGACGCCGGCTGCCGCCACTTCATCGTGCATGCGCGCAACGCGTGGCTCA
Organism: Pseudacidovorax sp.; assembly: GCF_017991995.1. Lineage (GTDB taxonomy): Bacteria > Pseudomonadota > Gammaproteobacteria > Burkholderiales > Burkholderiaceae_C > Xenophilus. The sequence goes on along the minus strand of NZ_JAGOPN010000015.1, from coordinate 88,239 downwards.
AGGGCCTGAGTCCCAAGCAGAACCGGGAGATTCCGCCGCTGCGCTACGAGCTGGTGCACCGGCTCAAACACGACTTTCCTCAGCTGTTCATCGCCATCAACGGCGGTATCCAGACCGACGAACAGGTGCACGCGCAACTGCGCCTGCTCGACGGCGTGATGGTGGGCCGCGAGGCGTACCACAACCCGTGGTGGCTCTCGCAGTGGGACAGCGCCTTCTTCGGTGATGCGCCGCGTGAGGTGACGCGCGAGGAGGTGGAGGCGCAGATGTGCGACTACATGCGTCGCGAGAAACAGGCGCACGGCACGTCGTGGCAGTCGATCGCGCGGCACATGCTGGGGCTGCGCAACGGCCTGCCGGGCGCGCGCCGCTGGCGACAGGTGTGGAGCGATCACCGGCTGCGCGAGCTCGATCCGCACGAGGTGATGGCCCGGGCGCATGTGTCCGCCACGGCCGAAGTGTGACGCGGGGAGAGGCCGGTCCTCCGATCGTGCTGGCGGCGGGTGGCTGATGCCGCGCCCCGCCGCCTCCAAGCGTCAGGAAAAGCGGGGCGCGGCGCGCCTCAGGAGGCGGCTTCCAGCCCGTTCGCGAAATGCTCGCGCATGCGCGCCTCGGCCGCCTGCGCGTCCCGCGCTTCGATGGCAGCCACGAGGGCGCGGTGTTCCGCCAGCGATTCCTCGATGCGCCCCGCCTTCAGCAGCGAGTTGTGGCGATTGAGCTTCATCACCTTGCGCAGGTCGGCCACCATCTGGTCGCGCCAGCGGTTGTCGGCAATGGCCAGCAGCCGCATGTGGAAGCGCTCGTTGACGGCGAAGAAATGCTCCCGGTCGACGTGTCCGGGGCGGGCTGCGGCCTCCAGCTCCTCGTGCAGGGCGCGCAGCTCGGTGATCTGGGTCTCGGTTGCGCGGGTGGCGACCACGCCGGCTGCGTCGCTCTCCAGCAGGGCGAGCAGGTGGTACACGTCGGCCAGGTCGCGGTCGGACACCTCGGTCACATAGGCGCCGCGGCGCGGCTTCATCGTCACCAGGCCTTCGGCGGCCAGCACCTTCAGCGCCTCGCGCAATGGTGTGCGGCTGATGCCCAGTTCTTCCGCGATGCGCAGCTCGTCGATCCAGCTGCCGGGCTCCAGTTCGCGGCGGAAGATGCGCTGGCGCAGCAGCTCCGCCACCTCTTCATAGAGGGCGCGCGGGGTGAGGGTCAGGGCAGACATGGGCGCGACTGTATCGCAGATGCAGCCCCTAATTCATAATTGAATTAATAATTACAGCCGGCTAGACTTGCGGGATTCCCCGGGGTCGGCCAGCGTGGCCGCACTTCCGGCACCAGAGGTCAAGCGAGAGAGACGAAGCATGGCGGATTCCGAATTCAAGCCCTCCACCCTCGAAGACTGGGCGCGCGCCGCGGCCAAGTCGGCCCCCGGCGGCGACGTCTCGGCGCTCAACTGGACGACCCCCGACGGCATCACGGTCAAGCCGCTCTACACGGCGGCCGACCTGCAGGGCCTGCGCCACAGCGACACGCTGCCGGGCTTCGAGCCCTACATCCGCGGCCCTCAGGCCACCATGTATGCCGTGCGGCCCTGGACCATCCGCCAGTACGCGGGCTTTTCCACTGCAGAAGAGTCGAATGCCTTCTACCGCAAGGCGCTGGCAGCGGGCGGTCAGGGCGTGTCGGTCGCCTTCGACCTGGCCACCCACCGCGGCTACGACAGCGACCATCCGCGCGTGACCGGCGACGTCGGCAAGGCCGGTGTGGCGATCGATTCGGTGGAGGACATGAAGATCCTGTTCGACGGTATCCCGTTGGATAAGGTCAGTGTGTCCATGACCATGAACGGCGCCGTGCTGCCCGTGCTGGCCGGCTACGTGGTGGCGGCGGAAGAGCAGGGCGTGTCGCAGGACAAGCTCAGCGGGACCATCCAGAACGACATCCTCAAGGAGTTCATGGTCCGCAACACCTACATCTACCCGCCCGAGCCGAGCATGCGGATCATCGGCGACATCATCGAGTACACGGCCAAGAACATGCCGAAGTTCAACTCGATCTCGATCTCCGGCTATCACATGCAGGAAGCCGGCGCCAACCAGGCGCTGGAGCTGGCCTTCACGCTGGCCGATGGCAAGGAGTACGTGAAGACCGCCATCGCCAAGGGCATGGACGTGGACGATTTCGCCGGGCGGCTCAGCTTCTTCTGGGCCATCGGCATGAACTTCTACCTGGAAGTCGCCAAGATGCGGGCCGCGCGCCTGCTGTGGTGCCGGATCATGAAGGGCTTCAACGCCAAGAACCCCAAGAGCCTGATGCTGCGCACGCACTGCCAGACCTCGGGCTGGTCGCTCACCGAGCAGGACCCGTACAACAACGTCGTGCGCACCACCATCGAGGCCATGGCCGCGGTGTTTGGCGGCACGCAGTCGCTGCACACCAATGCGCTGGACGAGGCCATCGCGCTGCCCACCGAGTTCAGCGCGCGCATCGCCCGCAACACCCAGCTCATCATCCAGGAAGAGACGCACATCACCAACGTCATCGACCCCTGGGCCGGCAGCTACATGATGGAGAAGCTCACCCAGGACATGGCCGACGCCGCCTGGGCCATCATCGAGGAGGTTGAGGCCATGGGCGGCATGACCAAGGCGGTGGACAGCGGCTGGGCCAAGCTCAAGATCGAGGCCGCGGCGGCCGAGAAGCAGGCGCGCATCGACTCGGGCCGCGACGTCATCGTCGGCGTCAACAAGTACAAGCTCAAGAACGAGGACCCGGTCGAGATCCTCGCCATCGACAACATGAAGGTGCGCGACCAGCAGGTGGCGCGTCTGCAGCAGGTCCGCGCCGCGCGCGACGGCACCAAGGTGCAGGCGGCGCTCGATGCGCTCACGGCCGCGGCCGAGAAGAACGAGGGCAACCTGCTGGACCTGAGCATCCAGGCCATCCGCCTGCGCGCCACGGTCGGCGAGGTGTCGGACGCGCTGGAAAAGGCCTTCGGCCGTCACCGCGCCGACACGCAGAAGGTCACGGGCGTCTATGCCGCCGCCTACGACTCGGCCGAAGGCTGGGAGGCGCTCAAGAAGGAGATCGACGCCTTCGCCGAGGACCAGGGCCGCCGGCCGCGCGTGATGATCTCCAAGCTGGGCCAGGATGGCCACGACCGCGGCGCCAAGGTGGTGGCGACGGCCTTCGCCGACCTGGGCTTCGACGTGGACATGGGGCCGCTGTTCCAGACGCCCGAGGAATGCGCCCGCCAGGCCATCGAGAACGACGTGCATGCCGTGGGCGTGAGCACGCTTGCCGCCGGCCACAAGACGCTCGTCCCGGCCATCATCGAGGAGCTGAAGAAGCAGGGCGCGGACGACATCATCGTCTTCGTCGGTGGTGTCATTCCGCGGCAGGACTACGAGTTCCTGTACGAGGCGGGCGTGAAGGGCATCTATGGGCCCGGCACGCCGATCCCAGCCAGTGCGAAGGATGTGCTGGAGCAGATCCGGGCGGCTGTCGCAGCCTGATTGCTGTCCGCATGGGAGCGCCATTCAAGGTCTCGGTCGAGGCCATCATTGGCCTAGCTGGCCCTGCCCAGCGTCGCGCCATGGCCAAGGCCATCACGCTGCTCGAATCGACCCGCGCCGACCACCGCGCCCAGGCCGACGAGTTGCTCACGGCGCTGCTGCCCCACACCGGCCAGAGCTTCCGCCTCGGCATCTCGGGCGTCCCAGGTGTCGGCAAGTCCACCTTCATCGAGGCCCTGGGCCTGCACCTGATCGAGCACGGCCACCGCGTGGCGGTGCTCACCATCGACCCGTCGTCCACTGTGTCGGGTGGCTCGATCCTCGGCGACAAGACGCGCATGGAGCGTCTCTCGGTGCACGAGCAGGCGTACATCCGTCCCAGCCCCTCGTCGGGCACGCTCGGCGGCGTGGCCGAGAAGACGCGCGAGGCCATGCTGGTCTGCGAGGCCGCGGGCTATGACGTGGTGATCGTCGAGACCGTGGGCGTGGGCCAGAGCGAGACGGCCGTGGCCGGCATGACAGACATGTTCGTGCTGCTGCAACTGCCCAATGCCGGTGATGACCTGCAGGCCATCAAGAAGGGCGTGATGGAGATCGCCGACCTGGTCGTCATCAACAAGGCGGACATCGATGCCGATGCCGCCACCCGTGCGCAGGCGCAGATCACCTCGGCGCTGCGGCTCTTCGGCCATCACGGCAACCCGCAGCATGCGCAGGCGATGCACGACGCGCACACCGGCGCCGAAGTGCGGCATTGGCTGCCGCGCGTGATGCAGCTCAGCGCCCTGACGGGTGCCGGCGTGGACCGCTTCTGGGCCGCCGTGACCGAGTTCCGCCAGTTGCAGACCGCCAACGGTCGGATGGCCGCCCGTCGCGAGAAGCAGGCCCTGGCCTGGATGTGGGAGCGCATCGAGGCCGGCCTGCGCCAGGCCTTCCGCCAGCATCCGCAGGTGCGCGAAAGGCTGGCCGGCGTGTCCGCGGGGGTGGCCGCCGGCCATGTCGCCGCGTCGACCGCCGCGCGCCAGCTGCTCGCCCTGGCCGCGGAGCTCCCATCCCCCGAATCCCGGACGGCGACCGATGCGCCGCCCACCTCATCCCCAACCGACAGGACACCATGAAGGACATCCTCGAAGAACTCGAACGCCGCCGTGCGCAGGCGCACCAGGGCGGCGGCCAGAAGCGCATCGACGCGCAACATGCCAAGGGCAAGCTCACGGCGCGCGAGCGTATTGAACTGCTGCTGGACGACGGCACCTTCGAAGAATGGGACATGTTCGTCGAGCACCGCAGCACCGACTTCGGCATGGCAGACAACAAGATCCCCGGCGACGGCGTGGTCACCGGCTACGGCATGATCAACGGCCGGCTGGTGTTCGTCTTCAGCCAGGACTTCACCGTCTTCGGCGGCGCGCTCAGCGAGGCCCACGCCGAGAAGATCTGCAAGGTGATGGACCAGGCCATGAAGGTCGGCGCACCCGTCATCGGCCTCAACGACTCGGGTGGCGCGCGCATCCAGGAGGGCGTGGCCTCGCTCGGCGGCTATGCCGATGTGTTCCAGCGCAACGTCATGGCCTCGGGCGTGGTGCCGCAGATCAGCCTGATCATGGGCCCCTGCGCCGGCGGCGCGGTGTATTCGCCGGCCATGACCGACTTCATCTTCATGGTGAAGGACTCCAGCTACATGTTCGTCACCGGCCCCGAGGTCGTGAAGACGGTGACGCACGAGAGCGTCACGGCCGAGGAACTGGGCGGCGCCGTCACCCACACCACCAAGAGCGGCGTGGCCGACCTGGCCTTCGAGAACGACGTGGAGGCGCTGATGATGCTGCGCCGCCTGTACAACTACCTGCCGTTGTCCAACCGCGAGAAGCCGCCGGTGCGCCCCAGCGGCGATCCGGCCGACCGGGCCGACCTCTCGCTGGACACGCTGGTGCCCGACAACGCCAACAAGCCCTACGACATGAAGGAGCTGATCCTCAAGGTCGTGGACGACGGCGACTTCTTCGAGCTGCAGCCCGACTACGCCAAGAACATCGTGATCGGTTTCGCGCGCATGGAAGGCCAGAGCGTGGGTATCGTCGCCAACCAGCCGCTGGTGCTGGCCGGCTGCCTGGACATCAAGAGCTCGATCAAGGCGGCGCGCTTCGTGCGCTTCTGCGATGCCTTCAACATCCCGGTCGTCACCTTCGTGGACGTGCCCGGTTTCATGCCCGGGACCAGCCAGGAATACGGCGGCATCATCAAGCACGGGGCCAAGCTGCTCTATGCCTATGCCGAATGCACGGTGCCGAAGATCACGGTCATCACGCGCAAGGCCTATGGCGGTGCGTACGACGTGATGGCCTCCAAGCACCTGCGCGGCGACGTGAACCTGGCCTGGCCGCGCGCAGAGATCGCGGTGATGGGCGCCAAGGGCGCGGTGGAGATCATCTTCCGCGAGGAGAAGAAGGACCCCGAAAAGCTCGCCGCCCGCGAGGCCGAGTACAAGGCCCGCTTCGCTAACCCCTTCGTGGCCAGCGCACGCGGCTACATCGACGACGTGATCCTGCCGCACGAGACGCGCAAGCGCATCTGCCGCAGCCTGGTGATGCTGCGCGAGAAGAAGCTGGAGAACCCGTGGCGCAAGCACGGGAACATTCCTCTTTGATGAGCCCGGGAGCGCTACACATGTTCAAGAAGATCCTGATCGCCAACCGTGGCGAAATCGCCTGCCGCGTCATCAAGACGGCCCGCAAGATGGGCATCCAGACCGTGGCCGTGTACTCGGACGCGGACCGCGACGCCCGCCATGTCGAGCTGGCCGACGAGGCCGTGCACATCGGTGCCGCGCCGTCGCGCGAGTCCTACCTGATGGCCGACCGCATCATCGAGGCCTGCAAGAAGACCGGGTCCGAGGCGGTGCACCCGGGCTACGGCTTCCTGTCGGAGAACGAGTCCTTCGCCAAGCGCGTGGAAGAAGAGGGCATCGTCTTCATCGGCCCCAAGCACTATTCCATCGCAGCCATGGGCGACAAGATCGCCTCCAAGAAGCTGGCGAACGAGGCCAAGGTCAACACCATTCCCGGCTACAACGAGGCCATCGACACGCCCGAGCAGGCGGTGGAGATCGCCAAGGGCATCGGCTATCCGGTGATGATCAAGGCCAGTGCTGGCGGCGGTGGCAAGGGCCTGCGTGTCGCCTTCAACGACAAGGAGGCGCTGGAGGGCTTCACCTCCTGCCGCAACGAGGCCCGCAATTCCTTCGGAGACGACCGCATCTTCATCGAGAAGTTCGTGGAGCAGCCGCGGCACATCGAGATCCAGGTGCTGGGCGACAGCCAGGGCCACGTCATTTACCTCAATGAGCGCGAGTGCTCGATCCAGCGCCGCCACCAGAAGGTCATCGAGGAGGCGCCGTCGCCCTTCATCAGCGATGCGACGCGCAAGGCCATGGGCGAGCAGGCCGTGGCGCTGGCCAAGGCCGTGAACTACCAGTCCGCCGGCACGGTGGAGTTCGTGGTCGGCAAGAACCAGGACTTCTACTTCCTGGAGATGAACACGCGCCTGCAGGTGGAGCACCCGGTCACCGAGTGCATCACCGGGCTGGATCTGGTGGAGCTGATGATCCGCGTCGCGGCCGGCGAGCCGCTGCCATTGACCCAGGCCGACGTGAAGCGCGACGGCTGGGCCATCGAATGCCGGATCAACGCGGAAGACCCGTTCCGCAACTTCCTGCCCTCGACCGGCCGGCTGGTGAAGTTCCAGCCGCCGGCCGAATCGCTGTCGGCCTCCGAGCCAAATGCGCCCGACGCTTATGGCGTGCGCGTGGATACGGGCGTGTACGAGGGGGGCGAGATCCCCATGTACTACGACTCGATGATCGCCAAGCTCATCGTGCACGGCCGCGACCGCGCGCATGCCATCGCGCTGATGCGCGAGGCGCTCAACGGCTTCGCGATCCGCGGCATCCACAGCAACATCCCCTTCCAGGCGGCGCTGCTGGCGCATCCCAAGTTCGTCAGCGGTGACTTCAACACCGGCTTCATCGCCGAGCACTATGGCCATGGCTTCCGGGCCGAGGACGTGCCGCACGATGACCCGGACTTCCTCGTCGCCCTGGCTGCCTATGCGCACCGCCGCTACCGCGCGCGCGCCTCGGGCATCAGCGGCCAGCTGGCGGGCCATGGCGTGAAGGTGGGTGAGCAGTTCGTGGTCGTCACGCTGGCCGCAGACGGCGAGCATCGCCACACGCCGGTGAGCGTGACCGACTTCCAGGGCGCCACGGGCGCGAGCGCGGTGCAGGTCGGGAGCCGCAGCTACCAGCTCGAAAGCCGCTCGCCGCTCGGCGGCATCCGCGTCGAAGGGCGCGTGAACGGCCAGCCGTTCACGGCCCAGGTCGAGCGCGGAGCCGGCAAGAACCCGCTGGCCCTGCGCGTGCAGCACAACGGCACGCAGATCGAGGCCATGGTGCTGTCCCTGCTGGGTGCGCGCCTGCAGTCGCTGATGCCCTACAAGGCACCGCCGGACATGAGCAAGTTCCTGCTCTCGCCCATGCCCGGGCTGCTGGTGGACGTCGCCGTCAAGGAAGGCCAACAGGTGCAGGCCGGCGAAAAGCTCGCCGTCATCGAGGCCATGAAGATGGAGAACGTGCTTTTCGCGGCGCAGGACGGCGTGGTGGGCAAGATCACCGCCGGCAAGGGCGAATCGCTGGCGGTCGATCAGGTGATCCTGGAGTTCAACTGAATGGGCGTGCCTACGACCGAGCGCATGGCCACGACCCTTGAACGTCCCGTGGTGCTGCGCCGTGCGGCACCTGCGGCCTCGGGTACCACCGCCCCGCGGTGGCGCGTCGAGGAGGTGCAGGCCCTGCTGGACCTGCCCTTCAACGAGCTGCTGTTCCACGCGCAGACCGTGCACCGCGAACATTGGCCGGCCGGCGACATCGAGCTGGCGACGCTGCTCTCCGTGAAGACCGGGGGCTGCCCGGAGAATTGCGGCTACTGTCCGCAGTCCTCCGAGTTCGACACCGGCGTCAAGGCGCAGAAGCTGATGAGCGTTGAAGAGGTCACCGCCGCCGCCCAGGCTGCGAAGGAGGCCGGTGCGACGCGCTTCTGCATGGGCGCCGCCTGGCGTGCACCCAAGGACCGCGACATCGAGAAGGTGGCTGAACTGGTGCAGGCCGTGAAGGGCCTGGGCCTGCAGTCCTGTGCCACGCTGGGCATGCTGGAAGCCCATCAGGCCCGGACCCTGCGCGACGCCGGCCTGGACTACTACAACCACAACCTCGACACCGCGCCCGAGTACTACGGCGACATCGTCGACACCCGCACCTACCAGGACCGGCTCGACACCCTGGCCCACGTGCGCGCGGCCGGCATCAGCGTCTGCTGCGGCGGCATCGTGGGCATGGGCGAGGCGCCGGTGCACCGCGCCGGCCTGCTGGCGCAACTGGCCAACCTCGATCCCTATCCGGAGTCGGTGCCCATCAACAGCCTGGTGCGCGTGCCGGGTACGCCGCTCGCCGACAGCGATCCCATCGATCCGCTGGACTTCGTGCGCGTGATCGCTGTCGCGCGCATCCTGATGCCCAAGGCCCGCGTGCGGCTGTCGGCCGGCCGACAGCAGCTGGGCGACGCGGTGCAGGCGCTGTGCTTCCTGGCTGGCGCCAATTCGATCTTCTACGGCGACAAGCTGCTGGTCACCGGCAATCCCGATGTGGAGGCCGACCGGCAGTTGCTGGCCAGGCTGGGTCTGCGCGGCCATGACGTGGCTGCCAATGAAGGAGCATGCGAATGAGCACCCAACGTCCGTTCAAGGTCCTGGGCGTCCAGCAGATCGCCATCGGCGGTATCGACAAGCGGCGCCTGGCCACGCTGTGGGTCGACATGCTGGGGTTGGAGATGACCGGCACCTTCAAGAGCGACCGCGAGAACGTCGACGAGGACATCTGCGCCATCGGCAGCGGTGCCTTCAAGGTGGAAGTCGACCTGATGCAGCCGCTGGACCCCGAGAAGAAGCCAGCCGTGCACACCACGCCGCTGAACCACGTGGGCCTGTGGATCGACGACCTGCCGCGCGCCGTGGAATGGCTGACGGCGCAGGGCGTGCGTTTCGCGCCGGGCGGCATCCGCCGCGGCGCGGCCGGCTTCGACATCTGCTTCCTGCATCCCAAGGGCAACGAGGAATTCCCCATCTCCGGCGAGGGCGTGCTGATCGAGCTGGTGCAGGCACCGCCGGAGGTGGTGAAGGCCTTCGGCGCGCTGGCGGCGAGCGCTGGCTGAGGCCGCCCGCGCCGTCCTGGGCGGCAGACAAGCGCTGGTGCGCAGGTTGTTTGCCTACCGGTGGCGGTAGTCTCAGACGCCGGGGCGGCGCCAGAGGGCGAGCGCGCCTGCAAGCAGCCACATGCCTGCGCCGCAGCCCTTGTTGAGCCATTGCAGGCTGCGCTTCGACAACCAGCGCACGACCTGCGTCCCCGCGCCGGCGTAGGCGAGCATCACTGCCGTGTCGATGGCGATGAATACGCAACCCAGGACGAGGTACTGCGCTGCTTGAGGCGCATGCACGTCCACGAACTGCGGCAGGAAGGCTGCGAAGAAGAGCAGGGCCTTCGGATTCGTCAGGGCCACTGCCAGGCTGCGCAACAGGGCCTTGCTGCCCTGGGCCGGACCGTCGGGTGTGGCAGCGATGGCGGTGCGCAGGTCGGGCGCGGCGCTGCGCCACATCCTGAGGCCAAGCCACGCTAGGTAAAGCACCCCTGCCACACGCAGCGCATCGAAGACCCAGCGGGAGGCCGCCAGGACCGAGCCCAGGCCCAGCGCCACGACGCTGATGACCACCGTGCTTCCAAGGCTTGCACCGGCGATGCCCCACGCAGCCCGCCGCATGCCGCCTGCAATCCCGTTGGACAGGGCCAGCAGCATCGTCGGGCCCGGGGTGATCGCGAGGATGGCGGAGGTCAGCGCGTAGAGGGCGAGGGTGTCCGCAGCCATGCCTCTGGCGTGCTCAGTGGTGCGAGCTCGGCTGCCGCGCGGCGCGGGCGCGGGCCATTGCCGCCTCGACGGTACGGCGTTTGCGTTCCGCGGTCTCATCCGGCATCTGCTGCGACCCCTGCGTCGCGGGCGCATTGTCGGGCGGCGACTGACCAGCAACCGCGTTCCCCATTTCCAGCCGATGTGTGCGCGCAAGGTATCGCTGGCGGGCATGGTCCGCCTGCTTCTGTGACCATGCGGCCCAGCCGCTGAGGCCAGGCGTGACCACTTCCAGGCCGATGCAATCCACCGGGCACACCGGCACGCACAGTTCGCAGCCCGTGCAGTGGGCTTCGATCACGGTGTGCATGCGCTTGTGGAACCCCAGGATGGCGTCCGTGGGGCAGACCTCCAGGCAGCGGGTGCAGCCGATGCACCAGGCTTCATCGATCACGGCCAGGGTTCGGGCGCCCTCACTGCCGCATTCGGGGTCGAGTGGGCGTTCGTCCCGGCCGAGCAGTTGCGCCAGCCGCCGCACGCCCTCGGCGCCGCCCGGTGGGCAGCGGTCGATGTCGGCGCTGCCATCGGCCATTGCCGCCGCATAACCGGCACAGTCCGGGTAGCCGCATCGGGTGCACTGCGTCTGGGGCAGGGCGTCGAGCAGGCGGTCCCTATGCATGCGGGGCATGGGCTTCGCAGGTTCGTTGCTCAGGCGCGGGTGCGCCGGCGTGCGGGGGACTTGCGGGGGGCAGCGTCAGCTGCCACAGGCGGCGGCTCGGCCACCTTGCGGGCGGGCTGTGACGTCTTGCGGACGGCCGCCTTGCGGGGCGCCGGGGCCGCTGCAGAAGGGGCGGGCGCTGCTTGCTCGGCCGGCACAGCGGCGGGCGTGACCGCACGTGGGGGGCGGCGGCGAACATCTTCCGCGGCCAGCGGAGCGTCATCGCGCGTCTGGGGCTGGTCATGCGCGGCGATGAAGGCGCGCACCTTCGGATAGACCCTCTCGCGCCAGCGGCGGCCGCTGAAGATGCCGTAGTGGCCGGCGCCTGCGACTTCGTAGTGCTCGCGGTGCTCCGCGGGGATCTGCGTGCACAGGTCGTGTGCGGCACGGGTCTGGCCCGAGCCGGAGATGTCGTCCAGTTCGCCTTCCACGGTCAGCAGCGCCGACTGGCGGATGTCCTGTGGCCGCACGCGCTCGATCTGGCCTGCCTCGTTGCGCACGTCCCAGGTGCCATGCACCAGCTTGAATTCCTGGAAGACCGTGCTGATCGTCTCCAGGTAGTAGTCCGCATCCATGTCGAGAACGGCGTTGTACTCGTCATAGAACTTGCGGTGGGCCTCGGCGCTGGCATCGTCGCCCTTGACCAGATCCTTGAAATAGTCGTAGTGGCTGGTGGCGTGGCGGTCGGGGTTCATCGCCACGAAGCCGGTGTGCTGCAGGAAGCCGGGGTAGACCCGGCGCCCTTCGCCAGGAAAGCCCTGCGGCACGCGGTAGATGACGTTGTTCTCGAACCACTCGAAGCTCTTGTTCATCGCCAGGTTGTTGACGGCGGTGGGCGAGCGGCGGGCGTCGATGGGGCCGCCCATCATCGTCATCGTCAGGGGCGTGGCCTCGCCGCGGCTGGCCATCAAGGAGATGGCGGCCAGTACGGGCACTGTGGGCTGGCACACGCTCATCACATGACAGTTGCCATATTCGGCCTGGACGTGGCGGATGAACTCCTCCACGTAGTTGATGTAGTCGTCCAGATGGAACTCACCATCGGACAGGGGAACCGTGCGGGCGTTCTTCCAGTCGGTGATGTAGACCTTGTGGCCCTGCAGCATGGTGCGTACGGTGTCGCGCAGCAGCGTGGCATAGTGGCCCGACAGGGGCGCCACGATCAGGACGACGGGCTGGCTCTTGAGCGTGGCCAGCACCTCCGGGTCGTCCGTGTAGCGCTTGAAGCGGCGCAGTTGGCAGAAGGGTTTGTCCACCTCTACGATCTCGTGGATGACCACGTCGGCGCCGTCCACCTCGACGGACTGGATGCCGAACTCGGGCTTCTCGTAGTCCTTGCCCAGTCGGTAGAGCAGGTCGTAGCCGGCGGCCACCCGCTGGGCCATCGGCAACTGGCTGAACATGGAGCCGTTGCCGTAGAGCTTGGAGACGGCCCGTGCGAAGTCCGCAAAGGGCTCCATCAACGAGCGCTGGGCTTCATAGAGGTGGTACAGCATGGGGTCTGGAGGCGCAAGTTTCGCTGCGCCGCAATATAGCAGCGGGTCCTGACGTGAGGGCGCGCGGGCGGCTGCGGCAGTGGCGCCGCGCGGCACAAGTCGCGGATCAGGATGTGAAAGGGTCGCCCGCGTCCTTGAACGCCGCAGAAATCGGGCGTTCAGCTGCCGACGTAGCGGCCCGGCCGGTGGTTGATCCAGAGGAACCCGCCCATCACCACGGCGCCGAGGATCGACCAGCCGACCCGTGCCGGCTCCACCACGAACAGGGCGGCCAGCAGCACGGCGCAGTCGATGGCCAGTTGCACCTTGCCGGCCCGCCAGCCGCGGCGCTCCTGCAGATAGAGCGAGATGACCGTGGCTCCGCCCAGGCTGGCCCGGTGGCGGGCCAGGAACAGGCAACCTGTGCCCAGCATCAGGCCGCCGAACACGGCGGCGAAGGCCGGGTGCAGCGCCTGGATCGAGATGAAGCGGGGCGCCAACTCCGTCAGCACGGACAGCAGCAGCACCGCCGCAAAGGTCTTGACGGTGAACTCGCCGCCCATCTGCTTCCAGGCAAAGCCGTAAAAGGGCAGATTCAGCAGGAAAAACCCCTGTCCGAGCCCGATCCCGGTGGCGTAGTGCAGCAGGAAGGCCGCACCGGCGGTGCCGCCCGTGAGCAGACCCGCCTGGCCGAAGAGCACCAGCGCCATGGCCACGAACAGCGTGCCGGCGCACAGGGCCTGGATATCCTCGAAACGGGAATGACGCAGCGACGGCAAGGGAGGGCGACCGGAGATGTCCATGGGGGGATGCTACGCAAGAAGTGCGCCGAGTGCCTTCGCTTCCGAATGAAATTTACGGATTGCAATCCGGGAAATCCACGACTTGCGCCGCCGACGGCACGGCTTGCCAGAAATGACCTTCATGCCCGTGGGTGACCCTGCCTCAGGCAATGGTTTTGCCTGCTGACACGTCTTGGCGCGCAACGCCCGGCCTGTAGGCGCCGGCGAGGGGCAACAGTGTGGTCACCCCGCAAGAAAGTCCGCTGTGACCGCCTTGCCCAGAGCCGACCATTGAAGGAGTTCGACCGTGATGCTGCAAGTCTCTGCCCGCCTGTCCACGATGAGCACGCCGCCAGCCGACCCGGCCGAATTGCCGGTCCAGCCCGACCGCGGCACGCCACCGACGCCCGGGCAGTTGCCCCCGTCGCCGGTGGTGCCGGCCATGCGTGGCAAGGTGTCCCTGCGCATGCGGGTGCATCACTCCTTCATGCGTGCCGCCGCCTTCAGGTGGCGCACCCTCTGAGCGCCGGCGCCATCGTCGGGCCAGCTTTGTGCTGGCCTAACAGGTGGTGAATGCCGACGCAAGCCGGGTCACTAATGCCGACCGTGTGCCTGTCCGTGGGCAATGTGATGCGATGCGGGGATTAATATCCTTCCATACCGCCTTCAGGTGGTTTTCGTTGTCGGCGCGTCGCCGATGTCCTGAATACGAGGGAAGGTATTTCATGTCCGTCACCCAGAATCTCGAAGCCGCTGCCAACGCCGTGGTCGAAGACCTTGCCAGCGATGTCCGCGGCGTTCTGTCCAACAAGGACCTCGAAGGCGTTCCCCAGCTCAAGGCGCTGAAGCAGCGCGTCGACACCAAGCTCGCGATCGCCCGTGAGCTGGCCGCCGAGAAGAGCAAGGTAGCGGCCAAGAAGGCCAAGGAGGCTGCCCAGACCGCCAATGCCTATGCGCACGATGAGCCCTGGCAGATCGCCGGTGCGGCCCTGGCCGTCGGCGTGCTGGTGGGCCTGCTGATCGGCAGCCGCCGTTGATGGCGACCATCCTGAGTCGCCACCCGCGCCCCTGCGGAGGAGGTCGGGCATGAGCCGACTGCTCGACATGCTGGGCCTGGGTCCGCGGCTGCGGCGCTGGAAGGCGGCCGGTGCGGAGGCCGCGCTGGGTGTCCACGACCGTGCGCAACTGGCGGGCCTCGCCTGGCAGGATGCCCGTGCGCCGCTGGCGCAATCGGCGCTGCTGTCGGCGCTGCTGGCCCTGGTCAGTGTTGTGGTGGGTGTCGTTCTTTCGGCGGCCGTGGTCGTCCACTACTGGGATGGCCCGTTTCGTGTCCGCGCGGCCTGGTGGGTGGCTCTGGCGTGGACCGTCGTCTGGGTCGTGCTGCTGGCGTTGCTGCTGGCGCGGGTGAGGCAGACCTCGCAGGCTGTCCATCCCTTGGCGCAGGAACTGCGGCGCGACCTGTCCGGCGGTGCAGAGCCCGACGCCGCCCCGGCGCGGCCCGATCCCGTTCAAGTCGCGGCAATGCGTGAAGAAGTCCTGGCCCGGATCGCCGAGCAACGCGCGCGGCGGGCGTTGTTGCAGGAGCGCCGTGCGGCCGCCGAGGCCGAGGCCGCAGCCCGTGCTGCAGCGCAACCGCCAACGCAGCCTCTGTCGGCCACTGCCATGCGCATGGCGCGTGAGCATCCCATCGCGACCGGTGCCGCAGCCGCTGCCATGGTTGCGGTGCTGGGCCCGCGGCGGCTGGTCCGCTGGGCCGGCTGGGCATTGCCGATCCTCTGGAAACTGCGCTGAATGCCGCCGAGGCCGGCCCCAGCGCCGGTCTCGCGCTTTTTTCCGGCCGCCGTGTAGGTCAGCGGGCGCCGCGCAGCGCCTTGGCCACCTCGGTCACCAGGCCCGGACCGCGGTAGATCAGACCCGTGTAGATCTGCACCGCATCGGCGCCCGCGGCGATCTTGGCCTGCGCATCGGCACCGCTCAGGATGCCGCCGACGCCGATGATCGGGAAATCGGCGCCCAGCGCTTCCCGCAGTTGCCGGATCACGCGGTTGCTCGCTTCGCGCACCGGTGCCCCGGAAAGCCCGCCAGCTTCCTGCCCATGCGGCAGCCCTTGCACCGCATCGCGCGCGAGCGTGGTGTTGGTGGCGATCACGCCGTCCATCCCCTGGCGACGCAGAGCGCCGGCAATGACGGCCACCTGCGCGTCTTCCAGGTCAGGGGCGATCTTCAGGAAGATGGGCGTGCGCTTGCCGGTGCGCTCGTGCAACTGCGCCCGCCGGTCGGCCATCGCTCCCAGCAAGGCGTCGAGCGCCTCGTCGCTCTGCAGGCTGCGCAGGTTGGCCGTGTTGGGGCTCGAGATGTTGACGGTCACGTAGTCCGCGTGGGCATAGACGCCGTCCAGGCAGGCGAGGTAGTCGTCGGCAGCCCGCTCGATCGGCGTGCTCGCGTTCTTGCCGATGTTGAGTCCGAGCAGCATCGGCAGGCCGCCGCGGCGCTGGCGGAAACGCGCGCGCTTCACGTTGGTCACGAAGCTGTCCAGGCCTTCGTTGTTGAAGCCGAGCCGGTTGATCAGGGCCTCGGCCGTCGGCAACCGGAACATGCGGGGGCGCACATTGCCCGGCTGCGCCCGGGGGGTGACCGTGCCCACCTCCACGAAGCCGAAGCCCATCGCCGCAAAGGCGTCGATGCAGCGGGCATTCTTGTCCAGGCCCGCGGCCAGTCCCACGCGGTTGGGCAGGCGCAGGCCCGCCAGTTCGATGGGGTCTTCCACCCGCCTGGCCGTGTACAGCGCGGCCAGGGGCGTGTTCTGCGTCCTTGCCAGTTGCGCCAGCGTCAGCTCGTGGGCCGCTTCCGCATCCATGCGAAACAGGAAGGGGCGGGCAAGGCCGTAGAGGCCGGTGGCGGGAGCGGGCATCTGATAATTCGCGTTTTTTCGGACAACCCAGGATTCTCCCCGATGCCCAACGCCGCCATGACCCAGGATGAACTCAAGGCCCAGGTGGGCCGCGCCGCCCTCGACCACGTGGTCCGGGGCGAGATCGTGGGCGTTGGCACGGGCTCCACGGTCAACAAGTTCATCGAGGCGCTCGCCACGATCCGCGACCAGATCAAGGGCGCCGTGTCCAGTTCGGAAGCCTCGACGCAGCGCCTGAAGGCCCTGGGCATTCCTGTGTTCGACAGCAACGAGGTCGATGAACTGGCGGTCTACATCGACGGGGCGGACGAGATCGACGGCCGCGGCTACATGGTCAAGGGCGGGGGCGCGGCGCTGACCCGCGAGAAGATCGTCGCGGCCCAGTCGCGCCGCTTTGTCTGCATCGCGGACGCCTCCAAGCGCGTGGAGGTGCTGGGCCGCTTTCCGCTGCCGGTGGAGGTGATCCCGATGGCGGCGCGCCGGGTGGTGCGCCAGTTTGCGGCCCAGGGCGGCACGGCCACGCTGCGCACGAAGGACGGCCAGCCGCTGGTGACGGACAACGGCCAGCACATCCTGGACGTGAACGGCCTGTCGATCCGTGAGCCGCTCGCTTTCGAGTCGGAGGTCAACCAGTGGCCGGGCGTGGTCACCGTGGGCGTCTTTGCGCACCAGAAGGCCAGCCTGTGCCTGCTGGCCACGCCGGAAGGCGTGCAGACGCTGCGCTACTGACCGCCAGCCGGGGCACTCCCGCCTCGGTGCTTAAAAGCGGATGCCTGCCGGATTGGCAGGCGTCGGCCCGATTGGTGGCGGGATGATGGGCGCTGGCGCTTCGGGGGCCGCCGGCACAGCGGGTGTGGCTACGGGTGCAATGAGCGGACGGGCCTGGGGCGGGGTGTACCCCGGCGGCAGACTGTTGCGGCCCGGATAGCCGGCCGCATCGAGATACTGCGACCACTGGGCATCGGCATAGCCGCGCAGCTGCTGGCTGCCGATGGCCAGCAGCGGCAGGCCGGTCTGGCCGCTGAGGCGCTGCAGCGCCTCGATCTCCAGATTGGTATTGACCGTGCGCTCCTGGAAGGGGATGCCGCGGCTGCGGAGCATGGAGCGCCCTTCATCGCAGGGGGCGCAGTCCCGCTGGGTATAGAGCGTGACCGGGTAGCGTTGCACAAGCTGCCGCAGCTCGAAGGGCAGGGCTGCGGCGCCCGTGTCGATGTCGTTGCCGCTGGGCGCTTCGACCGGCCGGGCGGCCGTGGAGGGCGCACGGTCCGAGAAAGTGACCCGGCCCTGCGCGTCGATGGAGCGGTACAGGGGCTGGGCGCACGCCGCGCCCCACAGCCCGGCGGCGGCCAGGCCCACAGCGAGCAGCCACGCAGTCCGGCGGCGCAGGGCGGGGGCGGTAAGCGCGGCGCTCACGCCAACGCTTCTTCTGCGAGCGGCTCGCTCATGCCCTGGTGGCGCAGCAGGGCGTCGATGCTCGGCTCGCGGCCACGGAAGGCTTTGAACGATTCCATCGCGCTGCGGCTGCCGCCCGCTTCCAGGATCGCTTTGCGGTAGCGGCGGCCGGTCTCCACGCTGGGCAGGCCCTGGGCATCGACCGTCTCCTCGAAGGCCGCATAGGCGTCGGCCGACAGAACCTCGGCCCACTTGTAGCTGTAGTACCCGGCCGCATAGCCGCCCGAGAAGATGTGGGTGAACGTCATGGGCGTGCGGCTGAATTCGGGCGAGGGCAGCACGGCCACCTCGGCGCGCACTTCGTTCAACAGCGCCATCACGGCGCCGGGCTTGGCTTGGCTGGCGTCGAGCTGGGTGTGCAGCAGCATGTCGAACAGCGCGAACTCGATCTGGCGCAGCGTCTGCATGCCGCTCTGGAAGTTCTTGGCGGCGATCATCTTGTCGTAGAGCGCGCGCGGCAGCGGCGCACCGGTATCGACATGGGCCGTCATGTTCTGCAGCACGTCCCATTCCCAGCAGAAGTTCTCCATGAACTGGCTGGGCAACTCCACGGCGTCCCACTCCACGCCGCTGATGCCCGAGACGTCGTGCTCGTTCACCTGCGTCAGCATGTGGTGCAGGCCGTGGCCGAACTCGTGGAAGAGGGTGATCACGTCGTCGTGCGTGAGCAGCGGCGGCTTGCCGTCCACGCCCTCGGCGAAATTGCACACGAGGTGCGCAACGGGCGTCTGCAGCCGCTGGTCGTCGGGGCGCAGCCAGCGTGCGCGCACGTCATCCATCCAGGCGCCGCCACGCTTCGCCGCGCGGGCCGAGGGGTCCAGGTAGAACTGGCCCACCTTCTGCGCGCCCTGGGGCGTCTGACGCTCGATACGGTAGAAGACCACGCTCGGATGCCACACCGGTGCCTCGTCGCGGCGGATCTGCACCTCGAACAGGTTCTGCACGATCTTGAAGAGGCCGTCGAGCACCTTGGGCGCCGGGAAGTAGGGCTTGACCTCCTGCTCGCTGAAGGCGTAGCGGGCTTCCTTCAGCTTCTCGCCGATGTAGCTCCAGTCCCAGGGCTGCGGATCGGCGATACCCAGTTCGCGGCTGGCGAAGTCGCGCAGCTGCACCACGTCGCGCTGGCCGTAGGGTTTGGCCTTGGCCGCCAGGTCGCGCAGGAAGCCGATCACCTGCTCGGGCGATTCCGCCATCTTGGGCACCACCGACAGTTGGCCGAAGTTGCGGTAGCCCAGCAGTTGCGCCTCTTCCTGGCGCAGCTTCAGGATCTCGAGGATGAGCGGGGTGTTGTCGAAGGCCGGATCACCGAACTCGCTGGCGCGGGTGACATAGGCGCGGTAGAGGTGTTCGCGCAGCGCACTGCTGCGGGCGAACTGCATCACCGGCAGGTAGCAGGGCATCTTGAGCGTGAGCTTGTAGCCGGCCTTGCCGTCAGCCTCTGCCGCAGCGCGCGCGGCCGCCACCACGTCTGCTGGTACACCGTCCAGGTCAGACAGCTCGGCATAGAAGGCGAAAGCGTCGGTGGCGTCCAGCGCGTGCTCGCTGAACTTCTGGCTGAGCTCGGCCTGGCGTTCCTGGATCTCTGCATAGCGCTCGCGTGCCGCGCCCTGCAACTCGGCGCCGCCCAGCACGAAGTTGCGCATCGCGTTGGCGTGGGCCTTGCGCTGCTCGGCGTTGAGTGTGGCGACGTCGATGGCCTTGTACTTGGCGTAGAGGCGCTCGTCCGCGCCCAGGCGCGTCCAGAAGGCGGTGACGCGCGGCATGGCCTCGTTGTAGGCCGCCCGCAGCGCAGGCGTATCGGCCACGGCGTTGAGATGCCCTACGGCGCCCCAGGCCCGGCCCAGGCGCTCGGTGGCCACGTCCAGGACCCGGGCGATGGCGCCCCATTCGGCGGGGAAGGCGGGGGCCGTGACCTCCTCCAGTGCCGCTTCGGCCTGCTGCAGCAGCGCGTCGATGGCGGGGGCCACATGTTCGGGCTGGATGCGGTCGAACAGGGGCAGATCGGAGAAGTCGAGCAGCGGATTGGAGGTCATGCTGCCGATTTTGAGGCAAAGCCCGGCGCTTCAAGCGGCGGACATCGCCATGGCCGCGATGCAGGCCGGCTATTGCGGCCCCGGCATCCGCGGTGGCTCAGGCTGCGGCGACGCGCTCGGCGGATTCGAGCGTGTTGACCAGCAGCATGGTCACCGTCATGGGGCCGACACCGCCGGGAACCGGCGTGATCCAGCCGGCCACCTCCTTGACGGCCGCAAAGTCCACGTCGCCGCAGAGCTTGCCCTGCTCGTTGCGGTTCATCCCCACGTCGATGACGATGGCGCCAGGCTTGACCATGTCGGCCGTCACCGTGTTGCGGCGGCCCACGGCGGCCACCACGATGTCGGCCTGGCGCACATGGTGGGCCAGGTCGGCGGTGGCGCTATGGCAGATGGTGACGGTGGCGTTCTTGGCCAGCAGCATCAGCGCCATCGGCTTGCCCACGTTGTTGCTGCGGCCGATGACCACCGCATGCTTGCCTTTGATGGGCACGCCGGTGCTCTCCAGCAGCTTGATGCAGCCGTAGGGTGTGCAGGACCAGAAGCCCGGCAGGCCGGTCATCAGCGCGCCGGCGCTGGCCACGTGGAAGCCGTCCACGTCCTTCTCGGCCGCGATGGTCTCGATGACCTTGTCGGCATCGATGTGCTTCGGCAGCGGCAGTTGCACCAGGATGCCGTGGATCGCCGGATCGGCATTGAGGGCGCGCACCCGCTCCAGCAGGTCCGCCTCGGTCATCGTGGCCTCGTAGCGCTCCAGCACCGAGTGCATGCCGGCCTGCTGGCAGGCGTCGACCTTCTTGCCGACGTAGACCTGGCTGGCCGGGTCTTCGCCGACCAGGATCACCGCCAGGCCCGGCGTGATGCCGCGGGCCTTGAGGGCGGCAGTGCGCTCGGCCACTTCGGCGCGGATCGTGCGGGCCACGGCATTGCCGTCGATGAGTTGTGCGGTCATGGGATTTGCTGGAAAGTGGAATGAAAAACGCCCGCGGCCAAGGCCGAACGGGCGTGGTGAGGGAGCGGCGGGGCGTAGCGGCGGCGTCAGGCCTTGGCGGTCTGGCCCAGGGCGATCTTCAGCAGATCGGCCACCGTGTTGGCGTTGAGCTTTTCCATGATGTTGGCGCGGTGCGCCTCCACCGTCTTGATGCTGATGCCCAGGTCGTCGGCGATCTGCTTGTTGAGGCGGCCGGCGACGATGCGCTCGAGCACCTGCGATTCGCGGCCAGTGAGCTTGGACAGCAGGGCGTCGCGGCTGGCCGATTGCTGGTACTGCGCGAAGGCGGTGCGGGCGTGTTCGAGCATGCGCTCGACCAGCGACACCAGGGCTTCTTCGTTGAAGGGCTTCTGGATGAAGTCCATCGCCCCCTTCTTCATCGAATCGACCGCCATCGGCACGTCGCCGTGCCCGGTGATGACCACGATGGGCAGCGGCGATTTGCGCTCGATGAGCTTGTCCTGCAACTCAAGCCCCGACATGCCGGCCATGCGGATGTCGACGATCAGGCAGGCCACTTCGCGCGGGTCGTAGCGGGCCAGGAAGGACTCGGCGGATTCGAAGCAGCGGACCCGGTAGTCCTTGCCTTCGAGCAGCCACTGGAGCGAGTCGCGGACGGCCTCGTCGTCGTCCACCACATAGACCGTGCCCTTCTTGGGGATCAAACTCATGCGCTTACCTTTGCCTCTCAGGAAATCGAGGAGCCTGCGCCGGCCTTGCCTGCCGCGGCGGGCGGTTGGCCGGTGGCGGTCCAGTCGGGGGAACGGTCGTCGGTCGCTACGGAATCCGGAGCGCCGTCCACTGGAATCCAGAAGGAGAAACGGCAGCCGACGACCTCCGATCCATTGTAGAGGTTCTCCGCCTGCATCCTGCCCCTGTGCGACTCGACGATGCTGCGGCAGAGATTGAGGCCGATGCCCATGCCTTCGGCCTTGGTGGAGAAGAAGGCCTCGAACAGCCGCTCCATCACCTCGGGCGCCAGGCCCTTGCCGGTGTCCTGAACGGCGAACTCGATGGCCTGGTGGCCCTCGACCTTGCGCGGCACCACACGCAACTCCACCGTACGGCGCGCCGGCGGGCGCTGGGCCATGTCGATGGACTCGGCGGCGTTCTTCATCAGGTTGACCAGCACCTGCTCGATGAGGATGGGGTCGACATGCACCGTCGGCAACCGTGCCGCCACATAGTGGTTGAGCCGCACGTTGCGCCGCTTGAGTTCGATGCCGGCCAGTTCCACCGCCTCGCCCACCATGGTGGCGACCTCGGACGGCGTTCGGTTGGGCTCGCTGCGCTTCACGAAAGTGCGGATGCGCTGGATGATCTGCCCCGCCCGCTGGGCCTGCTTGGCCGTCTTCTCCAGCGCCCCGAGCAGGGCCTCGGTGTCGATCTGCTGGCCACGGATGCGCGACATCATGCCGTTGCAGTAGTTGCTGATGGCCGTGAGCGGCTGGTTGAGTTCGTGCGCCACGCTGGAGGCCATCTCGCCCATCGTGATGAGGCGGCTGGCGGATTGGGCGCGGTCGGCCTGCTGGGCGGCCTGCTCCTCGGCATCGCGGCGGGCCGTGATGTCGGTGGCGATCACCAGTTGCGCCAGGCGGCCGTCGACCCAGGTCAGGTAGCGCGAACGCACCTCCAGCCACTTGTTGAGGTGCGGCACGAAGATCTCGTTGTTGGCGGGCTGGGCCGCGGTGAGCGTGTCGGTGGGCAGACCGGCCAGCGGGTCGACATCGTCAAGATCGTTCTCGTTGCTGGGCGAGGGCGCGGCCCCGGCCTGCGCCACCATGCCCAGGTGGCCCACCGTGTCCGAGCCGAACCACGCCCGGTACATCTTGTTGGCGAAAAGCAGTTCCTCGCTGCCGAGCGGCGCCACCGACACCGAGGCGTCCAGCGCCTCCAGCACGGTGGTGAAACGCTCGTGGGAGGCCGACAGCTGCTCGCGGATACGGGTCGGCTCGGTGATGTCGGTCATCGACGTCATCCAGCCGGTCTGGTGGCCGTGGGCGTCGACCAGTGGGGACACGTACAGCCGGGCCGGGAAGATCGTGCCGTTCTTGCGCCGCACCCGCACCTGGAAGCCGCCCGGCAACGCCCGGCCGTGGATCTCCTCCTCCAGGCGCTCATTCATGAGTTCGGTGTCGGTCTCCAGCCAGTAGGGGAAGGGCGGCTTGCGACCGACGAGCTCTTCCTCGCTCCAGCCGGTCATGGTGCAGAAGGCGGCGTTGACGTAGCTGATGCTGCCGTCCAGGTCGAGTACGCGCATGCCGGTCAGCATGGAGTTTTCCATGGCGCGGCGGAAGTTGGTCTCGGCCTGTAGCGCCTGCTGAGCGGCCAGGCGCCGGCGGGTGTGGCGCCAGGTGCCGATCAAGAGGCCGCTGGTGAGCACCGACAGGGCCGCCACGAGCCAGAACAGCCCGTTGCCGATCAGGCCGAGCGAGGTTCGCCAGGCCTGCGCACGCAGCACGAGGCTGTTGCCGACCGGAGAGACGGGCACCTCGTATTCATTGGTGGGCTCCGCCCAGGGCAGCGGCCGCGATTCGGCCGGGCTGCGGCTGTTGGTCGTCGTGCCGGCCAGCAGCTTGCCGGTGCTGTCCAGCAGCGAGACGGCGTACTTGGCCGAGACCTCGGGCGGGATGCCATAGCGCAGCAGCCCGTCGACCGAGAACTCGCCCAGCACCGTGCCCGCGAACAGGCCCTGGTCGAACAGGGGAATGTGAAGCTGCAGCGGCGCAGTGCGGTCGCCTGTGGCGTTGGGCTGCGAGTAGACCGGCTGGGCCAGCTCGCGCGCGAGCGCGTAGTGGGTCTCGATGTCGCCTGGCCGCAGCAGGTCGCCGGCCATGTGCTGCTGCGCGGGCGGCACGCTGGGCGAGGCATAGGTTGCGCGCCAGACCCGCCGGTCGTCGATCCAGCTGACCGACTGCAGCTCCGGGAACTGGCTGACCAGCGACTCGGCGCGGCTGGTGAATTCGATGGCGTCGACTTCATGGTTGCTGGCGTCGCGCGCCAGGCGCATCAGCTGCTCCTGCCGCTCCAGGAGGCGCAGGCGCAGCCGCTGCTGCGCATATTCGACATCGCGGCGCACGGATTCGCGTTCGCGCTCCAGTTCCTCGGCACGCAGATACCAGAAGGCCGCCACGATGGCGGCCAGGAAGAGCAGCACCGCCGCCATCGGCACCAGCATCGCCACACTGTCCTGCAGCGGCGGGGTCTGGCGTTTCCACCAGCGTTGCCACCACGACACGAGTGGGAGAGGATGGCCGGCGGTGGGCTCGGGGGGGGAACGCATCACGCGAGTTTAGAAGAGCGCCTGCCCCGCAATTTCTGCTGCAAAGCAGCATGAATTTCGTATTAAGAAACGCCATGGCACCATTTGGAATCGCCTTTTTTTTATGAGACACTGCGCCGCCCGCGCGATGCGGCCTTTCTTCCTCTCTCAATTAACGTACGCCACGTACACACCGATTCAAGGAGACCCGGATGTCGGCCAACCCCGAGAAACCCACTGGCGCCGCAGCAAACGAAGCTGACGTGCAAGAGATGCAGGAATGGAAGGACGCGCTGTCGGCCGTCATCCAGAACGAAGGCGCCGATCGGGCGCATGCCCTGCTTGAAGAGCTGCTGGAGCATGCGCGCCAGAACACGGTGGACATGCCTTTCTCGGCCAATACCGGCTATGTGAACACCATCGAGCCCAGCGAGGAAGCCCGCAGCCCCGGCAACCTCGAGATCGAGCAGCGTCTGCGCGCCTACATGCGCTGGAACGCGATGGCCATGGTGGTCAAGGCCAACCGTCACCATCCCCCTGAAGGCGGCGACCTTGGCGGCCACATCGGCTCCTTCGCCTCGCTGGCCAGCATGTTCGGCGCCGGTTTCAATCACTTCTGGCACGCCGAAACCGAAGGGCACGGCGGCGACCTGCTCTACATCCAGGGCCACGTCTCGCCCGGCATCTATGCGCGCGCCTACCTCGAAGGCCGCCTCACCGAAGAGCAACTGCTGAATTTCCGCCAGGAAGTCGACGGCAAGGGCCTGTCGAGCTACCCGCACCCCAAGCTGATGCCGGAGTTCTGGCAGTTCCCGACGGTGTCCATGGGCCTGGGCCCGCTGATGGCCATCTACCAGGCGCGCTTCCTCAAGTACCTGCATGCCCGCGGCATCGCCGACACCGCCAACCGCAAGGTCTGGGTCTTCTGCGGCGACGGTGAAATGGACGAGGTCGAATCGCTGGGCGCCATCGGTCTGGCCGCGCGCGAGAACCTCGACAACCTGATCTTCGTCATCAACTGCAACCTGCAGCGCCTGGACGGCCCGGTGCGGGGCAACGGCAAGATCATCCAGGAGCTCGAAGGCGAATTCCGCGGCGCCAACTGGAACGTCATCAAGCTCATCTGGGGCAAGGGCTGGGACGCCCTGCTGGCCAAGGACCATGACGGCGCCCTGCGCAAGATCATGATGGAGTGCAACGACGGCGACTACCAGGCCATGAAGGCCAACGACGGCGCCTACGTCCGCAAGCACTTCTTCGGCCGCGATCCGCGCACGGCCAAGATGGTCGAGCACATGACCGACGACGAGATCTGGAACCTGCAGCGCGGCGGCCATGATTCGCAGAAGGTCTACGCCGCCTTCCACGCCGCGCAAAACCACACCGGCCAGCCCACCGTGCTGCTGGTCAAGACGGTCAAGGGCTTCGGCATGGGCAAGATTGGCGAGGGCAAGAACACGGTCCACCAGACCAAGAAGCTGGGCGACGAGGACATCAAGGCCTTCCGCGACCGCTTCAACATCCCGATCCCCGACAGCCAGATCGCGGACCTGCCCTTCTACAAGCCGGCCGACGACACGCCGGAAATGAAGTACCTGCACGAGCGCCGCAAGGCACTGGGCGGCTACCTGCCGCACCGCCGCACCAAGGCCGACGAGAGCTTCACCGTGCCTTCGCTCGACACCTTCAAGGCCGTGCTCGAGCCCACGGCCGAAGGCCGCGAGATCTCGACCACCCAGGCCTACGTGCGCTTCCTGACGCAGCTGCTGCGCGACAAGGCCCTGGGCCCGCGTGTGGTGCCCATCCTGGTCGACGAGGCCCGCACCTTCGGCATGGAAGGCCTGTTCCGCCAGGTCGGCATCTACAACCCGCATGGCCAGCAGTACACCCCGGTCGACAAGGACCAGGTCATGTACTACAAGGAAGACAAGGCCGGCCAGATCCTGCAGGAAGGCATCAACGAGGCCGGTGGCATGTCCAGCTGGATCGCCGCCGCCACCTCGTACAGCACGAACAACCGCATCATGGTGCCGTTCTACGTGTACTACTCGATGTTCGGCTTCCAGCGCATCGGCGATCTGGCCTGGGCGGCCGGCGACATGCAGGCCCGCGGCTTCCTGCTGGGCGGCACCTCGGGCCGCACCACGCTGAACGGCGAAGGCCTGCAGCACGAGGACGGCCACAGCCACATCCTGGCCAACACCATCCCCAACTGCGTCAGCTACGACCCGACCTTCGCGCATGAAGTGGCGGTGATCCTGCATCACGGTCTCAAGCGCATGGTGGAGAAGCAGGACAACGTCTACTACTACCTGACGCTGCTCAACGAGAACTACGCGATGCCCGGCCTGCAGCCCGGCACCGAAGAACAGATCATCAAGGGCATGTACATGGTCCGCCAGGCGCCGGCCCTGGACAGCAAGGCGCCGACGGCGCAGCTGCTGGGCAGCGGAACCATCCTGCGCGAATCCTTCTTCGCCCAGGAACTGCTGGAGAAGGACTGGGGCGTCGCCGCATCGGTCTGGAGCTGCCCGAGCTTCAACGAGCTGACCCGCGACGGCCAGGACGCCGACCGCTGGAACCTGCTGCACCCGACCGAGACGGCCCGCGTGCCCTTCGTCGCGGAGCAACTGGGCAAGACCACGGGCCCGGTGGTCGCGTCCACCGACTACATGAAGGCCTATGCCGAGCAGATCCGTCCCTTCATCCCGAAGGGCCGCAACTACAAGGTGCTGGGCACCGACGGCTTCGGCCGCTCGGACTTCCGCAGCAAGCTGCGCGAGCATTTCGAGGTGAACCGCCACTACATCGTGGTCGCCACGCTCAAGGCCCTGGCCGAGGACGGCGCCGTGCCGACGGCCAAGGTGGCCGAGGCCATCAAGAAGTACGGCATCAACGCCGACAAGATCAACCCGCTCTACGCGTAATCCACCCACGGAACTGAAACGCCTCGAAGGCGGGAGACACGAACATGGCAGCAGTGGAAGTGAAAGTGCCCGACATCGGCGACTTCGACGAAGTCGCGGTGATCGAAGTGCTGGTCAAGCCCGGTGACACGGTCAAGGCCGAGCAGTCGCTGATCACGGTCGAATCGGACAAGGCCTCGATGGAGATTCCGTCGTCGGCCGCCGGCGTGGTCAAGGAAGTCAAGGTCAAGGTCGGCGACAAGGTCAAGGAAGGCTCGATCGTCCTGATCCTGGAAGGCGAGGGCGCTGGCGCGCCGGCCGCACCGGCTGCAGCGCCGGCCGAGGCCGCCGCGCCCGCCCCGGCGCCGCAGGCCGCGCCCGCGCCGGCACCAGCCGCCGCGGCGCCGGCTGCGGCCTCGGGCCCGGTCGAGATCAAGGTGCCCGACATCGGCGACTTCAAGGACGTCGCGGTGATCGAGGTGCTGGTCAAGCCCGGCGACGTGGTCAAGGCCGAGCAGTCGCTGATCACGGTCGAGTCGGACAAGGCCTCGATGGAGATTCCGTCGCCGGCCGCCGGCACGATCAAGGAACTCAAGGTCAAGGTGGGCGACACGGTCAACATCGGTGACCTGATCGGCATGCTGGAAGGCGCCGCCGGCGCCGCGCCCGCTGCCGGCCCGGCTGCACCTGCACCGGCACCGGCCCCGGCGGCGAGCCCGGCCCCCGCGCCTGCCCAGGCGGCCGCGGCGCCCGCACCGGCGGCTGCCAGCGTGCCTGCGCACGACCCGACCAAGACGCCGGCCACCGGCCTGCCGCATGCCTCGCCCTCGGTGCGCAAGTTCGCCCGCGAGCTGGGCGTGCCGCTGGAAGAGGTCAAGGGCAGCGGGCCCAAGGGCCGCATCACCCAGGAGGACGTGCAGGGCTTCACCAAGGCTGTGATGAGCGGCGCCACGCAGACGAAGGCGCAGGTGGCCAAGGCCCCGGCCGGCGGTGGCGGCAGCGCCGATGGCGCAGCCCTGGGCCTGCTGCCCTGGCCCAAGGTCGACTTCGCGAAGTTCGGCGCCGTCGAGCGCAAGGACCTGTCGCGCATCAAGAAGATCAGCGGCGCCAACCTGCACCGCAACTGGGTCATGATCCCGCACGTCACCAACAACGACGAAGCGGACATCACCGAGCTGGAAGCCTTCCGCGTCTCCACCAACAAGGAGAACGAGAAGTCGGGCGTGAAGGTCACCATGCTGGCCTTCGTCATCAAGGCCGTGGTCGCGGCCCTGAAGAAGTTCCCCGAGTTCAACACCAGCCTGGATGGCGACACCCTGGTCTACAAGCAGTACTTCAACATCGGCTTCGCGGCGGACACGCCCAACGGCCTGGTGGTGCCGGTGCTCAAGGACGCCGACAAGAAGGGCATCCTGCAGATCAGCCAGGAGATGGGCGAGCTGGCCAAGAAGGCCCGCGACGGCAAGCTGGGTGCGGCCGACATGCAGGGCGGCTGCTTCTCGATCAGCTCGCTGGGCGGCATCGGCGGCACGCATTTCACGCCGATCATCAATGCACCTGAGGTGGCCATCCTGGGCCTGTCCAAGGGTCAGATGAAGCCGGTGTGGGACGGCAAGCAGTTCGTGCCGCGCCTGACGCTGCCGCTGTCGCTGTCGTACGACCACCGCGTCATCGACGGCGCCCTGGCTGCGCGCTTCAATGCCTACCTGGGCCAGCTGCTGGCGGACTACCGCCGCATCGTGCTGTAAGGAGACCACGGCATGAGCGAACAACAGGTCAAGGTTCCGGACATCGGCGACTTCAGCGAAGTCGCCGTGATCGAGGTGCTGGTCAAGCCGGGCGACACGATCAAGGTCGAGCAGTCGCTGATCACCGTCGAGTCCGACAAGGCGTCGATGGAGATTCCCTCCAGCCACGCGGGCGTGGTCAAGTCGGTGGCGGTGAAGGTGGGCGACAAGGTGAGTGAAGGCTCGGTGGTGCTGACCATCGACGCGGCCGAGGCGGCTGCTTCGGCGCCCGCACCGGCTGCCTCGCCGGCGCCTGCTGCGGCTGCGCCCAAGGCGGCGCCCGCGCCCGCACCGGCAGCGCCGGCCGTGGCACCGGCGCCCGCTGGCAGCTACAGCGGCCATGTCGACATCGAGTGCGACACCCTCGTGCTCGGCGCTGGCCCCGGTGGCTATTCCGCTGCCTTCCGCAGTGCCGACCTCGGCATGAAGACGGTGCTGGTCGAGCGTTACGCCACCCTGGGCGGCGTCTGTCTCAACGTGGGCTGCATCCCCTCCAAGGCGCTGCTTCATGTGGCGGCCGTGATGGACGAGGTCAAGCATTTCGCCGACCTCGGCGTGGAGTTCGGCGCGCCCAAGGTGGACCGCGCCAAGCTGCTCGCCCACAAGAACAAGGTGGTGGGCAAGCTCACCGGCGGCCTCACGGCCATGGCCAAGATGCGCAAGGTGACTACCGTGCGCGGCGTCGGCAGCTTCCTGGATGCCTACCACCTCGAAGTGGACGAGAGCACCGGCGAGGGTCGGGCCACCACCGGCAAGAAGCAGGTGATCCGCTTCCGCCACTGCATCATCGCGGCCGGCTCGCAGGCGGTGCACCTGCCTTTCATGCCCAAGGACGACCCGCGCGTCGTGGACTCCACCGGCGCACTGTCCCTGGCGACCGAGCCCAAGCGCATGCTGATCCTGGGCGGCGGCATCATCGGCCTGGAAATGGGCACGGTGTACTCGTCGCTCGGCGCGCGCCTGGACGTGGTCGAGATGATGGACGGCCTGATGCAGGGCGCCGACCGCGACCTGGTCAAGGTGTGGCAGAAGATGAACGCGCCGCGCTTCGACAACATCATGCTCAAGACCAAGACCGTGGGCGCCGAGGCGACCAAGGACGGCATCAAGGTCATGTTCGAAGGCGAGGGCGCACCCAAGGAGCCGCAGGTCTACGACCTGGTGCTGCAGGCCGTCGGCCGCACGCCCAACGGCAAGAAGATCGGCGCTGAGAAGGCCGGCGTGTCGGTGACCGACCGTGGCTTCATTCCGGTCGACATCCAGATGCGCACCAATGTGCCGAACATCTTCGCCATCGGCGACATCGTCGGCCAGCCCATGCTGGCCCACAAGGCGGTGCACGAGGCGCATGTGGCGGCCGAGGTGATCGCTGGCGAGCAGAAGGGCGACAAGGAACTGGCGAGCGCCGCCTTCAATGCACGGGTGATCCCGAGCGTGGCCTACACCGACCCCGAGGTGGCGTGGGTGGGCTTGACCGAGGACCAGGCCAAGGCGCAGGGCGTCAAGGTCAAGAAGGGCCTGTTCCCGTGGACAGCATCCGGCCGTGCCATCGCCAACGGCCGCGACGAAGGCTTCACCAAGCTGCTGTTCGACGCCGAGACGCACCGCATCGTGGGCGGCGGCATCGTCGGCACCCATGCCGGCGACATGATCGGCGAGGTGGCCCTGGCCATCGAGATGGGCGCCGACGAGATCGACATCGGCAAGACCATCCATCCGCACCCTACGCTGGGCGAGAGCATCGGCATGGCGGCGGAAGTGGCGCACGGCACCTGCACGGACCTGCCACCGCAGAAGCGCTGATCGGCAGCACCTAGGCGCAGCCTTGAGGCTGCGTTCAGCGGCCCGGCCGGGCGACCTTCGGGTCGTCCTGCCGGGCCGCTTTGCCATGGGCGCGCTGCCCGCTGTCGTGGCGTGGGGCCTGAGACAATGCCGGCCCCGACGATTCCTGCCTCACGAGAGCGCACAGAGCGACCCATGCCCACCTACCGTTCCAAGACCTCCACCGCCGGCCGCAACATGGCGGGCGCCCGTTCCCTGTGGCGCGCCACCGGCATGAAGGATGACGATTTCTCCAAGCCGATCATCGCCATCGCCAACAGCTTCACCCAGTTCGTTCCCGGTCATGTGCACCTGAAGGACCTGGGCCAGCTCGTTGCCCGCGAGGTCGAGGCCGCCGGCGGCGTCGCCAAGGAATTCAACACCATTGCCGTCGACGACGGCATCGCCATGGGCCACGACGGGATGCTGTATTCGCTGCCCAGCCGCGACGTCATCGCCGACTCGGTGGAGTACATGGTCAACGCCCACTGTGCCGATGCACTGGTGTGCATCTCCAACTGCGACAAGATCACGCCCGGCATGCTCATGGCGGCCATGCGGCTGAACATTCCGGTGGTCTTCGTCTCCGGCGGCCCGATGGAGGCCGGCAAGGTTCGCCTGGCAGTACCGGGCACGGCCAAGATCGAGATCCGCAAGATGGACCTGATCGACGCCATGGTGATGGCGGCCGACAGCAAGGTGAGCGATGCCGACCTGGCCGAGGTCGAGCGCTCGGCCTGCCCGACCTGCGGCAGCTGCTCGGGCATGTTCACCGCCAACTCGATGAACTGCCTGACCGAGGCCCTGGGCCTGTCGCTGCCGGGCAATGGCACGGTGGTGGCCACCCATGCAGACCGCGAGGGCCTGTTCAAGAAGGCCGGCCACCTGATCGTGGAACTGGCCAAGCGCCACTACGAGCAGGACGATGCCAGCGTGCTGCCGCGTGCCATCGGCAAGAAGGCCTTCGAGAACGCGATGACGTTGGACATCGCCATGGGCGGCTCGACCAACACCATCCTGCACATCCTGGCTGCGGCCCAGGAGGCCGGCATCGACTTCGACATGGCCGACATCGACCGGCTGTCGCGCGAGGTGCCGCAGCTGTGCAAGGTCGCGCCCAACACCAACAAGTACCACATCGAGGACGTGCACCGCGCCGGCGGCATCATGGCCATCCTGGGCGAACTGGCACGCGCCGGCCGCCTGCACCTGGACGTGCCGACGATCCATGCGCCCACGCTGGGCGACGCGCTGGAACAGTGGGACATCCTGCGCACCAGCGACGATGCGGTGAAGCGCTTCTACATGGCCGGCCCGGCCGGCATTCCGACCCAGGTCGCCTTCAGCCAGGACACACGCTGGCCCAGCCTGGACATGGACCGGGCCGAAGGCTGCATCCGCAGCATCGACCATGCCTTCTCCAAGGAAGGTGGCCTGGCGGTGCTGACCGGCAACATCGCCAAGGACGGCTGCGTGGTGAAGACGGCCGGCGTCGACGACAGCCTGCTGGTCTTCGAAGGCCCGGCGCACGTCGTCGAGAGCCAGGACGAGGCCGTCGAGCACATCCTGAACGACCAGGTGAAGGCCGGCGATGTGGTGGTGGTGCGTTACGAAGGCCCCAAGGGTGGGCCCGGCATGCAGGAGATGCTCTATCCCACGAGCTACATCAAGTCCAAGGGCCTGGGCAAGGCCTGTGCGTTGCTGACGGACGGCCGCTTCTCGGGCGGTACCTCGGGCTTGTCCATCGGCCATTGCTCGCCGGAGGCCGCAGCCGGTGGCGCCATCGGCCTGGTCCGCACGGGCGACCGCATCCGCATCGACATTCCCAACCGTACGATCGACGTGCTGTTGAGCGACGAGGAGTTGGCGAAGCGCCGCGCCGAGCAGGATGCCAAGGGCTGGAAGCCTGCACAGCCCCGCCCGCGCAAGGTGTCCGCGGCGCTGAAGGCCTACGCGCTGCTGGCCACATCGGCAGACAAGGGCGCCGTGCGCGACCTGTCGAAGCTGGAAGACTGAGAAGGTGTGAGCGAACCCGACATGCCGCTCGTTCTGCGAAAACACGCCCACTCCGCGTTGCAAATGCTCGCCATGGCCCGAGCTATGGCTGCGCCTTGCGCCTTGATTGGCCGCGTTTTGGCAGCCCGCTTGGCCACGCCGGATTCATTCACACCTTTTGAGGCTGGCGATCCGGCGCGGCGGCAACGCCGCGCCACGATCCGCCGGCGCCATAAATGAAAAAGCCCGCTGCGAGAGCGGGCTTTGTGTTGGAAAGGAAAGCGCCGTGCGGCTTATTCGCCAGCCGATTCGGACAGCACCCGGCGGGCGCCGTTGAAGCGGCTCGTCCAGTAGCTCTGGTTCATGTCTTCCACACGCACTTCCGAGCCGGAGCGGGGGGAGTGGATGAATTTGCCATCGCCCACGTAGATGCCTACATGACTGAAGGCGCGGCGCATGGTGTTGAAGAAGACCAGATCGCCGGGCTTGAGCTCGCTGCGGTCGATCTTTTCGGTGGCGGCCGCCTGCTCTTCGGCGCGGCGGGGGAGGACCATGCCGATGGTCTGGTTGTACATCGCGCGGACAAAACCGCTGCAATCGAAACCGGTCTCGGCGTTGTTGCCGCCGCGACGGTAGGGCACGCCCAGGAAGCTCATCGCGCTGACCACCAGGTCGGAGGTCTTGTCGGCCACGGCCTGACGTGCGTGCTCGACGCGGCCGAGAAGACCTTTGTCGGCAAGGAGCTTGTCCATTTCCGTCGTCCGGTCGGTTGCTGGGGCAGCGTGTGCTGCGGTGGCAAGGAGCAGGGCCAGAGCGGGCAGGACGAAAATTCGCATGGGCCCGTAGGATATGGACGACACCTGGGCGTGTCAACCAATTTCGCGAATTGGAAGTCAGGCTTAAGTCATTGATTTGGAAGCGCTTTCAGCGATTGCTGAAAAATTCGGTTGTAACAGC
This sequence comes from Pseudacidovorax sp., assembly GCF_017991995.1. Classification (GTDB taxonomy): domain Bacteria; phylum Pseudomonadota; class Gammaproteobacteria; order Burkholderiales; family Burkholderiaceae_C; genus Xenophilus. The sequence goes on along the minus strand of NZ_JAGOPN010000015.1, from coordinate 54,699 downwards.
GGCGCTCTTCATTGCCCCAGGTAGATTGAACCTCCCGCCCGCTCCTCCTGTCAGCGTGAAATAGTTGTCGGAAAACACGATCTGGTGAAGGAGTTGCGATGAACTTGTCTGCCCGTTTGTTGGCCGCTGCGATGGCGGCCCTGAGCGCTGGAGCGAGCAGCGCTCAGGAACTGCCGCCGCGCCCGCAGACCATCGTCTCGGGCCTCGAGCACCCCTGGGCGCTGGCCTTCCTGCCGGATGGGCGTTTTCTTGTCACGGAGCGCCCGGGCCGCCTTCGGGTGGTCGGGTCCGACGGCCACATGGCCTCACCCGTCGAGGGCCTGCCGCCCGTTGCCGCCGAAGGGCAGGGCGGCCTCCTGGACGTGGCACTGGATGCCGGATTCGCCGCCAACCGCACGCTGTACTTCTGCTTCGCGGAGCCCGGCCCCGGGGGAACCAACAGCACGGCGCTTGCACGTGCCGTGCTGTCGGCCGACGCGCGGCGGCTTGAGCAGGTCCGCGTGCTCTTCAGCCAACGGCCCAAAGTGGCGAGCCGGGCGCACTTTGGCTGCCGCATCGCCCAGGCGGCGGATGGCAAGCTTTTCCTGACGACGGGCGATCGCTTTTCGCGCAGCGCGGACGCCCAGCGGCTGGACAACCACCTCGGCAAGGTCATCCGCGTCGATGCCGAGGGCCGCGCACCCGCCGACAACCCGTTTGTCGGCCGCCCCGGTGCTCTGCCCGAGATCTGGAGCTACGGACACCGCAACATGCAGGGCGCCACCATCGGGCCCGATGGGCGCCTCTGGACCCACGAGCACGGCGCGCAGGGCGGCGACGAGATCAACATCGCGCACCCTGGCCGCAACTACGGTTGGCCGGTCATCACGCACGGCGTCAACTACGGCGGCGCACCCATCGGCGAGGGCATCAAGGCCAAGGAAGGGATGGAGCAGCCCCTGCACCAATGGACGCCATCCATCGCGCCTTCTGGCATGGCCTTCCTGACCAGTGACCGCTACGGGCCGGCGTGGAAGGGCAGCCTCCTGGTCGGTTCGCTCAAGTTCGGCCACCTGGACCGCATCGACATCCGGGACGGCAAGGTGGTCGGCGAGCAGAAGCTGCTGGCGTCCGCGCGCGAACGCATCCGCGACGTGCGGCAGGGGCCGGACGGGCTCATCTACGTGTTGACGGACGATGACGACGGCAAGCTGATCAGGCTGCAGCCGTGAGCACCAAACGACGCCGGGCCATCGTCGTGGCCCCGCCGGGAGATGGCGGGCGAGTGCGGCCTTCTCAGGGGCCCGTCGCGCTGCAGCGCGGCAACGGAGCCTGGGCCAGCAGCCGCTGCCAGAGCGGGCGCCAGGCTGGCCAGTCGTGCCCGCCCGGCGCTGTCAGCACGCGCTGCGGCGGCAAGGCTGGGGCCAGCACCTGGTGCGTGGGCGCCAGGCGGTCGTCGACGCCGAAGGCCAGGTAGAGCGGCATGCGGACCGCGCCGGGCCCGACATAACGCTGCAGGCAGGTCCAGGCCCGCACGCCGATGGCATCGGCCGTCTCGGCCGGTGGACGCCAGCGTCCCGGGCCGCCCTGGGCAGCCACCGCGGCGGCGGTCTGCGGCTCGCCCAGGTAGGGGGCGATGAGTAGAAGCCCGTCGACCTCCGCAGGATGCTCGTCGGCATAGAGCAACGCGCCCAGGCCGCCCAGCGAGATGCCGGCCAGCCAGATGTGGCGGTAGCCCTGCGCCCGCGCTGGCGCGATCACGTCGGCATGCAGCCGGTCGACCACGCTGCGGTCCTTGTAGTAGCCCATGTGGGCGTCCGCCCGGACGAGATCGGCCCGAAGGCCGGCCGTGTGGAAGGTCTCGATGAAGCCTTCGCTCGACAGCTCGTCCAGCGCCATGCCGCGGCCGGGCAGCAGCACGATCAACGTATCGGCGGGACTGCAGGCACCGGCGTCGCGCACCGTGGGCATCGGCACGACGGGCGTCCGTGGCAACCAACTGCAGCCGGGCAGCCCCGTCGCGGCGAGGGCTGCGGTCGCCCAGGCGAGGGCGCTTCGGCGCCGGACCGGCGCCTTCATGGCGCCGCCCCCTCCGTCGCGGATTTCGCCGCCCTGGCGTGCCGCAGAGGCGGGCGGGGCGCAACAGATGGAGCAGGGGGAGGGACAATCGCCAGCATGCGGCCCATTGTGGCCATCTCGTGTTTTTCCGTCCTGCTTCTTCTCTTTCGCGCCCCATGCTCCTCGACGCCGACCAATCCCAACTCCTGCTCATCGACTACCAGCCCCGGCTGATGCCCGCCATCCATGAGGGTGAGGCGATCCTGGCGAATGCGCAGCGGCTCGCGCAGATGGCCGGCCTGGCCGATGTGCCGGTGTTCGGCACCGAGCAGAACCCCTCCCGCCTGGGTCAGATGCCGGCCGAGTTGCGCGACCATTGCCGCCGGGTGATGGCCAAGATGCAGTTCAGTGCCGTGGCCGAGGGCCTGGGTGAATGGCTGCGTCCGCCGGCCCGGCCTGTGCAAGGCAATGCGCGCAGCCTGCCGCGCCACCTGCAGAAGCCGCAGGCCGCGGCACCCGAGCGCGCCAGCATCGTCATCGCCGGCTGCGAAGCCCATGTCTGCGTGCTGCAGACGGCGCTGGAACTGCTGGAGGACGAGTTCGAGGTCTGGGTGGTGACCGATGCCTGCGGCTCGCGCACCGAACGCAACCGCGATGCGGCCTTCGACCGTCTCGCTGGCGCCGGCGCGGAGCTGGTGACGACGGAAATGGTCGGCTTCGAGTGGCTGCGCAGCGCCGAGCATCCGGCCTTCAAGGAACTGCAGACCCTGATCCGCTGATCCGGCGCGGTGGCGGGAGCGCACGAGGGTGCACCCTGTCAGCCTGTCGCAAGGCCGTCTCCAATAATCGCGAATGCGGTGCTGCCCTTTCGGGTTGGTGCCGTCCACAAGGCGCACCTTCGACGCCCACGACAAGGAGACAAGCAGGCCATGAGCAGCTATCAGGAGTTCTACCGTCGTTCCATCGACGCGCCCGAGGCCTTCTGGGCCGAGCAGGCCCGGCTGATCGACTGGCGCCAGCCGCCCACCACCATCCTCGATCGCAGCCGGCTGCCGTTCACCAACTGGTTCGGTGGCGGCACCACCAACCTCTGCCACAACGCCATCGACCGCCACCTGCCGCAGCGGCAAAATGCGCCGGCGGTGATCGCCGTCTCCACCGAGACCGGCACCGAGCGCACCTACACCTACGGCGAACTGCACCGCGAGGTGCAGCAGATGGCCTCGATGCTGCGCAGCCTCGGGGTGGGGCGCGGCGACCGGGTGCTGATCTACATGCCCATGGTCGCTCCCGCCGTGTTCGCCATGCTGGCCTGCGCCCGGCTGGGTGCCATCCACAGCGTGGTCTTTGGCGGCTTCGCCAGCGCTTCGCTCGCGTCGCGCATCGACGATGCGCAGCCGAAGGTGATCATCAGTGCCGACGCCGGCTCGCGCGGCGGCAAGGTGGTGGCATACAAGCCGCTGCTGGACGAGGCGATCCGGCTCGCCACGCACAAGCCGTCGTCCGTGCTGTTGGCCGACCGTGCCCTGGCGCCCATGGACCTGGTCCCGGGCCGCGACCACCGGATGGATGAACTGGCGCCGGCCCATGCTCAGGCCGAGGTGCCCTGCGAATGGATGGACGCGGCGGACGTGAGCTACACGCTCTACACCAGCGGCACCACGGGCCGGCCCAAGGGCGTGCAGCGCGACGTGGGCGGCTACGCCGTGGCGCTGGCCGCCAGCATGCGACACATCTTCCAGGCCAGCCCGGGCGAGACCTATTTCTGTACCAGCGACATTGGCTGGGTGGTTGGCCACTGCTACATCGTGTACGGGCCGCTGATTGCGGGCATGGCGACCATCGTGTACGAGGGGCTGCCCACGCAGGGGCTGGACGGTCGGCCCGACGGGGCCATCTGGTGGCGACTGGTCGAGAAGTACAAGGTCAACGTGATGTTCTCCGCGCCGACGGCCGTGCGGGTGCTCAAGAAGCAGGATCCTGCGTTGCTGCGCAAGCACGACGTTTCCAGTCTGCGGGCGCTGTTCCTGGCGGGCGAGCCGCTGGACGAGCCGACCGCCCGCTGGATCAGCGACGGCCTGGGCGTGCCGATCATCGACAACTACTGGCAGACCGAGTCGGGCTGGCCCATCCTGACGGTGGCGCACGGCGTGGAGAAGCAGCCCACCAAGTTCGGCAGTCCGGGCGTGCCCATGTATGGCTTCAAGGTCAAGCTGGTCCACGAAACCACCGGCGAGGACCTCACGACGCCGGGCGAGAAGGGCGTGGTCGTGATCGAGTCGCCCACGCCGCCCGGCTTCATGCAGACCGTGTGGCGCGACGACGAGCGATTCATCAACACCTACTGGCGAAGCATCCCGGGTATCGAGGTCTATTCGACCTTCGACTGGGGCATCCGCGATGCCGATGGCTACTTCTACATCCTGGGCCGCACGGACGATGTGATCAACGTGGCCGGCCATCGGCTGGGCACGCGCGAGATCGAAGAGGCCATTTCCGCCCATCCGGCCGTCGCCGAGGTGGCGGTGGTCGGCGTGGCCGATGCGCTCAAAGGCCAGGTCGCGGTGGCGTTCGTGGTGCCGCGCGCGGGCGTCGGCGACGAGGCCGCCGCCCTGAGGCTGGAGGGCGAGGTCATGAAGACCGTCGCCGACAACCTGGGTGCGCTGGCGCGGCCGGCGCGGGTGCACTCGGTGGCGGCGTTGCCCAAGACGCGCAGCGGCAAGCTGCTGCGCCGCGCCCTGCAGGCCGTGTGCGAGCGGCGCGATCCCGGCGATCTGACCACCATCGACGACCCGACCAGCCTTCAGGCCATCCAGCGCCTGATCGGCTGAACTTCGTGGTGTGTTCTGTTGTCAGATTCGCGGCGCACAATGGTGCGTTCCGAATCACCGCGGCAGTGCGCGCGTGCGGCGTGGCACAATCCCGGGTGTACTCAGGCCCTTCCCCAGCCACAGTCGCATCCGCCATCCGGTTCAGCCGTGTCGCGGAAGGTTTTCTTAACCAGCTAATGCTTCCCCAAGGGAAGCGGAGGTCAGCGGAACATGAGCGATTCCCCCGCGTCCATCTACAACGCCTACCAAGGCAACAGTTACCTCTTCGGCGGCAATGCGCCCTATGTCGAAGAGATGTACGAGAACTATCTCGCCAATCCGGGAAGCGTGCCCGACAACTGGCGCTCGTACTTTGATGCACTCCAGCACGTGCCGGCGTCGGACGGAAGCGATTCCCGCGATGTTCCGCATCAACCTGTCATCAATGCCTTCGCCGAGCGCGCCAAGCAGGGCGGCACCCGCGTGGTCGAGGCCAGCGGCGCCGACTCCGAGCTGGGTCGCAAGCGCACCGCCGTCCAGCAGCTGATCGCCGCCTACCGCAACGTCGGCGCCCGCTGGGCCAACCTGGATCCGCTGCAGCGCGCCGAGCGTCCGGCCATCCCCGAGCTTGAGCCCTCGTTCTACGGCTTCGCCGATGCCGACCTCGAGACGGTCTTCAACACCAGCAACACCTTCTTCGGCCGCGACACCATGTCGCTGCGCGACCTGCTGAACGCCCTGCGCGAGACGTACTGCGGCACCATCGGCGTCGAGTACATGTACATGACCGACCAGGCGCAGAAGCGCTGGTGGCAGCAGAAGCTCGAAGCCGCACGCACCAACCCCAAGCTGAGCGCCGAGAAGAAGAAGCACGTGCTCGAGCGCCTGACGGCCGCCGAGGGCCTGGAGCGCTTCCTGCACACGAAGTACGTCGGCCAGAAGCGCTTCTCGCTCGAAGGCGGCGAAAGCTTCATCGTCGCCATGGACGAGCTGGTCAACGGTTCCGGCGCCAAGGGCGTGCAGGAAATCGTGATCGGCATGGCCCACCGCGGCCGCCTGAACGTGCTGGTCAACACCCTGGGCAAGGCGCCCAAGGACCTGTTCGCCGAGTTCGACCACACCGCCCCCGAAGACCTGCCCAGCGGCGACGTCAAGTACCACCAGGGCTTCAGCTCGGACGTGACCACGCCCAGCGGCCCGATGCACCTGAGCCTGGCCTTCAACCCCTCGCACCTGGAGATCGTGAACCCGGTGGTCGAGGGCTCGGTGCGTGCCCGCATGGACCGTCGCGGCGACAAGCGCGGCGCCTCGGTGCTGCCCGTGCTGGTGCACGGTGACGCGGCCTTTGCCGGCCAGGGCGTCATCATGGAGACGCTGGCCCTGGCCGAAACCCGCGGCTACTACACCGGCGGCACGATCCACATCGTCATCAACAACCAGATCGGCTTCACCACCTCCGATCCGCGCGACAGCCGCTCCACGCTGTATTGCACCGACGTCGTCAAGATGATCGAGGCGCCCGTGCTGCACGTGAACGGCGACGACCCGGAAGCCGTGGTGCTGTGCATGCAACTGGCCCTGGAATACCGCCAGGAGTTCAACAAGGACGTGGTCGTCGACATCATCTGCTTCCGCAAGCTGGGCCACAACGAGCAGGACACCCCCTCGCTCACCCAGCCGCTGATGTACAAGAAGATCGCCGCCCACCCTGGCACGCGCAAGCTGTACGCCGACAAGCTGGCGGCCCAGGGCCTGGGCGAGACGCTGGGTGACGACATGGTCAAGGCCCAGCGCGCCGCCTTCGACGCCGGCAAGAACACCGTCGACCCGGTGCTCACCGACTTCAAGCGCAAGTACGCTGTCGACTGGAGCGCCTTCGCCAATAAGAAGTGGACCGACGCTGCCGAGACCGCGCTGCCGCTGGCCGAGTGGAAGCGACTGGCCGAGAAGATCACCACGGTGCCGGAAGGCTTCACGGTGCATCCGCTGGTCAAGAAGGTGCTGGACGACCGCGCCGCCATGGGCCGCGGCGACGTCAACGTCGACTGGGGCATGGGCGAGCACATGGCCTTCGCCTCGCTGGTGGCCAGCGGTTACCCGGTGCGCCTGTCGGGCGAGGACTGCGGCCGCGGCACCTTCACCCACCGCCATTCGGTGCTGCACGACCAGAACCGTGAGAAGTGGGACACCGGCACCTACGTGCCGCTGCAGAACGTGGCCGAGAACCAGGCCCCGTTCGTCGTCATCGACTCCATCCTGTCCGAAGAGGCGGTGCTGGGCTTCGAATACGGCTATGCGTCCAACGACCCGAACACCCTGGTGATCTGGGAAGCCCAGTTCGGCGACTTCGCCAACGGCGCCCAGGTGGTGATCGACCAGTTCATCGCCTCGGGTGAAGTGAAGTGGGGCCGCCTGAACGGCCTGACCCTGATGCTGCCGCACGGCTATGAAGGCCAGGGCCCCGAGCACAGCTCGGCCCGCCTGGAGCGCTTCATGCAGTTGTCGGCCGACACCAACATCCAGGTGGTGCAGCCCACGACGGCCAGTCAGATCTTCCACCTGCTGCGTCGCCAGATGGTGCGCAACCTGCGCAAGCCGCTGGTCATCATGACCCCGAAGTCGCTGCTGCGTAACAAGGACGCGACCTCGCCGGTGTCGGAGTTCATCAAGGGCGGCTTCCAGACGGTCATCCCGGACGTCAAGGAACTGAAGGCCGACAAGGTCAAGCGCATCGTCGCCTGTTCGGGCAAGGTCTACTACGACCTGGCCAAGAAGCGCGAGGAGAAGGGCGCCGACGACGTGGCCATCATCCGCGTCGAGCAGCTCTACCCCTTCCCGCACAAGGCTTTCGCGGCCGAGGTCAAGAAGTACCCCAATGCGGCAGACATCGTGTGGTGCCAGGACGAGCCCCAGAACCAGGGTGCCTGGTTCTTCGTGCAGCACTACATCCACGAGAACATGCTCGACGGCCAGAAGCTGGGCTACTCCGGGCGTGCCGCCTCCGCGTCGCCGGCCGTGGGTTACGCCCACCTGCACCAGGAGCAGCAGAAGGCGCTGGTCGACGGCGCGTTCGGCAAGCTCAAGGGCTTCGTCCTGACCAAGTAAGTCCCCGCCACGGAGGCCGGCGCGTTGCGCCGGCCTGCTGTTCTTGCGCGCCCCATTTTTTTGTCGTTCGCGGGCGTGTTTCCCTCGAATAAGCAGAGTCCATAAAAATGTCCATCGTTGAAGTCAAGGTTCCCCAGTTGTCCGAGTCCGTGGCAGAAGCCACGATGCTGCAGTGGAAGAAGAAGGCCGGCGAAGCCGTCACGGCCGATGAAATCCTGATCGAGATCGAGACCGACAAGGTCGTGCTCGAAGTGCCGGCCCCGGCGTCCGGCGTGCTGGCCGAGATCGTCCAGGCCGACGGCGCCACCGTCGTCGCCGACCAGCTGATCGCCAAGATCGACACCGAAGGCAAGGCCGGCGCAGCCGCGCCCGCACCGGCTGCCGCCGCGGCTGCGCCCGCCGCATCGGCCCCGGCTGCCGCAGCGCCCGCCGCGACCGGTGGCGCCAAGTCCGACGTGGCCATGCCCGCCGCCGCCAAGCTGCTGGCCGACAACGGCCTGAAGACCAGCGACGTCGCCGGCTCCGGCAAGGACGGCCGCGTGACCAAGGGCGACGTGCTGTCGGCCGTGGCCGGTGGCGCCACCGCCGCCAAGGCACCTGCCGTTCAGATCCCGACCGGTGCCCCCAAGACCTCGCTGCCGCAGGTCGCCGCCCCCACCGCTGCCAACCTGGGCGACCGCCCCGAAGAGCGCGTGCCGATGAGCCGCCTGCGCGCCCGCATCGCCGAGCGCCTGCTGCAGTCGCAGTCCACCAACGCCATCCTGACCACCTTCAACGAGGTGAACATGGCCCCCGTGATGGACCTGCGCAAGAAGTTCCAGGACGCCTTCACCAAGGAGCACGGCACCAAGCTCGGCTTCATGAGCTTCTTCGTCAAGGCGGCCGTGCACGCCCTCAAGAAGTACCCGGTGCTCAACGCCTCGGTCGACGGCAACGACATCATCTATCACGGCTACTTCGACATCGGCATCGCCGTCGGTTCGCCGCGCGGCCTGGTGGTGCCGATCCTGCGCAATGCCGACCAGATGAGCTTCGCCGACATCGAGAAGAAGATCGCCGAGTTCGGCAAGAAGGCCCAGGAAGGCAAGCTGTCCATCGACGAGATGACCGGCGGCACCTTCTCCATCTCCAACGGCGGCACCTTCGGCTCCATGCTTTCGACGCCCATCATCAACCCGCCCCAGTCGGCCATCCTGGGCGTGCACGCCACCAAGGACCGTGCCGTGGTCGAGAACGGCCAGATCGTGGTGCGCCCGATGAACTATCTGGCGATGAGCTACGACCACCGCATCATCGACGGCCGCGAAGCCGTGCTGGGCTTGGTCGCGATGAAGGAAGCGCTGGAAGATCCCTCGCGCCTGCTCTTCGACATCTGATCGCCCCGGCTGCGTGAGCGATGGCGCTGCGCTGCACCCAGTACTTTCTCGCCACGCGCGAGCGCGACGACCGCAAGTCGATCGAGCTCGCGTGGATTGAGCGGGTGGTGCAGGCGCCGCAGCATCGCCATCTCCAGGAAGACGGCCGCAGGCGCCTGTGGGCGCCGGTGCCAGAGGCGGAAGGCCGATGGCTGCGCGTCGTGCTCCTGGAGGACGGCGAGACCGTCCACAATGCGTTTTTCGATCGGAGCTTCAGGCCATGAAGGTCACGTACTTCCAGGACACGGACACCCTCTACATCGAGTTCCGCAGCGGCCAGGTGGCCGAGACGCGCGACCTCGACGAGAGCACGCTGCTGGAGTTCGACGACCGGGGCCGCATGTGCGCCATGACGATCGAACACGCCAGCGAACGCGCAGACATTCCCGCCTTTTCATTCGAGCAGGTTGCCGCACGCCCCGTCGGCGCGCAACCGCACCAAGGACACCCATGAGCACCAAGCAATTCGACGTCATCGTCATCGGCGGTGGCCCCGGCGGCTACATCGCTGCCATCCGCGCGGCCCAACTGGGCTTCAACACCGCCTGCATCGACGAATGGAAGAACGGCAAGGGCGGCCCGGCACCGGGCGGCACCTGCACCAACGTGGGCTGCATCCCATCCAAGGCCCTGCTGCAGTCGTCCGAGCATTTCGAGCACGCCAACAAGCACTTCGCCGAGCACGGCATCACGGCCTCCGACGTCAAGATGGACGTGGCCAAGATGCTGGCCCGCAAGGACGGCGTGGTGAAGCAGAACAACGACGGCATCCTGTACCTGTTCAAGAAGAACAAGGTCAGCTTCTTCCACGGCCGCGGCTCCTTCGCGAAGGCAGCCGAAGGCGGTTACGAGATCAAGGTCGCCGGCGCTGCCGAAGAGACGCTGGTCGGCAAGCACATCATCGTGGCCACGGGCTCCAACGCCCGCCAGCTGCCCGGCGTGCCCTTCGACGAGGAGACCGTGCTGTCCAACGACGGCGCGCTGCGCGTCGGTGCCGTGCCCAAGAAGCTGGCGCTGATCGGCTCCGGCGTGATCGGCCTGGAGATGGGCTCCGTGTGGCGCCGCCTGGGTGCGGACGTCACCATCCTCGAAGGTCTGCCGACCTTCCTGGGCGCCGTGGACGAGCAGATCGCCAAGGAAGCCAAGAAGGCCTTCGACAAGCAGGGCCTGAAGGTCGAGCTGGGTGTGAAGGTGGGCGAGGTCGCCAAGACCCAGGCCGGCGTCACCATCGACTACACCGATGCCAAGGGCGAAGCCAAGAAGCTGGAAGCCGACAAGCTGATCGTCTCGATCGGCCGCGTGCCCAACACCATCGGCCTGAATGCCGAGGCCGTGGGCCTGAAGCTGGACGACCGCGGCGCCATCATCGTGGACGACGAGTGCAAGACCAGCCTGCCCAACGTGTGGGCCGTGGGCGACGTGGTGCGCGGCCCGATGCTGGCGCACAAGGCGGAAGAAGAGGGCGTGGCCGTGGCCGAGCGCATTGCCGGCCAGCATGGGCACGTCAACTTCAACACCATCCCCTGGGTGATTTACACCAGCCCCGAGATCGCGTGGGTAGGCCGCACCGAGCAGCAGCTCAAGGCCGATGGCGTGAAATACAAGGCCGGCACCTTCCCCTTCCTGGCGAACGGCCGCGCGCGCGCGCTGGGCGACACCACGGGCATGGTGAAGTTCCTGGCCGATGCAACGACCGACGAGATTCTGGGCGTGCACATCGTGGGCCCCATGGCCAGCGAGCTGATCTCGGAAGCCGTCGTCGCGATGGAGTTCAAGGCCTCGGCCGAGGACATCGCCCGCATCTGCCACGCGCACCCGTCGCTCTCCGAGGCGACCAAGGAAGCCGCGTTGGCCGTCGACAAGCGCACGCTGAACTTCTGAGTTGGCGCTCCCGTCCGTCAAGGAGGCCTACGAGGCCGAACTCAAGGGCCGCGGCTACACCGCCGATCCCGCGCAACTGCGCGCGGTCGACGCGCTGGACCGCTGCGCCCGCGAGTGGGCCGAGTACAAGGCCCAGCGCTCCAACGCCTTCAAGAAGCTGATCCATCGCCCGGCCGTGCCGCGCGGTGTCTACATGTATGGCGGCGTCGGGCGCGGCAAGAGCTTCCTGATGGACTGCTTCTTCAACGCGGTGCCCATCAACCGCAAGACACGCCTGCACTTCCACGAGTTCATGCGTGAGGTGCACCGTGAGCTGGCAGACCTGCAGGGCATCCAGAACCCGCTCGATGAGCTGGGCAAGCGCATCGCCAAGCGCTTCAAGCTGATCTGCTTCGACGAGTTCCACGTCGCCGACATCACCGACGCGATGATCCTGCATCGCCTGCTGGTGGCCTTGTTCGAGAACGGCGTGGGCTTCGTCACCACCTCCAATTTCAAGCCCGACGACCTGTACCCCGGCGGGCTGCACCGCGACCGCATCCTGCCGGCCATCGACCTGCTCAACGCGAAGCTCGAGGTCATCAACGTGGACAACGGCACCGACTACCGGCGCCGCACGCTGGAGCAGGTGCGCCTGTACATCACGCCCAACGACAGTGGCTCCGAGAAGGAGCTGCGCAAGATCTTTGACAAGCTGGCGGAGAAGGGCGACGACAACCCGGTGCTGAACATCGAGAAGCGCGAGATCCGCGCCCGGCGTCGTGCTGGCGGCGTGGTGTGGTTCGACTTCCGCACGCTGTGCGGCGGCCCGCGCTCGATGAACGACTACCTTGAGATTGCCAGCCAGTTCCACACCGTGCTGCTGTCCGACGTGCCCGAGATGCCGGTGCGCATGGCCTCGGAAGCGCGGCGTTTCACCTGGCTGGTGGACGTGTTCTACGATCGGCGGGTGAAGCTCGTGCTCTCGGCCGCGGTGCCGCCGGAGCAGCTCTACACCGAAGGGCCGCTGGCGCACGAGTTTCCGCGCACCGTCTCGCGACTGAACGAAATGCAGTCGGCCGAGTTCCTGGCGCTGGAGCGCCGTACCGTGGACACCCGCCTCACATGAGCTTTTCCCTTCGCCTTGTCGCGTTGATGCTGGTCGCCGTGCCGGCGGGCACCGTGCTTGCCCAATCCGCCGTGTCGGCGGCTGCGCCCGGTTCGGCACAGGCGGCGGACGAACGCGAGCGCATCGGCGTCGAGCGCAAGGCCGAAGAGGTGCGCTACTCGGCCCGCCGGGCTCAGTGCTACCAGCGCTTCGCCGTCGATGACTGCCTCAATGCCGAGAGCCGTCTGCACCGCGAGACGCTGGATGGGCTCAAGCGGCGTGAAGCCGTGCTCAATGATGCGGAGCGCCGCCAACGAGGCGAAGACGCCCTGCGCCGCATCCAGGACAAACAGGCCAACCCGCCTGCGCGCGACCTGCCCCAGGAACGCGACCGGAACCGGCAGGCCCAGCAGGACCGAGAGCAGCGCAACGCCGACCATGCGGCCAGCCGGGCCGCCACTGCCGCGCAGGCGTCGCAGCGCCGGCAGCAGTTCGAGGACCGGCAGAAGGCACAGGCCGAGAAGGCGGCCGAGCGGGCCCAGCGGCGCACCCAGGATGCCGCGGAGCGCGAACGCTACGAGCGTCGACAGGTCGACGCCCAGCAGCGTCGCGCAGACGCCCAGCGCCGCAATGCCGAGCGCACCAAGCCGCCGGCGGCGCCGCTGCCGGATCCGGCAGCCAAGCCCTGAGTCCGCACTCGCCAAGACGTGCCGCCGCGGTGCCCGCTTATGGGGCGGGCCCTCCATGTTGCAGGGCGGGCGCCGGCTTGGCGGCGAGCGGCTGAAGCCGCCGTATCGGCGGCCGTGCTCAGCGCCGCGGGCTGCTGTCCATGAACGCGTCGAGCGCGGCGGAGGAGGGCGTGGCCGGCTTGCCGGGCAGTTCCTCCACCTTCACCAGGATCAGCGACAGGTTGTCGCCCGCCCCGCCGGCGCGGCGACGCGCCTCGTTCACCAGCATCTCGGCCGCTGCGCGGGCCGGGTATCGCGCGATGACCGCTCCGAACTCCTCGGGCGTGAAGTAGTGCCAGAGCCCGTCAGAGCAGGCCATCAACGCGTCGCCGGGCTGGACGCCATCGATGGCCTCGAGGTCCATCGGCGGCAGGGTGGACTGCATGCCGAGGCAGCCCACGAGGATGTTGGCCTTCGGATGGCGCAAGGCCTCGTCCTCGTCCAGCTCGCCGCGCTGCACCAGCACCTCGACATAGGAATGGTCGCGCGTGCGGCGCACCAGGCGGCCGCGGCGGAACAGGTAGATGCGCGAATCGCCGGCGTGGATCCAGGCGCCCCGGCCATCGGGGTCGAGCAGGAAGGCCGCCACGGTGCTGTGCGGCTCCTGCTCGCTCGACAGCGCGGTCAGCCGGATCACGGTGTGGGCTTCGTCGACCAGTTGGCGCAGCAGCCGGTCGGGATCGTCCGTGCCCGGTGCATAGCGGGCGAACAGCTGCTGCGCGGTCATGATGACCTGCTCCGATGCCTTGCGGCCGCCGCTGCGGCCGCCCATGCCGTCGGCGACCACCGCGAGGAGGCAGCCCGGGCGCTGGGGATGCCCGATCAGGGCGACCTGATCCTGTTGGTAAGGCCGGTCTCCCTGGTGGAGACCCGTGGCAGCGGACAATCGGAAACCGGTGTGAGGCATTGGCGCGGTCGGCGCCGCGGCGCGCCAACGAGAAGGCTATGTGGCTGTCTGACACCCATTATCGAGCGATCCAGTGACACCGTTAAACACAATTCACAGTTTCTCCTTTGTCGAAAGCTTGTGTCTGCCAGGAGCGACGCCCAGGTGCCCTTCGACCGGGAGGAAAGGCTAGATGGCGCTCGCTGACGAGGTGATGGATGTCTTCGCCGACGGCGGGGCCTTGTCGCAGGCGGCGGACCAGTTCCGCGTGCGCGAGGGCCAGACGCAGATGGCGCTGGCCATCGCCCACACCGTGGCCGAAGGGGGGCAACTGGTGGTGGAGGCGGGCACGGGCGTGGGCAAGACCTTTTCGTACCTCGTGCCGGCCTTGCTGAGTGGCGAGCGGGTGCTGCTGTCGACCGCCACCAAGGCCTTGCAGGACCAGCTCTTCGGGCGCGACCTGCCACGTCTGCTGGAGGCGCTCAACCTGCCGCTGCGCACTGCCTTGCTCAAGGGACGGGGCAGCTACCTCTGCCTGCACCGCATGGCCCAGGCCCGGCATGACGCCGGGGGGGAGCGGGGCGTGGCCCATGCGCTGGCCAAGGTCGAGCGCTGGGCGCTCACCACGCGCACCGGCGACCTGGCCGAGCTGCCGGGCCTGGACGAGCGCTCGCCGGTCATTCCGCTGGTCACCTCCACCCGCGACAACTGCCTGGGCCAGCAGTGCCCGCAGTTCAAGGCCTGCCACGTCAACCTGGCCCGGCGCGAGGCGCTGGCGGCGGACGTGGTGGTCATCAACCACCACCTGTTCTTCGCCGACCTCGCGGTGCGCGAGTCGGGCATGGCCGAGCTGCTGCCCAGCGTGCGCGTGGTGATCTTCGACGAGGCACACCAGCTCAACGAGACGGGCGTGCAGTTCCTCGGCCTGCAACTGGGTACCGGGCAGGTGCTGGACTTTGCGCGCGACCTGCTCGCCGCCGGGCTGCAGCAGGCACGCGGCCTGGCCGACTGGCAGGACGTGGCCGGCAAGCTCGAGCACGCGGCCCGCGAACTGCGCATGGTGGCCGGCAAGGGCTGGCCCGGCGCCAAGCTGCGCTGGAACGGCGCCGCCCCCGAAGGCATCGGCGCCACCCATTGGCAGGGCGGCCTGGACACCCTGCGCCGCGCCGCGGAAGACGCCGCTGTCGCGCTGGACACGGTCAGCGAGCTTTCCCCCGACTTCGTCCGCCTGGCCGAGCGCGCCGGCCTGCTGGTCGAGCGGGCAGGCCTGCTGACCGAACCGTGCCCGCCCGATGCGGTGCGCTGGGTCGACATCGGCACCCAGCTGCGACTCGTGCAGTCACCGCTGGACATCGCCGATGCGGTGCGCAAGCGCGTGCTCAAGGCCGACCGCCCGGCGCCGTCCCCGCAGGAGCAGGGCGGGGAGTCGCGCAGCCGTGCCTGGATCTTCACCTCGGCCACGCTGGGCGACGACCCGCAACTGCGCTGGTTCACCGAGCCGTGCGGCCTGGACGAAGCGCAGGTGCTGCGCGTGGCCAGCCCCTTCGACTATGCGCAGCAGGCCGCGCTCTATGTGCCGCGGCAGTTTCCCCGGCCCGCCGATGCCGGCCATCCGGACGCCGTGGCGGCGCTGGCGGCCAAGGGCGCGCTGCGGCTGGGTGGCCGCACGCTGGTGCTGACGACCACGCTGCGCGCGCTGCGCACCATCGGCGACGGCCTGCGCGAGCGCCTGCGTGCCGCCGGCAGCGACGTCGATGTGCTGGTGCAGGGCGAGTGGCCCAAGCGCGTACTGATGGAGCGCTTCCGCGCGGGCGCCGACGCGGGCGCGACCGGTTGCGTGCTGGTGGCCTCCGCCTCGTTCTGGGAGGGCTTCGACGCGCCGGGCGATGTGCTGCAACTCGTGGTGATCGACAAGCTGCCCTTCCCGCCGCCGGGCGATCCGCTGGTGGAGGCGCGCACGCGCCGGCTGGAGTCGCAGGGCCGCAGCGGCTTCGGCGACTACTCCATCCCCGAGGCGGCCGTGGCGCTCAAGCAGGGCGCGGGCCGGCTCATCCGGCGCGAAAGCGACCGTGGCGTGCTGGTCGTGTGCGACACGCGCCTGGTGTCCATGGGCTACGGCCGCCGCCTGCTCGCCGCGCTGCCGCCCATGCGCCGGCTGGCGGCCGAGGCCGACTTCGAGCAGGCACTCGACGATCTGACGCAGCCCCCCGGCTGAACGGACGAAAGGCCGCGCGCCCATGTTCCAGAGGCCGCCTTCGGGCGGCTTTTTCATGGGTATTTCGGTCGCCGTCGATGACCCGGCGAAGCCCGGGAAAACGGGCGTCTACGTGTATTTGCGTAGCCGCTTCTTCGTGTTAACCCGGAGGAAAAGTCACCGATGCGACGCCTGCGCGCCGCAGGGGCCCTCCGGTACGTAATTCCCCTCTGCAGTCGGTCAGATTCCGATCAGTGTGGCAGCCGGAGCATCCCCTCCGCCCCAGCAGCTGCGGCTGCAAAGGAGACATTGGCACCCCGCCGGATCCCCCGGCGCGAGAGGGACCAACCGATCCACAACATCAACATGACGACGCTTCGCCTCCCCTTATGAACGATCGCAACCTCAACCGAGGCTTGTTCCTCATCGCGCTTGCACTGCTGTTCGGCGTGCCGGCCTTCAACTACCAGATCGGCAGCTTCGCGCACGCCGGCCCGGGCCTGTTCCCGGCCATGGTCAGCGGCATGCTGCTGGCCATCGGGATCATCACCGTGATCCGCTCGCGCTTCGTCAAGCCGATCCCGATGTCGGTCAACTTCAAGAACATCGCGATCATCCTGGCCAGCCTGTGCACCTTCGCGCTCGTGTCCACCTACGTGAACATGACCGTGGGCATCGTCGTCATGGTGTTCATCGCCTCGCTGGCGGCCAGCGGCAAGTATTCCTGGGTACGCAACGTTAAGGTGGCGGTGGTGCTCGTGGGTTTCGCCTTCGGCTTCCAGAAGCTGCTGGGCCTGAACCTTCCCCTGTACTGATCGGAGCCTGCACACCATGGAAGCTCTCCATAACCTGGCGTTCGGCTTCGAGCACGCGCTGACCATCCACAACCTGATGTACTGCGCCATCGGCTGCGTGGTCGGCACCCTGGTGGGCCTGCTGCCCGGCCTGGGCCCGCTGGCCACCATCAGCCTGCTGCTGCCGCTGACGTACTCCATCGACACCACCGGCGCGCTGATCATGCTGGCCGGCATCTACTACGGGGCGCAGTACGGCGACAGCGTGTCGGCGATCACGATGAAGATCCCGCACGCGAGTTCGATCGTGGCCTGTATCGACGGCTACGCGATGACGCTCAAGGGCAAGACGGGCCTGGCGCTGTTCACGGCCGGCTTCTCCAGCTTCATCGGCGGCACCGTGGCCATCATCGTGCTGACCTTCCTGGCGCCCAAGCTGGGCGAGGTGGCTTTCCTGTTCGGCCCCGCGGACTACTGCGCGCTGATGATGGTGGGCTTCGTCTGCGTGAGCTTCGTGACCACCGGCAGCCTGCTCAACGGCCTGGCCATGTGCCTGATCGGCGTGCTGCTCGGCCAGATCGGCACCGACGTCAACAGCGGCGTGCAGCGCTACACCATGGACCTGCCCTTCCTCGCCGACGGCGTGGGCCTGGTCAGCATCGCGCTGGGCTGCTTCGGCATCGCCGAGATCACCAAGAACCTCGACAGCGGTGAAGAGCGCTCGCCCTTCAACGGCAAGATCCACCTGATGCCCACCTGGGAAGAGTTCAAGCGGATCATCCCCAGCGCCCTGCGCGGCAGCGTGATCGGCTCCTTCCTGGGCATCCTGCCCGGCGGCGGCCCGGCCATCGCCCAGTTCGCGGCCTACGCCATCGACAAGAAGGTCAGCAAGTACAAGCACGAGATCGGCACCGGCTGTATCGAAGGCGTGGCCGGCCAGGCCGCAGCCGACGAAGCCGCAGCCCGCACCAGCTTCATTCCGCTGATGTCCATCGGCATCCCCGAGAACGCCGTGATGGCGCTGATGATGGCCGCCTTCATCATCAAGGGCATCCAGCCCGGCCCGAACATGATCGCCGGTCACCCGGAACTGTTCTGGGGCCTGGTCGCCTCGATGTGGGTCGGCAACTGCTTCCTGATCATCCTGAACGTGCCGCTGGTGCGCTACTGGCTGTCGGTCTTCAAGATCCCGTACGCCGTGCTCTTCCCGGGCATCCTGTTCTTCTGTTGCATCGGCACGTACAGCGTCAACAACAACCTCGAAGACCTGTACATCACCGCCGCCTTCGGCCTGCTGGGCTTCCTGTTCATGAAGTTCGACCTGGATGCCGCGCCGCTGATGCTGGGCTTCATTCTGGGCCCGATGCTGGAAGAGAACTTCCGCCGCACGCTGCTGCTGAGCCGCGGCAGCTTCGGCATCTTCTTCGACCGGCCCATCAGCGGCACGCTGCTGTCGCTGATCGGTGTGTTCATCGCATGGCAGACCATCGGCTTCTTCATCAAGACGAAGAAGCAGAAGAACGGAGCCGCCGCATTGCCGGCGGCGCACGAGACCGCCTGAGCGCGCGTGCAATCCACTGCAGAAGGGGCCTTCGGGCCCCTTCTGCTTTTTGGGCGCGGCCGCACAGTGCCCATGGGCGGGTTGAGGCCCGCATCCTCGCGCGGGCCGATCCCCGCGATGCCACCGGCGCCGGTCTGATGGCCCCGCGACAGCAGCGCTTGCTGGCGGCACCCACAATGAGCGCCCCGTCGCCCGCTGCCATCCGCTGCGGCGCTTTCATCCCTCTTCCGGAGACGTCCATGCCCGAGATCCTCCCCGCCACCGCCCTGCAACTGCGCTCGCTCGTCCAGGCCGACGGCACGCTGCGGATCAGCCTGGAAGGGGTGCCCGTACCGCAACCTGGCGCCGACGAGGTGCTGATCCGCGTGCAGGCGACGCCCATCAATCCCTCCGACATCGGCCTGCTGCTCGGCCCTGCGGACCTTTCGACCGTGCAGGTCTCGGGCAGCGCGGAGCGCCCCGTGGTGATTGCGCGCATCCCGGAGCGCGCCATGCCCGCCGTGGCCGCCCGCGTGGGCCAGAGCCTGCCGGTGGGCAACGAAGGCGCCGGCCTGGTGGTGGCCGCAGGTTCCTCGCCGGCCGCGCAGGCGCTGCTGGGCCGCACCGTGGCCCTGATCGGCGGCGCCATGTATGCGCAGTACCGCACCATGCCTGCGGCCCAGTGCCTGCTGCTGCCCGAGGATGCAACGGCGGCGGATGGCGCCTCCTGCTTCGTCAACCCGCTCACCTCGCTGGGCATGGTCGAGACCATGAAGCGCGAGGGCCACACGGCACTGGTGCACACGGCGGCCGCCAGCAACCTGGGCCAGATGCTCAACCGCATCTGCCTGAAGGACGGCATCGGCCTGGTGAACATCGTGCGCAAGCCCGAGCAGGCGGCGCTGCTTCACGGGCAGGGGGCCGTGCATGTGTGCGACAGCAGCGCGCCGGACTTCATGGCCCAGCTCACCGAGGCGCTGGTAGCCACCGGCGCGACCATCGGCTTCGACGCCACCGGCGGCGGCACGCTGGCCGGCCAGATCCTGCAGTGCATGGAGGCGTCCATTGCGCGCCGAACGCCCAGCGAATACAGCCGCTACGGCTCGTCGGTGCACAAGCAGGTCTATCTGTACGGTGGCCTGGACACGCGGCCCACCGAGATCCACCGCAGCTTCGGCATGGCCTGGGGCGTGGGCGGCTGGCTGCTCTTTCCCTTCCTGCAGAAGATTGGCGAGCCGGCGGCGCAGGCGCTGCGTGCGCGCGTCGCGGCCGAGCTCAAGACGACCTTTGCGAGCCACTACGCGCGGACCGTGTCGCTGGCGGGCGCACTGAGTGCCGATGCCATCGCCTTCTACGGCGCGCGCAACACGGGCGCGAAGGTGCTGATCGATCCGTCGCGCTGAACTGAAAAGCACCCCCATGCCGCTTCGCGGCTCCGCCTCTCTCGCGCCTTCGGCTTGGAGGGGGCGCACCCCGCGGCCTGGCGAAGCCAGTTCCGCGGGTGCCCTGGCATGGCCTGCTCCGCGGCCGCATGATTCGAATCGGTGCGCCTGTGGAGCCCCTTGGCTGCTGTCAGAGCGGCTCCAGTCCGACCTTCTTCATCATGGCCTGCGTCGAGCGCATCTCGCGCTTGAAGCCATCGACATAGGCGCTGCCTTCCTGGATGTCCACCTGGCCGCCTTGCTCCTGCAGCTGGGCGATCACGCGCGGCTGCTTGAGCGCCTGCACGAAGGCGGCCTGGATGCGCTCGACCACCGCATCGGGCGTGCCGGCCGGCACCGAGATGCCACCCCACGAGATCAGCTCGACGCCGGGCACGCCGGCCTCTGCCAGCGTCGGCACCTGCGGCAGCACGGCGTTGCGGCGCGGACCGGTCACCGCCAGCGCACGCAGTCGACCCGCCTGGATCTGGGGATAGGCCACGGCCAGGATGGGCGCGCCGAACACCACCTGGTTGCCGAGCACCGCGGTGCACAACTCCGACGCGCCCTTGTAGGGCACGTGCAGCGCGCTGCCCTTGATCGCGTCCAGGAACATCTCCACGCCCAGGTGCGAAGGCGTGCCCACGCCGCCCGAGGCGTATTCCACCTTGCCGGGCCGGGCGCGGATCTGCCGGACGAGGTCGTCCACGCTGCGGATGTCCGAGTCGGCGTTCACGATCAGCACCACGTCGGCGCTGGTCAGCCGCATGATGTGGCGGAAGTCCTTGAGCGCGTCGAAGCCCGGGCTCTTGTACATGAACATGTTGGCCGCCATGGGCGCGGCCGAGTAGATCCAGGTGTAGCCATCGGCCGGCGCGCGGGCCACCAGCTTGGCCCCGATGTTGCCGCCCGCGCCGCCGCGGTTCTCGATGACCACGCTCTGGCCCAGCATCGGGCCGACTGCCTCGGCCAGGATGCGTGCGGTGTTGTCCGGGCCCGTGCCGGCCAGGTAGGGCAGCACCCATTTGATGGGCCGGCTGGGGTAGGGCTCGGCGGCACGGGCGAGGGGTGCAGCCAGGGGCGCGAGGGCGGCGGCGAGGCCAGCCCCCACCAGGCGGCGGCGGTTGATGTCGGTCATCTTGCTTGTCTCCTTTTTGATTCTTGAGAGGGCGGGCGTCCACGGCGCCGGCCAGTGCCGGGCGTCAGCCGGCGTTGTCGGGCGCGAGCAGCTCCTTGGCGATGGTGTTCTTCTGAATCTCGCTGGTGCCGGTGAGCACGCGATACATGCGCAGCATGCGGAACAGGAACTCCACGCGCCGACCCTGCACGATGCCTTCGCCGCCATGCACCTGCACCGCTTTGTCGGCCACACGGAAGGCGGTCTCCGAGCAGAAGAGCTTGGCCATGGAGGCCTCGGCCCGCGCGTCGCCGCCGGCATCGAGCTGGCGGGCGGTGGCGATCATCAGCGCGCGCGCCGCCGCCAGCTCGGTGGCGGCCTCGGCCAGCATGTGCTGGATGGCCTGGAATTGCGCGATGGCGCGACCGAACTGCTTGCGCTGCATCGCGTAGTCGCGCGCATCGCGCAGCGCCACCTGGGCCAGGCCCACCATCGCCGGGCAATGCAGCAGTCGGTTGACCGTGATGCGACCCAGCGCCAGCGCCAAGCCGCGGCCGGGCTCGCCGATGCGCTGGCCGGCCGGTATGCGGCAGCCCTCGAGCACGATGTCGCCGGTGCTGCTCTGGCCGGCCATGGTCTTGTAGTTGCACTCGACGCGCACGCCCGGCGCACGCAGGTCGACGAAGAAGGCCGTCACTTCGCGCTGCTCGCTGCCCTCGGGCGCGGTCGAGGCCATCAGCACGGCCGCATCGGCGAAGGGCGAGCCCGAGATGAAGCGCTTGCGGCCGGTGAGGACGTAGTCGTCGCCATCCCGAACCGCACGCGTCTGCACCGCGCCGGCGTCGGAGCCGGCTTCGGCCTCGGTGAGGGCGAAGCAGATTGCCAGCTCGGCCTGTGCCACGGGCAGGATGAACTGGGCCATCTGCTGCGGCGTGGCATGGCGCACCAGTGCGCCCACGCGCGGCGGGCCGCTCAGCTCGCCCAGCACGTGCGGCGCGAAGGGCGAGCCGGTGGCGTAGATGGCCTCCTTGACCAGCACGTGGTCCAGCACCGACAGGCCCAGGCCGCCCAGCTGCTCCGGCAGCGTGAGGCCGTAGAAGCCCAGCGTGTGCGAGCGGCGCCAGACCTGGCGCAGCAGGGCGCGGTCGGGGCTGTGCTCGTGGTCGAGCTGGTGTTCGCGCGCCAGGTCGGCCAACTCACCATTCATGAAGTGCTGAATGCGTGAGATCAGTTCGGCGGCGCGCTCGCTGCCTTCGAAGGGGCCGCGGAAGAGAGGGGCGGAGGTCGTTGCGTTCGTCATGGCATCGCCCTCGTTCAATTGACCATCCGCGACTGGCCCTGCCAGTACGGCGCCTGCACCGCGCGGCGCATCACCTTGCCGTTGGGGTTGCGCGGCAGCGCCGCCACGAACTCGATGTGCCGCGGCCGCTTGAAGCCGGCCAGCTGCGCGCTGCAGAAGGCGTCGATCAGCCCCGCATCCGCCGTGCGGCCGGGCTTGAGCACCACATGCGCCGCCACCGCCTCACCCCATTTGTCGTCGGGGATGGCAAAGACGCAGGCGTCCTGCACCGCCTCGTGCTGGTACAGCACGGCCTCGACCTCGGAGGGATAGACGTTGAAGCCGCCGCTGATGACCATGTCCTTCTTGCGGTCGACGATGTAGACGAAGCCGTCCTCGTCCATGCGGGCCAGGTCGCCGGTGTGGTAGCGGCCGTCCTTGAGCACCTCGGCCGTCAGCTCGGGCGCGCGCCAGTAGCCGGCGAACACGTCGTCGCCACCGACCACGATCTCGCCGATCTCGCCCATGGCCACGGGTTCGCCCGCGTCGTCCAGGATCTGCACGTCGCACTCCAGGAAGGGCCGGCCGCAGGAGGCCAGGCGCTCGGGGCGGGCGGCGCGGGCATGCAGGTGGTCCTCGGTGCTGAGGGCGCACACGCCGGAGGTGGTCTCGCCCGCGCCGTAGCCCTGCGACAGCACGGGGCCGAACACGTCCATCGCGCGCAGGATGCGTGCCGGCGCCATCGGCGCGGCACCATAGCCCAGCCGCTGCAGGTCGGGCAGCGGGCGGTACTGGCCGTCCAGCTCGGCCAGCAGCATGTTGATCATGGTCGGCACCATGAACGTGTGGGTGATGCGCTCGGCCTTCATGTCGGCCAGGAAGCAACCGGGCTCGAAGCCGTTGAAGATGCGGATGGTCACACCGCTGCACAGCGCGGGCACGATCTGCATGCCCGAGGCATGGGTGATCGGGCCGACCAGCCCGAGCGAATGGCCGCTGCGCATGCCTTCGCTGCGCATGAGGAACTTGCGCAGCTGCGCCAGCCGGTTGCCGAAGGTCTGCATGGCGGCCTTGAGCACGCCCGAGCTGCCGGAGGTGTAGTGCAGCACGGCCAGTTCGTCGGCGTGCACCGGCACCGCGTCGAAGCGGTCGCTGGCGCGGGCCAGCAGGCCTTCGTAGCCTTCGTCGCCGGGCGCGTCCAGCAGCACCAGCCGCGGCGTGCCGCGCAGGTGGGGGCGGATGGCCTCGGCCCGTTCGCTGGTGGTGACGATCAGCGTGGCCTCGCTGTTGGCCGCGACCTCGCCAACCTCGGCCGGCGACAGGCGTGCGTTGAAGGGCGCCTTGACCAGAGCGGCCTTGTAGCAGGCCAGCTCCAGCTCGACGATCTCGGGGCAGTTGGGCAGGTAGATGCCGACGCGGTCGCCGCGCACCAGGCCCAGGCCCAGGCCGAGCAAGGCGTTGGCGAGGCGGCATGCGCGCTGCTCCAGCTCGGCATAGGTCAGGCTGCGATCGGCGCTGCGGACCGCGACCTGCCGCGCATGGGCGCGGGCGCTGCGGGCGACGAGGGTGGCCACGTTCGTCACCGGACGGACGGCGGGCGCGGAAGGGCTGGCGTTGTTGATGGCTGTCTCCTGGAATCTCGACCGGCTGCCGCGCGGACTGCGTGCGCGTCCTGCGGCGGTGTCGGTCACTGTTCCAGAAGGCCGGTCATCGCGGAAATACCGTTTGCTGATGCCGGGGCATCAATGCAAGTGATGGCCCCT
The DNA here is from genome assembly GCF_017991995.1 of Pseudacidovorax sp. Lineage (GTDB taxonomy): Bacteria > Pseudomonadota > Gammaproteobacteria > Burkholderiales > Burkholderiaceae_C > Xenophilus. Next base: position 30,642 of record NZ_JAGOPN010000015.1, on the reverse strand, counting down.
GGCGGGGCGCACGGCCGGGCTGATGCGGGCAGGCAGCCCGCGTGCTGCCGCTCAGGGCTTTGCGCGGTGCAGCCATTCGGCTTCCCACGCACCGTCCTCGATCAGGCGCTGCGCCTGCAGCAGAAGGGCGTCCACCACCGCCTGCGTGGCGGCGTCCAGCACGCGTCCAGCCGGCAGGGCCAGGCTGTAGGTGCGCACCAGCTCGGGCCGCACGACGCGGGCGACGACCCAGTCCGAGCGGGCGGGCGGCGCATCGTGCAGCGCGCAGGCCGGCGTGAAGGTGAAGCCTGCGCCATGCAGGTAGAGCGAGCGGATCACGCGTGCGGAGTCGTGCTCGTGGACGATGTGCAGCGCGGTGCCCCGCGCGGCCGCGGCTTCTTCCACGCTGCGGCGGATCGAGAAGCGGCGCGACTGCAGCACCAGCGGAAGGCGGGCGGCATGGTCGAAGTCCAGCGTGGGGCGGCCGGGCGGCGTGGCCGCCTCGCGCCGGCCCTTGGGTGTGGACGGCTGCAGCAGAGCCCGAACGCCGCCATCGGCGTCCTGTCCGCAGACGAACATGGCCTCGCGTGCCAGCGGCCGGCACTCCAGTCCGTCGACGGCCTGCGTGTCGACCAGCACGCCCAGGTCGGCGCGCCGGTCCAGCATGGCCTTCTTCACCATCAGGCTCAGGTCGTCCAGCACGAAGACGCGCACCCGCGGCGCCGTCTCTCGCAGGGCCATCAGCACCGGGCCCATCAGCAGCGAGGCGAGCAGGAAAGGCAGGGCGATGGTCACCGAGCCTTCCGGCCCCTGCGGCAGCTGGCGGATGCGGTCGCGCATGGCGTCGGCGTCCGACAGCAGGCGGCGGGCGTCTTCGTAGAGCTGCAGGCCGGCGGAGGTGGGCGTGACCCCGGCATGCGAGCGCTCCAGCAACTGCGTGTCGAGCTCGGCCTCCAGCTTCTTGATCTGCGCCGTCAGCGCCGGCTGCGCGATGTACAGCGAGGCCGCCGCGCGGGAGAGGCTGCCCGCTTCGAGCACGGCGATGAAGTAGCGGAGGCTGCGCAGGTCCATGGGTGGCGCGCAGCATAGCCGCGCGTACGGCGGGGTGTCAGTCCCAGGCGGGCGCGAGGCTCTCCGGGTTGGCGAGGCGCTCGTTGCGGTCCAGCGCGGCGATGGCGGCCATGTCCTCCGAGGTGAGCTTCAGGTCCTTCGCCTTCAGGTTGGACGCCAGGTTCTCGGGTTTCGTGGACGACGGAATGACCGAGAAGCCCTGCGTCAACGCCCAGGCCAGCGCCACCTGGGCAGGCGTTGCGCCGTGCCGCTGGGCGATCTCGGCCAGCGCCGGCTCCTTCAGGACCTTGCCATAGGCGAGCGTCATGTACGAGGTGAGGTGCACGCCCTGCATGCGCGCGTAGTTCACCAGCTTGTGGTTCTGCAGGTAGGGGCTGATCTCCACCTGGTTGGTGGCGATGGCGCCCTTGCCGGCCAGTTCGATGGCCTGCTGCACAAGCGCGATGGTGAAGTTGGAGACGCCGAACTGCGCCGTCAGGCCCTGTCGCTGCGCCTCGGCCAGCGCCTCCAGCGTCTCGCGCAGCGGCACGGCGCGGCTGGGCGAGGGCCAGTGGATCAGCGTCAGGTCGACCTGCTCGGTCCGCAGCTTCTGCAGGCTGTCCTTGAGGCTGGGGATCAGCACGTCGGCGCCCAGCTTGTCGACCCACACCTTGGTGGTCAGGAAGAGCTGCGAACGCGGCACGCCCGATTCGGCGATGGCCTGGCCGATCTCGGCCTCGTTGCCGTAGATCTGCGCCGTGTCGATGGCACGGTAGCCCACGTCGAGCGCATTGCGGACGGAATCGATGACGGTCTGGCCCTTGAGGCGGAAGGTGCCCAGACCAAAGGCGGGAATGGGGGCGGGGATGCTCATGATGGAATGTCCTCGTGACAGGCGTGAAGGGTTGGATGAAGCCTAGCCGCCGCGGCAACGCGCGGCTGGCGGCCGATGACCGCGCCGTGCGTCAGCAGGCGACGCAGTCGTCGCCGTTCTTGCGGGCGTTTGAGCAGCCTTGCGCATCGCGGCGGTCCAGCCGGCCGGCCCAGGTGGTGAGCGCCCAGGCGCCCAGCACCACCAGCGCGCCGATCCAGCCGGTGTGCACCAGGCCCATCCGCTCGACGATCAGGCCGCCCAACCCCGCGCCACCGGCGATGCCCAGGTTGAAGGCCGCGATATTCAGGCCCGAGGCCACGTCCGCGCCCTTGGGGCTGAAGCGCTGCGCCTGCTGCACCACGTAGACCTGCAGGCCCGGCACGTTGCCGAAGGCCACCGCACCCCAGGCCAGCACCGTGGCGACCATCAGCAGCGGATGCGGTGCGGTCAGGCTCAGCACGCCCAGCACCGCGGCCAGGCCCAGGAAGATGCGCTGCAGCGCCGGCACCGGACCCAGGCGGTCGGCCAGCCGGCCGCCCCAGAGGTTGCCCACGGCCACCGAGAGGCCGTAGGCCAGCATCACGCCGCTCACGGCGTTGGCCGAGAAGCCCGTCACCTGCTGCAGCAGTGGCGCCAGGAAGGTGAAGGCGATGAAGGAGCCGCCGTAGCCCACCGCCGTCATCGCATAGACCAGCAGCAGCCGCGGCTGGGCCAGCACGGCCAGTTGCTCGCGCAGGGCGGCCGGCGGGCTGTGCGGCACGTTGCGCGGCACGAACACGGCGCTGCCCAGTACCGCCACCACGCCCAGCCCGGCGACGGCCAGGAAGGTGGCGCGCCAGCCCAGGTGCTGGCCGATCAGCGTGCCCAGCGGCACGCCCGTCACCAGCGCCACGGTGAGGCCGGTGAACATGATGGCGATGGCGCTGGCCGCCTTTTCCTTCGGCACCACGCTGGCCGCGATGATCGAGCCGATGGAGAAGAAGACGCCGTGCGCCAGGCCGGTGAGCACCCGCGCCACGATCAGCGACTCGTAGCCCGGCGCACGCCAGGCCACCAGGTTGCCGAGCGTGAACAGCACCATCAGTCCCAGCAGCAGCGCCTTGCGCGGAAGCCGGCCGGTCAGCGCGGTGAGCAGCGGCGCGCCGACGGCGACGCCCAGGGCATAGAGGCTCACCAGCAGGCCGGCCGAGGGCAGCGACACCCCCAGGTCGGCGGCAATGGTGGGGATGAGGCCGACGATCACGAACTCGGTCGTGCCGATGGCGAAGGCGCTGAGCGTCAGCGCGAACAGGGCAATGGGCATGGAAGGCACCTCGCGGCCGGGGCCGCACAAGCAGTCGAACAGGTCGAACACGTTGGAAGGCCGCCAGTCTCCTGCGATCCGCTCTTGCGAAAAACCCGTCTATAAACCAAACACTTTTGATCTGGAATCAAGAATGAAGACGACGCTGGACGAGATGCAGACCCTGGCCGCCGTGGTCGACACCGGCGCCCTGTCGCGGGCGGCCGATCAGCTGGGCATGACCGTCTCGGCCGTCAGCCGCACGCTGGCGCGGCTGGAGCAGAAGCTCGGCACCACGCTGATGCGCCGCACCACCCGCCGGCTGGAACTGACGGAGGAAGGCGCCGCCTTCCTGGCGCGTGCGCGGGCCATCCTGGCCAGCGTCGATGCCGCCGAAGAGGACATGGCCGCACGCCGCGAGCGCCCCGCCGGCCGGCTGCGGGTGGACGCCGCCTCGCCCTTCATGCTGCATGTGGTGGTGCCGCTGGTCGCGGGCTACCGGGCGCGCTACCCGGAGGTCACGCTGGAATTGCACAGCCACGACGGTTTGATCGACCTGCTCGAACACCGCGTGGACGTGGCCATCCGCATCGGCCGCCTGCGCGACTCCACGCTGCATGCGCGGCCGCTGGGCAGCAGCGCGCTGCGGCTGCTGGCGTCGCCGGACTATCTGGCCGCGGCCGGCACGCCGCGCCGCGTGGCCGAGCTCGCGCGACACACGCTGCTGGGCTTCACGACGCCCAGCAGCCTCAACGAATGGCCGGTGGCCGATGCCGAAGGCCATCCGCTGCGCATCGAGCCCGCCCTCGCGGCCTCCAGCGGTGAGACGCTGCGGCAATTGGCGCTGGAGGGGGCGGGCATCGCCTGCCTGGCCGACTTCCTGACCGCGCGCGACATCGCCGAAGGCCGGCTGGTGCCAGTGCTTCCGCGGCTCACGCGCGACGTGCGGCAGGCCGTGCAGGCGGTGTACTACCGCAACACGCCGCTCACGGCGCGGATCGCGTCCTTCATCGACCACTTGGCTGCCCACTGGCCGGATGCGCCGGTGGCTGCGGGAAGGGCATCGAGGCAACGCTGAAGGCAACGGCGCTTGTGCATGCCGGCCCGGGGGCACGCGGGCATACCCCAAGGTGCGGCTCCTCGGCGCACAAATACATTACGCTCGAAATGCAAAATGTGAATGCAGGCCAGCCGCAGTGGCCGCCCTCCGCGGCGTTTGTGCGACTGTCCCATCCGAAGGCGCTCCCATGACCGCATCCTCACGCCCCGGCCGCCGCTCCCATGCCGAGCGCAGCGCGCAGACGCGCCAGCACCTCATCAGCACAGCCATCGACCTGATCGGGCAGCAGGGCTTCGGGCAGATGTCCATCCACGCGCTGGCCCGCAGCGCGGGGCTCACCTCTGGCGCCGTGCAGCACCACTTCGAGTCCAAGGCCGTGCTGATGATGCAGGTGCTCGACGAGCTGCTGCGCAGCCACATCGACGCCGGCGAGTTCTGGCCGCCTGTCGCGCTGGGCGCGCAGGAGCGCGCCGCGCGCTTCCTGCAGACGCTCCATACCTTGGTCTATGCCCAGCCGCGCTTCCTGGTGGCCTGGAACATCTACCTGGGCTCGCGCGGCCAGCCCGAGGTGCTGGACCACATTGCCCGGCAGCGCGATGCGCTCGATGCGCAGCTGTCGCAGGGCTTCTTCGCCACCTTTCCGGAGTTGGCGGCGCAGCCTGACCGCGAGGCGCTGCTGGGCCTCGTGTTCTCGACGCTGCGCGGGCTGGGCCTGCTGCAGCTCTTCGAGGGCCACGGCCGCACGCAGCCTTCTGCCTCCGCCTCGGCCCAGCTCGCGTTGCTGGCGGAACTGATCGCGGCGCGGTGCGCGGCACCGGCCGCCGAGCCACCTTCGCGCAGGGCCAAGCCCGCCCGCCGTCGCGCGCCCCCCGGTTGATCCCTCGACGCCGTACGCCCGCTGCTTTCCCCGATCCCTCACAAGACCTCAGGAGACACCATGACGATTTCCCTTCGCCGGCGGCTTGCCGCCCTGGCGGGCCTCGGCTCGCTCTTCGTTGCCGCAGCGGCCAGCGCGCAGGCGCCCGCCTATCCCACCAAGCCCATCCAGCTGATCGCCCAGCAGCCGCCGGGCAGCGGGTCCGATGCGATGACGCGGGTCTGGGCCGACTGCGCGGCGCAGGCGCTGGGCCAGCCCGTCGTGGTGCAGAACCGGCCGGGCGCCAACGGCATCCTGGCTGTCAGCGCGCTCAAGGGCCAGGCGGCCGACGGGTACACGTTGATGAGCATCGGCATGTCGCAGATGAGCATCACGCCCTACACCTATCGCCAGCATCCCTACGACCCGTCGACCGACTTCGACGGCGTGGCCGTGCTGGGCACCTCGCCCCTGGTGCTGACGGTGCCCGCTGGCGAGGGCGTGGCTCGGCTGGCGGACCTGCAGAAGCTGGCGGCGGCCACGCCCGGTGGGCTGAACTTCGGCTCGCCGGGCAAGGGCAGCCCCGCGCACCTGCTGACCACGGCCCTGCTCGACAGGCTGGGCGTGGCCGGCACCCATGTGCCCTTCGTGGGCGAGGGCGCAGGCATGGCAGCGCTGATGGGCCATCAGATCCAGGCCATGACGCTGGTCGGCGGCACCGCGGCTCCCCAGGTCAAGGCCGGCAAGCTGGTGGCGCTGGCGGTCTTCGACAACCAGCGCTCCGCGCTGATGCCGGACGTCCCCACCATCGCCGAGCTGCTGCCCGCCGCTGCCGACCTGGCTCGGCCCTCGTGGATCGCCATCGTGGCCAAGGCCGGCACGCCGCCGCAACTGCTGGCGCGGCTCAATGCGGTCAGCGAGGGCTGCCGCAGCAATGCCCAGTACCTCCAGCGACTGGAGACGATGAGCGTGACGCTCACGGCCTCCAAGCCGGCCGATGTGCGCGCCTGGGCTGCGCGCGACGCCGCGGTGTGGCGGCCGCTCATCGACAAGCTGGGCTTGGCCACCGAATGAGCGAAGGACCGCGTCGCAAGACTGGCACGAGGCCCGAGCGCCCTGCGCAATGGCGAGCGTGACTGACGCGCGCGGCGCGCCCGAAGTGCAGCTCTCGCACGGCGGTCGTCTTCGGGGCTGGCGGGAGGCCGGGCTTCGCGTCTTCAAGGGCATCCGCTACGCGCTGCCGCCCTTCGGCACGCGTCGCTTCGCGCCACCCGTTGCCGCTGCGCCGTGGCAGGGCGTGCGCGAGGCGCTCGACTTCGGCCCCGCCTTTCCCCACTGGCCGCGCCATGCCGCGCCCGACGCCGATCCGGTGGGCGGCGAGGATGCACTGTCGCTCAACGTCTGGGCGCCCGACGCGCCGGCCGACGCGCGCCTGCCCGTCATGGTCTGGGTGCACGGTGGCGGCTTCGTGCGCGGCAGCGCGTCCGAGCCGCTGTACGACGGCGCGGCCTTTGCGCGGCAGGGCGTGGTGTTCGTCTCCATCCAGTACCGACTGGGCGTCGACGGCTTCGCGCACCTGCCGGATGCGCCGCCCAACCGCGGCTTGCTCGACCAGCTGATGGCCCTGCGCTGGGTGCAGGACCACATCGGCGCCTGGGGCGGCGATGCAGCGCGGGTCACCGCCTTCGGCCAATCGGCGGGGGCGGGGGCCATTGCCTGCCTGATGGGCCTGCCCGAGGCCCGCGGGCTGTTCCAGCGCGTCATCCTGCAAAGTCCCAGCGTGGCTTGCCAGACGGTGGAAGAGGCCCAGGCCGCCCTTGCGGCCATCGGCGAGCTGGCCGGCGTGGTGCCCGATCGGGCGGCCCTGGCCCAGGCGCCGCTGGCCCCGCTGCTGCGCGCAGTGCAGCGGCTGACGCAGGATGCCGGTCTGCGCCGCACGATGGGGCTGGCGAGCCGCCATCTCTTTCCGCTGCGGCCGGTGCTCGACGGCCGGATGCTGGTGGCGCCACCCCTGCAGGCCTTGCAGACGGCGTGGCAGCAACCCTCGTCCTTGCAACTGCTGGTGGGCCACAACGCCGACGAGATGCGGCTGTACCACGTGCCCGGCGGCGGGCTGGCGCGCATCACCGAGGCCGATGTGGAGGACTTCGCCCGCAGCGCCGGCGTGGCGCTTCCCGTGGCGCAGGCAAGCACCTCCGGCGAGCGCCTGTGCGCCCTGCAGTCCGACTACCACTACGCCGCGCCCGCGGCGGCGCTCGCACACCTGGCGGCCACGCGCGCAGCCTCGGCCCATCGCTACCGCTTCGTCTGGCCGTCGCCCGGCTTCGACGGGCACCTGGGCGCGGCGCACGGCGTCGAGTTGCCCTTCGTGTTCGGCAACGTCGACAACGCGGCGGCGCGCGAGCTGGCGGGCACCTCGCCCCCGCGTGCGTTGTCGCAGCAGATGCAGCAGGCCTGGGTGCGCTTTGCGAAGACCGGCGATCCGGGCTGGGCCGCGCACAGGCCGGAGCTGCCTTGCGTGAAGCTCTTCGGCGCGCGCGAGGCCGTGGCGGCGCCCTGAGCGACGGCGTTCGAGCGACGGCGTCGGCAAGCTTCCGGCACTTTCGTCGAGGCCAGCCGTCAGCCAGGGCGCCGCACAATGCGCCGCCGCGTCTTGCGGGCGTGGCGCTTCGCGATCCCCGGAGACAACGCCATGCAGGACTACTACGCCGCCCGCGCCGCGGAATACGACCGCATCTACGCCAAGCCCGAACGGCAGGCCGACCTTCGGGAGATGGAAGCCTGGCTGCCCGGCGTGCTCGCCGGCCGCCACGTTCTGGAGGTGGCCTGCGGCACGGGCTACTGGACGCAGTTCTACGCAGCGGCGACGGCCGGGGTGGTGGCGCTCGATGGCGCGGTGGAGACGCTGCGCATCGCCGAGCGCCGGTTGCCCGATGCCCCTGTGCGCTGGTTGCAGGGCGACGCCTATGCGCTGCCGGTGGCGGCGCACGCCTTCGATGCTGCCTTCGCCGGCTTCTGGTGGTCGCACATTCCGCTGGACCGCATCGACGCCTTCCTGCAGGGGCTGCACCGCGTGCTGAAGCCCGGCGCGCAGGTGGTGTTCATCGACAACCTTTTCGTTCCCGGCAGCAGCACGCCCATCGCCGAGCAGGACTGTGGCGGCAACACCTGGCAGCTGCGGCGACTGGCCGATGGCTCCGTGCATCGCGTGCTCAAGAACTTTCCCAGCCGCGACGCGTTGCTGTCGGCCGTAGCGCCCTACGCACGCATCAGTGAATACCGCGTGTGGCAGCACTTCTGGGCGCTGTCCTATTCGCTGCGCGCGTGACGCCCGGGCGGCCTGCCTGACCTTTGGTCAGCTTGCTGTCAGACACGAGTGAAAAGGCGATGAATTCACGAAAAAGGCGTCGAAATTAAGGGTTAATACCATGTAATTTGGGAGACTTTTTGGCGTTGCAGACTCGCGTTCAGCCCAGGCCTTCTGGGCGCTTCCAACCGCTTCCGTCAAGAGAAGCAAAACGCTTCATCTGGAGTTCAACGCATGAAAAAGAGTCTCGCGGCACTGGCCGCCATGGTGGTGTGTGGCGCCGCGTCCGCGCAGTCGACGGTCACCCTGTTCGGTGTGCTCGACGCCGCCGTCAGCCATACCAGCAACAAGGGCGAGCTGGTCCTGACCAACCCCACGCTGGCCACGCTGGTCAACCCTTCGCTCGCCCTGCTGCCGCAGTCGGTCGAGGCCAGCCGCACCGAGCTGCGCAATTCGGGCCTGAGCTCCAGCCGCCTGGGCTTCCGGGGCGTCGAGGACCTGGGCAACGGCCTGAGCGCCAGCTTCTGGCTCGAAGGTGCCCTCAACAACGACGACGGCACCGGCGCTGCCAGTGGCGCGCTGAACTTCCAGCGCCGCTCCACCGTGAGCCTGGCCGGCAGCTTCGGTGAAGTGCGCCTGGGTCGCGACAACTCGCCGGCCAAGGTCAACGACGACACCTTCGATCCCTTCGGCGCCACCGGCGTCGGCGGCTCGCTGATCGCCTCGGCCTACAGCCACGGCCGCGTCAGCAATGCGTTGCAGTACTACCTGCCTGCCGGCCTGGCTGGCGTGTATGGCAACGTGATGTATGGCATGTCCGAGCGCGCCAGCATCTCTCCCCTGGGCCTGAACCAGCGCGACTCCGACGAAGGCCGCTACGCCGGCGCCCGCGTCGGCTACGCCAACGGCCCGCTGGACGTGGCCCTGGCCTATGGCCAGCTCGACAACGTGGACGGCGCCAACAAGGGCAAGGACACGATCAGCGCGCTGACCGACCGCCGCTTCAAGGACAAGATCTTCAGCCTCGGCGCCACCTGGGACTTCGGCGTCGCCAAGCTCTTTGGCGAGTATTCGCGCCGCGAGCTGGACCGCGAACTGCTGGCCCGCGACTACGTGGCCGGCGTGCTGACCGTGCGCCCCACGGTGAAGACGCAGGGCTACCTTCTGGGCGTGAGCGTGCCCGTGGGCGCCGGCATCATCCGCGCGTCGTATGCCAACGTGCGCTACGACAACGACAGCGTGGCGCTGTTCCAGCCCGAGAAGCGCGAAGCCAACAAGTTCGCCCTGGGCTACCAGCACAACCTGTCCAAGCGCACCGCCCTGTACGCCACCGTCTCGCGCGTGACGAACAAGAACGGCGCCAACGTCACGGTCGGCGGCCCCGCCTTCGTGGCGCCCACCATCCCGGCCGGCCTGACCGGCGTGGGCTACCAGGCCAAGAGCTCGACCGGCTACGAGTTCGGCGTGCGTCACTCCTTCTGAGCCTGACGCAAGCCGCCCCGGGTGCCGCGGTCTGCTGGCGCATTCGACCGCGACGCCCGGGGGGCGGGCCGCAGGGCCTGCCACCATCCTTCACGGCGGCCTGCCTGCCGATGAGGGGTGTCTCCCGCCGGGCATGGGCTGTTGTCCACGCCCGCGCCGCAAGACTCCAAGGACCTCCTGCAGGTTCACTTCAGCCCGCCTGCGTGCGGGCCTTTTTCATCGTCGGGGCGCCACGGTGAAGCCTACGGTGATCTCGCCATCGGCCCACTGCGCGAACACCTGCCCGCCATGCATGGCCGCCACCGCGCGCACGATGGACAGGCCCAGCCCGTGGTTCTCGCCGCTGTTGGGCCGGGAGCTGTCGCCGCGGTAGAAGCGATCGAACAGCCGTGCGAGCGCCTCGGGCGCCAGGGGCGCGCTGGGGTTGCTCACGCTGACGCGCGCGCCACCGGCCAGCGGCTCGATGCGTACGCCGATCACGTCGCCGCCCGAAGAGTGCTGGATGGCGTTGTGCAGCAGGTTGCTCAGCGCGCGGCGGAAGAGGGCGGTCTCGATGGGTGCGATGGCGTCGCCCTGCACGTCCACGCGCAGGCCGGCCTCGTCCAGCAGCACGTCGAAGAACTCCACCGTTTTGGCCACTTCCAGCGCCAGCGGCGCGTCGACCAGGCGCCGGGCGCGCTCGCCCTGTTCGGCGCGGGCCAGGAAGAGCATGTCGGCCACGATGGAGCGCAGCCGCTCCAGCTCCTCCAGGTTGGACTGCAGCACCTCGCGCAGCGCGGCGGCGTCGCGCTCGCGTGCCAGCGTCACCTGGGTCTGGCCGATCAGGTTGGCCAGCGGCGTGCGCAACTCGTGGGCCACGTCGGCGTTGAAGGTCTCCAGCTGGCGGTAGGCGCCGTCCAGCCGGTCCAGCGCGGCGTTGAAGGACTGGCCCATGTCCGTCAGCTCGATGGGCAGGGCGGGCAACTGCAGCCGCTGGCCGCGGTTGTCCGGGCCGATGCCCTGGGCCTCGGCCGACAGGCGCTGCAGCGGGCGCAGGCCGACACGAGCGACCCAATAGCCCATCAGTGCAGCCACGCCCGCGCCGGTCAGCGCCAGCAGGGCCATGGCGGCCTCGAAGGTGTGCAGGGTCTGGCGCGGCGCGGCACCGCTCACGCCGGCGATGAGCTGAACCTCGGGCCGCACGTCGTTGGCCGGCAGCCGTGCCGACATCAGCGCCATGGGCCGGCCGTTGGGGCCGAGGGGCAGCTCGACCACCCCGTCCTCCTCGTGCAGCGCATCCGCCATGGCCTGGGCGCCGTCGGCCCAGCGGAAGCCGGGCGCCTCGCTCCACATCCAGTAGCGCACCTCGCCGTTGCGGCTTTCGAGCGCGGAGATCTTCTCGCGGACACGCAGGCCCAGTTGCGACGAGCGGCCATGCTCCAGCATGTAGCGCACATCCTCCAGGCGGCTCTGCACCTCTTCGCGCTCGTGGCGCCGCAGCTCGTGCCGCAACACCTGCAACAGCGCCACACCCAGCAACGCGAAGATGAACACCGCCACGGCGGTGAACATCAGCGCCAGACGCAGGGCGATGGAGCCGCGGCGCATGCCCTCAGTCGTCGTCGCCGCCGGCAGTGCCCGGCGCGCGCTCTTCCAGCACATAGCCCATGCCGCGCACCGTGTGCAGCAGCGCTTGGGCGAAGGGCAGGTCGATCTTGCCGCGCAGGCGCTTGATGGCCACCTCGACCACATTGGTGTTGCTGTCGAAGTTCATGTCCCACACCTGCTCGGCGATGGCGGTCTTGGACAGGATGTCGCCCTGGCGGCGGGCCAGCAGGGTGAGCAGTGCGAATTCCTTGGCCGTGAGGTCGATGCGCTGACCGGCGCGCAGGGCGCGGCGGCTGATCAGGTCGATCTGCAGATCGCCCACGCGCAGCAGCGTGGGCTCCTGCGCGCGGCCGCGGCGCGTGAGCGCCTGCAGCCGGGCCTGCAGCTCGATGAACGAGAAGGGCTTGACGAGGTAGTCGTCCGCGCCGCCCTGCAGGCCCCGCACCCGGTCTTCCACGCCGTCGCGGGCGGTGAGCATGATGACCGGCGTGCCCTTGACGGCGCGCAGCGAGCGCAACACCTCGAAGCCGTCCAGGCCCGGGAGCATGGCGTCGAGCACGATGACGTCGAAGTCGTGGTGCAGCGCCAGGTGCTGGCCGTCGATGCCGTCGTAGGCGACGTCCACCGTGCAGCCCTGCTCGGTCAGGCCCTGGCTGAGGTAGTCGGCCGTCTTGCGCTCGTCCTCGACGATCAGCACCCGCATCATGGCTGGGCGGCCTCCAGCCGCGGCGTGGCGGCGCGTGCGGCACCCGCGGCCTTGCGGCGCATGTACCAGTGGTGGGCGCGGTCGAGGTAGAGGTAGACCACCGGCGTGGTGAAGAGCGTGAGCACCTGCGACAGCAGCAGCCCGCCCACCATGGCATAGCCCAGCGGCCGGCGCAGCTCGGAGCCGGCGCCGTGGCCCAGCATCAGCGGCAGGCCCGAGAGCAGGGCGCACATGGTGGTCATCATGATGGGGCGGAAGCGCAGCACGCAGGCCTCGAAGATGGCGTCGCGCGGGCTCATGCCGCGGTCGCGCTCGGCATGCAGGGCGAAGTCCACCATCATGATGCCGTTCTTCTTGACGATGCCGATGAGCAGGATGATGCCGATGAGTGCGATCACGCTCAGATCGTAGCCGCCCGCCATCAGGATCAGCAGCGCCCCCACGCCGGCCGAGGGCAGGGTGGAGAGGATGGTGAGCGGGTGGATGTAGCTCTCGTACAGCAGGCCCAGCACGATGTACACCGCGATCAGCGCCGCCAGGATCAGGTAGGGCTGCGTGCGCAGCGATGCGCTGAAGGCCTGCGCCGTGCCCTGGAAGCTGCCGGTGAGCGTGGGCGGCACGCCCATCTCGGCCTGCGCCTGCTGGATCTGCTCGACCGCCTGGCCGAGCGCGAAGCCGGGCTTGAGGTTGAAGGAGATGGTCGCCGCCGGGAACTGGCCCTGGTGGTTCACGGCCAGGTAGCTGGTGCGGGTGGTGTCCAGCTTCACGAAGGTGGACAGCGGGATCTGCTGGCCGTTGATGGGCGAGGTGATGAACAGCCGGTCGAACAGGCTCGGGTCCTGCTGCAGTGCAGGCGTCACTTCCAGCACCACGTTGTAGCTGTTGAGCTGGGTGAAGTACTGCGCCACCTGGCGCTGGCCGATGGCGTCGTACAGGGTGGCGTCGATCAGTGCCGGCGTGATGCCATAGCTGGAGGCGCGCTGGCGGTCGATGGTCAGGCTGGCCATGGGCGCGGCGTTCTGCTGGTCGGAGCTCACGTCGGTCAGGGCGGGCAGCTGCTGCAGCCGCTGGGTGATGCGCTGCGTCCAGGTGTCGAGCTCGCCCAGGTCGGTGTCGGTGAGCGTGTACTGGTACTGCGTGCGCGCCAGCCGGCCGCCGACGTTGATGTCCTGCCCGGCCTGCATGTAGAGCGTGATGCCGGGCACGCGCGCCAGCTTGGGCCGAAGGCGGCCGATGATCTCATCGGCGGTCTCGGTGCGGCCGTCTTCCTTGGGCTTGAGGCCGATGAAGAAGTTGCCCGAGTTGAAGGTGCTGGCACCGGCCTGCAGGCCGAAGGCGGTGACGTCCGGGTCCTGCCGCACGATGTCGGCCAGGGCCAGCATGCGCCCGTGCATGGCCTCGGACGAGGAGTCCTGCCCTGCCACCGCGGTGCCGAAGATGTAGCCCGTGTCCTGCTGCGGGAAGAAGCCCTTGGGGATCACGATGAACAGCGCCACCGTGGCCGCCACCGTCGCGATGAAGCTCATCAGCGTGATGAAGGGATGGCGCAGCACCACTTCCAGCGCACGGCGGTAGCCGCCGATCATGGCCTCGAAGCCGCGCTCGAACAGGTCGAAGAGCTTGCCGTGCTTCGGTGCGGCATGCGTGCCGTCGCCATGCGGGTTCTTCAGGAACTTGGCGCACAGCATGGGCGTGAGCGTGAGCGATACCACCACCGACACGGCGATGGTCAGCGTCACTGTCACCGCAAACTCGCGGAACAGCCTGCCCACGATGCCACCCATCAGCAGCAGCGGAATGAACACCGCCACCAGCGACACCGAGATCGACACGATGGTGAAGCCGATCTCCTGCGCGCCCTGCAGCGCCGCCTGCATCGGCGGCATGCCGTCCTCGATGTGGCGGTAGATGTTCTCCAGCATCACGATGGCGTCGTCCACCACGAAGCCCACCGCGATGGTCAGCGCCATGAGCGACAGGTTGTCCAGCGAATAGCCCAGCACGTACATGACGGCCGCCGTGCCCAGCAGGGCCAGCGGCACGGTCACGCTGGGGATCAGCGTGACGGTCAGGCTGCGCAGGAAGACGAAGATCACCGCCACCACCAGCGCCACCGACAGCACGAGCGTGAACTCCACGTCCTTGACCGAGGCGCGGATGGTCTGCGTGCGGTCGATGATGGTGCTGACCGTCACGCTGGGCGGGATCGAGGCCTTGAGCTTGGGCAGGGCCGCGAAGATGCGGTCCACCGTGTCGATCACGTTGGCGCCCGGCATCTTGGTGATGGCCAGCGAGATGGCCTGGCCCGGCTCGATGTGGCTGCCCTCGGGCTCGGCCTTGCCGGGGAAGGCCCAGGCGGCGATCTTGGCGTTTTCCGGGCCATCCACGGCCACGCCCACGTCGCGCACGCGGATGGGCGCGCCATTGCGATACGCCAGCACCATGTCGTTCCACGGCGCGGCCTTGAGCAGTTGGTCGTTGGTGTAGACGTTCATGGCCTGCGAGGCGCCGTCCAGCGTGCCGGTGGGCGCACTCACCGTGGTGTTGGCGATCACGCCGCGGATGTCCTCCAGGCTCAGGCCCAGGCCCTTGATCCTGGCCGGGTCGACCTGGATGCGCACCGCCGGCTTCTGCTGGCCGAACACGTTGACGAGGCCCACGCCCTCGATGCGCGAGATCTGCTGCGCGAGGATGTTCTCGGCATAGTCGTCCACCTGCGTCATCGGCAGCACCTGCGACTGCACCGCCAGGATCAGCACCGGCGCGTCGGCCGGGTTGATCTTGCGGAAGCTCGGCGGGCTGGGCAGGTTCTTGGGCAGTTGGCCGGTGGCCGAGTTGATGGCGGTCTGCACGTCCAGCGCCGCACCGTCGATGTTGCGGTCCAGGTCGAACTGCAGCGTGATCTGCGTCAGGCCCAGCGAGCTGGTCGAGGTCATCTGCGACAGGCCGGGGATCAACGAGAACTGCCGCTCCAGCGGCTGCGCCACGTTCGAAGCCATGGTCTCCGGACTGGCGCCCGGCAGGCGGCCGGTGACCTGCAGCGTGGGAAAGTCCACCTGCGGCAGCGGCGCCACCGGCAGCATCGGCCACGCGACCAGGCCGATCAGCAGCAGCGCCACCGCCAGCAGCGAGGTGCCGATGGGCCGGCGGATGAAGGCGGCGGAAATGCTCACGAGGCGGCTCCCTGTGGGCCGTTGGCGGCCTTGGCGCCGGCAGGCTTGTCGGCGCCCGGGGCGGCGCCCTTGCCCTCGCCGCCTTCTCTGGCCTCGCGCACAGCGGTGCCGGGCGCCAGGCGGAACTGGCCGTCGGTCACCACGCGGTCGCCCGCTTTGAGGCCCTTCGTCACCACGGCGGTGTTGCCCTCGCTGCTGCCCACCTCGATGGGTTGCACGCGCGCCTTGTTGTCGGCATCGACCACGTAGCTGAACAGCCCGTTGGGGCCGCGCTGCACGGCGGAGACGGGCACGGTCAGCGCATCGCGCCGCTGGCCCAGGACGAGCCGGGCATCCACCGACTGCCCCGGCCACAGCTTGTGGTCGGGGTTGGCGAAGCGGCCCTTCATGGCGATGGTGCCGGTGGTGACGTCGATCTGGTTGTTCAGCAGCGTGAGCTCGCCGGTGGCCAGCACCTCATGGGTAGCGCGGTCGATGGCCTGCACCTGCAGCGGCGCCGGTCCGTGCAGGGCCGTGTTGATGGCCTGGAAGGCGCTTTCGGGCAGGGTGAACTGCACGGCGATGGGATCGATCTGGTTGATGACCAGCAGACCGGCCGCGTCGGTGGCGTGGACGATGTTGCCGGGGTCCACCAGCCGGGCGCCGATGCGGCCCGACAGCGGCGCGGCGAGCGTGGCGTAGCTCAGCTGCACCTGCGCGGCCGAGACGGCGGCGGTGTCGCTCTGCACGGTAGCGGTGAGCTGGCGCACCAGGGCGGCCTGGGTGTCCAGCTGCTGGCGGGTGGCGGCGTCCTGCTGCTGCAGCTCCGTATAGCGCTGCAGGTCGGCGCGGGCATTGGTCAGCTGCGCGTTGTCGCGCGCCAGCGTGCCCTGGGCCTGGGCCAGGGCCGCCTGCAGGGCGCGGGCATCGAGCCGCGCCAGCACCTGGCCGGCCTTCACGTCCTGGCCTTCCTTGAAGTTGACGGCCTCCAACTGGCCGTCCACCCGGGTGCGGACGGTGACCGAGGCCATGGGCAGCACGCTGCCCATGCCGGTCATGGCCAGGGGCACGTCCCTGCGCTGGACCGTGGCCAGGCGCACCGGCACGGCGGGTGGGGCCTTGGCGGGCTCGGCGGCGTGCGCGTCACGGTGCAGGCCGGGATGCCAGGCGGCGATCAGCAGGGCGACGGTGGCGACCGCCGCGCCGGCCGTGCGGCCGCGGCGGGAGACGAGGGGGGTGCGATGGGGCAGGGACATGGCGTTCGACGGAGAGACGGATCAGCGCGTGGCGGGCCTGGCGGAGGCAGCGATTTCGGCGGAGGGGGCGGACGCCGCCGTGGGCGTCGCCACAGGCGCGGTGGCGGGCGTGGCGTCGGCCGCGTCGCTGGCGTGGGGAATGGCGGGCAACTGGCCCGTGCCCCAACCGCCGCCCAGCGCCTTGACCAGCGCCACGCTGGCGGCGTACTGCCGGCCTTCGAGCTGCAGCGCGCTGCGCTCGGCCGTCAGCGCCAGCGCCTGGGTGGTGACGACGGTGGTGTAGTTGGCGGTGCCGGCGCGGTACTGGCTCAGCACCACACGCAGGGAGTCGCGGGCGGCCGTCACGGCGCGGTTCTGGGCCTCGCGCTCGCGGGCCAGCTCGCGCAGGGCGGCCAGGTTGTCCTCCACGTCCTGGAAGGCGGCCAGCACCGTCTGCCGGTAGCCGGCGGCGGCACCGTCGAAGGCGGCGCGCGCCTGGGCCACCTTGGCGCTGCGGGCGCCGCCGTCGTAGATCGACGCCGCCAGGGCGAAGCCCAGCGCCCACACCTTGTCGGGCGTGCGGGCCCAGGCCGTGAGGCCGGCGCCCGAGAAGCCCCCGCTGGCGCTGAGCGTGAAGTCGGGGTAGTAGGCAGCCGTCGCCACGCCGATCTGCGCATTGGCGGCCGCCACGCGGCGCTCGGCGCCCGCGATGTCGGGGCGGCGCTCCAGCAGCTGCGAGGGCAGGCCGGGCGGCGTCACCGGCAGGGCGAGGGGCGAGGACGCCTCCTCGGTCAGCGGCGGCAGCGAGAACTCGCCGGGTGTCCTGCCCAGCAGCACCGCCAGGGCGTGCTCCAGCTGGCGGCGGGTCAGGTCGATGTCGATGGCCTGGGCCTCGGCCGAGGCCAGGTTGCTTTCGGCCAGCGCCACGTCCGAGCGCAATGCGGTGCCGGCGCGGTACTGCGCCTGCGCCAGCCGCAGCGAATCGCGGTAGCCCGCCACGGTGCGCACGTAGAGCGCCTTCTGGCGGTCGTCCAGGCGCAGTTGGATGTAGTCGTTGACCACGGCCGCCTGCAGCGCGAGCCGGGCCGCGGCCAAGTCGGCGGCGCTGGCCTGGGCGCTGTCGGCCGCCGCTTCGGCGCCGCGGCTCACCTTGCCGAAGAAGTCCGGCTCCCAGGCCGCCTGCAGCGACCAGGCATGGGTGTCGCCCAGCACCGAGGTGCCGCTGCTCTTGCTGCGCCCGCGCCCGCCCGAGGCGCTCGCGCCCACGGTCGGGAAGAAGCCGGCCGAGGCGCCGTCGACCAGCGCCTGCGCCTGGCGGTAGGTGGCCGAGGCCTGGGCCAGCGTGGGGCTGGCCGTCATGGCCTGGGCGACCAGCGCGTCCAGTTGCGGATCGCCGAACTGGCTCCACCACGGGGACTCGGCATCGGCCGCTTTCGGCGCCGCGGGGCGCCAGGGTCCGTCTTCCTTGAAGGCGGCCTGGCTGGCGCCACTGGGCACGGGCGGCGGCTGGTAGTCGGGACCAACGGCGCAGCCCGCCATCAGCAGGGCGGCGCACAGGGCGGTAAGCGGGAGCTTGGGCGAGCGCCGCCGTGCAAGGGCAGGGCGCTCGCGGCGCGGGAAGCGGTCGTGGTCGGAGGAAGGCATGGGCAGCAGGGCAGACACGGCCGCCACTGTGGGCGCCGGGGGCCGACGCCTCGCTGACGGCAAGATGACAAAGCTGTCAGGTGGCGCGGCTGGAGCCCACGCACCCCCGGTGTAGACTGCGCGGTTTTTCGACCCGGCAACCCCCATGGCGCTCACCACCGTGCGCACGGGCCTGACCGGTGCGGCGCTTGTGCGACTGCTGGCCGGCCTTGCCGGTCCGCGGGCGCAGGTCCGGGATTCCAGAGACGCCTTCGCCGACCGCCTGAGCCACTGGCTCGGCTGGACGGATGCCATCTCGCTGTCAGCGGCCCTGGAACGGCCGCTGCCGGCCCCGAGCGCTGCCGGCGCCCCTTCCACCACCGACGATCCCTGGCCGCAGGAGCAGGCCGAGGTCGAGCGCGTGCGCGCCGTGCTGGCTCACGGCCATGCCAAGGAGGCCGCCGCCGCCGGCCGCTCCACCTTCGAGCAGGGCATCGGCTTCTCGCCCTATCGGCAGCGCTACCTGGCGCGCCAGCAGGCGATGGAGATGGCCATTGGCCTGCTGCGCGAGCGGCTGCGTGCCGTGGTGGCGGCCCGCTCGCCCGAACTGGCGCGGCTGGCCGCCGTCGATGCCGTGATGGCCCAGACCCTGGGCCCGCATGAGGACCGGCTCATGGCCGGCGTGGCGCCGATGCTCGAGAAGCACTTCCGCCGCCTCGCCGAGGCGCATGGGCCCGAGGACGAAAGCTGGCAGGAACCCTTCCGCCAGGACCTGCACACCGTGCTGCTGGCCGAGCTGGAGCTGCGGATGCAGCCCGCGCTGGCCCTGCTCGAAGCCCTCCGGCCACCGGGCGCCGCCGCGCCGACGGTGGCCACACCAGGAAACAAGGACGAATGACGAGACTGATTGCCAAGGCCCTGCAAGGGGCGGTGTTCGCGGCCGGACTGGCCGCCGTGCTGTGGGTGGGCGCCGGCTACCTGGGCCGCCAGCCGCTCGCGCTGGCGGTGATGGTGCTGATCGGTGTGTTCTATCTGGTGGGTGGCGTGGAGCTGCTGCGCTTCGACCGCGCGACCCGCGCACTGGCCCGCGCGCTCGACAGCCTCGGCAGCGCCCCGGCCGATGCCCGCCATGCCTGGCTGGTCCCGGTCGAGCCGGCGCTGCAGGGCGCTGTGCGCCAGCGCATCGAAGGCGGCCGCGTCGCCTTGCCCGGCCCTGCGCTCGCGCCCTACATCACCGGCCTGCTGGTGCTGCTGGGCATGCTGGGCACCTTCATGGGCATGGTCGTCACCCTGGACGGCACCGGCGCCGCACTGACTGGGGCGACCGAGCTGCAGGGCATCCGCGACGCGCTGTCGGCCCCGGTGCGTGGCCTGGGCCTGGCCTTCGGCACCTCGGTGGCCGGCGTGGCCGCCTCGGCGGCGCTGGGCCTGATGTCGGCCCTGGCCCGCCGCGAGCGGGTGCAGGTGGGCCAGCAGCTGGACGCCGCCATCGCCGGCCCGCTGCGCGCTTTCTCGGCCACGCACCACCGCGAAGCCTCGTTCAAGCTGATGGAACAGCAGGCCGGCCTGCTGCCCACGCTGGTCGAGCGGCTGCAGGCCAGCATGGAGGCGCTGGAGCGCCAGCAGCAGGCCCTGAACGAGCGGCTCACCGCCGATCAGGCCCGCTTCCACACCCAGGCCGAATCGGCCTATGTCGCGCTGGCCGCCTCGGTCGAGCGCAGCCTCAAGGAAAGCGTGGCCGAGGGCGCGCGCCTGAGCGGCGCCGCCATCCAGCCCGCCATCGAGGCCACGCTGGCCGGCCTGGCCCAGGAAAGCGGCCGCCTGCAGGCCGCCATGGCCGAGCAGGTGCGCCGCCAGCTCGACGGCGTGGCCGAGCGCTTCGGCCAGGCCACCACCGAGGTCGCCGGCCTGTGGCGCAATGCCCTGGCCGAGCAGCAGGCGGCGCAGACCGCCGGCAGCCGCGCCTTCGACGAGGCGCTGGCCCGTTTCTCCGGTCATGCCGAGCAGCGCGATGCGGCCCTGGACGAGGCGCTGGCCCGCTTCACCCAGCACACGCAGCAGCACAGTCTGGCGCTGGCCGATGACCTGGCGGCCCACCTGGACCGCCAGTCCGAAACCCTCGGCCAGCGATGGGCCGAGACCTTGTCGCAGCAGGCCGCCGGTGCCGAGCAGATGGCCGTGCGCCACGAGGCCGCCCTGCAGCGCGCCGCCGAAGGCTTCGTCGGCCAGGCCGCCGCCCTGCGCGAAGGCGTCGCAGCCGCCCACACCGAGCTGCAGACCCGCCTTGCCGCCCACGACGACACCCGCCTGGCCGCCTGGACCGGTGCGCTGCGCAGCCTGGCCGAGGAACTGCGCCAGCAGTGGCAGCAGGCCGGGGCCCAGGCCACCGGCGAATGGCAGTCCGTCGGCGAGACCCTGTCGCGCAGCGTGCGCGACATCACCGCCGGTGCCGAAGCCCAGGCCCAGCGCCTGCTGGCCGATCTGGACCGCCGCGCCGCCGCCGACGAAAGCCGTCTGGCCGACTGGCGCGCCGCGCTCGAGACCACCGCCACCGCCCTGCGCGAGGAATGGCGTGCTGCCGGCGCCGAATCCGCCGGCCAGTGGCAGCAGTTGGGCGACGCCCTGCGCCACACCGCCGCCGAGGTGGGGGGCCATGCCGAGGCGCAGGCCCGCCGCACCCTGGCCGAGATGGAACGCCGCGCCGCGCTGGACGACGGCCGCCTCCAGCAATGGACGGCCGCCCTGGAGACCATGGCGGCCAACCTGCGCGAGCAGTGGCAGCAGACCGGCAGTGCCGCCGCCGACCAGTGGCTGCAGGCCGGCCGCGCCGCCTCCGCCGAACTGGAGCGTGCCAGCGGCCAGATCGCCGGTCAGCTCGAACGCGCCAGCACCGGCGCCGCCGAGGCCCTGGCCCTGGCCAGCAGCCAGGCCGCCGGCCAGTTGCAGCAGGCCACCGGACAGGTGGCCGAAGGCCTGCAGCGCGCCACCGGCGAGGCCGTGGGCCAATGGCAGCAGGTGGGCGAGCAGCTGCGCCAGGCCGCCATCGACATCGGCAGCACCGCCCAGGCCCAGGCCGAGCGCACCCTGGCGCAGATCGAGCAGCGCGCCGCGCAGGAGGCCGAGCGTCAGGCGGCCTGGACCGGCGCCCTCGAAACCACCGTCGCCACCCTGCGCACGCAGTGGGAGGCGGCCGGCGAGCACGCCACCGGCCAGTTGCGCGAAGCCGGCGCCGCCCTGGCCCGCACCGCCACCGACATGAGCACACAGATGGAGGCGCAGGCCCGGCGCACCCTGGCCGAGATCGGCCAACTGGTGCAGGCCGCCGCCGAAGCACCCCGCGCCGCGGCCGAGGTCATGGGCGAGCTGCGCGAGCGCATCAGCGACAGCATGGCCCGCGACCAGGCCACGCTGGAGGAACGCGAGCGCCTGATGCAGACCCTGGGCACGCTGCTGGAGGCGCTCAACCGCCAGGCCACCGAGCAGCGCGGCGCCATCGATGCGCTGGTGGACACCACCGCCGGCCTGATGGAGCGCGCCAGCGGCCAGTTCGGCGAGACCCTGCAGGCGCAGGTCGAGCGCTTCGGCCAGGCGCTGGACGCCCAGGCCGCGCGCCTGGACGAGGCCGGCACGCAGCTGGGCGCCAGCGCGGTCGAAGTGGCCAGCCTGGGCGAGGCCTTCGGCGGCGCCGTGCAGCTCTTCGGCCAGGCCAACGGCGAGCTGCTGACGCAGCTCAAGGGCATCGAGACGGCGCTGACCAAGTCCCTGGCCCGCAGCGACGAGCAGCTGGACTACTACGTGGCCCAGGCCCGCGAGGTGATCGAGCTGAGCATCGGCGCGCAGAAGCAGATCATCGACGATCTGCAGCACCTGGCCGCCCAGCGCGGGGTGGAGGCCGCCGCGTGACCGGCGCCGCGCGAGAGTCGCGTTGGAACTCCTTCCCCCTCTGGGGGAAGGCAGGGATGGGGGCCAGCATGACGCAGGCGCTGATCGAGGCGCCGCAGGCCCCCACCCCAGCCCTCCCCCAGGGGGGGAGGGAGCAAGGCGCATCCGGCGCCCCAGCCCTCCCCAAGGGGGGGAAGGAGCAAGGCGCATCCGGCGGAGCCGCACCATGGAAGCCCTGAACGACGACCTCGTCGACGGCGGCGCCGAGCCGGCGGTGCCGGTCTGGGCCGTCTTCGGCGACCTGATGGCCGGCGTGCTGGGCGCCTTCGCGCTCATCCTCGTCGCGGCGCTGGGCATGCAGATGGAGCTGGCCGATCGCCTCAAGGCCGAGGTGCAGCAGCGCGAGCAGGCCGCCCGCAGGCTGCAGACGCTGGAGCAGGCCCTCGCCGGCCCGCTGGCCGCCGGCCGCGTGACGCTGGCGGATGGGCGCATCGGGATCAGCGGCAGCGTGCTCTTCGCCTTCGCTTCCGATGAGCTGCAGCCCGAGGGCCGCCAGCTGCTCAAGACCCTGGCCGGGCCGCTGGGCCGCTACCTGCGCGAGCGCGGCGAGATTCTGATGGTCAGCGGCTTCACCGATGACCGGCAGGTGCGCGGCGACAGTCGCCGCTTCGCCGACAACTGGGAGCTGTCCGCCCAGCGGGCGCTGACCGTGACCCGCGCGCTGATCGATGAGGGCATTCCGGCCGATGCCGTGTTCGCCGCGGCCTTCGGTTCGCAGCAGGCCGTCGCCTCCAATGCCGACGCCGACGGCCGCGCCCGCAACCGCCGCGTGGAGATGGCGCCCATGCCGCGGCCCGCCCGCACCGAGGCCGGCAAGGCCGCGGCCAAGCCCTGATGAGTGCGATGACCGCACTGCAGGCGCGCCTCGCCGCCTGGCGCGATGCCGGGGCGGACCGGGCCGATCCCGCCGCATTCCTCGCGATGGAAGCGCTGGCGCGGCGCACCGTCGGGCAGCCGCAGCGGATCCAGCACCTGCTCATGCCCCGGTTGGAGGCAGCCCTCGATCGCTATGCCGCCGGCCTGGCTGCGCGGCCGGGTCAGGCCAGCGAAGCGCCGGCGACGGCGACGCGCGGCGCCCTCGGCCAGCTGGCCGATGCCCTGGCGCAGCGTGGCCGCAGCGCCCCCGAGGATGGGCCACCGCTGCTGGCGACGGCCGAGGGGCAATCCCGGCCGCCGGAGCTCAAGGCGCTGCGGCGCTTCCGCGGGACGTGGTCGCGCCTGTCGGCGCAGCAGCGGCTGCGGGAGGCCACCGCGCAGGTGCCGGCGCAGGCGGGGCCGCTCAACTCGCACCACCTGGTCCACCGGGCGCTGGCGCTGATGCAGCAGCTGTCGCCGGGCTACCTGGAGCATTTCGTCGGCCACGTGGATGCGTTGCTGTCCATCGAGCAGCTGCAGTCGCCGCCCCCGCCGCCGCCCGTCAAGGGCGAGTTGCGCGCCGCGACGCCGCGCCGCAAGTCGGCGCGGGGCCGTTGAATGTGCTGCGGCCCGGCCGGCGGCCCTGCGGCCTGCCGGCAGCACAGGGGCATTCGGCAAGGCTGCATTCACAGTTCGCGACAATGCTTCGGGCCATCGCGGCGATGGCCGTCCCCCGCGCCGGTCGCCCGGCCTGACTGAAGCACAGCGCAGATGAATTCCCCCCTTCCTGTCGACGGCGGCGCCATGGGCGCGGCGGTGCGGGCCCATGACTGGGCCGCGACGCCGCTCGGGCCCGCGGAGCAATGGCCGGGCGCGCTGCGCAATGCGCTCGGGCTCATGCTCAATTCGCCCGAGAGCATGTACCTGGTCTGGGGCGACGCGCTGACCTTCTTCTTCAACGACGCCTACCGGCCGATCCTGGGGCCGCGGCTGGATGGCGCGCTGGGCCAGTCGCTGCCCGTGCTGTGGTCCGACGCCTGGGAGGCCGTGCGTGGCCCGCTGGAGCAGGCGCTGGCCGGCCAGGCCAGCCGCTTCGTCGATGTGCCGATCACCATGGCGCGCTATGGCCGCGAGGAGCAGACCTGGTGGTCGTACTCGTACTCGCCCATCTACGACGGCGACTTGGTGCGCGGCGTGTTCTGCTTCACCACCGAGACCACGGCCCGTGTGCTGGCCCAGCAGCAACTGGCGGCCGAGGCCGAGCAGCAGCGACGCATCCTCGACGAGCTGCCCGGCTTCGTCTGGACGGCCGACCGGGCCGGGCTGGTGCGCTACGTCAGCCCGCGCTGGACGGCCTTCAGCGGCCAGCCGCGCGAGCGCTTCCTGGACGAAGGCTGGGGCGACTTCGTGCATCCGGACGACCTGCCGGCGCTGGCCGGCGCCTGGCAGCGCGCGGTGAAGGCCCGCATGCCCTACGAGGCGGAGTTCCGCATGCGCAGCCCCCGCGAGGGCTACCGCTGGTGGCTGTCACGCGCGCACCCCGTGGCGGGAGAGGCCGACAGCGCCATGGCCTGGGTGGGCATCTGCACCGAGATGGACGCCATCATCGACGCGCGCGAGATGCTGAGCCGCTCCCGCGACGCCCTGCAGGACGCCGTGAGCGAACGCACCCGCGAGCTGGAGGCCGCCGAGGAGGCGCTGCACCAGGCCCGCAAGATGGAAGCCATCGGCCAGCTCACCGGCGGCCTGGCGCACGACTTCAACAACATGCTGGCGGCCGTCTCCGGCGCGCTGGAGCTGATGGACATTCGGCTGCGGCAGAACCAGCCCGAGCACCTGGCCCGCTACATCCGCACGGCGCAGGACGCCACGCGCCGCGCAGCCGCGCTCACGCACCGGCTGCTGGCCTTCTCGCGCCGGCAGACGCTGGCGCCGCGGCCCACGCAGGTGGACGAGCTGGCGGCCGGCATGGTCGAGCTCATCCAGCGCACTGTGGGCCCGCAGGTGCACATCGTCACGCATGCCGAGCCGGCCCCCTGGCCGGCGCTGGTCGATCCGTCTCAACTGGAGAACGCGCTGCTCAACCTGTGCATCAATGCCCGCGACGCCATGCCCGATGGCGGGCAGGTGCTGATCGAGACGCTCAATGTCCACATGGCCGGCGCCGCCGCCCGCGCCCACGACCTGCCCGAGGGCGACTACCTGCTGTTGCGCGTGACCGACAACGGCGTGGGCATGCCGGCGAACGTGCTGGGCAAGGCCTTCGATCCCTTCTTCACCACCAAGCCGCTGGGACAGGGCACGGGGCTGGGGCTGTCGATGATCTACGGCTTCGCGCGCCAGTCTGGCGGGCAGGTGCGCATCGCATCCGAGGTGGGGCAGGGCACGGTGGTGTCGATCCACCTGCCCCGCGCGCTCGAGGGCGCGGTACCCGCGGCATCGAACGGCATGCAGGCCGAGCCCGACATGGCGGCGCAGGCCGACTGGCCCGTGCTGGTGGTGGAGGACGAGGAGGCCGTGCGCCAGATCGTCGCCGAGACGCTGCGCGACCTGGGCTGCCGGGTGCTGGAGGCCGCCGACTCGTTGGCCGGCATGGCGATGCTGCGCGATTCGCCCGAGGTGCGCCTGCTGATCACCGACGTGGGCCTGCCGGGTGGCATGAACGGGCGGCAACTGGCCGACGCGGCGCGCAGCCTGCGACCGGCGTTGCCGGTGCTCTTCATCACTGGCTATGCGGAAAACGCGCTGCTCAGGGACGGCCAGCTGGAGCCGGGCATGGCGGTGCTGACCAAGCCCTTTTCGGTGCACCAGCTCACCAGCGAGCTGCGGCGCCTGCAGCAGGCCTGGCCCATCACACCGGCAGCGGACCCCGCGGCATGAGGAAGTCGCGCGAGAGCTGACCCGGCCGCGTCACGCCGAGCATGGCGAGGTTGCGGTCCACTTCGGCCGACAGCAGCTGAATGGCATGGGCCACGCCCGCCTCGCCCGCCACCGCCGCCGCGAAGTTGAAGGGTCGGCCCACCCACACGAAGCGCGCGCCCAGCGCGAGGGCCTTGAGCACGTCGCTGCCGCGGCGGATGCCGCCGTCCATCATCACCGCCATATCGCCGGCCACGTCCATCACGGCCGGCAGGGTGCGCAGGGCCGAGACGGCCCCGTCGAGCTGCCGCCCGCCGTGGTTGGAGAGCACGATGCCGTCGGCGCCATGCTGGCGGGCCAGCGCGGCGTCCTGGGGCGACACCAGCCCCTTGACCACCAGCGGTCCGCGCCAGCGGCGGCGGATGCGTGCGATGTGCGCCCAGTCGAAATGGTCGCGCTTGGAGAAGTCGCGCTCCACGTTGCGGGAGATGACCGGCGCGCCGCGCTCGGCAAAGGAATTCTCGAAGTGCGGCATGCCGTCGGCCAGCGTGCGCAGCAGCGTGCCCAGCGTCCAGCATGGGTGGGTGAACCCGTCCCAGGCCAGGCGCAGGCCGGGGCGTAGCGGGGTGGAGAAGCCGGCGCGGATGTTGTTCTCGCGGTTGCCGGCCACGGGCACGTCGGCGGTGATCACCAGCGTCTCGAAGCCGGCGCGCTCCACGCGGTCGAGCAGGGCGTCGATGCGCTCGGGCTGGCCCGGCAGGTAGGCCTGGAACCAGCTGCCGGGGCCGGCTGCGATGACCTTTTCCATGGGCGTGAGCGAGCTGCCGCTCAGTACGTAGGGGATGCCGGCGCGTGCGGCGGCGCTCGCCATGAGCTCGTCGCCGCGGTAGGCCGAGAGCGCGGCGATGCCCATCGGCGCGATGCCGAAGGGCGCGGCGTAGCGGCGGCCGAAGAGCTCCGTGCCCAGGTCGCGCTGCGACACGTTGGCCAGCACGCGCGGCACGAAGCCCCATTCGGCGAAGGCGCGGCGGTTGTCGTCCAGGCTGCTGTTGGTCTCCGCGGCACCGGCCACGTAGCCGTAGATGGCGCGCGGCAGGCGGCGCGCGGCCAGGCGCTGGAAGTCGTCGAGGGCCAGCACCTCTGCCAGCGGGCCGCGCGCGGCGCCGCCGCTGAAGGCGCGCCAGGGGTCATGGGCGGGGGCGGGCGGTGGGGCGGGGCCGGCGTCGGCGGCGGGTGTCGAGGGCTGGGTCATGGGCAGAGGGTGAAGCTGTCGGCCTGCGCCGGATCGGCGGGCGGGCGATGAGGTGGGACTTTAGGCAGTCCTGCGAGTGAGTGAAAGCGAATAATCCGGCGCAGTCCATTCCACTGAAATCGAACAAGTGACGCTCAAGCAACTGGAAGCCTTCTACTGGGCCGCGACCTGCGCCAGCTTTGCGCTGGCGGCCGAGCGGCTGCACCTGAGCGTGTCGTCGCTCTCCAAGCGGCTGGCCGAACTGGACTCGGCCCTGGGCGCGCCGCTGTTCGACCGCGCGGGCCATCGCGCCCGGCTCACCGAGGCCGGCCAGCGCCTGCTGCCGCTGGCGGCCGACCTGCTGCAGCGTGCCGAGCAGGCCCGGATGGCCGTGGGGCCCGGCGCGGCGCTGGGCGGTACCGCGCACCTGGGCACGGGCGAACTCGCGTCCATGACCTGGCTGGCGCGCGCCGTGGCCTGGCTGCGCGCGCGTCATCCGGCGCTGGAGCTGCGCATCGAGGTGGACATCGGCGCGCACTTGGCGCGGCGTGTCGCGCAGGCCGAGCTGGACGCCGCAGTGATCTCGGGCGCCGCCTCGCGGCCGACCTTGAGCGCCGTGCCTCTCGGGCAGGCGGCCTTCGTCTGGTGCGCCTCGGCCGCGCTGGCGGCCGGCGTCGAACGGCTGGATGCCGAGTCCTTGTCGCGCCACACGCTGGTCGCGCTGCCGCGCGGCTCGGGCGTCACGCAGTTGCAGGACGGCTGGATGGCCCGCGCCGGTGCCCGGCCGCGCGCGGTGCTGAGCTGCAGCCAGTGGGGCGCGGTGGCCAGCCTGCTGGCGGCGGGGCAGGGCATCGGCATGCTGCCGCGCGGGCTGGCCGACGGACTGGTGCAGCGCGGCGTGCTCTGCCGCCTGGCCGCCACGGAGCCGCTGGCGACGCTGGACTACGGCTTCCACTTCCGCCACGACGATCCGCGGCCCCTGGTGGCGGCGCTGCGGGAGGCCTGCCTGGAGACGGCGGACTTCGACGTGCCCGGGCCCTTCTTCTGAGAATCTCAGGGGCAGAACAGCTCGGCCAGCAGGTCGATCATGCGGCCGGCCCTGGGATCGTCGATGCGGTAGTACACCGTCTGGCCCTCGCGCCGGCTGGCGACCAGGCCGTCCTCGCGCAGGCGGGCCAGGTGCTGCGACAGCGCCGACTGGCCGAGGCCCACCTCCGCCTGCAGCGCGCCCACCGACAGCTCGCCGTGCTTGCCCAGCAGGCACAGCACCAGCAGACGGGATTCGTTGCCCAGCGCACGCAGGAAGGCGGCGGCCTGCTGGGCGCCTTCCTGGAGCAGGGCGTGCTCGGGGTTGATGTGGGTCATGGATGGTGCAAACGCGCTGGCCGGCGTTGGTTGAATATTAGGTCTTCCTAATATGATGGCCTTGTGCTGGGTCGAGTGTCGCGGCTTCGTGGCCGGCCCTGCCGAGCAGGAATCCGCCATGACCGACTACCGACAGATCACCCACGACATCTCCGCGCAACTCGTGCCCTTGCGGCAGACCGTGCCCGGCGTGATGAAGGGCTTCGCCGACATGGGCAAGGCCGCCATGGCCGAGGGCGCGCTCAGTGCCAAGACCAAGGAGCTGATCGCGCTGGCCGCGGGCGTCGCGGCCCACTGCGAGGGCTGCATCGGCTTCCACACCAAGGCGCTGGCCCGGCTGGGCGCGACCGAGGCCGAGGTGCACGAGGCGCTGGGCGTGGCCATCTACATGGGCGGCGGGCCGTCCGCGATGTACGCCGCCAGTGCCGTGGAAGCCTTCCGCCAGTTCTCTGCGGCGTCCGCCTGAGTGGCGGCGCCCTTGTCCATCTCACTCATCGAGGAGCACTCATGACCCCCAATGTCGGAACCCTGGACCGCGTGCTGCGGATCGTGGCAGGCCTCGTGCTCATCGGCCTGGCACTGGCCGGTGTGATCGGTGCCTGGGGCTGGATCGGCCTGGTGCCGCTGGCCACGGGGCTGCTGCGCTTCTGCCCGGCCTACACGCTGCTCGGCCTGCGCACCTGTCCGGCCAATTCGTCGCGCTGAGGGCGGCCGGCGCGCGCTCGGCGCGCTGACGCCGGCGCGTCCGGCCCGGCCGGGGTCGCTTCCTAGAATGGTTCGTTGCCCTCATCCAGGAGACGTTCCATGACAGAAGACAGCATCGAGTTCAACTCGCGCGACGGCATCCGCATCCAGGCCTGGCGCTGGTCGCCCGAGGGCGCGCCGCGCGGCATCGTCCAGGTCCAGCATGGGCTGGGCGAGCACGGCGGGCGCTACCGCCGCTTCGGCGAGGCGCTGGCCACCGCGGGCTACCTGGTCTATGCGCCCGATGGCCGCGGATCGGGCCGCACGGCGCAGGGCCGATATGGCCATTGGGGCCGCGACGGCTGGCCGGGCTGGGTGGACGACCTGCTGCAACTCAACCACCGCATCCGCCAGGACCATCCCGGCCTGCCGCTGGCGCTCATCGGCCACAGCATGGGCTCCTTCGCCACGCAGCAGTTCCTGCTCGACCATTCGCGGGACGTGGAGGCGGCGGTCCTGCTGGGCTCGACCGAGGTCTCGGGCATCGTGGCCATGATGACCGCGCCGGGGCCCGTGGACCTGAGTTCGCTGAACCAGGGCTTCGAGCACCGCACCGGCTTCGAATGGCTGAGCCGCGATGCGGCCGAGGTGGACCGCTACTGCGCCGACCCGGCCTGTGGCTTCGTTCCGGAGCCCTTCACCGGCATCGAGACGCTGGCCCGCGCCGCGGACCCGGCGGTGCTGGCCGGTATCCGGTCCGATCTGCCGATCCTGATCCTCTCGGGCGATGCCGATCCCATCGCGGGCGGCGGGGCGGCCCTTGAAGTGGTGGCGCAGCGCTACCGCGATGCGGGTGTCAAGGATGTGGAACTGACGCTGTATCCGCAGGCCCGGCACGAATTGCTGAACGAGACGAACCGCGATGAGGTGACGGCGCGGATCGTGGGCTTCCTGGATCGGACGATCGGGGGGTAGGGTGGGTTGAAGGCCCTGGAGCCCAGGTTTCTTCAGGTCTTGGGCCTTTTTGGCGTTTGGGGCCTTGCTTGTCGCTGGGGTGCGCGCCGTCGCCGGGCCCAGGGCGCGCGGGCTCATACGGGGTCGGTCGGCCCTGTGGGCCGACTCCGCTGCGGTGCTCGGATGAACGGGCCGCGGCAGAACTCGCTACGCGCTTCGCGCTGCGCTCAAACAACTGCCGCGAGTCAGTTCACGAAGCAGGCCTGTCCTCCGGCAGGCCTGCAGCCCGTCCACCCTGCGCTCCTCGCCGACCCCGAAATCGTCCGCGCGCCCTGGGCCCGGCGCCGACGCGTGGAGGCGGACGTTGGGCATCCAAGGGGCCGGAGTTGTGCGGAATGCAACCACGGTGGCGCACTGCCCCCATCCCTGCCTTCCCCCAGCGGGGGAAGGAGTCCAGCCAGGAAGGCAAGTGAGCCTGCTTCGGCGCAGGGTGAAGGCACAGGCACAGGCACAGGCACAGGCACAGGCACAGGGTGCAGGTCCAGGTCGAAGTGCGGGG
>NZ_JAGOPN010000014.1 GCF_017991995.1 Pseudacidovorax sp. | reverse complement strand
TCCGCAAGAGCTCGCCGACCTTCGGGCAGTGGGTGGGCGTGGAGCTGAGCGAGAGCAACCACCGGCAGCTGTGGATTCCGGCCGGCTTTGCGCACGGCTTCGTGGTGACCAGCGACAGCGCGGACTTTCTGTACAAGGCCAGCGACTACTACGCGCCGGCGCATGAGCGCAGCATCCTGTGGAGCGATCCGGACATCGGGATCGAATGGCCCGACTTCGGGGGCGAGCCGAAGGTGTCTGCCAAGGATGCGGCAGCTTTGCACTTGGCTCAGGCGGATGTCTTTGGCTGACGACTCCAGCCTTTTTGCCAGAGCCGAAGCGCGGCCCGACGCCTGCTGCGCGTCGAAGCGGTGCAGTCAAATCAGACCAAGCAGAAGAGCGCGATGATGGAATTCACAGGGGAGCGGTACATGCCCACCGAAGGGGGCGAATTGCGGTACGAGCACATGCATCGCTACGCATGGGCAGCGCAATACGCCGCAGGCAGGGCAGTATTGGATATCGCATGCGGCGAGGGGTACGGATCGGCACTGCTCGCCGCGCACGCGCGTTCCGTCACGGGGGTCGATGTTTCGGAGGATGCCGTGGCGCACGCGCATGTGGCGTACGCGGATATCCCGAACCTGAAATTCCGGCAAGGCAGTGCCGACGCCATTCCGTTCGAGAGCAGCCACTTCGACATGGTCGTCTCGTTCGAGACCATCGAGCATCTTTCGACGCAGAGGGAAATGATCGCGGAGATTCGGCGTGTCCTGAAGCCGGACGGCGTGCTCATCATTTCGTCCCCAAACAAGAAGACCTACTCGGATGACCGCAACTACGTCAACGAATATCACGTCAAGGAACTGTACTTCGACGAGTTCGATGCGCTGCTGAGGACGCAGTTCTCCAGCGTCTCCTACATGGGCCAGCGCTTTCTGACCTTGTCGGCATTGCTCCCGCAGGACGCATCTGAGGCCGGCGCGGTTTACAAGGCCTTGTCGCTGAGCGGCAGCGATGCGTTGGATCGCACGGCCTCCGGGATCGAGCCCCTGTATTTCGTGGCGATTTGCGCGCAGTCCGGCTCCAGTCAGGTGCCGCGTCCTGAAGCGTCAGCCTTTTTCGAGCCGTCGTTCGACATATATCAGCGACAGCAAGCCGTCCTGCAGTGGGCGTCGGGGGTGGATGACGAAAGGGCAGCGCACGCCAAGCACGCGGCCGAGGCCGACGAGCGAACACGACAGGTTCGTGCTGAGCTGTCCAAGGTCGAGTTGGAATTGCGGACGCAGCGCTTGATTTGGGAGCAGCGGGTTCGTCACGCGGATGGTCGCGCGGACGTACTCGCAGCGGAGGTTCAGGCGCTTCGCACCTCTTCATCTTGGCGCTTGACGGCCCCTTTGCGCCTGATCATTGATGTCATTCGCGGGCGAGGCATAGCAGACCGCCATGTGATCAAGCAGCGCTTGCGGCATGTTGCGTATCGTGCACACGAGGCGATGCCGCTGCCCGAGTCAGTCAAAAGCATCTTGGTTTCCGCCGCCTTTCGCATCGGGGGGCCACTGTTTGCCGGTGCCCCGCGGTATCAAGCATGGCAACGCAAAAGACGCATGCCAGAGTTGTTGGCGACATTGCGCTTTGATCCGCCGTCCGAGCCACAGGTCTCGGTCGTCATCCCGGCCTACGGCAACCTCGAGATGACGCTGGCCTGCGTGGCCTCCATCGCGAAGCACCTGCCCAAGGCGCCCATCGAGGTCCTCGTGGTCGAGGACGCTTCCGGCGATCAGGACATCCTGAAGCTCGCGCAGGTGCCGGGCCTGAGGTTCCACGTCCATCCGCAGAACCTCGGCTTCCTGCGCTCCTGCAACGCGGCGGCGAAGATGGCCCGGGGCCGGTACATCTGCTTCCTCAACAACGACACCGAGGTCGAGGCGGGCTGGATCGACACCATGCTCGAACTCTTCGAGCGCGACCCGAAGTGCGGCATGGTGGGCTCCAAGCTGCTCTATCCAGACGGCCGCCTGCAGGAGGCGGGCGGCATCCTCTGGCGCGACGGCAGCGCCTGGAACCTCGGCCGGCTGGACGACCCGGATCACAGCCGCTACAACTACGTCAAGGAGGTCGACTACTGCTCGGGCGCCTCCATCCTGCTGGAGCGTACCCTCTTCGACGAGCTGGGCGGCTTCGACGAGTACTACCTGCCGGCCTACTGTGAGGATTCCGACCTGGCCTTCCGCATTCGGGCCCGGGGCCTGAAGGTCCTCTACCAACCCGCGTCGCGCGTCATCCATCACGAGGGGCTGTCCCACGGCACCGACACCGGCTCGGGGGTCAAGGCCTACCAGGTGGCCAATCAGCGCAAGTTCCTCCAGCGATGGGCCCAGGTGCTGGAGCGCGAGCATTTCGCCAACGGCGAGCATGCCCTGCTGGCGCAGGACCGCGCCAATCTGTGCAAGACGATCCTCATCATCGACCACTACATCCCGCAGCCGGACCGGGATGCGGGGTCGCGCTCGATGAACGCCTTCATCGACGTCCTGTTGTCCATGGGGCTGCGCGTGAAGTTCTGGCCCCACAACCTGCAGCCCGATCCGGTGTACGGGCCCCAGTTGCAGCAACGGGGCGTGGAGGTCATCTACGGCGCGCGCTATCACCAGGGTTTCGAGGCCTGGATCCGCGAGATGGGCCGGGACCTGGACTATGTCCTGATCAGCCGGCCGGATGTCGCCGCGGCCTTCCTGCCGGCGCTGTGTGCATACAGCCCGGCGAAGCGGCTCTACTACGGCCACGACCTGCACTACGAGCGTGAGCTCGCGAGCGCGCGGCTGAGCGGGGATGCCACGGCCGCCGAGGCGGCCGAGCGCATGCGGCAGCTGGAGCTGAGCATCTGGCTGCAGGTGAGCACGATCTACTATCCCTCGCCCACCGAGACGGCGGCGGTCCAGTCCCATCCGGGCGTGGGCATGGCCCGCACCCTGCCGCCGTACTGTTTCGAGCCCCGCCCGACGGCGCCCCTGGAAGGGCGCGAGCGGCGGCGGCTGCTCTTCGTGGCCGGCTTTGCGCACCGTCCCAACGTGGACGCTGCCGTCTGGTTCATGGCGCAGGTTTTTCCGCTGGTGCTGGCCGCCGAGCCGGACGTGCAGCTGATGCTGGTCGGCTCCAATCCCTCCCCCGAGGTGAAGGCGCTGGCGAGCGAACGTGTCGAAGTCACGGGCTATGTCACCGACGCTGAGCTCGAGGCGATCTATGCGCGCGTCGGCCTGGCTGTGGTGCCGTTGCGCTTCGGCGCCGGCATCAAGGGCAAGGTCGTGGAGGCCATGCACCACGGCGTGCCCCTGGTGACCACCTCGGTCGGCGTGCAGGGCCTGAGCAGCACCGGCGATGCCGCCAGCGTGGCGGACGAGCCGCAGCAGATGGCGCACGAGATCCTGCGCCTGCTGCGGGACGACGCCGCCTGGCGGCAGTCCGCCGCAGCGG
The DNA here is from genome assembly GCF_017991995.1 of Pseudacidovorax sp. GTDB lineage: Bacteria > Pseudomonadota > Gammaproteobacteria > Burkholderiales > Burkholderiaceae_C > Xenophilus. The sequence continues at coordinate 175,775 of NZ_JAGOPN010000014.1, read as the reverse complement.
GCCCGGCCTACGTGGCCGCGCATTTCTCGGCCGCGGCGATGGAAGCTGTCCTGGTGCAGGACATCGATGCCCGGCCCTACACCGACTACACGCGCTCTGCGATCAAGGAGACGTTTGCATGAAGGCAATCATTCCTTCTTCCACGGTCGTGGCCCGCGCCAGGGCGCCGCTGCGGCTCGGCCTGGGCGGCGGGGGCACCGATGTCTCCCCCTACTGCGACCAATACGGCGGCGAGGTGCTCAATGTCACCATCGACAAGTACGCCTATGCCACGGTGTGCGCGGCCGAGCACGGCACGGTCCGCCTGACGGCGGCCGACAGCGGACGTGTGTGGCAGGGTGTGGCCGAGCCCGTGCTCCAGCGACAGCAGGGCCTGGACCTGCACGTTGGCGTCTACAACCGGGTCGTGCGCGACTTCATGGGCGGCCAGCCGCTCGCCGTGGACGTCATCACCCATTCGGAAGCGCCCCCCGGCTCGGGGCTGGGCTCTTCGTCCACCATGGTGGTGGCGCTGCTCCAGGCCTTCTGCGAGTACCTGTCCCTGCCCCTGGGCGAATACGACATCGCCAGCCTGGCCCACGACATCGAGCGCGTGGACCTGGGCATGGCCGGCGGCAAGCAGGACCAGTACGCGGCCACCTTCGGCGGCATGAACTTCATGGAGTTCTACGCCGACCGCGTCATCGTCAATCCGCTGCGCATGAAGGCCGAACTCAAGGCGGAGCTGGAGTCCTCGGTGGTGCTCTTCTACACGGGCGTCTCGCGCGAATCCGCCGCGATCATCGCGGAGCAGACGGACCACATCCGCCGCCGCGACAGCGCGCCGCTGGAGGCGATGCATCGCGTCAAGGCCGAGGCCCGTGCCATGAAGGAGGCCGTGCTCACCGGCAACCTCGAGGCCTTCGCCCAGTCGATGCGGACCGGCTGGGAAGAAAAGAAGAAGCTGGCCCGCAGCATCAGCAATGCGGCCATCGACGAGGTCTATGACGCGGCCATGGCGGCCGGGGCGCTTGCCGGCAAGGTCTCCGGCGCCGGAGGCGGCGGCTTCATGATGTTCGTGGCAGAGCTGTCGCGGCGTCCTGAAGTCATGCGCTGCCTGCAGCGCTTCAATGGCCAGGTCTTCACCTGCAATTTCACCGAGCGTGGCGCTCATTCCTGGAGAAAGAATTGAAATCCATCATCGAACAGCAGATCGACGCCACCCTGGCCTGCCTGCGGGCCGTGCGCGAAGACACGGCCCTGCTGGGCCGGGTCGAGGAGGTCGTCGAGGTCATCGTGCAGGCCTTGCAGCGCGGCAACAAGCTGCTGCTCGCGGGCAATGGCGGCAGTGCGGCCGACGCCCAGCACATCGCCGGCGAGTTCGTCAGCCGATTCATGTACGACCGGCCCGGCCTGCCGGCCTTCGCGCTCACGACGGACACGTCGATCCTGACCTCGGTGGGCAACGACTACGGCTTCGAGAGGGTGTTCGAGCGCCAGGTGCAGGCGGTGGGCGTGCGCGGCGACGTGCTCTGGGTCTATTCGACTTCGGGCAAGTCGTCCAACATCCTGCGCGCCATGCGCCAGGCCCGGCAGGGTGGCCTGACGGTGATCGGCTTCACGGGCGAGCGCGGCTGGGCGGAGCCGGACCTGTGCGACATCGAGATCGCCGTGCCGTCGCCCGAGACGCCGCGCATCCAGGAAGGCCATGCCATGCTGGGCCACATCATCTGCGGGCTGGTGGAGGCCCGGATCTTTCCCCGACCATGATGGAGCCGGCCCTGGTTCTCGCGGGCGGGCTCGGCACCCGCCTGCGCGCGGTGGTGGGCATGTCGACGCCCAAGCCCATGGCCATGGTGGGCGGCGAGCCCTTCCTGCATTGGTTGCTGCGCATGCTGGCGCGCCAGGGGGTGCCGGCGGTGTACCTGTCCGTCGGCTTCCTTCACGACGCCATCAGCGGTGCGCTGGGGGACCGTTTCGAAGGACTGGACCTGCATTACGTCGTCGAGCCGGAGCCACTGGGCACAGGTGGTGCCGTCGCCCTGGCCGCCAGCCGCATTGCGGCGCCCCGCTTCCTGGTCCTCAATGGGGACACTCTGGCGGCGATGGACCTCCAGGCCTTCGCGGCCCAGGCCCGCGCCGACGCCGCCGACCTGAGCATCGCGCTGGCGCAGACGTCCGATGTCGGCCGCTATGGCGCCGTCCTGTACGAGCCGGACACGCGCAAGGTGACCGGCTTCGCGGAGAAGGGTGGCAGCGGTGCGGGCTGGATCAATGCCGGCGTCTACATGGTCGACAAGGCCGCCCTGCAGCGGCTGGACCTGCCGACCCGGTTTTCGTTCGAGCGCGATCTGATGGCCGATCGGCTGGCCCAGCTGGACATGCGCGCATGGCCCGGCGTCCAGGACTTCATCGACATCGGCGTTCCCGAGGACTACGCCCTGGCGCAGACGAAGGTTCCCAGGCTCGTCGGGTCATCGCCCAAGGGCGGGCATGCGTGAGCCGTGGAGCCGCTGGTGCAGCGGACTCCTGCCGGCAGCGACCCATCTGCGGGCCGTCGGCACGGCCGCCGACATGAAGGCCGGACGACGGCTTGGCCGCAGCCGGCGTGCTGTCGACGCGGCCGCGTTCGGGGAGCGGCCGTTGCGGGAACACCGGGGCGAGCCGTCGTTCCATGTGCCGGGCCATCGCGCGGCCTGCATCGATTTCGGCTGGGGCGAACCGCGCCAGGCCGGTTTTGCGCGCGCCCACGTCGCGGGCCCTGCCTCGGCACCGTGCGAGCCCCTGGGTGGCATCCAGCGCGTGCTGCGTGCCACCACCTGAGCGCCGCGCCATGGGACGACCCACGCTTTTCCTCGACCGTGACGGCGTCATCAACGTCGACCACGGCTATGTGCACAGGCCGGACAAGACCGATTTCGTCCCGGGCATCTTCGAACTCGTCGCGCAGGCCAATCGCCGGGGCTGGCTCGTGGTGGTGGTGACGAACCAGGCCGGCATCGCACGGGGCTACTACGACGAGCGCCAGTTCCATGACTACATGGACTGGGTGCGCGCGCAATTCCAAAGGCAGGGCGCCCGCCTCGATGCCATCTATTTCTGCCCTCATCATCCACAGCACGGCCAAGGCCGCTACCTGGCCGAGTGCGATTGCCGAAAGCCTGCGCCCGGCATGCTGTTGAAGGCCATGGCCGAGCACGCCATCGACCTCGCGGCCTCCGTCATGGTGGGTGACACGCGCACGGACATGGAGGCCGGCCTGCGCGCCGGGGTAGGGCGCATGTACTGGCTCGGCGGGCCCGCCGACGCGGAGATTCCCCAGGCCCGGCGCGTGGCCGTTCTGGAAGACGTCGCCCAGGACCTCTGGCCGTCGTCCGGCGCCGAGTGACGCGCCGCCGCTCCACGGGGGCGGACGGGTTGGGTGCCGGACCGCGTCTTGTGCACCCTCGTGGGATTCAAAAAGAATGGGAGTGTTGCCGATGAGCGAAACGCGGCGCTTTGGTCTGTTCGTCCTTGCAGGATGTCTTTTTTCGGTCTACCTCGGCAAGGACCTCAACTGGGACCTGCTGAACTACCACTATTACAACCCCTGGGCCCTCCTGCACGGCCGGCGGACGATCGACCTGTTCCCGGCGCAGTCGCAGACCCTCTTCAATCCGCTGATCGACCTGCCCTTCTACGTGGCGGCCAGGCATTGGCCGGATCATGTGGTCGTCTTCCTGATGGGTGCGCCCTTCGGCGCGGCCACGTACCTAGTGTGGAAGCTGACCGCCGCGCAGGAAGCGCCGGCCGCTGGACGTGCGGCCCGCTGGCAATTGCTGGCCCTGCGCGTCGCCATCACCGGCCTGGCCGTCTCGGGCGCGGCGGGCCTCGCCCAGGCCAATTCGACCACTGGCGAATGGGTGGTCGCCGCGCTCATCCTTGCAGGCGTCTGGGGCATCGTCTCGGCGGGCGTTGCCGATGCGCGCGCATGGGATCGCCGTTTGGCGCTGGGTGGACTGCTGCTGGGCATGGCGGTCGGATTGAAACTGAACGCCGCAGTGCCCGTGGTCGGCTTCACTGTGGCCTTGCCGCTGCTGCGTCGCCCTGACGGGCTGAGGCTGCGCCTGCGGGGCGCCGTCGGCTTCGCCCTGGCCGGCATCCTGGGTTTCCTCATCTTGGCGGGCCCATGGATGTGGCTGCTCCAGCGGGACTACCAGAGCCCGCTTTTCCCCTTCTTCAACGGGGTGTTCCGCTCGCCCTGGCTCGAAGACGGCAGCATGCTGGACCGGCGCTTCCTGCCGCAGGAATGGGCGGATGTCCTCAAGCTGCCGTTCTATGCCCTGCTGGTGAAGAACACCCTGCACTCGGAATTTCCGATCCGCGACCCGCGCCTCCTGATCGGGTGCGTCGTGGCCGTCCCGACCCTGCTGGCGATGCTGCGGCCCCGGTGGCGCGCCGCGGTGGCGCCCCGCCGTGTCTTCCTCGCGGTCGTCTTCCTGGTCATCTATTTCGTCTGGATCCGGCTCTTCGGCATCTACCGCTATGCCATCCTGCTCGAGATCCTTGCCCTGCTCCTGCTGCATGCAGTGCTGATCGATCTGCTGCGGCGCGGGGCTGCCGAGCGCGCGGCCGCGGCAGCTCTTCTGAGCCTGGGCTCCGCGGCCTTGCTCACGGTGGCGCCGAACTTGGGGCATGTGGATGTCACGGGCAAACGGTACTTCTCGGGCGCGGCCCTGCCGCCCCTGCCCAAGGGCGCGATGCTGCTGTCGATGTCCGACTCGCCCGTCGGTTACATGGCGGCGCTCTGGCCTGGTCGCCCGGCTTTCGTGGTCCCCATGTCCAATCTGTCCTCACCCGGGCACAACGACGGCCTGCAGCGAATGATCGCCCGACGCGTGCTCGACCACCCAGGGCCGCACTATGTGATGCTGGATGGACAAGGCGAACTCAGCGCCCCCGCGCGTTATCTCTTGCTGAATTACGCGCTGTCCCCGGACATGGCCAGCTGCATGCCAGCCAGGGGGGCGGAAGGCAGCATCTTCCGGGTCTGCCGGCTGCAGCCGCGCACGGTGGACAACGCCCTCGGTTTCGATGTCGCCCGCCAGACGCCGGCGCCGACGCTCATCGGTGGCTATTTCCCGGCTGACGCGCCCGATGGCGGTGTGTGGACGGGTGCCTTCGCGCGCGTCGTGGCGTCGCGGGCGGTGGTGGACAAAGGCATGGACCTCGTCATCGAGGCCGGCATCCCGGAGGGCCTGCTGGTCCTCGCCGATCCTCGCGCCCCGCTCGGGGTTGCCACGGTGTGGATCAATGGCGTCGTGGTGAAGGTGGAGCCGCTGCGCGCCGGGCACGGGGTGTCGATGCGCATACCGGCGTCCGTGGTCCGGAGCGCGGCAGAAGGCTTTCCGTCTGTGGGCGTACAGGTGCGCGTCTCCCGGGAGGTGGTCCCGGCGGCGGCCGGCCTGGGGCCGGACCAGCGCGCACTGGGCATGAGCGTGCGCCGCATCGCATTCGAATCGCCCGCCTGAACGGGGGGGCCCGCCCGGGGCCGCTGTCCGGGGCGGGGGCGGGTCGCTCTCAGTCGAGCAGCTCGGGCGGCTCGGTGCTCACCACCCGCCCGTGCTCCAGCCGGATGAACCGGTTGCATTCCTTCAACAGCAACTTCGGCGAATGCGAGGCCAGCACCAGGATGCCCGACTTGGCCACCATCTCGGTCATGCGCTGCTCGGCCTTGGCCTGGAAGTCGGCGTCGCCGACCGAGAGCCATTCGTCCATCAGCAGGATGTCCGCCGTCATGCTGGTGCAGATGGCGAAGGCCAGGCGCATCACCATGCCGGTCGAATAGGTGCGCACGGGCATGTTCACGTACTCGCCCAGGCCGCTGAACTCGCAGATCTCGGGCGTCATGGCCTCGATCTGGCGGCGCTTGAGGCCCATCGACAGGCCGCGCAGCATGATGTTCTCGACGCCGCTCGCGTCGCGCTCGATGCCCATCGACGGGTCGATCAGGCTGGCCACGCTGCCGATGCGGGCGAACTCGCCCGAGGTGGGCTCGTAGACGCCGGCCAGCAGGCGCAGCAGGGTGGACTTGCCGGCGCCGTTGTGGCCCAGGATGCCCAGGCGGTCGCCGGCCTTGAGTTCGAGGTCGATGTCCGACAGCGCCTGCACCACCGTCACGCCGGTTTCCTTGCCCACGCGGCCACCGGTGACCGAGGCGGCCAGCGTCTTCTTGAACGAGGTGGCGCTGGCGCCGTAGATCGGAAAGCCCAGGCTGACGTTCTTGAGCGAGAGGGAGGTCATGGGCGACTCAGAGCCAGAAGACGATGCGGCGGCGATAGCGCGCGAAGAGGATGCAGGCCACGGTGATGTTGATCACCGTCCAGATGGCCATGCCCGCCCAGTTGTGCCAGTGCGCGACGCCGCCCATCAGCGGCGTGCGCAGCAGATCCAGCATCTGCGCCAGGGGGTTCCACAGCATGTACTTGGCCCGGTCGGGGAGGTTCTCGGGCAGCCAGAACACGGGCGTGAGGAACATCAGCATCTGCATGACGCTGGCAATGATCTGGGCCACGTCCCGGAAGCGCGTGCACAGGATGCCCAGGCCGATGCCGATGCAGTGGGCATTGACGATGAGCAGGGCGAAGGCCGGAATGACCATCAGCGCCGGCCATGACAGCGAGATGCCCGTCCACAGGGCCACCGGCACGAACAGGATGATGTGGTGGGCAAACTGGATGACGCTGCGCGCCTGGGTGCGCCAGACGAACATGCTCACCGGGAAGTAACCCTGCTTGAGGTAGTTCTGCGCATTGATGAAGGCATCGCCCGAGTCGATCACCGTCACCGAGAAGAAGGTCCAGAAGATGATGCCCAGCGCCAGGTGCGGGAAGAACTTCGACAGCTCGGTGCCGAAGAGCGAGGCATACAGCGGCCCCATGCCGCCGATCATGGCGCCCATGCTCAGGGTCAGCCACAGCGGCCCGAGCGTCGAGCGGCGGTAGCGCAGCACGATGTCGAACCAGGCCAGGGTCCACCAGATGTCGATGCGGCGGGTGCCTTCCCACCAGTCCTTCCACGCGCTTCTGTGCAGGTTGGAGTGGACGGTGGTTGTCATGCGGTCGGGGGCTGAAGGGAAGCGCGGGATTCTATCCGGGGGCTTTTCCCGGTGGGTTTTCCGGGCAGTCCGCGCCGCAGGGGCGTCGGACGGGTATGGATAATCCGCGGTCCTGTTCAGCACAGTGTGGCCCTGCGCCACCCGGCCGCACCGCATGCCGCCCAGCCCCGCCACCGCGCCTTCACTCTCCCACCCGGCCTACCGCCCCGACATCGACGGACTGCGCGCGATCGCGGTGCTGTCGGTCATCATCTTCCATGCCTCGCCGCGCTGGCTGCCCGGCGGCTTCGTGGGCGTGGACATCTTCTTCGTCATCTCGGGCTTCCTGATCTCCACCATCATGTTCGGCAGCCTGGCCGGCGGCGGGTTCAGCTATGCCGAGTTCTATGCCCGGCGCATCCGCCGCATCTTCCCGGGCCTGGTTCTGATGCTGATCGCCACGCTGGCCTTTGGCTGGTGGGTGCTGCTGGCGGACGAGTTCCGACAACTGGGCAAGCACGTGCTGGCCAGCGCGGGCTTCGTGGCCAACCTGGTTCTGTGGGGCGAGGCCGGCTACTTCGACACCGTGGTCGAGACCAAGCCGCTGCTGCATCTGTGGTCGCTGGCGGTGGAGGAGCAGTTCTACATCTTCTGGCCGCTGCTGCTGACGCTGGCCTGGAAGCGCCAGCACCTGTTGCGGTGGATGGGCGTGGCGGTGGGGCTGTCCTTCCTGCTCAACGTCGGGCTGGTGGTGCGCCATCCGGATGCCGCCTTCTACATGCCGTTCACGCGCGTGTGGGAGCTGGGCGCGGGGGCGATGCTGGCCTGGGTCGCCTGGCGCCGGGGCCCCGGCGCCGCGCCGCTGCCCGGGCACCAGTTCATGGGGGCGGCCGGGCTCGCCTGTATCGTGGCCGCCCTGGGCCTGCTCGACCGGTACAAGGCCTTCCCGGGCTTCTGGGCCGTGCTGCCGGTGCTGGGCGCCTGCCTGTGCATCGCGGCGGGGCCGCAGGCCTGGTTCAACCGTCGGCTGCTTGGTGCGCGGCTCTTCGTCTGGTTCGGCCTGATCAGCTATCCGCTGTACCTGTGGCACTGGCCGCTGCTGGCCTATGCGCGCGTGCTGCAGGAAGGCTTCCTCGATCCGCCGCGGGTGCTGCGCTTCGGTGCCCTGGGCGTGTCGGTGCTGCTGGCCTGGCTGACCTTCCGCTTCGTGGAGCGTCCGCTGCGGCGGGGTGGCCGCGGCGTGGTCGCGGGCCTGGCCGGAGCCATGGTGGTGCTCGCGCTGGTGGGCGCGGCGGCGCAACTGCGCTGGCTGCTGCCGCGCAACGACGATCCGAGCATCCAGGCCATCATGAATGCCGGGGCCGACTGGGTGTACCCGGAGGCGCTCAAGCCCTTCACCTTCGAGGGCCAGGGCTTCGAGCGCATCGACGGCGGCCCGCGCGAGGTGCTGCTGATCGGCGACAGCCACGTGGAGCAGTACCGTGCCCGTGCCCTGGCGCTGGCCGAGCGCAAGCCCGACGAGGTGTCGACCCTGCTCTTCGCGACGCGCGGCGCCTGCCCGCCGATTCCCAACCTCATCGAGGACCGCGACCCGATCTGCGGGGAGCGGCTGTCCGCCGCGCTCGACCTGGCCCGCACGCCCGCCGTCAAGGCCGTGGTAATCGGCGGCTGCTGGGGCTGCTATTTCGACGTGGACCAGGCCCCGCCGACCGCCAGCGCCCCGCCGCCGCCCGACCATTACTACTACCGCGACGCCCAGGGCCATCGCCACCTGCTGCGAGGCGGCGATGGCGTGGACCAGTCCATCGCCGCGCTCGGCCGCCTGCTGGCCGAGATCCGGGCGATGGGCAAGACGCCCTACCTGCTGCTCAACATCCCCGTGGGCGCCGACTTCGAGCCGCGCAGCCGCCTCACCGGCAACCGCCTGGAGCGGATGACCGCCGCGCCCGTCACGCCGATGGCGCCCTTGCCGCCCTCGCAGGCCGCGCTGCACGAGCGGCTGCGGCAGCTGGCACTGGCCAACGGCGCGATCCCGCTGGATCCGATGGCCGGCCTGTGCCGTCCGGACGGCCAATGCGTGCGCGCGGACGGGCAGGGCGATCCGGTCTACAAGGACGCGACGCACCTGCGCGCCGCCTATGTGCGCGAAGCGGCGACCTTCCTCGACACGGCGCTGCTGGCGCCGGCCAGCCGGTGAACCCCTGGCATGACGCCTTCAGGAGCCTGAATTGACGAATCGATGGTGGCGGCTCGCCCGCATGGCCGTGACGCAGGGGCCCCGGCTCGCCACCCGGCTGCCGCAGGCCTGGCGTGTCTGGCGCAAGGCCGGCTGGCGGGGGGTGGACTGGGAGTTCCGCCGCAAGCTGCGGCCCGGCAACGATTATGGCCGCTGGGTGCGCGAGCACGACACGATCACGCCCGAGCAACGCGAGGCCCTGCGCGCACGCGCGGCCGCGCTGATCGACGGCCCGCTGATCTCGGTGTTGATGCCCTGCTACAACCCCGACCCGCAGTTCCTGCGCGCAGCTATCGCCTCGGTGCAGGCCCAGCTCTACGGCCGCTGGCAGCTGTGCATCGCCGACGATGCCTCGCCCGCGCCCGAGGTGCGGCAGGTGCTCGAAGCCTGCCAGGCCAGCGACCCACGCATCCAGGTCGTCTTCCGCCCGAAGAACGGCCACATCTCCGCCGCCTCCAACAGCGCGCTGGAACTGGTGCAGGGCGAGTGGATCGCCCTGATGGACCACGACGACCTGCTGCCCGAGGACGCCCTGCTGCGCGTGGCCGAATGCGTGCGCGACCATCCCGATGCGCAGCTCGTCTACTCCGACGAGGACAAGGTCGACGATGCGGGCCAGCGCTCGGACCCGTACTTCAAGCCCGACTGGAACCTGGATCTCTTCCGCTCGCACAACATGTTCAGCCACCTGGGCGTGCTGCGCACGGCACTGGTGCGCGAGGTCGGCGGCTTCCGCCAGGGCCTGGAAGGCTCGCAGGACTGGGACCTGGTGCTGCGCTGCGTCGAGCGCATCGCGCCCTCGCAGATCGTGCACATCCCGCGGGTGCTCTACCACTGGCGCATCCATGTGCAGAGCACGGCCAAGTCCATGGACGCCAAGCCCTATGCGGCCGTGGCCGGCGAGCGGGCGCTGGACGAGCACTTTGCGCGCCTGGGCATCCAGGCCAAGGCCGAGTACCTCGGCTATGGCTACCGCGTGCGCTATGCGCTGCCCAGCCCGCCGCCGCTGGTGTCGCTGATCATCCCGACGCGCAATGCGCTCGCGCTGGTGCGCCAGTGCATCGAGTCGATCCAGAAGCGCACCGACTACCCGAACTGGGAAATCATCCTGGTGGACAACGGCTCGGACGATCCGGCCGCGCTGGCGTACTTCGAGCGGCTGGCGCAGCAGCCCCACCTCCGCGTGCTGCGCGACGACCGGCCCTTCAACTACTCGGCGCTGAACAACCAGGCGGTGGCGCTGGCGCGCGGCGAGCTGGTGGCGCTGGTCAACAACGACATCGAGGTGATGTCGCCCGACTGGCTGTCGGAGATGGTGGGCCTGGCCGTGCAGCCGGACGTTGGCGCCGTGGGCGCGCGGCTGTGGTACCCCGACATGACGCTGCAGCATGGCGGCGTGATCCTGGGGCCGGGGGGCTGCGCCGTGCATGCGCACAAGGCCCTGCCGCGCGGCCTGAACGGCTATGCGGGGCGGGCCGCGCTGATCCAGTCCTTCAGCGCCGTGACGGCGGCCTGCCTGGTGGTGCGCAAGTCGCTGTACGAGCAGGTGGGGGGGCTGGACGAGGTGAACCTCACCGTGGCCTTCAACGACGTGGACTTCTGCCTGCGGCTGCGCGAGGCGGGCTACCGCAATGTGTGGACGCCCTATGCCGAGCTGCTGCACCACGAATCGGCCACCCGGGGCGAAGACGTGGCGCCGGAGAAGCGCGAGCGCTTCGAGCGCGAGTTGGCCTTCATGCAGCAGCGCTGGGGTGCGCTGATCGACCATGACCCGGCCTACAGCCCGAACCTCACGCTGCTGCTCGAGGACTTCAGCCTCGCGTGGCCGCCGCGCCGCACGGACGCATGACCGAGGCCGTGCCGATTCCGTCAACCGCCGCTCCGGCGTGGCCCGCGGCATCTGTCGCGCAGGCCGATGTCTCCGTGGCCCTGTGCACCCGCAATGGCGCGCGCTACCTGCCCGCGCAGGTGGCCAGCATCTGCACGCAGGACCTGCTGCCGCGCGAGATCGTGCTCTCCGACGACGACTCGTCCGACGACAGCGTCGCCGTGGTCGAGCGCACCTTGGCCGAACATGGACTTGCCACGCGCATCCCGCTCACCGTCATGCGCAACCGCCCGCCGCTGGGCGTCACCCGCAATTTCGAGCAGGCCATCCGGGCATGCCGCGGCGAGCTGATCGCCCTGTGCGACCAGGACGACGTGTGGCACGCAGGGCGGCTGCGACGCATGGTGGCCGAGTTCGAGCGCCGGCCCGAGCTGCTGCTGCTGCATTCCGACGCGCGGCTGGTGGATGGCGAGCTCAAGCCCCTGGGCCAGACCCTGCTGCAGGCGCTGGAGACCCGCCCGGGCGAACTGGCCGACATCGCGGCCGGCCGGGCCTTCGCGGCCCTGATGCACCGCAACCTGGTGACCGGCGCCACCACCATGCTGCGCCGGACCTTGCTCGACACCGCCTTGCCCATCTCGCCGCTGTGGGTGCACGACGAATGGCTGGCCACCGTGGGCGCCGCCATCGGCCGCATCGACCTGCTGGCCGAACCGTTGATGGACTATCGCCAGCACGGCAACAACCAGATCGGCGCCCAGCGCATGACGCTGCGGCAGAAGATCGACAAGGCGCTCGGCGAGCGGGGCGACAAGTACGTCCATCGCGTGCGGCGGTCCGAGGCCTTGCTGGCCTTCCTGCAGGGGCTCGGCCCGCGGGTGGCCGGAGAGACGCTGGCGCTGGCACAGGGCAAGCTGGACCATTTCCGCTTTCGGGCGGGACTGCCGCGCTGGCGTCCCGCCCGTGTGCTGCCCGTGGGCCTGCAGGCGGCACGAGGCCGTTACGCCCGCTTCGACCGCGGCCTGCCGGCCATCCTCCAGGATCTGTTGGAGCGCGGCTGATTCCGCTCGTCTCGCGACAGGGCCTGCGCCGCGCGATCCGCGCCGGCGCGCCGCCCCATCACCCGGGCGGCGAAGCCTGCGCAGCTTCGCGGGCCAGCAGCCCCCGGTAGCGCCAGAAGGCGGCCGAGCCCCACACCTTCAGCAGGCTGCTCACGTGCCACCACAGGTGCCGCAGGCGCGTGCGGCTGGCACGCTGGGCCTCGTGCCGCGCCCGCTGGTCCTCGGCGATCTGGATGCGCCAGCCGGCCAGGCGCAGGCGCGCACAGATGTCGAAGTCCTCGCCGTACATGAAGAAGCGCTCGTCGAAGCCGCCGATCCGGCGGTAAGCCTCGCTGCGAAAGAGCATGAACAGGCCCGGGATCCAGTCGGGCACGGCCGGGATGCCGTAGCCGGGCTTGCGGCGCTGGAGGATCTCGGTCGGCGTGAGCAGCGCGCGGTGCTGCTCCGGCGCCGCCTTGCCAGGCTCCAGGATGCGCGGTGCCAGCAGGCCGGCGCCGGCCGCGGCCTGGGCCAGCAGCGGCGAGAGCACGTCATGGTCCAGCCGGATGTCCGGGTTCAGCACCAGGAACCACGGGGTCTGGCAGTGCCCGAATGCCTGGTTGTTGTTGGCGCCGAAGCCCATCGGGGCCGGGTTGTCCAGCCGCAGTAGCGGCAGGCCGGGCGGCGCGTCGCCCAGGAGATCGGGCTCGGGAATGTTGACCGTGAGCACCACGCGATCGATCAGCGGGCCGCAGAAGCGGGCGAGCTGATGCAGCAGCGGCAGGATCAGCGCCTGCTGTCCGTGGCTCACGATGGAGATGGTCAGCGGCGGGCGGTCTGTCAGCTCAGGCATGGTCTAATTTCGCACGGGATTCTAGGAGGCTGCCCCGTGGCCTCGCGCCTGGCGCGTCCCGCTCCCCCGCCATGATTGCCCTGATCGTCATCAGCTTCCTTGTTTCCGCCTTCACCGTGCTCGTGCTCATGCGCCGGGCGCGGCGCCATGCGCGGCGCTATGCCGCCGACATGCCGCAACGCTTCCACAAGGGCCACATTCCGCGCCTGGGGGGCGCCGGCATCCTGGTGGGCACCGGCGTGGCCTGGGTCGCCTCGGGCATCACGGGCAACGACCCGTTCAATCTCAACTGGCCCTTTGGAACGGCGCTGCTCACCTTCGCCTGCATCCTGCCGGCGGTGCTGGGCGGCATCACCGAGGACGTGACCCAGCGCGTGCCGGTGCGCATCCGGCTGGCGCTGACGACGGTGTCGGGCGTGCTGCTGTGCGGGCTGCTGGGCATCGGCGTGCACCGGCTGGGCATTCCCGGCCTCGATGGCTGGCTGCAGGCCACGCCATGGGTGGGGGCGCTCATCGCCGTGCTGGGCCTGGCCGGCCTGCCGCATGCCTTCAACATCATCGACGGCTACAACGGCCTGGCGGGCACGGTGGCGGTGCTGGTCGGCCTGGCCATCACCCACGTGGCGCTGCAGCTGGGCGATCGGCAACTGGCCGGCATGGTGGTCTGCCTGGTGGGCGCGACCATGGGCTTCCTGCTGTGGAACTACCCGCGCGGCAAGATCTTCGCCGGCGACGGCGGGGCCTATGTCTGGGGCATGGTGCTGGGGCTGTCATGCGTGCTGCTGGTGCAGCGCCACTCGGCGGTCTCGCCCTGGTTCCCGGTGCTGCTGCTGATCTACCCGGTGTGGGAGACGCTGTTCTCCATCTACCGCAAGGCCGCCCGCGGCCAGTCGCCGGGCACGGCGGACGCGCTGCATTTCCACCAGCTCATCTTCCGCCGCATCGTACGTGTGGCCTTCGAGGACAACGAGGCCCGCCAGCTGCTCGCCCGCAACAACCGCACCTCGCCTTATCTGTGGATGTTCGCCGCCATGTCGGTGGTGCCGGCCGTGCTGTTCTGGAACAACACGCTGATGCTGGCCTTCTTCTGCCTGCTGTTCGCCGTCACCTACGTGGCGGCCTACCTGATGATCGTGCGCTTCAAGGTGCCGCGCTGGCTACGGCCGTAGTCAGCACCCCCGCCATTTCCCTTTTCCTCTTCATGTCACGAGGCCAGCCATGACCGACCCCGTCCTGAACATCCCTCCGCGCGACAAGGCCGAGATCCTGGCCCAGGCGCTGCCCTACATCCGCAAGTTCCATGGCAAGACCATGGTCATCAAGTACGGCGGCAATGCCATGACCGATCCGGCCCTGCAGGCCGACTTCGCCGAGGACGTGGTGCTGCTCAAGCTGGTGGGCATCAACCCGGTGGTGGTGCACGGCGGTGGTCCGCAGATCGAGGCCGCCCTCAAGCGACTGGGCAAGACGGGCCAGTTCATCCAGGGCATGCGCGTGACCGACGCCGAGACCATGGAAGTCGTCGAATGGGTGCTGGCCGGCGAGGTGCAGCAGGACATCGTGGGCCTGATCAACCAGGCCGGCGGCAAGGCCGTGGGCCTGACGGGCCGCGATGGCGGGCTCATCCGCGCGCAGAAGCTCAAGATGGCCGACCGCCACGACCCCAGCCTCTTCCACGACGTGGGCCAGGTGGGCGACATCGTCTCCATCGATCCGGGCGTCGTGCAGGCGCTTCAGGACGACGCCTTCATCCCCGTCATCAGCCCCATCGGCTTCGGCGAGGACAACGAAAGCTACAACATCAACGCCGACGTGGTGGCCGGCAAGCTGGCCACGGTGCTCAAGGCCGAGAAGCTCGTGCTGCTGACCAACACGCCCGGCGTGCTCGACAAGACCGGCAAGCTGCTCACCGACCTGAGCGCCCGCGAGATCGACGATCTCTTTGCCGACGGCACCATCTCGGGCGGCATGCTGCCCAAGATCGAGGGTGCGCTCGATGCCGCCAAGAGCGGCGTCAACGCGGTGCACATCATCGATGGACGCGTGCCGCACGCCATGCTGCTGGAGATCCTGACCGAGCAGGCCTTCGGCACGATGATCCGCGCCCGCTGAGGCACCGGGGCCGGCCTGGCGCCGGGCCCATACCGCCGACGGCAGAGTCGGCGCTTTACAAGAACTGGGGCAGCGCAGCGATGGAGAACGAGGAGCCGCTGGGTTCGGAAACCATGTCGGAGCCGGCCGCCAGCCCGGCCGCCCCACCGGCGCGCAAGCGGCCGCGGCCGGGCGAGCGCCGCGTGCAGATCCTGCAGGCGCTGGCGGCCATGCTGGAGCAGCCCGGGGCCGAGCGCATCACCACGGCGGCGCTGGCCGCACGGCTGTCGGTGAGCGAGGCGGCCCTGTACCGGCACTTCGCCAGCAAGGCGCAGATGTTCGAGGGGCTGATCGACTTCATCGAGCAGAGCGTCTTCTCCCTCGTGCAGCAGATCGCCGAGCGCGATCGCCCGCCGGCCGAGCAGGCCGCGCAGCTCATGCACATGCTGGTGCAATTCGCCGAGAAGAACCCGGGCATGGCGCGGGTGATGACGGGCGATGCCCTCGTCTTCGAACACGAGCGGCTGCAGCAGCGCATGAACCTCTTCTTCGACAAGCTCGAAGCGCAGTGGCGGCAACTGCTGCGCGAGGATGCCCTGGCCGGCGGCTCGGCCACGCCCACTGTCGATGCCCAGGTGCGCGCCGCCGCCCTGGCGGCCTTCGCGATGGGCCGGCTTCAGCGCTACAGCCGCTCGGGCTTCCGGCGCCCGCCGTCGGAGCAGCTCGACGGTTGCATCGCGCTGCTGCTGTCGGGACTGCCGGCTTCCATCGGCCACTGAGTCGGCAGCGTCCCGCGCTGCGCAAGCCCCCGCTGTGCCTGGGGGCTAATCCGGTCGCGAGCGCTGTCCGTAGTGGGCTCATGACCGCCGCTTGACTTCCGTCGCCTATGGCCGGGATAGGCGTTGTTGGCTCGCTCCGCGTGGGCCTTCTGCAGAGAATCCACGGCACCGTTTCCCCCACCCCAAGTCCCCACAACGCACAAGGAGCGCCCATGGCCAACGAGAGCTCGCAGAGCAAATGCCCCTTCCACCAGGCCGCCAGCAGCGGCACCACCAACCGTGACTGGTGGCCCCAGCAGCTGCGGCTGGACATGCTGCACCAGCATTCGGCCAAGTCGAACCCGATGGGCGAGGACTTCGATTACGCCCAGGCCTTCAAGAGCCTGGACCTCGATGCGGTCAAGCGCGACCTCACCGCGCTCATGACCGATTCGCAGGACTGGTGGCCGGCCGACTTCGGCCACTACGGCGGCCTGTTCGTGCGCATGGCCTGGCACAGCGCCGGCACCTACCGCACCGCCGATGGCCGTGGGGGCGGCGGCCGCGGGCAGCAGCGCTTCGCGCCGCTCAACAGCTGGCCCGACAACGTCAGCCTCGACAAGGCCCGCCGCCTGCTGTGGCCCATCAAGCAGAAGTACGGCAACAAGATCTCCTGGGCCGACCTGATGATCCTCACGGGCAACGTCGCGCTCGAATCCATGGGCTTCAAGACCCTGGGCTTCGGCGGCGGCCGGGCCGACACCTGGGAGCCCGACCAGGACGTGTACTGGGGCCGCGAAACCAAGTGGCTGGGCGGCGACGTCCGCTATTCGCAGGGCTCGCCGGGCGTCGAAGGCCGCGGCGTGCTCGTTAAGGACGACGACAGCAAGGCGCCCGAGAGCCGCGACCTGGAGAACCCGCTCGCTGCCGTGCAGATGGGCCTGATCTACGTGAACCCCGAAGGGCCGGACGGCAAGCCCGACCCCGTGGCCTCGGCCCGCGATATCCGCGACACCTTCGGCCGCATGGGCATGGACGACGAAGAGACCGTGGCCCTGATCGCTGGCGGCCACACCTTCGGCAAGACCCACGGCGCAGCCCCGGCCGACAACGTGGGCGCCGAGCCCGAGGCGGAAGACCTGGCATCGCAAGGCTTCGGCTGGCACAACAAGCACGGCTCCGGCAAGGGTGCCGACGCCATCACCAGTGGACTCGAAGTCACCTGGACGCGCACGCCCACCCAGTGGAGCAACGACTACTTCGAGTTCCTGTTCGGCCACGAGTGGGAGCTGACCAAGAGCCCGGCCGGCGCGCACCAGTGGGTCGCCAAGAACGCCGAGCCGAGCATTCCGCATGCCTTCGACGCCAGCAAGAAACTGCTGCCGACGATGCTCACGTCCGACCTGGCGCTGCGCTTCGATCCGGCCTACGAGGCGATCTCGCGCCGCTTCCTGGCCAACCCCGACCAGTTCGCCGACGCCTTCGCCCGCGCCTGGTTCAAGCTGACCCACCGCGACATGGGCCCGCGTGCACGCTACCTGGGCAAGGACGTGCCGGCCGAGGAATTCGTCTGGCAGGACCCGCTGCCCGTCGCGGACCACCCGGTCATCGGCGAGCAGGACGTCGACGCGCTCAAGGCCAAGGTGCTGGCTTCGGGCCTGACGGTGCCGCAGCTGGTGGCCACGGCCTGGGCCTCGGCCTCCACCTTCCGCGGCGGCGACAAGCGCGGCGGTGCCAACGGCGCGCGTATCCGCCTCGCGCCGCAGAAGGACTGGGCCGTCAACCAGCCCGAGCAACTGGCCCAGGTGCTCAAGACGCTGGAAAGCATCCAGGCCGAGTTCAACGGCGCGCAGAAGGACGGCAAGAAGGTCTCGCTGGCCGACCTGATCGTGCTGGCCGGCGGTGCGGCCATCGAGAAGGCGGCGGGCCAGGGCGTGACCGTGCCCTTCACCCCGGGCCGCACCGATGCCAGCCAGGAACAGACCGACGTCGAAGGCTTCGCCGTGATGGAGCCCTTCGCGGATGGCTTCCGCAACTACGTCAAGACGGCCTCGGCCGTGCCGGCCGAAGCGCTGCTGGTCGACAAGGCCCAACTGCTGACGCTGACCGCGCCCGAGATGACGGCGCTGGTGGGCGGTCTGCGCATGCTGGGGGCCAACACTGGTGGGAGCCAACACGGCGTCTTCACCGACCGCGTGGGCACGCTCAGCAACGACTTCTTCGTCAACCTGCTGGACATGGCCACCGAATGGAAGGCCACGTCGCCCGCCAAGGACCTGTACGAAGGCCGCGACCGCAAGACCGGTGCCGTGCGCTGGACGGGCACCCGCGCCGACCTGGTGTTTGGCTCGCATGCCCAGCTGCGTGCCATCGCCGAGGTGTACGGCAGCGCCGACGGCCAGCAGAAGTTCGTGCGTGACTTCGTGGCGGCCTGGACCAAGGTGATGAACCTGGACCGCTTCGACCTCGTGGCCTGAGCGTCTGCGCCCTTGCGCCCGCCGGCATCGCCGGGGAGGGCGTGGAAGAATGCGCCCGCCCGCCGCCGTCCCTACGGCCGGGCGGGCGCTTTCGTTCACGTCACAGAAAAAGGATCCTCCATGAAGCTCGTCCGCTACGGCAACCCCGGCAAGGAAAAGCCCGGACTCATCGATGCGGAAGGCCGTCTGCGCGACCTGAGCGCCGTCGTTCCCGACCTCGGAGCGGCCCAGCTCGATGACAAGGTCCTGGCCAAGCTGCGCCGCCTCAAGCCCGACACCCTGCCGCTGGTGCGCGGCAAGCCGCGTCTGGGTTGCCCCGTGGCCCAGGTGGGCAAGCTGGTCGCCATCGGCCTGAACTATGCCGACCATGCAGCCGAGGCCGGCATGCCGGTGCCCAAGGAACCGATCATCTTCCTCAAGGCCACCACCTGCATCCAGGGCCCCAACGATCCGGTGATGCTGCCCAAGGGCTCGGTCAAGACCGACTGGGAGGTGGAACTGGGCGTGGTCATCGGCCGCCAGGCCCGCTACGTCTCGCAGAAGGAGGCGCTGGACCATGTGGCCGGCTACTGCGTGGTCAATGACGTCAGCGAACGCGAGTACCAGACCGAGCGCGGCGGCACCTGGGACAAGGGCAAGGGCTGCGACACCTTCGGCCCCATCGGTCCCTGGCTGGTCACGCGCGACGAGGTGCCCAACCCGCAGCGCCTGTCGCTGTGGCTGGACGTGAACGGCGAGCGCATGCAGACCGGCAGCACCCGCACCATGGTCTTCGGCGTGGCCAAGATCATCAGCTACGTCAGCCAGTTCACGACGCTGATGCCCGGCGACGTGATCGCCACCGGCACGCCGCCCGGCGTCGGCATGGGCATGAAGCCGCCGCGCTTCCTGCGGGCCGGCGACACCATGACGCTGGGCATCGAGGGCCTGGGCGAGCAGATGCAGCCGGTCGTCGCGTTCAGGCGCTGAAGCATGCGGCGCACCCGCCCACGGGGCGCCGCAAGACCCCCGGCGGTGCCGGGAATTTCACAGGCTTGACGCCATCGGGCGACAGAATAAAAATGAACGACCGTTCGTTTTATTCTGTCCATCCCGAGCCATGAGCACTTCCAGCGCCGTCAAGCCTGCCCGCCAGGCCGCCAAAGGCCAGCAGACCAAGGCCGCCATCGTCGATGCCGCCCTGAACCTGGCCGCCCAGGTGGGGCTGGAGGGCCTGTCGATCGGCGCGGTGGCCGAGCTCACCCAGATGAGCAAGTCGGGCGTGTTCGCCCATTTCGGCTCGCGCGAGGAACTGCAGATCTCGGTGGTCCGCGAATACCACCACCGCTTCGAGCAGGAAGTGTTCTATCCGGCGCTCACCCAGCCACGCGGCCTGCCGCGGCTGCGGGCCATGTTCGCCAACTGGATGAAGCGCACCACGACCGAGATCGACTCGGGCTGCATCTACATCAGCGGCGCTTCCGAATTCGACGACCGCCCGGGCCCGGTGCGTGATGCGCTGGTCGAGTCGGTCAGCATCTGGCAGGCCGCCGTGCTGCGCGCCGTGCGCCAGTCGCAGGAAGAGGGCCATCTGCAGACCGAGGCAGACGCCCGGCAGATCGCCTTCGAGATCCACGGCCTGATCCTGGCACTGCACTACGAGGCGCGCTTCCTGCGCGTCGACGGTTCGGTGGACCGGGCCAACACCGGCTTCGACAACATCCTCGCGCGCAGCGCCACGCCCGATGCGCCGCCGGCCGCGCCACCCGCACCGACGCGCAAGCTGCGCACCGTGCGCTGACCGGCACCCTTTTTCTTCTCTTTCTTCCTTCCTCTTCAACCTTCTTCCCGAGCAGGAGACGCCCGCATGCCCACCTACACCCCTCCGCTGCGCGACATGCAATTCGTGCTGCATGAAGTGTTCAATGTCGCCGACGAATTCAAGGCCATGCCGGCCCATGTCGAGACCGACGCGGACACCATCAATGCCGTGCTGGAAGAAGCGGGCAAGTTCGCGGCCGAGGTGGCCTTTCCGCTGAACATCGGCGGCGACACCGAGGGCTGCATGCTGGACGTGAAGACCCATGCGGTGACCACGCCCAAGGGCTTCAAGGAGGCCTATGCGCAGTACGTCGAGGGCGGCTGGCCGGCGCTGTCGTGCGACCCGCAGTTCGGCGGCCAGGGCCTGCCGCACACGGTCAACCAGTGCGTGTACGAGATGCTCAACAGCGCCAACCAGGCCTGGACCATGTATCCCGGCCTGTCGCATGGTGCCTACGAGGCGCTGGTGGCCCACGGCACCGAAGAGCAGAAGAAGACCTATCTGCCCAAGCTGGTGAGCGGCGAGTGGACCGGCACCATGTGCCTGACCGAGCCGCACTGCGGCACCGACCTGGGCCTGCTGCGCACCAAGGCCGAACCGCAGGCCGACGGCAGCTACCGGCTGACCGGCAACAAGATCTTCATCTCCGCCGGCGAGCACGACATGGCCGAGAACATCGTCCACCTTGTGCTGGCCCGCCTGCCGGACGCGCCCAAGGGCAGCAAGGGCATCAGCCTGTTCGTGGTGCCCAAGTTCAAGGTCAATGCCGACGGCAGCCTGGGCGAGCGCAACCCCATCTTCTGCACGGGCCTCGAGCACAAGATGGGCATCCACGGCAACGCCACCGCGCAGATCGCGCTGGACGGTGCGGTGGGCAGCCTGGTCGGCGAACCCAACAAGGGCCTGGCCGCCATGTTCGTGATGATGAACGCCGCCCGGCTGGGCGTGGGCAACCAGTCGCTGGGCCTGACCGAAGTCGCCTTCCAGAATGCGCTGGCCTATGCCAAGGACCGCATCCAGATGCGCTCGCTGTCGGGCGTGAAGGCCAAGGACAAGGACGCCGACCCGATCATCGTGCACCCCGACGTGCGCAAGATGCTGCTCACCGCCAAGGCCTATGCCGAAGGCGGCCGTGCGCTGCAGATCTTCTGCACGCTGCTGCTGGACAAGGCCCACCACCATCCCGACGAGAAGGTGCGCAAGAACAGCGACGAGCTGGTCGCGCTGCTCACGCCCATCGTCAAGGCCTTCATCACCGACAACGGCCACATCAGCACCAACGCCTGCATGCAGGTCTTCGGCGGCCATGGCTTCATCAAGGAATGGGGCATGGAGCAGTTCGTGCGGGACAACCGCATCAACATGATCTACGAAGGCACGAACACCGTGCAGTCGCTGGACCTGCTGGGCCGCAAGGTGCTGGGCAACAACGGCGCCACGCTCAAGAAGTTCGGCAAGCTGATCGGCCAGCTGGTGGAAGAGGAGGGCGTCAACGAAAAGATGGCCGAGTTCATCAACCCGCTGGCCTACCTGGGCGACCAGATGACCAAGTTCACCACCGAGATCGGCTTCAAGGGCTTCCAGAACCCCGACGAGGTCGGCGCCGCCGCGGTCGATTACCTGCGTGTGGCCGGCCACCTGGTGTTTGCCTACATGTTCGCCCGCATGGCCCAGGTGGCGCTGCGCAAGATCGCCGAGGGCAGCACTGACCCCTTCTACACCGCCAAGCTGCAGACCGCGCGCTTCTACTTCGCCAAGCTCTTCCCCGAGACCGCGACGCTGATGCGCACCGCCCGTTCGGGCAGCAAGGCGCTGATGGACACCGACGCCGCGCTGGCCTGATCGCCGCCCGCCTTCCCTTCCTTCACGACCGGAGACTTCCATGCTTCTTCGTGCATCCATCGCCATGTCCCTGGTGCTGGCCTCGTCGGCCGCGCTGGCGCAGATGAGCCCGGTGGGCCTGTGGCGCAACGTCGACGACAAGACGGGCGAGACCAAGGCCGAGATCCGCATCACCGACAGCGGCGGCCAGCTGTCGGGCCGCATCGAGAAGGTGCTGAAGAAAGACGGCTCCTCCACCTGCGACCAGTGCACCGACGATCGCAAGGGCCAGCCCATCGTGGGCCTGGAGATCGTGCGCGGCGGCAGGAAGGCCGACGGCAAGGACCTGTGGGAAGGCGGCAAGATCCTCGATCCCGAGAACGGCAAGGAATACCGCGCCAGCTACACGCCGGTCGATGGCGGCAAGAAGCTTGAAGTGCGTGGCTACCTGGGGCCGTTCTGGCGGACGCAGACCTGGCAGCGGGCGCAGTGAAGCCGCAAGCCGTTTCAACGCCTGGCCAAGACACCCAACGGTCCAAGACACCCAACACCATGTCCAGATTCCAAGTCAAGAAAGTCGCCGTTCTCGGCGCAGGCGTGATGGGCGCGCAGATCGCGGCCCATCTCGTTAACGTGCGCGTGCCGGTCATCCTGTTCGACCTGCCCGCCAAAGAGGGGCCCAAGAGCGGCATCGTGCTCAAGGCCATCGACAACCTCAAGAAGCTCAAGCCCGCGCCCCTGGGCGTGCCCGAGGACGCGGCGCTGATCCAGGCCGCCAACTACGAGGAGCACCTGGGCCTGCTGGGCGAATGCGATCTCGTGATCGAGGCCATCGCCGAGCGCATGGACTGGAAGCTCGATCTCTACAGGAAGATCGCGCCCCACGTTGCACCGCATGCCATCTTGGCCTCCAACACGTCAGGCCTGTCGATCACCAAACTGGCCGAGGCGGTGCCGGAGAGCATCCGTCCGCGCTTCTGCGGCATCCACTTCTTCAATCCGCCGCGATACATGACGCTGGTGGAGCTGATCCCGACGCCCACCACCAACGCACAGGTGCTGGACGACCTGGAAGCCTTCGCCGTCACCGCGCTGGGCAAGGGCGTGGTGCGCGCCAAGGACACGCCCAACTTCATCGCCAACCGCATCGGCATCGCCGGCATGCTGGCGACGATGAAGGAGGTGGAAAAATTCGGCCTCTCCTTCGACGTGGTCGATGACCTCACGGGCAAGCGCCTGGGCCGTGCCAGCTCGGGCACCTTCCGCACCGCCGACGTGGTGGGCCTGGACACCATGGCCCACGTCGTCAAGACGCTGCAGGACAACCTGAGCGAGGCCACCGATCCGTTCTACCCCAACTTCGCCACGCCGCCGGTGCTGGCCAAGCTGATCGAGCTGGGCCGCCTGGGCCAGAAGACCAAGGGCGGCTTCTACAAGAAGGCGGGCCGCGACATCCTGCGCTTCGACCTCGAATCGGGCGACTACGTGCCCGCCGGCCAGAAGGCCGACGAGGTCTACGGCCGCATGCTCAAGAAACCGGCCGGCCAGCGGCTCAAGCTGCTGCGCGAGAGCGAAGGACCGCAGGGCCAGTTCCTGTGGGCCATCCTGCGCGACGGCTTCCACTACGCGGCGCTGCACCTGGGCGAGATCGCCGAGAGCGCCCGCGACGTGGACCTGGCCATGCGCTGGGGCTTCGGCATGAAGCAGGGCCCCTTCGAGCTGTGGCAGGAGGCCGGCTGGTCGCAGGTCGCGCAGTGGATCCAGGAGGACATCGACGCCGGCAAGGCGCTGGCCAAGGCGCCGCTGCCCAAGTGGGTCTTTGAAGGTCCGGTGGCCGAGGCCGGCGGCGTGCACACGCCCGAAGGCTCCTGGAGCGCCGCCGAGCAGCGCTTCGTGCCTGAGCGCCGCATGCCGGTGCATGCGCGTCAGCTCTTCCCCGAAAGTGTGCTGGGCAGCGGTGCCAAGGCCGCGGAAGAGTCCGGCACCACGATCAGCGACGAGGGCGACGTGCGCGTCTGGACGCTGGACCGCGCGGGCTATGAGGGCGTGCTGATCGCCAGCATCCATTCCAAGATGAATGCCATCAGCCCCGACGTGGCCGAGGCGCTGGCCGAGGCCGTGGCGCTGGCGGAGCGCGAGTACCAGGGCCTGGTGATCTGGTCGCCGTCCGACAAGTTCTCCGTCGGCGCCGACCTGCAGGCCATGCTGCCCGCCTTCGTGGTGGCCGGCGTGGGCGCCATCGAAGGCGCCGAGCAGGCGCTGCAGGACGTGATGCTGCGCATCCGCTATGCCAATGTGCCCGTGGTCTCCGCCGTGCGCGGCATGGCCCTGGGCGGCGGCTGCGAACTGGCCGTGCACAGTGCGCGCCGCGTGGCCGCGATGGAAAGCTACATCGGCCTGGTCGAAGTGGGCGTGGGCCTGGTGCCCGGCGCTGGTGGCCTCACCTACATCGCCCGCCGCGCGGCCGAGAACGCTGCCGCCTCCACCGGCACCGACCTGCTGCCCTTCCTCACCGAAGGCTTCACCGCCGCGGCCATGGCCAAGGTGGGCACGAGCGCGCTGGAATCGAAGAAGCTGGGCTACCTGGTCGAGGGCGACGTGATCGTCCCGCACAAGGACGAGCTGCTGCACGTGGCCATCGGCCAGGTCAAGGCCATGAGCGACGCCGGCTGGCGCCCGCCGCTGAAGAAGCCCTTCCGCGTGGCCGGCCGCAGCGGCGCCGCCACCATCAAGGGCCAGCTGGTCAACATGCGCGACGGCGGCTTCATCAGCCAGCACGACTTCCACATCGCCAGCCTGATCGCCCATGTGGTGACCGGCGGCGACGTGGACCCCGGCACCCTGGTGACGGAGGAGTACCTGATGCGCCTGGAGCGCGAAGCCTTCTGCGCGCTGGTGCAGCATCCGAAGACACAGGAACGGATCATGGGGATGCTCTCGACGGGCAAGCCGGTCCGCAACTGACCCGCCTTGCTCCTTCCCCCTCTGGGGGAAGGCAGGGATGGGGGCCAGTGCCAAAACACCGCTCATGCAGAACCAATCCACCTCCGTAGCTCGCACCCACGCGCGCGCCCTCCGCACCGCGATGACCGACTCCGAGCGTCGCCTGGGGTCGTGTCTGCGCGGCGAGCAGCTGGGTGTGAAGTTCCGGCGGCAGCATCCGCTGGGTCCGTACATCGCGGACTTCGCCTGCCTGGCGCCGAAGCTGATCGTGGAACTCGACGGTTCGCAGCATGCGCAGCGGCGCGCCTACGACGCGGCGCGCGAAGCTTTCTTCGAGGCGCAAGGATTCGCCGTCTTGCGCTTCGCATCCAACGAACCCTTCATCAATCCAGAGGGTGTTCTGCACGCCATTGCCCATCGACTGGCATCGTTGGCGGCGCAGGCGAGCCCCCATCCCAGCCTTCCCCCAGCGGGGGAAGGAGCCCAATACCCAGGAGCCCCGGCATGAGCAGCAAGCAAGTTCAAGACGCCTACATCGTCGCCGCCACGCGCACCCCCATCGGCAAGTCGCATCGCGGCTTCTTCCGCAACACCCGGCCCGACGACCTGCTGGCCACCACGCTGAAGGCGGCGCTGGCGCAGGTGCCGCGCCTCGATCCGCAGACCATCGAGGACATCGTCTGCGGCTGCGCCATTCCCGAGGCCCAGCAGGGCCTGAACGTGGCGCGCATCGGCGCCGTGCTCGCGGGCCTGCCCACCAGCGTGGGCGGCATCACCGTCAACCGCTTCTGCGCTTCCGGCCTGTCGGCCGTGCAGATGGCGGCCGACCGGATCCGCGTGGGCGAGGCCGAAGTCATGATCGCCGCCGGCGTCGAAAGCATGAGCATGGTGCCGATGATGGGCAACGCGCCCTCGCTGTCGCCCTCGATCTTCGAGCGCGACGGCGACGTGGGCATCGCCTACGGCATGGGTCTGACGGCCGAGAAGGTGGCGCAGCAGTGGAAGGTGAGTCGCGAGGCGCAGGACGCCTTCGCGCTCGAATCGCACCGACGCGCCGTCGCCGCGCAGCAGGCCGGCGAGTTCGCCGACGAGATCACCCCCATCGAGGTGACCGACCGCGGCTTCGACGCCGCCAGCGGCGAGACCACCGCGAAAACGCGCACCGTCAGCCTGGACGAGGGCCCGCGCCCGGACACCAGCCTCGAAGGCCTGGCCAAGCTGCGCACCGTGTTCGCGGCCCGGGGCTCGGTCACGGCCGGCAACAGCTCGCAGACCTCGGATGGTGCCGGCGCGCTGATCCTGGCCAGCGAGGCCGCCTGCCAGAAGTACGACCTGCAGCCGCTGGCGCGCTTCGTCAGCTTCGCCAGCAAGGGCGTGCCGCCGGCCATCATGGGCATCGGCCCCATCGAGGCCATCCCGGCCGCGCTGCGCTATGCGGGCCTGAAGCAGGACGACATCGACTGGATCGAGCTGAACGAGGCCTTCGCGGCCCAGTCGCTCGCCGTGATCAACACGCTGGGCCTGGACGTCGCCAAGGTCAACCCGATGGGCGGTGCCATCGCCCTGGGCCACCCGCTGGGCGCCACGGGCGCCATCCGCGCGGCCACCGTCGTGCATGCGCTGCGCCGCAAGCAGCTCAAGTACGGCATGGTGACCATGTGCGTGGGCATGGGGCAGGGCGCCGCGGGCATCTTCGAGCGCGTCTGAGTCGGCACCCTGGTCGGCCGGCGCCCAGGCCGGCCGCCCCGGGTTGCGGGTTCCTACGGAGGCCAGCGCGTCCCGTACACGACTCGCGCGCCCAGTCGCTTTATGCACACTGCCGCCATGAACGACCACCCGCTCGATCGTGCCCTCGCGCTGTCGCACAGCGACATCCAGTCCGGGCTCTTCACCGGGGCTACGAGCCCCGACTACTGGAACATGGTAGGGCCCTTCGGCGGCACGACCGCGGCATTGCTGCTGCAGGCCGTGATGCAGCATCCGGAGCGGCTCGGCGAGCCCATCGCCCTCACCGTCAACTACGCAGCAGCCGTGACCGAAGGTCCGCTGCAGGTGCAGGCGCTGCCGGTGCGCACCAACCGCTCCACGCAGCACTGGACGCTCACGCTCAGCCAGGCGGACGACGACGGCAAGCCCCAGCTCAACACCACGGCCACCGTCGTCACCGCAGCACGTCGGCAGACCTGGGGCACCACCGACGTCGCCATGCCGCAGGTACCCGAGCCTGCCCAGGTCGCCGGCATGGGCACCGGCCCCAAGGGCGTGGCCTGGGTCGGCCAGTACGACATGCGGCCCATCAGCGGCGGCATTCCGCGCGAGTGGAACGATGCCGGCGACCACAGCGAAACGCTGATCTGGGTGCGCGACGCCCAGCCGCGCACGCTGGACTTCCCGGCGCTGGCGGCGATGAGCGATGTCTTCTACCCGCGCGTGTGGCTCCGTCGCGCCCGGCCGGTGCCGGCGGGAACCGTGTCCATCACCACCTACTTCCACACCAGCGCGGCCGAGCTGGCGGCCGTGGGCGAAGGCTTCCTGCTGGGTCGCGCGACCGGCCAGCAGTTCCGCAACGGCTTCTTCGACCAGACGGCGCAGCTGTGGAGCGAGGCCGGGCTGCTGCTGGCCACCAGCCACCAGATCGTCTACTTCAAGGAATGACGCGTGTCGTTCCGAGCCCGCGCGTTCCTTTTCATCGCCAGGAGCCACCATGCCCCAGCCCGCAGCCCTGATCGTCGGCGCCGGTGACGCCACCGGCGGCGCCATCGCCCGCGCCTTCGCGCGCGAAGGCTATGCCGCATGCGTCACCCGCCGCAGCGCCGACAAGCTGGCACCGCTTGTGGCGCAGATCCAGGCCGACGGCGGCTCGGCCCATGCCTTCGGCAGCGATGCCCGCAAGGAGGAGGAGGTCGTCGCGCTGGTCGAGCAGATCGAATCGACCATCGGGCCCATCGAGGTGATGGTGTTCAACATCGGCGCGAACGTGCCCGAGAGCATCCTCACCGAGACGGCGCGCAAGTACTTCAAGGTCTGGGAGATGGCCTGCTTCTCGGGCTTCCTCAATGCCCGCGAGGTCGCCAAGCGCATGGTGGCCCGGCCGCTGCCGGCGGGCGGCCAGCGCGGCACCATCCTGTTCACCGGGGCCACGGCCTCGCTGCGCGGCGGCGCCAACTTCGCCGCCTTCTCGGGCGCCAAGATGGCATTGCGTGCGCTGGCGCAGAGCATGGCGCGCGAGCTGGGGCCGCAGGGCGTCCATGTGGCCCACACCATCATCGATGGCGCCATCGACACCGAATTCATCCGCAGCAACTTTCCCGAACGCTATGCGCGCAAGGCGGAGGACGGCATCCTGAACCCCGATCACATCGCCCAGGCCTACGTCATGCTGCACCGCCAGCCGCGCGACGCCTGGACCCACGAGCTGGACCTGCGGCCGTGGATCGAGAATTTCTGAGCACGGCCTGTGCGTCAGGCGGGCCCGCCCGGCATCATTGCGGCACCCCTACGACAAATACAGGAGACACCCCATGACCGCTCCCGCCCGCGTCGAATGCTTCTTCGACTTCGGCAGCCCCGCCGCCTACCTGGCCTGGATGCAGCTGCCCCATGTGTGTGCCGACACCGGCGCCGAGCTGGTGTGGCGACCCATGCTGCTGGGCGGCGTCTTCCAGGCCACGGGCAACCGCTCGCCGGCCGAGGTCGAGGCCAAGGGCCGCTACATGCGTGATGACCTGCAGCGTTTCGCTCGCCGCGCCGGCGTGCCCTTTGAGCACAATCCGCACTTCCCCATCAACACGCTGACGCTGATGCGCGGCGCCATGGCGATGCAGCTGCATCGGCCCGAACGCTTCCAGGGCTACGCGCAGGCCGTGTTCGACGCCATGTGGGCGCAGCCGCGCAACCTGGGCGATACGGGCGAGCTGGCCGCCGTGCTCACGGCCGCCGGCTTCAATGCCGCTGAATGCCTGGCGCTGGCCGGCCAGCAGGACGTCAAGGACCAGCTCAAGGCCACCACGCAGGAGGCTGTGGAGCGCGGCGTGTTCGGCGCGCCGACGATGTTCGTCGGCGACCAGATGTTCTGGGGCCAGGACCGGCTGGACTTCGTGCGCGACGCCCTCGTGCCCCGTTGATTTTTCTCTTCACCTCACCAACACCATGAGCGACATCCTCGTCCACACCGAAGCGGGTGTGACCACCCTGACCTTCAACCGCGTCGACAAGAAGAACTCCATCACCAGCAGCATGTACGCCGAACTGGCCGATGCGTTCGATGCCGCGCGCGACGACGCGGCCGTGCGCTGCGTGCTGATCCAGGGCGACGCCACCATCTTCTCGGCCGGCAACGACATCGGCGACTTCCTGAACAAGCCGCCGTCGGGCCAGGACTCGCCGGTGTTCCGCTTCCTGCGCGGCATCGCGGCCTTTACCAAGCCGGTGGTCGCGGCCGTGTGCGGCCCGGCGGTGGGCATCGGCACCACGCTGCTCTTCCACTGCGACCTCGTCTATGCCGGCGACAACGCGGCGTTCTCGATGCCCTTCGTCAACCTCGGCCTGTGCCCCGAGGCGGCGTCCAGCCTGCTGGTGCCCCAGATGTTCGGCTACCACCGCGCGGCCGAGGCGCTGCTGCTGGGTGAGCCCTTCATGGCCGAGGCCGCGCTCGAAGTGGGCCTGGTCAACCGCGTGCTGCCGCCCACCGAGTGCAATGCCTATGCGCAGCAGCAGGCCCGCAAGCTGGCGGCCAAGCCGTTGTCGGCGCTGATCGAGACCAAGCGCCTGCTCAAGAAGACGCAGTCCGCCGCCGTGGTCGAGCGCATGGACGAGGAGGGCGCGAGCTTCGGCCGCATGCTGCGCGAACCCGCGGCCCGCGAGGCCTTCACGGCCTTCATGGAAAAGCGTCGGCCGGACTTCAGCAAGGTCTGAGGCCGCAGGGCCCGGCCGGCGGCGCAGCGTGCCCGGAGCCCGCGCGCCATCTGGCAAGCGGGCCGGGATCGACGGCCCTCAGCCCTTGGGCGTCACGACCGGGCGCGGCCGGCCGTTCTCGTCGATGGCCACGTAGGTGAGGGACGCCTCGGTCACCTTGACGTACTCGCCCTGCTGGCGGATGCGCTCGGCGAAGACCTCGACTTTCACCGTGACCGAGGTGCGGCCCACGCGCGTGACGGCGGCATAGAAGGACAGCAGGTCGCCCACGCGCACGGGCTGCTTGAAGATGAATTCGTTGACCGCCACGGTGGCCATGCGACCCTGCGCATAGCGGGCCGGGATCACCGAGCCGGCCAGGTCGACCTGGGCCATGACCCAGCCGCCGAAGATGTCGCCGTTGCCGTTGGTGTCGGCCGGCATCGGGATCACCTTGAGCACCAGCTCCATATCGGCGGGCAGGCTTTTGAGGACGGCGGGGGCGGCGGTCGGGGCGGTCATTGGACAATCCGGGAAAACAACGCCGCGGATTGTCCCGCATGCGACTCGCCCCTCGGCCCGTCGCGACACAAACCCCCATGAGACCTGCCCACCCTTTGCCGCCCGCTGCCGAGCCCGGCGCGCTCGCGCCCGCGCGCAGCGATGCCGCCACGCTGCGGCGCCTGTTCCCCTACCTGTGGGCCTACAAGTGGCGGGTGCTGGCGGCCCTGCTGTTCATGGTGGGCGCCAAGCTGGCCAACGTGAGCGTGCCGGTGCTGCTCAAGCACCTCGTCGATGCGATGACGCTGCAGCCCGGCGACCCGCGCGCGCTGCTGGTGGTGCCGGCTGCGCTGCTGGTGGGCTACGGGCTGCTGCGCTTTTCCACCTCGCTCTTCACCGAGCTGCGCGAGCTGGTCTTCGCCCGCGCCACCGAGGGTGCGGCGCGGCGCATCTCGCTGGAGGTGTTCCGGCACCTGCACGGGCTGTCGCTGCGCTTCCATCTGGAGCGGCAGACGGGCGGCATGACGCGCGACATCGAGCGCGGCAGCCAGGCGGTGCATTCGCTCATCTCCTATTCGCTCTACAGCATCGTGCCCACGCTGATCGAGCTGGTGCTGGTGCTCGGCATCCTGGGCGTGCGCTTCGACTGGTGGTTCGTCGCCATCACGGGCTCCGCGCTGGTGGTGTACATCGGCTTCACCGTGTGGGTGACCGAATGGCGCACGCAGTTCCGGCGCAGCATGAACGAGCTGGGCGCCAAGGCGCAGAGCCGAGCCGTGGATTCGCTGCTGAACTACGAGACGGTCAAGTACTTCAACAACGAGGGTTTCGAGGCCCGCCGCTACGACGAGCAGTTGGAGCGCTACCGCCGCGCCGCCGTGCGCAGCCAGACCACGCTGTCGCTGCTCAACACCGGCCAGCAGATGCTGATCGCGCTCAGCCTGGTGGCCATGCTGTGGCGTGCCACGCAGGGCGTGGTGGACGGGCGCATGACGCTGGGCGATCTGGTCATGGTCAATGCCTTCATGATCCAGCTGTACATCCCGCTCAACTTCCTGGGCGTGCTCTACCGCGAGATCAAGCAGAGCCTGGTGGACCTGGAGAAGATGTTCGCCCTGCTGGAGCGCGAGCGCGAGGTGGCCGACGCACCCGGCGCCCGGCCGCTGCGCCATCCGGAGGGCGACGTGCAGTTCGACGACGTGCACTTCGCCTATGAGCCGGCGCGACCCATCCTGCGCGGCCTGAGCTTCACCATCCCGGCCGGCAAGACGGTCGCGGTGGTCGGCCCTTCGGGTGCGGGCAAGTCCACGCTGGCGCGGCTGCTGTACCGCTTCTACGATGTCGATCCGGCCTCGGCCGGCACTGGCGGCGGCGCCATCCGCATCGGCGGGCAGGACATCCGCGAAGTGACCCAGCACAGCC
The DNA here is from genome assembly GCF_017991995.1 of Pseudacidovorax sp. Taxonomy (GTDB): domain Bacteria; phylum Pseudomonadota; class Gammaproteobacteria; order Burkholderiales; family Burkholderiaceae_C; genus Xenophilus. Next base: position 144,057 of record NZ_JAGOPN010000014.1, on the reverse strand, counting down.
TGCGCGCGGCCATCGGCATCGTGCCGCAGGACACGGTGCTCTTCAACGACACCATCGGCTACAACATCGCCTACGGCCGGCCCGACGCCAGCCAGGCCGAGGTGGAGGCGGCGGCGCGCGCGGCCCGCATCCACGCCTTCATCGCCGCCACGCCCAAGGGCTACGACACCACGGTGGGCGAGCGCGGCCTCAAGCTCTCCGGCGGCGAGAAGCAGCGCGTGGCCATCGCCCGCACACTGCTCAAGAACCCGCCCATCCTGATCTTCGACGAGGCCACGTCGGCGCTCGACTCCGCCAACGAGCGCGCCATCCAGGCCGAGCTGGCCAGCGCTGCGCGCGGCAAGACCACGCTGGTGATCGCGCACCGCCTGTCGACGGTGGTCGACGCGCACGAGATCCTGGTGCTCGACGCCGGCCACGTGGTCGAGCGCGGCACCCATGCCGAGCTGCTGGCGCGCGGCGGCGTGTACGCGCGCATGTGGTCGCTGCAGCAGAACGAGCGCCCGGCCGAGGCCTCGCCTGTTCCGTTGATCGCCTCGCCCGACGGCGCCGCGCAGCCCGCCTGACCCGTTTCTTGCTTCCCTTCGCTTCCATGTCCGCCAAGATCCCTCTTCTCGTCCTCAACCAGCAGACGCCCGCGCATGTGCAGCAGATCGGCGCCGTCTACGACCTCGTCTACGCACCGACGCCGGCAGAGCGTGCCGCCGCCATCGCCAGCCGGGGCCGCGACTTCCGCGCCGTGCTCACCATCGGCACCGTGGGCCTGACGCCCGAAGAGATCGCGGCCATGCCGGCGCTGGAGCTGGTGTGCTGCATGGGCGTGGGCTATGAGGGCCTGCCGATGGATGCGCTGCGGGCGCGCGGCATCGTCACGGCCAACGGCGCCGGCACCAACGACAGCACGGTGGCCGACCATGCCTTCGGCCTGATCCTGGCCATCGTGCGCCGCATTCCCGAGCGCGACCGGCTGTGCCGCGAGGGCGTGTGGCGCGACGTGCTCACCATGCCGCCGCAGCTCGAAGGCCGGCGCCTGGGCATCTTCGGCATGGGCGCCATCGGTGCCAAGCTGGCGCGCCGCGCCGCCGGCTTCGACATGCCGGTGGGCTACCACAACCGCAAGCCGGTCGAAGGCTCGCCGCACCGCTACTTCGACGATCTGGCCGAGCTCGCACGCTGGTGCGACGTGCTGGTGTGCGCGGCGCCGGGCGGCGCGGCCACACGGCACAAGGTGAATGCGCAGGTGCTGCAGGCGCTGGGCCCGCAGGGCTACCTGGTCAACGTGGGCCGCGGCAGCCTGGTCGATACCGAGGCGCTGGCCGAAGCCTTGCGCAGCGAGACCATCGCCGGTGCCGCGCTCGACGTGTACGAGAGCGAGCCCAGGCGGCCGGAGCCGCTCATCGGCCTCGCCAACATCGTGCTCTCGCCCCATATGGCCGGCTGGTCGCCCGAGGCCGTGCAATGCAGCGTGGACCGCTTCATGGCCAATGCTGAAGGCCATTTCGCCGGCCGTGGCGTGGTGTCGCCGATCTGAGTGCCTGCATCGCCGAGCACCGCACCCCGCACCCGATTCCCTCGCCGCACTGTCCCATGAACGTCTTCATCGCCGGCTTCCAGCACGAGACCAACACCTTCGCGCCCACCCTGGCCGACTGGGCCGCCTTCGAGGCGGGCTCGGGCTTTCCGGCCTACCGGCGGGGGCCGGTGGTCATCGAGGCCTATCGCGGCAAGGCCATTCCCATCGGCGGCTTCATCGAGGCGGCCGAAGCCCAGGGCTGGACGCTCACCGCCTCGGGCTGGGCCGGCGCCAATCCCTCGGCCCATGTCACGCGCGAGGCCTTCGAGCGCATCGCCGGCGACATCGATGCCGACCTGCGCGCCGCGCTGGCCGGTCCGGGCGTCGATGCGGTCTACCTCGACCTGCACGGCGCCGCCGTCACCCAGCATCTGGACGACCCCGAGGGCGAATTGCTGGCGCGTATCCGTGCCGTGGTGGGCCCGCAGGTGCCCATCGTCGCCAGCCTGGATCTGCATGCCAACGTGACCCAGGCCATGCTCACGGTGGCCGATGCGCTGGTGGCCTACCGCACCTATCCGCATGTGGACATGAAGGACACCGGCGCGCTGGCGGCCATGCTGCTGGCACGTCGCCTGGCCCGCGGCAGCCGCGAGCCGCTGGCCGTGCGCCGGCTCGACTTCCTGCTGCCGCTCAATGCGCAGAGCACCATGACCGCCCCGGCCGACGCCGTCTACGACGAACTGCTGCGCCTGGATGCCACACAGGGCACGGTCCTCAGCTTCGCCATGGGCTTTCCGGCGGCGGACATCGCCGAATGCGGCCCGGTGATCTGGGCCCATGGCGAGCAGGCCCAGGTGGCCGTCGACGCGCTCTTCGCGCGCGTGGACCAGCCGCGCAGCCAATGGCGGCTGGACCTGAAGACGCCCGAAGCCGCGGTGACCGAGGCACTGGCGCTGGCCGCGGACGTCTCGGAACCGGTGGTCATCGCCGATACGCAGGACAACCCTGGCGCCGGGGGCGACAGCAACACCACCGGCATGCTCCATGCGCTGCTGGCCGCGGGCGCAGGCCGGCGCTTTCCGGGGCAGGTGGCGCTGGGCCTGCTGGCCGACCCGGAGGCGGCCGCTGCGGCCCATGCGGCGGGGGAGGGCGCGCAGATCGAGGTGCAGCTCGGCCGGCGCGTGCCCACCTGGGGCGGCCAGTTCAGCGATGAGCCGGTGCGCGCGCGGGCCACGGTGCGTGCGCTGCGGGATGGCCATGTGGTGCTCAAGGGGCCGATGGGCATGGGCGGTGAGGTCCGCCTCGGCCCCAGCGCCTGCCTGGAGGTGGACGGCGTGCTGGTCGGTGTCTGCACGCTCAAGACGCAGATGCTGGACCGCGAGCTCTACCGCTTCCTCGGCATCGCGCCCGAGGCCATGAAGCTGCTGGTCAACAAGAGCTCGGTGCACTTCCGCGCCGACTTCGCGCCCATCGCCAGCCACATCCTGGTGGCCAAGGCGCCGGGCCCCATGGCTGCCGACCCGGCCGACCTGCCGTGGACGAAGCTGCCGGCAGGCATGTCGCCGCGGCCCTGACGCCGCCGCTTCATCGCACGGTCCCCGGGCGTTGCAGGCGCCTCAGCGCGATTCGCGCGGCGTCAGCACAGGCGGCCGCAGCGCCGACCACGGGCAGGCCTGGTCGTAGGCATGGCCCAGCTGCAGGACTGCGAGGTCGGCGTTGACCGGCCCGGCCAGCTGCAGTCCCATCGGCAGGCCTTGCGGCCCGAAGCCCGCGCGCACATTGAGCGTGGGCAGCCCGGCCAGCGTGAAGGGCGTGACGATCTCCATCCAGTGGTGGTAGGTCTGGCTCTTCACGCCGGCCACTTCGCCCGGCCAGTGCAGGTCGGCATCGAAGGGAAAGACCTGCGCCGTCGGCGCCACCACGGCATCGAAGCGCTCGAAGAGCCGCACGAAGGCGCGGTAGACATTCGAGCGCCAGATCGAGGCCTGGTAGAGCGAGGCGGCGTCGAGGTGGCGGGCCTGTTCGATCTCCCACAGCGCCTCCGGCTTGATGCGCGCATGGTTGCGCGGGTCGGCCGCCAGCGCGCCCAGCTTGCCGCCCACCAGCAGCTGGCGCAGGCGCAACCAGGCCTGCCAGTTCTGCTCGCGGGGCACATCGAGCTGGCAGGCCTCGACCTCGCAGCCCAGCGTGCGGAACACGGGCAGCGCCTGCTCGCAGGTGGCCATCACGGCCGGGTCCACCGGCAGCTCGGGCCAGAGGCTGCCCAGCCAGCCGATGCGCCGGCCCTTCACCTCGGTGCGCAGGTCGAGCGCATCGGCATCCGGCAGCGCCTGCGGCAGCGAGAGCGGCACGCGCGCATCGACGCCCGCCTGCACGCACAGCAGGCGGGCGGCATCCTCCACCGTTCGCGCCATGGGGCCTTCGGTGCCCAGCTGCTGGAAGAACAGGTCCTCGTCCGGCGAGCCCGGCACGCGTCCGCGCGACGGCCGGAAGCCGATGACGTTGTTGAAGGCCGCGGGGTTGCGCAGCGAGCCCATCATGTCGCTGCCGTCGGCCACCGGCAGCATGCCCAGTGCCAGCGCCACCGCCGCACCGCCGCTGCTGCCACCGGCGGACTTGCCGTCGTCCCAGGCATTGCGGGTGGTGCCGAAGACGGTGTTGTAGGTGTGCGAGCCCAGGCCGAACTCGGGCGTGTTGCTCTTGCCGATGACGATGGCGCCTGCGGCCCGGGCACGGGCCACGTGCAGGCTGTCCTGCCTCGCCGGGCTCTTCGGTGCCAGCGGCGAGCCCATGGAGGTGGGCAGGCCCGCGGCGTGGCTCAGGTCCTTCACGGCCAGTGGAAAGCCGTGCATCCAGCCCAGGCGCTCGCCGCGCGCGAGCTGGGCATCGCGGGCATCGGCCTCGGCCAGCACGGCGTCGGCATCGCGCAGCGAGACCAGGGCGTTGAAGCGCGCGTTGAGCGCGTCGATGCGCGCCAGCGTGGCCTGCATCAACTCGCGGCACGAGAGGCTGCGGTCGGCGATGCGGCGCGACAGGGTGGTGGCATCGAGGTCGAGGAGGTCGGAGGCGGTCATGGGCAGGTGGACAGGAAATGCGGGACAGGCAGGCCGGGCCTGGAGCGTACCCAGGACCATAATCGCGCGCCATGGAAACCAAATGGCTCGAGGACTTCGTGAGCCTCGCCGAGACCCGCAGCTTCAGCCGCTCGGCCCAGTTGCGGCACGTGACCCAGCCGGCCTTCTCGCGCCGCATCCAGGCCCTCGAGAGCTGGGCCGGCACTGACCTGGTGGACCGCAGCAGCTATCCCACGCGGCTCACGGCCGCCGGCCAGACCCTCTACACCCAGGCGCTGGAGATCCTGCAGTCGCTGCAGAGCACCCGGGCCATGCTGCGCGGCCATTCGGCCGTGGCGCAGGACGTGATCGAGTTCGCCGTGCCGCACACGCTGGCCTTCACCTTCTTCCCGAGCTGGGTCACGCGGCTGCGGCAGGAGTTCGGTCCGCTCAAGAGCCGGCTGATCGCCCTGAACGTGCACGACGCCATGATGCGGCTGGTGGAAGGCAACTGCGACCTGCTGATCGCCTATCAGCATCCCTCCCAGCCGCTGCAGCTGGACACCCACCGCTACGAAATGGTCCACCTCGGCGAAGAGGTGGTCGCACCGTGGGTGAGGCCCGACGCGGAAGGCCAGCCGCGCCACCGCCTGCCGGGGCAGCCCGGCTGGCCGCTGCCCTACCTGGGCTATGCACCGGGCGCCTACCTGGGCGGCGTGGTCGACCAACTGCTCAAGTCGTCCTCCGTGCCCATCCACCTGGACCGCGTCTACGAGACCGACATGGCCGAGGGCCTGAAGGTCATGGCCCTCGAAGGCCATGGCATCGCCTTCCTGCCGCAGAGCGCCGTGCGCAACGAGGTGCGCTCGCGCAAGCTGGTCAGCGCCAACGGACCGGACATGGCGCCGCTGGAGGCCACGATGGAGATCCGTGCCTACCGCGAGCGCCCGGCGGCCCCGGCCCGCGGCGGCGACGGCGGCTCCACGCCCAAGCGCGCGGCCGATCTGCTCTGGGCCTACCTGACCAACGCGCAACCGGCCGCCGATTGACCGGTCCGGCGCCTTCCCGCGCGCTGCGCAGCGCATCTGTCCCCGCCTTCAGCGCGGGGGTCGCTGCGAGCCATGCATTTGCGATGCCGTGTATGCATGCCTCCATCCCTGATGCACATGGGCCTGCCACAGCTTGGGCATGGAGACTGCTAACCCTTGCAAAGCCCTGACACAGAGGGCGCACGCCTCACTTTGTGGTGCGCAGCGCGCTGTTTTAATGCCCAATGTTGGTGGGTTCTGCACCCTCTTGGTTCGGGTTATCCCGAAAAAGGTGTGTGTCTAGAATTTCGCCCGTCCCCGACCCCTCCCAAGGAACATTCATGAAGAAGCAACTCACGCTCATCGCCATCGCGGCGCTCGCCACCAGCGCAGCGTTCGCGCAGGCCACCGACACCCTGGCCAAGATCAAGGAGCGCGGCGCGGTCAACCTCGGCGTGCGCGATTCGTCCGGCCTGGCCTTCACGCTGGGCGGCGGCAAGTACGTCGGCTTCCACACCGAAATGGCCGAGAACATCATCAAGGACATCGGCAAGGACCTGGGCAAGCCCCTGACCATCAACTACCAGGTCATCACCTCGCAGAACCGCGTGCCGCTGGTGCAGAACGGCACCATCGACTTCGAGTGCGGCTCCACCACCAACAACACCGCGCGTCAGAAGGACGTCGACTTCGCCTACACGACCTACGTGGAAGAAGTCCGCATCCTGACCAAGGCCGACTCCGGCATCAACGGCATCGCCGACCTGAAGGGCAAGACCGTCGCCACCACCACGGGCACGACCTCGGTCCAGACGCTGCGCAAGAACAAGCGCGCCGAAGGCATCGACTTCAAGGAAGTCATGGGCAAGGACCACGCCGACAGCTTCCTGCTGCTCGAGTCGGGCCGCGCCGACGCCTTCGTGATGGACGGCTCCATCCTGGCCGCCAACGCCGCCAAGTCGAAGAACCCGAAGGACTTCAAGCTCGTCGGCGAAGTGCTGTCGGTCGAGCCGATCGCCTGCATGCTGCCCAAGGGCGATGCCAAGCTGAAGAAGGCTGTCGACGACAGCATCGTCCGCCAGATCAAGGATGGCTCGCTGGCCAAGCTGTACGACAAGTGGTTCATGCAGCCGATCCCGCCGAACAACGTCAACCTGAACATGCCCGCGTCGCAGAGCACCAAGGACGCCTGGGCCAACCCGAACGACAAGCCGATGGAAGCCTACGCCAACAAGTAAGGTCTCTGTCGACCTCAATAGCCAAGCCCGCGCGGCACGCCTGCCGACGCGGGCTTTTCGATGGAATGAGCGCGGGGCCTGACCCGCGGAGGAGGATGGATGCTGAGCCTGGATATGTCGGTTTTCTGCCAGGACACGCTCACCAATGAGGCGGTCGCCAGCTGTTTTGCACACGGGCGCGACCAGACCTATCTGCAGTGGATGCTCAATGCCTGGGGCTGGACCGTGAGCGTCGCGCTCGCGGCCCTGCTGCTGGCGCTGGTGGTCGGCTCGATCATCGGCACCTTGCGTACCCTGCCGGACAGTCCCTGGCTGGTGCGCTTCGGCAATGCGTGGGTGGAGCTGTTCCGCAACATCCCGCTGCTGGTGCAGGTGTTCATCTGGTACTTCGTGCTGCCCAAGATGATTCCGGCGATGCGTGACCTGCCGCCGCTGGTGCTGGTGGTGTGCGCCCTCGGTTTCTTCACCTCGGCGCGGATCGCCGAGCAATTGCGCTCGGGCATCCAGGCGCTGCCGCGCGGTCAGCGCTACGCGGGCATGGCGGTGGGCTTCACCACCTTCCAGTACTACCGCTTCGTGCTGCTGCCGATGGCCTACCGGATCATCATGCCGCCGCTGACCAGCGAGTCGATGAACATCTTCAAGAACTCCTCCGTCGCCTTCGCGGTGTCGATCCCCGAGCTCACGCAGTTCTACCTGCAGGCCGGCGAGGAAACCTCGGCCCAGATCCCGATCTACGTCGGGGTCGTCATCCTCTATGTCATCAGCGCCATGCTGATCAACCGCATCATGACCTTCATCGAGCGCAGGATCCGCGTGCCGGGCTTCGTGGCCGCGGGCGGGACGGGAGGCCACTGACATGTTGGGCCTCGACTTTTCCTTCTACAGCTGGAACCTCATCAGCACCTATGTGCTGAAGGGCCTGTACTTCAGCGTGATGCTCACCGTGGTCGCCACGCTGGGCGGCATCTTCTTCGGCACGCTGCTGGCGCTCATGCGGCTGTCGGGCAAGAAGTGGCTGGACTTCCCGGCGGCGGTGTACGTCAACGGCATGCGTTCGGTGCCGCTGGTGATGGTGATCCTGGGCTTCTTCCTGCTGGTGCCTTTCGTCATCGGCCGGCCCATCGGTGCCGAGACCTCGGCCATCGTCACCTTCATCTGCTTCGAGGCCGCCTACTTCTCGGAGATCATGCGCGCCGGCATCCAGTCGATCCCGCGCGGCCAGGTGTTCGCGGGCATGGCGGTGGGCATGACCTACAAGCAGAACATGACACTGGTGATCCTGCCGCAGGCCTTCCGCAACATGCTGCCGGTGCTGTTGACGCAGACCATCATCCTGTTCCAGGACACCTCGCTGGTCTATGCCATCGGCGCCTACGACCTGCTCAAGGGCTTCGAGACGGCAGGCAAGAACTTCGGCCGTCCCGAGGAGGCCTACCTGCTGGCCGCCGTCGTCTATTTCGTCCTCTGCTATTCGCTGTCCTACATGGTCAAGCGACTGCACAAGAAAATCGCCATCATCCGATGAAGGGTTCAAGCCATGGCTGAAAAAATGATCGAAATCAAGAACGTCTCGAAGTGGTACGGCCCCGTCCAGGTGCTGCACGACTGCTCGGTGAGCATCGACAAGGGCGATGTGGTGGTGGTGTGCGGCCCGTCGGGCTCGGGCAAGTCCACGCTGATCAAGACGGTGAACGCGCTGGAGCCGATCCAGAAGGGCGAGATCGTCGTCAACGGCATCAAGGTCAACGACCCCAAGACCAACCTGCCCAAGCTGCGCTCCAAGGTGGGCATGGTGTTCCAGCACTTCGAGCTGTTCCCGCACCTGTCGGTGACCGAGAACCTCACCATCGCGCAGATGAAGGTGCTGGGCCGCAGTGCGGACGAGGCCAAGACCCGCGGCCTCAAGATGCTCGACCGCGTGGGCCTGATGGCGCACAAGGACAAGTTCCCCGGCCAGCTCTCCGGTGGTCAGCAGCAGCGCGTGGCCATCGCCCGCGCCCTGTCGATGGACCCCATCGTCATGCTCTTCGACGAGCCCACCTCGGCGCTGGACCCCGAGATGGTCGGCGAGGTGCTGGACGTGATGGTGAGCCTGGCCAAGGAAGGCATGACCATGATGTGCGTGACCCATGAGATGGGCTTCGCGCGCAAGGTGGCCAGCCGCGTGATCTTCATCGACGTGGGCGGCCGCATCCTGGAAGACTGCTCCAAGGAAGAGTTCTTCGGCCATCCGGAGAACCGCCAGCCGCGCACCAAGGACTTCCTCAACAAGATCCTGCAGCACTGAGTCCCGTCTGCGATCGCACCGACCGGCCACGCATGTTCCGCTTCTGCCCCTTCGCTGCGCACCGCCCCGTCTTGCGGGCGTGCACGCGCGTGGGCGTCCAGCGGCGCCTGCGCGGCCAGTGCCTGGCCGCACCCTCCTGAGCCCGGCGAGCACGCATCCATCCTCCTCGCCAATCGCATCGCCGGGCTTGCACCCGGCGATTGTTTTTCAGGAGTCGTGCGATGTCTTTTTCTTCTTCCTCTTCTTCCCCGACCACGTCCTCGTCCGCCACGGCCGCGCCGGTGCGTGTGCTGACCGAGCTGGACCATGTGCGTCTCGGCAAATGGCTGCAGGCCCCGTCCGCGGCGGCCGATGCGCTGCAGGATGTGCTCGACAGCGCCGAGCTGGTGCCTTCCGCACAGGTGGCGCCCGACGTGGTGACGATGCGCTCGCGCCTGCGTGTGGCCGAGGCCGGCGCGTCCACCGCCCGCGAGATCGCGCTGGTCTATCCTGACGAGGCCGATGCGGGCCAGGGCCGCATCTCCGTGCTGTCGCCCGTGGGCATCGCCTTGCTGGGCCTGCGGGCGGGTCAGGAGGCACGCTGGCGTGCTCCCGACGGGCGCGCGGCCGTGCTGCAGGTGGAGGCCATCACCTTTCAGCCCGAGGCCAGCGGCGAGTTGCTGCGCTGACCGGGCCTGTGCCTGTTTAAGAACCTTCTAAGCGCCCATTCCTAGGATGAACCCATCGCCCTCCGACACCTGCGGTGTCCGGGCGATAGGCCGTGGACGTGGCCGGTCCGTGGTGACCGGCCATGCCCTCACCCATGTTCTTGCCCCAGGAGTGTCCCCATGAAAGTTCTCGCAGCCCTCTCCGTCCTGACCTTGTCGACCCTGGCCGCCTCGGCCGCGATGGCACAGACGCCGCCGCCTGCCCCGGCTGCTCCCGCTCCGGTGCAAGCCACGGCCACCGCCAAGCCCATCGTCAAGATGCGCTGCTCCGACTACGTGGCGCTCGACGAGACCGTGAAGCCCAAGTTCATCTACTACGCCGTGGGCCACGGCACGCACGGCAAGAAGGACGCGGTGTTCGACGAGGTGGCGGTCGAGAAGATCAAGCCGCAGCTCGACGAGTTCTGCAAGATCAACCTCACCAAGTCGGCCTATAGGCAGGTGATGGCCAGCAGCATGGCCTCCGACCCCGTGCATGGGGCCGGGATGCAAAAGGCCAAGTAAGCCGCCTTACTTCTGCCGCGCCGCGATGGCCTTCTCGGCCTTGTCGACCAGGCCGGCGCCGATGGTGCCCTTCCACTTGGCGTAGACCGGCCGCGTGGCCTTCACGAAGGCGTCCCGCTCGGCCGGCGTGAGCTGGGTCACCGTCACGCCCATGCCGGCGATCTCCTTGAGCAGCGGCTTGTCGGCTTCGGTCAGGCCCTTGCGGGCCAGGGCGATTTCCTGCTTGCCCGCATCGATGGCGGCCTGACGCACGATGGCCTGGTCGGCGGGCGTCCAGCTGGCCCAGATCTCCTTGTTGACCACGAAGATCAGCGGGTCGGCCACGTAGCCCCAGGTGGTCACGTACTTCTGGCCCACGGTGTGCATCTTCAGCACGGTGAACAGGAACAGCGGGTTCTCCTGCCCGTCCACCGCGCCGCTGGCCAGCGCCGGCTGTGCATCGGCCCAGCTCATCTGCGTGGGGTTGGCACCCAGGGCGCTGAAGGTGTCGGAATAGATGGGCGAGCCCACCACGCGCAGCTTCATGCCCTTGAGGTCTTCGGGCGTCTTGATGGGGCGCTTGGAATTGGTCACCTCGCGGAAGCCGTTCTCGCCCCAGGCCAGCGGCACGACGCCTGCCTTGTCCAGGCGCGCGAAGATGTCCTTGCCCACCTCGCCCTGCGTCAGCGCGTCGATGGCGGCGTAGTCGGGCATCAGGAAGGGCATGGAGAAGAGGTTGAGCTCCTTCACCTGCGGCGACCAGTTGATGGTCGAGCCCACCGCCATGTCGATCACGCCCTGGCGCAGCGCGCTGAATTCGCGCGTCTGGTCGCCCTGGATCAGCGAGACGCCGGGATAGAGCTTGATGTTGATGCGGCCCTGCGTGCGCTCCTTGACCATGTCGGCCCAGAGCTTGCCGGCCATGCCCCAGGGCGTGGGCGGGCCCAGCACCAGGGACATCTTGTATTCGGCCTTGTAGGCCGACTGCGCGGCGGCGCCGGTCGAGAAGGTGGCGAGGGCCACGGCGGCGGCGGCCAGGCCGATGAGGCTGCGGCGGAAGGTGGATGGGGTCATGCTTCGTCTCCTTTGGGTTGTCTTGTCGGGGGCTCCGGCGTCGTCAGTAGCCCAGGTAGCGCGGCAGCCACAGCGCCAGCTGCGGCCAGATGATCACGGCCACCATCACCAGGAACATGGCGAACAGCATCCAGCCCACCCAGCGCACGGTGGACTCCATGCGCACGCCGGCGATGCGGCAGGACACCATCAGGTTCACCGCCAGCGGCGGCGTGAACTGGCCCAGCGCCACCTTGAGCGTGAGCAGCACGCCGAACCACACCGGGTCCCAGTTGTAGTGCTGCACGATGGGCCACAGCAGCGGAACGAAGATCAGGAAGATCGACACGCCGTCCAGGAACATGCCCACCGTGATCAGCATGAGGATGACCAGCGACAGCACGCCGTATTCGCCCAGGCCCGAATTGACGATGGCCTTGGCCACCGGGTCGATCACACCCAGCGTGGAAAGCGAATAGGCAAAGATGCCCGCCAGCGACACCACGATCAGGATCACCGCCGACAGCTCGCCCGATTCGCGCAGGATCGGGAACAGGTCGCGGACCTTGATGGTGCGATGGATCGCCATGCCCACGAAGAGGCCGTAGAACACGGCCACCACCGCCGCCTCGGTGGGCGTGAACCAGCCGGCGCGCATGCCGCCCAGGATCAGCACCGGCGCCGCCAGGCCCCACACCGCCTCGCGCAGGCTCTGCCAGAAGGGCGGGCGGGGCAGCGTGGCCTCCAGCGCACCCATCTTGTGGCGGCGGGCCATCCACACCGCCGGCACGATCAGCGCCAGCCCGGCGAGGATGCCCGGCACCATGCCGGCCGCGAACAGCGCCGGCACCGAGGCGCCCGGCACCAGCACCGAATACACGATGAAAGCCACCGAGGGTGGGATCAGGATGTCGGTGGCGGCCGCCGCGCCGACCACGCTGGCCGAGTAGGCCGCCGGGTAGCCGGCGCGCGACATGGCCGCGATCATCACCGCGCCCACGGCGGCGGCATTGGCCGGGCCCGAGCCCGAGATGCCGCCCAGGAACATGGCCACCACGATGGCCACCAGCGGCAGCATGCCGGGCCCGCGGCCCACGATGGCGATGGCGAAGTTCACCAGCCGCAGTGCGACGCCCGAGCGGTCGAAGATGGAGCCCACCAGCACGAACATCGGAATGGCCAGCAGCGGGTACTTGCCCAGGCCCGCATAGAAGTTCTGCGGCACGGCCAGCAGGCCGAACCACTGCGCATCGGCATTGGCCAGCGCGATGCAGGCCGCGCCGGCCAGGCCCAGCGCCGCGCCGATCGGCACGCCGATCAGCATCATGGCCACGAAGCCGACGAAGAGCAGGGTGGCGATCATGCGTCGCTCCCTTCACCGCCATCGGCGGGGCGCCGGCCGCGGCGGATGAACAGGCCCACGGCACGCAGGCCGATGCCGGTGCACACGATGGGCAGCCAGATCGAGTACCACCACTGCGGCACGCCGATGCCGGGCGAGGTCTCCTCGAAGCGCCAGTCGTCCCACACCACGCGCACCGACAGCGCCGCGATCAGGAAGAACAGCAGTGCCACCATGGCCGCGCCGAACTGCGCGAGGCGCCGACGGCGGTTCAGGGAGCCGGCCTCGCTGAAGTATTCGATGCGGATGTGCCGGTCGCGCGCCACGGCGGCGCAGCCGCCCACCATGGCCAGCAGGATCATCAGGAAGACCGAGAACTCCTCCGTCCAGGCGAAGGAGGTGTCGGTGAAATAACGCACCAGCACGTTGGCGAAGGTGATGCAGGCCAAGAGGCCCATGATGACGACGGTGGCCCAGTCCTCGATGGCCAGCGGCACCTTCACGGGCTCGTCGGCGGCGGCGATGTCGGGGGGGAGGGGGCTGGCAGCGTCCAGCTGGGCGCCGGGCTCGGGGGCGGAGGACATGGGAGGCGGGGGCGGCCGGGCCTTGCGCGCGCCGCACCGGGGAGGAAAACGACGTCGGATCGTAGGGGGCGACGTCCCTTGAGCGCATGGGGGCTTTCCATGAACGGCACGGGCGACACGCACATTGGCGACAGTCGGGCCATGCCCCGCATCGCCCTCATCTCCGACACCCACAACCTGCTGCGTCCCGAGACGCTCGAATGGCTGCATGGCAGCGACGCCATCGTGCATGCCGGCGACATCTGCGGCGCCGAGGTGCTGCAGACGCTGGACGCCATCGCGCCCACGCTGGCCGTGCGCGGCAACAACGACATCGGCCCCTGGGCCGAGGCGCTCCCCAAGCGGCTGGACTGCGAGCTGCACGGCGTGCGGCTGTGCGTGGTGCACGACATCGCCGACCTGGTGGCCGAGCCGCCGGCCCTCGGCACGCAGGTGGTGGTCACCGGCCATTCGCACCGACCGCACGTGGAAATGCGGGGAGCAGTGCTCTACGTGAACCCGGGCAGCGCCGGGCCGCGGCGCTTCAAGCTGCCGGTGTCGGCGGCCGAACTGCAGGTGCGCGAGGGCCGGGTGCAGGCGCGGGTGAAGATGCTGTTGGAGGTGTGACGGTCTTGTGCTCCCTCTCCCCCTGCGGGAGAGGGGCTCTGGCACCCGGTCTGGGGTCGTGGCTCAGGCGGGCTGCTGATGCAGCAGCGCGGGGGTGGCCAGCATATGCACCTCGCAATCCACCTGCGCCGCGGCGCGCTCGATGACGGCGAAGTCGCCGGCATCCACGGCCAGCAGGGCGTGGTGCCAGGTGCCCGGCGCCAGCGTCACGCCCTGGCGCCCATCGGTGAGGAATGCGGCGAGGTCGGCGGGCCCCGGTGCGTCGCCTGCACGCGCCACCACCACGATGAAGCGCAGCACGCCCAGGGGGATGAAGGTCTGGCTGCCGAGGCCGTGGCGCTCCATCTCGGTCACGCTGTGCGGAAAGCCCCGGGCCTGGGCCCGGAAGAGCGCCAGCGTCGCGCGTCCGCCGGCGGCGCCCAGTTGCAGATCGTCCACCACGTCGAAGCGCTCGGTGGTCCCGTTGTTGATGAGACGGCCGTGGCCCTGCGCTGGCGCTTCGATCACCGTGCCATAGGGCGCGAAGTCCTCGGCGCTGAGCGGCCGTGGCCGCAGGGGGGCGCCCTGCGCAGACGAGGCCGAGGGCGAAAGCGGCTTCACCCTGTGGCGACACCCGCCTGGGCCAGCATGGCATGCAGCAGCACGTTGCAGCCGGCGGCCAGGTGCTCGGGGTTTGCATCCTCGATCTCGTTGTGCGAGATGCCGTCCTTGCAGGGCACGAAGATCATCGCGGCCGGCGCGACCCGCGCGACGTAGACCGCGTCGTGCCCGGCGCCGCTGACGATGTCCTGGTGCGGCAGGCCGGCGCGTTCGGCGCCCTCGCGCACGGCGGCCACCAGTTGGGGCGTGAACTGCACGGGCGGGAAGTACACCGTCTGCTCCACCGACACGCTCACGCGGCCTTCGGCCTGCAGCGCGGCGCAGGCGGCGCGCAGGCGCGCGTCCATGCGGGCGAGGCCCTCGTCGTCGCCATGGCGCAGGTCCACGGTGAAGGTCACGCGGCCCGGGATGACGTTGCGCGAGTTGGGATGCACCTGCACATAGCCGACAGTGCCGCGGCCGTGCGGCTGCTCGTCCATGGCGATGGCGACCACCTCCTGCATCAGGCCGGTGGCGGCCTGCAGCGCGTCGCGGCGCAGGCGCATGGGCGTGGGACCGGCATGCGCCTCCTGGCCGGTCACGATCACGTCGTACCAGCGTTGGCCCAGGGCGCCGGTGACCACACCGAGCGGCACGGCGGCGTCTTCGAGCACCGGGCCCTGCTCGATGTGGGCCTCGAAGTAGGCGCCGAAGCGCGGCGCGCCTGCGCTCACGGCGGCGGGCTCGCTGCCGGCGAAACCCGAGGCCGCCAGGGCTTCTGCCACCGAGATGCCCTCGCGGTCCCGCGCGGCCAGCGCATGGTCGAGCGTGAAGGCATCGGCGTACACGCCCGAGCCCATCATCACCGGCACGAAGCGCGAGCCTTCCTCGTTGGTCCACACGCAGACCTCCAGCGGCGCGACGGTGCGGATGCCCGCGTCATCGAGCGTGCGCAGCACCTCCAGGCCCGCCAGCACGCCGTAGTTGCCGTCGAACTTGCCGCCCGTGGGCTGGGTGTCGATGTGGCTGCCGGTGGCGACGGCGGGGCGCGTGGGATCGCTGCCCTCGCGGCGCACGAAGAGGTTGCCGATGGCATCGACGCGCACGCTGCAGCCCAGCTCCTGCGCCCAGCGCAGGAAGAGCTGGCGGCCCTGGCGGTCCAGGTCAGTCAGGGCCAGGCGGCAGACGCCGCCCTTGTCGGTGGCGCCGATGCGCGCCAGCGTCATCAGCGATTGCCAGAGGCGCTCGCCGTCGATGGCGAGCGGGCGGTTGGGGGTGGCGGTGGTCATGGTCGTGCGGGGTATCGGTTCAGTGGGCCACCAGCCGTTCGGCCAGCGCGATGAGGCTGCGGTCGCTGCCGGCAGGGCCCAGCAGCGACAGGCCCAGCGGCGCATCGTCGCGGCGCGCGAGCGGCAGCGACAGCTGCGGAAAGCCCGCGAGTCCTGCCAGGCACAGCAGGCGGATGGACCGGTTGCGGTAGTCCTCCAGCGCCGATTCGGGGTCGCTGCGCAGCGGCGCGATGTCGGGCATGGTGGGCATCACCAGCACGCCGTCGTGGCCCAGCAGCGCGGCCAGGTGGGCACGGAAGCGGGTGCGAAAGGCCTGCGCCTCGGCCACCTGCGCATCGGTCACGCCGCGCGAGAAGGCGAAGCGCTCCTTCACGCCCGGCCCCAGCGGCGGCGCGAAGCGCTCGATCAGCGGGCCGTCGGTCATCCAGGCCTCGCGGCCCTGGATGTGGCGGAAGTGCCAGTACATGGCGTCGAAGCTCTCCAGCGCGGCTTCGACGGGAGTGGCCGTGCCCAAGGCGGCCTCCACCTGCGCCAGTGCGGGCTGCAGCGCTTCGGCGGCCTCGGGCGTGGCCAGCGCCCAGACGTCGGTGGGGCGCAGCAGGCGCGGCCGTGTGGGCGGGGGCGCCGGGTCGGCGGCCAGCAGCACGTCGGCCACGCGGGCAAAGGTGCCGATGTCGCGCGCGAACCAGCCACAGGTGTCCAGGCTGGGGGCGAGGTCCAGCGCGCCTTCCAGGCTGACCCGGCCGTGGGTGGGGCGAAGGCCGACCAGGCCGCAGTGGTTGGCCGGGGCGCGCACCGAGCCGCCGGTGTCGGTGCCCAGCGCGAAGTCGCACAGGCTGTTGGACACCGCCGAGGCCGAGCCCGATGACGAGCCGCCGCTGATGCGCCCCGGCACGGCACCGTTGATGGGCGCGCCGAAGTGCGCGTTGTCACCGTTCATCGAGAAGGCGAGTTCGTCGGTCACCGTCTTGCCGGCCAAGGCCGCGCCGGCATCGAGCAGCTTCTGCACCGTGGATGCGGTGCGGGTCTTGATGCCCGACATCGCCAGCACGATGGGGCTGCCGCCGCCGGTGGGGTAGCCCGCGACGTCGAACAGGTCCTTCACCCCGAAGGTCAGGCCCGCCAGCGGCCCGGTGGCGGCATGCGGCACCGGCGTGTCGGGATAGGGGACGAAAGCGTGGACGGGGTCGTGCAGAGGCATGGGTTTCCTGAAGCGGTCAGGCGAGCGCGGGGGCCAGGCCGGCGGTCTCGTCGGTGCGGTTGCAGCGGGCGCGGTGGCCCGGGTCGAACTGGACGACGCGCGGCTGGCCGTCCAGGCAGGCCTCGGTGGCCAGCGTGCAGCGGGGCGCGAAGGCGCAGCCCGGCGGCAATGCGGCCAGGTCTGGCGGTGCGCCGGCGATGGTGCCCAGCGGCGTGCCGCGGTCCATGGCGCCATGGGCCCGGCTGCGCAGCAGGGCGATGGTGTAGGGGTGGCGCGGCCGGTGGATCAGCTCGCGCGCCGTGCCTTCCTCCACGATGCGGCCGGCATACATCACGGCGATGCGGTCGGCCACCTCGACGGCGGCGCCGATGTCGTGCGTGACGAAGATCGTTGCCAGCCCCAGGTCGCGCTGCAGCTCGCGCAGCAGCAGCAGGATCTGGATCTGCACCGTGGCGTCGAGCGCGGTGGTGGGCTCGTCGGCCAGCAGCAGTTGCGGGTTGCAGGCCAGGGCCAGCGCGATCATGGCGCGCTGGCGCATGCCGCCGGACATCTCGTGCGGATAGGCCGCGAGACGGCGCTCCGGGCTGGGAATGCGCACGCGCTCGAACAGGGCCAGCGCACGCGCATGGGCGGCGGCCTTGTCCAGGCCCTCGTGCCGGCGCAGCGATTCGACGATCTGGGCGCCGACGGGGTAGACCGGGTCCAGCGCCAGCAGCGGCTCCTGGAAGATCATCGACGCCACCTTGCCGCGGTAGGCCGACAGTTCGCGGCCCGACATGGCCAGCACGTCGCGCCCCGCCACCTGCACCTGGCCGCCGATGTGGGTGCGCCGCTCGGGATGCAGGCGCAGCAGCGTGCGCAGCGTGACGCTCTTGCCCGAGCCCGATTCGCCGATCAGCGCCACCACCTCGCCGCGGCGCACCTCCAGGCTCACGCCGCTGACGGCCTGCACCGGCTTGCGGCCGCCAGTGAAGGTGACGGTCAGGTCGTGCACGCGCACGAGCGGCGCCTGGGCATCGGGCAAGTCGTTCATGGAGGTCATGGGGTCATGCGGCCACAGCGGGCGCCTGCGGATGGCCGCTGCCGGCCTCGTGCACCAGGCAGCGCGCCACGCGCAGCGGCGCGACCGGCAGCAGTACCGGCGCACGCTGGCTGCACACGGGCGCGGCATGGGCGCAGCGCGGATGGAAGCGGCAGCCCGAGGGTGGGTCGATGGGATTGGGCGGGTCGCCGGCCAGTGGCGCCTCTTCGGTGCGGCGGTCCGGGTCCATAGAGGGCATGGAGGACAGCAGCGCCTGCGTGTACGGGTGCGCCGGCTCGTCGTAGAGCGCATCGGCCGGACCGACCTCCGCCACCTGTCCCAGGTACATCACCATCACCCGGTCGCTCATGTAGCGCACCACATGCAGGTCGTGGCTGATGAAGACATAGGTCAGGCCGAACTCGGCCTTGAGCTGCTGCAGCAGGTTGATGACCTGCGCCTCCACCGACTTGTCCAGCGCCGAGACGGCCTCGTCCAGGATCACCAGCCGCGGCTGGAGCGCCAGGGCGCGGGCGATGTTGACCCGCTGGCGCTGCCCGCCCGAGAGCTCGTGCGGCCAGCGCTCGGCAAAGCGCGAGGGCTCCAGGCCCACGCGCGCCAGCAGGTCGCGGGCGCGCTCCACCGCCTCGCGCCGGCGCACGCCGTGCACCTGCGGGCCGAAGGCGATCGAGTCCTCGATGGTCAGCCGCGGGTTGAGCGAGGCATAGCTGTCCTGGAACACCATCTGCACCTGGCGCCGGAAGTCCTTGAGCGGCAGGTCGCGCGAGCCGACCACGCGGCCGTCGAACACCACCTCGCCGGCCGTCGGCGCGATCAGGTGCATCAGCAGCCGGGCCGTGGTGCTCTTGCCGCAGCCGGATTCGCCCACCACGCCAAGCGTCTCGCCCTTGAGCACCTCGAAGTCCACGCCGTCCACCGCGCGCACCACGCCACCCGCGCGGCCCAGCAGGTCCTTCTTGAGCGGGAAGTGCTTCTGCAGCCCGCGGATGGTGAGCAGCGGCTGCGCCGGGCCGCCGACGTCGTCGTCGTGCATCGTCATGCCTTGTTGTCCATGGCGGAGCGCAGCCCGTCGGAAAGGAGGTTGAAGGCGATGGAGGTGATGAAGATCATCACGCCCGGCAACGCCGCCACCAGCGGCTGCGTGTAGATGGCGGTGCGCAGCGTGTTGAGCATCAGGCCCCATTCGGGCTCCGGCGGCTTCACGCCCAGGCCCAGGAAGGACAGGCCCGAGGCCAGGATCATCGACACCGCCACCAGGCTCGTGGCGTACACGAAGATGGGCCCGAGCACATTGCCCAGCACATGCACCCGCACGATGGTGAAGCCGCTGGCGCCCGAGGCGCGCGCCGCCTCCACGTAGTCGCGCCCGCGCACCTGCGTGGTCACCGACTCCGCCACCCGCGCGATCTGCGGGATGAACACGATGGTCAGCGAGATCAGCGAGTTGGTGATGCCTGCGCCCAGCGTGCCCGACAGCGCGATGGCCAGCAGCACCGACGGAAAGGCATAGAAGACGTCGATGGTGCGCATGATGGCCGTGTTGACCAGACCGCCCGCATAGCCGGCGAGGATGCCGATGCCCGAGCCGACCACGAAGGCGCACAGCACCGGCGCGATGCCCATGAACAGCGACAGCCGCGCGCCCACGACCAGGCGCGACAGCAGGTCGCGGCCCAGTTCGTCGCTGCCCAGCGGCAGGCCGGGCGTGCCCACCGGCTTGAGGCGCTTGAACATCGAGGACTGGTAGGGATCGGC
Organism: Pseudacidovorax sp.; assembly: GCF_017991995.1. Taxonomy (GTDB): domain Bacteria; phylum Pseudomonadota; class Gammaproteobacteria; order Burkholderiales; family Burkholderiaceae_C; genus Xenophilus. Next base: position 124,291 of record NZ_JAGOPN010000014.1, on the reverse strand, counting down.
CGGCGCCAGCCAGGTACCGAAGATGGCCATCAGCACCAGCAGCAGCACCACCACGGCGGCGACCATGGCCACGGGGTCGCGCACGAAGCGCGCGCCCACCGAGGCCCAGTAGCCGCGCGTGCGCTGCGCCGGCAGCGGCTGAACGTCGGCGGGAGATGAAAGAACGGCGGACATCGATCAGCTCCGGGCGATGCGCGGGTCGAGCAGCGTCTGCAGCACGTCCACCGCCAGGTTGAGCAGCACGAAGAACAGCGCCAGCACCAGGATCGTGCCCTGCAGCAGCGGCAGGTCGCGCTGGAAGATGGCGGTGTTGAGCAGGAAGCCCGTGCCGGGCCAGGAGAACACCGTCTCGATCAGGATCGAGCCGCCGAGTAGGTAGCCCAGTTGGAGGCCCATCACCGCCAGGGCGGTGGGCGCCGCGTTCTTGACCACGTGGCGAAAGACGCCGAACTGTGTGAGCCCCTTGGCCTTGAGGCCGACGATGAATTCCTGCGCCAGCAGCTCGGCCACCAGCGCCCGCACCGTGCGGGCGATGATGCCCATGGGAATGACCGACATGGTCAGCGCCGGCAGCAGCATGAACTGCACATGGGCCCAGTCCCAGGCCCACTCGCCGGAGCCGCCCGGGCCGGCACCGGTCGCGGGCAGCCACATCAGCTGCGACGAGAACACGATCACCATCACCATGCCCAGCCAGTAGTGCGGCGTGCTCACGCCCAGCACCGAGAGCAGCGAGGCCAGACGGTCGATGACGGAGTTGCGGAAGTAACCCGCCACGAAGCCGAACAGCGACCCAAGCACGAAGCCGATGGCCGTGGCCAGCACTGCCAGCCGCAGTGTGTTGACGACAGCGCGCATCACCTCGCCTGCCACCGGCCGGCTGGTGCCGATGGACAGCCCCAGGTCGCCGTGCAGCGCCCGCCATACCCAGCGCACGAACTGCTCCGGCAGCGGCCGGTCGAAGCCATAGACCGAGCGCAGTTGGGTCTGCAGTTCGGCCGAGGCATCGGCCGGCAGCACCGACACCAGCGGATCGCCCGGTGCGATGTGCACCAGGGCAAAGCACACCAGCGTCACGCCCAGCATGATGGGCACGGTGTAGAGGATGCGTCGGAGCAGGTAGGCGAGCATGGCGGGGTCGTTCAGGCCGTCTCGGTGAAGCGGCTGCGGGCCGTCACTGCATCTTCATGGTCGCGATGTCGATGAACCAGCTCTTGGGCTGCACGACGTTCTGCACCTTGGGCGAAATGGCACGCGGGCCCACGTCGTGCGCGACGAAGAGGAAGGGCGCCTCGTCCACCACGCGGGCATGCAGCTCGGCCAGGGCGGCGTCGCGCGACTTGTCGGCGAAGCTGGTGCGGGCCTTCTCGACCAGGGCGTCGGTCTTGGGGTCGCTGTAGTAGCCCCAGTTCTGCGCGACCGGCGGCTGGGCCTTGGTGCTGACGAAGCGCACCATGGCGAAGAAGGGGTCCATGGTGGCGGCGCTCACGTTGGTGGCATGGGCGCCATGCGCGCCGGGGTCCTTGGCGCCCAGGCGCCAGCCGGAGAACAGGGTGTTCCACTCCACCACGTCGAAGTCGACGTCGAACCAGCAGTCCTTCAGGCTCTGCTGGATGAACTCGTTCATGGGCAGCGGCTGCATCTGGCCCGAGCCCGAGGCCGAGGTCTGCACCTTGACCTTGGCCGGCTTGGCGGCCGAGTAGCCGGCCTGCTGCATCAGCTTCTGGCCGGCGGCCACGTCGTACTTGATCTGGAAGGTGGGGTGGCCACGCCACGGATCGCCCGGCTCTGCGATGCCGGTGGCTTCGACCATCATGCCGCCCAGCAGCTCCTTGAGCGCGGCGCGGTTGAGGCACAGGTTGGCGGCCTGGCGCACCTTCAGGTCCTTGAAGGGCGAATCGGGCAGCAGCGAGAACTGCCAGGGCCACAGGTGCGGCTGCAGGTTGGAATACACCTTGAAGCCGCGCTGCTTGATGGTGGCCAGCGCATCGGGCGCGGGCGCCTCGATCCAGTCCACTTGGCCCGACAGCAGGGCGGCGGTGCGCGAGTTGGCCTCGGGCAGCGGCAGCAGCACCACGCGGTCGATCTGCGGGCGGCGGGCGGCGTCCCAGTACTCGGGGTTCTTCACCATCTCCAGACGCTCGCGCGGCACGAACTTCGAGGCCTTGAAGGGGCCGGTGCCCGAGGGGTCGGCGGCGAAGGCGGTCCAGGCCTGCTTGGCGCGCTCGGCCTTGTCGGTCACGCTGGCCGGCACGGCGTCGAACTTCTTCTGCCAGTGGGCCGGCGAGGCCATGAACAGGTTGGTGAGGTTGATCGGCAGGAAAGAGTCGGGCTCGCTGGTGGTCAGCTCCACCGTCAGGTCGTCGACCTTGCGGGCGGTGCGCAGCGTGGGCATGCGCGAGGCCGTCACGCCGATCTGGGCCGGGTCGTACTGCGGTGCGGCCTTGTCGAGCACCTTGCCCACGTTCCACACCACGGCGTCGGCGTTGAAGGGCGTGCCGTCATGGAACTTGACGCCGGGGCGCAGCTTGAAGAGCCACTTGGTCTTGTCCTTGGCGTCGACCGCCCACGACACCGCCAGGTCGGGGATCACCACGCTGGGCTTGGTGGCCGAGCTCAGGTCCCACTGCGTGAGGCTGTCGTACATCGGGATGCCGGTGAAGCGGTTGCCTTCGTAGCCCTGATCGGGCTGGCCCGAGGTGCGCGGGATGTCGGCGGCGGTCATGGCGATGCGCAGCACCTTCTCCTGCGCGTGTGCGGTGCCCAGACTCAGGGCAAGGGTGGCGGCCAGCGCGCTGGCGCGCAGTGCGGAGACACGGAAGGACGGACGGGCGGGGCAGGGCATGGAGCGGCCTCGAAGGTTGAGAGATGCCTCTGCATTGCAAAGCGCGTGCCTGCCTGCGTGAATCGGTAATAGCTATTTTTGTATCGATAGTCGATACGTTTCGTCGTTGCGGTGCATGGCCGCACCTCGGCGGGTGCGTGGTGGGCGGGCGTGGTGCGGGAGGGTCAGTGCGGCAGCGCGCTCGCGATGGCGCGCGCGCACTCGATCACCATCGGCGCCAGCTTCTTCTGCGCCGCCTCCAGCGTCCAGCGGCTGGTGGGCGGCGACACATGCACCGCCCCATGCGGCCGGCCGCGCCGGTCCACGATGGGCGCGGCGATGCCCATGTCGCCGAGGAAGAGTTCCTCGTCGTTGGTCGCGTAGCCCAGCTTGCGGCAGGCCGCGACGCGCGCCTGGATGGCGGCGATGCCGGTCAGCGTGGCGGGCGTGCGTGCCACGCGCGTGGAGCCCTGCAGCAGCGCGCGCACCTGATCGTCGGGCAGGCAGCTCATCCAGGCGCGGCCGCTGCTGGTGCAGTACATGGGAATGCGCATGCCCACCGGCGTCAGCACCGGGATGAACTGCGTGGTCATGCGCTGCGCCACATAGAGCATGTCGAAGTCCAGCGGTTCGGTGAGGCTGGCCGTCTCGCCACTCGCGCTGGCCAACTGCGCCAAGTAGGGGTTGGCCGCCTGCACCAGCGGATGGCTGGCCACGTAGTTGAAGCCGATGTCCATGCTGCGCGCCAGCAGGCGGAAGCGCCGCGTCTGGCCGTCCTTGCCCACGTAGCCCAATACCTGCAGCGTGTGCACCGTGCGCTGCGCCGAGGCGCGGGTCATGCCCGTGCGCTCGGCGATCTCGGCCAGCGTCATGGTGCGGTGCGCGGCGTCGAAGCTGCGCAGCACTGCCAGGCCCTTTTCCAGCGACTGGTTGTAGAGCGGGTCGGCCGCATCGGCGGCCGGTGCGGCAGCGGTGGGGATGCGTGGGCGTCGGGCGGGCGGGGCCATCGGAGTTGGGCGGGAAGAGACCATCGATTCTGCGCGAGGCAAGGCCCATGCCGGGGCCGATGGGACAATCCCGCGCCATGACCGACACCCTCACGATCACCCGACCCGATGACTGGCACCTGCACGTGCGCGACGGCGCCGCCCTGCGCGACGTGGTGCCGCACACCGCGCGCCAGATGGGCCGCGCGCTGATCATGCCCAACCTGCGTCCGCCGGTGACCACCGCCGAGCAGGCCCTGGCCTACCGCGACCGCATCCTGGCTGCCGTGCCCGAGGGCGAGCGCTTCGAGCCGGTGATGTCGCTCTACCTCACCGACAGGCTGCCGCCCGAGGAAATCGCCCGTGCCGCCGCCGCCGGCGTGCGCGCCCTCAAGCTCTACCCGGCCGGCGCCACCACCAACAGCGATGCCGGCGTCACCGACATCCGCAAGACCTACGCCACGCTCGACGCCATGCAGAAGCATGGCCTGCTGCTGCTGGTGCACGGCGAGGTGACCGATCCGGCCATCGACCTGTTCGACCGCGAGGCCGTCTTCATCGACCGCGTGCTGCGCCCGCTGCGCGCCGACTTCCCGGAACTGCGCATCGTCTTCGAGCACCTGACCACGCGCGAGGGCGCGCACTACGTGCGCGACGAAGGCGGCGAACACACGGCCGCCACCATCACGGCGCACCACCTGCTCTACAACCGCAACGCCATCTTCACCGGCGGCATCCGGCCGCATTACTACTGCCTGCCGGTGCTCAAGCGCGAGGAGCACCGCCAGGCGCTGGTGCAGGCCGCTACCAGCGGCAGCCCGCGCTTCTTCCTGGGCACCGACAGCGCGCCGCACCCGGCCCACCTGAAGGAACACGCCACCGGCTGCGCCGGTTGCTACACGGCCCTGTCGGCCATCGAGCTGTATGCCGAGGCCTTCGACAACGCCGGCGCGCTGGACAAGCTGGAAGGCTTCGCCAGCTTCCACGGCCCCGACTTCTACGGCATGCCGCGCAACACCGGCACCATCACCCTGCGCCGCGAGGCCTGGACGCTGCCCGAGACGGTGCCCTTCGGCGAGGCCACCCTCAAGCCGCTGCGCGGTGGCGAGACGGTCGGCTGGAGGCTGGCATGAGCACGACGGCGCCGCTGTCCGGCGGCAAGGTGATGCTGCTGGTCGACGCCGACAACGTGTCGGCCGACGTGATGGAACAGGCCGTGCGCCGCGTGCTGGCCGAGCATGGCCACCTGCACGTGCGCCGCGCCTACTGCACCCCCGAGGTCGCACTGCGCCACCAGGGGCTGTTCAAGCGCCTGGGCATGCGACCGCTGGTCAACCTGGCGGCGGGCAAGAACAGCACCGACATCGCGCTGGCGGTGGATGCGCTGGACCTTGCCATCGCCGAGCGGCCGCAGGTGGTGTACCTGGTGTCCTCCGACTCCGACTTCGCCCCGCTGGTGCTGCGCCTGCGCGAGAAGGGCTGCCGCGTGTGCGGCATCGGCCAGCAGGGCAAGACGGGCGATGAGACGCGGGCGGCCTACGACCATTTCATCGACCTGGTCCACAAGGGCGGCGAGGCGATCGCGGCGCCCGCACCCGGCCCGGCGGCGACGTCGGCGCGTCCGCCTGCCGCACGCAAGGTGGCGGCGAAGAAGGCGCCCGCGGCCAGGAAGACGTCGCGCCGCGCCGCTGCCGAGTCGGCGCCCGCACCGGCCCCGGCACTGCCCCCCGCACCGGCACTGCCCCCCGCGCCAGCGGCGGCGCCCGCCAGGAAGAAGGCGAGTGCGTCCCCTGCCGCCAGGAAGACGCGCAGCGCCGGCACCCGCGGCGAGCGCGTGGTCGAAGCGGCGCCACCAGCCGAGGCGCCGGCCGTCGCACGCAAGACGGCTTCGGGCCGCCAGGACGCCTTGGTCGATGCCGACACCATCCTCGGCGCCGTGCCCGCCCTGCGCGGGGGCGCCGAAGTGGCCCTCAACGACGTGGCCCAGGCGCTGCGCGCTGCGCGGGTGCTGGGCAAGAACGCCAGTTCGATCAAGCTCTTCGACAAGCTGCCGGCGGACTTCCAGGTGCTGCACCAGCCCGACCGTATCCGCTGGAAGGGCGCGGCCGGCCGTTGAGCCCGTTGCCGGCCGTCGACTGGGAGCACCCCGGCCTGGCGCCCTGGCGGCGCTGGGGCGAGCCGGTCGCGCGTGCCGCCGCCAGCCTGCGCCTGCATGCGGCACTGCAGTCGCTGGCCGCGCCGCCGCAGCCCGGCTTCGTCCCGCAGGAAGCGCTGCCTGCCGACCAGCCTTACGAATGCTTCATCGACCGCACCGGCCGCGTGCCCACGCGCGACAACCTGCACGACTTCTTCAACGGCCTGGTCTGGCTGGCCTTTCCAACGGCCAAGCGCCAGCTCAACCGCCTGCAGGCGGCAGAGATCGCGGCGCGCGGCATCGGCCCGGTGCGCGGCCGGCTGCGCGATGCCATCACGCTGTTCGACGAGCACGGCGCGGTGCTGCAGGCGCCGCCCGTCCTCTGGGCCGCCCTGCAGGCGCGCGACTGGCGCCGGGCCTTTGTCGATCTGCGGCCGCTGTGGGCTGAAGCGCGCCTCACGGTCTTCGGCCATGCGCTGATGGAGAAGCTGGTGGCCGGCCAGAAGTCGGCCACGGCGCATCTGCTGCTCGGCCCAGACCCGCACGATCCCTCGCTGACGGCCGACGACGGGCGTCTGGTCGACGCGCTGACCGCTGACTGGCTCGTGCGCAAGCCCTTCACCCCGCTGCCCGTGGCCGGCGTCCCCGGCTGGCACCCGGGGAACGCGAACTTTTGCTTTTATGATGACTCGGAGGTCTTCCGACCTCGCCGCGCTGCAGACCCAGAACAACTTACAACGGTGCGGCATGCCGTGATGCTTGAAGCGGGCCGGGGGGCCCCCATCTTCACGGCGTCCCTTCCTCCCACGGAGAAACCGACTTGAAACGCATCTTCCTGTTCGTGCTCACGAACGTCCTGGTGGTCGCCGTGCTCGGCGTCGTCGCCAGCCTGCTGGGCGTCAACCGCTACCTGACGTCCAATGGCCTCAACCTCGGCGCGCTGCTCGGCTTCGCGCTCATCATGGGCTTCGGCGGCGCGATCATCTCGCTGCTGATCTCCAAGCCCATGGCCAAGATGAGCGCCGGCGTGCGCATCATCAACGAGCCGCAGTCGCCCGACGAGGCCTGGATCGTCGCCACCGTGCGCAAGTTCGCCGACCAGGCCGGCATCGGCATGCCGGAGGTCGGCATCTTCGAGGGCGAGCCCAATGCCTTCGCCACGGGTGCCTTCAAGAACTCGTCGCTGGTGGCCGTCTCCACCGGCCTGCTGCAGAACATGACGCGCGACGAAGTCGAGGCCGTCATTGGCCACGAGGTGGCGCACGTGGCCAACGGCGACATGGTGACGATGACGCTGATCCAGGGCGTGATGAACACCTTCGTCGTGTTCCTGTCGCGCGTGATCGGCTACTTCGTCGACAGCTTCCTGCGCCGCGGCGACGACCGCGAGAACAGCGGCCCCGGCATCGGCTACATGGTCACGACCATCGTGCTGGACATCGTGCTGGGCTTTGCCGCCGCCATGGTGGTGGCCTGGTTCTCGCGCCAGCGCGAGTTCCGCGCCGACGCTGGCGCCGCCAAGCTGATGGGCCGCAAGCAGCCCATGATCAACGCCCTGGCCCGCCTGGGCGGCCTTCCCGCCGGCGAACTGCCCAAAGCGGTCGAGGCCATGGGCATCACCGGCAGCATCGGCAAGCTGTTCGCCACGCACCCGCCCATCGAAGAGCGCATCGCGGCGCTGCAGGCTGCGCAGCAGGGCTGATGCGCGAGAGGCCGGGGCGCGCGCCCTGGGCCTCCGACCAAAGGAAAGGCGCCTCCGTTGGGGGCGCCTTTTTTATGGCTCGGCGTCAGACGCATTCCGGGCCTCTTGCGTTCCGCGCGCGCCGGTCCGGCGGTGCACTGCTCGAGCCAGGCGCCGCGTGGCGCCCGGCTGTTCGCACTTGGTCAGGCCTCGCTCGGCGTTTCGCTCACCGCGGGATCAGCAGCGGCCGCCGTCTTGCTGGCCTGCTTGCCCAGCACCCGCCGCGCTTCGCCCAGGTCCATGCCGTACATGGCGGCGAAGGCCTCGACCGTGGGCTGGCCGCTGGCCTCGAAGGCGCGCTGCAGCGCCTCGCGCCGGGCCAGTCGGCGGCCGTGCTCGGTGAAGGCTTCGTCGATCAGGGCCAGGGCATCCGGCTGCGCCACGCGCACCTGCTGCACATAGTCCATGCGTTCCAGGCCGCTGGCGCCGATGGCGTCGGCCAGGCGGGCCACGAGTTGCGGACGCAGGTCCTCCTGCGTGCGGCCCTGCCGGCGCTTGAAGAGTTCGACGATGGCATGGTGCACGTGGTCGGGCGCCAGCTCTTCCACCGGATGGCCGTCCAGGTCGTGGCGCGGGACGCGGTTGGCGATGGCGTCCAGGTAGCGGGTGGAGCGCGCATGCTGGCCCAGCGCCACCTTCAGCTCGTCGCCCGGCAGCACCTCGGCATGGCGGGCCAGCAGGTCCTCGTAGATGCCGCGCTTGAGCGGCAGGAAGCGCGCGCCGAACAGGTGGGGATACAGGCCGGCCAGCGTCTCCAGCAGCGGATGCACCTTGCGGCCGGCGTTGCGCTGGGCCACGTTCTGGCCCTTGGCCGGGTTCTGGCGCTGGGCCTGCGGCTGGCGCTCGGGCTGGGCGCCGTCGGCGGCGGGCCGGCCCGCACCACCGTTGCCCTGGCCACGGCCGCCTCGGCGGCGCCGTTGGCCACGTTCACCGCGTTCTTCGCCGCGTTCGCTGCGTTCACCGCGCGTGAGGCCCGCTTCCGGGGTCGGGGCAGGCCCCGCAGCTGCTGTGCCGTCCGCGGTCGGCGCGGCGTCGGCGCTGCCGGCAGGGGCATTGCCGGCGGATGCCGATGCAGCGCCGCTGGCCGGCGTGGGCGCGCTCGAAGCGGCTGCCGGGGCCGGCGCTGCGGCGGTGGGCGTGGCGTCGGCGCTCGAAGGCGCGGCATGCGCGGGCGTGTCGTGGAACGGCGTGTCGTTGTGGTCGCTCATATCGGTCGCAAAGCGCCTGCGCCGGGGCAGGCGTGAAAAAGGGGATGGAAAGACTCAGGCGGAGGCACGCAGGCCACCCGCCAGTTGGCGGGCGATCAGCAGCCGGAAGGGCAGCAGCATGCCGACGCCGACGGCCAGCTTGACCGCCAGATCGCCGACGGCCCAGCTGAGCCACGGATCGGACGTGCCCGCGAAGGCCACGCCCCAGAAGATGGCCGTGTCGAGCACGGCGGCCAGCAGCGTGGCGGCCAGCGGCGCGCGCCACCAGCGCCCCTGCCGCAGACGGTGGAAGACGCCGATGTCCAGCAGCTGCGAGGCGATGAAGGCCAGCCCCGAGGCCGCAGCGATGCGCGCGGGCGCCAGCAGCGCCGACATGGCCACCGCCACCGCGAAGCCGAACCATGCCACGCGCCGGGCCAGCGCGGGGCCGTGCAGCCGGTTGACCACCTCGCTCACCAGGAAGGCGGCCGGGTAGGTGAAGGCGCCCCAGGTCAGCCAGTCGTTGATTGGGAACTGCACCAGCACGTTCGAGGCGAGTACCACCGCCGCCATGGCGGCGATGGCCGGTGCGAGCGAGCGCCACAGCGGGATGACGGTGCGCGTGTTCATGCCGGCACCCGCTGTGCTTCGGCCTCGGCTGCGATGGCGCGCGCCACGGCCTCGGCCACCTTGATGCCGTCCACGCCGGCCGACAGGATGCCGCCCGCGTAGCCCGCGCCTTCGCCGGCCGGGTACAGGCCGACCAGGCCGGGGCATTGCAGCGTCTCTCCGTCGCGGGCGATGCGGATGGGCGAGGAGGTGCGCGTCTCCACGCCGGTCAGCACCGCGTCGTGCAGGTCGTAGCCGGGCAGCTTGCGCGCGAAGGCCGGGAAGGCCTCGCGCATGGCCTCGATGGCATAGCCGGGCAGGGCGGCATGCAGGTCGCCGGGCAGCACGCCCGGCTTGTAGCTGGGCACCACCTCGCCGAGCGCGGTGGAGGGGCGGCCGGCCACGAAGTCGCCCAGCAACTGGGCGGGTGCACAGTAGTCGCTGCCGCCGAGCACGAAGGCCTGCGACTCCAGCCGCCGCTGCAGCTCGATGCCGGCCAGCGGATGCGGCTTGCCGCGCGCGGCCTCCTGCAACTCGGGCGACAGGGGCAGGTGCTGGTAGTCGGTCGGGTAGTCGCGCGGCTCGATGCCCACCACGATGCCCGAGTTGGCATTACGTTCGGCACGCGAGTACTGGCTCATGCCGTTGGTCACCACGCGGCCGGGCTCGCTGGTGGCGGCCACCACCGTGCCGCCCGGGCACATGCAGAAGCTGTAGACCGCGCGGCCGTTGTTGGCGTGGTGCACCAGCCGGTATTCGGCCGCGCCCAGCGCCGGATGGCCCGCATGGCGGCCCCATCGGGCGCGGTCGATCAGGCTCTGCGGATGCTCGGCGCGAAAGCCGATGGAAAAGGGCTTGGCCTCGATCGGCGCGCCGCGGGTGTGCAGCATGCCGAAGGTGTCGCGCGCGCTGTGGCCCAGGGCGATCACCACATGGTCGGCGCGCAGCTCGTGCGCCTGGCCGCTGGCCTGGTCGACAGCGGTGACGCCGCGCACATGGCCATCCTCGACCCGCAGGTCGGTCACCCGGTGCTGGAAGCGGATCTCGCCGCCCAGGGCGATGATCTCGGCGCGCATGGTCTCGACCATCTTCACCAGCCGGAAGGTGCCGATGTGCGGATGCGCCTCCCACAGGATGTCCTCGGGCGCGCCGGCCTTGACGAACTCGTTGAGCACCTTGCGGCCCAGGTGGCGCGGGTCCTTGATCTGGCTGTAGAGCTTGCCGTCGGAGAAGGTGCCGGCGCCGCCCTCGCCGAACTGCACGTTCGACTCCGGATGCAGGTTCTTGCGCCGCCACAGATCCCAGGTGTCCTGCGTGCGCTCGCGCACGGCCTTGCCGCGCTCCAGCACGATGGGCCGGAAGCCCATCTGCGCCAGCAGCAGCGCCGCGAAGATGCCGCAGGGCCCGAAGCCCACGACGACGGGCCGCAGCCCACCCTCGGGCGCGCGCACCGGCGCCACGTAGCGCATGTCGGGTGCGGGCTGGATGTGGGGGTTCTCGGCGTGGCGCTGCAGCAGCGCGGCCTCGGCGGCTGGATCGGCCAGCGCCACGTCGACGATGTAGACGGTGAGCAGCTCGGCCTTGCGCGCATCGAAGCTGCGCTTGTGCACGGTGTGCGACGCGATGTCGGCGGGCTGGACGCCCAGCGTGCTGGCGATCAGGGCCGGCAGCGCTTCGGGCGCGGGATCGAGGGGAAGCTTGAGTTCGGAAAGGCGGATCATCGGCGCGGGCCCGTGGTGATCGGGCAGGGCGTAGAGAAAGGGCGCGATTGTCGCCGATCGGGCCGTGGTGATTCTTCCGGCGTTTGCGTGACGCAATGCGCGGCGCTCGCCCGGGAGGTGGAGTGGCGGTGCACACAATCTCGCCGCCCGCACCGCGGGGAGGACACACAAGAAGATGCCGCACTCATCCATCCGCCCGACCGGGCGATGCCGCGCCCTGGCTTGCGCCGTGGCCGTGGCGCTGTCGTCGGGCGCCATGCCCGGCCATGCCCAGCTCGCGCCGCCCGCAGACACCACCAACGCCGCGGTGCCTACCGAGGCCGTTGCCGACCGCGCGCCAGAGGCGCCGGCTGAAGCCGGCGCAGCCGTCGCACAGCCGGATGTGGCCGCTGCCGCTGCGCCAGTGCCGGCCCCGAGCGCTGACGCGCCGCGGATCGTCACGCGCGTCGTCTTCGCCCGCGACGGCCAGAAGCAGGGTATCGAGCGCCTGCATGTGGTCCGCCGCCAGAACACCATGAACAACGTGGCTGGCCAGGTAGCCCTGAACGTGGCGCTGCTCGCGCTGGGCGTGGGCGCCGCAGGCGCCGGCTTTTCCAAGACCGACCTGCTGGGCGACGACATTCCGGAACTGGCCAACGACCCGGTCGCGGTGAACCCCGGTCTGGACGACCTGCGAGATGCACTGAGCGTGATCGCGACCCGGGTCTACGCCGAACGCGCGGCCAAGGCGCAGGCCGACGCCCGCACGGATGGTTCGACGCCGGAGGAGATCAAGGCTGCAGGCGAAGTGCCCGATACCCTGGACACGCCGCTGCATCCCCGCGCCTGGCAACTGGTGTACGAGAACCTGTCCACAGACGACGGGCTGTACCGGCTGCGCTTTTCCGCGGAGATGGGGCGGGCCGGCTTCATGCGGCCGCCGATGCTGTGCGCCTACGAGTCGGAGCCGCTGAGCTGGGCCGCCTGGCGCTCCCAGAACTGGCAGCCGTTGCGCGAGGCGCGGAGCAAGGCCGTCGCCCACTGCACCGAGGTGCTGGGCGCCTTCGCCGAAAAACGCTGGTAGGCGAAGGCGCGGGGTGCGGCCACTCAGGCCGGCAGGAAGCCCTCCACCGACAGGTAGCGCTCGCCGGTGTCGTAGTTGAAGCCCAGCACCACCGCATCGGCCGGCAGCTCGGGCAGCTTCTGCGCGATGGCGGCCAGGGTGGCGCCGGAGGAGATGCCGACCAGCATGCCTTCCTCGCGGGCGCAGCGGCGGGCCATCTCGCGGGCCGGCTCGGCGTCGACCTGGATGATGCCGTCGAGCAGGTCGGTCCTCATGATCTGCGGCACGAAGCCGGCGCCGATGCCCTGGATCGGGTGCGGCGCCGGGCTGCCGCCGGACAGCACGGGCGAGGCCACCGGCTCCACGGCGAAGACCTTGAGCTTCGGCCACTTCTTCTTGAGCACCTGTGCGCAGCCAGTGATGTGGCCGCCGGTGCCCACGCCGGTGATGATCGCGTCGAGGCCGCCCGGAAAGTCGGCCGCGATCTCCTCGGCGGTGGTGCGCACATGCACGTCGACGTTGGCCGGGTTGTTGAACTGCTGCGGCATCCAGGCGCCGGGCGTGCTGGCCACCAGTTCCTCGGCGCGGGCGATGGCGCCCTTCATGCCCTTTTCCTTGGGCGTCAGGTCGAAGCTGGCGCCGTAGGCCAGCATCAGGCGGCGGCGCTCGATGGACATGCTCTCGGGCATCACCAGCACCAGCTTGTAGCCCTTGACCGCCGCCACCATGGCCAGGCCGACGCCGGTGTTGCCCGAGGTGGGCTCGATGATGGTGGCGCCCGGCTTGAGCGCGCCGGACTTCTCGGCGTCCTCAATCATGGCCAGGGCGATGCGGTCTTTGATGGAGCCGCCGGGGTTGCCTCGCTCGGACTTGATCCACACCTGCTGCGTGGCGTTGCCGAAGAGCTTGTTGATGCGCACGTGCGGTGTGCGGCCGATGGTGTCGAGGATGCTGCTGGCTTTCATGGCGTCGTCATCTCCTTGGAAGGTTCGGGCGGACAGGAATGGAACGGGCCATTGTGGCGAGATTCGGTGGCAGGCTCCTGTCGGCGGCTTTGCCGCCGCGGCGATCACGGATAATCACGCCCGTGAAGCACGCCAGACCGCCGCTGGTGCAATCGCCGAAAGGCGGCACTGGAGGAACGTCCGGACTGCACAGGGCAGCGCAGGAGCTAACGGCTCCCCATCGCGAGGTGAGGATCAGAGCAACAGAGACGAGCCGATTCAGTTCGGGTGAAACGGGCAATCTCTGCGCGCAGCAATACCAAGTAGGTGAACGTCGAGGCGGCCCGCTGAGTTCACGGGTAGGTAGCATCGAGCCGTCCGGGTGACCGGCGGCCCAGACAGATGGCGGTCACACCGCGGGCAACCGCGGTGCACAGAATCCGGCGTATCGGCGCGCTTCACAACTTACATCCCCTCGAAACGCCAGCTTGCTGGCGTTTCGTCTTTGTGGCGGCCGTGGGGCGCGCTAGAAGCGCTCGCTGGCCCGCAGCAGGCGCCACTGTCCGGGCGCCAGTCCGGCCAGCGGCACGCGGCCGATGCGCAGCCGGCGCAGGCCGACCAGCCGCAGTCCCGCGCGGTCGCACAACTCGGCGACGCGGTGGGCGTCGGCGCCGCCGATCACCAGCCGCAGCCCGGTCGTGCCGCCACCCTGGCGCGCGAGGCTGGCGGCGGCGGGGCGCAGTGCCGCCAGTTGAGCCGGCTGCGGCTCGCCCTGCACCTCGGCCAGGAACTCGTGCTCCACCAACCCCGCCTCGTCCACCAGCCGGCGCCAGACGCCGCGCACCTGCGTGTGCACGACCAGGCCGCTGGCCGCATCGCCCAGCGCGGCGGCGCAGTGCTGCTGCATGAACAGGCCCGGCGCCGTGGGCGCCTGCGGATGGGCATCGACGCGCTGGTCGACGGCCCATTCCTGGACATCGGCCGGCACGCCCGCGGGCTTGTGCCACAGCAAAGTGGCGGGAGGCAGGGGGCGCGGCTGCGCGCGTTCGTCGACCTCCACCTGCTGGCCCGGCGCGACGCGCTGCTGCGGCGCCGCGGCCGGCTGGCCATCCACGCGCACGGCGCCCTGGGCGATCAGCATCTCGGCATCGCGCCGCGAGCAGCCGCGCAGGGCCGCCACGCGCTTGGCCAAGCGCTCGCCGTCTTCGGGGGCCGGGGGGGCGGAAGGGGCCGCGCCGCGGGCTGCGTCCCTGCGTGGCGGCGCATCGTCCGGCCGGCGCGCGGCGCGCACGCGCGGTGGGCGATCGGGCGGGTTGTTCATTCGGGTGCGAAGCTGGAGGGCTGCGGCGCCGGCTCGGAGGCCCGCACCAGGATGCGCTCGATGTGCGCCTCCAGCGAGCGTGCGGCCACCGGCCACAGGTGGCGCGGCGTGTCGGCATAGGCCATCTCCAGCCAGTCCTGCGGCGTGCCGCTGGGCTTCTTGCGCATGGCGGCGGCGATCTTCGCCTCGCGCTGCAGCCGGTGGGCCTTGAGCCGGGCGATGGCGGTGCGGGCCGCGCCCAGCACATAGCCGTGGGCCGGCAGGATGTGCTCGACGTGGAAGGCCGCGCAGGCCTCGTCCAGCCGGTCCAGCGACTCGAGGTAGTCGCTCATGTTGCCGTCCGGCGGATCGATGACGGTGGTGCTGCCGTTGAGGATGTGGTCGCCCGAGAAGAGCAGGCCGTCCTCCTCCAGCACCACGCAGAGGTGGTTGGCCGCATGCCCGGGCGTGTGCAGGACGCGCAGCGTGTGTGCGACGCGCTGGCCGCTGCCGTCGTCGGCCGGGCCGCCTTCGAGCTTGAGGCTCTCGCCGTCCGCCAGGGCGCGGTCGGGCGTGAAGCGCGCGGTGGGCCGGGCGGTGGGCGCCGAGGGCAGGCCGAGGATGGGCGGGCGCTTCTCGCACAGCGCCTGCAGCGGCAGCGCGCCAGGCGAATGGTCCGCGTGCGAGTGGGTGCAGACGATGGCGCGGATGTCGCCCTGGGTGGCGCGCCAGAGCCGGCCGATGTGGTCGAAGTCGTTCGGGCCCGGGTCGATCACGATGTAGCCGCTGTCCCGGTCGCCCACGATGTAGCTGTTGGTGCCGGGGCCGGTCATCACGCTGCCGTTGGGCGCCGTGAGGCGCTGCACGTTGTGCAGCAGCGGCACGGGCGCCTCGTGCTGCCAGTCGAGCGCATGGCCGATCTGGCCGTCGGGGCAGACCAGGGCCAGCTCGCCGTAGGGCGACTCGTGCTCCATGTAGCGCGCCTCCTCGCCCTTGAGCAGGCCGGCGCGCGGGCAGCTGCTCCACAGGGGGCGCTCGCTCGCACAGGCTTCGAGCACGGCATGCACGTTGGGAAAGGTGGCCAGCCGCTGCAGCGTGCGGATGGTGGGAAAGATGATGTCGAAGCGGCCGGCGGCATGGCGCTCCAGTGCGTCGGCCGGGCGAACCCAGCTGGGCTCGAATTGCTCGGACTCGTCGGCCTGCGGCGTCTGGCCGGGCGGCATGCGGGCCACCAGGAAGAGCACGTCGAAGCGCTTGGGCAGATCGCGGTCGGTGATCCAGTGCGCGAAGGCGAACACGCGGTCGGTGGCCAGCCGCAGGCCGCGCTGCGCGCACTGCTGCGCGAAGGGCACGGCCGGCGGCGTGCTGCGGTCCATGGCGGCGACCTCGGCGGCGCTCACGGGGCGGCCATCGGCATGCTCGGCCAGCAGCACGCCCAGTTCCTCGAAGGCCTCGCGCACCGCGGCGATGGCGTGGGTGAGCTGTACCCGGGGCTGGGTGCGGCGGCGCAGAGCGATGCGGCGGGTGTCGGTGTCCTCCTCGTCCACGCGCCCGCCGGGGAAGACGTAGGCGCCAGGGGCGAAGCTGGCCGTGGCGGAGCGCCGGGTCATCAGCACCTCCATGCCCAGCTCGGTATCGCGCAACAGCAGCACGGTGGCGGCCGCCCGTGCAGGGGCCGGTTCGCGTGGGGGATGGAGTTGCTGGGAGAGCCGGGGCATCGCCGCATTATCAGCAGCGCGGTCGATGCGCGCATGCCCGTCGTCGCGGCCTTGTCGGCGCGATGGCATGATGGCCGCTTTGCCCCGAAGCCGGGCGGCATGCCCGGCTGCCGCCGGCCCCGGCCGACGGGCGCCGAGGAGAGCCGGATGGATCTGACCCGCGCCACGGACGCGCCCTGGTTGTTGCGCCGCGTGCGGCCGATGGGGGGCGCTGCGGTCGATGTGCTGGTGCAGGCGGGACGGATCGCTGCGATCGGCCCTGAACTCGCCCCACCCGCCGGCACGCCGGAAGAGGAGGGCGGCGGCGCCCTGCTGCTGCCGGGCCTGGTGGAGTCGCACACCCACCTCGACAAGACGCTGTGGGGCCTGCCCTGGTACCGCAACGCGGTGGGCCACCGGCTGATCGACCGCATCGACAACGAGCGCGAATTCCGCGCCGCCAGCGGCCACGACGCCGCCACACAGTCGATGCGGCTGGCGCGCGCCTTCCTGGCGACCGGCACCACGCGGCTGCGCAGCCACGTGGACATCGATACCCAGGCCGGCCTGCGCCACCTGGCCGGCGTGCAGCGCACCGCCGCGGCGCTCGCGCCCTGGCTGCAGATCCAGACCGTGGCCTTCCCGCAGTCCGGTCTGCTCGGGCGACCCGGTACGGCCGACCTGCTGGATGCGGCGATGGCCGAGGGGGTCGACGTGCTGGGCGGGCTGGATCCCTGCGCCATAGACGGCGACCCGGTGCGTTCCCTCGATGTGCTCTTCGGCCTGGCCGACCGCCATGGCAAGCCGCTGGACATCCACCTGCACGAGCCCGGCGCCATGGGCGCCTTCTCGCTAGGGCTGATCCTGGAGCGCATCGCTGCCCTCGGCATGCAGGGCCGCGTCGCGGTGAGCCATGCGTTCTGCCTGGGCGATCTGCCCGCGGCCGAAGTGCATGCCCTGCTGGCGCGGCTGGCCGAGCTGGACGTGGCCCTCATCACCAGCGCGCCGCCCTCGCGGTCCGTGCCGCCGCTGTTGGCGGCCCGCGCCGCGGGCGTGACTGTGGCGGGCGGCAACGATGGCATTCGCGACACCTGGACGCCCTATGGCCGCCCCGACATGCTGGCGCGCGCCATGCAGATCGGGCTGCGCTACAACCTGCGCCGCGACGACGAGATCGATGAGGCGCTGGATTGCGTCACCGCGGCCGGCGCGCGGGCCTGCGGCTTCGCGGCCTACGGGTTGGCACCTGGCTGCCGGGCCGACCTGGTGCTCGTCGAGGCCGAGACGGCGGCCGAGGCGGTCGTGGCCCAGCCGCGGCGCCGGCTGGTGGTGGCGGGTGGGCAGATCGTCGCGCGTGGGGGCGAAGTGCTGGCCGGACTTCCCGAAGGCTGAGGCCGCTCGCTGGCGTCGCTGTCGATGTCCCTGCGCGCTGCGGGGGCCGCGTCCGCCTCGGGCCGCCGCCGATAATCCGCCGATGCGAATCCGCTTCACCAAGATGCAGGGCGCGGGCAACGACTTCGTCGTGCTCGACGAGACCGCCGGCCCCCTCGGCCTGACGCCCGGCCAGTACCGATTCCTGGCCGACCGCCATTTCGGCGTCGGCGCCGACCAGATCCTGAGCGTGCGGCCCTCGCCCGCCGCGGGCGTGGACTTCCAGTACGTGATCCACAACGCCGATGGCGGCGAAGTCGAGCAATGCGGCAACGGTGCGCGCTGCTTCATGCGCTTCGTGCGCGAGCGTGGCCTGACCGACAAGGACGTGGTGCGGGTGCAGACGCTGTCGGGCGTGATCGCCCCACGCATGACGGCCGACGGCCGCGTCACCGTCGACATGGGCCCGCCGGTCTTCGAGCCGGCCCGCGTGCCCTTCGACACCGCGGGCCTCGATCCGCAACCCGACGGCACCTGGCACACCTGGCACCTGGCGCTCTCCACCGAGGCGGACGGGCCCATCGTGCCAGTGGCCGTGCTTTCCATGGGCAACCCGCATGCCGTGCAATTGGTCGACGACGTCGAGACCGCGCCGGTGGCCGAGCAGGGCCCGCGCATCGAGCACCATCCGCGCTTTCCGCAGCGGGTCAACGCTGGCTTCCTGCAGGTGGTGGACCGCACGCACGTGCGCCTGCGCGTGTTCGAGCGCGGCGCCGGCGAGACGCTGGCCTGCGGCACCGGCGCCTGCGCGGCGGTGGTGGCCGGCATCCGCCTCGGGCGGCTGGACCGCCGCGTCGACGTCGAGACCCGCGGCGGCATCCTCACCATCGAATGGGCGGGTGGCGAGGCCGACCCGGTGCTGATGACCGGTCCGGCCGTCACCGTCTTCGCGGGCGAGATCGACGTGCCCGACGAACTCTGACGCTTTTCTCTTCTTTTTTTGGTGCGGCGCCGACGGCCCGCATCCACCGACCGCCTGCCGCCATGAACCCCATCACCGAAGACGACATCGCCAACTACCTGGCCAACACGCCCGACTTCTTCGAGCGCCACGCCCAGCTGCTGGCCGAGGTGCAGCTGACCAGCCCGCACGGCCAGCGCGCCGTGAGCCTGCAGGAACGCCAGGCCGAAATGCTGCGCGAGAAGATCAAGGCGCTGGAGCACCGCATCATGGACATGGTGCGCCACGGCACCGAGAACGTGGTCACGGCCGACCGGCTGCAGCGCTGGACGCTCTCGCTGCTCACCTGGCGCGACCTGCGCGGCCTGCCCTGGGAAATCATCAAGGGCCTGCACCAGCAGTTCATGGTGCCGCAGACGGCCATCAAGCTCTGGGACCTCGACCCGGCCTACGCCGCAGAGGGCTACACCCAGGGCGTGAGCGACGACGTGAAGGCCCTGGCCACCTCGCTGACCACGCCCTACATCGGCCTGAACGCCGGCTTCGAGGCCACGGCCTGGCTCAACGAGCCGCAGCAGGCCCAGTCGCTGGCGCTGATCCCGCTGCGCACCGCGGCCGACGCGCCCGCCTTCGGCCTGCTGGTGCTGGCCTCGCCCGATCCGCAGCGCTACAACGCGGAAATGGGCACCGACTTCCTGGAGCGCATCGCCCAGTTGGCGTCGGCCGCGCTGTCGCGCCTGCGCGCTTGAGGTATCCGGCGCGCGGTGGAGGCTGGCGTCGGGTGGGGCTCGTCCTTGCCGTCCTGGGCCTGGTGTCGGGCGGGGCGATCCACGTCATGGTGACGCGCCACGGCGCGCACGTGCTGGCGAACCCGCCCGCGCAGGACGCCGATGCCGCGCTGGTGCTGGGCAACCGGGCCTTCCTCGACGGCGCGCCCAACCCCTGCCTCGCGTCGCGTGTCGATGCCGCGGTGGCGCTCGCGCAAGCGGGGCGCGTGAAGCTGCTGGTGATGAGCGGCGGCGTGGACCATGAAGACGGCCGCATCGAGGCCGAGGCGATGGAGGGCCTGGCCCGCGCGGCGGGCTACACCGGCCCGGTGCTGCGCGAGTCCGCCTCGCAGTCGACACGCGAAAACCTGCGGCTGTCGCGGCCCCTGCTCGAAGCGGCGGGCGTGCGGCGCGTGATCGTCGTCACCGAGCCCTCGCACCTCTGGCGTACCCGCCAACTGGCGCGCGGCAGCGGCTTCGAGTCCGCCTTCGACGTGCAGTACGCCGCCGCCCTCGCGCCCTGCCGGCGCTGGGACCGCGCCGCGCGCGCATCGCTGCGCGAGGTGGCGGCGGTCGTCAACAATGCCCTCCGTGGTGACTACTGATCCTTCGTCCGCTGCGGACGCCGACCGTGCCCTGGTCGATCGCTACCTCGCCCATGTGCGGGTGGAGCGCCGGCTGGCCGAGCGCACGGTCGAGCTGTATGCGCTGCACCTGGCCGAGCTGCTGCAGCGCGCGGCCGATGCCGGCCTGCCGCTTCAGCGAGTGGCCACCGCCCACATCCGCCGCTGGATGGCCCAGCTGCATGGCGCCGGACGGGCGCCGCGCGGCATCGCGCTGGTGCTGTCGTGCTGGCGCAGCTTCTACCGCTGGCTGGGCCGCGAGGGCCTGGTGCCGGGCAACCCGGTGCAGGACGTGCATGCGCCCAAGGCGCCGCGGCCGCTGCCGAAGGCGCTGGGCGTGGACGATGCTGTGCGCCTGGCCGAGCACCAGCAGCCCGAGGCCGATGCCTGGACCGAGGCGCGCGACCGCGCCATCGTCGAACTGCTCTACGGCTGCGGCCTGCGCGTGAGCGAGCTCACCGGCCTGGACCGCGATCCTTCCGCCGAAGCGCGCGGCTGGCTCGACCTGCCCTCGGCCGAGGTGCATGTGCTCGGCAAGGGCGGCAAGCGGCGCAGCGTGCCGATGGGCGGCCCGGCCGTGCAGGCCGTGGACGCCTGGCTGGCGCAGCGCGGGCTGCGGCCGGTCGACTCGCCCGCGCTCTTTGTCGGCCTGCGCGGTGGCCGCTTCGGCCCGCAGGCCGTCTGGCAGATGCTGCGCGCCCGCGGCATCCAGGCCGGCGTGGCCGCGCCGGTGCATCCGCACATGCTGCGCCATTCCTTCGCCAGTCACCTGCTGCAATCCAGTGGCGATCTGCGCGCCGTGCAGGAGCTGCTGGGTCACGCGAGCATTTCCACCACCCAGATCTACACGCGGCTGGATTTCCAGCACTTGGCAAAAATCTATGATGCTGCCCACCCCCGGGCGCATGCGCGGGGCGACAGCGAGGATTGAGTTCGAAGAATCGTGCCTGGGAGGGCCTCGACATGAAGATGACGCCGGTGATTGCCGTGCATCTCGCCTGCGCAGCGGGCGCGTTTTTCCTGGGGCCGGTGGCCATCTTTGCGCGTTGGAGGCGACGGCCCCAGCCGCGCATTCATCGCGCCTTCGGCTACGCATGGGTCACGCTGATGATCATGACGGGACTTTCCGCTCTGTTCATCCGAGACCATGCAATGCCCAACGTTGCTGGCTATACATGGATTCATCTGCTGGTTCCCGTCAGTTGGGCCGCCATGTTTCTGGCCTTTCGCTTTTTGCTGCGTGGGCAGATCGCGGCCCACCAGGGCACGATGGTCGGGACCTACGTTGGGGCTTGCCTGGTGACCGGCGCATTCACGCTGTTGCCCGGCCGCTATCTCGGCGATCTGATCTGGGTGCGTTGAAGGCGTTGCCTTTGCCGGTGCCAAGGGTGGGCAAGGGGCCGCCGCGACAATAGGCGGCTCATGAAAACACTCCGCCTCAAGCCCGGCAAGGAGCGCTCGCTCCAGCGCCGCCATACCTGGATCTTCGACGCCGCCATCGCCAAGGGCGGCGGCGATGCGGGCGAGACGGTGCGCATCGAATCGCACGAGGGCCGCTTCCTGGCCTGGGCGGCCTGCAGCCCGGCCTCCAAGATCCGCGCCCGCGCCTGGAGCTTCGACGAGGGCCAGCGTATCGACGCCGCATTCTTCGCCGCACGCTGTCGAGCGGCCGTTCAGGCGCGCGGGCTGTTCGACATCGCCAGCGACGGCCAGCGCCTGGTGCATGGCGAGGCCGACGGCCTGCCCGGGCTGATCGTGGACCGCTATGGCGACACGCTGGTGGCGCAGTTCCTGTCGGCCGGCGTCGAACGCTGGAAGGCGGTGCTGGCCGACGCGCTGCTGACCGCCACCGGCCTGACGAAGCTGTATGAACGCTCGGACGCCAGCGGCCGTGAACGCGAGGGCCTGCCGCCCGTCACCGGCTGGCTGCGCGGCGAGGGCCCGACCGAGATCACCATCCAGGAGCACGGCTGGCGCCTGAGCCTGGACGTGGCCACCGGCCACAAGACCGGCTTCTACCTCGACCAGCGCGACAGCCGCCGCCGCTTCTCGGAGCTGGCGCGGCACCGCCGCTTCGCCCGCGTGCTCAACTGCTATTGCTACACGGGCGGCTTCACCGTCGCTGCGGCGCATGGGCTGGCGGCGGCCGGCGCGCTGGAGGGCGCCGAGCTGGTGTCGGTCGACTCCTCGCAGCCGGCGCTGGACCGGGCGCGGGCGCACCTGGCGCTGAACGGCTTCGAGGCGGCCAAGGCCCAGTTCCTCGATGCCGACGTCAACCAGACCCTGCGCCGCTTCATCGACGAGGGCCGGCAGTTCGACGCCATCGTGCTCGACCCGCCCAAGTTCGCACCCACCGTCGCGCATGCCGATCGCGCCGCCCGCGCCTACAAGGACATCAACCGGCTGGCCCTCAAGCTGCTGCCGCCGGGCGGCGTGCTGCTGACCTTCTCGTGCTCCGGCGGCATCGGCGCCGACCTGTTCCACAAGATCGTGGCCTCGGCCGGCATCGACGCGGGGGTGGACGGCTACATCGCCGAACGCCTGGGCGCGGCGCCCGACCATCCCATGACCATCGAGTTCCCGGAGGGCGAGTACCTCAAGGGCCTGGTGGTGGTGCGCAAGTAGCCGCACCCGCAAAGAGCGGCGACCGGCCGAGTTTTTGCGGCCGGCCTAAACTTTCGCCCCTTCCCCGTTTCCACCGTCGTCCCGACACTCCCGGAGCGTTTCCATGGCCCTCATTCCCGCCACCATCCTCACCGGCTTCCTCGGCTCCGGCAAGACCACCCTGCTCAAGCGCGTGCTCACCGAGTCGCACGGCCACAAGATCGCCGTCATCGAGAACGAGTTCGGCGAGGAGAACATCGACTCCGACATCCTGGTCACCGAGTCCAAGGAGCAGATCGTGCAGATGAGCAACGGCTGCGTCTGCTGCACCATCCGCGAGGACCTGCGGGAGGCGCTGCAGCTGCTGGCCGCCAAGCGCCGCAAGGGCCTGCTCGATTTCGACCGCGTGATCATCGAGACCACCGGCCTGGCCGACCCCGGCCCCGTGGCCCAGACCTTCTTCATGGACGACGAGATCGCCGAGAGCTACCTGCTCGACTCCATCGTCACCCTGGTCGATGCCAAGCACGCCGCGCAGCAGCTCAACGACCGCCAGGAGGCGCGCCGTCAGGTGGGCTTCGCCGACCAGATCTTCCTGTCCAAGACCGACCTGGTGAGCGCCGAGGACACCGACGCGCTGATCCACCGCCTCAAGCACATGAACCCGCGCGCGCCCATCGAAAAGGCGCATTTCGGCGAGGTGGCCATCGCCAAGGTGCTCGATCTGCGCGGCTTCAACCTCAACGCCAAGCTCGACATCGACCCTGACTTCCTGAAGGCGGACGACCACGATCACGCGCATGATCATCACGACCATGACCACGAACATGGCGAGCACTGCGACCATCCCTCGCACCAGCACGACCATGGCCACGGCCACCACCACCATGTGGACGACGACGTCAAGAGCTTCGTCTACCGCGCCACGCGGCCCTTCGACCCGGCGCGGCTGGAGGACTTCCTGGGCGCCATCGTCAACATCTACGGCCCGCGCATGCTGCGCTACAAGGGCGTGCTCGACATGAATGGCACCCAACGCAAGGTGATCTTCCAGGGCGTGCACCAGCTCATGGGCAGCGACCTCGGCCCCGAATGGGGCGAGGGCGAGACGCGCGAGAGTCGGATGGTGTTCATCGGCATCGATCTGCCCCGCGACATCCTGGAGCAGGGCCTGGATCAATGCCTGGTGTAGGACGTTCGCGCTAGGCCGATCGCCGTCACCTTTTTGCAGGGTGCTTTCTCTATACAATCGCGCGCCTGTTGCGGTCCGCCACCCTCGGCGCTGCCCGTCAGGCAGGGAAGACCGCAGCCAGTGAAGGAGCCCGCCACGTGAAGAAAACCGCCCCGGCCAGCGCCGGCCTCGATGCCAAGACGCCGGTCGCCGTCGATGCAGTGCCGTCCCCCGATGCGCTGCCTCCGCGGGCGCGTCCTTCGGCCCGGTTGTCGCAATTGACCGTTCCGTCCATGCCTCAGGCGGTGGCCTCCACCGCACCCAAGGCCAGTTTCTCAACGACCATGTCCACGGCCCTCGTTCCCCCGCCCCTCCTGTCCGTCAAGAAGGACCCCAAGCTCGCGAACAACTGGAAGACCAAGCCGGTCGAGGAGCTGACCGATGCCGAAGTCATCGCGATGCCCGACAGCGAGTACATGAACGACACGCAGTTGGCCTTCTTCAAGCTCAAGCTGCAGCAGCTCAAGCAGGGCATCCTCGACAACGCCGGCGAGACGACCGAGCACCTGCGCGAGGACACCGTGGTCGTGCCCGATCCGGCCGACCGCGCCACCATCGAGGAAGAGCACGCCCTGGAGCTGCGCACCCGCGACCGCGAGCGCAAGCTGCTCAAGAAGATCGAGCAGTCCATCGCCCGCATCGACGCTGGCGACTACGGCTACTGCGACGAGACCGGCGAGCCCATCGGCGTCGGCCGCCTGCTGGCCCGCCCGACGGCCACGCTCTCGCTCGAGGCGCAGCAGCGCCGCGAGCTCAAGCAGAAGATGTTCGGCGACTGAGTTCGCACGGCGGCCGGGCCGGGTCCGGCCTGCGCAGCCCGCAACGCCAGCCTTCACCCACTTTCTCGCAGCACGGGGCATGTCCAAGGACGACGCGGGAGGCCTGTTCTCCAAGGTCGCCAAGTTCGTGCGCAACCCGCTCAAGGACTGGTCCGAGCTCGAAGGCACGCCCGGCGCGGGTGCCTCCGATTTCGGCTACAGCCGGGAGGCGCTCAAGGAGCTCATGGAGCGTCGGCAGCGCAACGACTTCGTGCGCCGGCGCGAGTTCGACATGCTGCGCAAGCTGCGTCAACGCGGCGGCACCGAAGATCCCGGCAACATCTCCTCGTCGCTGCCCTCCAGCGACCGCATGACCGACCGGCGTGCGCTCACGCTGCGCAAGATCGACGAGATCGAGGCGCAGATGTCCCAGCAGTGGTGGACCTCCGAATCCGCCGCCACCGTCCCCGATGGCGCAGACATGGCGCCGGCCGGCACCCCTGCGGTGGATGCCTCTTTGGCCGAGCACCACGCGCGCGCCTATGCCGATACCGCGCCGGTCGTGCCGACCGACCTGCAGCCGCCGCGTGAGGCCATGGCGCCGGCGGCGCCCGAAGTGCTGCTGCCTTCCTTCTCCACGCACCGGCCGGCGTACACCGCGGCGCCGCGCCTGGCCTTCGACACGCCCCTCGAAGAAGCGGCCGTCCGCTTCGCCCAGGGCGATGACCCCGGCGCCGAAAGCGCGCTGCGGCAGGCCCTGGTGCCCGGCAGCGCCTTTGCCGACCAACTCCAGACCTGGCGCGCCCTGCTCGACTTCTACCGCGCCACGGGCGACGCGGAGCGCTTTGCCGAGGCGGCCGCCCCCTATGCGGAGCGCTTCGGCCTGCCGGCACCGGCCTGGGTGTCGCTGCGGACGCTGGCGCGGGATGCGCGCACGGGCGAGGTGGCGCAACGCCTGGATGCACGCACGGAGACCGACTGGCAGGCGCCCGCCCGGTTGGACCGCCCGGCCCTGCTGGCGCTCACGCAGGCCCTGTCGCGGGCGAAGGGCAGCGTCTGGCGCCTGGACTGGCGCGGCCTCGGCCAGATCGAGGCAGATGCCGTGCAGCCGCTCACGACACTGGTCACGCACTGGGCGCTCTCGCCGGTGCAGATGGGTTTCCTGGGCACCGATGAGCTGCTGGCGGTGCTGGCCGCCGCCACCCCGCTGGGTGAGCGCGGCGTCGACGCGGGCTGGTGGAGCCTGCACCTGGCCGTCCTTCGCCTGCTCAATCGCCTGGACGACTTCGAGCTGGTGGCCCTCAACTACTGCATCACCTACGAGATCACGCCGCCCTCGTGGCAGGCGCCGCGCGGCACCGTGGCGGAGATGGGCGACGCGGGACTGTCCAGCACCCGTGCCGCGCTGGATCCGGCGGCGGCGCGGGGCGCCTTCCTGGCCGGCGAGCTCGCGGGGGCCGACAGCCTGCCCTGGTCCAGGATCGAGGAGGCGCTCGACCGGGCCGGTGCTGGCCCCGAGATCGACTGCGCCGCGCTGGTACGCATGGATCTGGCGGCCGCCGAGGCCCTGCGTGCCCGGCTGGGTGCCCGGCCGGGCCTGCGGCTGCTGGCGGTGCATGGGGTGCTGGCCGAGTTCCTGCGGCTCACCGGGGTGGATCGCTGCGCCGTGGTCGTGCCCCGCGCGGGCTGACGGTCTGGGCCTGGACGCGGCGGCCAGGGCTGCGCCGGCAGAAAAAATCCCGCGCTGCCCTTGTGCAGCCCCGGAACGCCCCCAGGTGGCTGCGATGGAACAATTTCATGGAACCACCATCGTCAGCGTGCGCCGCAGCACGCCGCAGGGCGAGCAGGTCGCCATCGGCGGCGACGGCCAGGTGACGCTGGGCAACATCGTGTTCAAAGGGTCGGCGCGCAAGGTGCGGCGGCTCTACCAGGGCAAGGTGCTCGCCGGGTTCGCGGGCGCCACGGCCGATGCTTTCACACTCTTCGAGCGTTTCGAGGCCAAGCTGGAGAAGCACCAGGGCCAGCTCTCCCGCGCCGCCATCGAGCTGACCAAGGACTGGCGCACCGACCGCGTGCTGCGGCGCCTGGAGGCGATGCTGGCGGTGGCCGACCGCACCACCTCGCTCATCATCACCGGCAACGGCGACGTGCTGGAGCCCGAGCAGGGCATCGTGGCCATCGGCTCCGGCGGTGCCTATGCCCACTCGGCAGCCAAGGCACTGGTCGAGAACACGGATCTGTCCGCCGAAGAGGTGGTGCGCAAGTCGCTGGAGATCGCCGGCCAGCTGTGCATCTACACCAACATGCACCACACGATAGAAAAACTTTGACCACCCCCAGGCTGCGCGCTTCGCGCTCCGCCAACCCCCTGCGAGGGGGCGCCGCCGGCGGGCTGGCGAAGCCAGTTCCGCGGCGGCCGCTGGCGTGGCCTGCTCCGCGGCCGTCTGACCGCGCCAAGGCGCATCTTCTTCCGTGCCGTGTGCGGCGCGTGCTTCATTGAATGGATAGGAACCCGATGTCCGCCATGACCCCCCAGGAAATCGTGTCCGAGCTGGACAACCACATCGTCGGCCAGAAGGAGGCCAAGCGGGCCGTGGCGATCGCGCTGCGCAACCGCTGGCGTCGCCAGCAGGTCGACGAGAAGCTGCGGCCCGAGATCACGCCCAAGAACATCCTCATGATCGGCCCCACCGGCGTGGGCAAGACCGAGATCGCCCGCCGGCTGGCCCGGCTGGCGGACGCGCCCTTCATCAAGGTCGAGGCCACCAAGTTCACCGAGGTGGGCTACGTGGGCAAGGACGTGGATTCGATCATCCGCGACCTGGCCGAGGTCTCGGTCAAGCGCACGCGCGAGGCCGAGGTGGCCAAGGTGCGGGTGCGCGCCGAGGACGCGGCCGAGGAGCGCATCCTCGACGCCCTGCTGCCCGCCGCCCGCGATGCCGAAGGCCGCGCGGTGGCGAGTGACAGCGGAAACGCTACTCGCCAGGCCTTCCGCAAGAAGCTGCGCGAGAAGGAGCTGGACGACAAGGAGATCGAGATCGAGGTGGCCGAGGCGCGGCCCGCGATGGAGATCATGGGCCCCGCCGGCATGGAGGAGATGGCGGAGCAGCTGCGCGGCATGTTCAGTCAGCTGGGCCAGGGCCGTCGCAAGACGCGCAAGCTCAAGATCGCCGAGGCGCTGCGCCTGCTGACCGAGGAAGAGGCCGGCAAGCTGCTGAACGAGGAGGAGATCCGTGCCCAGGCGCTGGTCAACGCCGAGCAGAACGGCATCGTCTTCATCGACGAGATCGACAAGGTGGCCACCCGCAGCGAGGCGCAGGGTGCCGACGTCTCCCGCCAGGGCGTGCAGCGCGACCTGCTGCCGCTGGTGGAAGGCACCGCCGTCACCACCAAGTACGGCGTGGTGCGCACCGACCATATCCTGTTCATCGCCAGCGGCGCCTTCCACCTGGCCAAGCCCAGCGATCTGATCCCGGAGCTGCAGGGCCGTCTGCCGATCCGCGTCGAGCTGCAGTCGCTGTCGGTGGCGGATTTCGAAAGCATCCTTACGCAGACCCGTGCCTCGCTGGTCAAGCAGTACGAGGCGCTGCTGGCCACCGAAGGCGTCACGCTGGCCTTTACGCCGGACGGCATCACCCGGCTGGCGACCATCGCCTTCGAAGTGAACGAGCGCACCGAGAACATCGGCGCGCGGCGCCTGTCGAC
Source organism: Pseudacidovorax sp. (assembly GCF_017991995.1). Taxonomy (GTDB): domain Bacteria; phylum Pseudomonadota; class Gammaproteobacteria; order Burkholderiales; family Burkholderiaceae_C; genus Xenophilus. Next base: position 96,086 of record NZ_JAGOPN010000014.1, on the reverse strand, counting down.
CGTGATGGAGCGGCTGCTGGACGAGGTGAGCTTCGACGCGGCCAAGCTCTCGGGCCAGACGGTGAGCATCGATGCCGCCTATGTGGATGCGCGGCTGGACATGCTCAGCAAAGACGAGGACCTGTCGCGTTTCATTCTCTGAGCGCGCGAAAGACTCTTGACAGTTCGACGGCCCGGGGTGGCAACGCCCCGGGCCGTTGCCTTTTGATGCAGGCCTGGGCCTACACCAGCTAACGCGGAACTTCCACTGTGATAGCTAAGTGCTTCATCAGCAAAGAGAAATGAGGGCCGAAGCCGCAGGAAAGTTGTGCTCTAAGTCCTTGATTCCATTACAAAAAATACCTCGTAACAGTCGATTGGCGGCAGGTGTTTCCTGCTACAGTGCAAAAAAGTGCAGGAAAGTGGGAAAACGTGGGTTAGGCCCCGTCCTACTCGGCAGTTCGCCGGCCGCTTTTTCGGGAGTTATGGGTTCGTGTTTCAGGGCACGTCATCGCTGAATCTGGATGCCAAGGGGCGGCTGTCGATGCCTGCCCGGTATCTGGACGCCCTGCGCACGGAGGCCGGTGGCCAGATCACCGTGACCCGCAATCCCGACGGTGGCCTGAACCTGTACCCTCGCCCGGTGTGGGAAGAGGCGCGCGCCAGCCTGGCGGCGCTGCCGTCCTCCGAGCAATGGCTCAAGCGCTTCTACCTGGGCAGCGCCTCCGACGTGGAACTCGACGGCACCGGCCGTGTGCTGATCTCGCCCGAGCTGCGTGAGCTCGCGGGCATCACCCGCGACGTGCTGCTGCTCGGCGTGGGCCACCGCTTCGAGCTGTGGGACAAGGCGGCCTATCAGGCCAAGGAAGCCGCGGAGATGATGGAGAACATCCGCAACTCCGAGGCGGCCCGGATGCTCAAGCTGTGACCCAGATGGCCGCATCCTTCCTCCACACCACCGTGCTGCTCGAAGAGGGCGTGCGCGCCGTGCTCGGCGATGCGCCGGCGCCCGACGGCACCTTCGTCGACGCCACCTTCGGTCGCGGCGGTCATTCGCGGCTGCTGCTGGAGCGGCTGGCGCCAGGCGCCCGCCTCGTGGCCTTCGACAAGGATCCAGAGGCGGTGGCGCAGGCCGGCACCATCGCCGACCCGCGCTTTTCCATCCGGCACCAGGGCTTCGCCCACCTGGGGGAGCTGCCACCCGGCAGTGTGGCCGGGGTCCTGATGGACCTCGGTGTCAGCTCCCCCCAGATCGACAACCCCGCCCGGGGTTTTTCTTTTCGTTTGGACGGCCCGCTCGACATGCGCATGGATCCCACGCGCGGCCAGAGCGTGGCCGACTGGCTGGCCACAGCCGAACCACAGCAGATTGCAGAGGTGATCCGTGACTATGGCGAAGAACGGTTTGCTGTTCAGATTGCAAAGGCGATTGCTGCTCGCCGACAAGAACGGGGCGCAATTTCAACCACCGCCGAGCTGGCCGAGCTCGTGGCTGGCGCGGTCAAAACCCGCGAGCCGGGCCAGAACCCTGCAACGCGCACATTTCAGGCTCTTCGGATTTTCATCAACGCCGAGCTTGAAGAGCTGCAACAGGCGCTGAGCGCCAGCCTGTCGGTGCTGGCGCCGGGCGGCCGGCTGGCGGTGATCAGCTTCCATTCGCTGGAAGACCGCATCGTCAAGCAGTTCATCGCCGAGCATTCCAAGGAGGTCTACGACCGCCGGGCGCCCTTCGCCGCGCCCAAGCCCATGAAGCTGCGTGCGCTCGAGCGCATCAAGCCCTCGGCCGAGGAAGTGGCGGCCAATCCGCGTGCGCGCAGCGCCATCCTGCGCGTGGCCGAGCGCACGGAGGTGCTTGGCGACGTGCCGGGCCGCCCCAAGCAAGCCAGCGCCCCCTCGGGCGGCAGCGAGGACGCGCAGCGCCGAGCATGGGGGCAACGTTCGTGATCACGCGCCTCAACCTGCTCCTGCTGCTGGCCGTGATCGGCACGGCGCTGCTGCTGGTGCACACCCAGTACCAGTCGCGCCAGCTCTATGGTCAGTACTACCGCGCGCAGGCCGAGGCCCGCACGCTCGAGACCGAATACGAGCGCCTGCAGGTCGAGCGCCGTGCTCAGGCCACGCCGCTGCGCATCGAGACGCTGGTCAAGGACAAGCTCAAGATGCGCACCACCACGCCCGCCATCACGCTGTACGTGCGGGCGGACGGAACGGTGATTCCCGCCGTGCCGCCGGCGCCCCCCGTCGTGCCCGCCGGCACCCCGGCCGCCGCACCCAGGAGCACGCGATGAGCCGCGGCCCTTCCGTCCGCTACACGACCAGCCCGCTGCTGGCCAGCAAGACGCCGGTCTGGCGCAGCAAGTTCATCGTGGCCGCCATCGCGCTCGGCTTCGTGGTGCTGGCCGGCCGCGCCGCCTATGTGCAGGTGATCGGGCAGGACTTCTTCCAGCGGCAGGGCGAGGTGCGCTTCACCCGCACCATCGAGCTGCCCGCCAGCCGCGGCCGCATCCTGGACCGCAACGGCCTGATCCTGGCCTCCAGCGTGATCGCCCCCAGCGTGTGGGCGATTCCCGAGGACATCGATCGCAACGATCCCGAGACCCGGACCAAGCTGCGCCGCGTCGCCCAACTGCTCGGCATGAAGCCGCAGGACCTCGACCAGAAACTGGCCGACGAGGACAAGAGCTTCGTCTGGATCCAGCGCCAGGTCGACGAGCCCATCGCCAAGGAGATCGCGGCGCTGGGCGTCAAGGGCCTCTACCAGACGCGCGAATACAAGCGTCAGTACCCCGAGGGCGAATCCGCCGCGCACGTGGTGGGCTTCACCAACGTCGAGGACCACGGCCAGGAAGGCATCGAGCTGGCCTTCGACAAGGACCTGGGCGGCAAGCCCGGTTCGCAGCGGGTGATCAAGGACCGCCTGGGCCGTGTGGTCGAGGGCGTGGGCGAGCGCGTGCCGCCGCTGGACGGCAAGGACATCCAGCTGTCCATCGACTCCAAGGTGCAGTTCTTCGCCTACCAGAAGCTGCGCGACGCCGTGACCAAGCACCGGGCCAAGGCCGGCAGCGTGGTGGTGCTCGACGCGGTGACCGGCGAGGTGCTCGCGCTGGCCAACTACCCGAGCTACGTGCCCGACAAGCGTCGCAACCTCACCGGCGAGCAGCTGCGCAACCGCGCCATCACCGACACCTTCGAGCCCGGCTCGACCATGAAGCCGATCACCGTGGCCATGGCGCTGGAGGCCGGGCGCGTCAAGCCCAGCACCATCATCGACACCACGCCCGGGCGCTACCAGATCGGCGGCTTCACCATCAGCGACACCCACAACTACGGCGTGCTGACGGTGGAGGGCGTGATCCAGAAGTCCAGCAACGTCGGCGCCCTGAAGATCGCCCAGAAGATGAGCCCCAGCGAGATGTGGGAGACCTACACCGCGCTGGGCTACGGCCAGAAGCCGCAGATCACCTTCCCCGGCGCGGCGCCTGGCCGCCTGCGCCCCTGGAAGACCTGGAAGCCCGTCGAGCAGGCCACCATGGCTTACGGCTACGGCCTGTCGGCCTCGCTGCTGCAGATGTGCCATTCGTACACCGCCTTCTCGCACGACGGCAAGGTGCTGCCGCTGACCATGCTCAAGAGCAACGAGGAGCCGCCGGGCGTGCGCGTGTTCTCGCCCTCCACCGCGGCGTCTATCCGCAAGATGCTGCAGATGGCCGCCGGCCCCGGCGGCACCGGCCAGCTGGCGCAGACCGTGGGCTACTCGGTGGGCGGCAAGTCGGGCACCGCGCGCAAGCAGGTCGGCAAGGGCTACGCGGCGGGCAAGTACCGCGGCTGGTTCACCGGCATGGCGCCCATCGACAAGCCGCGCATCATCGTGGGCGTCATGATCGACGAGCCGAGCGACGGCAACTTTTACGGCGGCACCGTGGCCGGCCCGGTGTTCAGCGAAGTGGTGCAGCAGACGCTGCGCATGATGAACGTCGCGCCCGACCTGGCCGTCAAGCCGCTGGTGCTCACCCAGGGCGTGGACGAGAGCTTCTGATGGCGCTGCACCGTCTCCACTCCCCCGACGAGGCCGCCGCCTGGCTGTCCGCGCGCGTTCGCGGACAGCTGCAGGTGGACAGCCGCGCCGTGGGCGAGGGCGACGGCTTCATCGCCTGGCCGGGCGCCGCCACCGACGGACGGCGCTTCGTGCGTGCGGCGCTGGCGCAAGGTGCCGCCGCCTGCCTGGTCGAGGCCAAGGGCAGCGAGGCCTACGACTTCGCCGACGAGCCGGCGGTGGCGGCCTACGAGGGGCTCAAGGCCGCGACCGGTCCCATCGCCGCGGCCTGGTGCGGCCGGCCGGCCGACGTGATGACGCTGCTGGCCGTGACAGGCACCAACGGCAAGACATCGACGGCCTGGTGGCTGGCCCAGGCCCTGGCAGGCAGCGCCTTCGGCCCTTGCGCCGTCGCCGGCACGCTGGGCATCGGCGTGCCTCCGGCCGTCGACTACAACGGCCTCACCACCCCCGACCCGGTGACGCTGCACCGCGCGCTGCGCGACCTGCTCGGCCAGGGCGTGAAGGCCTGTGCCATGGAGGCCTCCTCCATCGGCATCGCCGAGCGTCGGCTGGACGGCCTGCACTTCGACGTGGCCGTCTTCACCAACTTCACCCAGGACCACCTGGACTACCACGGCGACATGGCGGCCTACTGGGCCGCCAAGGCCGAGCTGTTCCGCTGGCCGGGCCTGCGTGCGGCCGTGGTCAACATCGATGACCCGCGGGGCGCCCGCCTCGCGGGCGAACTGCTGGACACCGCGCTGGTCGAGCTGTGGACCTGCTCGGCCGCAGGCGCGCCCGCGCGGCTGTCGGCCATCGAGGCCGGCCACGGTCCGCAGGGCCTGCGCTTCCAGGTGGTGGAGCAGGGCGGCGCCCAGGCCATGGTCTCGACCACGTTGGTGGGCGAGTACAACGTCGCCAACCTGCTTGGCGTGATCGGCACGCTGCGCGCGCTCGGCCTGCCGCTGGGCGACGCGGCCGCCGCCTGCGCGCGCCTCGGCAGCGTGCCCGGCCGCATGGACGTGGTCGCAGCGGACGCCGGCCTGCCGCTGGTGGTGGTCGACTATGCCCACACGCCCGATGCACTGCAGAAGGCGCTGGCCGCGCTGCGCCCCTTCGCCGAGTCGCGCGGCGGCCGGCTGTGGTGCGTGTTCGGCTGCGGCGGCGACCGCGATCCCGGCAAGCGCCCGCTGATGGGTGCCATCGCCGAGCGGGGTGCCGACCGCGTCGTCGTCACCAGCGACAACCCGCGCAGCGAATCGCCGCAGGCCATCGTCGACCAGATCGTGGCGGGCCTGGCGGTGCCGCAGGCCGCGCGGGTGGTGATCGACCGTGCCGCAGCGATTGCCGAGGCCCTGGATGAAGCCGCCGCTCAGGACGTGGTCCTGCTGGCCGGCAAGGGCCACGAGGATTATCAGGAAGTCGCCGGCCGGCGATTTCCCTTTTCCGACCGCGCCCAGGCGCAGGCGGCGCTTGGCGCCAGGAGCCGGTCGGCATGAACGCTTCGATGGAATCTCTGTTCACGCTGTCCGAGGCCGCCGGCTGGGTGCCGGGTGCGCGCGTGGTGGGTGAGGGCAGCCGCGCGGTGACGCGGGTGCACACCGACTCGCGCACGCTGGCCGCGGGCGACCTCTTCGTCGCGCTGCGCGGCGAGCGCTTCGACGCGCACGACTTCCTGCCGCAGGTGCAGGCCCAGGGCGGCATCGCCGCCGTGGCCGAGCCGGGCCGGCTGGCACCGCTGGGCCTCCAGGGCCTGGAAGTGCCCGACACCCTGGCCGCGCTGGGCGCCATCGCCGCCGGCTGGCGCGCCCGCTTCACGCTGCCGCTGGTGGCGGTGACGGGCAGCAACGGCAAGACCACGGTCACGCAGATGGTCGCGTCCATCCTGCGCGCCGCCGAGCCGCAGGCCAGCCTGGCGACGCAGGGCAACTTCAACAACGAGATCGGCCTGCCGCTGACGCTGATGCGCCTGCGGCCCGCTCATCGCCTGGCCGTGGTCGAGCTGGGCATGAACCATCCGGGCGAGATCGCGCGGCTGGCCGCCATCGCGCGGCCGACGGTGGCGCTGGTCAACAACGCGCAGCGCGAGCACCAGGAATTCATGGCGACGGTCGAGGCGGTGGCGCGCGAGAACGGCAGCGTGCTGCAGGCGCTGTCGGCCGGCGGCACGGCCGTTTTTCCGCACGGCGACGATTACACGGCACTCTGGCGTGGCCTGGTGCCGGCAGGTGCCGGCTGCCTGCTGTTCGGCGAATCGCCCGAGGCCGACGTGTCGCTGGCCGAGGCCGACTGGGATGGTGAGGCCTGGCGCTTCGTGGCCCGCACGCCCGCTGGCACCGTGCAGGCGCGTCTGGCCATTCCCGGCCGCCACAACCTGCGCAACGCGCTCGCGGCCACGGCCTGCGCGTTGGCCGCTGGCGTGACGCCCGAGGCCATCGGCGCCGGCCTGTCGGCCTTCGAGCCCGTCGGCGGCCGTTCGCGGGCGCAACTGCTGCAGCGCACCGATGGCCGCCGCCTCACGCTGGTGGACGACAGCTACAACGCCAACCCCGATTCCGTGCGTGCCGCCATCGACGTGCTGGCCGAGCTGCCCGGGCCGCGCCTGCTGGTGCTGGGCGACATGGGCGAGGTCGGCGACCAGGGGCCGCGTTTCCATGCCGAAGTCGGCGACTGGGCGCGCCAGCGCGGCATCGACGCGCTGTTCGCCCTGGGCGAGGCCAGCCGCCATGCCGTGACGGCGTTCGGCGCGGCCGGCCGCCATTTCGAGGCCGTCGAGGCCCTCAACGCCGCGGCGCTGGACCAGGCCGGTGCCGCATCGAGCGTGCTCGTCAAGGGTTCGCGGTTCATGAAGATGGAGCGCGTGGTGCAGGCCCTGGTGGCCAGCGCCGCCGGCTCGAACAACAACAAGGAGCCGGTCATGCCGCATGACACGGACGCCCGCCCATGCTGATGAGCCTGGCCCAATGGCTGCAGACGCTGTCGCCCGAACTCGGCTTTCTGCGCGTCTTCCAGTACCTGACATTTCGGGCGCTGATGGCTGCCCTCACCGCGCTGGTGGTGGGCCTGGCCGCCGGCCCGGCGGTGATCCGCCGGCTGAGCGCCCTCAAGATCGGCCAGCCGGTGCGCGGCTATGCCATGGAAACGCACCTGGCCAAGAGCGGGACGCCCACCATGGGCGGCGTGCTGGTGCTGTTCGCCATCGCCATCGCGACGCTGCTGTGGTTCGACCTGTCCAACCGCTTCGTCTGGATCGTGCTGTGGGTGACGCTGGGCTTCGGCGCCATCGGCTGGGTGGACGACTGGCGCAAGGTGGTCAACAAGGACCCGGAGGGCATGCGATCGCGCGAGAAGTACATGTGGCAGTCGCTCATCGGCCTGGTGGCGGCCTTCTACCTGCTGTTCTCCATCTCCGAGAGTTCCAACTGGCGCGTGCTGGAGCTGTTCGGCAACTGGGTGCGCTCCGGCTTCGCGATGGACTTCCCCACCAAGACCAACCTGCTGGTGCCCTTCTTCAAGGAGATCAGCTATCCACTGGGCGGCATCGGCTTCGTCATCCTCACCTACCTGGTGATCGTCGGGGCGAGCAATGCCGTGAACCTCACCGACGGCCTGGACGGCCTGGCCATCATGCCGGTGGTGATGGTGGGCTCGGCCCTGGGCGTGTTCGCCTACGTCACGGGCAATGCGATGTACTCGCGCTACCTGCTGTTCCCCTCCATTCCCGGCGCGGGCGAACTGCTGGTGTTCTGCTCGGCCATGGCGGGCGCGGGCTTGGCCTTCCTGTGGTTCAACACCCATCCGGCGCAGGTCTTCATGGGTGACGTGGGCGCGCTGGCGCTGGGCGGTGCCCTGGGCACCGTGGCCGTGATCGTGCGGCAGGAGATCGTGTTCTTCATCATGGGCGGCATCTTCGTGGTCGAGGCGATCTCGGTCATGGCCCAGGTGAGCTGGTTCAAGTACACCAAGCGCAAGTACGGCGAAGGCCGTCGCGTGCTCAAGATGGCGCCGCTGCACCATCACTTCGAGAAGTCCGGCTGGCGCGAGACGCAGGTCGTGGTCCGCTTCTGGATCATCACCATGCTGCTGTGCCTGGTGGGCCTGTCCACGCTCAAGCTGCGTTGAGGCCGGGACGACCATGAAGCATCTCGCCGACCTGCATGTGCTGATCCTGGGCCTGGGCGCCTCGGGCCTGGCCATGGCGCGCTGGTGCGCCCGCCATGGTGCGCATGTCACGGTGGCCGACACGCGCGAGGCGCCGCCGCAACTGGCCACGCTGGCCGCCGAGCTGCCGCAGGTGCGCTTCGTCGGTGGGCCGCTCACGGCCGCGCTGGTCGAGGGGCAGCCGGTGCGCGCCGTCTACCGCTCGCCGGGCCTGGCGCCTGCCACCATTGCGCCCGTGATCGACGCGGCGCGCGCCATCGGACTGCCGGTGGGCGGCGAGCTGGACCTGTTCGCGCAGGCGCTGGCCGACCTGCGGCTGCCACCGGAGGCAGCGCCCGGCGAAGACGCCATCGTGGAAGATGCCGCGCCCGATGTGCCCGGCGATGCCGAGGCATCCGCTGCCGTGCCCGCGTCCTCCACCGACGCGGCAGAGGCCGTCGCGGACGTCGCCGCTGAGCCCCTCGGCGACGGCGAAGCCGCGGTCTTGCCCTCGGCAGTGGCGTCCGACGATGCCGCCGCGGAGGAGGAGCCGACCGACGAGGCGCCCGCCCCCCTGCCCATCGCCCCGCCCCCCGCGCCCGAGCCCGGCTACCGCCCCGCCGTGCTGGCCATCACCGGCACCAACGGCAAGACCACGGTGACCTCGCTCACCGGCCAGCTGGTCGAGCGCGCCGGCAAGACCGTGGCCGTGGCCGGCAACATCGGCCCCTCGCTGCTGGATACGCTGTCCGAACGCATGGATGCCGACGCCCTGCCGCAGGTGTGGGTGCTGGAGCTTTCCAGCTTCCAGCTCGATGGCGTGCAGGGCTTCGAGCCCACTGCCGCCGCGGTGCTCAACGTCACCCAGGACCACCTGGACTGGCATGGCGGCATGGAGGCGTATGCCGCCGCCAAGGCGCGCATCTTCGGCCAGACCGGCCTCATGGTGCTCAACCGCGACGACGTCCGTGTGATGGGCATGCTGCCGGCGCCAGTCAAGGTCCGGCTGCAGCGGCCGCAGCTGCGCGCCCATGTGACCTTCGGCGCCGACCTGCCGCAGCGTCCGGGCGACTACGGCATCGAGCGCGTCAACGGCCTGGCCTGGCTGGTGCGCGCGCACGAGGCCGACGAGACCCTCAAGCGGCGCCGCGGCGCCGCGGCGCAGGAAGAGATCCACCTGCAGCGCCTGATGCCCGCCGATGCGCTGCGCATCCGTGGCCAGCACAACGCGCTGAACGCCCTGGCCGCCCTGGCGCTGGCCAGCGCCGCCGGCTGCGCGCTGGCGCCCATGCTCTACGGCCTGCGCGAATACCGTGGCGAGCCGCACCGCGTGGAGCCCATCGCCATCGTGGACGAGGTCGAATACTTCGACGACAGCAAGGGCACCAACGTCGGTGCCACTGCCGCTGCACTGTCGGGCCTGGGCCTGGAGCGCAAGCTGGTCGTCATCCTGGGCGGCGACGGCAAGGGCCAGGACTTCTCGCCGCTGGCGCCGCTGGTGCGCCAGTACGTGCGCGCCGTGGTGCTGATCGGCCGCGACGGCCCGGCCGTCGGCGAGGCCCTGGCCGAGACCGGCGTGCCGCTGCTCGCCGCCGCCACGCTGCCCGAGGCCGTCGGCCTCTGCGCCGACCAGGCCCAGCCCGGCGACGCTGTGCTGCTGTCGCCCGCCTGCGCCAGCCTGGACATGTTCCGCGACTATGCGCACCGGGCGGACGTGTTCCGCGAGGCGGTCGAGGCGCTGGCCGACGAGGAGTCCTACGAATGAGCGCCGCCCGGCCGTTCCGCAGGCGCTCGCATCCGCAGTGCGCAGCACGGAGGATTCCAGAATGAGCGCCCGCCTGCCCGCCGCCACGCCCAACGAGGGCGGCAGCCGCTTCTTCGGCTGGTTCCGCCGTGCCGCCAAGAGCGGCATGGATGCCCTGCCCATGCACCTGCCGGTGCGCCTGGGTGGCGCCGACATCGCCCAGACCCGCGCCGCGCCGGTGCGTGTGGCCGGCTTCGACCAGCCGCTGGTGTGGGTCACCATCGCGCTGCTGATGTGGGGCCTGGTGATGGTGTTCTCGGCCTCCATCGCCATGGGCGACAACCCGCGCTTCAACCGCGTCGGCGGCTACAGCGAGTCCTATCACCTGATCCGCCACGCCATCTCGCTGGTGTTCGCCTTTGTCGCTGGCCTGATCGCCTTCCAGGTGCCCATGCGTACCTGGGAGCGCACGGCGCCGTGGCTCTTCGTGGTGGCACTGCTGCTGCTGGTGGTGGTGCTGATCCCGCACGTCGGCATCAACGTCAACGGCGCGCGCCGCTGGCTCCCGCTGGGCTTCATGCGCTTCCAGCCCTCCGAGCTGGCCAAGCTGGCCATGGTCTTCTATGCGGCCAGCTACATGGTGCGCAAGATGGAGATCAAGGAGCGCTTCTTCCGCGCCGTGCTGCCCATGGGCGTGGCCGTCGTGGTGGTGGGCATGCTGCTGCTGGCCGAACCCGACATGGGCGCCTTCATGGTGATCGCCATCATCGCCATGGGCATCCTGTTCCTGGGTGGCGTGAACGCGCGCATGTTCTTCCTGATCGCCATGCTGGTGGTCGTGGCCTTTGCCACCATGGTGGCGGCCAGCCCGTGGCGGCGCGAGCGCATCTTTGCCTACCTCGACCCGTTCAGCGAGGAGCATGCGCTGGGCAAGGGCTACCAGCTCTCGCATTCGCTGATCGCCATCGGCCGCGGCGAGATCTTCGGCGTCGGCCTGGGTGGCAGCGTCGAGAAGCTGCACTGGCTGCCTGAGGCGCACACCGACTTCCTGCTGGCCGTGATCGGCGAGGAGCTGGGTCTCGTCGGCGTGCTGGTGGCCATCGCGCTCTTCCTCTGGCTCACGCGCCGCATCATGCACATCGGCCGCCAGGCCATCGCGCTGGACCGCGTCTTCGCCGGCCTGGCCGCGCAGGGCGTGGGCGTGTGGATGGGCTTCCAGACCTTCATCAACATGGGCGTGAACCTGGGTGCGTTGCCCACCAAGGGCCTGACGCTTCCGCTGATGAGCTTCGGCGGCTCGGCCATCCTGATGAACGTGGTGGCGCTGGCGGTGGTGCTGCGCGTCGATTATGAGAACCGGGTTTTGATGCGCGGAGGCCGCGTATGACCGGCGCCCGCACCGCGCTCGTCATGGCCGGCGGCACCGGTGGTCACATCTTCCCGGGCCTGGCCGTGGCGGAAGAGCTGCGCGCCCGCGGCTGGCGGGTGCACTGGCTGGGTGCGCCCGGCAGCATGGAAGAGCGTCTGGTGCCGCCGCGCGGCTTTGCCTTCGAGCCGATCCAGTTCGGTGGCGTGCGCGGCAAGGGCCCCCTCACGCTGGCGCTGCTGCCGGCGCGGCTGCTGCGCGCCTTCTGGCAGAGCTTCCAGGCCGTGGGCCGCGTCCAGCCCGACGTGGTGGTCGGTCTGGGCGGCTACATCAGCTTTCCGGGCGGCATGATGGGCGTGCTGCGTGGCCGTCCGCTGGTGCTGCACGAGCAGAACTCCGTGGCCGGCCTAGTCAACCGCGTCCTGGCGCGCATCGCCGACCGCTGCTTCAGCGCCTTCCCCGACGTGCTGCCGAATGCCGCCTGGGTGGGCAACCCGCTGCGCGAGCCCTTCCTGTCGCAGGCCGCGCCGGCCGAGCGCTTCGCAGGCCGCAGCGGCCCGCTCAAGCTGCTGGTGGTGGGCGGCAGCCTCGGTGCCAAGGCACTGAACACCGTGGTGCCGCAGGCGCTGTCGCGCATCGCGCCGGCCGAGCGGCCCGTCGTGCTGCACCAGAGCGGCGAGAAACAGATCGACGAGCTGCGCGCCAACTACGCCGCCGCCGGCGTCGAGGCCGAGCTGGTGCCCTTCATCGACAACACGGCCGAGGCCTTCGCCGCGGCCGACCTCATCGTGGCGCGTGCCGGCGCCAGCACCGTGACCGAGATCGCCGCGGTCGGAGCCGCCGCGCTCTTCGTTCCCTTTCCCTTCGCGGTCGACGACCACCAGACCACCAACGCCCGCTTCCTGGCGGACGCCGGCGGCGCCTGGCTGGTGCAGCAGACCGATCTGACACCTGAACTCTTGTCCGACCTGATCCAGAAAACGACGCGTGCCGAGCTGCTCGAGCGCGCGCAGCGCGCATACGCGATGCGCAAGACCGATGCCGTGGCCCAGGTGGCCCTGGCCTGCGAGGAGCTGGTCAAGCCATGAAGCACGCGATCCGCCACATCCATTTCGTCGGCCTGGGTGGCTCGGGCATGAGCGGCATCGCCGAGGTGCTGTTCAACCTGGGCTACGGCGTCTCTGGCTCGGACCTGGCCGACAGCGCCACGCTGCGCCGCTTGGGCGGCCTGGGTATCCGCACCTTCGTGGGCCACGACGCCGCCAATATCACCGGTGCCGATGCCGTGGTCACGTCCACCGCTGTGCAGGCCGACAACCCCGAGGTGATAGCCGCCCGCGCGAAGAAGATTCCGGTGGTGCCGCGGGCGCTCATGCTGGCCGAGTTGATGCGCCTGCGCAGCGGCATCGCCATTGCCGGCACCCATGGCAAGACCACCACCACCAGCCTGGCTGCCAGCGTGCTGGCGACGGCGGGGCTGGACCCGACCTTCGTGATCGGCGGACGCCTGAACAGCGCCGGCGCCAATGCACGGCTGGGTCAGGGCGAGTACATCGTGGTCGAGGCCGACGAGTCCGACGCCTCCTTCCTCAACCTGCTGCCCGTGATGGCGGTCGTCACCAACATCGACGCCGACCACATGGACACCTACGGCCACGACTTCGGCCGGCTGCAGAAGGCCTTCGTCGACTTCCTGCACCGCATGCCCTTCTACGGCACGGCCATCCTGTGCGTGGACGACCCGGCCATCCGCCAGATCCTGCCGCAGGTGACCTGCCCCGTGACCAGCTACGGCTTCAGCGAGGACGCGCAGGTGCGCGCCATCGACGTGCGGGCCGTGGGCGCGCAGATGCACTTCACCGCCCAGCGCCGCAACGGCGTGGTGCTGCCCGACCTGCCGGTGGTGCTCAACCTGCCGGGCGAGCACAACGTGCGCAATGCCCTGTCGGTGATCGCCATCGCGGTCGAGCTGGGCCTGCCCGACGAGGCGGTGCAGCGCGGACTGGCCGAGTTCAAGGGCGTGGGCCGGCGCTTCCAGCGCTATGGCGAAGTGGCTGCCGCGACCGGCGGGCGCTTCACGCTGATCGACGACTACGGCCATCATCCGGTGGAGATGGCCGCCACCATCGCGGCCGCGCGCGGCGCCTTCCCGGGACGGCGGCTGGTGCTGGCCTTCCAGCCCCATCGCTTCACCCGCACGCGGGACTGCTTCGAGGATTTCATCAAGGTGCTCGGCGGTGCCGACGCGGTGCTGCTGACCGAGGTCTATGCCGCTGGCGAGGCACCCATCGTGGCCGCCGACGGCCGCAGCCTGGCGCGGGCGCTTCGCGTCGCCGGCAAGGTCGAGCCGGTGTTCGTCGACGACGTGCGGGCACTGCCGCAGGCAGTGCTGGACAACGCCCGCGACGGCGACGTGGTGCTGTGCATGGGTGCCGGGTCCATCGGTGCCGTGGCGGGTCAGGTGGTGGAGCGCGCTCAGCAACAAGGACAGCCTGCATGAACCCGCAGTTCGCCTTTCCCCCGTTGCCCGATGTGGCCGCCATGGGCAAGGTCGCCGTGCTCTTCGGCGGCCGCTCGGCCGAGCGCGAGGTGTCGCTGATGTCCGGCTCCGGCGTGCTGCAGGCGCTGCGTTCGCTGGGCGTGGATGCGCATGCCTTCGATCCCGCCGAGCGCGAACTGGCCGAGCTGCGCCACGAAGGCTTCGACCGCTGCTTCATCGCGCTGCATGGCCGCCACGGCGAGGACGGCACGGTGCAGGGCGCGCTCGAGCTCTTGGGCATTCCCTACACCGGCTCGGGCGTGATGGCCTCCAGCGTGGCCATGGACAAGACCATGACCAAGCGCGTGTGGCTGGCCGAGGGCCTGCCCACGCCGCGCCATGTCCTGCTGCAGGCCGACGGCCAGGCGCGCGAGCGGGTGCGCGAGGTGCCCGACACCCTGGGCCTGCCGCTGATCGTCAAGCCGCCGCACGAAGGCTCGTCCATCGGCGTCACCAAGGTGCAGGGCTATTCGCAGATGCAGGAGGCCGTGCAGCTGGCCGCGCGCTACGCCCCCGAGGTGCTGTGCGAGGAATTCATCGACGGCGACGAGCTGACCTGCGCCGTGCTCGGCACGGGCGCCGGCGCCGTCGCGCTGCCGGTGATCCGCATCGCCGCGCCCGAAGGCGCCTACGACTACCAGAACAAGTACTTCACCGACGACGTGAAGTACCACTGCCCCGCCGGCCTGCCCGATGCGCTGGAGGCGCAGGTGCGCCAGCTGGCCATCGCCGCCTACCGCAGCCTGGGCTGCCGCGGCTGGGGCCGGGCCGACTTCATGGTGCGTGCGCGCGACCACCAGCCCTTCCTGCTGGAGATGAACACCTCGCCCGGCATGACCAGCCATTCGCTGGTGCCGATGGCCGCGCGCGCCGCGGGCCTGAGCTACGAGCAGCTGTGCCTGCGCATCCTGGCCCAGGCGGCGCTGGACACCCGGCCCGTCCCGAAGGAAGGTGCCTGACCCATGGCCGACGGCATCGCAGTCCCGCTGGACGTGCGCCTCATGAACCTCACGGCGACCGTCCTGTACGCGCTGTGCGGGCTGATGCTGCTCGCCGCCGGCGGCTGGTGGGTGCTGCGCCAGCCCTTCCTGCCGCTGGGCGTGATCCGTGTGGACGGCGACGTGACGCACAACAACCCGATCACCCTGCGGGCCAACGTCGCGCCGCAGCTGGCCGGCAACTTCTTCACGGTCGACCTGCAGCGCGCCCGCGTGGCCTTCGAGTCGGTGCCCTGGGTGCGCAAGGCCGTGGTGCGGCGCGAGTTCCCGAACGCGCTGCGCGCCACGCTCACCGAGCATGTGCCGGCCGCGCTGTGGGGCGCCGAGGACGAGTCCCGCATGATCAACACCTACGGCGAGGTCTTCGAGGCCAACACCGACGAGGCCGGCGACGACCTGCCGCGGCTGGAAGGCCCCGATGACCAGGCCAGCCAGGTGCTGGGCATGTACCGCGAGCTGGCTCCGGCCTTCGACGGCAGCGGCCTGAAGCTCACCGAGCTGCGGCTGTCCACCCGCGGTGGCTGGCAGGCGGTGCTCGACTCCGGCGCCACCGTGGAGATCGGCCGCGGCACGCCCGAGGAGGTGGTGGCGCGCGTGCGGCGCTTCCTGCTCAGCGCCCGCCATGTGGCCGCCCAGTACGGCCGCAGCATCGAATCCATCGAAAGCGCCGACCTGCGCCATGCCGACGCCTATGCGGTGCGCATCCGCGGCGTCACCACCGTCTCGGCCGATGCACCTGCCGCCGCCGCGGCCCGGCGGCGCTAGGTCCGACGTACAGACAGACAGAACGAACGAGAGCCCCGAGGGAACACTCACACATCATGGCCAAAGACTACAAGGACCTGGTCGTCGGACTCGACATCGGCACCGCCAAGGTGATGGCGGTGGTGGCCGAGGTGCTGCCGGGCGGCGAGCTCAAGCTCGCCGGCCTGGGCGTGGCACCGTCCAACGGCCTCAAGCGCGGCGTGGTGGTCAACATCGACGCCACTGTGCAGAGCATCCAGCAGGCGCTCAAGGAAGCGGAGCTGATGGCCGACTGCAAGATCGGCCGCGTCTACACCGGCATCACCGGCAGCCACATCCGCGGCATCAACTCCAGCGGCATGGTGGCCGTGAAGGACCGCGAGGTCAGCACCACGGACGTGGCCCGCGTGGTGGAGACGGCGCGCGCCATCAACATCTCCAGCGACCAGCGCCTGCTGCTGGTGGAGCCGCAGGAATTCGTGATCGACGGCCAGGACGTGAAGGAGCCGATCGGCATGAGCGGCATGCGCCTGGAGGCCAAGGTGCACATCGTCACCGGCGCCCAGAGCGCGGCCGAGAACATCATCAAGTGCGTGCGCCGCTGCGGCCTGGAGGTGGACCAGCTGATGCTGAACCCGCTGGCGTCCAGCCTGGCGGTGCTGACCGAGGACGAGCGCGAACTGGGCGTGTGCCTGGTGGACATCGGCGCCGGCACCACCGACGTGGCCATCTTCACCAACGGCGCGATCCGCCACACGGCCGTGATCCCGATCGCCGGCGACCTGATCACCAGCGACATCGCCATGGCGCTGCGCACGCCGACCAAGGACGCCGAGGACATCAAGGTCGAGAACGGCTTCGCCAAGCAGCTGCTGGCCGACCCCGAGACGCAGGTCGAGGTGCCCGGCCTGGGCGACCGCGGCCCGCGCATGCTGAGCAAGCAGGCCCTGGCCGGCGTGATCGAGCCGCGCGTGGAAGAGATCTTCCAGCTCGTGCAGCAGGTGGTGCGCGAGTCGGGCTACGAGGAAGTGCTCTCGTCCGGCGTGGTGCTCACCGGTGGCAGCGCCGTCATGCCGGGCATGGTCGAGCTGGGCGAGGACATCTTCCTCAAGCCGGTGCGCCGCGGCATTCCCAAGTACGCCAGCGCCCTGTCGGACATGGTGGCCCAGCCGCGTGCCGCCACCGTCATGGGCCTGCTCGAAGAAGCCCGTCATGCACGCATGCGCGGCTACAAGGTCGCGCAAAAAAATGGTTCAGTGAAGACGGCTTTCGGCCGATTCAAGGATTTCATCGTGGGGAATTTCTGATGCGCCACGCAGCACCTCGGCTCCACCTCATCCATTTCAACGAGCGATGGCGGCGTACGGGGCCGCCGCCACCGCAGGAAGCCTCGACCTCTTCCTCCACCACCACGCCCCAGACAACAACAGCAACGTCAGTCAAGCAGCAACTGCAAGGATCCAGGAGTTCATGATGCCCATCGAAATGATCGAAGTCGAAGAGTTCAACCAAGGCACGCAGATCAAGGTGATCGGTGTCGGCGGCGGCGGCGGCAATGCCGTCTCCCACATGATGGAGCGGGGCGTCCAGGGGGTGCAGTTCGTCTGCGCCAACACCGACGCCCAGGCCCTCAACCGCTGCGGCGCGCCCAAGCTGATCCAGCTGGGCAACAACGGCCTGGGTGCCGGCGGCAAGCCCGACAAGGGCCGCGAGGCGGCCGAGGCGGCGGTGGACGAGATCCGTACCGCCATCGACGGCGCCCACATGCTGTTCATCACCGCCGGCATGGGCGGCGGCACCGGCACCGGCGCGGCGCCCGTCATCGCCCGCGTGGCCAAGGAGATGGGCATCCTCACCGTCGGCGTGGTCACCAAGCCCTTCGACTGGGAAGGCGGCAAGCGCATGAACAACGCCGAGTCGGGCCTGTCCGAACTCGAGGCGAATGTCGACTCGTTGATCGTCATCCTGAACGAGAAGCTGCTCGAAGTGCTGGGCGACGAGGTGACGCAGGCCGAGGCCTTCGCGCATGCCAACGACGTGCTGAAGAACGCCGTCGGCGGTATCTCGGAAATCATCAACGAGTACGGCGGCGTGAACGTCGACTTCGAGGACGTGCGCACCGTGATGGGCGAGCCCGGCAAGGCCATGATGGGCACCGCCTCGGCCAACGGCCCGGACCGCGCCCGCATCGCCGCCGAGCAGGCCGTGGCCTGCCCGCTGCTGGAAGGCATCGACCTGTCCGGCGCCAAGGGCGTGCTGGTGCTGGTGACGGCCTCGAAGGCCTCGCTGAAGCTGTCGGAGTCGAAGCTGGCGATGAACACCATCCGCGCCTACGCCTCGCCCGAGGCCAACGTGATCTACGGCGCCGCCTACGACGACAGCCTGGGCGACGACATGCGCGTCACGGTGGTGGCCACCGGCCTGTCGCGCCCGGCCGCCGGCCGTGGCCAGCCCGAGCTGCAGGTCATCCGCACCGGCACCGACAACGTGGCCTTCCAGGTCCCGACGCTGGGCGGCGCGCTGGCCAACGGCGTGGCCGCCGGCGCGGCCGGCCAGGCCAAGTACGACGGCATGGCGGTGCCCAGCGTGTGGCGCACGAACCGCACGATGGCTGCTGCCAAGGTGGATGCGCTGTCTTCTGGCGGCATGGACGATTTCGAGATCCCCGCCTTCCTCCGCCGCCAAGCTGACTGACGGCGCATCGGGCTACTGCGCGGCCCGATCTCGCATCTGTGCTTCTCGCCGTACCTGAGTACGGCTGCGATGCTCGATGCGACCTCGGACCGCTCGCTACGCCCGCTGCACCATCAGTCGTCCTGTGCTCGACTGAAGGCACCGGCAGCCTGCGGCTGCGGTGCAAACCCGACGCCATGTGTCGAGCGACGCATGGCGCTTCGTTGCGTCTGCATCTGCGGCAGGGCACTTACGCCTCCTTACGGCTATCACGGTCATAGGCCGAAGAGTGGGGTTGGCGCGGGGTGGCCAAAATTACAATCCGCGCCGTGCTGCAACAACGAACCCTCAAGTCCATCACCCGCGCCGTGGGCGTCGGCCTGCACAGCGGACAGCGCGTGGAGCTGACGCTGCGGCCCGCGCCGGCGGACACGGGCATCGTGTTCCGGCGGGTGGATCTGCCCGAGCCGGTGGACATCCCCATGCGGGCCGAGTCGGTGACCGACACCCGCCTGGCGTCCACGGTTTCCACCGGCGGCGCCAAGGTGCAGACGGTGGAGCACATCATGTCGGCCTGCGCCGGCCTGGGGCTGGACAACCTCTACATCGACATCACGGCCGACGAGGTGCCGATCCTCGACGGCTCGGCATCGTCCTTTGTCTTCCTGCTGCAGAGCGCGGGCATCGAACTGCAGAAGGCGCCGCGCCGCTTCATCCGCGTACTGCGGCCCGTGGAGGTGCGCGAGGGTGAGGGCGACAACCTCAAGTGGGCCCGGCTGGAGCCCTACCACGGCTTCAAACTGAGCTTCGAGATCGACTTCGACCACCGCGTGGTCAATGCCACCGGCCAGCGCTACGAGTTCGACCTGAGCGTGGGCCAGTACGCCCGCGACATCGCCCGCGCGCGTACCTTCGGCTTCACCAAGGAAGTCGAGTACATGCGCAGCAAGGGCCTGGCCCTGGGCGGCGGGCTGGACAACGCCATCGTCATGGACGACCACAAGGTGCTCAATGCCGGCGGCCTTCGCTACGACGACGAGTTCGTCAAGCACAAGATCCTGGACGCCATGGGTGACCTCTACATCGTCGGCAAGCCCCTGCTGGCGGCCTACAGCGCTTTCCGCTCGGGCCATGCGCTCAACAACAAGCTGCTGCGCGAACTGCTGGCCCACTCCGATGCCTACGAGATCGTGACCTTCGAGGACACGCGCCAGGCCCCGCACGGCTTCGGCGAGATCGCCCGCGCCTGGTAAGGCGCACGTCCCGTTCGCATGCTGCTCTTTCGCTGGGTCATCCTTCTCCTGCTGCTGGTGGCGGGTGTGTGCTTCGCCTTCTATGCGGCCACCGGCCAGATGCGCTATCGGCGCCTGGGCTGGATCGTCTTCAAGTGGACCTTCCTGGCGGCGCTCGGCTTCTTTGCCGTGCTGATCGCCGAGCGGCTGGCCTGAGCGGCGGCAGCAGGGCCGCAGCCGCCCGGCCTCACGCCGACGGCGGCATGCCCTCGTAGGCGTTCTGCAGCAGCCGGCGCAGGGCGGCGGCCTCCAGCGGACGGGGGTTGGGGTACTGGTTCTGCATCGCCAGCGCGCAGGCGCGGTCCAGGTCCTCTTCGCGCAGGCCGATCTCCTTCAGTGCCACCGGGGCGCCGTGCCGCCGCGCCAGTTCGTGCAGCGCTCGTGGTGCGTTCTCCGCCCCAAGGGCCCGGGCGATGCGGGCCATGGCCACCGGTGCGGCCGGCGCGTTGTAGGCCAGCGCATGCGGCAGCACGATGGTGTGTGTCTCGGCATGCGGCAGGTTGAAGCTGCCGCCCAGCGTGTGGCACAGCTTGTGGTGCAGGGCCATGGCGACGCTGCCCAACACGGCGCCGCACAGCCAGGCGCCGTAGAGGGCATCGGCGCGGGCCTGTTGATCGCCGCTGTCGGCATGGATGGCCGGCAGGGCGCGGCCCAGCGCGGCCAGGCCTTCCTCGGCCATCAGCTGCGTCACCGGGTTGGCGTCGTCGGCATACAGGCCCTCGGCCGCATGGGCCATGGCATTGATGCCGCTGACCATCGACAGGCCCACGGGCAGGCCCAGGCTGAGCTGCGGGTCGTAGATCACGGTGCGCGGCAGCACGCGCGGGTCGCGGCCGGTGCGCTTCACGCCTTCGTCGGTCAGGCCGTAGATGGGCGTCATCTCCGAGCCGGCATAGGTGGTGGGCACGGCCAGGATCGGCAGGCCCGAATCCAGTGCGATGGCCTTGCCCAGACCGATGGTGGAGCCGCCCCCCACCGCCACCGCGCAATCGGCGCCCAGGCGCTGCGCCACGGCGCGGGCCTCGCGTGCGGCGGCCATGGGCACATGCATGACCGCGCCGTCGAACACGCCCGCGGCCCGCTCACCGAGCAGGTCGGCCACCTGTTCCGCCTGGGCCCGCTGCGGGGGCGTGCACAGCACCAGCGCCTTGCGCGCGCCCAGGGCCTCGACCTCCGCCGCGACCTGCGCCAGCGTGCCGGCGCCGAACAGCACGCGCTGCGCCCGGCTCTCGTAGACGAAGGGCTTCATTCGGCGACGATGTTGCGGGCCTTGATCAGGCGGCCCCAGCGTTCGCTCTCGCTGCGAACGAGCTGGTTCATGGCTTCGCGCGAGCCGGCCACCACCTCGAAGCCGCCATCGGCCAGGCGCTTGGCCACCTCGGGCTGGCGCAGCGTCGCGGTCACGTCGGCCGCCAGGCGGTCGAGCACCGGCGCCGGCACCTTGGCGGGCGCCACCATGCCGACCCAGGAATAGACCTCGAAGCCCTTGTAGCGCTCGGCCACGGCCGGCACGTCGGGCAGGGCCGCGCTTCGCTGCGGCGAGGTCACGGCCAGGGCGCGCAGCTTGCCGCTCTGCACCTGCGGCAGCACCAGCGGCAGGCTGGCGATCATCGAATCCACGTGGCCGCCCATCAGGTCGGTCATGGCTGGGCCGCCGCCCTTGAAGGGCACGTGCGTGCCCCTGCCGCCGGCGGTCTCCAGGAAGAGCTCGGCCGACAGGTGGTTGGAGCTGCCGGCCCCCACCGAGGCATAGGAGACGCCGTTGCCGGCCTTGGCAGCTGCCACGTAGTCCTGCAGCGTCCGGTAGGGCGAACTGGCCGGCACCACCAGCACCATGGGCGAACGGGCGATGTAGGCCACGCCGGTGAGGTCGCGCTCGGTGGAATAGGTCAGCCGGGGATAGATGTGCTGCTCGGTGGCGTAGGAGTCGAACACCATCGCCACCGTGTGGCCGTCGGGCGGTGCCTTGGCCACCAGCGCCATGCCGATGGTGCCGCCGGCACCGCCGCGGTCGTCGACGATCACCTGCTGGCCCAGGCGGGCGGCCAGCGGCTCCTGGATCTGGCGCGCCACCTTGTCGACCGTGCCGCCGGCCGCGAAGGGCACGACGATGGTCACGAGGCGCGAGGGGAAGGCCGCCTGCGCCACCGCGGTGCCGGCCGCCAGAAGGCCCAGGCCGAGGCCAATGCCGAGTGAAAGGCCCTGGCCGATCAGCCTGCGGCGGGAGGCGCCGCCGCGCGTTGTCTCTTGCTGGAACATGGTCGATTCCTGGTTCTTGTGAAGTGGGCTGGATGCTATTCTTTGCGTGGCGTCTGCAGAATCCGCCGCTGCCGCCAAACGCCTTTGCGAGGTTTGCACAGATGGAATCGATCCGCTTCGCCGAATCCCTGGCCGTCTTCGTCGACGTGGCCGAGGCCGGCAGCTTCTCGGCGGTGGCGCGCCGACGCGGCATGGTGGCCTCGTCGGTGGCACGCCAGATCGATGCGCTGGAGCAGGACCTGAAGGTGCCGCTCTTCACCCGCTCCACCCGCGCGCTGGTGCCCACCGAGGCGGGCGTGCTGCTTCTGGAGCGGGCGCGCAAGATCCTGCGCGACATGACCGACGCGCGCAGCGAGGTCGTCTCGCTCGACCGCAGCGTGCAGGGCCTGCTGCGCGTGAGCTGCGTGCCGGCCTTCGGCCGCCGCCATGTGGTGCCGCACCTGGGCTCGCTGTTCGAGCGCCATCCTGCGCTGCGTGTGGAGCTGGAGTTGACCGAGCGCCTGGTCGATCCGGTCCTGGAGCGCTTCGACCTGGTGATCCGCATCGGCCCGCAGCCCGACAGCAGCCTGGTGGGCCAGCGCATCGGCAGCCAGCGCTACATCATGGGCGCCTCGCCCGCCTACCTGGCGCGCCACGGGCGGCCCGAACGCTTCGAGGACCTGGCCCATCACAGGCTGATCGACCGCCAGCACAGCACCAGCGCCCGTGGCTGGCGCGAGCTGGACGGCTTCGACTGGAGCCAGCCGCCGCACTTCGTGCTGGAGAGCGACGACTGCGACTCGCGTCGGCATTGCGCGGCGCAGGGCCTGGGCATCGCGCTGATGCCCAACTGGGCCATCGGCGAGGACCTGGCCGCCGGCCGCATCGTCGAGCTCCAGCTCGAAGGCGCGCCACGTCAGCCGGCCAGCGGCATCTACATGCTGCGGGCGGCGCCGCAGGCCAGCCTCAAGGTGCGGGCCTTCACGGAGCACCTGCTGGAGAGCATCGGCCGCTCTGCCAGCTGGGTGAGCGACACGGCGACTGCGCTGCAATAGGACGAGGTCCGACGCCGAACTCGGTGTCGCCGCTGCCTCGGTGCTCCCGTCCCGCCCTCAGCTCAAGCAACGGGCTGTTCGATGCATGCGTCGGGCCTTCAGCGCGAGCGTCCGCCCTTGTAGAGCCCACTGGCCCGCGGCTGCAGCGTGGTGGCCTCACCGAGCCGGGCGCGCACTCGGCCCACCTGCGCATGGGTGATGGCCAGCCCCAGCGCATCGGCCGCGTCGCTGCCGGGCAGGCCGGGCAACTCCAGCAGCCGGCGCACCATCTCCTGCACCTGCGCCTTGGCCGCACGGCCATGGCCGGCCACCGCCTGCTTCATCTGCGTGGCCGTGTACTCCGCCACCGGCAGGCCGTGGGTCACCAGGGCCGTCAGGCAGGCGCCGCGGGCCTGGCCCAGCAGCAGCGTGGACTGCGGGTTGACGTTGACGAACACGATCTCCACCGACGCCGCATCCGGCTGGTAGCGCTGGCTGAGCTCACCGATGCCATCGAACAGCACCTTGAGCCGCGCCGGCAGGTCGGTGCTGCCCAGGTGTCGCGTGCTGATGGTGCCGCTGGCCACATAGCGCAGCGAAGGGCCGTCCACATCCACCACGCCGAAGCCGGTGGTCTGCAAGCCAGGATCGATGCCGAGTACGCGCATCGTCCTCATGCGTTGAAGTACCAACGGACGGAGTGGAAGAAGATCGGCGCCGCGAAGCACAGCGCATCCACCCGATCCAGCAGGCCGTTGGCCCCGGTGATGCCCACGCCCTTGCGGCCCCAGTGCGGCACGCCGCGGTCGCGCTTGAGGGCCTTCATCACCAGGTGGCCCATGGAGCCCGCGACACAGGCCACCAGCGCGGCCACGAAGGCCTGCCAGAAATGGAAGGGCGTGATGAACGAAAGCAGCGCACCCACGAAGCTGGCCACGCCCATGCCTACGCCCCAACTGGCCCAGTTGAAGCTGCGGCTGACATGCGGCGCGATGGGGGCGCGGGGCCGCAGGATCTGGCGCAGCAGGCCGCCACGGCCGGGCGGCGCCGGTGGGCCGGCCTGGCTGTCGCTGCCGGAGGCGGCCAGGTGCCGATAGATCAGGTGCTGCACCAGCATGCAGGTCTGCACCGTCGCGACCAGGAAGAACACCAGGAAGGCGTTCTTGCCGGCGTAGCCGGGGAACTGCAGCAGCAGCAGCGCCGGCACATGCGACAGCCCGTAGACGCAGACCATGATGCCCCACTGCAGCTTGGCATTGCGCTCCAGGAAGTGGTCCGGGTCGTCCGCCAGCGCGGCGGCCGTGGGCAGCGCCAGGAAGGCATAGACCGGGATGAACACCGTGAACAGGTCGAAGCGGGCCGTGCCCACCAGCACGAACTGGATCGGCAGGACCACGAAGAAGGCCAGCAGCAGACTGCGATGGTCGCCGCGCCGCGTCGGCGATAGCGTGATGAACTCGCGCAGCGCCAGGAAGGCGATCAGGCCGAAGAGTACCGTGGCCACCGTCTCGCCGAGCGCCCAGCCGATCCAGAAGACGATGACCATCACCCAGGTGGTGCGCAGCAGGGCGCGCAGGTGCACGAGCTCCTCTTCCCAGGCCTCCCCGTGCACGGGGTTGCGGCGCTCGCGCAGGCCGACGAAGAAGAGGGCGGCGCTGACCAGGGCCAGGATGCCGAAGACCAGCAGGAAGAGGGCGGCCACCTGCTCCGAGGGGCCGAGGTTGCGAAGGAAGTTCTCCATGAGGCGCCGTCCTTCCTACACGTCGCGCAGGGCGATCACGGCCTCGCGCGCCCGGTCGAGGAAGGCCCGCCGCTCCTCGCCCGGCTCGATGCGGATGGGCGCGCCGAAGGTCACCGAGCAGAGGATGGGCACAGGCACCACCTCGCCCTTGGGCATGACGCGCTGGACGTTGTCGATCCAGGCCGGCACCAGCACCACCTCCGGGAACATCTGCGCCAGCGTGTAGAGGCCGGACTTGAACTTCTGCGGCACGCCCGTATGGCCGCGCGTGCCTTCGGGAAAGATGATGATCGAGTCGCCGCTCTTCAGCGCCTCGATCAGCGGCTGCAGCGGCGCCATCGGGTCGGGCGGCGCGGCGCCGTCCTCGGCCGGTGCGGGCGTGCCGCCGCGCTCCACATAGATGGCGTTGAAGACCTCGGTGGTGATCCAGCGCTTGAAGGGCGAATTGGCCCAGTAGTCGCGGGCCGCGATGGGCCGGGTGATGCTGCGCAGTTCGCCAGGCAGGGCGGCCCAGATCATGACCAGGTCGATGTGGCTCTGGTGGTTGGCGAAGTAGATGCGCTGCTCGGCCTTGGGCGGGCAGCCCCACCAGCGCGCCTGGGCCCCGGTGAGCAGGCGCGTGACGCCCAGCAGCAGGGCGCCCGTCAGCTTGGCAAGGTACATCGGGCGATGATACGGGCGGGGGTCAGGGCAGCTCGACCGCGCCCATGCGCGCAACGATGGTCGAAGCCCTGCCATTGAGGTAGGACGAGTAGGGCCGCTTCTCGTAGAACTTGGGGCTGGGCAGCATGACGGCCAGCCGCGCCGCCTCGCTGGCCGTCAGGCGGTCGGCGCCCTTGCCGAAGTAGTGGCGCGCCGCGGCCTCGGCACCGAAGACGCCTTCGCCCCATTCCACGCTGTTGAGGTAGATCTCCAGGATGCGGCGCTTGCCCAGGAAGAGCTCCAGCAGCTGCGTCAGCACCAGCTCCTGGCCCTTGCGCAGCAGCGTGCGTTCGCCCGACAGCAGCAGGTTCTTGGCCAGCTGCTGGCTGATGGTGGAGCCGCCACGCAGCTGCGGCGGGCGGGTGGGCCGACCCTGCGCGGCGGCACGGGCGGCCCGGCGCGCAGCCAGCTCCTCGGCGCGCGCGTTGCGCTGCCGGGCACGTTCGATGGCCTCCCATTCCACGCCGCCGTGTTCGACGAAGGCGGCATCCTCGCTGGCGATGACGGCGCGCTTGAGCGGATCGGCGATGCGTTCGTAGGGCAACCAGGTCTGGCTCCACTGTGCGCGCGGCCCGTCCTGCCGCGCGAGCCGCCACATCTCCGAGCGCTGGAAGCTGGTGGACTGCGGATCGAGCACCAGCATGAGCGCGATGCGCAGCAGGAAGAACAGCTGCAGCGCCACGCCTGCCAGCAGCAGACAGACCAGCCAGCGACCGAGCGGACGCATCATGCGGGCTTGGCGTCGACCAGGGCGCGCAGATCGGCCAGCACCGGCGCCGCATCGGGCCGCACGCCGCGCCACACGGCGAACGCCTCGGCCGCCTGCTCGACCAGCATGCCCAGGCCGTCTCGACCGATGGCGCCGTGGGCCTGGGCCCAGCCGATGAAGCCGGCGGCGGCGGGGCCGTACATCATGTCCACGGCCAGGGCGCCCTCGGCCAGCACGCTGGCCGGCACGGGCACGCCGTCACCCGCCAGGCTGGAGGCGGTGCCGTTGACGACGATGTCGAAGCGGGCATCGCCCAGGCCGTCCAGGCCGGCGGCCTGAAGCTCGCAATCCGTGCCGCGGGCCAGGTGGGCATGCTGCGCCACCAGCGCCTCGGCCTTGGCGGCGGTGCGGTTGGCCACCACCAGGCGCGAAGGCGCCGCCTCGATCAGCGGCCCCATCACGCCGGCCGCCGCGCCACCCGCGCCGATCAGCAGCACCCGCGCGCCCGCCAGCGCGCGGCCGGCATGGCGCACGATGTCGGCCACCAAGCCGGCGCCATCGGTGTTGTCGCCGTGCACATGGCCGTCCTCGTCGAAGCGCAGGGTGTTGACCGCGCCGGCCAGACGGGCGCGCGCGCTCAGGCGATCACCGGCCAGCGCGGCGGCGTCGAACTTGCAGGGCACCGTCACGTTGCAGCCGCCGGCCCGGTCGCCGGCCTCCTGCGCCTCACGGCGGAAGTCGGCCACGGCCTGCGCGAAGGCGCCCGGTGCGACCTCGCGGCGTCCGTAGTCCAGCGTCTGGCCGGTGAGTTGGGCGAAGCGGGCGTGGATCCACGGCGAGCGGCTGTGCGCCACCGGGTTGCCCATCACGCAGTAGCGGTCCATGGGGTTCTGATGCGGTCGAAGGAAAAAGGCGGGGGACGGCTCACTGCGGCGTGGCGGACACCTGGGTCTCCAGCGTCTCGTCGCGGGTGAAGCGGAAGCGCGAGGGCAGCACGATCTGGTCGGCCTGGCGGCGCATGGCGTCGGTGAAGGTGCCGAAGTTGCCCAGGCTGCGCACGATGGCCTGGGCGCGGCGGTCCAGGTCGGCATTGCCGGAGCTTTCCACCAACTCGGTCGCCAGCAGGCGGCCGTCGTGGTTGACGGTGATCAGCAGCGTGAGCTGGCCATAGAGCTTCTGGCCCCGCGCCTCGGGAAAGTTCAGCGTGCCGCGCGCCTCGATGCGCCGGCGCAGCGCATCCACGTAGCCCGCATAGGCCACCTCGCGCGTGGAGGGGCTGATGTAGCGGCGCTTGGGGCGGGCGTTCTCTTCGTTGACACGGCGTTCGATCTCGGCGAGCAGGTCCAGCAGCTGGCGCCGGCGCTCTTCCTGCGCCGTGCTGTCGGCGGTCTGGCCGGTGCGGCTGGGGTCGGGCGCGGGCAGGGCGGCCAGTTGTTTGCGCACGCGGGCCAGCAGCATCTGCTGCTGCTCCTGCAGCGCCTCGATGCGGCGCTGGGCGTCCTGGTCGGAATCGCCGACGGCGCGGAAGGCCGAGGGCGGCAGCGGGCTGGTGGCGCGGCCCCGCTCCAGGTCGCCGCCGCCGGCAAGCGTGGCCTGGGCCAGGGCCGCCGGCTTGGCCGGCAGGTCGGTCTGCGAACTGCGGGCGTTGACCAGGATGATCTCCAGCGGCGACTCCTGCAGCACGCGGTCGAAGGCGGCCGGGTCGGCCACGCGCACGCCCAGCACCGCCGCATGCACCAGCACCGACACACCCAGTGCCATCTGCAGCGGAGTCAGGTCGGCCAGGCGCATGGCGGAGAAGCGATGCAGGATCAGGCCGCGGGGGCGGGCGCGGGGGCCTCGGGTTCGGCGTCGTTCACATCGACGGCGATGGTCAGCGCGCCGGTGGCGGCTTCTTCCTCGTCGGCCTCGGCATCGTCGGCGGCGGGTGAGGCCTCGGCGTCCAGGCGCTCGATCACGCTGCCGTTGACGGCCAGCGCGATCTCGTCGATGCCGCCCAGGCGCAGCCGGATGCGGGCGCCGCGCGGCAGGCCCTGGGCACCGATCACCGGCAGCACCAGCGGCAGCGTGTCGGCGCGGGCCAGCGCCTCGCCGCCGCCGGCGTCGCGCACCAGCGTGGCCTCCAGCTCGCGGATGCCGTGCTGCTGCAGGTACTTGAGCGTCCAGAAGCGCTCCATGCCGGACTGGTAGGCGTTGTAGGTGGTGTAGGCCGCGTCGAAGCCGGAGAGGATGGAGAGCAGGCCTGCGTCCTTGGGCTTGAAGGGCGCGGCCAGCGCAGCGGTCTTGCCGTGGCGCGCGGCCGCGATGATCTGCCACTGGTTGACCAGATCGGTGTAGCGGCGCAGCGGCGAGGTGCTCCACGCATAGGCCTTCACGCCCAGGCCGGCATGCGGCAGGGCCTTGGTGCCCATGCGCACCTTGATGCCGGGCGCCAGGCTGGCCTGGCTGCGGTAGAGCGCGGGCACGCCCAGCTCGCCCAGCCAGCCGCCCCAGCTGCTGTTGGCCAGGATCATGGCCTCGGAGACGATCAGGTCCAGCGGCGCGCCGCGGCGGCGGGTCGTGATCTGCACGGTCTCGCTGCCGTCGGGCTCGGGTCGGTCCTCATGGCCGACCAGGCGGAAGTTGTAGTCGGGGCGGTTGAAGCTCTCGGGCTTGCCGCGCACCACTTCGCGCTGCGCCTTCAGCGCCTTGGCCAGACGGAACAGGAAGGCCAGCGGCGCATGCAGGCGCTGCGCCTCGGCGGGGCCACCGGTGGGGGCGGGCGCCTCGAGCCAGGTTTCGTCGATCACCGCATCGAGCTGGTCGTGGCGCAGGTTGGCGACCACCGGCACACGTTCGATCTTCGTCTCGATCCCCTGCAGCGCCAGCGTGGCCTCGTCGAAGCGGGCATAGAGCGACACCGCCGGGCGCGGCGCGCCTTCGAGCAGGGTGTAGGTCTGCACCACGGCGTCGGGCAGCATGGTGATCTTGTGACCCGGCATGTAGACGGTGGACATGCGCGCGCGCGCCACCTGGTCCAGCGCGTCGCCGGGCGCCAGCGCCAGGCCGGGCGCCGCGATGTGCACGCCGACGGTCACCGTGCCGCTGCCCAGGCCTTGCACCGACAGCGCATCGTCGATCTCGGTGGTCTGCGAGTCGTCGATGGAGAAGGCTTCCACACCCTCGGCCAGCAGCAGGTCGTCCGCCACCGCGGGCGCGCTGAGCGAAGCCGGAAAGCCCGTGCCCTTGGGGAAGTTCTCGAACAGGAAGCGCTTCCAGTGGAACTGGTAGGACGAGTCGATGGCGCCGGCGGTGGTCAGCAGCTCCAGTGGCGGGCGCTGGGCGGTGCGGGCGGCCTCGACCACGGCCTTGTATTCGGGCGCGTTCTTGTCGGGCTTGAAGAGGATGCGGTAGAGCTGCTCGCGGATGGGCGCCGGGCAGCGGCCGGCCACCAGTTCGGCCGACCATTCGCCGATCTGCGCCTGGATGGCTTTCTTCTTCTCGATGGCGGCCAGGGCCTGCTGCACGATCTCGGCGGGTGCCTTGCGGAAACGCCCCTTGCCGCTGCGGCGGAAGTAGTGGGGCGCGTCGAACAGGGCGAAGAGGGCGGCGGCCTGCTGCGCCAGCGTGGGCTTGTCGCTGAAATAGTCGGCCGCGAGTTCGGCGAAACCGAATTCCTCGTCGGACGCGAATTCCCAAGCCAAGTCCAGGTCCATCGTGGCGGCCAGCGCGCGCGCTTCGGCGATCAGCTCGGCGGGCGCCGGCTTGTCGAAACGCAGCACGATGTTGGCGCCCTTGACCTTGACGCGCTTGCCGCTATCGAGCTCCACCTGCGCCGACGCTTCGGCCTCGGACAGCACACGGCCGCCGAGGTACTTGCCGGCTTCTTCGAACAACACAAACATCTGGCGATTGTCACACGCGCCCCGCGGCGCGCCGGGCCCGCGGCGGGCTCAGGCCGGTTGCAGGAAGGCGATCACGGCGTCCAGGTGGGTCGTCTCGAAATCGGACAGCGCATGGTCGCCGCCCTCGACCACGCGCAGCAGGCTGCCGGGGTAGCGCGCCGTCATCTCGCGCCAGTCCAGCACCTCGTCGCCCTTGGCGATCACGGCCATCAGGCGCTCCGGGTGCGGCAGCGCGCCGGCCTGCAGGGCGCGCAGCTCGTCGATGTACTCGGGGCGGAAGAAGAAGTGCGCCTCGGGGTCGTGCCAGGCCGTCTGTTCGCCAATGTATTTTTCGAGGTCGCGTGCCGGATCGACGGCCGGGTTGACCAGCGCCGCACGGCAGCCGGTGTGCGCCGCCAGCCAGGTCGCATAAAAGCCGCCGAGCGAGGAGCCGACCACGGCCATCCTGTCGCTGGGCCAGTCGGCGGTGCCCTGCGCGATCAGTTCTGCCGCCGCGCGCGGCGAGGGCGGCAGCTGCGGGCACCACCAGTGCACCGCCGGATGCCGCGCCGCCATCCGCGCCGCCATCAGCCGCGCCTTGGCCGATTGGGGCGACGAGCGAAAGCCATGCAGGTAGAGCAGGTGGGTGGTCGACATTTGCCGCACTGTAGCGGCGCACGCGGATAATCGCGCGCCTCATGTCTGCCGTCTTCCAGCGCCCCTCGCTCCTGCGCCGCATCGCGCCTGTGTTCCAGGGCTTCGACGTCCTGCTGGTGCTCGCGCTGGTGGTGCTGGCCTCGATCGGCATGGTCGCCATGTACTCCTCCGGCTACGACAGCGGCACCCGCTTCTCGGACCATGGCCGCAACATGCTGCTGGCAGCGGGCATCATGTTCCTGGGGGCCCAGGTGCCGCCGCAGCGGCTGATGAGCCTGGCGGTGCCCCTGTATGCGTTCGGCGTCACGCTGCTGGTGGCGGTTGCGCTGTTCGGCGTCACCAAGAAGGGCGCCACGCGGTGGCTGAACGTGGGCGTGGTGATCCAGCCCAGCGAGATCCTGAAGATCGCCATGCCGATGATGCTGGCCTGGTGGTTCCAGCGCCGCGAGGGCCAGCTGCGGCCGCTGGACTTCGTCGTCTCCTTCGTGCTGCTGGCGGTGCCGGTGGGCCTGATCATGAAGCAGCCCGACCTGGGCACCTCGCTGCTGGTGCTGGCGGCCGGGCTGTCGGTGATCTTCTTCGCCGGCCTGCCCTGGAAGCTGATCGTGCCGCCGGTCATCGTGATCGCCGTGGTCGTGACGCTGATCGTCTGGTACGAGCCGCAGCTGTGTGCCGACGGCGTGGACTGGCGCATCCTGCACGAGTACCAGCGCCAGCGCGTGTGTACGCTGCTGGATCCCTTTCGCGACCCGCTGGGCAAGGGCTTCCACATCATCCAGGGCATGATCGCCATCGGCTCCGGCGGCCTGGGCGGCAAGGGCTTCATGCAGGGCACGCAGACGCACCTGGAGTTCATTCCCGAGCGCACCACCGATTTCATCTTTGCCGCGTATTCCGAGGAATTCGGCCTGGCCGGCAACCTGTTCCTGATCTGCGGCTTCATCTTCCTGATCTTCCGCGGGCTGGCCATCGCCTCGTCGGCGCCGACGCTGTTCTCGCGGCTGCTGGCCGGCGCCGTGACGATGATCTTCTTCACCTATGCCTTCGTGAACATGGGCATGGTCAGCGGCATCCTGCCGGTGGTGGGCGTGCCGCTGCCCTTCGTCAGCTATGGCGGCACGGCCATGGTCACGCTGGGGCTGGGGCTGGGCATCCTGATGTCGATCGCGCGCTCGCGGCGCCTGATGCAGACCTGATCTTCCGGTCGTCGCGCCAAGCCTGTCGCATCTGGCGAGCGCTTGCGCCGTCGGCCCCGCGCCCCGATCCGGCTCTACGCGCCCCGACCCGTCTGCAGCAGCCGCGCGCGCAGCGTTGGCATTGCCCCTGATCCCCGGCCTGCCGATCCGCGAGGACGGGGGCAGCGTCCGGAGGCGCGAGCAATAATCTGCCGATGATCTCCCGCGAACCCACCCTCGAGCGCCTGGCCACGGCGCAGCAGCTGTTGCTTACGCCCTTCGGGCTTGACGAGACGCACCTCGCCAAGGCCCTGGCCGAGATCCGCGCACACAAGGTGGACGACGCGGATCTGTACTTCCAGTACACGCGCGCCGAGGGCTGGAGCCTGGAGGAAGGCATCGTCAAGACGGGCAGTTTCTCCATCGACCAGGGCGTGGGCGTGCGGGCGGTGAGCGGCGAGAAGACCGCCTTTGCCTATTCCGACGACATCTCCGAGGCCTCGCTGCTCGATGCCGCCCGCACCGTGCGCGCCATCGCCGCGGCGGGCAAGTCGGGCCGGGTCAAGGCGCCCGCGCGCAAGGTGGCGCCCAGTCGCCAGCTCTACGGTGGCATCGATCCCATCGCCACACTCGACAGCACGGCCAAGGTGGCGCTGCTCGAAAAGGTCGAGAAGCTGGCCCGCAGCCGCGACCCGCGCATCGCGCAGGTCATGGCGGGTCTGGCGAGCGAATACGACGTGGTGCTGGTGGCGCGCGCCGACGGCACGCTGGCCGCCGACGTGCGGCCGCTGGTGCGCCTGTCGGTCACGGTCATCGCCGAACAGAACGGCCGCCGCGAGATCGGCTCCGGCGGCGGCGGCGGCCGCTTCGGTCTGGCCTATTTCGGCGATGAGCAAATCGCCGAGTACGTGGACCATGCCGTCAATTCGGCCCTGACCAACCTCGAGTCGCGCCCGGCCCCGGCCGGCGAGATGACCGTGGTGCTCGGCCCCGGCTGGCCCGGCATCCTGCTGCACGAGGCCGTGGGCCACGGCCTGGAAGGCGACTTCAACCGCAAGGGTTCCAGCGCCTTCAGCGGCCGCCTCGGCCAGCGCGTGGCGGCCAAGGGCGTCACGGTGCTGGACGACGGCACCATCGCCGACCGCCGCGGTTCGCTCAACGTGGACGACGAGGGCAACCCCAGCCAGCGCAATGTGCTGATCGAGGACGGCATCCTCAAGGGCTACATCCAGGATTCGCTCAACGCCCGCCTGATGGGCGTGGCGCCCACCGGCAACGGCCGGCGCGAAAGCTACGCGCACCTGCCCATGCCGCGCATGACCAACACCTACATGCTCGGCGGCGACCGCCATCCGGACGAGATCGTCGCCAGCATCGACAAGGGCCTGTACGCCATCAACTTCGGCGGCGGCCAGGTCGACATCACCAGCGGCAAGTTCGTGTTCTCGGCCAGCGAGGCGTGGTGGGTCGAGAAGGGCAAGCTGCTCTACCCGGTCAAGGGCGCCACCATCGTCGGCAACGGCCCGGACGCGCTGACGCGCGTGAGCATGATCGGCAACGACATGAAGCTGGACACCGGCGTGGGCACCTGCGGCAAGGAAGGCCAGAGTGTGCCGGTGGGCGTGGGCCAGCCCACACTGCGCATCGACCGCCTCACCGTCGGCGGCACGGCCTGAACATAAATACAGCTTGGCAAGCCGTTTTCACGTGCTAGAGTCGCGCTCCATGTTCGCTCAACGCGCTTATTACTTTGCCTACTTTTGGTTCCCGGACTCCGGCGGACGAGAGGCGCGCGCGTAAACGCAACAACCCAACCCTCAAAAACCGCCGGTGCCAAAAGCCCGGCGGTTTTTTTTCGTCCCCCCGTTTTCCGTCACACATCAACCCACAAGAAGGATCGTTCCCATGAACAGCAGCAACGCCACCGCCAATCCCTGGTATGCGCCCGTCGAGAAAACAAGCCAGACCGACGACGAACGCATCAAGGACATCAACGTGCTGCCCCCTCCGGAACACCTCATCCGCTTCTTCCCCATCCACGGCACGGCCGTCGAGAAGCTGATCACCGACACCCGCCGCAACATCCACAACATCATGGCCGGCCAGGACGACCGGCTGCTGGTGGTGATGGGGCCGTGTTCCATCCATGACCCCGCCGCGGCGCTCGACTACGCCCGCCGCCTGAAGGTCGAGCGCGAAAAGTACGCCGACTCGCTGGAGATCGTGATGCGCGTGTACTTCGAGAAGCCGCGCACCACCGTCGGCTGGAAGGGCCTGATCAACGACCCGTACCTGGACGAGAGCTACCGCATCGACGAGGGCCTGCGCATGGCGCGCCAGTTGCTCATCGACATCAACCGCCTGGGCCTGCCGGCGGGCAGCGAGTTCCTGGACGTGATCTCGCCCCAGTACATCGGCGACCTGATCGCCTGGGGCGCCATCGGCGCGCGCACCACCGAGAGCCAGGTGCACCGCGAGCTCGCCTCTGGCCTGTCGGCGCCCATCGGCTTCAAGAACGGCACCGACGGCAACATCCGCATCGCCACCGACGCCATCCAGGCGGCGGCGCGCGGCCACCACTTCCTGTCGGTGCACAAGAACGGCCAGGTCGCCATCGTGCAGACCAATGGCAACAAGGATTGCCACGTGATCCTGCGTGGCGGCAAGGCACCCAACTACGACGCCGCCAGCGTCGAGACCGCCTGCCGCGACCTCGAGGCCGCCGGGCTGCCCCCCACGCTGATGGTGGACTGCAGCCATGCCAACAGCAGCAAGCAGCACCAGAAACAGGTCGACGTGGCACGGGACATCGCGGAGCAGATCGCCGGCGGCAGCCGCAAGGTCTTCGGCGTGATGGTGGAAAGCCACATCCAGGCCGGCGCGCAGAAGTTCTCGCCGGG
Organism: Pseudacidovorax sp.; assembly: GCF_017991995.1. Taxonomy (GTDB): domain Bacteria; phylum Pseudomonadota; class Gammaproteobacteria; order Burkholderiales; family Burkholderiaceae_C; genus Xenophilus. The sequence goes on along the minus strand of NZ_JAGOPN010000014.1, from coordinate 61,556 downwards.
CAAGGATGTGCCGTCGGCGCTGGAATACGGCAAGAGCATCACCGACGCCTGCCTGGGGTGGGACGATTCGCGCAGCCTGCTGGATGTGCTGTCGCAGGCGGTGAAGAAACGTCGCGGTTGAATCAGATGAAGGAAGCCAGTGCGGGCCAGTGGTGCCGCACGGCGGCGGCCACCTCGCCCTGGGCATCCATCAGCGTGAAGTCGGCGAAGTCGAAGCCCGGCGCGACGGCGCAGGCGGCCAGCGTGTAGTCGCCGGCGCTGTGCGTGGCCACGGGTTGCGCCGCCTGCCACTGGCCGGCGGGCACCACGTGCTGGGGGCGGCCGCCGTGGACGTCCACCGGGGCCAGGCGAACATGGGCCGGCGCCGTGCGGAAGGCGGCGTCGGCGGTCCACAGGGTGAGCGGCACGCCCTCCAGATGCACCCAGAGTTCGTCCGACAGCACCTGGTGCCAGCGCGAATGCTGGCCGGCCTCCAGCAGGAAGTAGATGCTGGTCAGTGCCGCACGCGGTCCCCGGTGGTCGGCGGGCTGCACCGGGGTCGGTGCGCGGAACACCTCGCGGTACCAACCGCCCTCGGGATGGGGCTGCAGTTGCAGCGTCTCGATCAGCTGCCGGGCGCGCGATGTGGCTTGGGCCATGTGGTGGGTTCTCCGGCGTTCAGGCGGCCTGCAATGCGGCGATCAGCTTGCCATGGATACCGCCGAAGCCGCCATTGCTCATGCAAACCAGATGGTCGCCCGGTCGCGCAGCAGCGGCCACGGCCTCGACCAGGCTGTCGACGTTGTCGAAGCAGACCGCGCGTTCGGCCATCGGCGCGAGCGCGTCGGCCACGTCCCAGTCCAGGCCGGCCGTGTGGCAGAAGGCGAGGGCGGCGTCGCGCAGGCTGCCCGGCAACTGGGCGGCCATGGTGCCGAGCTTCATGGTGTTGCTGCGCGGCTCGAAGATCGCCACGATGCGCTCGCCCTGGCGCCCGTCGGCGTCCAGCCGCTGGCGCAGGCCATCCAGCGTGGTCTGGATGGCGGTCGGATGGTGGGCGAAGTCGTCGTAGACGCGGATCGGCTCGCCGCCCTGCCGCGCCACTTCGCCGCGCAGTTCCATGCGGCGTCGCACATTGCGGAAGCGGCAGAGCGCCTCGGCGGCCTGCGCCGGCGCCACGCCCACATGCTCGGCCGCGGCGATGGCGGCCAGCGCGTTGGCCTGGTTGTGCTGGCCGCTCAGCGCCCACTCGACGCGGCCGACCACCTCGTCGCCGCGCAGCACGTCGAAGGCATGGGCGGGGCCGCGGGCGCGCCACGGTGCTTCCGGCGCCTCGCCGAAGCGGGCGACTTCGCTCCAGCAGCCCTGGGCCAACACCCGCTCCAGGCTCTGTTCGCCCGCGTGGACGACCAATCGGCCGGTGGAGGGCACGGTTCGCACCAAGTGGTGGAATTGCCGCTCGATGGCCGCCAGGTTGTCGAAGATGTCGGCGTGGTCGAACTCCAGGTTGTTCAGCACCGCCGTGCGCGGCCGGTAGTGGACGAACTTGCTGCGCTTGTCGAAGAAGGCGGTGTCGTACTCGTCGGCTTCGATGACGAAGGGGGCTGGATGGCTTGCTTGCGCCGCGGAAGCGACGGCCGCTTCTTCCATGCCCGTCGAGGCGAGGGCTTCGGCAGCCCCGCGACCCAGGCGCGCGGAAACGCCGAAGTCCAGCGGCACGCCGCCCACCAGGAATCCGGGCTGCAGGCCCGCCTGCTCCAGCACCCAGGTCAGCATCGAGGTGGTCGTGGTCTTGCCATGGGTGCCGGCCACGGCCAGCACATGGCGGCCCTGCAGCACATGCTCGGCCAGCCACTGCGGGCCGCTGGTGTAGGGCGCGCCGGCGTCCAGGATCGCTTCCATCAGCGGGAACTTGGGACGGCCATCGGCCAGTCGCGCACGGGAGACGACATTGCCGATCACGAACATGTCGGGCGCGAGCGCCAACTGGTCCGCGCCATAGCCTTCGAGCAGTTCGATGCCGAGCTCGCGCAACTGGGTGCTCATCGGCGGATAGACGCCCGCATCACAGCCGGTGACGCGGTGGCCGGCCTCGCGGGCCAGGGCGGCCAGGCCACCCATGAAGGTGCCGCAGATGCCGAGGATGTGAATATGCATCGGCGGATTCTAGGAAGGGCCGCAGGGCCGTCCGCCCCGGGGCCGGCCTCGGGGCGGCACAATGCGCCGATGGACTCCGCCAAGCGCGACATCGCTGCCGCCGCTGCCCGCCTCATCGTGGAGGAGGGGCTCGAATACGGCCCTGCCAAGCGCCGTGCCCTGCGCGACCTCGGCCTGCCGCAACGCACGGCCCTGCCCGGCAACGACGAGGTCGAGGAGGAGGTGCGCGACTACATCCGCATCTTCTGCGCCGACACCCAGCCGGCCGAACTGCAGGCACTGCGACGGCTGGCGCTCGAATGGATGGAGCACATGGCGGCCTTCAGGCCGCATCTCGGGGGGTCTGTCTGGCACGGGACCGCCACCCGCCTGAGCGACATCTATATCCAGCTGTTCTGCGATGACTCCAAGTCGGCGGAAATCGCGCTCATCGACCACCGTGTCGAGTACGAGCCCCGTACCGTGACCGGCTTCCACGGCGAAAGCGTCGAGGCGCTCAGCGTCCATGCCCGCAGCCGCGAACTGGGTACCGAAGTGGGGGTGCACCTGATGATCTATGACCTGGACGACCTGCGCGGTGCCTTGCGGCCCGACAGCCAGGGGCGCACACCCCGGGGCGATCTGGCGTCGGTCCGGCGCTTGGTGGAGGAGGGGCAATGACAGCCAACCGTCGGCAGTGGCTGGCGTATGGCGGTGCCGCCGCGGTGGCCGCCGGCGCGGGCCTGGCACTGTGGCGGCATCGTGAACAGCCGCAGGTCGGCGTGTCGGCGACGGGGGAGGTCCCGGACGCGCTGTGGTCGCTGCGCCTCCCGCGGCCCGGCGGTGGCGAGCTGGCCCTCGCGGCGCTGCGCGGCAAGCCGACGCTGGTCAATTTCTGGGCGACCTGGTGTCCCCCCTGTGTCGAGGAGATGCCGCTGCTCGACCGTTTCCACCGCGAAAACACGGCCAATGGTTGGCAGGTGGTCGGCATCGCCGTCGATCGCGCGGAGCCCGTGGACAGGTTCCTGGCGCGGCTTCCGGTGGTTTTCCCGATCGGCATCGCAGGCGCGCAGGCCCTGTCGCTGGTCAAGGCTTTGGGCAATGACAGCGGCGGCCTGCCCTTCACGCTCGTGCTCGATTCGGGCGGTGCCGTGCGCGACCGTAGAATGGGCAAGGTCGAGCCGGCTGACCTGCAGGCTTGGCAGCGCGCAGTGGTTCACGGCTAGAATCCGCGACCTTCTCGGCAGATGGCGTCAAAACGCCGACGTACGCCGACTTTCAAGCAAGTTCGATAGACGGCCTCCGCGGCCGGCGCTGGAGAATCATGGATCTGCGCAAACTCAAGACACTGATCGACCTGGTGTCTGAATCCAATATTTCCGAACTCGAGATCACCGAAGCCGAAGGCAAGGTGCGCATCGTCAAGGCGGGCGAAGCCGCCCCCGTTCAGTATGTCCAGGCTGCCATGCCCGCGGCAGCGGCGCCTGCCGTCATGGCGGCTGCCCCGGCAGCGCAAGCTGCGGCGCCGGCCGCTGCGTCCGCAGAGGCGGCGCCCTCGGGCCATGTGGTGAAGTCGCCCATGGTCGGCACGTTCTACCGCTCCTCCAGTCCCGGCGCCGCCGCGTTCGTGGAGGTCGGCTCCCAGGTGAAGGAGGGCGACACCCTCTGCATCATCGAGGCGATGAAGATCCTCAACGAGATCGAGGCCGACAAGTCGGGCACCGTCAAGCAGATCCTCGGCGAGAACGGCCAAGCCGTCGAATACGGCCAGCCGCTGTTCATCATCGAGTGAGCGCCTGAATGTTCAAGAAGATCCTGGTCGCGAACCGCGGCGCTCGCGCGCTGGCGCGGACGGCCGAAGGCCGGCACATCGCACTGGCACGCGCAGCGTGCGGGCGATCGCGCCGCGGAGGCTGCAATGTTTAAGAAGATCCTGGTCGCGAACCGCGGCGAGATCGCCCTGAGGATCCAGCGCGCCTGCAGCGAACTGGGCATCAAGGCGGTCATGGTGTATTCCGAGGCCGACCGCGAGGCCAAGTACGTCAAGCTGGCCGAAGAGGCCGTGTGCATCGGCCCGGCTCCGTCGTCGCAGAGCTACCTCAACATGCCGGCCATCATCTCGGCCGCCGAGGTCACGGATGCCGAGGCCATCCATCCCGGCTACGGCTTCCTCTCGGAAAACGCCAACTTCGCCGAACGGGTGGAGCAGAGCGGCTTCCAGTTCATCGGCCCCACACCCGAGTCGATCCGCATCATGGGCGACAAGGTGTCGGCCAAGCAGGCCATGATCAAGGCCGGCGTGCCCTGCGTGCCCGGCTCCGATGGTGAGCTGTCGGATGATGCGACGGCCAACAAGCGCATCGCCCGCGCCATCGGCTATCCGGTGATCATCAAGGCCGCGGGCGGCGGCGGTGGCCGCGGGATGCGCGTGGTGCACACCGAAGCCGCGCTGGTCAATGCGATCCAGATGACCAAGGCCGAGGCGGCCGCGGCCTTCAACAATCCGGCGGTTTACATGGAGAAGTTCCTCCAGAACCCGCGGCACATCGAGATCCAGATCCTCGCGGACAAGCACAAGAACGCCGTCTACCTGGGCGAGCGCGACTGCTCCATGCAGCGCCGCCACCAGAAGGTGATCGAGGAGTCGCCCGCGCCCGGCATCCCACGCAAGCTGATCGAGAAGATCGGCGAGCGCTGCGCCGCCGCCTGCAAGAAGATCGGCTACCGCGGCGCCGGCACCTTCGAGTTCCTGTACGAGAACGGCGAGTTCTATTTCATCGAGATGAACACCCGCGTGCAGGTGGAGCATCCGGTGACGGAGCTGGTGACCGGCATCGACATCGTGAAGACGCAGATCATGGTCGCCGCCGGCGAGAAGCTGCCCTTCACCCAGCGCCAGATCCAGCTCAAGGGCCATGCCATCGAGTGCCGGATCAACGCCGAAGATCCGTACAAGTTCACGCCGTCGCCGGGCCGCATCACCATGTGGCATCCGCCGGGCGGTCCCGGCGTGCGCGTCGATTCGCACGTCTACACGAACTACTTCGTGCCGCCCAACTACGACTCGATGATCGGCAAGCTGATCGTCTACGGCGACACGCGCGAGCAGGCCATGGCCCGCATGCGCACGGCGCTCAACGAGACGGTGGTCGAGGGCATCCTGACCAACATCCCGCTGCACCGCGAGCTGATGGTGGACGCCAAGTTCATGGCCGGCGGCACCAACATCCACTATCTGGAAGAGTGGATGGCCGCCCACAAGCGCTAGTCGGCGCGCGGACCTGGGCGGGGCGACCCGCACCGGCGATACTTTGTGAAGACTTGCGCCGCGGCCCGGCCTTCCGGTCCGCGGCGCGTTCGTTATGGGGCCGCGTGGCATGGGCGCGCGGCCCGTTGAGGAAAGGCGATTCATGTTCGAACTGCGGCTCTTGGCGCCCGAAGACCGGGTCGAGGTGGTGGGCGATGCGCTCGATGCGCTCGATGCCCTCTCCGTCTCGGTGGAGGACGCCGATGCCCACACCGAGGCAGAGCAGGCCCTGTTCGGCGAGCCCGGCATGCCGCCGCCGCGCGAAGGCTGGCAGCGCTCGCGCGTGGTGGCCCTCTTCGACACCCGCGCCAAGGCCGACGAGGCCGCCGCGCTGCTTCAGGCGCAGGACTTCTTCGAAGGCTGCAGCCTGGCGGGCATCGCCGAAGTGCCCGAGCAGGACTGGGTGCGGCTGACCCAGTCGCAGTTTGCGCCGGTGGAGATCACCGGGAGCTTCTGGATCGTCCCGACCTGGCATGAGCCGCCCGCGCAGGCCGTGGAGGTGATCCGCCTCGATCCGGGCCTGGCGTTCGGCACCGGCACGCATCCGACCACGCGCATGTGCCTGCGCTGGATCGCGACCCAGCCGGCCAACGTGCTGGGTTCGCGCGTGCTCGACTACGGTTGCGGCTCGGGCATCCTGGCCATCTGCGCCGCGAAGTTCGGCGCCACCGAGATCGATGCCGTCGACATCGACGAGGCGGCCGTGGAATCGACCCGCCTCAATGCCGATGCCAATGCCGTCGAGCTCTCGCCCGGCCTGCCCGAGCGGGCCCAGGGCGAATACGACACCGTGCTTGCCAACATCCTGGCCACACCCCTCAAGGTGCTGGCGCCGCTGCTCTGCGCCCACGTGCGACCGGGCGGCCACCTGGTGCTGGCCGGCATTCTGGCGCGGCAGGCCGACGAGTTGAAGGGGGCTTATGCGCCCTGGATCGCGCTCGAGGTCGCCGACACCGAAGACGGCTGGATCCTGATGACCGGCCGCCGCGCGGCATGAGTCTCGTCACCCGCTGTCCGTCCTGCGCGACCGCCTTCAAGGTGGTGCGCGACCAGTTGCGGCTGTCCGACGGATGGGTGCGCTGTGGCCGTTGCGGCGAGGTGTTCGATGCGCAGTCCGACCTGCGCGAGCAGTTGCCTGACGGTCGCTGGGTGGTGCTGGCGGCGCCCGCCTCCGGGGGCGCATGGCCTGTCGCGGAGCCGGGGGCTGCGGCGGGGCTGGGCGACGCGGAGTCGGCCTCTGCGATGCGGGACGCAGAGAGTGTGCCGGTGGACGACGATGTGCCCGGCGCAGCGTCGCCCTCGCTGTCTGCCAACACTTCGCCGACCGCCCAGCCCTGGCCCTCTGTCGACTGGCTCGATCTGTCTGCGGGTGGTGCGACATCTGCGCCCCCGGCGGCTGAACGCATCGAGCCCCGGATGCGTGCGCGCGACGACCTGCTGGATCTGGCGCAGCCCGAAGACAGGGCGGCGTCGACGCAGGATGCCCAGGCGCCGTCGGCGTCCTCCATGCCCTCGGCCATCCCCGGGCGCCCGGCGGCCGACGCGGCGCAGGTCGGCCGCGTCCTGCGCCGCGGTCGCGCATGGGTGAATGCCGAGCCCACCGCGCTCGCCGCCTTCCTGCGGCCCGGTCGCGCCGCGGTACAGCCGCGCCCGGCCCCCTTCGAGCCCTCGCTGGAGTCGGATCTGCCGCCGGCCCCGGTCGTCCCCGCGCCGGATGCGGGCCTTGACCGCCCATCCCTAGACGCCGACATCGACGAAGCGCAGGGACAGGCGCCCCAGCCGTTGGTCGAAGCGTCCCCGACGGCGGAGTCGACCCCGCCGTCGTCCGCTCTGCCGATGGCCGATGAGCCGGCTGCCCGTGACGACCTGGCGGCGCCGCCGTTCACCCCGTTGCGCCCCAGCTTTCTGGACACGCCGGACGCGCCAGAAGAAGGCGGGGCGCCGCGTCGCCGCCGCTTCTGGCTGTGGTCGCTGGCCGCACTGGGCCTGCTGATCGTGCTGGGCGCGCAGGTGATGCGGCATGAACGCGACCAGTGGGCGCTGTCCCGGCCAGCCCTGCTGCCGTTGCTGACGGCCGTGTGCCAGGCGACGGCCTGCACGATCGAGGCACCGCGCCGCATCGACGACATCCGCGTGGATGGCTCCACGTTGATGCGCGACGGCGCGGAAGGCCGCTACCGGCTGGTCTTCACGCTGCGCAATGCGGCGCCGGTGGCCGTGGCCATGCCGGCGATCGAACTGTCCTTGCTCGACGGCTCCGAACGCCCGGTGCTGCGGCGCGTCGTCCAGCCGGTCGAGATGGCGCGTGCTGCCGTATTGCCGGGCCGGGCCGAAGAGGAGGTCGCGCTGGCGCTCGAGTTGCACGCGGCGGCCGGCCGGCCGCTGCCTTCCGTGGTGGGCCACAGCGTGCTCGCCTTCTATCCCTGAGGCCGACGGTCATACCGTGCCCGCGGCTTCGCCTTGTCTCCCACCGCTTCTGCAGGATTGATCCCGCCATGGCTTCCGTGATCTGCGGCTCGCTCGCATTCGACACCATCATGACCTTCGAGGGTCGCTTCGCCGAGCAGATCCTGCCCGACCAACTGCACATCCTGAACGTGTCCTTCCTGGTGCCCGGCCTGCGCCGGGACTTCGGCGGCTGCGCCGGCAACATCGCCTACAGCCTGAATGCGCTGGGCGGTCGCGCCCTGCCCATGGCGGCCGTGGGCAGCGATGGCGCCGACTACGTGCAGCGCCTGAAGGAGTTGGGCGTGGGCACCGAGTTCATCCTGCAGCTGGACGACAGCTACACAGCGCAGGCCATGATCATGACCGACCGCGACAACAACCAGATCACGGCCTTCCACCCGGGCGCGATGCAGCAGGCCCACCTCAACCGCATCGAGGCACGCGAGGACATCCGCCTGGGCATCATCGCGCCCGACGGCCGCGAGGCGATGCTGCAGCATGCCGCGCAGTTCAAGGCTGCCGGCGTTCCCTTCGTCTTCGATCCGGGCCAGGGCCTGCCCATGTTCGACGGCAAGGACCTGGCCCACTTCATCGATCAGGCCGACTGGGTCGTGGTCAACGACTATGAAGGCCGCATGCTCAGCGAGCGCACGGGCTGGAGCACGGCCGAGATCTCGCGCCGCGTGCGCGGCATGGTGGTCACCCTGGGCGCCGAGGGCTGCGATGTGTGGGTGGGTGGTGAGGCGACGCGCGTGGCGCCCGTGACGCCCGAGGCCGTGGTCGATCCCACCGGCTGTGGCGACGCCTGGCGCGGCGGCCTGCTGTATGGTCTGGAGCAGGGCTGGGATCTGGTGCGTTGCGCCGAACTGGGCAATCGTCTTGGCGCGCTCAAGATCGCACAGCGCGGCCCCCAGAACTACCAGGTCGACCGCGCCGCGCTGGGCCTCTGAGCGGGCTCGCGACGCGGCAATAAAAAACCCGGCGCCTTGCGGTCGCCGGGTTCGGGCGTCGAAGGCCGCTGGCGCGGCGCTTCGTTCAGCCTCAGGGCTTGCTGGCCGTGGGGAAGGGCCAGGCGGCCTGCGGGCTCAGCGTGGTCTGTGCTGCAGGGGCTGCAGCGGCGGGCGCGGGCGCAGCCGCAGGGGCAGGCGCTTTCGCAGGGGCAGGCTTCTTGGCGGCGGCCTTCTTGGCAGCGGCCTTCTTGGCGGGGGCCTTGGGGGCCGCAGCCGTCTTGGCCGCCGTCGTCTTCTTGGCGGCGACCTTCTTGGCCGGTGCAGCCTTCTTGGCGGCGACCTTCTTCGCAGGTGCTGCTGCCTTCTTGGCTGCAACCTTCTTCGCCGGCGCTGCGGCCTTCTTGGCGGGCGCAGCCTTCTTCGCCGCGACCTTCTTGGCCGGTGCCGCCTTCTTGGCCGCAACCTTCTTCGCCGGCGCTGCCTTCTTGGCCGGTGCCGCCTTCTTCGCTGCGACCTTCTTTGCCGGTGCAGCCTTCTTGGCGGCGACCTTCTTTGCCGGTGCGGCAGCCTTCTTGGCCGGAGCCGCCTTCTTCGCCGCGACCTTCTTGGCCGGAGCGGCCTTCTTTGCAGCGACCTTCTTGGCCGGAGCCTTCTTTGCAGTTGCCATTTCTTTCTCCTTGATCAAGTTGGAAATCAACCTTCGAATTGCACCGGCCGCCCGTGTGCCTGCGGCCAGCGATCCGTGACGTCGGGGCACACCCCGCCACCACGAATGGGAAAGCCCCGGACGCCGCACTCTGGGGTGCGTCTGGCGTCCGGGGCGGGTCTCAGATCCATTCGTCCTTCAGGAAAGAGGCGTGCTCAGTCCCATGAGAGCGCGCCACCCGACTGGTATTCGATCACGCGGGTTTCGAAGAAATTGCGCTCTTTCTTCAGGTCGATCATTTCGCTCATCCAGGGGAACGGGTTTTCTTCGTTCGGGAAGAGCGCTTCCAGGCCGATCTGTGTGGCACGCCGGTTGGCGATGTAGCGCAGGTAGCCCTTGAACATGGAGGCATTCATGCCGAGCACGCCGCGGGGCATGGTGTCTTCGGCATAGCGGTATTCGAGCTCGACCGCCTTCTGGAACAGGGCCTTGATCTCGGCCTTGAACTCGGGCGTCCACAGATGCGGGTTCTCGAGCTTGAGCTGGTTGATCAGGTCGATGCCGAAGTTGCAGTGCATCGACTCGTCGCGCAGGATGTACTGGTACTGCTCGGCGGCACCGGTCATCTTGTTCTGGCGTCCGAGCGCGAGGATCTGCGTGAAGCCGACGTAGAAGAACAGGCCTTCCATCAGGCAGGCGAAGACGATCAACGACTTCAGCAGCGTCTGGTCGGTCTCGGGCGTGCCGGTCTTGAAGTCGGGGTCCATGATCGCGTCGATGAACGGGATCAGGAACTCGTCCTTGTCGCGGATCGACTGGACTTCGTTGTAGGCGTTGAAGATCTCGGACTCGTCCAGGCCCAGCGACTCCACGATGTACTGGTAGGCATGGGTGTGGATCGCTTCCTCGAAGGCCTGGCGCAGCAGGAACTGGCGGCATTCGGGCGCGGTGATGTGCCGGTAGGTGCCCAGCACGATGTTGTTGGCGGCGAGCGAATCGGCGGTGACGAAGAAGCCGAGATTGCGCTTGACGATGCGGCGCTCGTCCTCGGTCAGGCCGTTCGGGTCCTTCCACAGAGCGATGTCGCGATTCATGTTGACCTCCTGCGGCATCCAGTGATTGGCGCAGGTGGCGAGGTACTTTTCCCAGGCCCACTTGTACTTGAAGGGCACAAGCTGGTTGACGTCGGTCTGGCCGTTGATGATGCGCTTGTCGGCGGCATTCACGCGGCGCGCGGCGGCAGTCGTGGCAGCACCGGGTTGCACAGCAGCAGGAGCGCTGAAGCTGTGCGTGGCCAGCGCCGGCTGTGCAAAGGAAGCGGGGGAGGAAGGGGATGCCATCGACCGGCCTGCGGCCATGTCCGATGCATTCGACAGTGCGCCCGAATTGGAGGGCTTGACTTCGTCGTCCCAGGTCAACATAGAAAAATCCAATGCTCAATTATCAGAGCAACGACACGCGATTGAAAAGTTCTTCGGCTGTGTCGTTGCTGAATTTTGTTGTGCCTGGGCATCGGGTCTGTCGTCCGATGCCCCGACATGAAGGCATGCGTTCCTGCTTTGCGCAGGAACGCATGCAGCAACGCGCGACGCGCGCTGGAATCACTGGCAGGCTTCGCAGCCCGGATCGTCGATGGCGCAGAACTTGATGTCGGTGGCGGGCACCGCGTTCATCTGCGCTTGCGCCGCGGCGGCTGCGGCTTCGAGTGCGCTGGGCGCGCTGGCTGCAGCAGCGGGCTGCATGGCCATGGACGAGCTGCCACCGGAGGACACGGCGTTGAGGCGGCTCGATTGCACGGTCGACTTCTCGGCGTGCGTGGCGCTGATGGTGCGCAGGTAGTAGGTGGTCTTGAGGCCGCGCGTCCAGGCCAGCGTGTAGGTGTCGTGCAGCTTCTTGCCCGAGGCGCCGGCCATGTAGATGTTCAGGCTCTGGGCCTGGTCGATCCACTTCTGGCGACGCGCGGCGGCTTCGACCAGCCACTGCGGCTCGACCTCGAAGGCCGTGGCGTACAGCGCCTTCACGTCCTGCGGCACACGGTCGATGGGACGCAGCGAGCCGTCGAAGTGCTTGAGGTCCATGACCATCACGTCGTCCCACAGGCCCAGGCGCTTGAGGTCGCGCACCAGGTAGTGGTTGATGACGGTGAATTCGCCCGACAGGTTGGACTTGACCGACAGGTTGCCGAAGCAGGGCTCGATCGAGGCGTCCACGCCGATGATGTTGGAGATGGTCGCCGTCGGTGCGATGGCCACGCAGTTGGAGTTGCGCATGCCGTCCTGCTTGATCTTGGCGCGCAGCGCGTCCCAGTCGAGGGTGCGCGAGCGGTCCACCTCGACATAGCCGCCGCGGGCCTTTTCCAGCAGGTCGAGCGAATCGATGGGCAGGATGCCCTTGTCCCACAGCGAGCCCTTGAAGCTGCTGTAGCGGCCACGTTCGGCGGCCAGTTCGGTGGAGGCCCAGTAGGCGTAGTAGCAGATGGCTTCCATCGACTTGTCGGCGAACTGGACGGCCTGCTCGCTGGCATAGGGGATGCGCAGCTCGTACAGCGCGTCCTGGAAGCCCATCAGGCCCAGGCCCACCGGGCGGTGGCGCAGGTTCGAGTCGCGCGCCTTCTTGACGGCGTAGTAGTTGATGTCGATGACGTTGTCGAGCATGCGCATGGCGACCGAGATGGTCTTCTTGAGCTTCTCGTGGTCGACGCCACCGTCCTTCAAGTGCTGAAGCAGGTTGACCGAGCCCAGGTTGCAGACGGCGGTCTCGGTGTCGCTGGTGTTGAGCGTGATCTCGGTGCAGAGGTTGGACGAGTGCACCACGCCGGCATGCTGCTGCGGCGAGCGCACGTTGCAGGCGTCCTTGAAGGTGATCCAGGGATGGCCGGTCTCGAACAGCATCGAGAGCATCTTGCGCCACAGGTCGGTGGCGGGCACCGTCTTGGCGGGCTTGATCTCGCCGCGCGCGGCCTTCTCTTCGTAGGCGACGTAGGCCTTTTCGAAGTCGGCGCCGAACAGGTCGTGCAGGTCGGGCACGGAAGAGGGCGAGAACAGCGTCCAGTTGCCCTTTTCCATCACGCGGCGCATGAACAGGTCGGGGATCCAGTTGGCCGTGTTCATGTCGTGGGTGCGGCGGCGGTCGTCACCCGTGTTCTTGCGCAGTTCCAGGAACTCTTCGATGTCCAGGTGCCAGGTCTCCAGGTACGTGCAGACCGCGCCCTTGCGCTTGCCGCCCTGGTTGACGGCCACGGCCGTGTCGTTGACCACCTTGAGGAAGGGCACGACGCCCTGCGATTCGCCGTTGGTGCCCTTGATGTGCGAGCCCAGGGCGCGCACGCGGGTCCAGTCGTTGCCCAGGCCGCCGGCGAACTTCGACAGCAGCGCGTTTTCCTTGATCGACTCGTAGATGCCGTCCAGGTCGTCGGGCACGGTGGTCAGGTAGCAGGACGAGAGCTGCGAGCGCAGCGTGCCGCTGTTGAATAGCGTGGGCGTGGACGACATGAAGTCGAACGAGGACAGCACCTCGTAGAACTCGATGGCGCGCGCCTCGCGGTCGATCTCGCCCAGCGCCAGGCCCATGGCCACGCGCATGAAGAAGGCCTGCGGCAGCTCGATGCGGCTCTTGCGCACGTGCAGGAAGTAGCGGTCGTACAGGGTCTGCAGGCCGAGGTAGTCGAACTTCAGGTCACGGTCGGCCTTGAGCGCGGCGCCCAGGCGGGCCAGGTCGTACTGCAGCAGCTTCTCGTCGAGCAGCTCGTTCTCGACGCCCTTCTTGATGAACTGCGGGAAGTAGTCGGCGTAGGCGGCGCCCATTTCGGCGTGCGCCACTTCGCGGCCCAGCACTTCCTTGACGATGGTGTGCAGCAGCAGGCGCGCGGTGGCGTAGGTGTAGTCGGGATCCTTCTCGATCAGCGTGCGGGCAGCCAGGATCGAGGCCTTGTAGACCTCGTCCAGCGGCACGCCGTCGTACAGGTTGCGCATGGTCTCGGCCACGATGGGCTCGGCCTTCACGCCATCGCCCAGGCCGACGCAGGCGGACTGCAGCAGCGATTGCAGGGCGCCCATGTCCAGCGGAACTCGCTCGCCGCCGTCCAGCACATGCAGTTGCGGCGCGGCGGCCGCAGCCGTCTGCTCGACTTGCTTGGAGCGCTCTTGCGCACGGCGCTCGCGGTAGAGCACGTAGGCGCGGGCGACTTCCTGGTAGCCGCCGCGCATCAGGCCGAGCTCGACCTGGTCCTGCACGTCCTCGATGTGGAAGGTGCCGCCGCCCGGGCGCGAGCGCACCAGCGCGCGGACCACGGCCTGCGTCAGGCCCTCGACCGTCTCGCGCACGCTGGCCGAGGCCGCGCCCTGCGTCCCGTGCACCGCCAGGAAGGCCTTCATCATCGCCACGGTGATCTTCTCGGGCGCGAAGGGCACCACGGCGCCATTGCGGCGGATGATCTGGTAGTGGGCGAGTGCGGGGGCCGTCGTGCCCGTCACGTCGCGGCCGGCGGGCATCGTCGGCAGGGGCTGGGCGGAGGTGGCAGGGGAGTTCAAGGCAGTCTGCATGCGGTTCCTCTTGAGGGGGCTTGGTGTTCGTCGATCAGGGCGCGGGCGGGCAGGGATCCATGCCGCCGCGTCGATGGAGGGGCACTATATCTGGTGTCCGGAGGAGAGCCAATGCACTACCGGTAGTGTTTGGTCGGGCTGCCGGGTCAAGCTTGACTTCCGGTGAAACCCCAGGATTTCGCGCCGGAGCCAAGCAGCAGTAGGTGCCTGCGCGGCCGAGGCCGCAACGATGGGGCTTGGCGGGCGATTTGGCGCGCAAACCCGCATGAACAGGGGCTTGGCGACGTCCGGCCATCCGGCCCGCCCCGGAGCGCTGGCGCCATCGCTCCCCGGGGTCCGATTGAAAAATTTAAGGAGCGGCCGGGAAGGCGATGGCGGTGCCCGCCAGCTGCCGCGCCAAGCGGGCCCAGTCGAAGCCCGGCCCCGGGTCGTATTTGCGGCCGGGGGCGATGTGTTCGTGGCCGGCGATGTGGGCAATCGGATAGCGGGCCGACAGTGCCCGCGCGAGCTGGGCCAGCGTCTCGTACTGCGCGTCCTCGAAACGCTCGCCTTCCAGGCCTTCCAGTTCCACGCCGACCGAATCGTCATTGCAGTTGGCGCGACCCCGCCACTGCGAGACGCCCGCGTGCCAGGCCCGGTCGTCCACGCTCACGAACTGCCAGAGTTCGCCATTGCGACGGATGTAGAAGTGCGCCGAGACCTCCAGGCCCCGGATCTGCGCGAAGTAGGGATGCGCGTCCCAGTCCAGCCGGTTGGTGAAGAGCTGCTGCACCTCCTCGCCGCCATAGTGGCCGGGCGGCAGGCTGATGGAGTGCACCACCAGGAGGTCGATGCAGGCTCCCGCCGGACGGGGGCCGAAGTTGGGGGTGTCCAGCCGCCGCGCCGCCCGCAGCCAGCCACCGTCCCAGGGGGCGGTGTCGGGCTCAGTCATCGTCGCCATGCGGCACCGCGATGCCCAGACGCGCGATGCGGTAGCGGATCTGGCGCAGGCTCAGGCCCAGGCGCGCTGCGGCGGCGGTGCGGTTGTAGTTGGCCTCGCGCAGCGCGCGCTCGACGATGCCGCGTTCCTGGTCGTCGAGGTACTGCTGCAGATCAGTGGGCACGGGGGGGGCTCCCGCGACTGCCGGCGATCGGGTGGGCGCGGCCTCCGGCACGGGAACGGCCGTCACGGCGCCCGGCGCTGGCGTGGCAAAGAGCGGCATGGACAGGTCCTGCATACCGCTGCCGTCCGCGGCCTCGACGTCCAGCTGCAGCGTGTCACCCTCGCTGAGTGCCACCGCGCGATGCAGCAGGTTCTCCAGTTCGCGCACGTTGCCGCGCAGCGGATGCGATTCGAGCTTGAGCAGCACCTGCATCGTCATCCTCGGCACCGGCTGGCCGCTTTCCTCGGCGATGCGCGCCAGCAGGGCGGTGCACAGGGCCGACAGGTCTTCCCGGCGC
The DNA here is from genome assembly GCF_017991995.1 of Pseudacidovorax sp. Lineage (GTDB taxonomy): Bacteria > Pseudomonadota > Gammaproteobacteria > Burkholderiales > Burkholderiaceae_C > Xenophilus. The sequence goes on along the minus strand of NZ_JAGOPN010000014.1, from coordinate 46,112 downwards.
TCGCGCAGCGGCGGCAGCCGGACCTCGATCACGTTGAGGCGGTAGAACAGGTCCTGCCGGAAGCGGCCCGCCAGCACCTCGGCCTGCAGGTCCTTGTGTGTGGCGCTGACGATGCGCACGTCCACGGGCTCCTCCTGTGTGCTGCCGATGGGGCGCACGCAGCGTTCCTGGATGGCCCGCAGCAGCTTGGACTGCATGGCCAGCGGCAGGTCGCCGATCTCGTCGAGGAAGAGCGTGCCCCCGCGCGCCGCCTGGAAGTAGCCGTCACGGTCCTGCATCGCGCCGGTGTAGGAGCCCTTGCGTGCGCCGAAGAACTCGGCTTCCAGCAGCGCCTCCGGAATGGCGCCACAGTTGACGGCGACGAAGGGGCCTCCCGCCCGTTGGCTGCAGCCGTGCAGGGCGCGCGCCACCAATTCCTTGCCCGTGCCCGATTCGCCGTGAATCAGCACCGGCGCCATGCCGCGTGCCACACGCACGATGCGGGCCTTGACGGCGCGCATGACGTCCGACTCGCCCACCAGGCGCGCCAGCGCGGCGCGGGCCGCGGGCGCGACGCCTGCCTCGGCCGGCGCTTCTTCGGCCGGCACGATCGGCGCGGACTCGCGTGGCGACGCGGGACGTGCCGGCGTGCCGCCCGGGCGCTCCTGCACGGCCGAGGCCACCACGCTGCGGAACTGCTTCAGGTCCACCGGCTTGGTCAGGTAGTCGAAGGCGCCCGCCTTGAGCGCCTCGACAGCGTTCTCGGCCGAGCCGTAGGCGGTCATCACGACGCAGCGCTCGCTGCGCTGGTGGCGGGCGATGCGCTGCAGCAGTTCCAGGCCGAGGCCGTCGGGCAGCCGCATGTCGGTGATCACGGCATCGAAGCGGTTGGCCTGCAGGTGCTGCCACGCCTCCTCCACGCTGCTGGCCGCTTCGACCAGGTAGCCCTCGCGCAGCAGGGTCAGCTCGTAGAGGGTGCGCAGGTCGGGCTCGTCGTCCACGACGAGGATCTGCGCCGGCGGCGATGCGGGAGAACTGCTCACCGAGCTATTGTGGCAAAGCGCCCGCCTGCGCTGGCGCGAAGCTCAGCAGGAAGGCATTGCCGGCCGGCACGTCGGGTGCGGGACGCAGGCGTTCGTAGCGGATGGTGGCCCCATGGCGCTCGCACAGCTCGCGGCAGATGAACAGGCCCAGCCCGCTGGAGCGGCTCTCGGACGAGAAGAAGGGCTCGAACAGGTGGCGTTCCACGCCCTGCTCCAGGGGCGCGCCGTCGCTCCAGACGGCCAGGGTGGGCCGGCCGTCGCCCGCGGCGAAGGTGTGGACGCGGATGGATTCCTCGCCCGGTCCTGCATAGCGGGCGGCGTTGTCCAGCAGGTTGACCAGGATGCGCCGCAGGTGCTCCTCGTTGAAGCGCACCGCCGGCAGACTTTCCACCAGGCGCAGGGCCGGCTGCGCGCGGCCGCTCTGGCGGCTCCACTCGTCGACCATGGTGTAGACGCTGGCGGCAAGGGGCAGGGCCGTTCCCTGGCCCAGGTCACTGCCCTGCTGGCGCACGCGCGCGACGTCCAGCACCTCGTCGACGATGCGGCCGAGCCGGCGTGCGTTCTGCTGAACCATGGCATTGAGGCGCTGCTGTGCCGGCTCGGTCAGATCCTCCTCCAGCAGGGCGCTGGCCTGCGTGATGGCGGCCAGCGGATTGCGGATCTCGTGCGCGACGGCCGCCGACATGCGGCCCATCGCAGCCATCTTCTCGGTGCGGATGCGGGCTTCCAGCTGTCGCAGGTCCTGCAGGAACATCACGCAGAAGCCGCGGTCGCGGGCGCCGTCCACGGCCGTCAGCCGGGTGCGCACCCGCAGCTCGCGCGGCGTGGCCTGAGGCTGGGCGATCGGCAGGTCGGCGCCGAGGTCGGCCCTGTCCTCGAAGGTGCGCTGCGCCAGGCTGGCCAGCGGCTGCCACGCCGGATGGGCCAGCAGCGAGCGCGGCAGCGAGCCGCGGTCCAGCCCGCCCCCCAGCAGGGCATCGGCGGCCGGGTTGGCCGTGTGCACGCGGCCGGCCTCGTCCACCACCAGCACGCCTTCGGCCAGCGCCTCGATCACGAGGGCATTGATCTGCGCCTGCAACTGGGCCGAATCCTGGCTGCGGCTGGCGCGGGCCTCTTCGCGGGCCAGCCGCAGCGCCAGCTGGTGGGCCAGCAGCGACAGCACGAACAGGCCCGTGCCGGTCAGTGCGGCCTGGAGCAACCGGCCCGGCCCGTCGGGGCCGGCCGTGAGCTGGAAGCGCAGCGCCTCGGCCAGCATCAGCAGCGTGGCGGCCGAGGTGGTGGCCAGCCCGACCACCAGGCCCCCGGCCACGGCCGCCATGAGCACCGGAAGGGCCAGCAAGGGCGTGTAGTTGACCGTGGTGCCGGTCTGCAGCGCCTGAAGCAGTGCGAACACGGCAACGTCGAGGCCGATGCACAGCAGCCAGGTCATGCCCAGCCGTCGCAGCGGCAGGCGCGCGGGTGTACGCAGCCGGTCGGCCAGGGTGAAGGCGGCGTAGAGGGCCGTGATGGCCAGGGTCGGCGCGTGCGTGGACTGGCCCAGGGCGAAGGCAATGCCCTGCAGCGCCAGCAGCAGCAGTCCCACCGCCGGCCGGGCCGTCATGAAGCCACGCCACACCCGCTGCAGGGCCTGGCTGCGCTCGGTGCGGGTTTCCAGCGCGGACCAGTCCGTGTTTGACGACGGAAAGTCCGTGTCCGGTGTCATGGCTCCGCGGCGTTGCGGTGCCGGTCGCTGCAATAGGTGCCGTGGCGGCCGGACACGGCGTCGGCGGCCGGCAGGTGCAGGCCGCAATGGGCGCAGCGCACCATCTGCTGTGGCCCCCGGACGGCCGGCCGGGCGTTGGGCCGGGGCGGCGATGCGGCGTCCAGTTCTTCCTGGCGGTTGCGCCGCCAGATCCAGATGGCCACGGCCACCACGAGGGTCACGAGCAGGAATTTCATCAGGCGACGGGCCGGTGCAGCACCACTTCGAGCACGAAGCGCGAGCCCACGTAGGCCAGCAGCAGCAGCACGGCCCCCGCATAGAGCACGCGCTTGGCCGTGCGGCCCCGCCAGCCGAAGCGGCTGCGGCCGGCCAGCAGGATGGCGAAGCTCAGCCAGGCCAGCAGCGAGAACACCGTCTTGTGGTCCCACTTCCAGGCGCGCACCTGGGGCCCGTAGAGCGTCTCGCTGAACAACAGGCCCGCCAGCAGCGTGGCCGACAGCAGCACGAAACCGGCCGTGACGAAGCGGAAGGTCAGGCGCTCCAGCGTCAGCAGCGGCAGGCCCGCATGCGGATCGGCCGCCTGGCGGATGCGCTGCTCGGCCCGCGTCATGAGCCAGGCATGCACCACAGCTGCGCCGAAGAGCCCGTAGCTGGCGATGCCCAGTGCCAGATGCAGCGGCAGCCAGGGCGAGGCATTCATGTGCAGCGGCGAACCCGGAAAGGCTGCGGCCAGCAGTGCCGCCAGCGCGCCCAGCCCCGCCAGCACGCGGCGCACCGTCAGGCCCGGGAAGAGCCGGCTTTCCACGGCATAGACCGTCATCACCAGCCAAGCCGTGATCGACAGGGCCGGTGCGAAGCCGAAGCGCGGCGTGCCTGGCAGCAGGCCGGCGGCCAGCGCTGCCGCGTGCAGCAGCCACGCGATGGCGACGACGGTCTGGGTGGCGCTGCGGTTGAGCTTGTGGGAGAAGGCGGCGGCCACGCCGTAGGCCGCGGCCGTGGCGATGCCCAGGGCCACGCTGAGTGGGGAGGGGCTCGCTAGAATCATCCGCTGAGTTTAGCCTTTGGCCCCCAGCGGACGGGGCCCGCCGGACACCCCGCCGTGCCCGCCCCGGACTCGGCCGCCGCCGCGGCGCGGCCGCTTCCTTCCCCAGCCTTCTTCCCCTCCCATCCATGGCCACCGCCCTCACCGACAAGTTCTCCCGCCTCGTCAAGCAGATGAGCGGGCAGGCGCGCATCACCGAAACCAACGTGCAGGACATGATGCGCGAGGTGCGCATGGCGCTGCTCGAGGCCGACGTCGCGCTGCCGGTGGTGCGCGACTTCGTCAACCGGGTCAAGGACAAGGCGATGGGCGAGGAGGTGATGGGTTCCCTCAAGCCCGGCCAGGCGCTGGTGGGCATCGTCAACCGCGAACTGGCGGCGACCATGGGCGAGGGCGTCTCGGACATCAACCTCAACGCCCAGCCGCCGGCCGTGGTGCTCATGGCCGGCCTGCAGGGCGCCGGCAAGACCACCACCACCGCCAAGCTGGCCAAGCACCTGATCGAGAAGCGCAAGAAGAAGGTGCTGACCGTCTCGGGCGACGTCTACCGCCCGGCGGCCATCGAGCAGCTCAAGACGGTGACGAAGCAGGCCGGCGCCGAGTGGTTCCCCAGCACGCCCGACCAGAAGCCGCTGGACATCGCCCGCGCCGCGCTCGACTACGCCAAGCGGCACTACTTCGACGTGCTGCTGGTCGACACCGCCGGCCGCCTGGCCATCGACGAAGTGCTGATGGAGGAAATCAAGACGCTGCACGGCGCCTTGAATCCGGTCGAGACCCTGTTCGTCGTCGACGCCATGCAGGGCCAGGACGCGGCCAACACCGCCAAGGCCTTCAAGGACGCGCTGCCGCTGACCGGCATCATTCTGACCAAGATGGACGGCGACTCGCGCGGCGGTGCGGCGCTGTCGGTGCGGCAGATCACGGGCGTGCCGATCAAGTTCGCTGGTACCAGCGAGAAGATCGACGGGCTGGAGGTCTTCGACGCCGAGCGCCATGCCGGGCGCATCCTGGGCATGGGCGACATCGTGGCGCTGGTCGAGCAGGTCTCGGCCGGTGTCGACATGGAGGCGGCCAAGAAGCTCGCCACCAAGGTCAAGAGCGGCCACTTCGACCTGGAAGACTTCCTGGCCCAGTTGCAGCAGATGAAGCAGATGGGCGGCCTCTCCAGCTTCATGGACAAGCTGCCCACCCAACTGGCCGCCAAGGCCAGCGAGGCCGACCTGACGCGCGCCGAGCGCGACATTCGCCGCAAGGAAGGCATCATCCACAGCATGACGCCCACCGAGCGCCGCAAGCCCGAGCTCATCAAGGCCAGCCGCAAGAAGCGCATCGCCACGGGCGCCGGCGTGCAGGTCCAGGAGGTCAACCGCCTGCTCAACGAGTTCGAGCAGATGCAGGGCATGATGAAGAAGATGAAGGGCGGCGGCCTCATGAAGATGATGAAGCGCCTGGGCGGCATGAAGGGCATGCCCGGGCTGCCGGGAATGGGCGGGCCGGGTGGGCCCAAGCTGCCGTTCTGACGCGAGGAGCGGGTCGCCCGGTCATGCGGTCCGGTTGACCCGAGGCCGTTCGGGCTGAGCCTGTCGAATCCTCGGCGCAAGCCCTTCGACCCATCCATCCTTCGGTAAAACTACCGATCTCCCAAATGAAAAACGCCCGCGAAATTCGCGGGCGTTTTGTTTTGGCGAGGCGCCGGACTCAGGCTGCCTTCAGGGCCAGTCGGTCCGCGTGGGCCCACGCGCGGCGCAGCACGGCGGGCGACCGGGATTCCTCGGGAATCAGCAGGTAGTGACGCTCGCGCATCACGCCACCGACATCGATGCGGCTGGTCAGCACGGCCATGGGAATGGCCAGCAGCAGCGGCAGGCCGACGGGCATGAGCCACACCAGCGCGCTGGCGTCGATCAGCGCCACGCCGCAGGCCAGCACAGCCACCAGACCGCTCATTGGCGCCAGGCGGTTGAAGGCCTCGCTCCACGGCACGGCGGCCGCTTCCCGCGGGGGCGACTTCCACTCCAGCTTGAGGCCGGTCAGGGCGACGATCACGAACAGCGAGTGGGCCAGCATGCGCACGGGTGCCTGCACGATGGCCATGACGCTTTCCAGCGCGGCGCTCTTGAACAGGCTGAACGCACCGCCGAAGTTCTTCTGCTCACCGCGCATGAACACCGCGGCCACGCCTAGGATGCGGGGCAGGAACAGCAGGCACAGCGTCCAGATCCACAGTCCGGCCAGCTCCATGGGCAGCACGGCCCAGTCCTGGACCAGACGCGAGCCGGTCAGCCACAGGGCGGTGCCCAGGGTCATGAAAGCCAGCCACATCGGGGCGGACACATAAGCCATCGTGCCGGTCACGAACATGGCGCGGTGCACGGGGTGGATGCCGGGCTCGGCCATCAGGCGGGCGTTTTGCAGGTTGCCCTGGCACCAGCGGCGGTCACGCTGCAGTTCGGCCAGCAGATCGGGCGGCTGCTGCTCGTAGCTGCCGACCAGGTCGGACACCAGCCAGACGTGGTAGCCGGCGCGGCGCATCAGGGCGGCCTCGACGAAGTCATGGCTCATGATGCCGCCGGACATGCCGCCCGTGCCCTTGATCGGGGCCAGCGCGCAGTGCTCCATGAAGGGCGCGACGCGGATGATGGCGTTGTGGCCCCAGTAGTGCGATTCCCCCAGCTGCCAGAACTGCATGCCCAGGGTGAACAGGCGGCCCGTCACGCGGCTGGCGAACTGCTGCGCGCGTGCGTGCAGCGTCACGTGGCCGATGGCCTGCGTGGCGGTCTGGATGATCCCGGCGGTGGGATTGGCTTCCATCAGCTTGACCATGCTGGTCAGGCAGTCGCCGCTCATGACGCTGTCGGCATCGAGCACGACCATGTAGCGGTAGTCCTTGCCCCAGCGGCGGCAGAAGTCGGCCACGTTGCCGGCCTTGCGGTGCGTGCGGCGGGTGCGCAGGCGGTAGTACACCTCGACCTGCGGCTTGTTCGGGCTGTCGGCAAAGGACTGGGCCAGGGCGGCGCGCAGTTCTTCCCACGCGGCACGTTCGGCCTTGGCGATCTCGGGGTTGTAGCTGTCGGACAGCACGAACACATCAAACTGCTTCGCATGGCCGGTGTTGGCCACCGATTCGCAGGTGGCGCGCAGGCCGGCGAACACCGTGGCCACGTCCTCGTTGCAGATCGGCATGATGATCGCGGTGCGGGCCTCCGGATTCATCGGATGGTCGGCGACCTGCTTGGCCGACAGGGCGTACTTGTCGCCACGCACAGACACGTAGAAACCCATCAGCGCGGTCACGAAGCCGGTGACCACCCAGCCGGAGAGCAGGCCATACAGCGCGATCTGGCCATATTCCAGGAAGGCGTTGTCGTAGTAGGGCTGCACCTGGGCAAACAGGGCCGAGGCCAGCACGGTGCTGAACAGGGCCAGCATCGTGAAGGTCAGTCGGCGGCGCTTGGCGGCGCGCTCCCAGGGCTGGACCGGACCGGCAGGCTGGGCGGCCGCGGTGGCACGACCCGCGCCCATCTTGAGCAGGAGGGCGGTGCCGATGCTGTTCCAGAAACCGCGCCAGGGGCGAGGCGTCATGGAACCGCGGTTGATCGGGGGCGCAGTGACGGCGTTGGGATGGCGTTCCTCGCGGGCGGCAGGGCGGCGCGGCTGGAACTGCTCGGGCGTCAGGACCTTCAGGTGCGAAAACTCGTTCGGTTTCATGGCGAGTCCTTACCAGTGCTGGAAATTCGAAAGGGGGGTCTCACCGATGGCGGGGAGGCGCTTGAAGACGCAGTCCGCGCTGGCGCTGGCGGCGAGTGCCGGCGCATGGGCCTGGCTCCGCGTCGAGCGGGCGCGCGCCGTCTGCGCGTTCTTGCGACGCAGGGCGTCACGCTGCGGACGCAGGATGACAGGGGGGGTGGTGAGGAGGGTCATGCAGGCTATGGGGCAATCCCCATGCCAACACGATTTAATTGTTGAAAATCAGCGAGTTACGGAGATTTTCTCGATTGATTCTTGGCGTTTTCAGCCGTCGCGGCCGTAATAGCACCGAATCTGTCGCCACAGCCCGACAACTCGCCGAGGGGTGGCGGCCAATCCTTTTCAAATCAACGACTTAGCCCTGTCGCTCGTCGGCGACAGGCTCCGAAGCGCCAGCGACGCCGTCGTTCTTGAAGTGGCCTGGCGTGAGTTCGTGCTTCTGCAAAAGACGGTAGAACTCGGTGCGGTTGCGGTCGGCCAGGCGCGCGGCATCGGCCACGTTGCCGTCGGTCAGCTTGAGCAGCCCGACCAGGTAATCGCGCTCGAAGCGCTGCTTGGCCTCGGCATAGGTCTGCACCTCCACGGTGGGCACGCGCAGCGCCCGCTGCACCAGTGCCAGCGGGATCAGCGGCGAGCTCGACAGGGCGCACACCTGCTCGACCACGTTGTAGAGCTGGCGGATGTTGCCCGGCCAGGGGGCCGTGGTCAGGGCCTTGAGCGCCTCGGGCGCGAAGCCCGACAGCCGCTTGCCGTACTTGCCGGCCAGCTTCTGCAGGAAGTGGTTGGCCAGTAGCGGGATGTCCTCGCGCCGGGCCGACAGCGGCGGCAGCGTGAGCGTGACCACGTTCAGGCGGTAGTACAGGTCCTCCCGGAACTGGGCGGTGGCCATGGCCGCCTCCAGGTCGCGATGGGTGGCGGAGATGATGCGCACGTCCACGGCAATCGCCTGCGTGGCACCCACCGGGCGCACCGCGCGCTCCTGCAGCACGCGCAGCAGCTTGACCTGCAGGGCGGGTGGCATGTCGCCGATTTCGTCCAGCATCAGCGTGCCGCCATCGGCCTGCTGGAACAGCCCCTTGTGGTTGGCGTGGGCGTCGGTGAAGGCGCCCTTGACGTGGCCGAACAGCTCGGATTCCAGCAGCGCCTCGGGAATCGCTCCGCAGTTGACGGCCACGAAGGGCTTGCGTGCGCGGTCGCTGGCCTTGTGGATGGCGCGGGCCAGCACTTCCTTGCCGGTGCCGGAGTCGCCACGCAGCAGCACGCTGGCGTCCGACTTGGCCACCATGCGCGCCTCGGCCAGCACCTCGGCCATGCGGCTGGAGCGGCTGACGATCTCGGCGCGCCAGCTTTCGTCGCCGCCCGCGGCCGGCGTGGCGGCGGGGGCGCCCAGGGCCATCGCCTGGCCGATCTTGTCGAGCAGCTCGCGGGCGTCGTAGGGCTTGGTGAGGTAGGTGAAGACGCCGCGGGATGTCGCCTCCACCGCGTCGGGAATGGTGCCGTGCGCCGTGAGCAGGATCACCGGCAGCGTCGGATGGCGCTTGCGGATCTCGTCGAACAGCTGCAGCCCGTCGCGTCCGGGAAGGCGCACGTCGCTGAGCACCAGCCGCGGATGCTCGATCTCCAGTTGCGTGAGCGCCGACTCGGCCGAGGTTACGGCCGTGACCTGGTAGCCCGCCGCAGCCAGGCGCAGCGACAGCAGCCGCAGCATGTCGGCATCGTCGTCCACGACCAGGATGCGGGCGCCGGTGGCGGCGGCTTTGGCGGTGTCGCTCATGGGCTTGCCTGGATCGGGTGGGTGCGGCCGGGCCGGCCGGTTCAGGGCGAGGGGCGCGCCGCGCCGTTGGACGGGCGGCCGAAGCTGCGTTCGATGGCGCGCAGCGCCTCGATGCGGTCATTGAGGTGGTCGATGCGCCGCTGCGCTTCCTTGAGCTGCGCCACCTGCCGGTCGCGGTCGTCCTCGACGCGGCGCTGCTCCAGGTAGCGGGCGGCCAGCACCCGCGCCAGCGGCTGCAGCGGCTGGGCCTCGGCCTGCGTGCTGCCGGCGACGCGCTGCATCAGGGCCGTGGCGCGCGCCAGATCGGCAGGGTTGCGGGTCTGCGCCAGCGCCAGGGCCAGCTGCATCTGCAGGGGGGCCGAGTCGCCGGGGTCGCCGATGCGGGCGATCTCCGCGGCCGCCTCGCCAGACTGCAGGCTGCGGGCCCGGTCGGCGTAGGCCAGCATGCGGGACAGCGCTTCGCTGCTGGCACTGCCGTAGCCACTGGCTGCCATGCCGTTGCCAGCCGACTGCATCTGGGTGGCTGGGGCGACGGGTTGCACTTCCACCGGCTGGACGGCCGGCCGGGTGGCCGGCACGGGTGGGTTGGCCGTGGTGGCTGGCGCAGGGGCCGGCACGCTCGGCGTGGGCGCTGGGGTGGCGCAGCCTGCCAGCACCCCGGCCAGGACCAGGGCAACGGCAAGGAGAGGGCTGCGGACGGACAAGGTCGTCATGGGCGTGGGGTTGGGAGAGGTCAGCCGCGCGGCAGGTCGATGCGGAATCGCGCGCCGGGGCCGGTGGGCAGCAGCGCAATGCGGCCACCATGGGCTGCAATGTACTCCTGCACGATGGACAGGCCGATGCCTGTGCCTTTCACGGTGTGCTCCGGCTGGCGCTCGCCGCGGAAGAAGGGCTCGAACACCCGGTCGCGGTCGTCCGGCGCGATGCCGGGACCGGCGTCGCTGATCTCGATGCTGGCGGTGTCGCCGGTGCTGGAGACGGCCAGCGCGATGGTGCCGCCTCGGGCCGAGAAGCGGATCGCGTTGGACAGCAGGTTGGCCACCGCCGTGCCCAGCTTGGCCGGATCGGCCATCACTGTCACCGGCTCGCCCTCCACCCGCACGGTCAGGCCGTGCGACTGCCACTGCAGCCGCTGGGCGTCGATCTGCTCCTGCACCAGCTTGACCAGGTTGCAGCGTTCGCGCTTGAGCTGGCGGGCCTCGAAGGCGGCGGCGTTGAAGCGCAGCAGCGCCTCGATCTGGCTTTGGAGCGACACGGCGTTCTGTTGCAGGATCTGCGCCACCTCGCGCTGGGCCGGGTTGAGCTCGCCGGTCACGCCGTCCTCCAGCAGCGACACGCCTTCGCGCAGCGCCGCCAGCGGCGTCTTGAGCTCGTGCGACACATGGCGCAGGAAGCGCGCCTTGTCGGCGTCCAGCTCCATCAGCCGCAGGCGCAGCCAGTCCAGCTGCTGCGACACGCGCCGCACGTCGGCCGGGCCGCGGATGTCGATGGGCTCGTCCAGCCGGTTCTCGCCCAGGCGCACGATGGCGCGCTCCAGCCGCTTGAAGGGCCGCGCCAGCCAGATGCCGAAGGCCAGCGCCAGGGCCGCGGCCAGCCCGCTGGCCGCCACCACCTGCAGCGTCAGCCGGCGCCGCGCGGCCTCCAGCCGGTCGGCCAGGGCGTTGTTCTGGGCCTCGATCAGCATCTGCGCCTGCTGGGCGAGCTGGGTGTTGAGCGCATCCAGTTCGCGGAACTGCAGCGCCATCGAGCCCTCGCGGGCCAGGGCCGTCTCGGGCGCGCCGTTCATCAGGTCCTCGATGGTGGCCATCTGGGCGCGCCATTGCTGGGCCGATTGCGGCAGCAGCCCGTTGTCGACCAGCCGCTGCACCACGTTCTGCGCATCCTTCTGCGCGTCGGCGAAGCGGCGGCGCAGCACGGCGTCGTTGAGCACCAGCGACTGGCGGCCCGAGCGTTCCATGGCCGCGCTGCGCTCGGCCAGCGACTGGGCGGCACCCGAGAGCAGCAGCGCCCGACGCGCCGCCTCGCGGCTTTGCGTGATGAGCTGGTCGTACTGGAAGACGGCGCGCAGCGCGACGCCCACCACCAGCGCCGTGACCACCAGAAAGGCGGCCAGCATCAACTGCTGGAAGGAGCCGCGGGCGCGTGGCCGGCCGGCCGACATCAGGCGGCCTGCGCGGCGCGCTTGGCGCCGGCTCCGTCATGCTCGTGCGTCAGCACCTCGCCGCGCAGGGTGTGCGAGAGGGCCTGGGTGATCGTCACGTCCACCATCTGGCCCACCAGGCGCGCGGGCGCCTCGAAGTTGACGACGCGGAAGCAGTCGGTGCGGCCCATCAGTTCGGCCGGGTTCTTCTTGGAAGGCCCTTCGACCAGCAGCCGCTGCGTGGTACCGACCAGCGCATCGGACAGCCGCCGGACGTTGTCGTCAATGGTCTTCTGCAGGTGCTGCAGGCGCGCGAGCTTGACCTCGTGCGGCGTGTCGTCGTGCAGCGCGGCGGCGGGTGTGCCGGGCCGCGGGCTGAAGATGAAGCTGAAGCTGGCGTCGAAGCCCACGTCCTCGATCAGCTTCATCATCTTCGCGAAGTCGTCCTCGGTCTCACCCGGGAAGCCGACGATGAAGTCGCTGGACAGCGCCAGCTGCGGCCGGATGGCGCGCAGCTTGCGGATCGTGCTCTTGTATTCCATGGCGGTGTAGCCGCGCTTCATCGCCATCAGGATGCGGTCGCTGCCGTGCTGCACCGGCAGGTGCAGGTGGCTCACCAGCTGCGGCACCTTGGCGTAGGTCTCGATCAGCCGCGGCGTGAACTCGTTGGGGTGACTCGTGGTGTAGCGGATGCGCTCGATGCCAGGAATCTCGGCGATGTATTCGATCAGCGTGGCGAAGTCGGCGATCTCGGCGGTGTCGCCCATCCTGCCGCGGTAGGCGTTCACGTTCTGGCCCAGCAGCGTGACCTCGCGAACGCCCTGGTCGGCCAGGCCCGCCACCTCGACCAGCACATCGTCGAGCGGGCGGTTGACCTCCTCGCCGCGGGTGTAGGGCACCACGCAGTAGCTGCAGTACTTGGAGCAGCCTTCCATGATCGACACATAGGCCGTGGCGCCCTCGACGCGCGCGGGCGGCAGGTGGTCGAATTTCTCGATCTCGGGGAAGGAGATGTCCACCTGCGGCCGGCGCTCGGCCTCGCGGCGGGCCAGCAGCTCGGGCAGACGGTGCAGGGTCTGCGGGCCGAAGACCACGTCCACGTAGGGCGCGCGGGCAATGATGGCCTCGCCCTCCTGGCTGGCGACGCAGCCGCCGACGCCGATCTTCACGCCCTTGGCCTTCAGGTGCTGCACGCGGCCGAGGTCGGAGAAGACCTTTTCCTGCGCCTTCTCGCGCACGGAACAGGTGTTGAAGAGGATCAGGTCGGCCTCGTCCACGTTCTGGGTGGGCTCGTAGCCGTCGGCGGCGGCGAGGACATCGGCCATCTTGTCCGAGTCGTACTCGTTCATCTGGCAGCCGAAGGTCTTGATGAAGACTTTGCGGGACATGGTGGGGGCTTTCTGTGCAAAGGGGGGGCTGCCGGGGGGCGCCGGAGGCTGGAATCGAATGGAGAGGCGTAGCGCAGCGGTGGCCGGCCGTGCCCCGCGGGCTGGGCGCCGGGGCGGCGCGCTCAGCTGCCTTCGTTGTCGGCCCGAGTGACGAAGGGCCAGATGTTGAGCAGCGGCTTGCCACTGGCCGTCGCGCGGTCGGTGGCAGCCTCGTCGGGCGAGAGGATCCAGATCTGCTGCACCTGCCCGGCGGGATCGCGCAGGTAGTTCACCGCCAGGTCCTGGCCCAGCAGCGTGCTGCCGGTCACGACCATGTTCTGGGCATTGCGGATGCGGGTGCCGGGGGCCAGCACTTCCAGCCGGCCGTCGAGGTCGGCCTGCGGAAAGTCGAGCATGCGCAGGCGACCGCGCAATGTGCCGTCGGGGAAGTTGCGGCCGCCGACGGCCGCTTCGTTCTGGGTCTGGGCCTGCGCAGGCAGGGGCGAGAGAAGGGCCGCGGTGCCCATACAGCTCAGGGCGGCGGCAAGCAGGAAATGTGGGAGGCTGCAGCGGTTCATGGGGTTCATCCAGAGGCTGGCGAGCGCGGATTCTAGGTGGCCTCAGGTGCTCGTCTCGTCGCGCGCCAGATCCCGGTTGAGGTGTCCCGTGTCGGCCCATCCCACCAGGGAGAAGCCCTCCGGCGTCCACAGCAGACGGTTGATGGCCGCGTTGCGCAGCTCCCAGGTGCGAGGCGCCTGAAGCTCCTGGCCGGTGGCGGCGCGGTAGAGCACGTCCATCACGCCGCCGTGGGCGACCAGGACCACCAGCTCGCCGGGATGGCGTGCCGCCAGTTCGGCGGCGACGGCCACGATGCGGTCCCGGAAGACCAGCAGGTTTTCGCCGCCCTCGGGGGCGAAGTCGGGCACGCGCTTGCGCCACTTGAGCGCCTGCTCGGGCAGCTCGGCCTCGATCTCGGCGAAGGTGCGACCCTCGAAGATGCCGAAGCCGCGCTCGCGCAGCCGGGGTTCGGCGATGAGTGGGGGCGCGTCGGGATGGGCCTCGGCGATGGCGCTGGCCGTCTGCCAGGCGCGGGCCAGGTCGCTGGCGTAGATGGCGGCGACGGGCTCCTCGGCCAGCGCGCGGCCCGCCTGCTGCGCCTGCCACTGGCCTTCGTCGTTGAGCGGGATGTCGAGCTGGCCCTGGATGCGGGTGTCGACGTTCCAGAGCGTCTCGCCGTGGCGCACGGCGATGAGGCGGGTGATGTCCATCGGGCGAGTGTCACCGAGAACGCGGCGGTGGGCGGGGCGCCTGCCCACTCCCCGCGAGGCGCTCAAGGGCGCGCGGGCGTCGGCGTCGGGGCAGCCGGCGCGGCCGTTGCGGGCTGCGGGGCGGCCTGCGTGGACGCGGGCGGCTTCGTCTCGACCGTCACATCCACGCGGCGCACGGCCTGCGGCGGGTTGGGAAAGCCCTGCAGCGCCGCATGGAACATCACCGGCAGGATCCGCCGCGTGTCCGGGTAGGGGCCGTCGTGGCGGGCATGGGTCTCGTAGACGACCTGCCGGTCGGGCAGCGAGCGCATCACGATCGACACCTCGCGGCCGTACCAGGTCTGGTTGGGCGGCAGGGCGCCCGGGCCCCACCAGCCGCCGCCGTACCAGCCGGGGCGGCCATAGCCCAGGCCCACGCCCCAGCGCGGACCCCAGCCGGGGCCCCAGCCCGGACCATCGAACCACGGATCGGCCCAGGGCGACAGTTCCAGCTGCGAGCGGGCGCTCACCTGCACGGCATAGCGCGGATTGGCGTCGTCGCGCCGGAGCCCGGCGGCGGCCAGCGAGGGCTCGGCCAGGGTTTCCAGGTCGGTCTGGGCCGCGTCGTTCGCTTGCTGCGAGGGGAGGCGTTCGAAGCGGTAGGTGGCGCCAGGCGGAATGGGTGCCTTGGCATAGCTCTGGACGTTGTTGTCCACCACGTAGGAGGTGGCACAGCCCGTCAGGCCGGCGGCCACCGCCGTCACGGCGGCCAGGCCGAGGAGTCGCAATGCGCGTTGCATGTCGTCGTCATCCCTGGGGCCGTTGGCCGGCCCCTGTGTCGTTGTCGCATCGGCTGGACGCGCGGCGGCGCGTCGTGGCTGGAAGTCGGCGGGAAGCGCGCGTCAGCCGAGGCTGAACACCTGCACCGCCGAGGGCATGGCGGGCACGGGCGGCAGTTCGGGCGGATCGAAGGCCCGGTCGCCGTCCTCGCTGGCCACGCCGGTCGGCTTCAGACCCTTGAAGTCGTGCAGGGTTCCGTCCAGCAGGTGCGAGGGCGCCACGTTCTGCAGGCTGTGGAGCATGTTCTCGAGCCTGCCGGGATGCTTGCGTTCCCAGTCGCGCAGCATGTCGCCGACCACCTGGCGCTGCAGGTTCTCCTGGCTGCCGCAGAGGTTGCAGGGAATGATGGGGAAGCCGCGGTGCTGGGCCCAGCGCACGAGGTCCTTCTCGGCCACGTAGGCCAGCGGGCGGATCACCACATGCCGGCCGTCGTCGCTCACCAGCTTGGGCGGCATGGCCTTGAGCTTGGCGGCGAAGAACATGTTGAGGAAGAAGGTCGCCAGGATGTCGTCGCGGTGGTGGCCCAGCGCGATCTTGGTGGCGCCCAGCTCGTCGGCCACGCGGTAGAGGATGCCCCGGCGCAGGCGCGAGCACAGACCGCAGGTGGTTTTGCCCTCGGGCACCACGCGCTTGACGATGCTGTAGGTGTCCTGCTCCTCGATGTGGAAAGGCACGCCCACCTGCTTCAGATAGGCCGGCAGCACGTCTTCCGGAAAGCCGGGCTGCTTCTGGTCGAGGTTGACGGCGATCAGCTCGAAGTTGACCGGCGCCCGGGCCTTGAGCTTGAGCAGGATGTCCAGCATGCCGTAGCTGTCCTTGCCGCCCGAGAGGCACACCATGACCTTGTCGCCCTCTTCGATCATGTTGTAGTCGGTGATGGCGCGGCCGACCTCGCGACACAGGCGCTTTTCGAGCTTGTGCGTCTCGCGCTCGATCTTCGCGGCCGCCTGGTGGCTGGGGGCGGCGGCTGCAGGGGCTTCGGGTTCGGTCCAGACGGCGTTCATGGGGCGCGATTTTGCCCGGGACGCCACATCCTCATGGACCGCGCGGGCCTTCGGTGCCGTGAAACGGCGGTGCGCAGGGATGCCTCGGGCGCTGACTATCGCGGACGATTTCTGCGCGACCACGCCAGCGATGTTCACGACGGAGAGTGCGGGCGGAGGAATCCCTGCTGTACCGCCACATCCTGCAGGTTGCGCCTCACCCAGCGCAGCACCGGGTCGTCCACCTGGTGCCGGTGCCACTGCATCGCGATGCGCACGGGCGGGATGTGGATCGGGCAGGTCATCAGCCGCAGCGGCAGCGTCTTCAACAAGCCCTTGGCGAAGGATTTCGGAATGGTGGCGATGTGCGAAGTCCCGACCACGCAATCCGCCACGGCCGAAAAGGTCGGGACGCGCATCGCGATGCGCCGCACGACGCCCTGCATCTCATAAGCGACCTGATCCAGGGTCGGCAATCGGCCGTCGCCGAGGAGCGGAACGACGTGCCCCATCTTCTGGAAGGCCTTGAGCGAAAGGGTCCGGCCGATCAGGGGGTTCTCGGCCCACGCGATGCAGCAGAACGAGTCCGAGAGCAGCAGCTCGCTGGGGTGATGGCTGGCGACGGCGGAGGCGCCCAGCAACACCAGGTCGACATGCTGGTTCTCCAGTTCGGGCGAGTCGTATCCCGAGACCGGCCGGACCGCGAACGTGAGCCGTGGCGCGGTCGTCTCGGCCATCCGGAACAGCGGCACCAGGACGGTACTGAACACATAGTCCGACGCCACGATCGTGATGTTCCGCTCCATGCGCAGCGGGTCCGTCTCGGGCCGCAACTGCGTCAGCGCCTGGGCGCGCGACAGGATGTCCCGCACAGGGTCGACCAGGGATTCCGCAAACGGCGTCAGCGCGTAATGCCTCCCTTCCCGCAGCAGCAATGGGTCCTGGAAGTAGTCCCGCAGCCTTGCCAGCGCGGCACTGGTCGCAGGCTGGCTCAGGTGCATCTGCTTCGCCGCCCGGCTGACGTTGCGGTGCGCCAGCAATGCGTCCAGACATGCGAGGAGATTGAGGTCCAGCCGGTTGATGCGCATCCGCAAACTATAGGTCAGGCAAATAGTTTGAATCCACAAGAACAGTTTTTGCTTATGCCCGCCCACTGGCACAGTCCCGTTGCGAACAACGCCGATTGAACAGGAGACCCCATGCAGGATGCCCAGCAGACGCCGGACGGCGATGTCCAGGGACGCCCCAAGACGCTCGCCGAGGCGCGTGTCTGGATGAAGACGAGGCTGCGCTCTCGCACCCACCCGATGAACGCGCTGGATCCGGACGAGGGCGTCGACCTGATCGACCGCCTTCCGGGACTCGACGGCGCCCAGTGGGCCGCGCATTGGCGCGAGGCAGGCGATGCCTGCAGCGCCTCCGCGGAAAAGGCCGAGCAGGCGGGCGCCCTGGACGAGGCCTGCAAGCTGTTCATGAAGGCGAGCGGTCTCTACTTCATGGGCCGCTTCCCCTGCCCGGATCATCCGGCCAAGCTGCGCTGCGCCGAACGCGAGCGGGAAACCTACCTGAGAGCCGCCCGGCTCTGGACGCTGCCGGTGCAGGTGGTGCGCATTCCGTTCGCTGGCCGGGAGGGCGAGGGGGACTCGATCACCGCCCTTCTGCGCAGGCCCGCGAATGTCGAACGTCCTCCCGTCGTGGTCATGTGGGGCGGCGTCGATGCCTGGAAGGAGCAGATGACCCAGGCCTGCGATGCCCTGCTGGCGCTGGGCATCGCGACGGTCGCGATGGACAACGCGGGCACGGGGGAGTCCCCGGTCAAGGGTGTGCAGGACGCCGAAAGGCAGTTCACCACGGTGTTCGACTGGATCGACACGCAGTCCGATCTCGACGGCCAACGCCTGGCCTGCCTGGGCCGTTCGTTCGGCGGCTACTGGGCCACCAAACTTGCACTGCTCTACCCCGACCGGCTGCGGGGCGCAGTGAACTGGGGCGGTGGCGCGCACTACATGTTCCAGCCTGAATGGATCGGCGCGTCCCGCTACCCCGACAGCTACCTGATGGGACTGGTGGAGACACGCTGCCGCATGCTGGGTGCCCGCAACGACGAGGAATACCTGGCCTTCTTCAAGCGCCTGTCCCTGCTCGACCAGGGACTGCTCGACCGCCGCAGCGCACCGCTGCTGCTGGTCAACGGGCGCGAGGACAAGCAGTGCCCGATCGCCGATCTGCACTTGCTGACAGAACACGGCAATCCCAAGCATGTGCGGCTGTTTCCGGGCGGGCACATGGGCCTGACGCCGCAGACCCTGCCCACCATCGTTGCCTGGCTTGCGGGTCAGCTGGGAGTTCCGGCATGAGCTGGCCGCTGCACCTGGACGTCTTCGGTGCCGAGTCCGCGCCAGCCGTCGTCCTGCTGCATCCCATCGCGACCCGCGCGGAGGCATGGCGCCTGCAGATTCCCGTGCTGGCGCGTCGCTTCCGCGTCATCGTTCCGGATCTGCCCGGCCATGGCCGCTCTGCGGCCCTGCCACCCGGGGCGGCGTTGCATGACTACGCGGCCGCGGTCCTGCTCGCGCTCGAGCCCCTCGGGCTGCGGGAGTTTTCCCTCGCAGGCCTGTCGTTCGGCGGCATGGTGGCCCAGGCCATGGCGCTCGCGGCGCCCTCCCGCATCCGACGACTGGTGCTCGCGCATTGCGGCGCGGTGACGCCGGCGCCGGTGAGGGCCGTCTGGCAGCAGCGGGTGGCGGACGCACAGGCCGGCGGCATGGCGCAGCAGGTCCGCCCGACCCTGGACCGGTGGTTCACGCCGGACTTCCTGGGCCGTGCGCCCGCGACCACCGATTGGATCGGCCGCATGGTCGCCGACACCTCCGTGACGGGATACACCACGGCGGTCCATGCCATCTGCGGGCTGGACCACATCGCCTCCCTGGGGCGGCTGGAGATGCCGACGCTGGTGATCGCAGGTCAACAGGACATGGCGGTCAGCCCGGCGGTCTCGCAGGCGCTGGCCGCGTGCATCCAGCATGCCGAGTTGCGGTTGATGGCCGACGCCGCGCACATGAGTCATGTCGAGCAGGCTGCGACGTTCACCGAGACGGTGGACGCCTTCCTGTCACCGTGAAGCAGAAGCCCTCGGGCTCAGAAAGAGGCCGGCCAGACAGCGCAGGCCCTACCTTGGAGACACCATGTCCGACTCTGGAATCACAAGAAAATCCTTCCTTGCCACACTGGCCGCCGCAGCCTGCCTGGGTGGCGTGCCGCCGGTGCTGGCGCAGGAGCGCGACAGCCGGGTAACGCGGATCATCGTTCCCTTCGGCACGGGCGGTGCGCCCGACATCGTGGCCCGCCTGCTGGCCAATGTGCTGGGCCAGCGCACCGGAAACACCTTCATCGTCGAGAACCGCGCGGGTGCCAACGGCAACATCGGCGCGGACATCGTGGCCAAGGCGCCGCCGGATGGCCATACCTTGCTCCTGCATGGTCCTTCCCTGGCCATCAATCCCAGCATCTACAAGAAGCTTCCCTTCGATACGGAGCGCGACCTGCGCCCGGTGGTGGAGGTCTGTGCGGCCGAGGGCATGCTGCTCGTCGTCAATGCGGCCAACCCTGCCAGGACGCTGGCCGACTTCATCGCGGCGGCCAAACGGCCGGGCGCCAAGCTGGCCTATGCCTCTCCGGGTGTGGGCAATGCCTTTCACCTGGCCGCCGAGAACTTCCTCAATGTCGCTGGCGTGCAGGCCGTCCACATTCCCTACAAAGGCGCAGGAGAGGCCGTCACCGCACTGATGGCGGGAGACGTGCAGTTCCTGATCGGCTCGGCGCCCAGCGTCGGGCCCCAGCTGCAGGTGGGTCGCCTGAGGGCCCTGGCGTTCGCGGCCAAGCGCCGCAGCGCTGATTTCCCGAACGTTCCCACCTTTGCCGAGAGCGGTCTGGCCGGCCTGGAGATGACGCTGTGGTACGGCCTCTTTGCGCCGCGCGGAACCACGGACGCCGTCATCGGGACCGTGAATGCCAACGTGCGTGCGGCGCTCGACGATCCGGGCATGCGCCAGGTGCTGGCGCAGCAGGGTCTGGTGCCGGTGGGCGGCGAGCCGCGTCAGCTGGCGGGACTCCTCCACCGGGACATCGGCCTCTACGGCACGCTCGCCAAGCGTGCCGGGATCCAACCCGAATGAGCGCGATGCAATCCGACTCGATGGGCCTCGCCTGCGCTCACCACTGGCCGGTCTCGACTTGGATCGCGACTTCGCAGTCGTCGAAGATTTCCAGCTTGGCGATCTTCACCCGCACGCCCAGCACGCCGGGCAGCTGCATCAGCCGGCCGGCCACCTGGCCGATCAGGCTTTCCAGCAGGTTCACATGGTGCGCGGTGCACTCGTCGATGATGATCTTGCGCACCTTGCGGTAGTCGAGCACATGGAAGATGTCGTCGTCCTGCGGTGCCAGCGGCTGCGGACCCAGGTTGAGTTCGGCATCGACGCGGATCGGCTGCGGCGCCGTCTTCTCGCTGTCGAGGATGCCCAGGTTGGCATCGAAGCGCAGGCCCGTGAGCGTCAGGCGTTGCTGGCCGTGGAGGGGAGAAGTAGGCTGGACATTCATGGCATGTCGTGAAGAGAGTCGGCGGCCGATGCGCCTGCGGGATGCAGAGGGCCGCGGAGCAGGCCACGCGTGGGCATCCGCGGAACCGGCTTTGCCGGGCCGCTGGATGCGCCCCCTGGAGGGGGAGGCGCAGCGCGAAGCGCGGAGCCTGGGGGTGTTTCACATCAATGAAAAGTCGCGGTCGAAGCGCATGAGATGTTGGCCGCCGTCGACCAGCAGCGTGGTGCCGGTCATCGAGTTGTTCTCGAGCGCGAAGCGCACCGTGGCCGCCACGTCCTGCGGCGTGGAGGAGCGGCCCAGCGGCGACAGGCGATGCAACTGCTGGAAGCGCTCGTCGCTCAGCATGTGGCTGGTCAGCGTGAGACCCGGGGCCACGCCCACCACGCGCACGCGCGGTGCCAGGGCCAACGCCAGCAGCGGCGTGGCGGCTTCCAGCGCGGCCTTCGACAACGTGTAACTCAGGAAGTCGGGATTCGGGTTCCACAGCTTCTGGTCCAGCAGATGGACCACGGCGCCTTGGCCGTCGCGTTCGTCCAGATGCTGGCGCAGCGCCTGGGCCAGCACGATGGCGGCACCGGTGTTGCTGCGCAGATGGGCCTCCATGGCGGCATAGCCAAAGCTGGCGGCATCGTCGTGCTCGAACCGCGAGGCGCTGTGCACCACGGCGTCGAGCCGGCCGAACTCGGCCACCACCTGCGGCACCATCGCGCGGACGGCGGCCTCGTCCTCCAGCTCGGCGCTGATGATCGCGGCGCGGCCGGAAAGCCGGGCGCAGTCGGCGGCGGTGGCCTGGGCTTCGTCGCGCGAGCTGCGGTAGTGCACCGCGACCTGCCAGCCGCCCGCCGCCAGGGCCAGGGCGATCTCGCGGCCGAGCCGGCGGCCGGCGCCGGTCACCAGCACGGTACGCGGTTCACTGGCGGAGGGAAGGGCACTCATGGATGGGTGATCGGTGGGGGGCATCGGTCGGTCGGCCGGGCATGCCGCCAAAGGGCAAGGACCCCAGGCGCCGGGCCACCCGGAGGTTGCAGGGAGAATGGGTGCCGTGAGCACCCCGACGACCCCGCCCAGTGTACCGACCGCCTCTTCTGCCTGTGCAGCGCTGGTGAGGCGCGCCATCGAGCGGGACGGTGGCTGGCTGCCGTTCGACCGCTTCATGGCGCTGGCCCTCTACGCGCCGGGGCTGGGCTATTACGCGCACGGCAGCCGCAAGTTCGGCCACCTGCCGCAGTCGGGCAGCGACTTCGTGACCGCGCCCGAGCTGTCTTCGCTGTTCGGTCAGAGCCTGGCCGTGGCCGTGGCCGATGCCTTCGAGCACACGGGTACCGACGAGGTCTGGGAATTCGGTGCCGGCAGCGGCGCCCTGGCCGCGCAGCTGCTGGAAAGCCTGGGCGAGCGCGTCGCGCGCTACACCATCGTCGACCTCTCCGGCGCCCTGCGCGCGCGCCAGCAGGAGCGTCTCGCGCCCTGGGCCGGCCGCGTGCGCTGGGTCGATGCGCTGCCCGACGGCATCGAAGGCGTGGTGGTCGGCAACGAGGTGCTGGACGCCATGCCGGTCCAACTGCTGGTGCGGCGCGCCGGCGAGTGGCTGGAGCGCGGCGTCGTCGTGCAGACCGATGGCCGCTTCGGCTGGGACGACCGACCGACCGGGCTGCGCCCGCCCGTCGAGCCCGACGGCCCTCAGGACTACCTGACCGAGGTGCATCCCCAGGCCCGCGCCTTCATCGCCACGCTGGCCGAGCGCCTGAAGCGCGGCGCCGCCTACTTCCTGGACTATGGCTTTCCCGAGGTCGAGTACTACCACCCGCAGCGCCACATGGGCACGCTGATGTGCCACCAGGCCCACCGCTCCGACGACAACCCCCTCGTGGCCGTGGGCGACAAGGACATCACCGCCCACGTCGACTTCACCGGCGTCGCGCTGGCCGGCCAGGACGCCGGCCTGGAAGTGCTGGGCTACACCAGCCAGGCGCGCTTTCTGCTCGACTGCGGCCTGGCCGAGCGCATGATGGCCGCCCCGCTGGCGGAACGGGCCCTGGCGGCCCGCCTGATCCACGAGCACGAGATGGGCGAGCTGTTCAAGGTGCTCGCCTTCGCCGCTGGCGAGCCGTGGGACGCCATCGGCTTCCGCCAGGGCGACCGCAGCCACACGCTCTGATTCCTTTGATTTCACCGACCGCATCGCGCCATCCCCGCCCGCCCATGAACGACCTGCTCCGTACCGCCCACGCCCTGGCCGATGCCGCCGCCGCCCAGTCGATGGCGCATTTCCGCCAGCCGCTGGACATCATCACCAAGGCCGACGAAAGCCCGGTTACGCTGGCCGACCGCGCGGCCGAGCAGGCCATGCGCGACATCCTGGGACAGGCCCTGCCGCAGGACGGCATCTATGGCGAGGAGCATGGCCAGCAGAACCTGGACGCGGCCCGCGTGTGGGTGCTCGACCCCATCGACGGCACGCGCAGCTTCATCACCGGCTCCCCCCTGTGGGGCACGCTGATCGGCGCCATGGAGGGCGGGCGCGTGGTGCTCGGCCTGGTCGACATGCCGGTGCTCGGCGAGCGCTGGGTGGGTCAGGACGGCGTGGCCATGCGCAACGGCCAACCGGTGCGCGTGCGCGAATGCACGCAGCTGTCCGAGGCGCGCATCTTCACCACCTCGCCCGACATCTTCTCGGCCGACGAATGGACGGCCTTCGACCGCCTGAGCCGCCAGTGCGCCATGCGCCGCTTCGGCGGCGACTGCTACAGCTATGCCCAACTGGCCGGCGGCACCATCGACCTGGTGGTCGAGGCCGGCCTGCAGCCCTACGACTACCTGGGCCCCGCCGGCCTGGTGGAGGCAGCGGGCGGCGTGATCACCGACTGGGCCGGCCAGCCGCTGGGCCTGCATTCCGACGGCCGCGTGGTCGCCGCCGCCACGCCCGAGCTGCACCGACAGGCCCTCGCGGCCCTGGCTGGCTGAGCGAGCCGCAACCCCGTCGCTCATGCTGCGCTGGCTGCTTGTCACCATGCTGGCCCTGCTGCTGCTGCAGGGCCTCACGGGCTGGCTGCGCAAGCTCGGCTTCGGCCGGCTGCCGGGCGACTTCCAATTCAAGCTCTTCGGCCGCGTGTGGCAAGTGCCCATCGCCAGCACCGTGGTGCTGAGCATGATCGCGGCCGGCGTGGCGCGCTTACTCTGAGCTTCCTCTTCTCTTTCAACGATCCAAGGAAACCCGCGCATGAAAGCCTGCGTCGACATCGGCGGCACCAAGGTGGCGGTGAGCCTGGCCAAAGCTGGCAGTACCGACCTGATTGCCCGGCAGAACGCGCCCACCGCCAAGACCGGCGACAACGAGGCGGTGGCCCGGCAGGTGATGCAGCTCATCGAGGCGGCCTGTGCCGAGGCCGGCGTGCCGGTGTCGGCGGTGGACCAGGTGGGCGTGTCGTCGGCCGGCCCTTTCGTGCTGCGCGAGGGCGCCATCGCCCTGGCCACGCCCAACATCTGCGGCGGCCTGGCGGGCCCGGACCGGGGCCTGCCCAACGACTGGACCTTCGCGCCCATCGAGGCGCCGCTGGCCGCCCGCTTCGGCCGCGTGCGGGTGGAGAACGACGCCGTCGCCGCGCTGGAGGCCGAGCGCCGCTGGGGCGCGCTGCAGGGCCAGGACCATTGCGCCTACGTCACCTGGAGTACCGGCGTGGGCGTCGGCCTGTGCGTGGACGGGCGCACGCTGCGTGGCAAGAACGGCAACGCGGGCCACGCCGGCCACCTGTTCGTCAGCGATGACGACAACGAGGCGTTGTGCGGCTGCGGCAACCGCGGCGACGTGGAGTCGCTGGTGGCGGGCAACGCCATCGCCCGGCGTTTCGGGGTGGATGCGGCCGAACTCTTCGGTGCCGCACAGCAGGGCGATGCAAAGGCCCTGGCCACGGTGGACGCGCTGTGCCGCGTGATGGGCCGCCTGCTCTACAACCTGGTGGCCGCGCTGGACCTGTCGCGCATCAGCCTGGGTGGCAGCGTCTTCTGGCACAACCGCGACTTCCTGCTCCCGCGGCTGCAGTCGCAACTGGAGGGGCGCCTGCCCTCGCTCACCGAGGGTGTGGAATTGGTCGCAGCGGGCCTGGGCGACAAGGTCGGGGACTACGCCGCGCTGGCGCTGGTCGACTGACCCGCTGACGTCCGGCGAAGCGTCAGCGCAAGAGAACAGCGGCGCGTCGGGGCTGGCCGCTCAGGCCGCCCGGCGCACCGCGGGCCTCGCCACCTGGACGGCCAACTCCCCCAGCCGCTTCAAGCCTGCCGCCAGCGCCGGTGACCAGGGCAGGCCGCAGTTGATGCGCACAAATCCGTCGCAGCGCGCGCTGTTGGAGAACAGCGTGCCCGGCGCAACGAGGATGTGCTCTTCCAGCGCCGCATCGAACAGCGCCTGGGCCTGCGTGCCAGCCGGCAGCTCCACCCACAGCTGAAGCCCGCCGGGCGGCAGGTTGATGCGCGTGCCGGCCGGGAAGTGCGCGGCGATGGCATCGGCCGTGCGCTCGCGCTGCAGCCGCAGCGTCTCGCGCAGGCGGCGCAGGTGGCGGTCGTAGGCGCTCGTGGCCATGAACTCGCCCACGGCCCATTGCGACAGCTCCTCGTTCATCCGCGTCTGGGCGAACTTGAGCATCTCCACCCGCGCATGCCAGCGGCCGGCGTGGATCCAGCCCAGCCGCAGCCCGGGCGCCAGCACCTTGTGCAGCGAGGCGCAATGGATCACGCCGCCGTCGGTGTCGAAGGACTGGACGGCACGCGGGACGGCGTCCATGTCCAGCAGCTCGGTGTAGGTGTCGTCCTCGATCAGCGCGGTGCCGTGCGCGCGGCACAACTGCACCAGCCGCTGCTTGTGGGTGTCGGGCATGACGCTGCCCAGCGGGTTCTGCAGGTGCGGCACCACCGCGACGGCCTTGATGCCTTCGTAGGTGCGCAGGGCGAGCTCCAGCGCGTCCAGCGACAGGCCGGTCTGCGGGCTGGTGGGAATCTCCAGTGCGCGCATGCCCAGGCTTTCGAGCGCCTGCAGCAGGCCGTAGAAGGTGGGCGATTCGACGGCCACCGTGTCGCCGGGCTGGGCGACCGCGCGCAGCGCCAGGTTCAGCGCCTCGATGCAGCCGTTGGTGGGCAGCACGTCCTCGGGCGCGAGGTGCATGCCGGCGCGTAGCGCCCGCCGCGCCACCGCCTCGCGGAAAGGTGTGCGGCTGCGCGAGGGCGATGCCTGCGTGAGCAACTGCGGCCGCTGGCGCAGGCTGCGCATCATGGCCGTGCGCAGGGCCTCGGCCGGGTAGAACTCGGGCGAGGCGCGGGCGGAGGACAGGTCCAGGTGCACCTCGCCCCAGCGGCGGCGGGTGACGAAGTCCGACACCGTCTGGTGGATGCCGACGAACTGCGCCGGATCGGGCGGCCGGTCGGCGGCGGGCTCGTCCATGGGCACCATGGCCAGGCGGCGCGGCTGGCGCACGAAGTAGCCCGAGCGCTCGCGCGCCTCGGCGAAGCCATCGCCTTCGAGGGTGCGGCAGACCTGCAAGGCGGTGGACAGGCTCACGCCATGCAGCTTCATCAGCTCGCGCAGCGAGGGCAGGCGCTCGCCGGGCTGCAGCGTGCCGGCGCGGATGGCCTGGGTGTAATGCTGGGCCAGCTGGCGGTAGCGGGGCAGGGGGGACATGGCTGCGATGGTGCGCCGGCCGGGTGCATCGGAACAGATGCAGTTGGGCGGCGAATCGACCATAACAGAACGCCTTTCGGCGCCGCTGTTGCGGTCGATGTCCGCGCCGGGTGTGCCTGTTTTGCTGGCAGCGTCAGGCCTACGCTGGAGGCCACTTCCACGCCCTGTTCAAGGAGCTTCCATGACCGCCCGCCATGCCGCCCTTTCCCGTGCTGCCGATCCGGCCTGCATCGCCCCTGGCGAATGCCTGCTGCTGCCGGTGAGCCGCGGCACCCTGCTCTTCGCCGTCGAAGGCCATGTGCGGGTGGTGGAGGCGCCGCGCTGGGTGGCGGAGCAGATGCTGGCCGTGTCCCAGCATCTGGACGCTGGCCAAGCCCATCAGGTCGATGCCGAGGGCTGGGTTCAGGTGCTGGCGCTGGACGATGCGCCCGCGCGGGTCGCCCGGCTCACGCCAACGGCGCCGACCTCCGCGCTGGCGGCCGGCTTGCAGGCGCTCTGGCGGACGGCCCTGGCGCGACTGGCGCGCGTCGGCAGGGTCAGTGGGCCGACTGCGCTCAGATGAACATCCCGCCCGACACCTCGACGCGCTGCGCCGTCATCCAGTGGTTGCCCGGCCGCAGCAGCGCGGCCACGGCACCGCCGATGTCGTCGGGCAGGCCGACGCGGCCCTGCGCGGTCTGCGCGGCGATGGCGGCGTTCATCTGCGCGTTGTCGCGCACCACGCCGCCGCCGAAGTCGGTCTCGATGGCGCCGGGGGCGATCACGTTCACGGCGATGCGGCGCGGGCCCAGTTCCTTGGCCAGGTAGCGCGTCAGCACCTCGATGCCGCCCTTCATGGTGGCGTAGGCCGCATAGCCGGGCAGCGAGAAGCGCGCCAGGCCCGAGGACACGTTCAGCACATTGCCCCCGTCGGCCAGCAGCGGCAGCAGCGCCTGTGTGAGGAAGAAGGGGCCCCTCAGGTGCGTGGCCATCAGCTCGTCGAACTGCGTCTCGGTGGTGGCCTCGAAGCTGGCGTGGATGCCCATGCCGGCGTTGTTGAGCAGGATGTCGAATTGCGTGCGGCCCCAGGTGGCGGCGAGCCCCTCGCGCACGGCGGCGGCAAAGCCGGCGAAGGTGTCGGCCCGCGACACGTCCAGGGGCAGGGCCACGGCGCGCCGGCCCAGGGCCTGCACCTCGCGCACCACGGCCTCGGCCTCGTCGGCGCGGTTGCGGTAGGTGATCAGCAGGTCCACGCCGTCGCGGGCGAGGTGCAGGGCGGCGCTCTTGCCCAGGCCGCGGCTGCCGCCGGTGATGAGGGCGATGCGGGGCGTCGAAGTGGTGGCGGTGTCGGTCATGGCTGCTTCCTTGTGGGGAGAGGTGGATGGGATGACTGGTACTTTAAGAAGATGCAATCTCCAGAAAAAGCCGTAGAAAATGAATTCACTGTCTTTTCTGAGTGACCAATGGACCTCGATTCCTTGCGTGTGTATGTCCAGGTGGCCGAGCTGGCCAGCTTCACCCGCGCCGCCGAGCGGCTGGGCCTGACACGGGCCCGCGTGTCGGCCGTCGTGCAGCAGCTGGAGGCGACGGTGGGCACCCGGCTGCTGCAGCGCACGACCCGCACCGTGCGGGTCACGCCCGATGGCGAGGCCTTCGTGGAGCGGGCGCAGGCGCTGCTGGCGGAGGCGGAGGACCTGCAATCACTGTTCAGCCGCCAGCCGGGATCGTTGCGTGGGCGCATCCGTGCCGATGTGCCGCTGCAACTGGGCGCCCGCGTGGTGCTGCCGAACCTGCCCGCCTTCCTGGCCGACCATCCCTTGCTGGAAGTGGATCTGGGCAGCACCGACCGCCGGGTGGACCTGGTGCACGACGGCTTCGACTGCGTGCTGCGCGTCGGGGTGCTGCAGGAGTCGGGCCTGGTGGCGCGGCCGGTCGGGCAGATGGTGCAGGCCAACCTGGCCTCGCCCGCCTACCTGGCGAAGCACGGCCACCCGCGCAACCTGGACGAGCTGCGCCAGGGCCACCAGCTGGTGCGCTATTCATCGCGCCTGGCGGGCTGGCCGGCCTTGTGGGAGTACGAGGAGGGCGGTGAGCCGCGCAGCTTCGAGATGCCGGCGGTGATCACGGTGAACAACACGCTGGCCTACGAGGCCGCCTGCCGCGCCGGCCTGGGGCTGATCCAGGCGCCCGTGTTGGGCCACCGGGAGGCGCTGGCGCGCGGAGAACTGGTGGAGGTGCTGCCCGAATGGCGCGCGCCACCGCTGCCGATCACGCTGCTCTATGCGCACCGGCGGCAGGTGCCGCGCCGGTTGCAGGTCTTCATGGACTGGCTGGCCGGCCTGGTCGGCCAGGCCCTGGCCGAGGACGACGCGGCCCGCAGCCGCTGAGCACTCTGCGCGGCGCGGTCAGTCCACGCCCGGCGCGTCGCGCAGCGCGTCCAGGAAGGTCCGGCGCCACCAGTGCACGTCCTGCTCGCGGATGCGCGACAGCAGCTTCTGGTGGCGGGCCCGGCGCTCTTCCAGCGGCATGTGCAGGGCCTGCTGGATGGTCTCGGCCGTGCCGTGGGTGTCGTAGGGATTGACCAGCAACGCTTCCTTCAGCTGCTCCGCGGCACCCGCGAAGCGCGAGAGCACGAGCACCCCCGGATCGGCCGGATCCTGCGCGGCGATGTACTCCTTGGCCACCAGGTTCATGCCATCGCGCAGCGGCGTCACCAGGCCCACGGCCGCCGCGCGGCACAGGCCCGGGACCCGCTTGCGGGCCACCGTGCGGTGGATGTAGCGCACCGGCATCCAGTCGAGCTCGCCGTAGTCGCCGTTGATGGCGCCGCACAGCGACTCCAGCTCGCGGCGGATGTCGCCATAGGCATCCACGTCCTCGCGCGTGGGCGAGGCGATCTGGATCAGCGTGGCGCTGCGGTGGTTCTCCGGATAGCGTGCCAGCAGCTCGCGGAAGGCCCGCGCCCGCTGCGGAATGCCCTTGGAATAGTCGAGCCGGTCGATGCCCAGCAGCAGGCGGCGCTGCGAATACTCGCGCCGCACCGTCTCGTGCATGTCGCGCGCTTCCTTGGCATGCGTGAGCGCCAGGAACTCGTCCACGTCGATGCCGATGGGAAAGGCACTCGCCCGCACCGTCTGGCCCCAGGCGCGGAACTGGTCGTTGCCCAGTGCCTCGCCATGCGCCTCGTTGCTCACGTAGCGCTCGAAGTGCTGCACGTCCTGCTGCGCCTGGAAGCCCACCACGTCATAGGCGAACAGCGAGCGCATCAGCCACTCGTGCTGCGGAATCGCCGCCAGGATGATCTGCGGCGGCAGCGGGATGTGCAGGAAGAAGCCGATCTTCTGCTTGCAGCCCATGGCGCGCAGCTCGGCGGCCAGTGGGATCAGGTGGTAGTCGTGCACCCACAGGATGTCGTCTTCCTGCAGCAGGGGCATCAGCTTGCGCGCGAACAGCTGGTTGACGCGGCGGTAGCCACCGATGAAGCCGGCGTCGAAATTCGCCAGGTCCAGCCGGTTGTGGAAGACGGGCCAGAGCACCTTGTTGCTGTAGCCCAGGTAGTAGGCGTCGTGGTCCTCGCGGCACAGGTCCAGCGTGGCCAGCGTCACCTTGCCGGCCTGGTGGCGGTGCAGCTCGCCTTCGCCGGTGGGCCCGTCCTCGACGATGGTGCCGCTCCAGCCGAACCAGAGGCCGCCCGTCTGCTGCAGGGATTCGCCCAAGGCCACTGCCAGGCCGCCTGCGGCCACCTTGCGCGGGTCTGCCACCCGGTTGGAAATCACGACCAGTCTTGCCATGTCTCTTTGCTTCTCCTCGTCGGTTGTGCGGCGCTTCAGCGGGGCGCCGTCCCTGGGCCGGCCAACGCGTCGGCCGCCTGCTTGAGCCATTCGTACACGGCAGCCGGACCATCGACCCGCGCCGTGGCGCGGGTGCTGCCCGGCCCCACCTTGATGCCCAGACCGCCATGGGCCTGTGCCACGGCGAATCCGCTCTCATCGGTGGTGTCGTCGCCGAAGAAGAAGGGCTTGCGGTCGAGGAAGGGTGCTTCTTTCAGATAGGCCGTGATGGCCGTGCCCTTGTTGGTGCCGGCCGGCTTGATCTCCACCACGCATTTGCCGTGCAGCAGTTCGAACTCCGGGCGGTCGCCGACCGTCTCGGCCATGGTGTCCAGACAGAGTTGCTCGAGCTCGGGTGCGAGGCGGTAGTGCAGCGCGACGGCGGCCTGCTTGCGCTCGACCAGCAGGCCGGTATGGCGGTTGGCCAGCGCGTTGGCTGCGGCAATGACTTCGGACAGGTCGGTGGGCGCACGCTCCATCAAGTGCCCGTCGGCATCGCGCCGATGCGCGCCGTGCTCACCGGCGGTAGGCAGACGCAGGGGGGCGAGGAAGCGGTCGAGCACATCGACAGGCCGGCCGGAGACGATGGCCACGGCGCCCTCCAGGGCGTCGTGCAACTGGGCCAGCAGCGGCACCAGGCCGTCGGGCACCTTGACGGCCTCGGGCGTCTCCGCGATGCCGACCAATGTGCCGTCGAAGTCCAGGAACAGGGCGGCGTCGCGCCCTGGCAGGAAAGGCATTTGCATCGACTGGACCTTAGCAGCCAGAGGGCGGGGGCTGCGTCGGCCAATGCCGCGCGGTGCTGAGGGCGCAGGGACGATGATCTGCGCTCGCGCCGATGGGCGCAGTCATACCAGTCCGTCAAGGAGGAGGGAGTCTGTGAGAACTGCTGAAAGCCACCCCATGTCCATCAAGCCATCCGCGCGGATGGCTGCGCGAAAGCGCAGCACTCAAGGGCCATCGCGGTCGTTCTGGTGGCCGGTCGCGCGCAACCTCTTTGCCACGCTCCAGGAAGTGCCGATGGCGGCGCTGAGCGCGCTGTCGGTGATGGCGGGCGCTGCGGTGGTGCACCGCTACTGCATGTTGATCGGCTATGGCCCGGAGGCGAGCGTGTCGATCGGTTTCGGGGCGGCCGTCGCGCTGGTCGTGCTGCTGGGCTTGGTGAGCCTGTGGATTCTTTTGCAGGCGCCGGTCTGGATCACCGCGCTGTATGAACTTCCGCGTCTCGGCTTCAAGGAGGCCGTGCTCACACAGTTGGTGGCGTTTCTGGCATTCGCCATATGGATTGTCGCGAGGACCACGCGTGACGCTTCGGGATGGATCGGAGGCTTGGTCATCGCACTCGCCGTGGTGGCTGGGGCGCTCTTTCGACTGATTCGGGCAAGGAGGGCGAGATGGTGGCGCGCTACGCTGAGTGTGCTGGCGAGCGGTACGGGGGGCTGTGCGCTCGCCCTTGGCGCCTTGATCGGGCTTCTGAAGCTCGGCGTGCTGGACCCCGACGTGCCAGAGTGGGGAGTCTGGCTCGCGCTGTTGGCGGCGCCATGCCTGCTCACCGTGATCAATGCACTGCCCGGATTGGGAAAGGGCGCCTCGTTGGTCAGCACCGTCTTCGTGGGCCTCCTGCTCGGCCTGATCGTCTTCGTCGGCCGGGCCGGATTCATTGCCGAAGCCGCAGCCACGGTGGTCGGTCTGCGGATCGACGGCGAATCGCAGCTCCGGGTCAACCGCGCGGCCTGCCTGACGCTGCTGTCGGCGGTGCCCGTGCGCAAGGGCGACCTGCCCTTCAAGCTGGCCGACGAAGCGGCCGGCGCGGGCTGCCGTGAGTACGGCAATGCCGTGACGGCCCGCGTCGATCTGCGCGGCGGCGGCCGCTGGGTGCTGCAGGTGCGCCGCATCAACGGCTGGGACGCGGATCCCGAAGCGCCGCGGGTGTCGGTGGCGGACAGTGCCGTGGAGCTTGTGCTGCGCCCCATGCCCGACGTTGCCGGTCCACCCGCGGGATCAGCCCGTCATCCCTGAAATCGCCGCTTCGCGCGCCGCCTGGATCGCCTGCCCGATCTGCGGTCCCTTGGCGCCGCGGGCCAGGGCTTCTCGGGCGATGGGCTCGGTGGCCACGGCCTGCACGGCGGCCAGCACGGCCAGCAGGCGCTCGCGCGGCGCATAGGGCCGCTCCTCGAAGCCCAGGCGGCCGCGGGCGTCGCATTCGCAGGCGAGGAGTGCATCCGCGAAGCGCTCGGGCCGGCGCAGGGCGTCGCAGCGCTCCAGCAGGCGCAGAAGGGCGGCCGGGCCCAGTTCATCGCTGCGGTGGATGTTGCCGTGCTCGCGTGCCACCACGTCGGCCAGCTCGCGTACCTCGGTGGGCACGCGCCAGCGCTCGCACAGGCCGGCCAAGATGCGCGCGCTGCGCTGTTCGTGGCCGATGTGGCGCGGCAGCACGTCGGCGGGCGTGGTGCCCTTGCCCAGGTCGTGCGTGAGGCAGGCGAAACGCACGGGCAGTGGCGCCTGCAGGCGGGCGCTCATGTCCAGCACCATCATCAGGTGCACGCCGGTGTCGACTTCTGGATGGTGCTCGGCGCGCTGCGGCACGCCCCACAGGCGGTCCACTTCCGGCAACAGCACGCGCAGGGCGCCACAGGCGCGCAGCACCTCGAACATGCGCGAAGGCTTCGGCTCCATCAGGCCGCGGGCCAGTTCCTGCCACACGCGCTCGGGCACCAGCGCATCGGCCTCGCCCGCCTCGACCATGCCGCGCATCAGCGCCAGGGTCTCGGGCGCCACGCTGAAGTCGTGCAGCTTGGCGGCGAAGCGCGCCAGGCGCAGGATGCGCACGGGGTCCTCGCGGAAGGCGTCGGTCACATGGCGCAGCACCTTCTGCTGCAGGTCGCGCTGGCCGTGGAAGGGGTCGACGAGGGCGTCGGTGCGCAGCGGCTCGGTGTCGGCCAGGTCGGCCGGCAGGGCGATGGCGTTGATGGTCAGGTCGCGGCGGGCCAGGTCCTCATCCAGCGTGACCTCGGGCGCGGCATGGACCACGAAGCCGCGGTAGCCCGGACCGCTCTTTCGCTCGGTGCGGGCGAGGGCGTATTCCTCGCGCGTGTCGGGATGGAGGAAGACCGGGAAGTCGCGGCCCACCGGCAAGTAGCCGGCGTCCAGCATCTGCTGCGGGGTCGCGCCGACCACCACCCAGTCGCGGTCGCTGCCGGGCCGCCCCAACAGCGCATCGCGGATGGCGCCGCCCACAAGAAACTTCTGCATCGGGGCAGTGTAGGGGCGGGCGCACCGCTGATCGGTGGCGTTGCCGCCTGCCCGCTTGGCCGCTCTTTCGCTCAGCGGCTGAGTGGCTCAGTCGCGCGAGGTACGGTAGGGCTCGTCCATCGGGACGAAGTCGTGTTCGGCCAGCGCCTCGTCGATCCAGGCCTTCACGCCGGGCAGCGCGTAGAGGCGGTCGATGTAGGCATCGATGGCGGCGGGCACGGGCAGCGCATAGGTGCGGATGCGCGTGGCCACCGGCGCGTAGTACGCGTCGGCAATGCCGAATTCGCCGAAGAGCATGGGGCCGCCGTGCCGCTGCAGCAGGCCTTCCCACATCTGGCAGATGCGCGCCAGGTCGGCGACCACGGCCGGCTCTTCGCGCATCAGGCGGGCGCCCACCTCGGGCAGCGAGGCCTCGATGTTCATGCCGCAGTGGTTGCGCAGGGCGCCGAAGCCGGCATGCATCTCGGCGCAGATGCTGCGGGCATGTGCGCGGGCCGCGACGTCGGCAGGCCACAACTGCTTGTCGGGGAAGCGCTCGGCCAGGTATTCGGCGATGGCCAGCGTGTCCCACACCACCACCGGACCATCCACCAGCACCGGCACCTTGCCCGTCGGGTTGACGGCACCCACCACGGCCTTGAAGCGCGAGTCGGCCTCGAAACTGTCGAAGCGCACCATCACCTCCTCGAAGGGGATGCCCGCCTGCTTCATCAGCACCCAGGGGCGCATGGACCAGGACGAGTAGTTCTTGTTGCCGATGTAGAGCTGGAGGGTGGACATGGAGATCTCCGGGGCTGAGTGAAAGAGCGGGCGAGAGGCATGCTAGGGGCGATTCCCCGGCCCATCGATGCAAAAAATGGCGGAGATTGATGCGTGCCGTGCCGTGCCGTGCCGTGCCGTGCCGTGCCAGCGGCTTCGCTGCCGCCGCGTGGCGGCATCCGGCGCCAGCGCATCGCTCAGTCCCTCGTGCTGCGGCCCTGCTTGGTGTCGACGCCCCGGCTGGCGGTCATCCGCGTCTCGTCCATGCGGTCGGCGCCGCGCGGCGGCCCGGCCCTGCGGCTCACCCAGATCACCAGCCGCGGCATGGCCTGCAGCACCGCCAAGCCGAGCAGCGCGCTCAGGATGGCCGTCACCTCGCGACCCAGCCCGCAGGCCATGCCGATGGCGGCCGTCATCCACAGGCCGGCGGCGGTGGTCAGGCCTTCCACCTGCTCCTCATTGCGGCCACGCTTGAGGATGGTGCCGGCGCACAGGAAGCCGACCCCAGCCACCAGGCCCTGGATCACGCGGCTCATGTCGGCCGGCTCGATGCCGGCCTGCTGCGGCACCAGCACGAACAGCGCCGAGCCGATGGCCACCAGCATGTGCGTGCGCACCCCGGCGGCCTTGCCCTCGTACTCGCGCTCGAAGCCCAGCAGCAGGCCCAGCAGCGCCGCCAGAAGCAGGCGCACCACGATGCGCACCAGCTGGGCGAGATCGGGCACGTCCGAGAACTCGGTGGCCAGCGTGTCGGCGACGATGTCCATCCAGTCCATGGCGCTTCGGGTGGTTCAGCGGTTCAGGGCAGGTCCTTGTTGGGTTCGGGCTCTGTCGGGTTGCGCGGGCCCACGCTGCCCAGGCGTTCCTTGATGGACTGCGGCCGGCCGTAGATCAGCGCCGCATAGTTGGTGGTGTTGGCGATCACCTTCTTCACGTAGTCGCGCGTCTCGGCAAAGGGAATGTTCTCGGCCCAGATGGCGGCGTCGAGCACCGGCCCGTTGCGCCAGTTGCGCGGCCGGCCCGGGCCGGCGTTGTAGGCGGCGGCGGCCAGCGGCATGGAGCCGTCGAAGTCGTCCAGCGCCAGCTTGAGGTAGTTGGTGCCGATGGTGATGTTGGTCTCGCGGTCGGTGATCATGTCCGGCGAATAGGGCAGGCCGATCTTGCGCGCCGTCCAGCGTGCGGTGGCGGGCATCACCTGCATCAGGCCCGAGGCGCCGACGCCCGAGCGCGCATCCATGATGAAGCGGCTTTCCTGGCGGATCAGGCCGTAGACGTAGGCCGGGTCCAGGCCGATGTCCTGGCTCTTGCGCAGAACCGTGTCGTGGAAGGGCATGGGAAAGCGCTGCACCGCGTCGATGGTGCCCTTGGTGCGTTCGCTGGTGTTGATGCAGCGGTCCCACACCTCGCGCTGGCACGCCAGGTCGGCGGCGGCCAGCAGCGCGCGGTCGTCCATGCCGCCGCGGTCGTGCAGGTTGGTGGCGTAGTTCCACTCGCGCACGCCCTCGGGGCGCAGGCCCATGGCGATGGCGTAGAGGCCGCGCTGCAGCGAGGGGTTGTTCTGCGCGGCGGCGCGCTCCTCGGGCGTGAGGGGCGCGGGCGGCGTGGGCACCTGGGCGCGCTGGCCCAGTTCTTCGAGCGCCAGCAGTTCGTAGAAGCCGCGCGTGCCGGCGATGGTCTCCAGCAGCGTGCGGGCCTCCTGCTGGCGGCGTTCGCCACCCTGGGCCAGGAGGGCGCGGGCGCGCCAGTAGACCCAGGTCGGGTCCTGCTGCGCCTCTTCGCTCATGGCGCGGACGGCGGCGTCGACCTCCTTCCACTGGCCCATGCGCAGCGATGCGCGCACCTTCCAGCCGAGCATGTCGTCGGTGAGGTCGCCGTTCTTGCTGACGTTGGCGAAGTAGCCGAAGGCCTGCGGCGAGAGCTTCTGCGCGGCCTGGCGGCCGATGCTGCCCCAGACCCAGTTGCGCTCTTCGGGGCTGAGCATCGGGCCCCACTTGCTGTCGAGCTGCGCGGCGGCGGTGTCGGGATCGGCCACGGCCATGCGCAGCAGCGCCAGCACGACCATCTCCTTGCGGCCACGGGAGGCGGCCGAGGCCGCGCCGAGCAGGAACTTGACGGCGCTGGCGTTGACCTGGTCGAAGGTGGGCAGCGCCTCGGGCGCGACGAGGTTGATGGCCGCGCGGGCGGCGCTGGGGCGATTGGCCTCCATGGCGATGCGCGCCTTCTTCCAGGCGTCGGACTTCGGCATGGCGCCGGCGGCGATCAGCCGATCGGCGGCGGTGAGGCAACCGTCGTCCAGGTCGCGCTGCGCCAGCCAGTTGCGGCGCACCTGCTCGACCTGCGCCGTGGTGGCGCGACCGCTGCGCAGCGCATCGACCAGCACGGCATAGCACTGCACCTCGCGGTCGTCGTTCATGCGGAAGGCCGCATGCGCGGCGGCGAACTCGTCCCAGGCGCGGCGCTGGCCCATCAGCAGCAGCCAGTCGTTGCGCAGGCGGTCTTCCTGGTAGGTGCCGGGGTAGCGCGCAAAGAAGGCGTTGACCTCGTCGCTGCTCGCGTCGCCCAGGCGCGCCTTGAGCTCCCAGTACGCGGCCCAGGGTTCGAGCACATGGCCGCGGGCCTGCGGCAGCAGGGCCGTGAGGCGGGCCTTGTCGCCGCGCTGGAAGGCCTGCTTCATCTGCAGCAGCACATCGTCGTTGCGGTTGGCCTGGGCGCAGGCTGGCGGTGCGAGGGTGGCGGCCACCAGGGCCAGGGCGGCGAGCCAGCCGCGGCGGGGTGACAAAATGCCTTGAAACTGCATCGAAGGATTATGGACAAAGCACACGGTGAAGAACGCGCGGGCACGGCGGCCTTTCTCAAGTCCCAGGTCCGCGCGGCGCTCATCGAGCAACGCCTGGCGATGCCCGACCGCCTACAGCGCGCCGACCTGCTGCAGCGCGTGATGCGCTTCTGGCTGGTGGGCCGGCCCGACACGGTGATCGGCGCCTACTGGCCCATCAAGGGCGAGTTCGACCCCCTGCCGGCGCTGCATCGCTGGAAGGAGGACGGCGAGCTGATGGAAGAGCCCCAGCGCCGCCGCATCGGCCTGCCGGTGGTGGACCGCGAGACCAAGACGCTCACTTTCCACGTCTGGTACCCCGGCTGCCCGATGGAGAACGATGCCTACGACATCCCCAAGCCCAAGGACACCGAGCTGATCGTGCCCACGCTGCTGTTCGTGCCCTGCCTGGGCTACAGCGCCGGCGGCTACCGGCTGGGCTACGGCGGCGGCTTCTACGACCGCACGCTGGCGGCGCTGGAGCCCCGGCCCTTCACCGTGGGCCTGGGCTTTGCCAACGGCTTCGTCGACGACTTCGAGCCCGAGGCGCACGACGTGCCGCTGGACGCGATCCTCAACGACAACGGCGTGGTCTGGCCCGTCGGCTGACCTGCGCCTCTGGGTGCCTTATGGGTACCGATCTCGCTGGATGGGCGATTGCGCCGACCGCGCAGACACCCTGCGCGGCCGGTGTTCAGTCCAACTCCGTGAGCGTGTCCGGGTCCGGCCCGTCGCCGATGGTCTTGCGCGTGACCGCGGCCTGTTGGCGCAGCCAGTCGCAGAAGGCGCGGATCTCCGGCCGTGCGGTGCTGCGCGGCGCCACCAGCAGCCAGTAGGCCATCGGCGAATCCATGCGCTGGCGCGGCAGCACCTCCACGAGGTCGCCGCTGGCCAGGCTTTCGGCGATGAGGGGGCTGCGCGCCAGCACCACCCCCTGGCCCGACAGCGCGGCCTGCACCATCTGGTAGGCATAGTTGAAATACAACCAGCGCCGCGGCTGCGAGCGGGCCAGGCCATTGGTCTCGAACCAGCGGCGCCAGGTCAGCCATTCGAGGTGTGTGCGGTGCGCGTCACCGGCCTCGATCAACGTGAAGCGGGTGATGTCCGCCGGCTCACGGATGGCCGGGCTGCTCTTGATGAGCCAGGGGCTGGCCACCGGCATCAGCGTCTCGCCGAAGAGGCGCACCGCGCCCGCGGGCATGGCTTCGGCGGGGCCGTAGCGCAGCGCCATGTCGATGTCGACCAGTTCCAGGTCCACCGCCACGTCGCTGGCATCGATGCGGATGTCGATGTCCGGATGCTCCTGCTGGAAGGCCTCCAGCCGCGGGATCAGCCACATCGATGCGAAAGAGGCAAAAGTGGTCAGCGCCACGCTCTTGCGGCCGGCGCTCTGGCGGATGAGCCGCACGGCGCCGTCGATGCGCGGCAGCGCCTGCTGCGTGGCCAGCAGCAACTGTGCGCCGGCGCTGGTCAGCTCCACCGCCCGGGTGTGGCGCAGGAAGAGCGGCACGCCCACCTCTTCTTCGAGCGACTGGATCTGGCGGCTGACCGCGGACTGCGTCAGCGCCATCTCCTCCGCCGCGGCGCGGAAGTTCAGATGTCGGGCCACGGCCTCGAAGGCGCGCAGGTAGCCGGCGCCGATGGGCCGGGTGCGCAGGTGGGTCTGGGAGTGCTGCATGGGCGGGACGGACAGGAGGGGCGGGCGGCGATTGATGCGTCGCCGGCATCAGTAGCCTAGCGCGTTTTCATTGGACCGGCCGCGCCGTGCTGCAGATGATCGGTTCCCGAAGCAGACGTGGCGCAATGGGCGACACGCTGCCCGACGAGGAGAACCGCCATGACCGCCGCCACCCTGAGCACCACGACCCGCGAAGCCCTGATCGCCGCGCCCGCCGCTGCGATTCCGCCGGCCGTGCGCCGTGGCGCCTGGCAGCTCAAGGCGGGGCAGGCCATCAGCCTGCGGGCACAGAGCCGCAGCGTGCTGCGGCTGCGGCAGGGCCGCGTGTGGGTCACCCGCGACGCCACGGCCCAATGGGGCAGCGAAGACCTGGTCGTCGGCCCCGGCGAGTCGCTGGTGGTCGAGGCCGGCCAGCGCATCGTGATGGAGCCGTGGGACGGCTTCGGCGCGACCTACACCTGGGATCAAGACTAACCCCCAGGC
The DNA here is from genome assembly GCF_017991995.1 of Pseudacidovorax sp. Lineage (GTDB taxonomy): Bacteria > Pseudomonadota > Gammaproteobacteria > Burkholderiales > Burkholderiaceae_C > Xenophilus. The sequence goes on along the minus strand of NZ_JAGOPN010000014.1, from coordinate 7,182 downwards.
TCTGCGCTTTGCGCGCCGCCCACCCCCTTTCAGGGGGCACATCCTGCGGCCCGGCGCAGCCGGTTCCGCGGATGGTCCCGCTTGGTCTGCTCCGCGGCCGCCCGAGATCGGATGGACGTGGCGCGCGCGGCTTGAATGCAGCGCGTCGGCGCGCCGTCAGGCCTGGATGTCGAAGCCTGATCGCATATGCAAAAAGCGCTCGACGGCGGGCAGGCCGGAGAGGCTGATCAATGCGGCAAGCGCATCGAGGTCGTCGGTCTGGGCGTAGCCCATGTCGAAGCGGTGGTAGCGCCGCTGGTCGAGCACGCCTTCATACAGGATGCGCACGTCCTCGTGCCGGGCGTCGCCGACGATGCGGCCCATCAACGGTTCGAGCATCGCGCGTGGGCCTTCCAGGTGCTGGAAGAAGCGCAGGCCGTCGAACACCAGCAGTCCGCTCACGCCCGCCTGCGCGTTGTGGGGCCTGGCCCTCGACAGGATCTGTCCCACCACCGTGGGGGAGGTCTGGGGATCGAGTTGGCTGGTGTAGAAGAACTCGTAGAGGCTGTGGGCGTCAGCAGGCATCGCCATCCACTTTAGGGCGCCGGCCGACGCTGGGCGGCGTTGGAGGAATGTCAAAAGACACAGGCCGAATGTCTATATTGGCGCACCCCTAACCCTTGCATCTGCCCGATGTCGGTGTCCCATTCGGCCTGTGGCCATCCGTGCAGCGAATGCCGCCTGCGCAGCCTTCCCGCCTTTCTTGCCCTCTCCGAACCCGAGCGCCGGGCCGTCGCCGAATGGCGCACCGGCAGCCGGCGTGTGGCCGCGGGAGAACGCATCATCGGCGAGCATGTGCGCAGCGACCAGCTCTACACGCTCTATTCGGGCTGGGCCTTCCGCTACAAGACGCTCGGCGATGGGCGGCGGCAGATCCTGAACTTCCTCTTGCCGGGTGACCTGCTCGGCCTGCAGGACGAGTTCGCCGATGGCCGTACCCACGGCGTGGAGGCCGCCTCGGACGTGGTGCTCTGCACCTTTCCCCGTGACCGGCTGTGGGACTTCTTTCTGCAGCATCCCAAGCTGGGCTACGACATCACCTGGCTGGCCGCGCGCGAGGAGAAGATGGTGGACGACAACCTCGTCACCACCGGACGCCGCACGGCGGCCGAACGGGTCGCGATGCTGCTGATGCACCTGTACCGCCGTGCCCAGCACCTGGGCATGACGGAAGGCGACAAGGTGGAGTTTCCCTTCCAGCAGCAGCACATCGCCGATGCGCTGGGCCTGTCGCTGGTGCACACCAACAAGACGCTGCGCAAGCTGCAGCGCCTGGGCCTGCACCGGCTGGAAGGCGGCTGGCTGGAGATCCTGGAGCCCCATGCGCTGGAGGCGCTGGGCGACTACTTCGAGCGCCCAATGCGGCCGGTCCCCCTCCTCTGATTCGCCGGCGCCTCAAGGCGCGGTGAGCGCGATCAGGTCCTGCCGATAGCCCTCGATGCGCTGAGCCGCCCGTTCGCGTTGCGCGGGGCTCATCGCGGCATGCAGCTGGGCCGTGTTGCGGCAACCCTCCTGCGTCAGCGCGTCCTGCTGTGTGCGCCATTCGCCCGGCGGCGGCTCGAAGACGCGCATCACCAGCGCATGCACACGTTGCTGCGCCTCCGCCGCCGGCAGGCCGGGCTGCTGCTGCAGTCCCCGCAGCAACGCCATCACTTCGGCCTGTCGCGCCCGTCGCACGTTGTCCAGCTTCTGCGGACTGAAGGCCGATTGGCGCACCGCCTGCCGCAGCAGCTCACGCTGGCGCAAGTCCAAGGGGCCGTAGAAGTCCTCGTAGCGGTCCAGGAAGGTGTCGTAGCGCTTGTCCTGCACCTCGGCCGGCAGCAGGCGCAGCCACTCGCGGCGGAACTCGCCATTGATGCGGGTGAACTTGCGCTCCAGCACCTGCAGCTGGGCGGGCGACAGGCTCTGGGCCAGCGTGGTGGCCTCGGGCTCGGCGCGCACGGCCAGCGCCAGCAGGCGCGCCTGTACGGCCTCCGACATGGCGCAGACCTGCGCGGCCGTGATGTCGCCCCGCGCCAGGTCGCGAGCCTGGCCGGCGAGGGCGACGAAGCGGGGCAGCTCCTCGCGGCGGTGCCACTCCTGCAGCCCGGCCAGGGCCGCCTTCACCTGCAGGCTCTGGGCGCCATCGAAGTCCAGGTAGCCGTCCAGCCACCAGTAGCTGATCTCGGGCAGGTTGTTGTAGGCCAGACGCACCGCGCTGCAGCCGCCGAGCACGACCGCCAGGAGCAGCGCGCCGATAATCCGCGCCACTTTTCGCAGCCCGCTGCCGCCGCCTCGCGGCCCCTCGCGCGGACCGCTTTCCGCCTCATCGCACGCTGCCGACGCAGCACCGACCATGACCATTGCACCCACCACGTCCAGCCTTTCCTCGATCGCCGTCGATGTCGTCGTCATGGCGGCCGGCAAGGGCACGCGCATGAAGAGTCGCCTGCCCAAAGTGTTGCATCGATTGGCTGGCCGCCCGCTGCTTGCCCATGTGCTGCGTACGGCCGCCGGCCTGGGCGCGCGGCGCGTGGTGGTGGTCACCGGCCACGGCGCGGAGGAGGTCGAGGCCGCCATCCCCGCCTGGCAGCTGGGTGCCGACGTGCGCTGCGTGCGCCAGTCGCCGCAACTGGGCACGGGCCACGCCGTGCAGCAGGCCGTGCCCGCGTTGGCCGGCGATGGCGTGGTGCTGGTGCTGTCGGGCGACGTGCCGCTGATCGCCGAGGACACGCTGCGCGCCCTGGTCGAGGCCAGCGGCGGCGAGCGTCTGGCGCTGCTCACCATCGACCTGCCCGACCCCACCGGCTACGGCCGGGTGCTGCGCGATGCGGCCGGCGGCGTCCAGGCCATCGTCGAGCACAAGGACGCGACCGAGGCCCAGCGCCAGGTGCGCGAGATCTATTCGGGCGTGATGGCGGCGCCCGCCCGCGCGCTGGCCGGCTGGCTGGCGCGGCTGTCCAACGACAACGCCCAGGGCGAGTACTACCTGACCGACGTGGTCGGCATGGCCGTGGCCGAGGGCCTGCCCGTGGTGGCGCAGAAGACCACCGACGCGCTGCAGGTGGCCGGCATCAACAGCCCCGCGCAACTGGCTGCCCTGGAGCGCGACTGGCAGCGCCGCCAGGCCGAGCGCCTGATGGGTGCCGGCGTGCGCCTGGCCGACCCGGCGCGCTTCGACCTGCGCGGCGAGCTGGAATGCGCCGCCGATGTCGAGATCGACATCAACTGCATCTTCGAAGGCCGCGTGAACCTGGGCGAGGGCGTGCGCATCGGCGCGCACTGCGTCATCTCGGATGCGCGCATCGAGGCCGGTGCGGTGATCCATCCCTACACCCACATCGCCGGCGAAGCGGCCGGCGTGGTCGTGGGCGCGGGCGCGCTCATCGGCCCCTATGCCCGCCTGCGCCCCGGCGCGCAACTGGGCCGCGAGGTGCACATCGGCAACTTCGTCGAGGTGAAGAACTCGATCCTGGCCGACGGCGCCAAGGCCAATCACCTGGCCTACCTGGGCGACGCCACGGTGGGCGAGCGCGTCAACTACGGCGCCGGCAGCATCACGGCCAACTACGACGGCGCCAACAAGCACCGCACGGTGATCGGCGACGACGTGCATGTGGGCAGCAACTGCGTGCTGATCGCGCCGGTGACGATCGGTGCCGGCGGCACCATCGGCGGCGGCTCGACCATCGGCAAGAGCACCGAGCCCGGTGCGTTGACGGTGGCCCGGGCGCGGCAGGTGAGCTTCGCGAACTGGAAGCGGCCCGTGAAGGGCGCGAAGAAGCCCTGACAGCATGACCGGCTCCCTCTCCGTCGCCGGAGAGGGTGGGGACGAGGGGCCGCAGTGCGGGCGCGCGGCCCGGCTGGGGTGAAGCATCCCCTTTCCCCCAATCCCACTGCCGCACGGGGAGAAGGGTTCGCCGTCCAGGTGCAATGGGCAGGTGCCCTATTCCAACGGCACCCGCGGCTCGAACTTGGCCCGGCGCACGCTGAAGAAGGCCTTCACGTTGCGCACGTTCGCATCGCTGGTGAACAGTCGCTGCGCCAGCGCCTGGTAGGCGGGCATGTCGCGCACGGTGACGATGAGCACGAAGTCCGGCCCGGGCGAGACGCGGTAGCACTGCTGCACCGCCTCGTCCGGGGCAACGCGCGCCTCGAAGGCGGTCAGGGATTGCTCGTCCTGCCGGTCCAGCGAGATCTCCACGATGGCCGTGAGCGTGGCGCCCAGGCGGTCCACGTCCAGTAACGCCACCTCGCGCGCGATCAGGCCCGACTGGCGCAGGCGCTGCACGCGCCGCAGACAGGTAGGAGGCGACAGGTGCAGGTCGGCCGCCAGCTGCTGGTTGGTGCGCGAGGCATCGCGCTGGAGGGCTTCCAGCAGACGCCGGTCAATGGCATCGAGGTTAGAAAATTCCATGAATTGATGCTTGAATGAGGGTTTATTCCATTCATCGGAGGCAACGGAATAAATAGTCAATTAGGAAAGAAAAACGAAAGCAACGTTCATTCTGCCTCGCCTAGCATCGCCCACCTCGGCAGCACGCCTGCTGCTCCCACCTTTCTGGAGACCTCCCCATGTGCGGCATCGTCGGCGCAGCCTCCCATCGCGACATCGTTCCCCTGCTGGTGCAGGGCCTGCAGCGGCTGGAATACCGCGGCTATGACTCCTGCGGCGTGGCCGTGCATGCGGGCGGCGGCCTGGGGCGGGCGCGCACCACCTCGCGCGTGGCCGACCTGCTCACGCAGGTGAGCACCGAGCACATCGAGGGCCAGACCGGCATCGCCCACACGCGCTGGGCCACGCACGGCGCGCCGGCCGTGCACAACGCCCATCCGCACTTCAGCCATGGCGTGGGCGAGCTGCCCAACAGCCAGCGGCCGCCGCGGATCGCGCTGGTGCACAACGGCATCATCGAGAACCACGAGAGCCTGCGCACCCAACTGCAGACGCGCGGCTACGTCTTCGCCAGCCAGACCGACACCGAGGTCATCGCCCACCTGATCGACAGCGCCTACGACGGCGACCTGTTCGAGGCCGTCAAGACCGCGGTGGCCCAACTGCATGGCGCCTATGCGATCGCCGTCATCTGCCGCGACGAGCCGCACCGCGTGGTCGGCGCGCGCGCCGGCTCGCCGCTGGTGCTGGGCGTGGGCCAGGGCGAGAACTTCCTGGCCAGCGACGCCATGGCCCTGGCCGGCGTGACCGACCAGATCGTCTACCTGGAAGAGGGTGATCTGGTCGACCTTCAGCCCGGCAAGTACTGGATCGCCGACCGCCACCACAAGCGCGTCGAGCGCCGCGTGCGCACCGTGCATGCCCACAGTGGCGCGGCCGAGCTGGGCCCCTACCGCCACTACATGCAGAAGGAGATCTTCGAGCAGCCCCGTGCCATCGCCGACACGCTGGAAGGCGTCGAAGGCATCGTGCCCGAGCTCTTCGACGGCGCCGAGGTGGACGGCCAGCCCGGCGCCAGCGCCTACCGCGTGTTCCAGGAGATCGACCAGGTGCTGATCCTGGCCTGCGGCACCAGCTACTACAGCGGCTGCACCGCCAAGTACTGGCTGGAGGGCATCGCCGGCGTGCCGACACAGGTGGAGATCGCCAGCGAATACCGCTACCGCGATTCGGTGCCCAACCCGCGCACGCTGGTGGTCACGATCAGCCAGTCGGGCGAGACGGCCGACACGCTGGCCGCCCTGCGCCATGCGCGCAGCCTGGGCATGGAACAGACCCTGACCATCTGCAACGTGGCCACCAGCGCCATGGTGCGCGAATGCAAGCTGGCCTACATCACGCGCGCCGGGGTGGAGATCGGGGTGGCCTCGACCAAGGCCTTCACCACGCAGCTGGCCGGGCTCTTCCTGCTGACGCTGGCGCTGGCCCAGTCCAAGGGCCGGTTGAGCGAAGAGGACGAAGCCCGCTACCTCAAGGAGATGCGCCACCTGCCCGTGGCGCTGCAGTCGGTGTTGGCACTGGAGCCGCAGGTGGTGGCCTGGGCCGAGGACTTCGCGCGCAAGGAGAACGCGCTCTTCCTCGGCCGCGGCCTGCACTACCCCATTGCCCTGGAAGGCGCGCTCAAGCTCAAGGAAGTGACCTACATCCACGCCGAGGCCTATGCCGCCGGCGAGCTCAAGCACGGGCCCCTGGCGCTGGTCACCAGCGAGATGCCCGTGGTGGCCGTGGCGCCCAACGACGCGCTGCTGGACAAGCTCAAGAGCAACCTGCAGGAAGTGCGCGCCCGCGGCGGCGTGCTCTACGTGCTGGCCGACGGTGACACGCACATCGAGAACAGCGAAGGCCTGCACGTGATCCGCATGCCCGAGCACTACGGTCGCCTGTCACCGCTGCTGCATGTGGTGCCGCTGCAGCTGCTGGCGTATCACACGGCCTGCGCAAGGGGGACGGATGTGGACAAGCCGCGGAACCTGGCGAAGAGCGTGACGGTGGAGTGAGGGGCAACGCCGGAACGCTCTCATCAGGAGCGCACCGTCCATAGCTCGGGCTAACACTTCGACGGCCTCGGCCCAGCCGAGCGCCTCCTGCGGCCGTACACGCTGCTCCCCGTATTCGCCTGCAGGTCGTTCTGGACAGGACGCTCCTCCTCAGTCAGGCGTTCCCGGAAGCGCTCGGGCACTGCGTGGGCTACTGCCCCAACGCAGCCGGCGCGAAAGCGGTGGCGCCTCGTCCATAAGCACGGACTGAGTTGAGACGCGTCCCGACGCGCACCGTCGGGGGTGGCGAACCTTGGGTGTTGGCGTCGCCCCAATACAAGACCTTTGCACTTTCCCGCCGGGCCCATGAGGGGCCACTCTCCATTGATCGGAACGGACAACGATGACGGCCGCCTGCGTTGGTGCGCTCGATGCGCTCATCGCGCCACATCGGGATGGGTGCTCTGTCTCGCAAGTGCAGGCATGCTGCTGTATTGCAACCTGCACTGCAGGGTAGCGTGAGGGGACGCTTACGTCCGATCTGGCCCCGCGAGAGCACCACGATGCGCATCGCGATCCCTATACGGACAGCGCAGGCGCCTAGTTGTCATGTCTCAATAGGTTGTTCACCCGGAAGGGTCTGGGAGACTGGAGTTACCACGCTTCAGTCACCAGAGGGACCTTCCGAGTGAACAGCCATAAGAATGCCAGATTGACCTTCGAAGGGCGCAA
>NZ_JAGOPN010000032.1 GCF_017991995.1 Pseudacidovorax sp. | reverse complement strand
TGACTCAGGGTGTCGGTCGGTAGGGTCTGAAGCTACCGCCGATGCCTGTCGATGTCCCTACATCCCGGCTCCTCGCCCTTTCTTACGGTTTGGTTGATGGAAACCAAACCATACAAGCCTGTCGAAGGCCCGCCCTAGCGGCTCCGGGCTTCGACAAGCTCAGCCCGAACGGACCCAAAGGCTGCGTTCGGCACGCCCGGCGGCAAGCACGCCCGACTGCACGCGCATCCGCGCCGACGGGCACGCCGCGCAAAGCGCCGTGCCTTTCTCTGACGCCCGGCGCACCACCAGCCCCGGGTAATCCCGGTTCCCGAATGCGTCATGACGGTGTCACATGCGCACCTTCAAATGAAAACGTTTACATGATGTTTTCCATCGAAGGTTTCTCCGCATGAGCATCCAGGCCGTCGCCGACAAGGCCGGCGTCTCCATCGCCACCGTCTCGCGCGTGTTCAACGCGCCCGACAAGGTGCTGCCCGCCACGCGCGCGCTGGTGGAGTCGGTCGCGCGCGAGCTGGGCTACCTGCCCAGCGCCAGCGCGCGCACCCTGCGCACCCAGCGCAGCCGGGTGCTGGGCGTCGTGCTGCCCACGCTGCTCAACCCCACCTTCGCCGAATGCCTGCAGGGCTTGGCCCAGGCCGCGGCCGAGGCCGGCCATGCCATCGTGCCGCTGACCACCGGCTACGACCTGGACGCCGAGCAGCGCGCGGTCGACCAGCTGCTCGCCCGCGAGGTCGAAGGCATGGTGCTGGTCATCTCCAATCCGCAGACCTCCGCCGCGCTCGCCCGGCTGCAGGCGCGCCAGCGGCCCTATGTGCTGGCCTACAACCGGCATCCGGCGCATTGCTGTGTGGCGGTGGACAACGAGGCCGCCTCGGCCGAGGCCGTGGCGCACCTGGCTGCGCTGGGCCACCGGCGCATCGCCATGGTCAGCGGCACGCTCGCCCAGTCTGATCGCTCGCAGCAGAGACACCGCGGCTTCCTGGCCGGCATGGCGGCTGCCGGACTCGACGCGCCGCCGCTGATCGAGGTGCCCTTCGTCGAAGCGGCCGTGGACGCGCTGCGCGAACGTCTGGCCGCGCCCGGCCGGCCCACCGCCCTCTTCTGCTCCAACGACTTGCTGGCCATCCGCGCCGTGCGCGCAGCCCACCTGGCCGGCCTGCGCGTGCCGCAAGACCTGTCGGTGATGGGCTTCGACGGCATCGCGCTCGGCGACGAGCTCACGCCGCGGCTCGGCACCATCGAGCAGCCCGCAGCCGACATCGGCCGCCGGGCCGCGCAACTGCTGATGGCGGCACTGGACGGGCAGCGCGCGCCGCTGCCCGCCGACAGCCTTCTGCTGCCGCACCGCCTGCGCACCGGCGAATCGTGCGCGCCACCGCCGGACATGCGCTCCGACGAGCCCACCCAACCCACAACCACCAAGAGCCGGCGCCGCCCCGCGCGCTGAACCGGCCTGCCTCTGTCCGTCCCTCTCCCATCCAAAGGAACGCTTCCATGACCTCCAAGCTCCTCGCCGCCACCCGCCTCGCAGTCGCCGCCGCCGGCTTCGCCGCCACCGCGGCCTTCGCGCAGACGGCCATCTGCTACAACTGCCCGCCCGAATGGGCCGACTGGGGCAGCCAGATCAAGGCCATCAAGGCCAAGACCGGCGTCACCGTGCCGCCGGACAACAAGAACTCCGGCCAGGCCCTCGCACAGCTGGTGGCCGAGAAGGCCAGCCCCGTGGCCGACATGACCTACCTGGGCGTGACCTTCGCCATCCAGGCCCAGAAGGACGGCGTGGTGCAGCCCTACCAGCCCGCCAACTGGAAGGACATTCCCGATGGGCTCAAGGACCCGCAGGGGAACTGGTTCACCATCCATTCGGGCACCCTCGGCTTCATGGTCAACGTGGATGCGCTCAAGGGCAAGCCGATCCCGAAGTCGTGGGCCGACCTGCTCAAGCCCGAGTACAAGGGCCTGGTGGGCTACCTGGACCCGGCCTCGGCCTTCGTCGGCTACGTGGGCGCGGTGGCGGTGAACCAGGCGCGCGGTGGCAGCATGGACGACTTCAAGCCGGCCATCGACTACTTCAAGGCCCTGCAGAAGAACGAGCCCATCGTGCCCAAGCAGACCGCCTATGCCCGCGTGCTCTCGGGCGAGATCGGCATCCTGCTCGACTACGACTTCAACGCCTACCGCGCCAAGTACAAGGACGGCGCCAACGTGGCCTTCGTGATCCCGAGCGAAGGTACGGTGGTGGTGCCCTACGTGATGAGCCTGGTGGCCAAGGCGCCGCATGCGGCCGACGCCAAGAAGGCGCTGGACTTCGTGCTCTCCGACGAAGGCCAGGCCGTGTGGGCCAAGGCCTATCTGCGGCCGGTGCGCGCAAGCGCCATGCCCAAGGACGTGGAAGCGCAGTTCCTGCCTGCCAGCGAGTACGCCCGCGCCAAGCCGGTGGACTACGCGAAGATGGCCGGCGTGCAGAAGGCCTTCTCCGAGCGCTACCTGAAGGAAGCGCGCTGAGCCGATGCAGCGACCGCAGCTGATCCTGCTGGCCTGCGCCCTGCCGGCCGGCATCTTCTTCCTTGCCTTCTGGCTGCTGCCCGCGCTGCAGCTGCTGGCCCTGCCCGCGCGCGAAGGGGCTTCGGCCTACTTCGCGGTGCTGACGCAGCCCCGCTACCTCACGAGCATGCTGCAGACGCTGGCCCTGTCGGTGGTGGTCACGCTGGCCACGCTGGTGCTGGGCGCGGCCGTGGGCCTGTACCTGGCGCGCCAGCGCTTCGCCGGCCGCCGGCTGCTGCTGGCGGTGCTGACGCTGCCGCTGTCCTTTCCGGGCGTGATCGTGGGCTTCTTCGTGATCCTGCTCGGCGGCCGGCAGGGGCTGGTGGCCGACATCTCGTCCAGCCTGGGCGGCGAACGACTGACCTTCGCCTACGGGCTGCTGGGGCTGTTCCTGGCCTACCTGTACTTCTCGCTGCCCCGGGCCATCGCGGCCTACACGGCGGCGGCCGAGGCCATGGACCCGGCATTGGAAGAGGCCGCGCGCTCGCTCGGCGCCTCGCGCATCGCCATTGCGCGCGACGTGTGGGTGCCCGAGCTGGCGCCCACCACGCTGGCCTGTGGCGCCATCGTCTTCGCCACCGCCATGGGCGCCTTCGGCACGGCCTTCACGCTGGCGAGCAAGTTCGAGGTGATTCCGATCACCATCTATGACGAGTTCACCAACTACGCCAACTTCGCACTCGCGGCCTCGCTGTCGACCGCGCTGGGGCTGGTGACCTGGGCCGTGCTCTTCATTGCGCGGCGCTTCAGAGGGGAGGCCGGCGCATGACCACGGCACGCAGCGGTACATCGCGCTCGCCCGTGCTGGCGACGCTCACCGGCCTGGTGGCCTTCTTCACGCTGGCGCCCATGCTGCTGTCCGTGCTGGCCGGCCTGGTGACCAACTACGGCCGCGGCTGGCGCAGCGGCTTCACGCTGCGCTGGCTCGTGGAGGTGTGGGAAAGTTACGGCAGCACCGTCACCGGCTCGCTGCTCTTGGCCGCCACCTGCGTGCTGTGCACCGTGCTGCTGGGCGTGCCCTGCGCCTGGGCGCTGGCACGCAGCCGCACGCGCGCGGCCCGGCTGTTCGAGGAACTGCTGACACTGCCCGTTGCCGTGCCGGGCCTGGCCACGGCCCTGGCGCTGATCCTGGCCTACGGCCAGGTGCAGGGCTTTCGCCAGAGCTATGCCTTCATCCTGGTGGGCCATGTCGTCTTCACCCTGCCCTTCATGGTGCGCACCGTGGCCTCGGCCTTCCAGCGGCGCGAGCTGGTGGCGCTGGACGAGGCCGCGCGCACGCTGGGCGCGAGCTTCCTGCAGCGCTTCCTGGGCGTGCTGGTGCCGGCCGTCTTTCCGGCCATCGTGGCGGGCTGCCTGATGGTGTTTACGCTGTCGGTGGGCGAGTTCAACCTCACCTGGATGCTGCACACGCCACTCACCCGCACCCTGCCCGTGGGCCTGGCCGACAGCTATGCATCGGCCCGCATCGAGATCGGCTCGGCCTACACCCTCGTCTTCTTCCTCGTCATCCTGCCCGTGCTCTGGGGCCTGCAGGCCGCCGCGGACTTCATTCGCAAACACCATGGAACTTGAACGAACGGCCATCGACATCGAACGCTGCGCCAAGACCTATGCCGACGGCACGCGCGGCCTGCAGCCCACCGACCTGCATGTGGAACCCGGCGAGGTGCTGGCCCTGCTCGGCCCCTCGGGCTGCGGCAAGACCACGCTGCTGCGCCTGATCGCCGGCCTGGAGGGCATGGACGCGGGCGGACGCATCCTCTTCGGCGGCCAGGACGTGAGCGACCGTCCGGTGGAGCGGCGCAACGTGGGCATGGTGTTCCAGAGCTATGCCCTCTTTCCGCAGATGAGCGTGGCGGCCAACATCGGCTACGGCCTGCGCATCCGCGGCACGCCCGCCGCCGAGGTCGAACGCACGGTGGGCGAACTGGTGGAGTTGACGCGGCTGACGGGCCTCGAACACAAGCGCCCCGCCGAGCTGTCGGGTGGCCAGCGCCAGCGCGTGGCCCTGGCCCGCGCCGTGGCGGTGCGCCCGCGCGTGCTGCTGCTCGACGAGCCGCTGGCCGCGCTGGACGCCAAGCTCAAGGAATCACTGCGCGACGAGCTGGCCGAGCTGCTGCGCCGCCTGCACATCACGGCCGTGCACGTCACGCACGACCAGCAGGAAGCCCTGGCCATCGCCGACCGCCTGGCCGTGATGCGCGGCGGCCGCATCGTGCAGGTGGGCCGCGGCGAGGACCTGTACCGCACGCCGGCCCATCCCTTCGTGGCCGAGTTCCTGGGCCGGGTGAACCGCCTCGACCGCAACGACGCCGCGCGCCAGCAGGGCGTGGTCATGCTGGGCGGCCTGGCGCTGCCCTGCCCCGAAGGCATGGCCGCGCAACCGGCACTGCTGGTGCGGCCTGAGGACATCGAACTCGGCCCGCCGCAGACCGGCTGGGGCCAGGCCCGGGTCGTGCAACGGACCTTCCTGGGCGAGCGTGTGCAGCTGCGGCTGGACACCGGCGACCAGCCGCCGCTGCTGGCCGAGGCTGGCCGCGACTGCCCTTGGCAGCAGGACCAGCAGGTGGGCATCCGCACCACCGCCGACCGCCTGATGCCCGCCACGGAGATTGCCTGATGACCCGCCCCACCTTCCTCGTGCAGCTCACCGACCTGCACATCCGCGAACCCGGCCGCCTGGCCTATGGCCGCATCGATACCGCGCCCTACCTGCGCGAGGCGGTGGCCAGCGTGCTGCGGCTGCGCCAGGCGCCCGACGCCATCGTGATCACCGGCGACCTGAGCGACTTCGGGCGCGAGGCGGAATACGCGCACCTGGCCGAGCTGCTGGCGCCCCTGGGCGCCACGCCCGTCTACCTGCTGCCGGGCAACCATGACGAGCGGGCGCAGCTGCGCAGCAGCTTTCCTACGCACGGCTACCTGGGCGACGGCGAGTTCGTGCAGTTCAACGTGGCCGTCGGGCCGCTGCGGCTGATTGCGCTCGACACGGTGACGCCCGGCGCCTCGCATGGCTCGCTGTGCAGCCGCCGGCTCGACTGGCTGGCGCGCGAGTTGGAGGCCAGCCGCGGGCAGCCGGTGGTGATCGCCATGCACCATCCGCCCTTCCGCACGCTGATCGGCCACATGGACGACATCGGCCTGCTCGAAGGCGCGGCCGAGCTGGAAGCGCTGGTGCGGCAGCATCCCAACGTGGAGCGCATCATCTGCGGCCACCTGCACCGCGCCATCGACGTGCGCTTCGGCGGCACCGTGGCCAGCACCGCGCCGGCCCCCGCGCATCAGGTCTGCCTGGACCTGGCGCCCGATGCGCCCTCGGTCTGGACGCTGGAGCCGCCCGGCTTTCGCGTGCATGCGTGGGACGGCCAGCGGCTGGTGACGCACCTGGCCGCGAGCGGCGTCTTCGAAGGGCCGTATCCCTTTCATGACAACGGCGCGTTGATCGACTGAACGCCACATCCATGACGGACCAGCCAAGGCCTGCGCTCTGCTGGCGCTGCGCACCCGCATGCAGCGGCCGCAGAGAACTGGTCCTCAGCCTACGGCCAGGCTGGCACGAGGCGTGCAGAATGGTTGCCCCGTTTTCCACTGCCCCTCTTCACGAAGGAGACGCACCCCGTCCATGAAGCACCTGCTGAACCTGCTCGCCGCCGTCGCCCTGCTCGTGTGGGGCACCCATCTCGTGCGCACGGGGGTGCTGCGCGTGTTCGGGGGCGACCTGCGCAGGTTCCTGCAGCGCAGCCTGGGCAACCGCTTCTCCGCGGCGCTGGCGGGCATCGGCGTGACGGCGCTGGTGCAGTCGAGCACGGCGACCTCGCTGATGACCTCGTCCTTCGTGGGGCAGGGCCTGATCACGCTGCCATCGGCCCTGGCGGTGATGCGCGGGGCGGACATCGGCACGGCGCTGATGTCGGTGCTGTTCTCCACCGATCTTTCCTGGCTGTCGCCGCTCTTCATCTTCACGGGCGTGGTGCTGTCGATCACGCGCCCGGCCAGCCCGGCGGGTCGCTTCGGCCGCATCCTGATTGGCCTGGGGCTGATGCTGCTGGCATTGCAACTCGTGGTGCAGGCCACCGGCCCGCTGTTCGAGAGCGAGGCCATGCGCGCCGTGATCGCCTCGATCACCAGCGACCTGATGCTGGAGATCACGGTGGGCGCTGCGCTGGCCGTGGTCGCCTACTCCAGCCTGGCCGTGGTGCTGCTGGTGGCGGCGATGGCCACGGGCGCGGTGGTGCCGTTGGACGTGGCGCTGGGCCTGGTGCTCGGTGCCAACCTCGGCAGCGGGCTGCTGGCCGTGCTGACGACGGCCAAGTCGCCGCCCGCAGTGCGGCAGGTGACCGTGGGCAACTTCCTGTTCAAGCTGCTGGGCGTGGTGATCGCGGCGCCCTTTGTGGGGCTGGTGCTGCGTCACGCGCCGACCTCGCTCGTGGATTCGCCGGCGCAGCTGGTCGTGATGTTCCACCTGGCCTTCAACGTAATCGCGAGCGTGGCCTTCATCGGTCTGACGACGGCCGTGGCCAAGCTGTCGATGAAGCTGGTGCCGGTGCCCCGCACGCCGGCCACCGGCTCGCGGCCGCGGCACCTCGACCCTTCTGCACTCTCCACGCCCACCCTGGCCATCTCCAACGCCGCACGCGAGGCGCTGCACCAGGCCGACGTGGTGGAGAGCATGCTGATCGGCGTGCTCACGGTCATCCGCAGCAACGACCTGCGGCTGGCCGAGGAGTTGCGCAAGATGGACGACCAGGTCGACCGGCTCTACTCGGACATCAAGTACTACCTCACCAAGATCTCGCGCGAGGCGCTGGGCGAGGAGGAGAGCCGGCGCTGGACGGACATCATCAGCTTCACCATCAACATGGAGCAGATCGGCGACATCATCGAGCGGGTGATCTCCGACATCGAGGACAAGAAGATCCGGCCGCACCGCAACTTCTCCGAGGCGGGCATGGCAGAGATCGTGGAGATGCACGAGCGGCTGGTGGCCAACCTGCGGCTGGGCATGAGCGTGTTCCTCAACGGCAATGTGCGCGACGCGCAGAAGCTGCTAGAGGAGAAGGTGCGCTTCCGCGATCTGGAGCGGGCCTATGCCAACACCCACCTCACGCGGCTGATGGACCGTACGACGCCGAGCATGGAGACGAGTTCGCTGCACATCGACCTGATCAGCGACCTGAAGCGCATCAACTCGCACATCTGCTCCATCGCGTACCCGATCCTGGACTCGGCGGGGGCGCTGGCGCCCAGCCGGTTGCGGTCGTCACTGGTCGGGGCGGACGACCCGCACTGAGGGCTTTGACACGGCCCGTTGCTGGCTGCCGCGCGATACAGGTGTCGGTCAGGGCGGGTGCGCCGGTCCGGACGGGGGCGGGCCACCGCCCGGACCGGAACTGACCGCCGGTGCTGCAAGCCCGCAAGCCCGCAGCGACGCTAGGACGCGAGGACGTGAAGAGGCGAAGAATCCGTCCGTATCACCGCCCCCAACAGTTCGGGCTGAGCTCGTCGAAGCCCTGCGCAGCCCTGAAAAGGCAAGGCACGCCTTGAGCATCGTTGCTGCACGGCATGACGCCGGCAATGACCTCGAAGCGCCGCCGAGAGCCCACAGCCTTCGTACCGGCCGATCGAGCACCCGGTGTCCGCGCGCGAGGAATGGCCCGGCGCGGGCGATTTGCGAGGCGGCGAGAAGCGCAGCGGACCCGGCCGCGGGCCTGCCGAAGGACAGGCCCGCTTCGTGATCTGACTCGCGGCAGTTGTTTGAGCGGAGCTGCCGCAGGCAGCGCAGCGAGTTCTGCCGCGGGCCGGGTTCGCGAGCATCGCAGCGGAGTCGGCACGCAGTGCCGACCGCCTTGCCATGAGCCCACGCCGGGCCGTTCCTCGCGCGCCCGCCCTGCCCTCAACCAGGCTGGCTCCCCAAGCGTCCCACCAAATCCGCCCAACTCAAACGGTCCATCCACACCCCACCCAGCAGCGCCTCAGCCAACCGGCCCAAGCACGCCAAGTCCGCGGCCACCACGGGCCTGATCCGCCGAGCCCCACCGCACTTACACCATTCGCCGCACCGTTGCTCGCCGTCACGCAGACCACCGGTCGCGCTCGGGATATTGAGCTGACCCAAGGCTGACATCCACGCACCCGCACGATGATCAGCGCCCTCTGAAACCACGCCTGGGAGAAGGCCCGATGAACGACCTGACGAAGCACCACCAAGACGCCACCGGACTGCTGGACACGCTGCAGTGGCGCTACGCCACCAAGAAGATGGACCCCGCCAAGGCCGTGCCGGCCGACAAGGTCGAGCGCATCCTGGAAGCGATCCGCCTCGCGCCCACCTCCAGCGGCCTGCAGCCCTTCGAAGTGGTCGTCGTCACCAACCCCGAAGTGCGCCAGCGCATCCAGGCCATCGCCTGGAACCAGGCCCAGGTCACCGAAGGCTCCCACCTGCTGGTCTTTGCCGCCTGGGACCACTACACGGCCGAGCGCATCAACCACATGTTCGACCTGGTGAACGAGGAGCGCGGCTTCCGCAACGAAGGCTGGGAGGCCTACCGCCAGAAGCTGCTGGCCGCCTACCCGGGCCGGCCCGCCGAGCAGAACTTCGAGCATGCCGCCCGCCAGGCCTACATCGGTCTGGGCGCGGCCGTCATCGCCGCCGCCTTCGAGCAGGTCGACAGCACGCCCATGGAAGGCTTCGACCCCGCCGCGCTCGACGAGATCCTGCAACTGCGCGCGCGCGGTCTGCGCAGCGTCGCGATCCTGCCGCTGGGCTACCGCCAGGCCGACGGCGACTGGCTGGTGAACCTGAAGAAGGTGCGCCGCCCGCGCGAGCAGTTCATCACCGAAGTGCGCTGATCGCGCACACCCCCCGTGGCGCGCTTCGGCGCTGCGCTGCGGGGCCTGTCTGTGTTCAGGCTTTGCGCCGGTTCAACGCCGATGATCGACGACGTCGGCTCAACCCGCGAAGCCGCCCTCGGCCAGGAAGGCCTCCTCCTCCGGCGTGCTCTGCCGCAGAAGGATCGCGTTGCGGTGCGGGAAGCGCCCGAAGCGCTCGACGATGTCCCGGTGCTCCTCGCCATGGCGCAGGGCCTCGGGCGCGAGGCGGCGGTAGAGCGCGACCGAGCGCTGCTGGTCGGCCAGCTCTTCCGAATGCGCGAAGGGCAGGCAGAAGAAGAGCCGCAACGGCGGCTCCACCCCCATCTCGTGCCCTTGATCCAGTGCCCGGCTGGCAACGGCCCGCGCGCGCGGATCGGTCGCATACATGTGGGCCGTGCCACGGAAGGCATTGCGCGGGAACTGGTCCAGCAGGATCAGCAGCGCCAGGGCGCCCGTCGGCGTTGCAGCCCAGTCATCCCGTTCACCGCGCGCCGCCGCCAAGTGGGGCTGAAGGTAGCGGTCGAACAGCGCCGCATCGAAGGCATCGCTCTTGCGGAACCAGTTCGGCTGCGAGGCACGCCAGAAATCCACGAGAGCAGCGGCTTCGGGCGGAATGGAGGCGGAAGGCGACGTCATGGGCAGGGGCGGCCGCGCAGGCTGCGACAGGAAAGGGGGCCGGCATGATGCCAGCCATGGTCCACCGGGGCCGTCGAGCCTTCGAATGGACCCGGCTCGCGGCAGCGGCTCTGGAGGAAACGACCGTTCAGGCCGTCCGCGGCGCCGCGGCCGCCGCGCCATCGGCGAGCGCCGGCTCGGCCCGCCGCGCATAGCGCTGCGCCAGCACCGCGCACACCATCAGCTGGATCTGGTGGTACAGCATCACCGGCAGCACGATCGGCCCCACCGCCGAGGCAGGGAACAGCACGTTGGCCATGGGCACGCCGCTGGCCACGCTCTTCTTGGAGCCGCAGAACACGATGGCGATACGGTCCTCGATGGAGAAGCCCAGACGCTTGGCGACGGCGTTGGTGACGCCCAGCGCCAGGGCCAGCAGCAGCGCACTCACCACCGCCACGGCGATCAGGGCAGACAGCGGCAGTTGGTGCCACAAGCCCTTCACAACCGCCGCACTGAAGGCCGTGTAGACCACCAGCAGGATCGAGCCCTGGTCCACCCACTTCAGCATCTTGGCATTGCGCTGCACGAAGCCGCCCACCCAGGGGCGCAGCAGGTGGCCCGCGACGAAGGGCACCATCAGCTGCAGCAGGATGCGACCGATGGCATCCAGCGAGGCATCGGCATGGTGGCCAGGCACCACCAGCAGGTTGACCAGCAACGGCGTCAGGAGCACGCCCAGCAGCGTCGAGGCCGAGGCACTGCACACGGCGGCCGGCACATTGCCCCGGGCCATGGCCGTTAGTGCGATGGACGACTGCACCGTCGATGGCAGCACGCACAGGTACAGCACGCCGGTGTAGAGCGTGGGCGTGACCAGCGGCTGCAGCAGCGGCTTGAGCGCCAGCCCCAGCAGCGGGAACAGCACAAAGGTGCTGGCCAGCACCAGCAGGTGCAGCCGCCAGTGGCCCACGCCGGCCAGCACGGCCTCACGCGACAGCCGGGCGCCGTGCAGGAAGAACAGCGCCGCGATGGCGGCGGTGGTGAGGGTCTCCATGCCGGCGGCCACCCGCCCTTGCGCGGGCAGCAGGCTGGCCAGGGTCACAGTGCCGATCAGCATCAGCGTGAAGCGGTCGGGCAGGAAGCGAGCGAGCGATTTCATGCCGCGATTGGACGCTTTGGCTTCAGCAAAGGGAAATGGATTTATCTGATGGTTTTATGATCCCGCCGCATGAATGTGTCCCTGCGCCAGCTCCGCGTCTTCCTTGCCGTCGCACAGCTGCGCAACTTCAGCCGCGCCGGGCAGGAGGTGGGGCTGACCCAGCCTGCCGTGAGCCGGGCCATCCACGAGCTGGAGTCGCAGCTGGGTCTGAAGCTGCTGGACCGAACCACGCGCGAGGTCGCCCTGACCGAAGCGGGCCGGGCCCTCGCGCTCAAGCTGGCACGCGTGCTGGACGAGCTGGACCAGTCCCTCGCCGAAGTGCGCGACCTGGGCCGCCTGCGCCGCGGCAAGGTGCGGGTGGCCAGCAGCCCCACGCTGTCGGCCTACCTGATGCCGGCCTGCATCGCCGCCTGCGTGCGTGAGGAGCCCGACATCCAGCTGCTGCTGCTCGACCGCATCCAGCAGGACGTGCTGACCAGCGTGCGGGCCGGCGAGGTGGACTTCGGCGTGGTGATCGAGCCCTCCGCCGACGAGGACCTGCATTCCGAGGCCATCATGCGCGACCCCTTCGTGCTGGTCCTGCCGCAGGGGCACCGGCTGGCGCGCAAGTCGGCGGTGCCCTGGTCCGCGCTGGACGGCGAGCCGCTGGTGCTGCTGGACCATGCCTCGGGAAGCCGACGGTTGATCGACGAGGCGCTGGCGCGGCACGGCGCGCAATGTCCGGTGTCGCAGGAGCTCGGCCATCCGACCACCGTCTTCCAGATGGTGGTGGCCGGCCTGGGCATCAGCGTGATGCCGGCCCTCGGCCTGCCGCCGGGCGGCCTGCACGGCCTGCAGGTGCGACCGCTGACGCCCAAGGTGGAACGGGCCATCGTGCTGGTCCACCGGCGCAACCGCCAGCCTTCGCCGCTGGCGTTGCGCGTGTGGGAGCTGGTGCGCGCCACCGCGCGCGAGCGCGAAGCGCAGGGCGCCGTTCCCTCCGCCTGAAGTGCCCCGCGCAAGACGAGGCCGCGGCGGTCAGTCCAGCGTGAGCACGGTGCAGCCGGTGGTCTTGCGGGCTTCCAGGTCGCGGTGCGCCTGCTGCACGTCCTCCAGGCGGTAGCGCTGCTCCACCGGGATCTTGACCGCGCCGCTCTGAACCACGGCGAACAGGTCGTCGGCCATGGCCTGGGTGCTCTCGCGCGTGGCGATGTGGGTGAACAGCGTCGGCCGCGTGATGTAGAGCGAGCCCTTGGCGCCCAGCTGGCCGATGTTGACCGGAGGCACCGGTCCCGAGCCGTTGCCGAAGCTGGCCAGCAGGCCGAAGGGCCGCAGGCTGTTCAACGAACCCTCGAAGGTGTCCTTGCCCACCGAGTCGTAGACCACCTTCACGCCCTTGCCGCCGGTGATCTGCCTGACCCGCTCGGCGAAGTTCTCGCGGCTGTAGTTGATGCAATGCGCGGCGCCGTGGGCCAGCGCCAGCTCGCACTTGGCGTCACTGCCGGCGGTGCCGATCAGTTGCAGGCCCAGTGCCTTGGCCCATTGGCAGGCAATCAGGCCGACCCCGCCGGCCGCCGCGTGAAAGAGCACGAAGTCGCCTGGCTGCAGGCCTTCGGCAGGCAGCGTCTTCTTGAGCAGGTACTGGGCCGTCAGGCCCTTGAGCATCATGGCCGCGCCGGTCTCGAAGGAGATCGCGTCGGGCAGCCGGCACACGCAGCGCGCCGGCATCACGCGGCGCTCACAGTAGGCGCCGGGCGGCTGGCTGGCGTATGCCACGCGGTCGCCCACGGCAAGATGCGTCACGCCCTCGCCCACCGCCTCGACCACACCGGCCGCCTCCATGCCCAGTTGCAGCGGCATGGGAAAGGGATAGAGGCCATTGCGCTGGTACACGTCGATGAAGTTCAGGCCGACCGCATGGTGACGCACACGGATCTCGCCGGCGCCGGGTTCACCGACCTCCACCTCCACCAGCTTCAGTTCCTCGGGACCGCCCTGGCGGTCGATGCGGATGGCTTTGCTCTTCTGGCTCATGGGTTCATCTCCTGGGTTGTCGTGCGGGATCGCAGCCGATGCGGGGCGGGACCGGGCGCCCTTGCAAGGCGCCGGTCGCTGCGGGTCAGTAGGTGCCCGGGTACGCGCCGCCGTCCGCCAGCCAGTTCTGGCCGGTGACATAGGCCGCATGCATGCTGCACAGGAAGGCACAGATGGCGCCGAATTCCTCGGGCGTGCCGAAACGGCGCGCGGGAATGGTCTTCTTGCGTGCCTCGTGGATGGCGTCCACGCTCTGGCCGGTCTTCTTGGCCGCCGCGGCGGCGGTGCCCTGCAGCCGGTCTGTATCGAAGCTGCCGGGCAGCAGGTTGTTGATCGTCACGCCCTTGGCCGCGAGGCCGGTGCGCGCCACGCCGGCCACGAAACCCGTCAGGCCGCTGCGCGCGCCATTGGACAGGCCCAGGATGTCGATCGGCGCCTTCACCGAGCTGGAGGTGATGTTGACGATGCGGCCGAAGCCACGGGCGGCCATGCCATCCACGGTCGCCTTGATCAGCTCGATGGGCGTGAGCATGTTGGCGTCCACGGCCTTGATCCAGGCTTCGCGGTCCCAGTCGCGGAAGTCGCCGGGCGGCGGACCACCGGCGTTGGTGACCACGATGTCGTAGTCGGCGTGGGAGGCGAAGGCCTGGGCACGGCCCTCGGCGGTGGTGATGTCGGCCGCCACCCATTTGACGAATGGCGCATCGCCACTGGCCGGGCGCTCGGCCTCCAGCTTGGCGGCGGCGGCCTGCAGCGCCTCGGCGCCGCGCGCCACGATCACCACATTAACGCCCTCGCGCCGCAGCGCCTGCGCGCAGCCGAAGCCCAAACCCTTGCTGGCGCCGCACACCAGCGCCGTTCTGCCTGCAATACCCAGATCCATGTGTAGAAGACTCCTAGATGAATGCCGCGCCGGGCCAGCCGTGCGGCGACGGGGCGCAAGGGTAGCGGAGCCGGGCGATCCGTGCTCGGCAGAGGGGAGTGCCTGTACAGCCTGCGGGACCGGCAACCACCGCTGCGCGACCGCCGCGCACGCGCAATGACGAGTGCGCTCAGGGCCGGGTGAAGACGTAGATGCCGGCCAGCACCAAGGCCGTCCCAGCGGCGATCCACACGGTGAAGGGCTCACCGAGCAGCACCACACCCATCAGCAGCGTGGACATCGGTCCGATCATGCCCGTCTGCGCCGCAACCGCGGGCCCAATGCGCTCGATGGCCATCATCACGGCCAGCACCGGCACGGCGGTGCACAGCGTGGCATTGAGCACCGACAGCCAGACCACCTGCGGCGCCACATCCATCACCGTGCCAACGGGCCGCAGCACCAGGTACTGGCCGATGCACAGCAGGCAGGCCACCGTCGTGGCCAGACCCACCAGTCGCAGCGAGCCCAGTCGTTTGACGAACTCGCCGCTCCACACGAGGTAGATGGCATAGCTGATCGCACTCAGGAAGACCAGGAAGGCCCCCCAGGCCGTCGCACCGCCCTGCCCGAGGCCGAGCTCGTGGCCGAAGACCAGCATGACGCCCGCATAGCTGATGGCCGCGCCCAACAGCTGTTTGCCGCGCACCTTTCGGCGGTACACCGCCCAGCCGAACAGCATCACCAGCGTGGGGTTAAGGTAGAGGATCAGCCGCTCCAGGCTGGCCGAGATGTAGGCCAGCCCGGCGAAGTCCAGGAAGCTCGCCAGGTAGTAGCCCGTGAGCCCCAGCCCGAACACGCCCAGCCAGTCGCGCTGCGTGAGCGGCGGCTTGCCCCGCCCTGCCCACCACGCCATCACCGCGAACAGCGGCAGCGCGAAGAGCATTCGCAGCATGATGAGCGTGACGGCATCCACGCCATGGCGATAGGCCAGCTTGACGATGATGGCCTTGCCGCTGAAGGCGATGGCACCGAACACCGCCAGCAGCAGGCCGGTGCCCATGCCGGCGCGGGCCTTGGGGGAAACGGAGGAAGACGCCGCGCCGCTGCTCATCTCACCAACCGGCGGCGAGGCCGTCGCGCCGCGGATCGCTGGCGATCACATAGCCCTCGGTCTTCGGATCGCCCATGCGCCAGATGAACTGGCCAGCGCCGAAGTCCTGGTACGAGTCGTTGATGACATCGATCTCGTGGCCCATGCCGCGCAGGCCCTCGACCACGCCGGGCGCCATGGCCGACTCCACATTGATGTTCAGCCCGGCGTTGAAGCGCCAGCGGGGCGCATCGCAGGCGGCCTGCGGATTCTGGTGATGGTCGATCATGCGCACCAGCGTCTGCATATGGCCCTGCGGCTGCATGTTGCCGCCCATCACGCCGAAGCTCATCACCGGCTGGCCGTCCTGCGTGAGGAAGCCCGGGATGATGGTGTGGAAGGGCCGCTTGCCCGGGGCCACCTGGTTGGGGCTGCCGTCCTTCAGGCTGAAGCCGTGGCCGCGGTTCTGCAGGCTGATGCCGAATTCCGGCTCCACGCAGCCCGAGCCGAAGCCCATGTAGTTGCTCTGGATGAAGCTGACCATCATGCCGTTCTCGTCCGCGGCCGTGAGGTAGATGGTGCCGCCCTTGACCGGATTGCCGGCCTGGAAGTCCTGTGCGCGATGCATGTCGATCAGTTTGGCACGGCTCGCCAGATAGGCGTCATCGAGCATTTGCTCGGGGGTCACCGTCATCGACGATGGCTCGGACACATAGCGGTAGACGTCGGCGAAGGCCAGCTTCATCGCCTCGATCTGCAGGTGCTGGGCCTGGGCCGAGTCGATCGCCATGTCGGCGATGTCGAAGTTCGACAGGATGCCCAGCGCGATCAGCGCCGCGATGCCCTGGCCGTTGGGCGGGATCTCGTGCAACGTGTAGCCGCGGTAGTCCTTGCTCACCGGCTTGACCCACTCGGGCTTCCAGTTGGCCAGATCGGCCGTCGTCAGGCTGCCGCCGTTGGCCGCCGAGAAGCGGGCCAGCGCCTCGGCGATCTCGCCGCGGTAGAAGGCCTCGCCGCGCGTCTGGCCGATGGCGCGCAGCGCGCGTGCCGCGGCCGGAAAGCGGAACAACTCGCCCACCTCGGGCGCGCGGCCCCAGGGCATGAAGCTCTGCGCGAAGCCCGGCTGGTCGTGCAGGATCGGCGTGGCCGCGGCCCACTTCTGCTGCACCACGGGCGGGATCAGGTAGCCGCGCTCGGCCACCTCGATGGCCGGCACCATCAGGTCGGCGAAGGGCAGCTTGCCGAAGCGCTCCGACAGCGCGGCCCAGGCGCCCACGGCGCCCGGCACCGTCACCGAATCCATGCCGCGCATGGGTGGTGTGGTGCCATCGGCGCCATGCTTGCGGCGGAAATATTCGGGCGTCCAGGCCGAAGGCGCGCAGCCGGAACTGTTCAGGCCATGCAGTTGCTGGCCGTCCCACAGGATGCAGAAGGCATCGCTGCCGAGGCCGTTGCTCACCGGCTCCACCAGCGTCATGACGGCCGCGGTGGCGATGGCGGCATCCACCGCGTTGCCGCCCTGGTGCAGCATGCGCAGACCGGCCTGTGCGGCCAGCGGATGGGAGGTCGACACCACGTTGCGGGCGAAGACCGGGATGCGGGTGGAGGGATAGGGGTTGCCGTAGTCGAAGCGCTTCATGGGTCTCTCCTGCAATGTCCTGTGTGTCTGGGGGTCGAGGGCGGTCAGTCGTTGGTGATCTTGCGCTCGACGATGATCTTCTTCCACTTGGCGGCGTCCTGCGCCACCATGGCCGCGAACTGGGCCGGCGTGCTGGTGGTGGGCTCGATGCCCAGCTTGTCGAGCTTCTCGCGCACCTCGGGATCGGTGATGGCCTGCGCCGCTGCGGTGTTGACGCGCGCCACCAGGTCGGCAGGCAGACCCTTGGGGCCGTACAGGCCGAACCAAGTCACCGATTCGAAGCCCGGCAGCGTGTCGGCCACCGGCGGAAGATCGGGAACCAGCGGGCTGCGCTTGAGCGAAGTGACGGCCAGCGCGCGCAGACGTCCGTCACGCACGAAGGGCAGGCCCGTGGGCAGCGAATCGAACAGCAGCTCCACCTTGCCGCTCATCAGGTCGGGCATGGCCAGGGCCGTGCCCTTGTAGGGGATGTGCGTGACGAACACGCCGGCCATCGACTTGAACAGTTCCGCCGTCAGCTGCACCACGGTGCCGTTGCCGCTGGAGGCGTAGTTGAACTTGCCGGGGTTCTTGCGGGCCAGTTCGATCCATTCCTTGACGCTGCGTGCGGGCGAGCTGTTGGGCACCAGCATGATGCTGGGCGCGTTGCCCACGTGGGCGATGGGCGTGAAGTCGCGCACCGTGTCGTAGGGCAGCTTGGGGTTGATCGATGGACCGACCGAGTGCGTGCTGGTGGTGGCCAGCAGCAGCGTGTAGCCATCGGCCGGCGCCTTGGCCGCCAGATCGGAGCCGATGGCGCCGCCGGCGCCAGGCTTGTTGTCCACCACCAGCGCGTTGCCGAGCTTCTCGCCCATCTTCTGCGACAGGGTGCGGGCGAACAGGTCGGTGGCGCCGCCGGCCGGAAAGGGCACGATCAACCGGATGGGCTTGGACGGATAGCTCTGCGCCAGCGCGGCGCCGGCGGGAAGCAGGGACGCCGAGGCGGCCTGCAGGAAATGTCTGCGTTGCATCGTCAAGAGCGAAGAAGAGGGAATGGTGGGTGGCGGTCGGCCCGGCGGCCGCGCGGCGCCGATTGGAACGCTTTCGGGACTGATGAGGAAATGGATTTGGTTGATGAATTCATGCAGCCCATCTATGAATCGCACTGCACTCGCCCGCCCAAAGAAAAACGGCACCCGAAGGTGCCGTTCGTTGGTGCAAGGGGCGTGCCGCTGGCCGCACGCCGCCGCCCCCGTCATTCTTCGACGAAGGCTTCCTCGCGCTTGGACTTGACCGAAGGCAGCAGCACGATCACCAGGAGCAGCACCGCCATCAGCAGCAGGCCGGCCGAGATCGGCCGCGTGACCAGCACGCTCCATTCGCCGCGCGACAGCAGCAGCGCACGGCGCAGGTTCTCCTCCATCATCGGTCCCAGGATGAAGCCCAGCAGCAGCGGCGCCGGCTCGCAGCCCATCTTGATGAAGGCATAGCCCACCACGCCGAAGATGGCCACCATCCACACGTCGAAGGTGTTGTTGTTGGTCGAGTACACGCCGATGGCGCAGAACAGCACGATCGCCGGGAACAGCCACTTGTACGGAATCGACAGCAGCTTGATCCACATGCCGATCAGCGGCAGGTTCAGGATGATCAGCATCAGGTTGCCGATCCACATCGAGGCGATCAGGCCCCAGAACAGTTCCGGGTTGCTGGTCATCACCTGCGGGCCGGGCTGGATGTTGTGGATGGTCATCGCGCCCACCATCAGCGCCATCACCGGGTTGGGCGGAATGCCCAGCGTCAGCAGCGGGATGAAGGAGGTCTGCGCGCCGGCGTTGTTGGCCGACTCGGGGCCCGCCACGCCGCGGATGTTGCCCTTGCCGAACGGGACTTCGCCCGGACGCGGCTTGAGCTTCTTCTCCAGCGTGTACGACGCGAAGGACGACAGCAGCGCGCCGCCGCCGGGCAGGATGCCCAGGGCCGAACCCAGCGCCGTGCCGCGCAGCACGGCGGGCGTCATGCGCTTGAAGTCTTCCTTGGTGGGCCACAGGCCCTGCAGCTTGGCGGTGAAGATCTCGCGGTCTTCCTCGGGCTTGGCCAGGTTGGAGATGATCTCGCCATAGCCGAACACGCCCATGGCGATGGCGATGAAGCCGATGCCGTCGGTCAGCTCCGGAATGTCGAAGCTGTAGCGGGCCACGCCCGAGTTCACGTCCGTGCCCACCAGACCCAGCAGCAGGCCGAGCACGATCATGCAGATGGCCTTGAGCAGGGAACCGGAGGCCAGCACCACGGCGCCGATCAGGCCCAGGATCATCAGGCTGAAGTACTCGGCCGGGCCGAACTTGAAGGCCAGCTCGGTCAGCGGCGGGGCAAAGGCCGCCAGGATCAGCGTGCCCACGCAGCCGGCGAAGAAGGAGCCCAGGCCGGCGGCCGCAAGCGCTGGCCCTCCGCGCCCCGCCTTGGCCATGGCATGCCCGTCGATCACGGTCACCACCGAGGCCGATTCCCCTGGCAGGTTCACCAGGATGGCGGTGGTCGACCCGCCGTACTGCGAGCCGTAATAGATGCCGGCCAGCATGATCAGCGCCGCCACCGGCGGCAGTGCGTAGGTCGCCGGCAGCAGCATGGCGATGGTCGCCACCGGGCCGATGCCCGGCAGCACGCCGATCAGCGTGCCCAGCAGGCAGCCGACGAAGGCATAGATCAGGTTCTGCAGCGTGAAGGCCGCGCCGAAGCCGATCGAGAGGTTGGTAATCAGATCCATGGGATTGCGCCGATCAGCCGGTGATGAACGTGGGCCAGACCTGGAACTGCAGCTTCAGGCCGACGATGAAAGCGAGGTAGCTGCCCACCGCGAGGATGGTGCCGAGGATCAGCGCCAGCTTGAGCGAGAACTCGGCGCCAGCCAGGGCGGCAATGATCACCAGCGCGTAGATGCCGATGATCAGGCCCATGGCCGGCAGGCCGATGCTGGGCAGGCCGCCCAGCAGCACGCCGAACACGAGGTTGGCCGCGATGATGAACACCAGCGGCTTCCACGCGATCTTGCCGATGGGCTCGCCGTCCACGGTCTCCACGGTCAGCGAGCCGAAGATGACCACCAGGCCCAGGACGGCCAGGACGATGCCCAGCATGAGGGGGAAATACCCCGGACCCATGCGCGCCCCGCTGCCCACGGTGTAGGTCGTGGCGCCCCAGGCGAACCCGGCCCCGACCAGCGTGAACATGAGGCCCGCGAAAAAGTCCTTCTGACTTTTGATCTTCACGAACGGTCTCCACACAAAAAAGAGTGGGCGGATTCTTGGTCAGCCAACAGTCAGCTTCGATGTGGATTCCACCTAACCTGAGTTCAGGGTTAGCCCGGGGTTGCCCCGGTCGCGATCAGCTTCTTTCCTGCAGGGGCGGCGTGGCCGCGAGCACCTCGGCCACGGTCGTCAGACCCTCGGCGACGCGCAGCAGGCCCGCCAGACGCAGTGGCCGCATGCCGTCGGCCACCGCCTGCCGACGCAGCGCACCGATGTCGGGCGCCTGGCCCAGCAGGCCGCGGAAGCTCTCGCTCACCGTCATCAGCTCATAGAGACCGGTGCGGCCGCGGTAGCCGGTCATGCGGCATTCGATGCAGCCCACGGGCCTGTAGGCGCGCACGGTGCCGCCGCTCACGCGCCACGGCGCGGCCAGCTCGTCGAGCGTCTCGCGCGTCACCTCGTCGTCGGGCTGCTTGCAGTGCGGGCACAGCGTGCGCACCAGACGCTGGGCCATCACGCCCAGCAGCGTGGCGTTGACCAGGTAGGCCGGCACGCCCAGTTCCATCAGGCGCGAGATGGCGCTGGGCGCATCGTTGGTGTGAAGCGTGCTGAACACCAGGTGGCCGGTGAGCGCGGCCTGGACGGCCATCTCGGCGGTGTCGAGGTCGCGGATCTCGCCCACCATGATGATGTCCGGGTCCTGCCGCATGAGGGCGCGCAGGCCTTCGGTGAAGCCGAAGTCCAGCTGGTGCTGCACCTGGGTCTGGTTGAACGAGGGCTCGATCATTTCGATCGGGTCCTCGATGGTGCTGACGTTGACCTCCTCGGTGGCCACGCGTCGGAGCGTCGAATACAGGGTCGTGGTCTTGCCCGAGCCGGTGGGGCCGGTCACGAGGATGATGCCGTGCGGATGCGCCACCAGCGTCTTCCAGCGCGCCGCGTCGTGGGCCGAGAAGCCCAGCGCGTCCAGGTCCTTGACCACGGTGTCGGGGTCGAAGATGCGCATCACCATCTTCTCGCCGAAGGCCGTGGGCAATGTGGAGAGGCGCATCTCCACCTCCTCATGCGCTGCCGTGCCGGTGCCGGCGGCCTCGGCGCCGGGCAGCGCCGGGCGCAGGCGACGGGTCTTGATGCGGCCGTCCAGCGGGCGGCGCTTCTCGACCACGTCCATGCGGCCCAGCAGCTTGATGCGGGCGATCATGGCGCTCATCACAGTGAGCGGCATCTGGTAGGCCGGATGCAGCACCCCGTCGATGCGGAAGCGAATCACGCCCTGCTCGCGCCGCGGCTCCAGGTGGATGTCGGAGGCGCGCTGGTCGAAGGCGTACTGCCACAGCCAGTCCACCACCTGCACCACGCTCTGGTCGTTGGCATCGAGCTGGCGGTTGCTGCGGCCGAGCTCCACCAACTGCTCGAAGCTGGTGGCCGCCGCCTGGCCGCCGGCCTTCTGCGCCGCGCGCACCGAGCGCGCGAGGGCGAAGAACTCGGCCGTGTAGCGATGGATCTCGACCGGGTTGGCCACCACGCGCCGTACCTGCCGGCGCGACTGGCGCTCCACCTCGGCCACCCAGTCGGCGATGAAGGGCTCGGCCGTGGCCACGATGACCTCGGTGGGGCCGACCTGCACCGGCAGCACTTTGTGGCGCTCGGCATAGGCCGCGCTCATCACGTCGGCCACCTTGCCCACGTCCACCTTGAGTGGATCGATGCGCAGGTAGGGCAGGCCCGCGCGGCCGGCCAGCCACTCGGTGAGCCGCTCCAGGTCGAGCGGCCGCCCGTCCGCGGCGCCGGTGATGGCCACGTTGGCCAGTCGCACCAGCGGATGCTGGCTGCTCTCGGCCTGGGCGCAGCGGGCGATGGTGCGGTCAGCCTCCTCGCGGCTGATGACGCCGTCCTGCGCCAGCCACTCCACCAGGGTGCGCAACACCACCGGGCCTTGATGGGCGTTCGGCATGCCGGAGCGCGCGGGTCGGGTCATGGCTGCAGGGGTTTGAACACGCGCAGCCACTTGGGCGCCGGCAGGCCCCAGCGCGCCGAGACCACTTCGGCCTGCTGGGCCAGCCGTTCGCGCTTGGGCCGCGACGGGGTACGCTGGGCCAGCACGATGGTGTTGCCTTCACGCGTGGGCTTGAAGGCCCACAGCGCATCGGCGCCGAAGGCCTCGGCGATCTTCTCGACGCTGCGGTCGTAGCTGGAAGAGCGGCCGAAGAGGTTGACCGTCATGCAGCCGTCCTCGGCCAGCACGCCGCGGCAATCGGCATAAAACTCGGCGCTGTCGAGCACCGGCGCCGCCGCCTCGTGGTCGTACAGGTCGACCTGCAGCGCATGCACTTGGCCCTGCCACTGGGCGGCGCGCACCTCTTCTGCGGCATCGGCGATCACGACCTGAAGCTTGGCGTCGTCCTGCGGCAGCTTGAACCAGCCGCGGCAGGCGGCCACCACCGCCGGGTTCAGCTCGATGGCGGTGGTGCGCATGCGCAGCTGCTTGCGGCAGAACTTGGTGAGCGAGGCCGCGCCCAGCCCCAGTTGCATGGCATGGCGCTTGGCCACCTCGGACGGTTCGACGAAGAGCAGCCAGGCCATCATGCGCTGCACGTACTCCAGCTCGATCTCGAAGGGCGCATCGATGCGCATGGAGCCCTGCACCCATTCCGTGCCCAGGTGCAGGTAGCGGATGTCGCCCCAGTCCGAGAAGTTGACCTCGGGCAGCTCCTGCGGCTTGCTGCGGCGGGCCTTCATGCGCAAAGCCCGTGTCGTGCAAAGACCTCGCGCCACGCCTCGGTCTTGCGCGCCAGGCTCCAGGCGGCATGGGCCGGGCTGGTGGAAGGCAGGCGATGGACGACCACGCCTGTCATGCCCAGCCGCATGGCCTGGGCATGGCTGGCGGCGCCGTTGTGGGCGACGGCTTCGAGGCGGGGAAGATCGAGCTGGCGCAGGTCGTTGGGCTCGGCGTCACGGATGGCGGAATCCAGGCTGCCGGTGCGCCGGCAGCGTGCGTACACGTCCCACAGCCCCAGGCCTCGATCGAGGATCCACCGGCAGCGCCCGGCATAGTCGTGAGAAGGCGGAAGCGGCTGCTCGGGCCAGAGGGCTTGCAAGAGTGTCCAGAGCTGGTTGCGGGGGTTCGCATAATACTGCCGCCTCTCGAGCGAGATGCGGCTCGGGAAGCTGCCCAGGATCAGCAGCCGGGTGTGGGCGACGACCACGGGCGCAAGCCCTTCCAGGAGCGGCGGCTCGGGTGGGGACGAAGGAGACGACACCGGCATGGCGCCATCATCGCGCGGTCGGCTGCGGCTTCCAGGGCCGCCATGCGAAAGAGCCCGCCGAAGCGGGCTCTTTGCCATGGGCCGGGTGGGCCGCCGATCCCGCGGGATGCGGGGCTCGGCGGCACTCACCCCATCACTGCTTGCCGGCTGCCTTGGCCGCTTCGTTCTGCTCGGTGCCGGGGATCTTCTCGCCGATCTTGTCGCCGGCCGTGCGCATGCCGTCGGCCGTCTTGTGGGCCACGTTGGCCGTTGCATCGCCGGCCTTCTGCACGCCGTGCTTGGTCGCGCTGTAGGCCTTCTTGGCACCGCTTTCCGTGGCGTCGACGGCCTTGCCGCCCACTTCCTTCGTCTTGCGATACGCCTTCTTGGCGCCGCTTTCGGTGGCATCGACCGCTTCGCCGCCGACTTCCTTGGTCTTGCGGTAGGCCTTCTTGGCGCCATGCTCGGTGGCGTCGGCCGCCTTCTCGGCGGTGTTCTTGGTGGCGTGGTAGGCCTTCTTGGCGCCGCGCTCGGTGGCGTCGACCGCCTCCTTACCGGTTTCCTTGGCCCGCTCCGTCAGCGTGGGTTGTGCCGTTGCGGGCACGGCCGGCGTCGTCGCGGTGGTGGTCGTCGTGGTCGTGGCGCTGGTCTGCGCGACCGCCGGCAGGCCGATGGCGGCCAGGGCCACGATCAGGGCGGCAGGAAGGGCGCGGACGTTGTACGTTGTCATCGGAATCGCTCCTTTGGATACGGGCCGCCTGGGGCAGCCCCGGTTTGGGACACACGGGGTGGTGCCCCCGTATGGCCTGCAACGGCAGGCCGTGGCCGAAGGATGACACCGAAGAACGCCTTGCAATCGCTGGAACGCCATGTTGCGACCTCCGCCTACGAAGCCGTATCGGCCGCGTCCGACAGGCCGGCAAGCCCTTCATCCCGCGAGGGGCATCAATGCCGCCAGTCGAGGCACCGCCTGGAGGGCATTTCGCGTCGTGGCCGCTGCCACGTCGCCGACGGGCAGGCCGCGCAGTTCAGCCAGCACCTGTGCGATGCGGGGGACTTCCGCCGGCTCGTTGCGCCCCTGGGGCACGCCGGCTTCGCGGGCCTCCCGGGTTTGGTAGAGCCAGCTGGGCGGGATGTCCGGCGCATCGGTCTCGAGGACGAAGGAGTCGAGCGGCAGTTGCGCCGCCAGTTCGCGCAGCCGGGTCGCCCGCTCGAAAGTCATCGCGCCGCCCAGCCCGAGCTTCAGCCCAAGCGCCAGACACTCCTCGGCCTGCTGACGGCTTCCGACGAAGGCATGGGCGATGCCGCTCCATGGTTGGCCGCCGCCCACTTCGCGCAGTTGGCGCAGCACCTTGTCGACCGAGCGGCGCACATGCAGCAGCACCGGCAGTTGCCGCTGCCAGGCCATCTGAAGCTGACGCCGGAACAGCCGCTCCTGCGTCAGGCCGTCGAGGCCGGGCACGAAATAGTCCAGCCCGATCTCACCCACCGCCACCAGACGCGGATCGTCGGCGTGGCGATCCAGCGCACCTTCCAGGGCCGCGAGCGCCGAATCGCCGGCCCCCGCGGTGCACAACGGATGGATGCCCAGCGCATAGGCATCCTGTTGCGCATGCGCCAGTACCCGCACGGCGTCGAAATTGGAGGCGGATACGGCCGGGATCAGGCACAGCGCCACGCCCGCTTGCCGCGATCGCGCATGCACCTGCGACGCCTGCGCACCGAATTCGGGCGCATCCAGGTGACAGTGGGTATCGATGAAGACCGCCATGCGGGGAGATCATGCCGCAGGGGCTGCAAAGCGGTACGAAGCGTGCTAGGGTGACCCCACCCCTGCATCACTTTTCCGGAGGTGCATCGATGCGCAGGCCCGCCCGCTACAGCCCGTCGCCCCGTCGTCCCGTTGCCGAGGACGAGCCGATGTCCTCTCCGTTGCCGCCAGCGGGAGGGGAAGGCGACGCCCCCTCCCCTGGCCCTTCCGTCCGCCCGGCGGCATGGCAGCCGGGCCGCCGCACCGTGGCGGCACTTACGGTGGCCGTGCTGGCCCTGGGCGCCACCAGCGCTTGGCTGTGGCAGCGCCCGACTACCGGGCTCCAGCTGACGCAGAAGGACATCGACGCCGCCGTGCTCAAGACGCTGCAGACGCAGACGCTGCCTTCGCAGGCGACGCGCGCGGCGGACACGATCCGGCCCTCGGTCGTCCGCGTCGTGAGCTACGGCGAGGAAAAGGAAACCCCCGCCGCGCGGACCGAGAAGCGCGGCCGCAACATGGCGCGCGGCAAACCGCCGGAGGCCTCGGGCCCGCCCGGCGAAGTCGAGCGCGGCATCGGCACCGGCGTGGTCATCGTCGACAAGGGCGTGATCCTGACCAACCTGCACGTCGTCGCGGGCGCGCAGAAGATCAAGGTGACCTTCTTCGACGGCCTGGAATCGGTGGCCACCGTGACCGGCGTGCAGCCCGAGAACGACCTGGCCGTCCTCCAGGCGCAGAAGATCCCCGACGACCTGGTGGCCGCCACCATGAAATCGACCGCCGACCTGCGCCCCGGCGACCAGGTGGTGGCGGTGGGCTTTCCCTTCGGCATCGGTCCGTCGGTCTCGGCGGGCGTGGTATCGGGGCTCAAGCGCTCCTTCCAGTCGCCAGAGGGCAAGCAGGAGCTGTCCAACCTGATCCAGTTCGATGCGGCGGCCAACCCCGGCAACTCCGGCGGCCCGCTGATCAACATGGACGGCGAGGTGCTGGGCATCGTCACCGCCATCCTCAACCCGACGCAGCAGCGCACCTTCATCGGCATCGGCTTTGCGGTGCCCATCGAGAACGCCGCCTCGGCGGTGGGCTCGCCGCCCTTCTGACGCTGTCCGCCGCCCAGCGCCAGCCCGTGCGGCTGGCATCGTGATTGCCCCATCCACAGACCGCCGCCTACCGACCGTCCACCGGAAGCCTCATGACCACACCGACCGCCCTGCCCGACACCGCTGCCACCACCGCCGAGCTGATGGAACAGATCCTCTACCAGGTCAAGCGCGTGGTGGTGGGCCAGGACCGCTTCCTCGAACGGGTGATGGTGGCCATGCTGGCCGGCGGCCACCTGCTGGTCGAAGGCGTACCGGGCCTCGCCAAGACGCTCACCGTCAAGACGCTGGCCGAGACCATGCGCGGCAGCTTCAAGCGCATCCAGTTCACGCCTGACCTGGTGCCGGCCGATCTGGTGGGCACGCGCATCTACAACCAGAAGACCGGCGATTTCTCGACCTCGCTCGGCCCGGTCTTCGCCAACCTGCTGCTGGCCGACGAAATCAACCGCGCGCCCGCCAAGGTGCAGAGCGCGCTTCTGGAGGTGATGCAGGAACGCCAGGTGACCATCGCCGGCGAGACGCACCGCGTGCCGCGCCCCTTCCTGGTCATGGCCACGCAGAACCCCATCGAGACCGAAGGCACCTATCCCTTGCCCGAAGCCCAGGTGGATCGCTTCATGATGAAGGTGCTGGTCGACTACCCCACCGACGACGAGGAGTTCGTCATCGTCCAGCGGGTGATCGGCGAGAAGCTGGAGGCCGCGCCGGTGGCCACCATCGAGCAGCTGGCGGCGTTGCAGGCCCAGTCGCGGCAGGTGTATGTCGACCCGTCGCTGATCCAGTACGCGGTCAAGCTGATCTCCGCCACGCGCAATCCCGAAAAGTTCGGCCTCAAGGACACGCGCCGCTTCATCACCTTTGGCGCCAGCCCGCGCGCCACCATCGGCCTGGCCGAAGGCGCACGCGCTCTCGCCATGCTGCGCGGGCGGGCCTACGTGCTGCCCGAGGACATGAGCGACCTGGTGCCCGACGTGCTGCGCCACCGGGTGACGCTGTCGTACGAGGGCCTGTCGGAAGGCCTCACGCCCGATCTGCTGATCGAGAAGATCATGCGCGCCGTGCCCGCGCCTCCGCGGCCACTCGAACACGACAAGCTGGTGGCCTGAATGAAGCTGTGGCGCCGCAAGCCCGCCGCCCTGCCGGCGGCCAACGACCCGGCTCCCGAGGCCGGGGCGGCCGACCGGCTGCTGCGCCGGCTGGAGTGGACCGTCATCCGCCGCCTCGACGGCCTGCTGCAAGGCGACTACCGCACGCTGATGCGCGGCACCGGCCTGGACCTGGCCGACCTGCGCGAATACCAGATGCACGACGACGTGCGCCACATCGACTGGAACGTCACCGCGCGCCAGCAGGTGCCGCACGTGCGCGTCTTCACCGAAGACCGGGAGATGGCCGCCTGGTTCGTGCTGGATCTGAGCCGCTCGGTGGATTTCGGCTCCGGCCCGAGGGCCAAGCGCGAGATCTCGGCCGGCTTCGTCGGTGTGCTCGCGCGACTGCTCACGCGCCACGGCAACCGCGTGGGGGCATTGGTCTACGGTCATGACCTCGAGGCCGTGCTGCCCCCGCGGAGCAGCCGAACGCACGTGCTGCGGTTGCTGCACGAGATGGAACGCCGTGCGCATGCCGCAACGGACACCAAGGCGCCCCACCGCGGCATGACCCGGCTGGCCGACATGCTGCAGTCGGCAGCAGGATTGATGCCCCGGCGCAGCACCGTCTTCGTCGTTTCCGACTTCCTCACGGAGCCCGGCTGGGAGAAGCCCCTTGCGCGCCTGGCCCAGCGCCACGAAGTGGTGGCCGTGCGCCTGTTCGACCCCCTGGAGCGCGAGCTGCCCGACCTGGGCCTGGTGCCGCTGGCCGATGCCGAAACCGGCGAGCAGGTCTGGGTCGACACCCACGACGCGGCCTTCCGCCGCCGCTTCGCCAAGCTCGCCGCGGAGCGCGAGGACGCCCTGCGCGAGGCCCTGGCCAACGCCGGCGTCGATGCACTGGAGCTCTCCACCGCCGACGATCTGGTCGAAGCCATCGTCCGATTTGCCGACATGCGCCGTCGCCGGGTGCGCGCGACCGGCGCGCCGCCACGACGCGCTGGAGAACTGCGATGAATGCCACGCTGCCCCTGACCTTCCTCTGGCCGCAGTTCCTGTGGCTGCTGCTGCTGGTGCCTGCGCTGGTGCTGCTGTACGTGTGGCTGATCCGGCGCAAGAAGAAGCTGGCCGTGCGCTATGCCAGCCTGTCCATCGTGCGCGAGGCGCTGGGCGCACGGCAGTCGCTGCGCAGGCACCTGCCACCCGTGCTCTTCCTGCTCGCGATCACAGCCATGCTGCTCGCCGCGGCCCGCCCGCTGGCGGTAATCACCCTGCCCTCCAACCAGCAGACCATCATCCTGGCGATGGACGTGTCAGGCAGCATGCGGGCCGAGGACGTGAAGCCCAACCGGCTGGTGGCCGCGCAGGAAGCCGCCAAGGCCTTCATCAAGGACCTGCCGCGCAACGTCAAGGTGGGCGTCGTGGCCTTCGCCGGCAGCGCCAACGTGGCGCAGTTGCCTACCACCAGCCGCGATGAGCTGGTGGCCGCCATCGATTCCTTCCAGTTGCAGCGGGCCACGGCCACGGGCAATGCCATCGTGGTGTCGCTGGCCACGCTCTTCCCCGATGCCGGCATCGACATCGCCGACTTCGGGCCGCAAAGTCGACAGCAGGGCATCTCGCTGGATCGCGCGGGGCGCAAGCCGGCCGAGCCGTTCAAGCCTGTCGCGCCAGGCTCCTACTCGTCGGCCGCAATCATCATGTTGACCGACGGCCAGCGCACCACCGGCGTCGATCCACTGGACGCCGCCAAGGCCGCGGCCGATCGGGGGGTGCGCGTCTATACCGTCGGGGTGGGTACGGTGGATGGCGAAACCATCGGCTTCGAAGGCTGGTCGATGCGCGTGCGTCTGGACGAGGAAACGCTGAAGGCGGTCGCCAACCGGACGGCCGCCGAGTACTTCTACGCCGGCACCGCGCAGGACCTGCACAAGGTCTACGAAACCCTCAGCTCGCGCCTGACGGTCGAAAAGAAGGAAACCGAGGTCTCCGCACTGTTCGCCATCGCGGCGGCCGCCCTGTCGCTGCTGGCAGCGGGCCTGTCATTGCTGTGGTTCAACCGGATTCTGTAAGCCTGCCAGCGGCGCGGCGGCCGAGTGGCGTTGTCAGCGCCGAGTCACTTGCAGGCCCACGGGAGAAAGCACGAAACCCCGCGCTGGCGGGGTTTCGTTCCCGAGCCTGACGGAGGGCGCAGATGCGCCCTTCCGTATCAGGGCACGCGGCAGGCATCAATATGCGGATTGGCGCCGGCTCAGGCGGCAGCCTGCGCCTCGTCGATCTGCATCGCCTCCGCCAACGTGCCCAGCCGCTGGTCCGTGGCCTGCTCCTCGCCCAAAGTCTCCTTGAGCAGCGAGACTGCCTCCTGGAAGCCCAGCTTCTGCGCCACCAGGCACAGCGAGGTGTAGCCGGCGATTTCGTAGTGCTCTGCCTTCTGCGCCGAAGCGATGAGCGCCGCATCGAGCACCGGGCCTGCTTCGATCTGGTCGATGAGCGAGGTCGCTTCCTCGATCAAGCCCTCCATGCCCTCGCACTTGATGCGCTTGAGCTTGAAGCCACACTGCTCGGCGACCTGCTCGATGCGTTC
This sequence comes from Pseudacidovorax sp., assembly GCF_017991995.1. Taxonomy (GTDB): domain Bacteria; phylum Pseudomonadota; class Gammaproteobacteria; order Burkholderiales; family Burkholderiaceae_C; genus Xenophilus. Next base: position 14,489 of record NZ_JAGOPN010000032.1, on the reverse strand, counting down.
GACCTGCGCGCGCGTCTCTTCCAAGTGGGCTTCGAAGGCGGCCTGCAACTCGGGATTGGTCGCCGCGCGCGCCATCTTGGGGAGCGAGCGGGTCATCTGCTTCTCGGCGCTGTAGGTGTCGGACAGGTCGTGGATGAACAGGTCCTGGACGGTCTTCATGGGCATGGGGAGGCTCCTTGGCAAACGATGGAGCCCCTACCCTGTCATGCCACGTCCATGCGGCTGTAGGAAGCGTCGCGGGGACGCGTGCGCCGCGCTCGATGAAGGCCGTACGCGCCGCCGCAACGTGCGGCGCATCGGGCGGCGGCCCCGTTACTCGGCCATGGCGTCGATCATCACCTGACCAAAGCCGGAGCAGCTCACCTGCGTCGCGCCATCCATCAGCCGCGCGAAGTCATAGGTGACCCGCTTGCTCTGGATCGCCGCCTCCATGGCCCGGATGATCAGGTCCGCCGCTTCCTTCCAGCCCATGTGGCGCAGCATCATCTCGGCCGAGAGGATGCTGGAGCCTGGGTTGACGTAGTCCTTGCCGGCGTACTTGGGCGCCGTGCCGTGCGTGGCCTCGAACATGGCCACGGTGTCGGACATGTTGGCGCCCGGTGCGATCCCGATGCCGCCCACCTGCGCCGCGAGCGCGTCGGAGATGTAGTCGCCGTTCAGGTTGAGCGTGGCGATCACCGAATACTCGGCGGGCCGCAGCAGGATCTGCTGCAGGAAGGCATCGGCGATCACGTCCTTGATGACGATGTCCTTGCCGGTCTTCGGGCTCTTGACCCGCAGCCACGGTCCGCCGTCGATGGGCTGGCCGCCGAACTCGCGCGCCGCCAGGGCGTAGCCCCATTCGCGGAAGCCGCCCTCGGTGAACTTCATGATGTTGCCCTTGTGCACGAGCGTGACACTGGGCTTGTCGTTGTCGATGGCGTACTGGATGGCCTTGCGCACCAAGCGCTCCGTGCCTTCGATGGACACCGGCTTGAGGCCGATGGCCGAGGTCTCGGGGAAGCGGATGGTCTTGGCACCCAGCTCGTCCACCAGGAAGCGGATCAGCTTCTGCGCCTTCTCGGAGCGGGCCTCGTACTCGATGCCGGCGTAGATGTCCTCTGAGTTCTCGCGGAAGATGGCCATGTCGGTCTTGCTCGGCTCGCGCAGCGGCGAAGGCACGCCATTGAAATAGCGCACCGGGCGCAGGCACACGTACAGGTCGAGCTGCTGGCGCAGCGCGACGTTCAGGCTGCGGATTCCGCCGCCGACGGGCGTCGTCAGCGGCCCCTTGATCGAGACGACGTAGTCGCGCACCGCAGCGAGGGTTTCGTCAGGCAGCCAGACGTCGGGACCATAGAGCTGGGTGGACTTGCCGCCAGCATAGATCTCCATCCAGTGGATCTTGCGGGCGCCGCCATAGGCCTGGGCCACCGCCGCATCCACCACTTTGAGCATCACCGGCGTCACGTCGCGACCGACGCCGTCGCCTTCGATGAAGGGGATGATCACCTGGTCCGGCACGTCGAGCGTGTTGTCGGCATTGACGGTGATCTTCCGGCCCTCCGCCGGGACTTGGATGTGCTGGTAGCTGGACATGGATGAGCTTGGGTGGAAGAAGCGCCACTTCGTACGACAACGGTCGCGCTCAGCCGCGGATGGGCCGGCGTGGCAAGGAATTCTAGACGCGGCCCTCCAGGCGACGGGGCGCATGGGGTACCCGCGCGATGTTCACCGGCGCCGTCAACCGGATCGCGTCTGCGCCGTTTTACAAGCAGCCGGCCACGATCCCGTGTATGGCTGAGTGCTCATCAAGGCAGTCCCAAAAACCGTCAATCCCAAAGGATGTTCTTATGAAGAAGCTTCTCGCTTTCGCCACCGCCGGTCTGATCGCCACCGGCGCCTTCGCCCAGGCCCCCGCCGCGGCGCCGACCGACGCGCCGGCCGTGAAGGCCGCCTCGGCCAAGCACACCAAGAAGGCCACCAAGCACAAGGTCGCCCACAAGGCCAAGGCCAAGAAGAGCGTCAAGGCCGCCTGAACGCTGCATCAGCGCATGCACGAAAGCCCGGCACCGCCGGGCTTTTTTGCGGGCTCGCCCCAGCGCTCTGTCTCACAGGGTGCGGCAAGGCAGGCATCAAAGAAATGAGCCCGGATCTGGCTCGCAGTCCGGGCTCGGAGGGCGTTGGCGATAGCAACGCTGATGTGTGGTGGAGCTGGGGGGATTTGAACCCCCGTCCGCAAGCCTTCGCCGCGCAGATCTACATGTTTAGCGCTCTGTTTTGGATCTCGCCACCGGCAACGCGCAGACGCACGCTTTGCCGACAGCCAGCACCCTTAGATCTCGCAACGGCCCAAGGTACCCGGACCGCCGCCAGCCAATGTGATTAACCTTGCAGCCGGGAGGCGTCAGATTGCTCTAACGCCCCCTTGCCCAGCCCATCGGCCGACTGTTGCAAGGCTCGCAGCGATTAGGCTGCGAGTGCGAAACGTTCGTCGTTTGCAGTTAGTTTGTTTGAATCTGTTTTACGAGCACATTCAGCTCGACATGCACCACTGCGGTCCCGAACCCACGTCGAAACCAATGCAGCCCCAGAACCGTTCATTTTAGGCCGACGGCAACCATTGCAAGAGGTCGAGGGGCAAAGAAATCACCGCATCCGCCTCCCAAAGGGTGACATCGGCCTCCGCGCCAAGGTAGCCATAGGCAACGGCAACCGTCCTCATGCCAGCGGCCCGACCTGCGACGATGTCCCTCTGGTCATCGCCCACATAGACGCAGCGGGCAGGGTCCACCCCCATGCGCCGTGCCGCCTCGAGCAACGGCGCCGGATGAGGCTTCGAATGCGGCGTGGTGTCCCCGCTGATGATCGCCCCTGCTGTGCGGAACAACGGCATGCTCCCAGTCAGTGGCACCGTGAAGCGGCTGGCCTTGTTGGTGACCACACCCCAGGGCAGGCGACGAGAGCCGAGTTGGGTGATGAGTGCCTCGACGCCCTCGAAGGCATGGGTGCCATCGAGCATGAGCGCTTCATAGTTCTTGAAGAACTCCTCCCTCAGCTCAGGGAACTGCGCGTCCTCGGGTCGCAGCCCGAATGCCACACCCAGCATGCCTCGCGCACCGGCGCCAGCCATGGACCGGTAGGCGCTCAGCGGCAGCGAGGCCATGCCCCGTTCGACCCGCATCCGATCGGCGGCCGCGCCCAGTTCGGGCGCGCTGTCGACGAGGGTGCCGTCGAGATCGAACAGGACCGCCTGAATGTCCAGCCAGGGCACTGTGCTCATGCGCCGGCCGCCTGGACCGCGCGCCGCGTTGCCAGCATGTAGTTGACACTCACGTCGTCGTTGAGCCAGTAACGGCGGGTCAACGGGTTGTATTGGAGCCCCCGCGAGTGATCGATCATCAGCGATGCCGCCCGGCAGTGCGCCGCAAGCTCCGCCGGCCGGATCAGCTTGGCGTATTCATGGGTTCCCCGCGGCAGCATGTTCAGCACGTACTCCGCGCCCACGATCGCCAGCATGAACGCCTTGGCATTGCGATTGATGGTGGAAAAGAACACCCATCCACCAGGCTTGACCAGCTTGGCGCAGGCCTGAACCACTGAAGCCGGCTTCGGCACATGCTCCAGCATTTCCATGCAGGTGACGACATCAAAGCTGCCGGGAGCCTCTTCGGCCAGCGCCTCCACCGCCACCTCGCGATAGCGCACGCCCTGGGTGCCTGCATCGAGGGCGTGCAATTGCGCGACCTTGAGCGCCTTGCCCGCCAGATCGATGCCCAGGACGTCGGCGCCGCGACGCGCCATGGCATCCGATAGGATGCCGCCACCACAACCAACGTCCAGCACGCGCTGGCCCGCAAGAGGCACCTGCCCCTCGATCCATTCGAGCCGCAACGGATTGATCTCGTGCAAGGGGCGGAATTCGCTGTCCACATCCCACCAGCGGTGGGCCAGTTCAGAAAATTTGGCCAGTTCGGCCGGATCTGCGTTGGGATGAGTTGCCGTCATCGTTGAATTATGGAGTTCGCGTCGAAGTCATCGACCGGATGCGAGGAATGGCCATAAAAAAACCCCGCCGAGGCGGGGTTTTCAGCGGGCTGATCGAAATCAGTTGGCGCGGGTGCCGACCACTTCGATTTCCACGCGACGGTTCTTGGCGCGGCCTTCCTTGGTACGGTTGTCGGCGACGGGCTGCTTCTCGCCCTTGCCTTCGGTGTACACGCGGTTGCGTTCGATGCCCTTGGAGACCAGATAGGCCTTCACGGCTTCGGCACGGCGCACCGACAGCTTCTGGTTGTAGGCATCGGTACCGATGGAGTCGGTGTGACCCACGGCGATGATGACTTCCAGGTTGATGCCCTTGATCTTGGAGACCAGATCGTCCAGCTTGGCACGGCCTTCCGGCTTCAGGACCGACTTGTCGAAGTCGAAGAAGGCGTCGGCAGCGAAGGTGACCTTCGAAGCGGCAACGGCCGGCGGTGCAGGCGGCGCGGGCGGCGTCACGGCAGCCGGGGGCGCAGCAACGGGAGCGGGGGCAGCGGTAACCAGAGCGCCATCGCAACCCACGGCGGCCGTGGCGGGGGTCCAGTTGGCATCGCGCCAGCAGAGTTCGTTGGTGCCGTTCTTCCAGACCAGCTCGCCAGTGCCGTTCTGCCAGTTGTCGATCACGGGACCACCGTTCGCGGCGGTGACCTTGGTCTGCGCGCCGGCGGCCGTGGCGAGCGCAGCGACTGCAAACATCATCGCCACTTTATTCAGTTTCTTCATGGTTCTCCTCTTGGGGAAAAAGCCGCAGCCGCAGCCGCGAAACAAGGACGTCTCAAGTGACCACCACCCAAAACGCTGGAGTTCATTGTGCCATAGGGTCTTTCTCAAACCGGGCGCGCCCGCCCCGGCCGGCGTAGGACTGCAACGGAAAGCCGCACTTGTGTTGCTGTCTCGCGACACCGCGGGCAACGTAAAATCCACCGTTTCGCCCGCCGACCTGCTGCCGCCTCATGACATCGTTCGCCAAGGAAACCCTGCCCATCAGCCTCGAGGAGGAGATGCGGCGCAGCTATCTCGACTACGCGATGAGCGTGATCGTCGGGCGCGCCCTGCCCGACGCGCGGGATGGCCTCAAGCCCGTGCATCGCCGTGTGCTGTACGCGATGCACGAGCTCAACAACGACTGGAACCGGCCCTACAAGAAGTCGGCCCGTATCGTTGGCGATGTCATCGGCAAGTACCACCCGCATGGCGACCAGTCGGTCTACGACACAATCGTGCGTCTGGCGCAGGATTTCTCCATGCGCCACATGTTGGTGGATGGCCAGGGCAATTTCGGCTCGGTCGATGGCGACAGTGCGGCGGCGATGCGATATACCGAAATTCGCCTTGCAAAAATCGCGCATGAAATGCTGGCGGATATCGACAAGGAAACCGTCGATTTCGGCCCCAATTACGACGGCAGCGAAAAAGAACCACTGGTATTGCCCAGCCGCCTGCCCAACCTGCTGGTCAACGGCTCAGGCGGCATTGCGGTGGGCATGGCCACCAACATTCCGCCCCACAACCTGAACGAGGTGGTGGACGCCTGCCTGCATCTGCTTCGCCACCCCGACGCCAGCATCGACGACCTGATGGAGATCGTGCCGGCACCCGACTTCCCGACGGCCGGCATCATCTATGGCATCAACGGCGTCAAGGAAGGCTATCGCACCGGCCGCGGCAAGGTGGTGATGCGGGCCAAGTGCCACTTCGAGGACATCGACCGCGGCCAGCGCCAGGCCATCATCGTCGACGAGTTGCCCTACCAGGTGAACAAGAAGACGCTGCAGGAGCGCATGGCCGAACTGGTGCACGAGAAGAAGCTCGAGGGCATCAGCCACATCCAGGACGAGTCCGACAAGTCGGGCATGCGCCTGGTGATCGAGCTCAAGCGCGGCGAAGTGCCGGAGGTGGTCTTAAATAACCTGTACAAACAGACGCAGCTGCAGGACACCTTCGGCATCAACATGGTGGCCCTGGTGGATGGCCAGCCCAAGCTGTGCAACCTGAAGGACCTGGTGCAGGTCTTCCTGCAGCACCGCCGCGAGGTGGTGACGCGGCGCACGGTGTTCAACCTGCGCAAGGCGCGCGAGCGCGGCCACGTGCTCGAGGGCCTGGCGGTTGCGCTGGCCAACATCGACGAGTTCATCCGCATCATCCGCGAGTCGCCCACGCCGCCGGTGGCCAAGGCCGAGCTGATGACCCGCTCGTGGGACAGCAAGCTGGTGCGCGAGATGCTCACCCGCGCGCGCGCCGACGGCGGCACCATCAATGCCGACGACTACCGGCCCGAAGGCCTGGAGCGCATCTACGGCCTGATGGGCGACGGCCTCTACCGCCTTTCCGAGACGCAGGCACAGGAAATCCTGCAGATGCGCCTGCAGCGCCTGACCGGCCTGGAGCAGGACAAGATCGTCGCCGAGTACAAGGAAGTGATGGCGGAGATCGACGACCTGCTCGACATCCTGTCCAAGCCCGAGCGCGTGTCGGTCATCATCGGCGAGGAACTCGGCGCCCTGCGGCAAGAGTTTGGCCAGACCAAGCTGGGCGCGCGCCGCAGCGAGATCGAATACAGCGCGCAGGACCTCTCCACCGAAGACCTGATCACGCCCACCGACATGGTGGTCACGCTCTCGCACAGCGGCTACATCAAGAGCCAGCCGCTCTCCGAGTACCGGGCGCAAAAGCGCGGCGGTCGGGGCAAGCAGGCCGCCGCGACCAAGGAAGACGACTGGATCGACCAGCTCTTCATTGCGAACACGCACGACTACATCCTCTGCTTCTCCAACCGCGGGCGGCTGTACTGGCTCAAGGTGTGGGAAGTGCCTTCGGGCTCGCGCAATTCGCGCGGCCGACCGATCGTCAACATGTTCCCGCTGGCCGAGGGCGAGAAGATCACCGTGGTGCTGCCGCTGACCGGCGACACGCGCAACTTCCCGTCCGACCGCTACATCTTCATGGGCACGTCGATGGGCACCGTCAAGAAGACAGCGCTCGACGAATTCAGCAACCCGCGCAAGGCCGGCATCATCGCCGTCGACCTGGATGACGGCGATTACCTCATCGGCGCGGCACTGACGGACGGCAAGCACGATGTGATGCTCTTCTCCGATGGCGGCAAGGCTGTGCGCTTCGACGAGAACGACGTACGGCCCATGGGCCGCAATGCCCGCGGCGTGCGCGGCATGATGCTGGAGGACGGGCAGGGCGTGATCGCCATGCTGGTGGCCGAGGATGAGACGCAGAGCGTGCTCACCGCCACCGAGAACGGCTACGGCAAGCGCACCAGCATCACCGAGTACACCCGCCACGGCCGGGGAACCAAAGGCATGATCGCGATTCAACAGAGCGAGCGCAACGGCAAGGTCGTGGCCGCCACGCTGGTGCATGTGGATGACGAGATCATGCTCATCACCGACAAGGGCGTGCTGGTACGTACACGCGTATCAGAAATCCGCGAACTCGGCCGCGCGACGCAAGGTGTCACGCTCATCAACCTCGACGAAGGCGCCAAGCTCAGCGGGCTGCAGCGCATCGTCGAGAACGACGCCAACGCGGCCGCCGATGCGGAAGACGCCGCAGATCCATCCCAGGAGAACCCTCAATGAAGAAACACATCAAGACCGCCCTGATCGGCGCCACGCTCGCTGCAGCCGTCTCCGGCGCCTGGGCCCAGGACAAGGCTGCCCTCATCAAGCAGTTCATCGAGTTGCAGCGTCCGGGCGTGGAAGCGCTGGCGCGGGGCCTGGTCGAAGAGTCGAGCCTGCCGATCGCCCGCGCGGGTGCCGGTTACCTGCAGACGCAAGTGCCCGAGGCCAAGCGCGAAGCCGCCGGCAAGGCCGCCGACGCCGAACTGAAGAAGTACTTCGACGACGCCTATCCGCTGGTGCGCGACAAGGCCGTCCAACTGGCTCCCGCGGCCCTGACGCCGGTGCTGGACCAGAACTTCAATGAAGAAGAGATGCGCCAGCTCGTGGCCTGGGTCAGCTCGCCGGTGAGCAAGAAATACCAGGAACTCAATCCGCAGCTGCAGAACGCGTTGACGGAGAAACTGGTGGCCGAGACCCGCACGTCGGTCGAGCCCAAGTTGCGCGCCCTGGACACCAACGTCGCCAAGGCCCTGGGCGCGCCCACCGATGGTGGTGCGGCCAAGGGCAACGGTGCAAGCAGCAGCGGCACCAGCGGCAGCGCCGCACCCAAGGCCCCCGCCAAGAAGTAACCCCTGCCTGCGCCTCCGCCCGCCGCCCGCCGCCCGCCGCCCGCCGCCCGCCGCCGAATGACACCCGCCGCCCCACGCCGTCCTTACAACTTCTCTGCCGGCCCGGCCGCCATGCCCGAGGCCGTGCTGCGCCGCGCGGCAGCGGAGATGCTCGACTGGCACGGCAGCGGCATGGGCGTGATGGAGATGAGCCACCGCGGCAAGGAATTCGGCGAGATCATCGGGCAGGCGGAGGCTGACTTCCGCCAGCTTCTGGCGGTGCCGTCCAACTTCCGAATCCTGTTCATGCAGGGCGGTGGGCTGGGCGAGAACGCCATCGTGCCGCTGAACCTCTCGCGCGGTGGCACGGTCGACTTCGTGGTCACCGGCAGCTGGAGCACCAAGTCGCTCAAGGAAGCGGGCCGGTATTGCAAGGCGCGCATGGCCGCCACCAACGCCGAAGGCGGCCATGTGGCGATTCCTGAAGCCGCCAAGTGGTCGCTGAGCGCAGACGCCGCCTATGTGCACCTGTGCTCCAACGAGACGATCAACGGCATCGAGTTCCAGGAACTGCCCGACCTGAAAGCCCTCGGCAGCGACGCGCCGCTGGTCATCGACTTCTCCTCGCATGTCGCATCGCGCAGCGTGGATTGGAGCCGTGTGGGCCTGGCCTTCGGTGGTGCCCAGAAGAACCTCGGCCCCGCCGGCCTGACGCTGGTGGTGGTGCGCGAAGACCTGCTCGACCGCGCCCTGCCGATCTGCCCAAGCGCCTTCAGCTACAAGCTCGTGGCCGAGAACGATTCGATGTACAACACGCCGCCGACCTGGGGCATCTACATGGCGGGCCTGACCTTCCAGTGGCTGCTGCAGCAGAAGGAAGGCGAGCTGACCGGCGTGGCTGCCATGGAGGCGCGCAACATCGCCAAGGCCAAGCTGCTGTACGACTTCATCGACGCATCGGCCTTTTATGTGAGCAAGGTCGATCCGGCCTGCCGCTCGCGCATGAACGTGCCCTTCCTGCTGGCCGACGAATCGCGCAACGAGGCCTTCCTGACAGGCGCGAAGACGGCCGGGCTGCTGCAGCTCAAGGGCCACAAGTCCGTGGGCGGCATGCGCGCCAGCATCTACAACGCCATGCCGCTGGAAGGCGTTCAGGCACTTGTGTCCTACATGAGAGAATTCGAGCGCCTGCACGCCTGAATACAGGCGTGAGTCCGCTCGATGACTGCTGACCAATCCCCTCCCCCCCCCTCCTCCTCCGCCGCCGACAGCCTCGCGCCTCTACGCGAGCGCATCGATGCGCTGGACGCCCAATTGCTCGACCTGCTGAACCAGCGCGCCCATGTGGCAGAACTGGTGGGCGAGGTGAAGAAGCGCGAAGGCACGCCCTACTTCCGGCCTGACCGTGTCGCGCAGGTCATCGAGAAGGTCAAGCGCAACAACCCCGGCCCGCTCAAGGGCGCGCACGTCGAAGCCATCTGGCGCGAGATCATGTCCGCCTGCCTGGCACTCGAATCGCCGCAGCGCGTGGCGGTGCTGGGCCCCGAAGGCACCTTCTGCGAACAAGCCGCCATCGAGTACTTCGGCGGTGCGGCCGATCTGGTGTACTGCGCCACCTTCGACGAAGTCTTCCACGCCACGGCCGCCGGCAGCGCGCAGTACGGCGTGGTGGGCGTGGAGAACTCCACCGAAGGCGCCGTCGCCCGTTCGCTCGACCTGTTCCTGCATTCGCCCGCCCATGTGGTCGGCGAGGTCAGCCTGCTGGTGCGCCACAACCTGCTGTGCAGCCGCAACTCGCTGGACGATATCGAAGTGGTGATGGCCCATCCGCAGGCGTTGGCGCAGTGCCACGGCTGGCTGTCCAAGCATCTGCCGAAGGCCGAGCGGCGCGCCGTCTCCAGCAATGCCGAAGGCGCCCGCCTGGCGGCCACCAACCCGGCGTGGGCCGGCATCGCTGGCGAACGTGCCGCCACGCAGTTCGGCCTGCACATCGTGGCCCATGCCATCCAGGACGATCCGTACAACCGCACGCGCTTCGCCGTCATCTGCCTGCCGCACACGCTGGCGATGCCGCCGGCCTCTGGACGCGACATGACCAGCCTCGTGGTCTCGGTGCCCAACAAGCCGGGTGCGGTGCATGATCTGCTCGTGCCGCTGAAGGAGCACAAGGTCTCGATGACGCGCTTCGAGTCGCGCCCCGCCCGCACCGGCCAGTGGGAGTACTACTTCTACATCGACCTCGACGGCCATCCCAGCCAGCCGAACGTCGCCGCGGCCCTGGCCGAACTGCGCGGCCTGTGCGCGTTCTTCAAGATCATCGGCGCCTATCCCGTCAAGGCTTGAGTCCGAGGATGTTCCAGCAACTCGGCCTGATCGGCTGTGGCCTCATCGGCGGCTCCTTTGCCCTGGCGCTGCGCCAGGCGGGGCTGGTGCGCCGGGTCGTCGGCTACAGCAAGTCGCCCTCGACCACCGAGCGCGCGCGCCAGTTGGGTGTGATCGACACCGGGGCGCCTTCCGCCCTGCAGGCGGTCGCAGGCGCCGACCTCGTGGTGCTGGCGGTGCCCGTGGCCGCGACGGAGTCGACGCTGAGCGCCATCCGCCACGGCCTCGGCGAGCAGACGCTGCTGATGGACGTGGGCTCGACCAAGGGCGACGTGGTGCAGGCCGGCCTTCGCGCGCTGCAGCATCAGGTCGGCAACTTCGTGCCCGCCCATCCCATCGCCGGCAAGGAAGTCGCAGGCGTCGAGCATGCCGAAGGCGCGCTGTTCGTGGGCCGGCATGTCATCCTCACGCCCACCGAACGCTCGCGCGCCGAGCAGGTACAGCGCGCCATCGAGGTCTGGAGCCGGATCGGCGCCCGCGTGCTGACGATGGACGCCGCGAGCCACGATGCCGCCCTGGCGGCGGTGAGTCATCTGCCCCACCTGCTGGCCTTCGCCTTCATGCAGTCCATCGCGCAGCAACCCGATGGCGCCCGCTGGCTCGAACTCGCCGGTCCCGGATTTCGCGACTTCTCGCGCATCGCCGCCGGCGATCCGGCCGTCTGGCGCGACATCCTCTTGGCCAACCGCGAGGAAGTCCTGCGTCAATCGCGCACCTTCCGCGAGGCGCTGGCGGACTTCGAGGCGCAGATCGCCGCAGGCGACGCGAGCGGCCTCAGCGATGCCATCGGCCGGGCCAGCCGTGCCCGCGCCGCCCTGAAGCCCGCCTTCTCCCACTGAGCGCACGCGCGCGTCGGCCGATGGTGATCCTTGTCGCCCCCGCGTTCGAGCGCTGAGTCCCCGATTCCCGCGGCCCTCCTTCATCTGCCTCTTCCATGTACGCCACCGAGTTCCTCGACCTTCCCGCGCTGGCCGGCGCCGGCGGCACCGTGCGGTTGCCCGGCTCCAAGAGCATCTCCAACCGCGTGCTCCTGCTGGCTGCACTGGCCAGCGGCACGACCGAGATCCACGACCTGCTGGATTCGGACGACACCCGCGTCATGCTGGAGGCGCTGGCCCAGTTGGGCTGCACCCTCGCCCGTGACGGCGCGGTGCTGCGCATCGAAGGCCTGGGCGGCCAGGTGAAGCAGCGGCAGGCCGACCTGTTCCTGGGCAATGCCGGCACGGCCATGCGGCCGCTGACGGCGGCGCTGGCGCTGCTGGGCGGCGACTTCCAGCTGCTTGGCGTGCCGCGCATGCATGAGCGCCCGATCGGCGACCTGGTCGACGCCCTGGTGCAGCTGGGCTGTCCCATCGACTACCTGGGCAACCCCGGCTATCCGCCCCTGCGCATCCGCCCGGCCCAGATCTCAGCCCTGCAGCTCGACACCCCGATCCGCGTGCGGGGCGATGTGTCGAGCCAGTTCCTCACTGCGCTGCTGCTGGCCCTGCCACTGGCCGCCGGCAGCCGCGATGTGGTGATCGAGGTGGTGGGCGAGCTGATCTCCAAGCCTTACATCGAGATCACGCTCAACCTGCTCGCCCGCTTCGGCATCCAGGTGCAGCGCGAGGAATGGCGCCGCTTCACCATCCCGCAGGGCAGCCGCTACCTCACGCCCGGGCGCATTCATGTCGAGGCGGATGCGTCCTCGGCCAGCTACTTCATCGGCCTGGGCGCGCTCGCCGCACCGCTGCCGGGGCGCAACGGCATCCGCATCGAAGGCGTGGGCGCCGACTCGATCCAGGGCGACATCCGTTTCATCGACGCAGCCCGCCAGATGGGCGCGCAAGTGGACAGCGGCCCCAACTGGCTGGAGGTGCGCCGCGGCGCCTGGCCGCTCAAGGCCATCGACCTGGACTGCAACGCGATTCCGGACGCCGCCATGACGCTGGCCGTGATGGCGCTCTATGCCGACGGCCCCTGCCGGCTTCGCAACATCGCCAGTTGGCGCGTGAAGGAGACCGACCGCATCGACGCCATGGAGGCCGAGCTGCGCAAGCTGGGCGCCACCGTCGAATCGGGGCCGGACTTCATCGTCGTGCATCCACTGCCCGTCGGCGGCTGGAAGCCGGCCGCCATCCACACGTACGACGACCACCGGGTGGCCATGTGCTTCTCGCTGGCCGCCTTCAACCCCGACCGCCGGCCGCTGCGCATCCTCGATCCGAAATGCGTCGCCAAGACCTTCCCCGACTATTTCGAGACCCTGTTCTCGGTCGTCGCGGCGGACGAGGTGCCGGTGCTCTGCGTCGACGGCCCCACCGCCTCGGGCAAGGGCACGCTGGCGGCCGAGCTGGCGCTGCGGCTGGGCTACCACTACCTGGACTCGGGCACGCTGTACCGCGTGGCGGGTCTCGCGACCCGCCGGGCCGGCCTGGAGCCGGAGCCGGCCCACGAGGCCGCCATCGCCGCCATTGCCCGCGCGCTGCCGCTGCGCTTCGACGCCGGCCGTGTGCTGCTGGCCGACGAGGATGTGACGGACGCCATCCGCACCGAGGCGGCCGGCATGGACGCCTCGCGCGTGTCGGCCCTGCCCGGCGTGCGGGCGGCCCTCACCGAACTGCAGCACAGCTTCCGCCGCCTGCCCGGGCTGGTGGCCGACGGCCGCGACATGGGCACGGTGATCTTCCCCGACGCGCCGCTGAAGGTCTACCTCACGGCCAGTGCCGAGCACCGGGCCGAGCGGCGGCATAAGCAATTGATTTCCAAAGGAATTCCCGCTATACTCGCCGACCTTCGCGCGGACCTGGAAGCACGCGACGCCCGCGATTCGAATCGAAGCGTCGCCCCGCTCAAACCCGCGCAGGACGCCCGCCTCCTGGACAACTCCTTCCTCAGCATCGATCAGTCGGTCGCGCAGGTGTTGGACTGGTGGCGGCAGGTGCAGCCCTTCGAGACGCATTAAGCGCTTTCGTCGGGCTCGGCGCCCCGGCCCTGCCGGGTGCGCCTATCGCTCCAGCCAGGCTCCCCTCGCGCGTCAGCGCACCGGCCTGCTGGTTGTTCAACCTCAACCCCCGGGCTTCACTGCCCAAACCACCGGTTCCAGTCATAGAAACAGCCGCACGCGATGTTGCATGGGCGGCTGGAAACCTGGAGAGACCGGAAGGAAACTCAATGTCCGAATCTTTTGCCGCCCTCTTTGAAGAGTCCCTGAAGCGTTCCGAAATGCGCGCGGGCGAAGTGATCACCGCCGAGGTGGTCCGCGTCGAGCACAACCACGTCGTGGTCAATGCAGGCCTGAAGTCCGAAGCCTACGTGCCGATCGACGAATTCAAGAACGACAAGGGCGAACTCGAAGTCCAGGCCGGCGACTTCGTCTCCGTGGCCATCGGTTCCGTCGAGAACGGCTACGGCGACACCATCCTCTCGCGCGACACGGCCAAGCGTCTGGCTTCGTGGCTGGCGCTCGAGAAGGCCCTGGAATCCGGTGAATTCGTCACCGGCACGACCAGCGGCAAGGTCAAGGGCGGCCTCACGGTGCTGGTCAACGGCATCCGCGCCTTCCTGCCGGGCTCGCTGATCGACACCCGTCCGATCAAGGACCTGACTCCCTTCGAAAACAAGACGATGGAGTTCAAGGTCATCAAGCTCGACCGCAAGCGCAACAACGTCGTGCTGTCGCGCCGTGCCGTGGTCGAAGCCTCGATGGGCGAAGAGCGCGCCAAGCTGATGGAGACGCTGAAGGAAGGCGCCATCGTCCGCGGTGTGGTCAAGAACATCACCGAGTACGGTGCTTTCGTCGACCTCGGCGGCATCGACGGCCTGCTGCACATCACCGACATGGCCTGGCGCCGTGTCCGCCACCCGAGCGAAGTCGTTCAGGCCGGCCAGGAAATCACCGCCAAGATCCTCAAGTTCGACA
>NZ_JAGOPN010000031.1 GCF_017991995.1 Pseudacidovorax sp. | reverse complement strand
CGATGAGGGCGCTGTCGCCGATGTCGCCCTGCACGAAGACATGGCGCTTGTCGCCATCGAGCGAGGCGAGCGTCTGGAGGTTGCCTGCGTAGGTCAGCTTGTCGAGGTTGACGACCGGCTCGTCGGCACCAGCCAGCCAGTCGAGCACGAAGTTGGCGCCGATGAAGCCGGCGCCGCCTGTCACAAGGATCATGGAAGTAAGACGAAGGGTTGAGAGATGCGGGCCAGCACCCTGCGCCTTTGCACCGACTGCCGGAATGTTGAACATTATGAGGCAGGGTTTGCACTTACTCCAACTTACATGTGATTGTTGTTTTCCGAGGACGGTGGGTTGAAGGCGGTGCTTTCGTTTGTGACGCCGTATCGTTTTTATTTTTTATAAGTTTCGTTGTCCGTCCTGTCGTCAAAACGCCTGCTTTTTAAAAGCAGTGCGCATAGTGGTTGACGCATTATTCGTCTAGGATTACAAGTGAATGGCCCGTGAAGCCCGGCAGTGGCAAACCCCGTCAGGGAAGTGCCAAAAACCTGCAGGAATTTTTTTCGCACACTTGTTGGCAGCTACTGTATTCCTCGGGAAAGAAGATCACGAGAGCTTTGCTCGGCTTGGTTCTGCTTATATATTCTAGATATTCTCCCTGCCTGATTCCGGCTCATGTCCTCACCTCCAGGTATTCTCCTGTTATTTTTCCGTTGATAATTTCGACCCTCTTGATTTCATAGTTGCCTAGTTCTTCCTCCTGATCCGGAATCACCTTGGATTGCCAGACCGCAGGTATGTAGCTCCCTTCCTTGTACTGAACATTTGCAAAAAGTTCTTGCCCGGTCTTCGCGTCCCGATAGATGTGGAGCTTTAGCGCATATTGCTTTTCTCCCGGATTTCTAATTTGGTAGGGGTAGCAGCGCTTCTCTTCCAGCACTTCTGCGTGGGTTGCGCCGAGCGCGGCGCGCTGCCCTCTACTCGTTGGGTTGATGGAGCTTGCTCCGGCGCGGCTGGAGCGGAATGAAAATCTGCGATTACCTTGAATATCTTAGAAATGACTGACCCTTGAACTCGGGGCATTCTTCGTATTTCCCTTCAGTATCGAAATAGTAGTCATAGTTGATTTCAGAAGCTGTTCGAAGATCAATCACGACACCGTTTCCGGATTCGATATTGAGGCGTTGTCCATCCTTCAAAAAGCCAGCGCCGAAAATACCACTGCTTAGGCCAAATGTTCTGACAATCTTGTTTTTCTCCAGATCTATCAATGTCGCCTCACTGTCCTGGGGGTGATTGGCATTGAATTTAATTGGTTTTCCCCAAACCAGCGCCTTGGTTCTATCGCACTTGATCTGGTAGCCGTCTACCGTGTGTGTGTATTTGATGGCGCGGATCTGCCGTAATAATTGAGAAACAGATATTGGGTGCTGCGCTTCCGGCCTTCTCGCATCTGCGTGCGAATTGAGGGCAACGACAACCACGCATAGAGGCAGTAATATTCTAGTCATGCCGATATTCGCCAGCGCCACCTTGATTATTCGACAAGTTTATCTGCGCCAAGCACATATTTGAAAATCGGTTCCATTCCAGCAGCCCGTGTCCGCCTTGGAGCGAATTGCATCTCCCCAACCATTCTGTATACCGTCAGTGGTCATGCCACTTACCTTGGCTCTACCTCTGTCTATGACGAAGACGGTAATGGTTGACATGTCCTCAAATATTGGTGGATGGCTCTCAGGATGTGGCGCCCATAAGGTGAAGGTTCCACCGCCCTCACGGTGAATTTCGCAATCTCCCTTGTAAAGTGCGCGCTCTGGGGCCGTTATTTCGATTCTGCAGGCCACTGCTTTTTCATCGGGGAAACAGAAGAAAGACAAGCAATATAGAGAAAAGAAGAGGAGGGTCTTTGATTTATTGATCATTCCAACATTTTTAGCTTGAAACTTCGGATCGAGTGGCCTGAAAACCGTGCTTACCTATGAGCGGCAATCAGTTATCTACACTAAGCGAGTGGATAACGTTCATGATTGTTTGCTTATTAACTTCCTTGTTCCTGAATTCGCCCCCTCCTACAACTGTATGATCTGCCTTTGTAACGCAGAATCCTAAATAAGATGGGCCGGCGTTTTTGCGGGTTTGAGCAAAGAATATTCGACCCTTCATACCATCTCGACTGAACGAAGATTGAAGCGTATAAGTGGAAGGAATTCTCCAGTTTTTACGGCTACATGAGTCTCCTCCAATTGGGACGGGCAGACCCAAGGGATCGTCCGGCGGATCGCAAGAAATCCAGAGCCAATAAGAACGAAAATTTTTTGGCGATTCGATGGACCACGAAACTCGACTTTGCACAACAGTCGCATCCGCGGCTGAGATCTTCTTGCTTTTCTTCTGATCCATAAATATCGTCCAGCGCCCATCGAACCATAGGCGGGCGCTGTCAGGATTGCGGACCGACATCCTGCAACCGTCGAAACTTGCTTGCATTCTGTGAATTCCTACTTCAAAAGACGGTTGATATGCCTTCAAATCGAAGGCTTGCTGCCCGTATATCTGGTCGACAAGAGCAACACCCGTGATGAAACTCAGAACCAATCTAGGCGAACGTCGCGGTATATGGGGCTTCATGAATCAAAGATGATGTCGTATTTCGCCTCGATCCTGGACGTGATCGGCGGATTGGAGATTTGTGAGTTCAGCTATTTGTTTATTTCGAGATGGCGATTATTAATCGTTTTATAGAATCGTGATCTTTCTTCAAAAGGAAAGCATTCAGAAATGCTCATCGAAAATTCCTTTCCTTTTTTGAAGGAAGTTGCGCACATTAAAACGTATCCGGGGCCGTGGCGGGCGGAGCGGTACTGCACCTGATTTATTCCAGTGAGCCATCCATTCATAACAACGGTGCGTTGTTGGTAAGTTCTATATATTTCTTCCGGGAACGGAGGTTTGTTCACCGCCGACTCAATGGCATGATATTGATCTTTTCCACTAAAGCCGTTGATCTTTTTAATCCAGATGGGGTCTGGACCGCGTACCACTGCCAGTTTTCTGCGATCAAAATTAGTTACGTACGGTTCATTCGGAATGACCGCGCTTTGATAAATCTCAACGAAGGCCGTCCCGACAAGCTCACAACTTTCTATGGTCAGTCCTAGTTCTCTAACGCTTGGAGCTTCTCGGCACTCCGAGGCTGCAGCAGTTGCAGCCATGCTTAAAGACAATCCCGGAATTATCAGAATCGATAGAACGATAAGTCTCATTGCTTAGCGGCGTCCATGGCGGCGAAGAGAAATTGATGGTTTTCGACAAAGGCAACGTGGGGCGGATGCGTCCTATGGTGACTCCTAAATTCGCGTATCAAGCGCGGCTGTGGGATATGTTGCTCAGAATGATTTTCCTAATATTTTTCAAAGGTCTGCCAACGTGCTTTGCGACATTCCTCCCGGGGAAACCTTTCTAAGTTTCTATCTTCCGGGACGTATTCAAGTTTCCCATTCTCAAGATTGATCACTTCGCCTGAATTCGATGCTATAAAAGCATATTTTTTGTTTTTCAAGAACTCTATGTCCATAACTCCTTGCGCGAGGATCTTTCTTTTGGCGCCGAGCGGATTTTTACTGTCCACAATCGTTACAAATCCAATTTGTGGAGCATTGAAATTTAATTCATCGGGTACGCCCCAAGCCACTAGTTTTGTTTTTGAACAGTTGACCTTGTAGCCAATAATCGTTCCTCTAGTATTTACGGAAATAGCCGTTTCGGCAGTATCGGTCTGTATTTTCAGTCTTTTGCCGTCAATTGTTGCACCCAGTATTTCTGCTTTTGCGGTGCAAATGTAGACTGTAACTAAAGCGCATGCTATTCGGCTAAAATTTTCCCGAAGATATTTATACTTTGATTTTTTGCGGTTACCTTCAAGGCTTTGGGCGTAATTCATATGGACATTCTAGGACGACCCGATTGCGCGTCTTCTTAGATTGCGAGCGCAGAGTTGGCAGTCTGAGGAAAAAGCAATGAATGTGCAAAAACTAAATTTCTCAGCTTTTACAGATGTATTTCAGATGCTTTTGATATTTCAGGGGTATTTTTTTTATCTGTGACTCGCAATCCTCGTCGCCATTCCGTTCCATTAAAAAAGTGAAAGCTGGACGGGATTTAATTGAAGTTAGTTGATCATATAAGTTGATTCCCTCTAAGCAGCATCCAGATGACTCTCGCAGAATGTAGTAGCCGTCTTTGAATGTTATCGACATGTAGGTGCCCGAAAAAACAAGTTTATACTTGCCATTTATCATTTTGTAGATTTCGTGCTCGCAAGTTTGTGCGCAAAGACCTGTAGTTTCAATTTCGGGATACCCATCTTTTTCTAAATCGAGCAACGTAATGTCGGCAAATGGTTTTTCGTATCGACTGATTTTGAGAGAATATATTTTTGCGCCGTCCCGTTCGATGATTCCATAGATGAAGTTCGGAGTTCGCTTCGTCTTAAGATGGAACTCGGAAATGAAGCCGTCCTTTGATAA
This sequence comes from Pseudacidovorax sp., assembly GCF_017991995.1. GTDB lineage: Bacteria > Pseudomonadota > Gammaproteobacteria > Burkholderiales > Burkholderiaceae_C > Xenophilus. The sequence continues at coordinate 41,420 of NZ_JAGOPN010000031.1, read as the reverse complement.
TGAATTTGTTGAAGCACAGAATGCCAGAAGCGCAATAAATAATTTTTTCACGGCATATCATTGAAAAACTTGTAGATACTGTCAGAGTAGTTCTGTCGTCTATCCAGTGCGAGGATGCCTCCGTTTATCGCTAGTGTTACCTTCTCCACCAACGTGGAGGAGTATGAGGAGTTTTCGAGACAATTGATTGTGCTTCTGTCGCGTCCCTGCCTTTTTGCGCCCATACCGCGGTGAGGTGAGACTGTCCAATACCAACCGCCCGCATCCATTGAAGTCAAGGGGTCAGATGCAACAAACTGCGGATTGGTGATTTCCGGAGCTCTAGGCTTCCCATGGGGTAACCACCACGGATCATCGAAGCTTGAAAGCGAAATCCATCCTCGAAAAACCCAGTAGTATGCATAATTAAAACGCCCTGTTAGCTGCTTAAGTCCTCTACCTCGGAACTTTATGTGATCCCTACTATCTTTGTTTCCATTTTTTCTTATGTATTGATCGAAGTAATGCTCATTGGAATCGTCAAACCAATGACTGCTTTCGGGCTGATAACTGCCTTTGGTCTGGCCGCCTTCAACTATTAGGTTTAACTCCTGTGATTCAACCGCACCTTGTCCTAAAAAGAGCGTTAGTCGAAGGGGTGAGATAATTCCATATTTGCGTAAAGTCAAATTTAGTGGGATTAGATACATCGCCAAGTTCTGGCTTTTTATTCGAGAGTAGATCCGGCGCATTTCTGTAGCACCTAACCAGTGTCCGCCCCGCGCGTGTGAAATGAGGCGCTTAGGATGCAGGTGCCACTGTGCCTCCTTGTACTCCTGCGGCAGGTCATCGCAGCCGAGCGCTTCGCAGTGCGCCGCAAACTCTTCCCAGCCCTGGCCTTCAGACATCCGGAATTCCTCATCCGTCTTCAGCCATTCATAGCGCTGGGTGATCGTGGCCTTGTCCCATTCGGTCGGAAATCGGCAGATCGCGTACTCGAGCTTGGCGCGGACTTCCGGTACGTTCAGCCGTTTGGCCAGCGCGTCCCGATCTTTGAGGGTTTCGCGTTGCGCGGGGTCGCGGATCAGGCGCTTGAGTTCGACCGAATCGCAGCGCTGGTCCAACGGGTTGGTGTCGTCGTCAAAGCACTGCCAGCCGCGGAATGCCGGAAAGTCCGCATCGCTGAACTTGTAGGTGCCCGGCGCATTGAGGTCGGCCCACACATGGCCGCTGTCGGTGGGTATGGGCCGCCAGTGGGCGGCGTTGGCGGGCAGGGGGTCGGGCCCCAGGTTGCGGCCAAAGCGCAGTAGTTCGTACCAGCCGCTCGGGCTGCTGCGCGCCTGGTCGGCGGCGCTCAGGTCGTTGTGCCGGCGGTTGGCCTCCTTGTACATGTCGTACTCGAAGTCCTTTTCCACATGCGGCTGCCCGATGCGCTGGCCCACCAGCAGGCCGCCGGCCCCGGCGGTGGCGCGGTAGCTGGTGAGCGTGGCATCGCCGCCCTGGGCCGCTGAGCCTGAGGCGCCGTAGCGGATTTCGACCCACTGCGCCTCGTGCAGCGTGTCGGGCACGAAATGGTCTGTCGCGGCACTGGCGCCGGCCGTCGGCTTTTCATACAGATGCGACTTCGGCGCGCTGGTGCGCACGGGTGTGCCGGCGGGCAGGTAGACGTAGATGCTGCCGAACACGGCATCGGTTCTGCCGTTGTCCTTGGGTGGGGCGCCGGGGTCCGTCCAGCGCATCGGTCGGGCGGGGCCCAGCAGTTGCTGCAGGTTGCGGGCGTCCAGGCAGATCTCGAAGTGCAGCCGTCCTTCCTGACCGAACAGGCGCCCGGCGGTGCCGATGGCGTCCTTGCGCCAGATGGGTTTGCCCGGCCGCACGGCGGCCTCGATGCGGGCCAGGTGCATATACACGCTGTAGAAGGTGATCTGCGTCGGGGTGTCGCCTGTGGCGCCGATGTCGGTGGTGTGGCGCACGATCACGAGGCCGATGTCGGTCCAGGCCGCGTGTTCGCCGTAGGGGTTGTAGTTGAGTGGGTGCTTCGGATCGTCGCTGTGGGGCGCGCTGTCGCGCCGGTAGATCACGGTGCCGTCGGCAATCGCCCGCACGGGCAGCCGTTGCTTCTGGGCGTCGCACGGCGCGTCCAGGTGCATGCCGTTGTGCCAGGTGAGCTTGCTCACCAGCGGAAAGGAGCCTTGGGGTGCGCCCCGGGTGCCGTGGGAGGCATCGGTGCATTCGGGCATGGATGCATCGAGGAAGGCGGCTTCGTTGGCTTGCGGCGGCGGCAAAAAGGGCGGGCTGATGAGCATGGTGGGCGGCGACTGGAATGGCGGCTAAGCGGGCACGGAGGGGCGCGACGAAAGTGCGAAAAGAAGGCGCGTGGAGCGCGGCGCTGCGGCGATCGCCGCCGCGTCAGCTGGAGGGGCCGAAGCGGCGCCCCTGTCGCCGCTCGGGTGGGTAGTCGCCCTGCGCAAAGTCCTGGCTCTGCACGGGCCGGCTCATCGGCCCCACCTGCGCATGCAGCGCCGCATGCTCCTGCCAGGTGCCGGCGGTGCCGTGGCGGATGCCTTGGGCGCTCCACTCGGTGTAGCTGCCGCCGCCGATGACCACGACCTTCTTGCGTGCCTGGATGCGGATGCGTCCTTCGATGCTGGTGATGCGCACGTCCTTGTGCGCCAGCAGCACCATCTCGCCCTGGTGGGCCTGCACCTGGATGGGTCCGCGACTGGCGATCCAGCGCAGGCCGCCTTTGCGCACAAAGGCGCGCACGCCCTGGGCCGCGCTGGCCAGCCAGCGTTGCGCGGTGCTGATCGACAGGTGCTGGCCGGTGGTGACAGCGGTGTGCGTGCCGCTGTGCAGGTGAGCGCTCTCGGGCACGCTGGCCACGATGCCGGCCGGGCTGGCCAGCACCATGTGCGGGGCCTGGAGCGGATCGGGGTTCGGGCGCTCGCCGGTGTCGCCGGCGATCTGGTCGTTCTGCGTGCGTAGGGCTTTCTGGACCTCGTCCTGGTCCTCGCCGGCCTGCTGGGCGCCGTGCACCTGTGCGGCCTCGGCCAGCGCATCGTGCTGCTCATGCGCGCCGCGCAGGCGCTGCACCGTCTCGTCCATGTCGCGCATCGCGCCGAGCGCTTCGGGTCGTCCCTCAGTGGTGATGAGCATCCCGTCCTTGGCGCGCAGTACGCCGTGCCCATCGGTGCGCAGCTCGAAGCCCTCGCCGCGCGCGTCCTTTCGGCCCTGGTGGTCCTCGATGCGGGTGATCGCCCCCAGGCTCAGGCTGGAGTGCTGGTGGTCGCTCTTGAGTTGCGTCTGGATCTGCCCGGCCGTGTCGTCCATCACCAGGTGGTTGCTGCGTCCGGCCGCGCTATTGCCGCCGCCGTCGGTCAGCTCGCGGCTGCGAAAGCCGCTGAGTGCGGCTTGCTGCGGCAGTTGCCAGGGCGGCAGGTTCAGTTGGTTGTGCACCCGGCCTGTGCAGATGGGCAGGTCCGGATCGCCGCCGAGGAAGTCCACGACCACCTCCTGCCCGATGCGCGGGAGGTGCACGCCGCCCAGCTGGTTGCCCGCCCACGGGCTGGAGACGCGCAGCCAGCAGCTGCTGTGCGGGTTCTCCTGGCCTTGCCGGTCCCAGGGAAACTGCACCTTGATGCGGCCGAGTTCGTCGGTCCACAGTTCCTGGCCCGCGGGGCCGACCACGCGGGCGGTCTGCGGGCCGTGGGTGTGGGGCTTGGTGCGGGTGAGTGCCGGGCGCAGGGGCTCGGTGATCGGATGGGCGAGCAGGTCCACCTGCGCCCGCCAGCGTTGCTGGGCCTGGGGTTGAGTCACCGCGTTTAGCGCCGCCTGGCTGTCCTGCCCCACGTCCTCGATGAGGAATTCGGTTTCCAGGACCAGATATTCCGCATTGGCTGCCTCCCTTGGATGGCCCTGCAGCACGAAGCTGAAGCCAGGCACCATGCCGCGCAGGTTGCCGCTGGCCCGTGCGCGTGCACCCGCTGTGCGCAGCTGCTGCATGCGAAGCCGGGCGATCAGGTCGCCCTCGGCCAGCGGGTCGTTGGCCCCCGCGGTGCCGGCGCGTGGCTGGGCGTAGTGGCTGCCACCGAGGCTGGCATGCCAGGCGTAGACCTCCGCCTCCGCAAAGCCCGTCGGCCGGGGATCGCTGCGGCTGACCGTCAGGTCGGCCCGGGGGCGGGTGTAGTCGTGGTCGCGGCTGCTGTAGCGCCCGCTGGCGAGGCGGCTGGCGGGCATGAAGGCATGCAGATACTCGGCGTCGAGCTTCCAGCCGGGCGGGTGATAGCTCACCTGTCGGTAGGCCTCGCTGGGGTTGGGTGCAAAGGCGCCCAGATGGTCCGAGAGCACCAGCCGGTGGGCGCCCGCGTCGTGCTCGAAGTGGTAGCTGATGCCCCACTCCTGGCACAGGCGCTCGAAGAAGGCGAAGTCGCTTTCGTTGAACTGGGTCTGGTAGTCGCGCAGGGGGAAGGACTCGGCCAGGCGCTTGTCGACGGGGAAGGGGTAGTTCGCCAGGAGGGCGTCGAGGATGTCGACGACGGTGGCGTTCTGGAAGATGCGGCAATCGGCGTTGAGGGTGGCCAGGTGCAGCCAGGGGCGCAGCACGAGGCGGTAGCGCAGGTGTCGGCCATGCTCGCCCAGCAACTCTGCTTCGGTGATGAGGGCGTTGATCTGGCGGACGCCGGCGCCGAGGTGGTCCACGGCATCGCCGACACCGCCGGGCACGAAGGTGCCGGCACCATCGAGGTCGATCTCGCAATGGATCTCGCGGCCGATCAGCGCGTCCAGGTCGATGTCGGCGCAGGCATCGGCCAGGGCGCCGGGGTCCAGCGCATCGGGGGTCTGCAGGAGCAGCTCATAGGTGAAGAGGGCATTGACGCCCTCGTGGCCCGACAGCCGCACGGGCTGCAGCAGGGGCGTGCCGGCAAAGACCGGCAATGCGGGCGAATGCACCCGCAGCGTGTGTGACAGCGTGGACATGGAAGCCTCTCCCTTTGCGCCGCGCTTTCGCTTGCTTTGTTATGGGTGCGAAGGCGGCGCGGGGGAGGGTAAATGCGGGTCTTGGCGGTCCGCGGCACTCGGCGCGGACCACCGCAACTTTTGCCGCGATCCGTGGAATAGTTCCCCGGCTCAAACCTCCGCATCTGCGGATGGTCGGTCCTCACGCGGCCGGCAGAAAAAAGTTGTCCATTTGGAAAAAACGCGGCGATGCCCGAGGCATCCGGGCAATGTGCACGCTCCTTGCATCGCATGCCGGATCGCGCACAGGAGTCGGCATGAGTCACGCATCAGAACAGGTCCCCGTTCCCCAACCCGATCTGGCCGCACGGCTGGATGCGATTCACGCATTCCTGCGTTTGACTTCTTTTTTCGTATCCCGCGTGACGCTGGGCAATGCCATCGAGGGCTATGCGCGGGTGCACAAGCTGACGCCGCTCCAGGCGGCGTGCGAGGTGGAAGAGCGGCTGTCCGAATCCAGCCTGGCGCCTGCCCAACTGGTGGGCTATGCGGGGCAGGCGTGAGGACGGGGCGGTGCGCGGAGCCCCGTCGCGGTGCGGCTAACGGTGCCTGCGACGGGCGCGCCAGGCCAGCGTGGCGTAGTCCTTGAACAGCAGGTCGCGGTACAGCATGTGCAGGCCGCGCAGCAGGAACACCACGCAGAGCAACGCAGCGGACACCGTGACGACGATGTAGCCGCCGCTGCCCGCGCTGGCCGGTGCCGCCACAAAGATCGCGAGAAATACGACCAGAAAAAGCAGGATGGAATAAAGCAAAAGAACCAGCCCGCGCCATTTCCCAAGCCGGCGGGCCGCGTATTCGGGACTGAAAATGAATTTAAGCATTCGTCTTGCGCACCGGACCGGCAAAGCAATGGCAGATCACGCCCATTTGGGCTTCTTGTAATTGGCCGCGGCGCCAGGGTCCTTGCCCGCCTGCTGCTGTTGCTGCTGGTACAGTTTTCTCAGCGATTCCTGCGTTTCTCCAAAAAGGGTGTCGTATTCGTCGGATTCTTCCAATTGAATCGAATCGCCGCTTCTGCGCAATTGGCCGCGCTGCTCCAGGTCGTTGATGACCTTGTTGACGACGCCGCGCGACAGGCCGGTGTAGGAGGCGATGAGCGCCTGGGAGATGCGCTTGCTGAAGGCCCGGGTGCCCTGCGGTGCGAGTTGCGTCAATTCGTGCAAGACGCGTGCCACCATCTTCTCGGCCGACAGGGTGCTTCGGCGGCGCAACTGGCGCCGGAGCATGTTGGCGCGTTCCAGGCTGATGTCCACCAAAGCCATCGAGATCGAGGGGTACTGTGTACAGAGTCCGCGTACGATGTCCATCGGCAGCACGTACACCGCCGAGGGCAGGGCGGCCACCAGGGTGAGTTCGGAGATGTTGGGGCGGTCGGCCTGGGCAAGGGGGCCGCTCAGGTAGATGTCGTTGACGCGCAGGAAGTTGGTGGTGATGAGTTCTGCGCGGGCTGTGGCGTCGGTCGGCAGGCCCACCCGCAGCAGTCCCGAGGCAACGCAATACATCGAAAACGCAGGCTGGCCCGTAAGTAGAACTACGTCATTTTTGCGGAAGTGGCGCAGTTCCACGAACCGCATCAGTTGCTGGCGCACCCCTTGGGGCACCTCGGAAAGCAAAGGATGAATCAACATGCGCGTACAAGCCGGCCGCAGCCGAAATAATGAGTAGCGCCCAATGTGACGATTCGCTGCATGCGTTGCAAGGAGGCTGAAAGTAGTAACGCATGCTAGAAGCTGGGATGTGGGCTTGTGCGCACGAAATCATCGGAATTGAAGACTTGCTGACACTTTAGGCTTAATAAAAGTGAAGGAAATGAGAAAAAATCTCTACCTCTGCAAGATTTCTACTGAATTCAGCAACGATTAGCGGTTTGGTTGTAAAGGGGCTCCGCCAGCCCCAAGCAAGAACGCCCATGGCCCTGTGAAGGGGCCATGGGCGTTGTGCTTTGCGGGGTGGGGCAGGCCGCTGGATGGCTTGCCAAGGGCGGCCGCGGCGGCCGGGATGAGGTCAGGTGCCGCTGGCGGGCACCCACCCCTCGGGCCCATGCGTGAAGGCCTGGCGCAGCTGCAGGCTGCCCGCGCCCTGCACCACGCGCGCCACCATGGGAAACACGCGCTGCGCATCGGCGTCGGCGGCCCAGGGCGCGGGCTGCACGTGGTAGGTGTAGGTGACGACCACCGGGCCGCCGTCGGCCGCGGGGTGCCCGGGCTCGGGCGCCCAGCCGACGATGCGGTCGAGCGTGAGGTGGGCGGCGCAGAAGTCGGCCGGCGCCGCGGTGCCAGTGGCGGTCTTGCGGGCGATGAAGTACTTCTGGCCTTCGGGGGTGAGCGTGTAGCGCGTGGCGGCGGTGGCGGGCGCCTCGGCCGTGGCGGGCAGGGCGATGTCTTCGGCCTGCACCAGGCCCAGGTGCTGCAGCACGGGCATCTGCACAGCGTCGCGCGCATGGGCCCGGGCCTCGGCCGGGGTCACGTCGATGGGCCAGCGGGGCTTGCCCAGGCACAGGTCGCCGTGGCGGGCCAGGTACAGCTCGGTGGCGGCATGCAGGGCGCCGGGGTCCACGGTGGCTTCGTGCTGGCAGCCGGCCAGCAGGGCGGCGGCGCAGAGCAGCGCGGCGGCAGCGGTCACGGCCAGGCGGCTACGCGGGGCGACGGGGCCAGGGGCGGGAAGGGGCAGGGTGGTCGGGGTCATGGGGCGCGTCATTGGGCGCAGTCTTCGGGCTTGAGCGGTTGGGCGGCCGTGGTGTCGGCGTCGTCCAGGGTGTGCAGGAAGCAGATCAGGTCATGGATGTCCTGCTCCGACATGGGCGGGGCGGAGCCGGCCTTGCGGCCGTCCATGGGCATCTGCGGGTCGATGTTGGGCAGGTAGGCGCTGGGCAGGTCGTCGAACTTCCGGACGGTGCCGCCCGTGTACTGGGTGGTGATGAGCCCGTAGGTCGGAAAGGCCGGGTCGTTCTTGGCCTTGGGCTGGCCACCCACGGTGGGGTACCACAGCTCGGGGTTGGTGTCGCGCGTGTTGTAGAAGCGGATGACCTGCTCCAGCGTGTGCATCACCCCGTTGTGGAAGAAGGCGCTGCGCGTGGCCACGTTGCGCAAAGTGGGGGCCTTGAACATGCCGCAGAAGCTGTCGGCGGCGCCGGGGCGGACGGGCTGGTGGTCGGTGCGCAGGGGGCCGCATACGCCCATGTCGTAGTAGGTGGGGTCGGCATTGGCGGCAATGGCGGTGTTGCGCGGCACGCCGATGGCCTCGTACGAGAAGTCGGTGAACAGGGCCGAGCTGCCGTTGAGCCCCGCGCCCTGGTAGTGGCACGAGGCGCAGTTGCCGGTGGCGGGATCGGTGAACACCTTCAGGCCCCGCACCTCGGCCGGCGAGAGGTTGCCGCCCAGCTTGTTGCTGGCATAGCGGTCGAACTTGCTGGTGTAGGGGTGAAAGCTGGTGTCTTCCAGCTGGTAGGCCTGCAGGGCCTGCACCGCGCTGGCAAAGGCGGTGTCGGGGTTGTCGAACACATGCGCGCCGAAGGCCTGCGTGATGAGCGGCGCGTAGCTGGCGGCCTGCAGCTTGCGCACCACGTCAGCCGGGCTGGCATTGGCCATTTCGGCGGCGTTGAGCAGCGGCACGCGGGCCTGGTCGGCCAGGGTGTCGGCGCGGCCGTCCCAGGTGAAGCCGCCGCCGGGGCCCGGGGCGCTGATGCCGTCGGGGTTGTCCAGCAGGTCGGCGTAGGCGGGGGTGAATTCCTTGTAGCGCAGCGAGGGCACGGCGCGGGTGCCGGGCTGGTCCAGCCTGGGGCCGCCCAGTTGCACGGCCAGGTCGTTGGCGGGGGCGTAGGCATGGGCGGGGTCGTGGCACGAGGCGCAGCTCATCTGGCCCGAGCCCGACAGGGCCTTGTCGAAGAACATCTTCTGGCCCACCTGGGCGGCCAGGCTGAGCGGGCCGGAGGCTGGCGCGGGAGCGGGGGCGGCCGCAGGCGCCGCCGCCGCAGGGGCTGGCGCTGCCGCGCTGCCGCTGGCGCCCAGCCCCAGCGGCAGGGCGCTGCCGCCCCCGCCGCTGCCGCCGCCGCAGCTGGCCAGGCCCACCGCCACGGCAGCCGCCGCCACCACCGCGATGAGCGTGGCGCCGGCCGCCGGAGCGATGGTCCGCCTCATGGCTTGACGGCCCAGACGTTGGTCTGGTTGGCGTCGGGGCCGGTCTGCGCGGCTACGGTCACGTCGGCGGACTGCTTCTGCGTGTAGCCGGCGGGCGCCACGAAGGCGTGGTTGATGGGCCGCACGCTGTCGAAGTGCGTGTCGGCGCTGCCGGCGTACTCGGGCAGGTTCAGGATGTTCGCGGCGATGAAGGCCTCGGTGTACTTGGAGCGGTTCATGTACGAGGCATCGTTGCCCGGGTCGGCCAGGCCGAACATGTCCTGCAGCGTGCGCACGAAGGCGAAGTGGCTGTAGGCGTCGCTGTCGACCACGCCCTTGGGTGCGTTGGGCTGGTTGGTCAGGATGCCGAAGATGCTTTCGCCGTGGCCGCGGTTGCCCATCTGGTAGTTGTTGATGGTGGTGTCCTGCGACCAGCTGCCGTCCGCGTTCTGCTGCAGCGGGTTGGGCATGTTGGTCGTCTGCTTGACCTTCAGCGGGTTCCAGCCGCAGCAGGAGTTGAAGCCGGCGGTCGCATTGCCCTCGTCGAACATCAGCACGATGGCGACGCGCTTGTTGGGGTTCTGCCAGAGCGGCGAGGCCTGGATCTTCTTGACGACGTAGTCCACGTAGTTGTCGCCGCGCGTGATGATGGGCGACACGGCGCTGGTGGCCACGTTGTTGGCCACGCTGCTGCAATCGCTGGCCGATGCGGTGGTGCCGCCGCCATTGGTGCCCTTGACGCTGATGCCATGCATGTCGTCGCACTGGTCGGGCATCAGGAAGTTGAGGTTGCCGACGTTGCCGCTGGCCAGGTCGGTGCCCAGCTGGTCGATGTCGTAGCCGGTGGGCACGGTGTAGGCGCTGGCCTTGCTGAGGGCCGCATCCCACTGGCCGCCGCCCATCGTGCGGTTGCTGTACTTCCACTCGGGCGCGCTGCGCACGTTCTGGTAGGCCATGCCGGGGTGGTGCTTGGTCTTGTACAGGCCGGCGGGCATGGGCAGCGTGAGCGTGGCGTCGCCGATGGCGCTGGTGTTGGGGCCCAGGGTGCCGGGCGGGTACACATGGTCCTGCGCGGTGACGGCAGCGTCGGCCACGCTGTCGGTGCGGAAGTCCTGGCCCGGGTTCATCGACTCGCTGTAGGTGCGCCAGGTCATGCCCGCGGCGGTGATGGCGTTGAACAGGTTGGGCCGGCCCACGATGTTGTGGCTGACCGCGGCGGCCTGGGTACAGGTGGTCTTGAAGGGCGAGCTGGCCAGGCCGGGCTGGGTGTTGTCGGGCACGGGCAGGTCCTGCACGGCGGTGGGGCCGGTAGCGTTGCAGTTCCACTGGCTGTCGTCGGTGATGCCGAAGTCGTCGGCGCCGCCCAGGGCGGTGTAGTTGGGCTCGCTGGGGTTGCCGGTGGCGTAGTAGCTCACCAGCTGGTTGCCGGCCTGCAGGTAGGCGTTGATCTTGGGCGCGTAGGGCGAGTTGACGATCGACGAGGTCGCCTTGTTCTCCAGCATCACGATGAAGATGTTGTCGTAGCGCGGGATGCCTTCGACGTTGAAGGCGGCCTGCTGGGCCTGCGCAAAGGTGATGGGCTTGCGCGCGTCGGCCGTGTTGGCGGTGAGGGCCGTGACGCCGTTCTTGCCCGTCAGGCGCGGATCGCCGCCGGGCACGGCCAGCGCGTCGGGGTACAGGTCGCCGCGGTCGAGCTTGGCGGTGGCGTAGACGTAGCGGTTGTTCAGCGCATTGGCCTCGGCCAGCAGGGCGGCCTGGGCCTTGCCGCTGGCCTGGTTGAAGTCGCCCAGCACCGCGGTCTCGGCCACGCCCAGGCGGCTGGCGACGTTCTTGCGCTCGGTGGCATAGCTGCTGCCGTTGGCGTCGATCAGGCGGGCCACCTCGGCCGACAGCGGGCTGATGACGACCTGCGCGGCCTGCTGGTCGCTGACCTGGCCGGCGCTGATGCGCAGCGCCTCGCGGCTGGCCACGGCCTGGCCGGTGGCGGTGTTCCTGGCGCTGGTGCCGATGTCGGCCAGCAGGGCCGAGCCGGTGGGCACCGTCAGGCTGAACTTGCCGCTGGCGTCGGTGGTGGTGGCGGTCTCGCCGTCGTCGCAGCGGCCGTTGTTGTTGCTGTCGACGCAGACCTTAGCGCCTGCGAAGTAGCCGGCCGAGAAGACGGGGTCGGTGGCGCTGCCGGACTTGAAGGCCGTTGCCGCGACCACGCCGTTGACGGCCACGGTGTTGGCCGTGCTGCCGGTCTGGCCGCCGTTGCTGTTACTGCCGCTGCTGGTCGATGCCGGCAGGAAGGCGATGCCATCGTTGCCACCGCCGCCGCAGGCGGTCAGGGCCGCAGCGGCCAGCACGGTGAGGGCCGGGAGAAGAAGACGTGAAGTCGAAGGGGCGGTGGGTTTCAAGATGACCTCTTGATCGTGGGCTGGAAATGCAAAACCGCTGAATGTTGGTCAATGGCGGTGTCATGCCCGTGAAGGAAAGCTGAAACGATGCTGACTTCTGGCGCATGCAGCGGCGGCATTTCGTGGCCGCGCGCGATTCCTTGTTTTTGCTTAAACCAAGCTGACCAGGTCTGGGAAATATTCAGGTGAATTTGTCACTTGAATGTAAAGACGCGTCCCGATCATTTCGCCTTTTTCAGGCGCACTGCATTGCGCCGTTCCATCGAGGGTTCGAAATGAGTGAATACCAAAATACGCGCATTCCCGCGGCGTTGAATATCGACGAGCTCGCGCGCGTCAACGAGATCCAGCGCCGGCGCCTGCTCCAGCTGATGCTGGCAGGCTCCGCCGTGGGCGTGTCGGGCGTGCTGGCCGGCTGCGGCGGCGATGGCAGCACGCTGCTGCCGGCGTCCTCTTCCTCCTCGGGCAGCGGCACCGGTGCGGCGCCTGCGCCCGCACCGGCGCCCGCTGCCGCGCCGCAGACGCAACCCACGCCGGTGGTGCCGACGTCGTCGTTTTCGGTGATGGTGCTGCCCGACACGCAGTTCTATTCGCGCTATGCGTCGCAAAAAATGGGCATGCTCTACCAGAAGCTCTATGCCGATATCGATCCGCGCTACAACAATCCCTTCAAGGCGCAGACGCAATGGATCGCCAATAACGCGCAGCAATTGAAGACCGCATTCACCATGCATCTGGGCGACGTGGTCGACCAATCCTGGTATTACTCGTCGGAAAAATCCGCGCCTTGGAGCGCTTCCACCGACCTGGTGGGCAATGGGCAGATCGCGGCCAATACGGTTCAAAAGGAATGGGAATTGGCCAGCCAGGCCATGCAGGTGCTGGAGCAGGCCAAATGCCCGTATTCCATCTGCGCCGGCAACCATGACGTGGGCGCCATCGGCTCCGACATGCAATGGGGCCCCGACTGGGGCGTGGGCGTGACCGGCTTCGACAACACCGACGGCTACCAGGACGGCGGCAGCCACCGCGTGAACCTGTTCGAGCCCTACCTGCAGGTGTTTCCCACCGCGCGGGCCCAGCAGCAGTCCACCTTCGGCGGGCGGCATTCCTCCGGCTTCCACGAGTACCACGTGTTCCAGGCCGAGGGAAACCGCTTTCTGGTGCTCTCCATGTCGTGGCGCGCCTCCGACGACGCCATCGCCTGGGCCAACCAGGTGATCCAGAAGAACCCGACGCTGCCGGTCATCCTGATCAACCACCAGCTGATGGGCATCGGCCAGGACGGCGTGACCGCCGCCGACACGGCCTATTCCAACTACATGTGGGACAGGCTCATCAAGAACAACGACCAGATCTTCATGGCCGTGAACGGCCATTACCACGGCTCGTGCACCGTGACGAAGAAGAACGCCTTCGGCCACGACGTGTTCCTGATGGTGGTGGACTACCAGATGGCCTACATGGGCGGCAACGGCCTGATGCGCATGTACGAGTTCGACCTGACCCACAAGAAGATCGTGGCCAGTTCCTTCTCGCCGTGGGTGCCGGTCAAGCCGCAGGCCGAGCTGAACAACTTCGACTCGGCCTGGCTCACGGACGCCAACCAGGGCTTCACCCTCGACATCGACTTCGCGGCGCGCTTCGGCGGCTTCAACCCCGGCTTTGTCGTGCCGGCCGGCACGCGCACCAAGGCCATCACGCAGCAGGCCAAGGAGACGATCCTCACCAACTTCAAGAGCCCCACCGTGGCCTCGAGCCGGCCGGCGTCGGGTCCGGACGACTATCCCAAGGTGGCCAACACGCTGGCGCACTGGCGCTTCTACAGCAGCACGGCGGCCGAGGGCGACAAGTTTCCGTACCAGAACGGCCAGCAGATCGCCGACGTGTCCCCCGCGGGCGCCAATCCCATCTCGGTCAACACCTGGATGGGCAAGGACGGCGACCTGGTCTGGTCCAGGAGCCACCACCCGCTGTCGGCCGCGCCGGGCAGCCTGCGCTTTCTGAATGCCACCGGCAGCCGGGCCTCGTACTTCACCACCGACAAGACCTCGAAGCTGAACACCGAGCAGTTCCTGAACGGCTACACGGTCGAGGCCTTCGTCTACATCGACCCGGCCTTCGACGCCAACGTCAACGGCTGGATGGGCATCCTGTACCGGCTGGGCGCGCGCTCGCACCTGCAGGGCTTCGGCAGCGGCGAGGGCGACACCCCCATGATGTTCGCGCTGTCGAACCTGATGGAGTTCCAGTGGGAGATCGTGCCCACCGACCAGGCGACCAACCTGACCTGCTGGTCGGGCAGCATCTCGGCGGGCCAGTGGCTGCACGTGGCCATCGTCAACGACCCGGCGGACGGCTACGCGACCACGATGTACGTGGAGGGTGCGCCGGTGCTGCGCAACAACAGCAACATGCACGGCATCCAGTACGTGGCCGCCCAGCAGCAGATGGCCATCGGCTGCGGCCAGTGGGCCGACGGCATGTCCACCGGCTTCCTGGGCAGCCTGGGCGAGATCCGCATCGTCGGCGCGCCCCTGCCGCCGAGCCAGTGGCTGACGGCGCGGGCGAGCTGAGGCGCAGTGCCCCGCGCGGGCGGATGGGCTCCCGCTCCCCCTCGCGGGAGAGGGCTGGGGAGACGTGGCTGCCCCATCCCCACCCCCTCACGCCGAAAACAGAATGCGATCCAACTCGGGCGAGATGACCTCGGCCAGCTTGCCGTAGCCCCGCGCGGTGGGGTGGATCTCGTTGAGCCAGTCGCCATCCGCCCCGCTGGTTCCCAGCCGGGCGCGCTGCAGCACGCCCTTCGTCTTGCTGATCACATGGAAGTTGTCGATCTCGGCGCACAACTCCACAAGAAAGGAGCCCAGCGATTCGAAGATGTAGTCGGTGATCGGGATCCAGAAGTCCTGGGGCACCTGCCGCGTCATCAGTGCCGGATACAGCCAGGGGCCGGCCAGACTCAGGATGCCGGCCAGGTTCGCCGGCGCGTCGCGCGGCGTGGGGTAGTCGTACACGTGCGTCACGATGGGGATGCCGGCGTTCTTTTTGCTGGTGTCGCGCAACCGGGCCAGCCGCCGATGGTATTGGTGGACGTTCACACGCAGTCGCGTGAGTTCGATGCGGTCGATGTAGTCCAGAAAGTGCTGCCCCGCACCCACGGAGGGCGTGCAGATGATGTTCATCAGGTTGTCGATCAGGTCGTTGCCGCCACCGCTGATGAAGATGGCGTCCCAGCGCGTTTCGTTCAGGGTCTGCACCAGCGGCCGGTTGGCATGTGGGTCGGTCATGTTGAGCAGCGTGTCGCCCGGCCGGGCCAGGTTGATCAGCAGGGTCCTCTGACGAAAGTGCAGGGGCTCCAGGATGTTGGAAGAGGGCGCTCCGCCAATGGAGAACCACGATTCCCCCTCGCAGATGATCCGCTTGCCAAAGGCCGGATCGTCCGGGCCGGTGGCCGGCTTGCCGTTGTAGGCATCGGAGTCGTAGCCGTTGAAACTGACGACGCAGGCAGGGTTGGGAAGGGACATCGAGTGCTCCATGAAGGTGGTTGGGCGGGCAGGGACGGCGTGGCCGCCGCGCAGCGGCGCGGCGGGTTCAGCGGGGCGATGCCGGCGCGCCGGACGGCGCGGGGGGCGCGGCAGGCGGCAGGGCATTCATCTTTGCCAGCAACGGGTCGTTCGGTCTGACCCACAGCTCGACGACGCCCGGCGTGGCCCTGAGGGCGGGGGCGAGAGGTTCTGCGATCCATCGGCCCTCTCCGCCATCGCCGAATGCCGAGCTCATCCCCGCGGCGATGGCATAGGCACAGGCCCTGCCGCTGGTGTCGTGGTAGCGCAGCACGGTGGTGGTGACGGGGGCGGGGTTGGCCCGGCCGGTCCTGCGGGCGGCGTCGTAGACATCCTCGATGGGCGGAACGCTGGCGCCCCAGTTGCGCCACCAGTCGCGCAGACCCCGCACGCTGTCGCGTTGAGCCCCGCCGTAGATCTGCACATAGATCGTGATCCGCTTGCAGATGGTCTCGGCGCGCTTCCATGCCGCAGGGGTACTGGCTGTCATGGGCGCAGGCGTCTCCGCCGCGGCGGGGGCGGGCGGGGCGTCGGGAGAAGGCGCGGCAACGATGGCAGAGGTCGTCGCGGGCAATGGCAACCTGTGACGGGAGGCGGCCGGCGCCGGGCGGGGCGGGCACTTGCTGTCCCAGAGTTCGTCGAGCGCGCTCCGGGAGATGGAAGGATTGGTCCGGGTGTGGTCGTTCGACGCCTGGAACGCCTCTTCGGCCAGCACCATGGCTTCCCGGCGCGGAGAGCAGGGATGCAAGGCCTCCCAACTCGCACCCTGGCTGTAGTCGTGGCCCCAGTAGCGCACGGCCGGCAGCGCGTCGGGCTGCGTCATGCAGGTGGGAAAGGCCGACGGCATGGGGCCGTGGCTGGCGCTCAACAGCACATTGCAGGCGTTGCCCATCTGGCTGCCGAGTCGCTGGCAGGCCACCGAGGCGTCGCGCACGATGCGCACCCCGAGTGCGGACGTTTGCAGCCAGCGGGCCTCGTCGCGCTGGCAATAGGCATCGGCAGAGCGCACGACGGCCATGGCCAGGGCCGAGATGGCTTCGCTCCCGCGGCCGCTGTCCGCAGGCGCGGCCTGTACTTGTCGCTCCTCCCGTACCGGGCCGGGCGACCGCGGCAACTGTGCCCAGAGCTGGGCCAGTTCCTTCATGGCCGCACGTTCGCCCACGATCCGGCTGTTGATCGCATTGCGCAGACCCTCGGCCGCCTGCCACGCCGAGATGCCGATGGTGGCGAGCGCACCGGCACTCAGGGTGGCGCCGACGGCGGCCACGCCGATCCTCGGCGGAAGGCGGATGCCGGTCGACGCCGGGCTTGCTGTCGCGCTCTTGTCGGTCTGACTGGACGTCGCGCCTTTGGCGTGTTCGTCGGGTTCGAAGTACTGGCCAGGGTTCTGCAGGACGCTGTCGACGAAGCCGGTGGAGAGCTTGTCCGCCAGAAAGCGGCCCAGGTAGAAATAGCTTTCCCACTGGGCCTCGCTGAAGAACTGGTCGCTGGTCGGCTGCTGTGGAAAGCTCGGCGCCTTGAGCCGGTAGTTCTCGATGTCCATCGGAAGCCCGGCGCACATGTTCGGCTTGACGACGATGAGGATGCCGACGGGCGGGGCCGTGCCGTCGGCAGGCTGCGGATAGCGGATCGTGGCGAGGGCGAGGCAGGCGTTGCTGTCGCTGGATGCGAGTGCATTGAGCGAGCCGAAGTACTTCAGCGTCTCCCACCAGGCGGCGGGCGTCGCGGCGGGCTTCTGGAAGGTGATGTGCGTGTCCAGGTCGACGCGGGCCTTGCGCACCAGCTCCTCCAGGTCGCCGAAGCGGTAGTTGGGATCGGCGCCGCAGTCGGCGAGCAGGATGAATTGCGCCCGCGCAGCCAGCAGTGCGTAGCCACCGGTGTTCTCGAAATGCCCTCCGTCCGAGATGAACCAGTCGTTCTTCCCGGCGGCGGCGAACGTCCCGGTGGTCTCGTGGAGCAGCCCGATCGACTTGGCCAGGTTTCGGCGCCACCACCCGCCCTGCGCGCGGGTCCCTGGATGCCGGGCCGCACCGGTCAGCCAGTAGCCCAGCCGCACGCCCGCGAAGGTGAGCAGGGCCGACAGGCCGCGCTGGGTGCGTGCGCCAAGGCCCGGCGAGACGGCGGCGCCGGAGATGGCCAGCCAGGCACCCAGGCTGAGCTGGCCGATCCCTGGGATGCGGCGCCAGCCTTCCTGGCCGAGTTGCGACGCTCCGCCGGCCATCACGCTCAGCAGCAGGCCCTTGCGGTCGCGGTTGAACAGGCGGCCCTTGTCGTCCGCGCTCTGGTTGACGCAGCTGTTGATGAGGTGGACCGGCCCGCCTGCGCGATGGGGCGCGTAGGCCCCAAGGGGCACGTCGTCGTCGAAGGCGACCTCGCCCACGCTGACGGCGGGTTTGCCGGTACGCACGGCACTGGCAATGGGGCTAAGCGCGCTCACGTCGGGGCCGAAACGCGTGCCGTTGGCGGCACCCAGGTAGGCCCGTGTCAGGCGGGCCGCATAGAACGCGTGCAGCGACGACAGGTTGAGGAACTGCACATTCCTTCCGGTGAGAAGGGCATAGCCGAGCACCGGAACGGCCAGCAGGGCGAGGTGAATCCACCCTTGCGTGAACGCCATCTGGGTGACGAGGCGCGTACCGGCCTGCACGCCGGCATCGGAGTCGATGAACACCGGCCGCATCACCACCTTCATCACGAGCGCGACCCACCACACGACCATGCACAGGCTCAGCAGGTAGCCCATGCCTTGCAGCAGCCACATCCCGATGCCCCGCACCCAGCGCGGCGCCAGATGGCCTTCGGCGGCGAACAGGGGCGCGGCGCCCCGCAGGCCGACGGCAGCGACGCCCAGCGCCAGGCCGAGGTTGAGCGTGGAGATGCTGTCGAACGCCAGCACCCACGCCAGGCGCTCGACCAAGCCCAATCCCAGGCAGGCGCCGAACATCGACAGCCACCGGGAAAGCGCATGCGTCAGCGCGTTGCGGGCGGCGCCGACCGTGCCGCCCGGGCCACCAGCGATCCAGCGGGCGGTGAATGCCGCGCCGAGATTGAGCAACAGGAACAGCGCGGCGGCCGTCATGGCCACGGCATGCCAGCGCTGCGGCTGGATGTCGCCCAGTTGCCCCAGCCGGTACAGCGCGAATGCCGGCAAGCCTGCGGCCACGAGGATCGCCCCGGCGCCAAGCACGATGGCGCCGAAGCTCCTGGCGCGGACCCACTGGAGTTGCCAGTAGGCAAGCAGGAAGTTCAGGGCGGGCAGCAGTGCGATCGCCGCCAGCGGCCACAGCGTGGGCATCCAGGGCTGGATCCAGTCCGTCCAAGCGAACATCCGTGGCTCGTGGCTGCCGACGGTGGCCAGCGCTTGCCACGCAGTCAGGTCGACGGCGCACAGGCCCAGCGCCAGCAGCACGGCCAGGACGCCGAATTCCACATGGATGCCGATGAGGTTGCGCAGGTAAAGCGCAAGGGCGAACAGCGTGTCGCGGGCGCCGGCCGGTGTCAGGTAGCGGCCGTTGGTGCGCAGCCACCAGCCAAAGTGGGTCTTCTCCGCCTGTGCCAGCGCCCGGTCGACCTCATCCGCGCCCGGTCCCGTGCGCGCGCGGTCGAACAGCCGGCCGAGCATGCCGCCGATGTAGCCGCCGCCGGAGACCGTGGAGAGCAGATCGAAGCGCAGCAGCAGCCGGTTGGCCGCCAGCGAGCGCAGCAGCCCCAGGCAGAAGGTGGCGCTGCGGATCCCGCCGCCCGAGAGGGCCAGTCCCCAAAGCGGGGCCTCTGGCGCCGGTGGTGGCACGCCCAGGTCGGCGCCACGGGCCGCGGTGGCGCCCAGCGCGGCGCGACGCAGCGCCACGGCCTGCTGCAGTTCGCCCTGCCCGGGCGATGGCTCTTCGACTTTCATCTCGACCCCTCCTTCGGACCTGAGGTCCGACCTCGTTCATTGGCGAGGCATTCTTGGTGGGGGCCCGGAGGAGCACATCCTCCATCTGGGGTTTGCACGACACGGCGGTGGCCGAGGATGATGAAAGGTTGTCGAGAATTCTTGCCCGAATGAAAAAGCCCGCTGCGGTGTGCGCCGAGCGGGCTGTGCGGGTGGGGCGACGCTCAATGCCCGCCGTTCTTCTTCCCATGCGACGCCGTGCTGCTCATCAGCTTGTCGGTATAGGCAATCGCCATGGCCGAGAACAGGAAGGCGACGTGGATCACCGTCTGGGCGATCAGCACCTTCTCGGTGTAGTTGTCGGCATTGATGAAGGTCTTGAGCAGGTGGATCGAGCTGATGCCGATGATCGACATCGCCAGCTTGACCTTGAGCACCGAGGCGTTGACGTGGCTGAGCCACTCGGGCTGGTCGCGGTGGCCTTCGAGGTTCATGCGGCTGACGAAGGTCTCGTAGCCGCCCACGATCACCATGATCAGCAGGTTGCTGATCATCACCACGTCGATCAGCGCCAGCACCACCAGCATGATCACCGTCTCGTTCAAGGTGGTGATGGGCGCCGTGGTCTTGTAGCCGATGCTGTTGATCAGGGCCTGCAGCGCGTTCTGGTTGCCGAAGGCGGCCTCCACCAGGTGCAGCAGCTCGACCAGGAAGTGCACCACGTACACCGCCTGCGCCACGATCAGGCCCAGGTACAGCGGCAGCTGCAGCCAGCGGCTGGCGAAGATCAGGTTGGGCAGGGGGCGCAGGGGAGAGGTGCGCTTGACGGGCGCGGGCGGAGTCGGGTCGTTGAGGTCGGCCATGGAAAAAGCGGAAGAAAAGTCGGAGAGTCAGAGGGCGGTATTGCGCGGGGCGAACATTTTCACCACCCGTGCCACCTCGTCGCTCATGTTCATGGCGACGAGGTCCACCTGCGGATGGGCCAGCGCGAACACGCGGAACACTTCGTCGACGAAGCCCTGGCCGACGCCGGTGACACCCTCGAAGTCGAGGATGGCCCGGCGGAACTGGTCGATGCGCGCGGTGACCCACTTGCCCTGCGACCGCGAGACGAGGTCGCTGCCGAGCGCTGCAAGCCGCAAAGGCACTTCGGTGATGAGGAAGGCGTCCGGTCCGCTCTGGTCGGGATCGAAATAACGGTCGTACACGCTGGTGGAGGTCCGGGCCGAACGTCGTGCGATCTCCATCAGGACGGTGGTCCCGGTCTCTTGATGGTCAGCGTCGAGCCAGTCGAAGGTGAAGTCGTGGTCATGGGTGAAGACCAGGCCGTCGCTGTGGATGGTGAAGCGGTCGAACATGCGCGAACAGACGAAGACGCCCATGCCCGAGTGCCCTTCGGCCGCCGTGGTGAACTTGCCTTTCGCCAGCTCGAGGATGGCCAGGCGCTTGTCCGGCAGCGTCAGATGATCGGCGATGCGCCGGAAGATGCCCACGCCATCGTCGACCACGGCGATCTGCACCACTTCGGCATCGGCAAGCAGGCTGCAACTGATATGCGAGGACTGTGCGTGGTCGATGGCGTTGTTGAGCATTTCGGTGAACCCGATGTGCACGATGTTGCGCACGTTGGGTGGCAGTGCCGTGACGATCGGGGCCACGTGGGCCAGCCAGATTTCGCCTTCGCCGTCGGCCGCAAGCGCTTGGCGCTCCCATCGCTTTTGCCACCAGAGCTTGTCGCCAGCGCTGTAGGTCGGACGTGTGCCGGCGCCTTTGCGGCTGACGAAGCCCTGCTCGACCAGGCGGGCAAGGCGGCGCGAGATGGTGACGCGCGTCAGTCCGGTACGCTCGACGGCGCGTTGCGCGACAGGGCCGCCCGCGCGCACGGCTTCGATGATCTCGGAATCTGCCCAATCCATGGCGGCGATTGTATCGTCACTTGATCATTAGCCATTCTGTTTTGTATCGTCAGAGCCTCGTAAGACGCCCGCGGGACAGTACACCGCGTTCCCCTTCCGCCATTCAAGACCGGGCCATCCGGCCCTCAGGAGACATCACCATGAGCAGCAGCTCGGCTTCCACCATCCAGTCCGTGCTCGTCGAAAACCGCGTCTTCGAGCCCAGCGCCCAGGCGCAGCAGGGCGCCCGCGTGGCGGGCATGGCGGCCTACCAGGCGCTGTGCGACGAGGCCAATCGCGACTTCGACGGTTTCTGGGCCCGCCAGGCCCGCGAGCACCTGAACTGGAGCAAGCCCTTCAGCCGCACGCTCGACGAGTCCAATGCACCCTTCTACAAGTGGTTCGACGACGGCGAGCTCAACGCCAGCGCCAACTGCCTGGACCGCCACATCGGCACCCCGGTCGAGAACAAGACGGCCATCGTCTTCGAGGCCGACGACGGCACGGTCACCCACGTCACCTACAAAGAGCTGCTCTCGCGCGTGAGCCGCTTCGCCAACGCGCTCAAGGCGCAGGGCATCGGCAAGGGTGACCGCGTGATCGTCTACATGCCGATGGGCGTGGAAGGCGTGGTCGCCATGCAGGCGTGCGCGCGCATCGGCGCGACGCACAGCGTGGTGTTCGGTGGCTTCTCGGCCAAGGCACTGAACGAGCGGATCATCGACGCGGGTGCCGTGGCGGTGATCACGGCCAACTACCAGCTGCGCGGCGGCAAGGAGCTGCCGCTCAAGGCCATCGTCGACGACGGCATCGCCCTGGGCGGCTGCACCACGCTCAAGACGGTGCTGGTGTACGAGCGCACGCCCTCGGCCTGGAACAAGGTCGAAGGCCGCGACAAGACCTTCGCCGAGGTGCTGCAGGGGCAGGGCGACGACTGCCCACCGGTGGCGGTGGGCGCGGAGCATCCGCTCTTCATCCTCTACACCTCGGGTTCCACGGGCAAGCCCAAGGGCGTGCAGCACGCCACCGGCGGCTACCTGCTGTGGGCCAAGATGACGATGGAGTGGACCTTCGACATCCGCCCCGAAGACGTCTTCTGGTGCACGGCCGACATCGGCTGGATCACGGGCCATACCTACGTGGCCTACGGCCCGCTGGCGGCGGGCGCCACGCAGGTGGTGTTCGAGGGCATTCCCACGTACCCGAACGCCGGGCGCTTCTGGCAGATGATCGAGAAGCACAAGGTCAGCATCTTCTACACGGCGCCCACGGCCATCCGCTCGCTGATCAAGGCGGCCGAGTCGGACGAAAAGGTGCACCCGAAGAACTGGGACCTGTCGTCGCTGCGCATCCTGGGTTCGGTGGGCGAGCCCATCAATCCGGAGGCCTGGATGTGGTACCACCGGAACATCGGCCACGAGCGCTGCCCCATCGTCGACACCTTCTGGCAGACCGAGACGGGTGGCCATGTGATCACGCCGCTACCGGGCGCGACACCGCTGGTGCCGGGTTCCTGCACGCTGCCGCTGCCGGGCATCATGGCCGCCATCGTGGACGAGACGGGCAAGGACCTGCCCAACGGCGCCGGCGGCATGCTGGTCATCAAGCGGCCCTGGCCCTCGATGATCCGCACCATCTGGAACGACCCCGAGCGCTTCAAGAAGAGCTACTTCCCCGAGGAGATGGGCGGCACCATCTACCTGGCCGGCGACGGCGCCGTGCGCAGCGAGGACCGCGGCTACTTCCGAATCACCGGCCGCATCGACGACGTGCTGAACGTGTCGGGCCACCGCCTGGGCACCATGGAGATCGAATCCGCGCTGGTCGCCAAGACCGACCTGGTGGCCGAGGCCGCCGTGGTGGGCCGCCCGGACGACGTGACGGGCGAGGCGGTGTGCGCCTTCGTCGTGCTCAAGCGCGGCCGGCCGACGGGCGAAGAGGCGAAGCAGATCGCCAACGAGCTGCGCAACTGGGTGGCCAAGGAGATCGGGCCCATCGCCAAGCCCAAGGACATCCGCTTCGGCGACAACCTGCCCAAGACGCGCAGCGGCAAGATCATGCGCCGCCTGCTGCGCAGCATTGCCAAGGGCGAGGCGATCACGCAGGACACCTCGACGCTGGAGAACCCGGCGATCCTGGAGCAGCTGGCGCAGACCAACTGAGCGCGGCCGGCGGGGGCGGGCGCCGCGCCCCCACCGCTGCAACACGGCGACTGCAAAGATTTGTCACCGTGCTTACAACCAAAGTGCGGGTAGATGCGTATTGCGCGTCCGCTGGTCAGGAGCTGTTTAAGATCGGGCGCCATCGCGTTGCCTTTCGGTAGCGATTTTTCACAAAGCCCGACTCATGATCCTCGTCACCGGAGGCGCCGGCTTCATCGGCTCCCACACCTGCGTCGCGCTGGCGGCGGCGAACCGTCCCTTCGTCGTCCTCGACAACTTCGACAACAGCCGGCCCGACGTGCTCACCCGCGTGGGCCAGATCATCGGCCGCGAGGTGCCCTTCGTGGAGGGCGACGTGCGCGACGAGGCGCTGGTGCGGCGGGTGCTGGCGGAGCACGGCATCAAAGCCGTCATCCACTTCGCGGCATTGAAGGCGGTGGGCGAGTCGATGGCGCAGCCGCTGCGCTACTACGACAACAACGTCGCCGGCACCGTGACGCTGCTGCGGGCCATGCAGGCCTCGGGCGTGCGGCAGATGGTGTTCTCGTCCTCGGCCACCGTGTACGGCGACCCCGACACCGTGCCCGTGCGCGAGGACTTTCCCTTCCGTCCCGCCAACGTCTATGGCCACACCAAGGCCATGATGGAGCAGGTGCTGGCCGACCTGTGCACGGCCGAGCCCGACTGGCGGGTGGCGCGCCTGCGCTACTTCAACCCGGTGGGCGCGCACGAGAGCGGCCTGATCGGCGAAGACCCGCAGGGCATTCCCAACAACCTGATGCCCTATGTGGCCCAGGTGGCCGTGGGCCAGCGCACCGAGCTGAGCGTGTTCGGCAACGACTACCCCACGCCCGACGGCACCGGCGTGCGCGACTACATCCATGTCATGGACCTGGCCGAAGGCCATGTCGCCGCGCTCGACCACCTGGACCGCCAGGCCGGCTTGCTGACGGTGAACCTGGGCACCGGCCGTCCGGCCTCGGTGCTGGACCTGGTCAAGGCCTTCGAGCGGGCCTGCGGCAAGCCCATCCCCTACAGGGTGGCGCCGCGCCGCGCGGGCGACGTGGCGGAATACTGGGCCGACCCGGCGCTGGCAAGCCAATTGCTGGGCTGGCAGACCCGCCGCGACCTCGACACCATGTGTGCCGATGTCTGGCGCTGGCAAAGCGGCCGCGCGGCTGCCGCCTGATCCTTTTTCATTACCGACTCCTCTGCCACCATGATTCCAGTCATCCTCTCCGGCGGCTCCGGCACGCGACTCTGGCCTCTGTCGCGCGCGGGCTACCCCAAGCAGTTCCTGGGTCTCACTGAAGAGCAGACGCTGTTCCAGCTCACCGCGGCGCGCCTGGCGGGCCTGAACGGCAACGCGCCGGTGCGGCCGCTGGTGGTGTGCAATGAAGGCCACCGCTTCATCGTGGCCGAGCAGCTGCGCGAGAAGGGCCTGAGCGCCCATGCCATCGTGCTGGAGCCCGTGGCGCGCAATACGGCGCCGGCCATTGCTGCCGCCGCCGTGACCGCGATGGCCGATGGCCAGGACCCGGTGCTGCTGGTGCTGGCCGCCGACCATGCCATTCCCGACACCGCCGCCTTCCACGAGACCGTGCGCGCCGGCCTGTCCGCGGCCGAGGCGGGCAAGCTGGTCACCTTCGGCATCGTGCCGACGGCGCCCGAGACCGGTTACGGCTACATCAGCGTCGCCAACCGCATCGACGCCGCGGCGCCGGTGGCGCCCATGGCCGTGCAAGCCTTTGTCGAGAAGCCCGACCTGCAGACCGCCCAGGGCTACCTGGAGGGTGGTCGGCACCTGTGGAACAGCGGCATGTTCCTGTTCAAGGCCTCGGCCTACCTGCAGGAGCTGGAGCGCTTTGCGCCCGCCATCGCCAAGGCCGCACGCGAGGCCGTCGAGAAGGGCAAGAAGGACCTGGACTTCGTGCGCCTGGACGCCGAGGCCTTCGCCACCTCGCCCGAGGACTCCATCGACTACGCCGTGATGGAAAAGACCGACAAGGCCGTGGTCGTGCCGCTGCGCGCCGGCTGGAGCGACGTGGGCGCCTGGAACGCCGTGTGGGAAGTCAGCGCCAAGGACGCCCAGGGCAACGCCTTCCGCGGCGACGTGGTGGCCCACGAGGTGCGCAACAGCCATGTGCATGCCGAGCACCGCCTGGTGTCGGTGCTGGGCATCCAGGACGTGGTGGTCGTCGAGACCGCCGACGCCGTGCTGGTGGCCAGCAAGTCCAGAGTGCAGGACGTCAAGAAGATCGTCGAGAAGCTCAAGGCCGACGGCCGCTCCGAGGCCTCGGCCCACCGCAAGGTCTACCGGCCCTGGGGCGCCTACGACTCCATCGACCATGGCGACCGCTACCAGGTCAAGTGCATCACGGTGAAGCCCGGCGAGAAGCTGTCGGTGCAGATGCACCACCACCGCGCCGAGCACTGGATCGTGGTGTCGGGCACGGCCAAGGTGCAGATCGGCGACAAGGAGATCCTGCTCTCCGAAAACCAGTCCACCTACATCCCGCTGGGCGTGATCCACGCGCTGGAGAACCCCGGCAAGATCCCGCTGGAGCTGATCGAGGTGCAGTCCGGCGCCTACCTGGGCGAGGACGACATCGTCCGCTTCTCCGACCGCTACGGCCGCGTGGGCTGAGCGGGGCCGCCTTCGCCGACTGCGGCCGCCTGTTGCGCGGCCGGCCCACACCGGGCGGCGCCCGTGGCCGACACGGCCGCGCGGCCCGGCCGATGTACAACCCGGGGCTTTCCACATCGAAAAAGAGAGGAAGCCCCATGGGTGTGCGCTCCATCGTCCTGTTCGTCATTGCCATCGTCATCGCGGCCCTTGCCGCGCTGAACTGGGGCACGCTGTCGGCGCCCACCGCCATGTCGCTGGGTGTCACGACGGTCACGGCGCCGCTGGGTCTGGTCATGCTCGGCCTGACCGTGCTGCTGGCCGCCTTCTTCCTGGCCTATGTGCTGTGGCTGCAGGGCACAGTGCTGCTGGACGCCCGCCGGCACACCAAGGAACTGCAGGCCCAGCGCGAGCTGGCCGACAAGGCCGAGGCCAGCCGCTTCACCGAGCTGCGCACCTTCCTCGAATCGCAGGAAAACGCCCACATGGCCCGCAACGGCGAGCGCCACGCGGCCCTGCTGGCCCGCATCGAACAGCTCGAAGCCGCCCTGCGCCAGCGCGCGGAGCAGGCGGACAACACGCTGGCCGCGCACATCGGCCAGCTCGAAGACAGGCTGGATCGGCGGGCCGCTGCCGCCACCGCATCGACGCCCGTGGCCGTGACGCCGCTCAGCGCCGCGCCGGCGCCGGTGGCCTTCGACCCGCGTCCCTGAGGGCGTGCAGGCGGGCCGCGGCGACCGCCTCGGAGACAGGGGCGGACCAGAGGGGCCGGTACAGTGCTCGTTTCGCATTTCCGACGAGACAGCCCCGAAAGGACGCCCGCAATGACCACCCCCTCCCTCGACTTCAACGGCCGCGTGGCCATCGTGACCGGCGCCGGCGGCGGCCTGGGCCGCCAGCATGCGCTGGCCCTGGCGCGTCGTGGCGCCAAGGTGCTGATCAACGACCTGGGCGGCGCGGTGGACGGGCAGGGCGGCTCGGCCACGGCCGCGGAGCGCGTGGCGCAGGAGATCCGCGACATGGGCGGCGAGGCGCTGGCCAATGGCGCTTCGGTGACCGACTTCGCCGCCGTGGAGGCGATGGTGCAGCAGGCGGTGGACGCCTGGGGCCGCGTCGACGTGCTGGTCAACAACGCCGGCATCCTGCGCGACAAGAGCTTCAGCAAGATGGAGCTCGACGACTTCCGCCTGGTGGTGGACGTGCACCTGATGGGCGCCGTGCACTGCACCAAGGCCGTGTGGCCGATCATGAATGCGCAGAAGTACGGCCGCATCGTCATGACCAGTTCCTCTTCGGGCCTGTACGGCAACTTCGGCCAGAGCAACTACGGCGCCGCCAAGATGGCGCTGGTCGGCCTGATGCAGACGCTGAGCCTGGAAGGCGCCAAGAACAACATCCACGTCAACTGCCTGGCGCCCACGGCCGCCACGCGCATGACCGAGGGCCTGATGCCGCAGGAGGTGCTGGACGCCCTCAAGCCCGAGGCCGTGGTGCCGGCCATGCTGGTGCTGGCGCACGAATCGGCGCCCACGCGCACGGTGCTGTGCGCCGGTGCAGGCACCTTCGACGCCGCCCACATCACGCTGACGCAAGGCGTGCACCTGGGCCTGGGCGAGACGGTGCCCGAGCAACTCGCCGCGCGCCTGGCCGAGGTGACCGACCGCAACGGCGAGCAGGTGCCCCAGAGCGGCTCGGCCCAGGGCACCAACGAGGTCAGCCAGGCGATGGCGGCACAGCGCTGAGGCCCGCGGGCGCTCCGCACCGTTTGCGCTGAGCTTGTCGCAGCGCCTCCCCAGCCTCTTGACGAGCCGCGCGCGCCGCGGCGCATCACCCCCCTGGCGTCTGCACTGCGGCGGGCGCCGCGCCCGAGGGTACTGTCGCCGGCGGCTGCACGGCCTGCGGCAGATGCCGCTCGAGCCAGCCCGTGCGCCAGGCCCAGACCGTCAGCGCGCCGGCGACCACCAGCACGCCCAGCCCGACCAGCCAGCCGCTGCTGCGGTCGGCATATGGGTCCTGCAGCACACGCTTGGCGCCCGGCGGCAGCTTGGCCATCCGCGACAACGATCCGCCAAGCCGCACGCTCACCTTCATCCGGCCGTTGATGGCCCAGCCGCTCGCATCCAGGATCGGGCCCAGGCTGCGCTGGCGCAGCTTGATCCACGCGATCAGCATGCTCGGCCCCGAGATGGCCACCACCACGCCGACCAGCGCGATGGGAATCCACGGCCCCAGGTCGACGAATTTGGTGAACATGGCCACGAGCACCGCGCTGATGCTGCCCATGGCCACGCCCAGCGCGGCCACGGTGCCCACGTCGATGCGGCCGGGCAGCTTGGGCAGCGCGGCCGGCTGGCCGGCGGTGACCGGCGGCACGGCCTTGTCGGCCGTGGCCACGGTGGTCGCCACGCTGCTCAGGCTGGCCTGGGCCGTGGCCTCGCTGGCGGCGGCCCGCTTGGCCACCTGCTCCTCGACCAGTCGGATGAACTTCTTGTAGGGCGCCACGAAGGCCTGCGCCACGCTGGTCGGGTTGTCGATCAGCTGGGTGATGGTGGCGTCCCAGTCCTTGCCCTCGCGGTCGTAGAACACGCCGTTGCGTCCGACGAAGAGGAAGTCTGTATCGCCCGCCGTGAAGGCGGCCACGATGGTCTGCTTGTCCTTGCCGCGGGTGCATTCGCAGTAGGCCAGGCAGGTCTTGGCCAGGCCGGCCAGCATGGCGTGCTTCTTGGCATCGGCGACCCGCACCACCAGGTCGCAGCTGCGGCCGTCCAGGTACAGGCGCCCGGCCTGGAAGATCGCGCCCCGCCGCGCGTAGAAGTCCTCGAACGAGACGAAGTTGCGCAGCAGCCGGTACAGGTCGCGCTTGAAGCGCAGCAGCCGCTCCAGGTCCACCAGGCGTTGGTTGTGGGCCTCTTCCGCTTCGTCCTGGGTGAGCAGGGCCAGCACGGCGGCTTCGGCCGCGAGCCAGGTTTCGAGTTTGTCGGGCGGTGTGTCGGCCGCGCTGCCCAGCCGGGTCGGGGGGCGGCTGGCCAGCCAGCGGCGGCAGGGCGCCAGCCGCTCGCGCAGCAACGCCCACTGCCCCTCGTCGATGGCTTCGAGTGCCTCGCCCAGCAGCGGCGCGACGGCGCGCTCACGCAGCTGGGTCAGCGCCCCGGCCCAGGCTGGATTGACCCGGCCGGCCATCGGCAACGTACGGCCGGGCGCCACCGGTGCCAGCGGCAGGGCGGCCAGTGCCGGCGAATGCGTGTCGATGGCGCTGCCCGCCAGCGCGTCGTAGGCTGCGGCGGCCGGGTTGAGGGCCGGGACGGCCTGCGGATCGAAGGCCGCCACGCTGCAGCGGGCGAAGAAGTCGTCCACCTTGGCTTCGACGGCATCGAGCGCCGCCGCGGCCGCCAGCGTGGCCTCGCCCAGCGGCATGGTGGCGTCGTCGCTCACGGCCCTGGCCTGCCAGTCCGCCAGCGCGTGCGCCTGCTGGAAGAAGGCCTCGGCCTGGGCCCGCTGGATGCCCATGGCGCCGCTGCGGTCCGCGACGCCGCCCTGGGTCTGGATGATCCGCTCGATGACGGTGCGGACGCTGTCGTCCTCCGCCGTCGCAGGGGTGATGACGCCGTCGCCGTTGAACCGCAGGGACGCCAGCAATTCGCTGCGCCCTGTCACGTCTTCCAGCGTGAGCGCCGCGGCTTCGTCCTTCCCGACGATGCGCAGGATGCGCCGGGCCTCGGCCTGCAGCGTGCTGTGGTCGGCAATGTCGTCGGGGGAGAGGGTGTCGCCGCCCGTGATGAGCCGCTGCGCGTCGCGCAGTTCGCCGCAGGCCCATTCGCAGGCGGCGATCAGCTCGGGCGGACGGATGCGCCCGTCGTTGTTGGTGTCGATGAGGGCGAGGGTGCGGCTGTCGAATTCGAGGCCCTGGACCGGGCAGGCCAGGGCGACCCACAGCTTGCGGTCCAGCTGGCCGATGTGGGCGATGTCCTCGCCCCGGCGGATCAGGACCTGGTCGACGCCGCCGGTGCGGGCGAATTCCCAGACATGGCGCCCGGGGGCGGCCACGTCCGGCGCATCAGCGCTCAATCGCCCAGGCCGGTGTCGATGCCGGCCGTGCGGATGGTGGTGCGGTCGCGGTGGTCGGTGCGCTTGCCGATGGCGGTGTCCAGCGCGCGCTTGAGCTTGTCCAGGGCGCCGCGAAAGGCCTCGTCCTGGGTGGGCGCGTCCTGCGAGGTGGCGATCGGCGCATGGCCTGCGAGCCGGGCTTCCATGGTGCAGCGCTTGTCGGCCTGGCCGCCGCGGGCGGCGTTCTCGTCGCTCAGGTGCACCTCGACGCGGGTGACTTCCTCGGCGAAACGGTGCAGTTGCTGACGCAGTTCGGCGTCGGCCCAGCGCTCCAGCGACTCCTTGTTCTCGATGCCGTTGCCGGTGTTGACCTGGATCTGCATGAAATGGGCTCCTTTGTCGGTGAGGGCCGGTCGGCAGGGCTGCCGTGCCGGCCATGGGGACGAGCTTGCACTGTGCCCCAGCCCAGGGCGGGCCGGCGTAGGCCAAGGCCAATGCGTGGTTGCAGGCGAGGCCGGCGGTGAGCGGCGACAATCCGGCCCCTTCGCTGCCGTGGTGCGCTGCCGCGCCATGCCCCACGGCCCCGCCCCCGCGGCGGGCCGACGCGCCCTTGCCGCGCGCTTTCCTTCCCCTGTCTCCTCGCCCCGACTGCTGCCATGACGATCCAATGGTTTCCCGGCCACATGCATGCCACCCGCAAGGCCATCACCGAGCGGATGAAGACCACCGACGTCGTGATCGAGCTGCTGGATGCGCGCCTGCCCGGCTCCAGCGCCAACCCGGCCATCGCCGCCATCACGGCCAAGAAGCCGCGCCTGAAGATCCTCAACAAGCAGGACCTGGCCGACCCGGCCCGCACCGCCGAATGGCTGGCCCACTACCAGGCGCAGGAGGCCACCGGCGCCATCGCGCTGGACGCCAGCCAGACGCCGCCGGCCCAGCGCGCGGCCATCATCGAGGCCTGCCACCGCCTGTCGCCCAACCGAGGCGGGCTGGCCAAGCCGATGCGGGTGCTGATCTGCGGCGTGCCCAACGTCGGCAAGTCCACGCTGATCAACACCCTGAGCCTCAAGCGGCAGGCCAAGGCCGCCGACGAGGCCGGCGTGACCAAGCAGGAGCAGCGCATCCTGCTGGCCGACGACTTCTACCTGTACGACACGCCCGGCATGCTGTGGCCCAAGATCATCGTGCCCGAGAGCGGCGTGCGCCTGGCCGCCACCGGCGCCGTGGGCCGCAATGCCTACGACGATGAATCGGTGGCGCTGGACGTGCTGGCCTACCTCAAGGCCCAGTACACCGAGCTGCTGCGGGCCCGCTACAAGCTGCCGGCCGACAACGCCCAGCTGGCGCTGTGCACCCAGCCCGACGAGGACATCCTGGGCGCCATCGGCCGCAAGCGCGGCGCGCTCCTGGGAGGCGGTCGCATCGACATGCAGAAGGCCGCCGAGGCGGTGCTCACCGACCTGCGAGGCGGCGTGATCGGCCGCATCACGCTGGAGACGGTCAACCAGTTCCTGGGCTGGCTGGCGGCGGGCCGCAAGGCCGAGGCCGAACTCAAGCGCCAGCGCGCCGCGGCCCTGCGCGCACGGGGCCGCGGGCGCGATGCGGATGCCATCGAGCAGGACGAGAACTGGGGCGGTCCTTCCGAAGAAGAGGGCTGAACGCCTGTCCCTCCGCCGCGGCCCTCGCCGTTCGATGCCAGCGGCGCCCCGCCTTTCCTCGCCAGATACCCCATGTCCCGACACCCCCATCCCTTCCGCGCCGAATGGGCGCCCAGCATTCCGCGCGAGCTCATGGCCGGTGCCGTGGCCACCTTCGCGCTGATCCCGGAGGTCATCGCCTTCTCCTTCGTGGCGGGCGTCGATCCGGCCGTGGGCCTGTTCGCCTCCTTCGTCATCAGCATCGTGATCGCCTTCGCCGGCGGGCGGCCGGCCATGGTGTCGGCGGCTGCCGGCTCGGTGGCGCTGGTGGCCGCGCCGCTGGTGCATTCGCACGGCGTGCAGTACCTGTTCGCGGCTGGCGTGCTGGCGGGGCTGGTTCAGATGCTCTTCGGCTGGCTGCGGCTGGGCACGCTGATGCGCTACGTGTCGGGCTCGGTGCGCACCGGCTTCGTCAATGCACTGGCCATCCTGATCTTCTCGGCACAGATGCCGCACCTGGTGGGCGCCAACCTGCCGACCTGGGCCGCGGTGGGCGCAGGCCTGGTCATCATCTACGGCCTGCCGCGGCTCACGACGGTGGTGCCCTCGCCGCTGGTGAGCATCGTGGTGCTCACGCTGGCGGCCCAGTGGCTGAACCTGCCGCTCAAGACCGTGGCCGACCTGGGCCTGCTGCCCGACGGCCTGCCGAGCTTCGGCGTGCCGCAGGTGCCGCTGTCGTGGCAGACGCTGCAGCTGATCGCGCTGCCGGCGCTGGCCATCGCCATGGTGGGCCTGCTGGAGTCGCTCATGACCGCCAGCGTGGTGGACGAGCTGACCGACACGCCCAGCGCCAAGAACCGCGAGGCCACCGGCCTGGGCCTGGCCAACGTCGCGGCCAGTTTCTTCGGCGGCATCGCCGGCTGCGGGATGATCGGCCAGACCGTCAGCAACGTGCGTTACGGCGGGCGCGGCCGGCTGTCGACGCTGTTCGCGGGCGCCTTCCTGCTGGTGCTGATGGTGTTGCTCAAGCCCTGGGTGTCCAAGGTGCCGGTGGCGGCGCTGGTGGCCGTGATGGTGATGGTGTCGGCCTCTACCTTCGACTGGGGCTCGGCCCGGGCGCTGTGGCGGCATCCCAAGCTCTCCAGTGTCGTGATGCTGGCGACGGTGGTGGTCACGGTGCTCACCGACAACCTGGCCGCGGGCGTGGCGGTGGGCGTGCTGCTGAGCGGCGTGTTCTTCACCTTCAAGGTGGCGCGGCTGATCGCGGTCGAGCCGGCGGAGGAGGGCGGGGCGCTGGTTTACCGCGTCTCGGGCCAGGTCTTCTTCGCCTCGGCCGACATGCTGGTGGAGGCCTTCGACATCCGCGACATCGAGGGCCGGCCGGTGCGCGTCGACCTGACTGGCGCGCATTTCTGGGACATCACCGCCGTCAACGCCCTGGACAAGGTCTGCCAGCGCCTGCGCAAGCATGGCAGCGCGGTGGAGGTGGTGGGCATGAACGCGCAGACCCGCGCCCTGGTCTCGCGGATGGATCTGGCCATCGAGTGAGCGGCCACGGGCCCCGCGGCGCCGAGCAGGCTTCGGCCGGCTCGCCCACAATGCCCCGATGACCGCCCCACATCCCACCTTCGAGGTCCTGCCGCGCGACCTCTCCGCCTATCGGCAGGGCAACACCGGCATCGACTATGTGCACCGCTTCGACTCGGGCCAGCCCGGGCCGCATGTGCTGGTCAATGCCCTGACCCACGGCAACGAGATCTGCGGCATGGTGGCCGCCACCCATCTGCTCGACAGCGGCGTGCGGCCCGTCAAGGGCACGCTGACCATCAGCTTCTCCAACGTCGCGGCCTACGAGAGCTTCGACATCGAGCGGCCCTTCGACAGTCGCCAGCTGGTGCACAACATGAACCGCAT
Organism: Pseudacidovorax sp.; assembly: GCF_017991995.1. Classification (GTDB taxonomy): domain Bacteria; phylum Pseudomonadota; class Gammaproteobacteria; order Burkholderiales; family Burkholderiaceae_C; genus Xenophilus. The sequence goes on along the minus strand of NZ_JAGOPN010000031.1, from coordinate 8,190 downwards.
CTGGTCCGCGGAGATGCTCGACGGCAGCGAGGACAGCCCCGAGCTGCGCCGCGCCCGCGAACTGCGCGCCGTGGTCGACGCGGCAGACCATGTGCTGGACATCCACTCCACCAGCCAGGACGTGCAGCCCTTCTGGGTCTACCCGGCCTATGCGCGCAATGCGGCCGTGGCCGTGGCGCTGGGCCTGCCGCCGGTGCACCTGGTCATGCCGCAGGGCCTGGGGTCGGGCACGCCGCTGATCCAGTACGGCCGCCATGGCGTGGACGGTGACGGGCCGCAGACGGCGCTGGTGGTGGAGTGCGGCCAGCACTTCGCGCAGTCCGCGGCGGACCTGGCCACGAAGGTGGCGCACGACTTCATCGCCCATTTCGGCCTGATCGCGCCCCGCGAGGGGCGCCAGCCGCCTGCGCCGCAGCGCCGCTTCGAGTTGCTGCAGACGCACATGGTGCACACGCCGGAATTCCGCTTCGAGCGGCCCCTGGTCGGCTTCGAGACCTTCGCCAAGGACGAGCTGATCGCCACCGACGGCGAGCGGCGCATCGTCTCGCCCTGCGACGGCTGCACCGTCTTCATGCCCACGCGCGACGCCATCGTGGGGCGCGAGGCGGTCTACCTCACGCGGCCGCTGGGCTGAGCACGCTCGGCCGGTGTGGCTGGGAGCGGCTTACTTCAGCGTCAGCACCCAGGCGGCCAGCTTCTTCGCATCGGCCTCGCTGACCTGCGTGTTGGCCGGCATGGGCACCGGCCCCCAGGCGCCCGAGCCGCCCTTGAGGATCTTGGCGGCCAGCATGTCCGCGGCGCCCTTCTGGTCCTTGTAGCGGGCGGCCACGTCCTTGAAGGCGGGGCCGATCACCTTGCGGTCCACCGTGTGGCAGGCCATGCAGGCCTTGCTGGTGGCCAGGGCCAGGTCGGCATGGGCCGCAGGCAGCAGGCCGGCCAGCGCCGCGGTGGCGATCAGCCCGGCGCGCAGCGCGGACGCGGAAGCTGCCATTCGCCCAGTGACGGCGTTACAGTCGTTTGCAATGTGGCTCGTGCGTCGCGCGGCGGGCTGTTGGAACGAGGAGCGGAACATGTGGCTGTTGGTCGTGGGATTGGTGGCAATCGGGTTGAAGTACTTCGCGGTCGGCTTCTTCGCCGGGCTCGCGTGGTGGATCGTACTGTTGCCCTTTCCGGCCGCGATGCTGTGGTGGGCTTTCGCGGATTGGTCGGGCTACACCGCACGCCGGGCGATGGAACGTGACGACGCGCGCAAGCAGGCGCGGATCGACCGCCAGCGCGATGTGCTGGGTCTCACGACGCGCGCCCGGAGCGCCGCGCGCCGCAAGCCCTGAGGAGGCCTTGATGGCCCGATCCTGGCTGCCGGGCTACGTCGGGTTTGTCCACACGCCGTGAAAGGATGGGGCACAGGCCTGCCGCGGGGTGCACGCGCGCCGCGGCGCCATCACCGTCCCGCGGGGTCGCCCTGGCCCACCACCGACAGGCGGGAGAGCAGCCGGATCAGTTCGGTCTGCCGCCGCAACTGGGTCTTGGCGAAGATCGACTTGAGCTGGGTGCGGGCCGTGGCGATGGAGATGCACACGCGCTCCGCGGCGTCCTGCATCGAATGCTCCTCGAACAGCAGTCGCGCCAGCCGGCTTTCCGCCGGCGAGAGGCCGAAGAGGTCGCGCAGCACGCCGTCGAGGTGGACCGTCGCCCAGCGCGGTCCCTGGATGACCAGCAGGCACAGCGGCGTGGTGCCCGCGCCATCGCGCTCCTGCAGCGGAATGGCCAGCGCATGGTCGGGTCCGGTGCCATCGGGTCCGCGCCGGCCCAGCACGACGCCCGATGGGCGCCGCCGCCCCTCCACCCCGCAGGCGCTGCGCAGCACCTTGACCAGGCGCTGTCGGTCGGGTGACTGGGTGCTCTTTCGCAGTGCGCACTCCGGCGTCTCCAGCCAGGTTCGGCCCAGGCTGTTGCACAGCGCCGGTGCGCCGGCCGCGTCCACCACCAGTACCGGAAAGCTCAGCCGGTCCAGCGCGGCGGCGCTCAGGCGGGCCTGGTCGTCCAGGCGGCTGAACTCCAGCCGCAGCCGGGCCGCGCGGATCAGGTGCGGCATCACCTCGAGCAGCACGGCCTCGTCGCGCGGCCGGTAGTGGCCGTGCAGGCGTTCCCGCTGGAACGAGAGCACGTATTCGATGTCGTCATGCTTGGCCAGCCGCGACGCCATGTTTGCGTGCAGGCCATAGCGGTGGAAGAAGTCGCCGTAGAAGGGTGATTTGTCGATGACGAAGCGGCCGAGGTTGCGGTGGTCCTGGTAGACCGTGCCTTGCGCGACGCGGTCCGCCACCAGCTTGGACGGGTCGATGGTCTGGAACTCGGCGTTGTATTCCGTCAGGAACCGCAGCCGGGCATCGGGGTCGTCGCAGAAGCCCTCGCAGATGCGGAAGCGGTTGTCCCGGTGGTCCCAGACCAGCAGGTGCGACTGGGCCGAGCCCGTGAGCTGGGCGAGCCGCCGCAGCGCGTCGGTCCAGCCCCTGGCCGAGATGGCGCCCTCGTAGAGCAGGGCGATCAGTTCGATCTGGGCCGCAGGCGACAGCGCATCGGCCGTGCCGGTGTCGGGGCAATGGGTGGCGGAGGCTGGCATGGGAGTGGGCCGCGCGGTGCTTCGAGGTGCCCGAAGCTTTGCAGCCATCCCATGCGGTGCCATCCCTCATATGGAGGATGCCCGTCCCGCGGCGCCTCTCCGGCGCGGGCGCAGGGGCGTGGTCAGAACCGGTCGAGCACCGCGCCCAGGCTGGCGCTGGACGCGTTGAAGGCGAACTTGGCCTGCACGCCGCGGGTGTAGCGCGGCGCCGGCGCCTTCCAGGCGGCGCGGCGGCGGGCGATCTCTTCCTCGGGCACGTTCAGTTCCAGGCGCAGCGTGGTGGCGTCGATGGTGATGGAGTCGCCCTCGTTCACCAGTGCGATGGTGCCGCCGGCCGCGGCCTCGGGTGCCACGTGGCCCACCACCATGCCCCAGGTGCCGCCGGAGAAGCGGCCGTCGGTGATCAGGCCCACGCTCTCGCCCAGGCCGGCGCCGATCAGCGCGCCGGTGGGCGCCAGCATCTCGGGCATGCCGGGGCCGCCCTTGGGGCCCAGGTAGCGCAGGACCATCACGTCGCCCGCCTGGATCTTGCCGGCCAGGATGGCCTGCAGCGCCGACTGCTCGTCCTCGAACACGCGGGCCGGGCCGGTGATGGCGGGGTTCTTGAGGCCGGTGATCTTGGCGACAGCGCCCTCGGGGCTCAGGTTGCCCTTCAGGATGGCCAGGTGGCCCTGCGCATACAGCGGCTGGTCGATGGGCCGGATCACCTCGGGGTTGGGCGGCACGTCGGGCACGTCCTTGAGCGTCTCGGCGATGGTCTTGCCGGTGATGGTGATGCAGTCGCCATGCAGCAGGCCGGCGTTGAGCAGCAGCTTCATGACCTGCGGAATGCCGCCCGCGCGGTGCAGGTCGACGGCCAGCCAGCGGCCGCTGGGCTTGAGGTCGCAGATGACCGGCACGCGCTGGCGGATGCGCTCGAAGTCGTCGATGGTCCATTCCACGCCGGCCGCATGCGCGATGGCCAGGAAGTGCAGCACCGCGTTGGTCGAGCCGCCCGTGGCCATGATGACCGACACGGCGTTCTCGATGGCCTTGCGGGTGACGATGTCGCGCGGCTTGAGGTCGCGCTTGATGGCCTCGATCAGCACCTTGGCCGATTCCCTGGCCGAGTTCTGCGTCTCGTCGTGCGGGTTGGCCATGGTCGACGAGTAGGGCAGGCTCATGCCCAGCGCCTCGAAGGACGAGCTCATGGTGTTGGCCGTGTACATGCCGCCGCAGGAGCCGGTGCCGGGGATGGCGCGGCGCTCGATCTGCAGCAGGTCCTCGTCGCTCATGTTGCCCGCGGCGTTCTGGCCCACGGCCTCGAAGACGCTCACGATGTTCAGGTCCTGGCCCTTGTAGTGACCGGGCAGGATGGTGCCGCCGTAGACGTAGATGGCCGGCACGTTGGCGCGCAGCATGCCCATCATGCCGCCGGGCATGTTCTTGTCGCAGCCGCCGACCACCAGCACACCGTCCATCCACTGGCCCTGCACGCAGGTCTCGATGCAGTCGCTGATGACTTCGCGACTGACCAGCGAGTACTTCATGCCCTCGGTGCCCATGGCCATGCCGTCGGAGATGGTGGGCGTGCCGAAGATCTGGGCGTTGCCGCCGGCTTCCTCGATGCCGGCCACCGCCGCGTCGGCCAGCTTCTGCAGGCCGGCATTGCAGGGCGTGATGGTGCTGTGGCCGTTGGCCACGCCGACCATGGGCTTGGCGAAGTCGTCGGCCTCGTAGCCGATGGCGTAGTACATCGAGCGGTTGGGCGCGCGGCTCTTGCCTTCGGTGATGTTGGCGCTGCGACGGTTGATCTTGATCGGTTGGGTGGCCATGGGGCGTGTCTCCGCGGTTCGTGGGTGGCGGCGATTCTCGACCGGGCGTCTGATTGCTTCCAATCCTATTTGGCGAGCAGATTGATATGCTGGCCGAATGAAGGAAGAGGCTCCGATCGAGTTGCGCGCCTGGCGGCAGTTCCTGGCCGTGGCCGACGAACTGCACTTCGGCCGCGCGGCGCAGCGGCTGCACATGACCCAGCCCCCCGTCACCCAGGCCATCGCCCAGCTGGAGCGCACGCTGGGCGTGCAGCTCTTCGACCGCACGCGTCGGCGCGTGGCGCTCACGTCCGCGGGCGAGGCGCTGGTGCCCGAGGTGCGGGCCCTGCTGGCCCAGGCGCGGTCGTTGCCCGCACGGGCGCGTGCGGCGGACTCGGGCGAGGCTGGACGGGTGCGCCTGGCCTTTGTCTCCACCATCGGTTTCGACCGGCTGCCCGGCTGGGTGCGCGACTTTCGCGAGCACAGCCCGCAGGTGGCGCTGGAACTGGTCGAGGCCACCGGCGACGTGCAGCTGGAATCCCTGGCGCGCGGCGACATCGATGCCGGCCTGCTGCTGCATCCGCCCGGCACCGCGCCCGCCGGGCTGGCGCGGCTGGCGGTGGCGCAGGAGCCGCTGGTGCTGGCGTTGCCGGCGGGCCATGCGCTGGCACAGCAGGCCCGTCCGGCGCTCTCGGCGGTCATGGAGGAGCCGTTGGTGCTGTTTCCCCGTCGCATCCTGCCCGGCGTGCACGACGCGGTGATCGAGCTCTACGCCGCCCATGGCCGCCGCCCGCGCGTGGCGCAGGAGGCGATCCAGATGCAGACCATCGTCAACCTGGTCTCCGGTGGCCTGGGCGTGGCCTGGGTGCCGGCCAGCGTGACGGCGTTCAGCCGCGCCGGCGTGGTCTACCGGCGGGCGGAGGAACTGAAGGAGCGGGGAGGGAAGAAGGTGAGGCTGCCGTCCTGCGAAACCAGCCTGGTGTGGCTGGCGGAGCGGCAGCCACCGGCCCTGGCGCGCTTCGTCCGCTTCCTGCGGACGCGGGCCGAGGCCGGCGGGGCGGGCTGATCAGCCGGCCGAGGTGGCGGAGTCGCCTTCGCCCATCTGCGACTGCAGGTAGTTGGGCAGGCCGATCTTGTCGATCAGGCCCAACTGCTTCTCGAGCCAGTAGGCGTGGTCTTCTTCGGTGTCGTGCAGCTGCGAGACCAGGATGTCGCGGCTGACGTAGTCGCCCACGCTCTCGCACAGGGCGGCGCCCTTGCGCAGCGCGTCGCGTACCTCGTACTCGGTGTCGAGGTCCTTGCGCAGCATCTCTTCGACAGTCAGGCCGGGGGTGAAGGCCTTGGGGCTCATGTCGGGCCTGCCGCCGAGCATCAGGATGCGGCGCATCAGCGCGTCGGCATGCTCGGTCTCTTCCTGCATCTCGTGGTTGATGCGCTCGTAGAGGCGGCCGAACCCCTGGTCTTCGTAGTTGCGGGAGTGGATGAAGTACTGGTCGCGGGCGGCGAGCTCGCCGCGCAGCAGGTCCTTCAGGTAGTCGATGACTTGGGGGTTGCCCTGCATGGTGTGTGATTCTTCGAAGACAAAAACGCCGCGAGTATCCGCCCGGCCCCCGCTTTGGCGAAACGCCCGCGGGCAATGCCCCCCACGCCGCGTTCTGCATGCGGATGCGGCAGCCGATCAGACGCATTCGCAACGGCGCGTCACCGCCTCGCCATGGGGCGGCGGGCACAATGCGCGCCATGCTGATGTACCCCCATATCGACCCGGTCGCCCTGCAGATCGGCCCGCTTGCCGTGCACTGGTACGGCCTGACCTACCTCGCGGCATTCGGCCTGTTCTTCTTCCTGGGCACACGGCGGCTGCGCCACGAGCCCTTCGCCTCGATGACGGGCAGCGCGGCCTGGACGCGCAAGGACGTGGAGGACATCCTCTTCTTCGGTGTGCTGGGCGTGATCGTGGGCGGCCGGCTGGGCTACTGCCTGTTCTACAAGCCGGGCTACTACCTGTCGAACCCGCTGGAGATCTTCATGGTCTGGCGCGGCGGCATGAGCTTCCATGGCGGCCTGATCGGCGTGATCGCGGCCATGGCCTGGTTCGCACGGGCGCGTGGGCGGCGCTTCTGGCAGCTGATGGACTTCGTGGCACCCTGCGTGCCGACGGGCCTGGCGGCCGGCCGCGTGGGCAACTTCATCAACGGCGAGCTGTGGGGCCGCTTCGCGCCGCCGGAGCTGCCCTGGGGCATGGTGTTTCCGCAGAGCGGCTCGATGCTGCCCCGGCACCCGTCGCAGATCTACCAGTTCCTGCTGGAAGGGCTGCTGCTGTTCGTGATCCTGTGGCTGTATGCGCGCAAGCCGCGGCTGGAGCGGCGCGTGTCGGCGGTCTTCCTGATGGGCTACGGCGTGATGCGCTTCGTGGCCGAGTACTTCCGCGAGCCAGACGACTTCCTGGGCCTGCTGGCGCTGAACATGAGCATGGGCCAGTGGCTGTGCGTGCCGATGATCCTGGCCGGCATCGTGTTGTACGCCACGGCGCCGAAGCCGCCGCGCGTGGCCCACGCCTGAGCCGGTTCAGGCCGGGCGAAGCAGCGCCGGCCGGGTCGACCACAGCAGCCAGGCGGCCCCGGCCAGCATCGGCAGCATCGCGGCATTGATCGCCGTCCAGCCGATGCCCGCCTGCAGCGCACCTGAGGCGAAGGACATCGCCGCCGCCGTGCCGCCGTTGGCGAATTCCATCAGCGACTGGGCGCCGGCCCGCTCCGCAGGCGCATGTGCCTCGGTCAGCAGCGTGGTGCCGGCCACGATCATCAGGCTCCAGCCGATGCCCAGCAGCAGCGAACTGGCCACGAACTGCGCCAGCGCCACGCCCGAGAGCGCGAGCGCCGCGCTGGCCACCAGCACGGCGATGCCCACGGCCGCCACCCGGCGGCTGCCATGCCGGTCCACCAGGCCGCCGGCGAAGAAGGCGGGCAGGAACATGCCCAGCACATGCCACTGGATCACCCGTGCCGACGATTCGACGGCGAAGCCGCAGTCCGCCATGGCCAGCGGCGTGGCGTTCATCACCAGGATCATCAGCCCGTGGCCGACGCCGGTCATGACGATGGCGGCGCGCAGTGCGGGCCGCGAAAGCAGGGTGCGCCAGCGGGTGGCGGGCGCATGGCTGGCCGTGCGGGTGGCCGATGCGCCCTCAGGCAGTCGGGTCAGCAGCAGGGCGGCGAAGGCGGCCAGCCCGGCGATCGCCAGGTAGGCGCCGGCGAAGGGCGTGATCAGCCACTGCCGCGCGGCCAGCGCCAGTGACGGGGCGAACAGGGCCGCGCACACGCCGCCGGCCAGTACGCAGGCGGCGGCGCGGCCGCGCCATTGGGCCTCGACGGCCTCCAGCGCGACATAGCGGTAATAGGCCGACGAAGCCTGGTACACGCCCACGCCCGCAGTGCCAAGGCCGAACAGCACGAAGCTGTCCGCCACGATGGCCAGGCAGGCCGTGAGGCCGCCCGCCACGCCGACCAGCGCACCGGCCACCAGCACCCGCCGCCGGCCGTGGCGCTGCATGGCCGCCGCCAACGGTCGCACGGCGACCAGGTTGCCGGCCACCAGCAGCGCCAGCGGCAGCGTCGCCAGCCAGGGCAGCGGCGCCAGCCTGGCGCCGACCAGCGCGGTCAGGGCGATGCCGATGATGGAGCAGGACCAGTAGAGCGCCTGGCCGATGAAGAGCAGGCGCAGGCTGGCGTGGGTGCGGAGCAGGGCGAACATGGTGGGCGGTGGGCGGTGGGC
>NZ_JAGOPN010000013.1 GCF_017991995.1 Pseudacidovorax sp. | reverse complement strand
TCCGCAAGAGCTCGCCGACCTTCGGGCAGTGGGTGGGCGTGGAGCTGAGCGAGAGCAACCACCGGCAGCTGTGGATTCCGGCCGGCTTTGCGCACGGCTTCGTGGTGACCAGCGACAGCGCGGACTTCCTGTACAAGGCCAGCGACTACTACGCGCCGGCGCATGAGCGCAGCATCCTGTGGAGCGATCCGGACATCGGGATCGAATGGCCCGACTTCGGGGGCGAACCGAAGGTGTCGGCGAAGGATGCGGCGGCTGCCAAGCTGGCGGATGCCGACACCTTTTTAGGCGACTTGTATTCATCCCCTAATCAATAGAAATATCGGAGCGACTGATTTAAGCCGCAGTGCTAGCCAAATTTAAATTTAATGAAAGCAAAAAACAGGAGCGCTATCGAAAAAATATGGGTTACTACAAATCATTAACATAAAATAAATGTCGATGCATAACTAGACCCACGCAGTTCGACGAATAATCAGCGCTGTAGCGAATCAACAGCTGCCCGTTTATAAATGAAGAAGGGTCAGCACATATAAAAATCTCCCATGCAACAGATCAAATAATAGCGAGAAGAAAAGAGGTTTTTCCGATTTCACCTAGACGGCACGCTACATCCCTATAGTTAGAATACATAAAGCCAATCCAATAGCATGAGTTCTCCGTGAGCGGAATTTCAGAGCATTTATTGCAAGAAAAATTCGATCAATACGATTCCATCTAAATACGCGAGCACCAATTTCTGATCCGCGCTGCTCAGGAAAAAGCTCCAAATATCTCAATAGCTCCAAGCGTATAAATCCTTTATTTAATAATTTAACCCTTTTAATGAGGGCGCCAAACCCGCTGTTGGCGCCAATGACATTATTCACACCCTGCCGATACAGAATAAACGACCGTTCGTCATAGAACCACTTCAAATGTGACGATTTGGCCCAAAAATACAATAACCAATCATGAAACTTAATATCCTTCAGCGCATACGCATTCGACGTCAAGAATTTTGCAAATTGGCCTAAGACATTCCTCGAGAAAACGAATGTACAACCATGGCTTGCAGATTCGAAGAAATAGTCGAATTCCACACGCCTCGTTTCTTTCTTGTTAAAACGAAACTTCTTGTAGTCCCACATTAGAGTCGAGGAACTGCTATAGCAATCCGCTCCATTCTGTTGAAGTGCGAGGACTGCTTCAATTAACTTATTGGGTAGCCAAACGTCATCTTGATCGCAAAAAGCAACAAAATCGCAATCTGCATCCGAGCCAGCGATAATAAGATTAAAAAAATTTTTTGCAGCACCTGGTGCAGAGAATTCCGAATTTCTAATAATAACAATTTTATCCGGAAATTTGGACTCTAAATCTTCTAAGATTTTTTTTGTTTCGTCGACAGAGCCATCATCCCGCACAAAAATACTAGCGTCAACATCTCGTTGAGCTAATACAGAGGCTATTTGGTCGGCAACAAATTTTCCACCATTGAACGTTGCCAAAAGTACCAAAACCTTCGGGGTTGTTCGACTCACAATAGATCCCTTTGCTGAATTTTCTCAAAGACTTGGTTATGCCCCTCAGCATTCAAATGATCGGGATCCGCATAATATTTCGAAAGATCCTTTCCATGAATGTTTAACGCGAATATATCAAACGCAGATACGTAACAAATTTTCTCGAGCACGTTTAAGTCAGCAAACCTCTTGTTAAAGCTGACGTCGAGAAGGCGTCTAAGATGGTTGAGAGAGTACCTTAATGAGGGCAGAGGCCCCAGAACAACAACTTTCTCAATGTTCGCGATGCTGGATATTTTTTCCAGTTCTTTAACCAACTCATCTGTAACTGCTTCAATTTTTACAGCAAGTGTCGCGGGGCTAGAACTTACCTTGAAAAAGGCTAGCTTCAACCACTCCTTTATTTTAAATTTCGCGTTGGCACGAAAGACCGTATCATAATTTAAGTCCGTATTTTCAAGAGTGTACTCCGAAGTAAAGGCTTCCTTCCGTCCCACGAGCGCATAAGAGTCGGCCAAAATATTGATCGTTTCAAAATTACCTATTTGAATTATCAATACCACTTCACCATCGGCACTAGCCACAAGCCGTTCAGCTCTTTCAAACAAGCGCTTTATTGCAGTCGGCCGAGTGAAGCCGAGATAGCCTAACCCCGCCGAGAGTGCAAGCTTCTTAACAAAAGCGTTCTGGGGCCCAACAATATAATTGGAGACGTGACATCCACCGGCCGCAGCAATTAACTTCATTTATTTAGTCCACCACAAAAAAATGCTTGAAATTACTATGTAAGTCCCGCACAGTCCGTATAAATACCGCACCGTTAGAGAGAAATTGATAAGGTAAACCAAATAAAACATCTCAACAACCGCTCTCGCCAGGGAAATTGACGCAACCATGTAAGCGCTCATAGAAGAAAAATAAAAATAACAAATAACAATCGAAAAGAAATAAGCAACTGTTATCGCAATATGCGCCCGGGCTAGGGATCTGATACCTCCATTGGACACACAAAGGTTTGACAAAGGATACGTAATAAATGAACATCCAACGGACACTAGCAATATGCGCATCACATCGACGTCATCAATGCGTAGCCACCACCGCACCCACATCGAAAACAACGGATATAACGCAAGCAATCCCGCCGCCATAAAAAAATGGGCAAGTATGAGTTTTCTCGCGAATCCGTATATTTTATTATCTCTCTGCAGAGCTAGTCGATCAATAGTAGGCGTAGCTACTCGAAGTAAGACTAAAGGTAGAATATTTAGCTTTTGCAGAAATTCGGCAATAGCGTTATATGCAGCAAAACTCTGATGCGGAAGCGCCTTAGCGGCAAACAATCTATCCCCTTGCCCAGCTGCAATGCAACTGACCGAATAAAGGGCGAATCCCCGAATACTCGAGGCGCAATATTTTATAAGACGCCGAATGGAGGTAGCTTTATGTCGGCCGGTATGCCGACGGCGATAGAAAAAATAAATAATAAAATAACACGTAACGGCACGGCTAAAAACGGCAAGCGTGGAAGCAAAAGCTGCGTTTTCATATGTATCTACCATTACATACGCAACAGGGGGCACATAAAGACTTATGGCCATCGCTATTGCAGTTGCTGTGGAAAAATTGAATTTTCCGAGCGCCTCAAGTTGCATCCTAAAGACAGCACAACATATTGTGACCGCCCCCATGCCTATGATTTCAATTGACTTTACGATATTCCACTCAAGCTTTTTACTGCCGCTCGAATCGGTCAATAGAAGATAGCCAAATCCGATACCCCCGAGCACCACAAACAACAATCCGATGTTTGAAAACCTCCTAATTATTTCGCTTTGGACTGCAAATCGGTAATGCCAATTCGCTTTAGCCTTATGAATTTTATTTGCAAGAGCCTTTGAGAATGCACGTCCCAGTCCAGCATCCAAATTAGAAAAAATAGTTCCCCAAAGCCAAACAACAGAGAGCGCGGCGAAAGTCTTCGTTGCCCCGAAGCGGACGACGATGGCGGTACCAGCAATAAAAAGCGCGGCAGGGAAAACGACAGACAACAGCGAACTCAAAACATTTTTTACATTCATTTTTTTCCTAATACCCTGTATAGCTCGATCGTTTTTTCGGCTACCGCCGTCCAAGAGAAACTCTTACCAACCGTCATAAGGTCGTCGACGAGAATATCGTCTGGCCGGTTGTGGAAAGTCGAGATAGCTGACGCCATAGACTCGACGTTCAGGGGGTCAAAACTCCATTCGGGACGAACGACGAGCTCTGCAAGCGCGGAAGAATTTGCAAGAAGAGCGGGACGACCATATCGATACGCCTCAATAGCGGGAATGCCAAAGCCTTCCAGCAGGCTGGGAAATATAAGAGCGCGCATATTGCGAAATAACACGTCCTTTTCCTGCTCATCGACCTCCCCCAAATAAACAACACTGTACCCACGAGCCGCCTGCACCTTTTTTGAAAATGTATCGGATTTATATAGAAGTCGGCCGGCAATTAAGAGTTTGGCACCTGTCTGCCAAACATTTGAACTGATCCAAGCATCGATAAGTCGCTCGAGATTCTTGCGAGGCTCAATATTTCCAATAACTAAATAAAATGGACTCTCGACGGGTGCGACCTGCTTTGACTCAGCACGAGACGGTAAATCAACTCCCAATCCAATAACTCGAATCTTTTCTAAACTGCAGCCGGTAATATCGACGATTCTTTTTTTTGTATACTCGCTCACAGAAATTATTAAATCCGACTCGGATACCTGCCTAAAAAGATTACGCTGAGAATATTTAATGTTTCTTGTTGAATATCCTTCGGGAAAATCAAGAGGAAAGGTGTCGTGTATTGTCGCGATCTTAAATTTAGACCTTATCGCGATATTCGCGAAATATGTTTCATGGGCAATATCAAAACTTCTTGAATTAACTAATTTATTAACTGTTGGTAGATATTCGTTTACCGCGTTGAGTAAGACTTGAGGGACGATGCGATCCCCGATGCGCGAATAATTTCCAGATTCGATTAAACCAATATGATCATTTTTTCCTCTTCCGCCGACTAACGCGGTAGCGTCGATAGCATTATTACCAGCGACTCTATTAAGGGCATTCGATAGTCCGATGCAATAACGGGCGACGCCAGTTATGGGGGTGCGTACCGGTCTACAGTCAATAAGAACATCAATCTTTGAAGGCATATTTTCACATATTCGCATTAAGGCTTGCTACGGAACCGCACCACCTTTGCTGGTACACCGTAGGCAACAGCGAAGTCGGGAATGCTCTTGGTGACGAGGCTACCTGCCCCAATCACCACGCCGCTCCCGATCACCACGCCGTCCAAGACAGTGACGTTGTTGCCGAACCAGCAACCATTTCCGATTCTTATACCAAGTCGGTCAACGCCTTGTTCATGAATTCCGGCCCCCGGCTCAAATTTATGGTTTTCAGCGATTAAGTTTAGGTTTGCGCCGAACTGGTTATTATCACCAATCATTATTGGCGCAGCCGCGCCAATAATTGACCGAGGTCCAAAATAGTTGCCATTACCAATCTTCACGCCTGATCCCAAATTACTATATCCACTTGAGATTTGCATCCAAGCTCCCTCTCGCAGAGTAACATTATCTCCAATTTCGACCCCGTCCGCGCATAGACAATCTAAGTAGGAAAAACTGCCGACGTAAAAATTACGTCCGGTACACAGGCGACTAGGTGCAAGGATAGTTACAGATTTTCCGACAAACAGGAGACCCTTGGAAGTTCTTATAAACAATTTGAGCCATAATCCCCGAACGAATGGAAGCCCACCTTTTTTAAGGGCGTGAAAAATCACTTCTGCTAAATTGATCCGACTGTCTAATTGTATTTTCTTGTTTCTTATTTTGAATATCATGTATATGAAAAAACGCTCAAACATCGGTAATTGCCCTTTGATAAACGGTACTAAGTTGCGCTGCAACGGCTTCCCAAGTTGGAAATATCATCTCCCTTTCACTACCGACAGCTTGCGGCTTCTGGAGCGCCATCTCTAGGGCGCGGGCAATTGATTCGATATCGTTGGGAACACAATAGACCGCCTTATCTCCCAGCACTTCTTGTGTCCCTCCGTTAACAGAGCAAATAACACTACAGCCATACATAAACGCCTCAATATCGACTAATGAGGCGACCTCAAACCAGCTAGCAGAAATATGGCATTTGGCCCTACTCATTAGCAATGCTACAGCCGCTTTATCCACGACCCCGTGATATTTACCTCCTGATTTTTCAACGAGCTCTAATACCTCTTTCGCATATTCTTTGTGGTATTGGTTTACCGCCCCCACGAGATTAATTTTGTACCCTTTTTTTTGAGCCGCCAAAAGAATAGATCTTTGATTTTTTCTCGCTTCAATTCTACCCACGCATAAAAAATCAATATCCCGTGCAGTTTTATAGTCATTACATAGTCCAATTTTTTCTATACCGTTCGGCAATATATTTTTATTTTTTTCCGATGCCCCAATTTCCGTTCGCGCGAGAAGAAACTCTCGCTCATTGAGGTATAAGACCGCTGCGGCCTGTGCCAGAATTTCGCGCTGGACTTGGGATAAATCTTCAGTTATCAGCGGCAGCTGATATGGCAGCCAATTGCGATGATTTATGGCACACCTAACCAAGCTTCGCAGCTTTTCTATCTGAAGAAAGTTCAGATGCTTTGTTAGTCTTGATAAAGTCGAGCGCCGCCCTGCCTTTTCATAGGCTTCGATTTCGGCGTAGGAATGATGGATCGGGCTGATGACGTACGGGATTTTTTTCCCAGTGACCTGCCGCCAATGTACGGCGAGGTCCAGCGGTCGGTCGATATTGGTGAAGTGGACAAGGTCCACGTCGTGCAACGATAGTTTAGGAGCGGTACTCAATGTGCCGCGGATTCCCAGTTTTGCTAGTTCAGCTATATACCTCTTGACCTGTAAAGTGTCCCCGCCCATCTTTGTTTCGGCATCGGCTCGCATCGGAAATAAAACGTTCATCGCCCCTCCGTTTTCTTCGCAATATGAATACCAAAGAACATCCACATTAGAAGCATTGGCTTGAATGATACGAAAATATCGATAAAGATCGCTGTGGACATTAATATTAGCAAATACCCCTTTACCCACAACGGAAATGTCGCAGTGCGAAGGCATCGAGACAGCCATACCGCAAATATGATGGTGCCGACTAGCCCCAACTCACAGAATAGCCTCACGTAATAACCGTCTACCGCAGCAGTTCCAAATGATGGACCTAGGCCAAATACGGCGGTGACTGGCGAGGCCAGGGTACTGCGCATGAGCGTTGCCCATCGATATGTACGAATTAAGCCACTGATGTCGCCTCCTTGTTCTTTCGCAGACTGTATGGCATCCTCGAACGCACTATTCTGATACACAGCAGCGGATTCAAATGCCATGGCACTGTCGAAATTATCGGAAAGACCCTTAAAAAATTCCGCCGGGCTTGCGTCATCTAATCGGTCAAGCAAGGAAACGACGTCGCTATCATTTTCTTCCCTATCAAATTTGGAGGTAGTTAATACGTAGCCCGCGAGTACGAACATGGCGACAACAATCACCGCTGAAAAATTCGTCGCGTTCTTTATCAGGGGCTTGTGCAGCCGAATCACGTGGCGATAGTGGTATATCAACAATAGCGCTACACATGCCGAGGTTATCCGAGCGGCGGCGGCTACACATATGCCAATTGCAAGCCAAAATAGAAGCATCCTGCGCTTGAACAGAAACAGCATGCTCAACCCCCCGCTAATCGCAGCCAGTTCATAGGGGCCGTTAGTATTCCCGATTGCACGTGTTGAGCCGAAAGCCGATACAACTGGAAGTATGCCGACTAATTGCAACGGTATTATTATTATCAAAAAAATTAAATAGTAGCCGAGGAATTTGTACAATTTGTTTTCAAGTCCCAGCCTAACTATGGCTAAGCCCACGAAATAAAACGCCATGTATTCCAATAGGCGCAAAGAAAATAGTGTCGATATGAAGAGATTAACTGTGCCTGATAACCCCGCGGCAATTGAAATACATAGGGAATATGCAAAAAAAATGATGTATATTCCAAAAGGCGCGCTTTTCGTAAAATCAGATTTTCTGGCGAATTTAAAGCATAGAAAAAAAAGTAAGACGATTGCAATATCATCTACTCTAACGCCGCCTTCTCCAACACCTACAATTTGCCACTTGAAGGAGAAAATTACTAAAACTACTAATAAAAATATCGTTGCGCGGCGCAGTCCAAACGAGTCGCGCCGAGCGACTCTATGAGACACCTCCATTTTAATACGAACCTTTGGTCACAAAAACCACTTTTACTGTTTTAAAAAGAATTTTTATGTCGTTGATTAGAGAGCGGTTTTTCACATATTGCACGTCTAACTGGATGCGCTCGGTATAGGTAACGTCCGACCTACCGCTTATTTGCCATAACCCTGTAAGCCCAGGGCGCACCGCAATATAAAATGCTCTGTGGTCGCCGTATTGGCGATCAAGTTCTTGATGAACGACGGGCCGGGGGCCAACTAAACTCATCTCTCCCTTCAACACATTCCAAAACTGAGGAAGCTCATCCAAGCTAGTTTTACGAATAAATCTACCAAATCTTGTAACCCTTGGATCGCTTTTTAGTTTGAATGTGCTTTCCCACTCTCGTCGCGCCTCTACGTCGCGCTCGAGTAGTTCTTTCAAGACTTGGTCTGAGTTTACGACCATTGATCTAAACTTCAGGCAAAAAAATTCTTTTCCATTTTTTCCTACACGTTTATGCTTGTAAATTGCAGGTTTTCCTGTGGAAATTATTACCAACATCCACACACATAGAAAAAGAACCCCAAATACAAAAAAGAAAAATAGTGCTCCAGAAATATCTAGTATTCTTCGAAAAAAATCTGTTACTTTTTTTTCTGACGAGGTCATCATTGACTCTTCTCTTCCGCTGATTCTGTAGCTTTCGTAATTCATTTCAGTATTTCGATAATTTAGATTAAATATTCAGCGCCCAGCGCATGCGATAATATGCGCCCCCAACGAGGCAACCGTTATGACTGCAATATCTCAATCTCATCTGATCGACTCCATCTCCGCCGCCCTCCAGTACATCAGCTACTACCACCCCGCCGACTACATCGCCCACCTGGCCAAGGCCTATGAGCGCGAACAGAGCCCGGCAGCCAAGGACGCGATGGCCCAGATACTCACCAATAGCAAGATGAGCGCCACCGGCCACCGTCCCATTTGCCAGGACACGGGCATCGTGAACGTTTTTCTTAAGGTGGGGATGGACGTGCGTTGGGAAGGCTTCACGGGCAGCCTCGACGACGCCATCAACGAAGGCGTGCGCCGCGGCTACAACCACCCCGACAACATGCTGCGCGCCTCGGTGGTGGCCGATCCGCAGTTCGCACGCAAGAACACCAAAGACAACACGCCGGCCGTGATCTTCACGGAGATCGTTCCGGGCAACACCGTCGACGTGACGGTGGCGGCCAAGGGCGGCGGCAGCGAGAACAAGAGCAAGATGGTCATGCTCAACCCGGGCGACAGCGTGGTCGACTGGGTGCTGAAGACGGTGCCCACCATGGGCGCCGGCTGGTGCCCGCCGGGCATGCTGGGCATCGGCATCGGCGGCACGGCCGAGAAGGCGGTGCTGATGGCCAAGGAGAGCCTGATGGACAGCCTCGACATGCACGAGCTGCAGGCCAAGTCGGCCCGCGGCGAGGCGCTCACGCAGGTCGAAGAGCTGCGCCTGGAGCTGTACGAGAAGGTCAACGCCCTGGGCATCGGCGCGCAGGGCCTGGGCGGCCTGGCGACGGTGCTGGACGTCAAGATCAAGATGTACCCCACGCACGCGGCCAGCAAGCCGGTGGCGATGATTCCCAACTGTGCGGCCACGCGGCATGCGCACTTCGTGCTCGATGGCTCGGGCCCGGCGTACATCGATCCGCCCTCGCTCGACCTGTGGCCCAAGATCGACTGGGCGCCCGACTACAACAAGAGCAAGCGCGTCGACCTGAACACCCTCACGCCCGAAGTCGTCGCCAGCTGGAAGCCGGGCGACACGCTGCTGCTCAACGGCAAGATGCTGACGGGCCGCGATGCCGCGCACAAGCGCATCCAGGGCATGCTGGCCAAGGGCGAGAAGCTGCCGGTGGACTTCACCAACCGCGTCATCTATTACGTGGGCCCGGTCGATCCGGTGGGCGACGAGGCCGTGGGCCCCGCGGGCCCCACCACGGCGACCCGCATGGACGGCTTCACCGAGATGATGCTGGCGCAGACGGGCCTGATCGCCATGATCGGCAAGGCCGAGCGCGGCCCGGTGGCCATCGAGGCCATCCAGAAGCACAAGAGCGCGTACCTGATGGCCGTGGGCGGCGCCGCCTACCTGGTGAGCAAGGCGATCAAGCAGGCCAAGGTGGTGGGCTTCGAAGACCTGGGCATGGAAGCCATCTACGAGTTCGACGTGGTCGACATGCCCGTGACGGTGGCCGTGGACGCCGGCGGCACCAGCGCGCACATCACCGGCCCGGCCGAGTGGAGCAAGCGCATCGCCACGGGCGAGTTCAAGGGCATCGAGGTGGCCTCGGCCTGAGCCATGAGCCTCTCCGCGCCGGTGGGCGTTTTCGACAGCGGCGTGGGCGGCCTGAGCGTGCTGGCGGCCCTGCAGGCGCGGCTGCCGCACGAGCGCTTTGTCTACTACGCCGACACGGCGTACGCGCCCTACGGCGAGCGGGGCGACGCCTTCGTGGCCGACCGCACGCTGCAGGTGGCCGGCCAGTTGGTGCGCGAGCACGGCGTCAAGGCGCTGGTGGTGGCCTGCAACACGGCCACCGCGGCGGCCATCCATCTGCTGCGCGCTGCCTGGCCCGGTATGCCGATCGTGGGGGTGGAGCCGGCCCTCAAGCCGGCGCTGGCTGTCTCGCGCACCGGCCGGGTGGCGGTGCTGGCCACGCGCGGCACGCTGGCCAGCGCCAAGTTCGGCGCGCTGGTGGAGCGCGTGGCCGGCCCGGGGCACGAGGTGCGCCCGGTGCCCTGCGACGGGCTGGCCGATGCCATCGAGCAGGACGACCAGGCCGCCATCCGCGCCCTGTGCACCCGCTACATCGCCGAGGCTGGACCGCTCGGAATTGATGAAGGTCAAGCCGACGTCGTCGTCCTCGGTTGCACGCACTACCCCTTCGCCCAGGACCTGTTGGCCGGGCTGGCAGGGAGTGATGTTCGTTTTGTGGAAACCGGAGAACCTGTCGCTCGTCACACTGTTCGTCTGCTGGATGCGGCCGGACTGGCCCGCGCGGACGGACCCGGCGGCTTGGCGCTGCTCAGCAGTGGAGACTGTGAAAATTTGCATCGGGCGGTTCGACGTTGGCTGATGGGCTCGACCGCAGTCAGCAGCTGAAGCCGGCTTGGTGCGCCGATGCGCCACTCTGGCGCGGCGATGATACGAGATGGTGCAAAGGTTTTTGACGTTGTTTCTGGTGGTGACATTCCTGTGCGCGCCTGCTATAGCTGCAGCAGCGTGCGACACGGGTTTGGCTGAACGGATGCAAGCGAAGCTGCATCCCCTACGTGTAATCGATCATTCGTTAACGGCCTGCAAGAGTTTCTCCACATTTGTCAGCAAGACGATAGTTGCGTTGCCACTTCAAAACGGTGTCAGCGACAAGGGGGCCCGCACCCTTGACGTCGAGCTGCTGTTGGTGCAGAGGCCGGACAACGGAAATACCGAGCGCGACACGGTGGCGGCGCGGCTTTTTCTGCCGGAGCTGCTGGTGGAAGACGCACGCCTTCGCATTCAGGAACTGCGGCTGGACATGGGCCGCTATGTGCTGGCGAGCGGCGAGCGCGCCTTTGGCCTGCGCGTGCTGTACCGGGGCGACGATCCGGCCCGGCCGTACAGCGTCGAGACGCTGCGGCTTTTCGTCGTGCAGGGCAAGACGATCCGCCCGGTGCTGGACGAGCTGGTGATGCAGCGCGACAGCGGCGAGTGGGACTTGAGCTGCCACGGCCGCTTCGAGGAGGTCCGCACGCAGCTCACCACCCAGCCGCCGCCCGCGCGACCCGCCGGCGCCTGGGCCGAGTTGCTGGTGCGGCGCAGCCTGGTGGTGCGGCAGATGGCGATCGACGAGAACGGCCAGTGCGCCGAGCGTGCCGCGGCGCCGCGCTACACCTCGGTGATGCTCAAGGCGCGGGACGGGCGCTACCCGATCCCGCCCTCACTGCGCGCGCCCTGAGGCGCCAAGCGCAGCCGCCCTGCCCCGCCGCATGTCGATGGGCAGCAGCAGCACCAGCCCACCCACGAACAGCACCGTCGTCGCCATGATGGCCACCCGCTGGTTGCCGCCCGCGGCCCAGGTGATGGCCCCGTACGACAGCGGCCCGACGATGCTGGCCAGGCGCGTGGCGAAGGTCCACAGCCCGAAGAACTCCGCCAGTTGCGCCTGCGGCGCCAGCACGCCCGTCATGGCGCGCCCGGCCGACTGGCTGGCCCCCATGGCCAGCCCCGCGATGGTGGCCGCCACCCAGAACAGGCCCTTGCCCTGCGCCAGCGCCGCCAGCACGCAGACGGCGATCCATGCGACCAGCGTGATCGCCAGCGTGGGCCGGTGGCCCAGCCTGTCCTGCAGGTAGCCCAGGCCGAAGGCGCCTGCCGCGGCGGCGATGTTGAGCACGAAGATGAGGGCCATCGTCTCCTGCGTCTTGAAGCCGATCACCTGCTCGGCATAGATGGCCGCCAGCGCAATGGCCACGGCCACGCCGCCCTGGTAGCAGACCGTGCAGGCCAGCACCCACATGAAGTCGCGGTACTGCCGCGCCTGCGCGAAGGTGTGGCGCAATTGCCGCCACGCGCCGATGCCGCGGTCGGGCTCGGGCTGCGCCCGCTCGGGCAGCCCCGCAAAGGTGGCGCTGGCGGCCAGTGCGTACACGCCCGCGGTCACCAGCAGCGTGACAGGCACGAACTGCGCCGCAGGCACCCCGCGCGCCTGCGCCCACAGCACATAGCCCAGGCAAAGACCGAGCGTGAGCATGCCGCCCACGTAGCCGAAGGCCCAGCCCCAGCCGCTGACCTTGCCCATGCCCTCGGCCGTGGCCAGCTCGGGCAGGAAGGCGCCGGTGAGCGATTCGCCGTACGAGTAGAAGGTGTTGGACACGGCCACCAGCAGCATCGCCACCGCCACGCCGGCCGCGCCATGCACCGTGGGCGTCAGGGCCAGGGCCGCGGTGCTGAGCACGCAGGCGGCGGTGCTGAGCATGAGCACCCGCTTCTTGGCGGCGCGCCGGTCGGCCCAGGCGCCAATGGCCGGCATGGTGAGCATGACCACCGCATACGACAGGCTCAGCGCCGAGGTCCAGGCCAGCGTGGCCCAGGGCGCACCGCCCGCGATGCCGCCGACGAAGTACGCGGCATACACGGCCGTGATGACGACGGTGGTGTAGCCCGAGTTGGCGAAGTCGTACATGGCCCAGGCCAGCACTTCGCGCTTGCGCACGCCAGGGCAGAGGGCGGAGGAAGGAAAGAGGGGCATGGCGGCGCGCGCAGGAGTGTGGGCGGAGGCCCAGGATAGCGGCGCGCTGCGACAGAAACGACGATGCCCGCCAGGGCGGGCATCGGAGGCGCTGACGCGAAGACTCAGTGCAGGTGGCGCGGCCGGCGTCCACCGCCATGGCCACCGGCACCAGGGCCACCGCTGCTGCCACCACCGCGGGGCGGGCGGCCGATTTCGAGCGAGTTGACCAGGGCGTCGAAGCGATCGCTGAAGAGCTTGTCGATCTCGGCGACCACGCCACCGAGTTCGGCGCCGTCGAAGTGGCGCTCCATGAGGTGCACCACGTCTTCCACCAGCAGGTCGCGCTGCACCTGCATGATGGCGGCGGGGTTGGGGCCCACGAAGAGCATGACGAAGTCGTCGCGGGAATCGGCCTCGGGGTCGCCGTCTTCCTCTTCGTCGAACTCGGTGTCGTAGAAGCTCACCTCGATGGCGGCGCCCTGCTCGGTCAGTTCGTTCAGGGCCATGCACATCTCGTCGAGGGCCTGGCGGAAGTCTTCGTCGCCGGTGATGGTCCAGCAGACCTGGAGCATGCGCTCCTTGGCGTCGAAGCGGATGCCGGGCTCTTCTTCGTAGGCGCTGGTGGCGCCGTCGGCCAGGGACTTGGCGCCGGCGTACGTCCACAGGGGCTTGAGCGCTTCCTGGATCTGGGCGTAGGTGACATCCGCGCGCATGGGCACATCGCCGTGCACATGGATTTCGAATGGAGCGTTGTAGCGAGGCATGAGCAGCTCCCTGTTCTGTGTGAAGGTGGTGCCCGGAACCGGGGTCGAACCGGTATGCCGTCTTTCAACGGCGACGGATTTTAAGTCCGCTGTGTCTACCAATTTCACCATCCGGGCGGCGTGGGCGGACGATAGCAGGAGCGTCGACGAGGGTGTGGGGTGGAGGCGCGATCCGGAGTCGAACCGGACTGACCGGATTTGCAATCCGGGGCATAACCGCTTTGCTATCGCGCCGCTGGGAGACCTTCGGTACAGGTGAGGCGGCGAGCGCCTGCTGCAGTTCCGAAGAGCCTCGCAGTATATAGCGTTTTCTGGCCGTTTCCGAAGCTGCCGACAGCTCAGCGTGCCTTGCCGCCAGACTCCGCCAGCAAGGCCACCAGTTCGGGCACCAGGCGCTGCACGCCGCCCTGCTCCACGGCGCCGGCATAGGTGCCATACACGGCCTCGGCAATGCGCTGCGCAGCGTCGAAGCCGTGGGCCATCTGCGTGTAGTAGCCCAGGTCTTTCTGCGCGTTGGACATGGCAAAGCGCAGGCCGCTGGCGTCGCTGTTCAGGATGAAGGGCTTGAGCCGCTCCAGCGCCACGCCACCGCCGCCGCCCTTGGCGAGCACGTCGACGAAGACGTCGGCGGACACGCCTGCACGCCGCGCGCAGGCGGCGGCCTCGGCGATCAGCGCCACCGAGCCCAGCGAGACGTAGTTGTGCAGCAGCTTCATGCCGTGGCCGGCACCCACGCCGCCGGCGTGCGTGATGTTCTCGGCAAAGCAGGCCAGCAGCGGCCGGCATTCGTCGAACAGCGCCGCGTCGCCGCCCACCAGCAGGTTGAGCCGGCCTTCGGCCGCTTCCTTGGGCGTGCGGGTCATGGGCGCGTCCAGGAAGCGGCCGCCGGCCTGCTGCACGGCCTTGGCCATGCGCAGCGTCGAATCGGGGATGGAGGTGGAGCAGTCGATGATGACCGTGCCGGGCTTGATGGCCTTGAGCAGGCCGCCGTCGCCGACGAGCACGGCCTCGACCTGCGGCGAGCCGGTCACGCAGAGGATGACGTAATCGGCGTCGGCCACCAGCGCGGCGGGCGTGGCCGCCGTGCGGACGCCGGCGGCCAGCAGGGCATCGAGGGGCTGGTTGCCCGGGTGCTCCAGCACGGTGAGCTGGTGGCCGTGCTTCACCAGGTTGGTGGCAATGCCGTGGCCCATCAGGCCGATGCCGATCATGCCGAGGCGAAGGGGGTTCATGCGGAGGATCTCCAATGGGATGCAGGGCGACGAGAAAAAGTCGCAGCCCGCCATTGTGCGGGGTCGCCCGCCCGCGCACCGGCCGGCACTGAGGCGGGCAGCCCGACCGCACGCGCGCCTACACCGCCAGCGCACCCGCACCGACCAGCGCCGCCCGCGCGGACCGACCGCCCGCCGACCGCTACGCACGTACTGTCCTTTCCAATGACCGCTGCGCTCTTCTCATCGTCGCCCCTGGCAGAACCGCCCGAGCGGGTACTCGGCCGGCTGGTGGAAGACTCGGGCACGGCCGCATTGACGCTGGACCATCTGGTCGGCCAAGGGCTGGACGCGCTGCCCCTGCCCGGCCATGGCAGCACGCTGCTGCGCTGGCAATGGCTGGCGGCCGTGGCAGGCCACGACCTCAATCTCGCCAAGCTGTACGAAGGCCACACCGACGCGCTCGCCATCCTGGACGAGCTGCGTGGTCCGCCCCGACCCGAAGGCAGCCTGTGGGGCACCTGGTGCGCCGAGCCCCCCAGCGCCCGGCTGCGCTTCGAACAGGCGCCGGGCGGCCAGTTGCGGCTGCACGGGCCCAAGGCTTGGTGCTCGGGCGCCCGGCAGCTCACCCATGCGCTGGTGAGCGGCTGGTACGACGACGGCCAGCCCGGGCTCGCGGCCGTGGAGATGCACGCCCCGGGCGTGACCATCGGCAGCCAGCACTGGCACGCCGTGGGCATGGGCCCGACGGACACGGCCCAGGTGGATTTCGACGGCGTGCTCGCCACGCCCGTGGGCGCGCCGGGCGACTACGTGAACCGGCCCGGTTTCTGGCATGGCGGCGCGGGCATAGCCGCCTGCTGGTGGGGTGCCGCGGCCACCGTGGCGGTGCGCATGCGCAAGCACCTGCGCCAGGGCCGGCCCAACGCGCACCAGCAGGCGCATCTGGGCGCGGCCGAAGCGCTGCTGTGCGCCTGCGCGGCGCTGTTGCGCGAAAGCGCTTCCTGGATCGACACCCATCCCACCGACGACGCCCAGGCCACGGCCCTGCGCGCACGGCTTGCCGTCGAGCATGCGGCGAGCATGGTGATGCAGCACGCAGGCCGCGCGCTGGGCGCAGGCCCGCTGTGCACCGACGCGCGCCTGGCGCGCCTGATGGCGGACCTGCCCGTGTTCATGCGCCAGAGCCATGCCGAGCGGGACGAAGCCGGGCTTGGCATGCTGGCCCTTTTGGCCGACGACGGGACGCCTGCCGCCTTCGGCGGCTGGTGCGCGCTGTGAACGGCGCCGTCCTGGCCGAGCCGCCTGCCACGCGCCATATCGGCCCGGGCGAAGGCACGCCCGAATGGCAATGGGCGCGCTGCAGCCGCCTCGCGGCCGTGCCCTTCGCGCAGTTCAGCGACCTGGTGCCGGCCGATGCCCGGGCCGTGGTGGTGGCACCACATCCCGACGACGAAGTGCTGGCCGCGGGCGGCCTGCTGGCGCTGGCGACGCAGATCGGCCGCTCTATCGCGCTGGTGGCCGTCACCGATGGCGCGGCCAGTCACCCGGCCTCGCGCCTGTGGCCGGCCGAGCGCCTGGCCGCGGAGCGCCCGCGCGAGACGCTGGCCGCGCTGGCGGCGCTGGGGGCGCATCCGCAGGCGCTGGTGCGCCTGGGCCTGCCCGACGGCGGGCTCGCCGCGCAGGAGGCGGAACTCGCCCGCCAGTTGCAGGCGGTGCTGCGTCCGCGCGACGTGGTGATCACCACCTGGCAGTTCGACGGCCACCCTGACCATGAGGCTACTGGCCGTGCCGCCGCGCAGGCGGCCAGCGCCGTCGGCGCCCGCTGCCTGCAGGCACCCGTGTGGGCCTGGCACTGGGCGCGCCCGGGTGACGCGCGCATGCCTTGGGCGCGCGCGCAGCGCCTGCCTCTTCCGGCCGCCATCGCCCGCCGCAAGCAGGCGGCCATGCGCGCCTTCGCGAGCCAGTTGGCACCCGACCCGAGCACCGGCGCCGGGCCTGTGCTGCGCGCCACGACCGTGGCGCGTGCCGATCGTCCCTTCGAGGTGTTCTTCCTGCCCTGAGAGTCCGGAAAGCCGCTTGTGATGTCCTCCTTCCATGCCCATCCCGCCGCCGATCTCCCGGAGAGCGGGCAGCGCTATTTCGACGGCATCTATGCGCAGCAGGACGACCCCTACGGCCTGCGCACCCGCTGGTACGAGCGCCGCAAGCGCGACGTGCTGCTGGCCGCCCTGCCCCGCCCGCGCTTCCGACGCGCCTACGAACCCGGCTGCGGTGCCGCGGAGCTGAGCGCCGCACTCGCCACGCGTTGCGACGCCCTGTTGTGCAGCGACTTCCATCCCCGCGCGGTGGTCACGGCCGCCCGGCGCCTGTCCGGCCAGCCCCATGTGCGGGTCGAACAGCGCACGGTGCCGCAGGACTGGCCGGCGGCCGAGCGTTTCGACCTCATCGTGCTCAGCGAAGTGAACTACTTTCTGCCCCGCATCGACGTGGCCCGCGTGGCGCACTGCTGCACCGCCACGCTGGCGCCCGACGGCGTGCTGGTGGCCTGCGACTGGCGGCCGGACTTCGAGGGCCGCCGCACCGCCACCGCCGAAGTGCACCGCGTGCTGGAAGGACTGGGCTTGTACCGCGTCGTACGACACGAGGAAGACGACTTCCTGCTGCACGTGTGGCAGCGCGAGCGCCGCTCCGTGGCGCAGCAGGAGGGCGTGCGTTGATCGGCGTGGCCATCCCGGCCCATGACGAAGAGGCCCACATCGCCGCCACGCTGGCCGCCGTGCGCGTTGCGGCGGCCCATCCGGACCTGCAGGGCGAGGCGGTGCGCGTGGTGGTGGTGCTGGACGCCTGTGCGGACGACACCGCCCGGCTGGCCCGCCATGCCGGCGCCTGGACGCTGCCCATCGAGGCGCGCAACGTCGGCACGGCGCGAGCCACCGGCGCCGACTGGCTGCTGGCGGCCGGCGCGCGCTGGCTGGCCTTCACTGATGCGGACACGCGCGTCGATGCGCGCTGGCTGGCCGCGCAACTGGCGCTGCAGGCCGACGCCGTGTGCGGCAGCGTGGCCGTGGACGACTGGTCGGCGCACGGCCCCCTGGCCGACCGGCTGCAGGCCCACTTCGACCACCACTACCGCGACGCCGACGGTCACCGCCACATCCATGGCGCCAACCTGGGCGTGAGCGCCGAGGCCTACCGGCGCGCTGGCGGCTTTGCGCCGCTGCGCTGCAGCGAGGACGTGGCGCTGGTCGACGCGCTGGCGCGCACCGGCGCCCGCATCGCCTGGAGCGCCCTGCCCCGCGTGTGGACCAGTGCCCGCCCGCAGGCGCGTGCGCGCGGCGGCTTCGGCGACACGCTGCTGGCGATGGCGCGCAGCCTCAGCGAGGTCCTGCCCGCCGTTCCCGTGCCCGACGTTGCTGACGTGTCTCCGTCGCTCGGCGCGCGGCTTCTTCCTTCTCCCGCTTGCGCTCGCGCCGCCGTGCGCTGAGCTTGCGGCCGAGCCAGAAACTCACGAGGCCGGCCACGGCGCCGAGCACCAGGCCGAGGGTGCTGAAGTCGATGCCACCCATCACAGCACCCTTTGGACCCAGTCGGGCGTAAAGGTGAACGAACCCGGCTTGCCCTTGCGGCCACGCGTGCCGCCCGCGTTGTTGAGCGTTCGGATGTCCAGCTGCTCGTCGCGCCGCTTGCCGCGGAAGTCGCCCTCGATGCGGATGCTGCGGGTGTAGGCCGCCGCGCCCGCGAGGCGCGCCTTGGGCGCGAGGTCCATCAGCGTGAGGCCGCGGCCGCCCTTGGGCAGCAGCTTCAATTCGGCAATGTCGAAGGTCAGGATCTGCCGGTCGCTCGCCACGCAGCACACATGGGTGGCAGCGGGCAGCGGCTCGGTGCCCGCCGCGCCGCCCACCAGGCTGGGGCGGCACAGCTGGTCGCCCTCGGCCACGTCCATGAAGGCCTTGCCGCTGCGGTGCCGCGACATCATGTGCTCGATGGCGGCGATGAAGCCGAAGCCGCCCGTGCTCGACAGCAGCAGCTGCGCCGTCGGCGGACCGGCAAAGAAGTGCGACACCTGCGTGCCGGCCTCCAGCTCGATCATGGTGGTGACGGGCTGCCCATCGCCGCGCCCGCCCGGCAGGCTGGCGACGGGAACGGTGTAGACCCGCACCGAGCCGCCCTTGGCGGTGCCGAAGACCAGCAGCGTGTCCACCGTGCGGCATTCGAAGGCGCCGTACAGGCTGTCGCCGGCCTTGAAGGCGTAGTCGGCCTTCTCCGGGTTCCAGCCCTTCTGCGTGCGCACCCAGCCCTTCTGCGACACGATCACCGTCACCGGCTCGTCCAGCACCTTGACCTCGGCCACGGCGCGCTTGTCGGCCTGGATCAGCGTGCGGCGCGGGTCCTCGAAGGTCTTGGCGTCATGCTCGATCTCCTTGACCAGCAGGCGGCGCAGCGCGGCCGGGCTGCCCAGGATCTCCTCGAGCTTCTTCTGCTCGTCGCGCAGCTTGGCCAGCTCCTGCTCGATCTTGATGGCTTCGAGCCGGGCCAGCTGGCGCAGGCGGATCTCGAGGATGTCCTCGGCCTGCCGGTCGCTGAGGTTGAAGCGGGCGATGAGCGCGGCCTTCGGGTCTTCCGCCGCGCGGATGATGGCGATCACCTCGTCGATGTTGAGCAGCACCAGCTGCCGGCCTTCGAGGATGTGGATGCGGTCCAGCACCTTGTCGAGCCGGAAGCGCGAGCGGCGCTCCACGGTACGGGCGCGGAAGGCGATCCACTCTTCCAGCATCTGGCGCAGCGACTTCTGCGTCGGCTTGCCGTCCAGGCCCACCTGCGTGAGGTTGATGGACGACGAGGTTTCCAGCGAGGTCTGCGCCAGCAGCGTGGCGATGAACTCTTCCTGCGGAATGCGCGAGGTCTTGGGCTCGAAGACCAGGCGCACCGGCGCGTCCTTGCTGGACTCGTCGCGCACGGCGTCCAGCACGGCCAGCAGCGCGGCCTTGACCTGCTGCTGCTCGGTGGTCAGCGCCTTCTTGCCGGCCTTGACCTTGGGGTTGGTCAGCTCCTCGATCTCTTCGAGCACCTTCTGGTTGCTCACGCCCGGCGGCAGCTCGGTGACCACCACCTGCCACTGGCCGCGGGCCAGTTCCTCGATCTTCCAGCGTGCGCGCACCTTGAGCGAGCCGCGGCCGGTGCGGTAGGCGTCGGCGATGTCGGCCGCGCTGCTGATGATCTGCGCGCCGCCGGGGTAGTCGGGGCCGGGGATGAGGGCGAACAGCTCCTCGTCGCTGAGCTGGCCGCCGGCCTTGATCAGGGCCACGCAGGCGTCGGCCACCTCGCGCAGGTTGTGGCTGGGGATCTCGGTGGCCAGGCCCACGGCGATGCCGCTGGCGCCATTGAGCAACACGAAGGGCAGGCGCGCCGGCAGCTGGCGCGGCTCGTCGGTGGAGCCGTCGTAGTTGGGCACGAAGTCCACCGTGCCCTCGTCGATCTCGTCCAGCAGCAGCGAGGTGATGCGCGCCAGCCGCGCCTCGGTGTAGCGCATGGCCGCCGCGCCGTCGCCGTCGCGGCTGCCGAAGTTGCCCTGGCCGTCGATCAGCGGGTAGCGCTGGGCGAAGTCCTGCGCCATGCGCACCAGCGCGTCGTAGGCAGCCTGGTCGCCATGCGGGTGGAAGCGGCCGAGCACGTCGCCGACCACGCGCGCACTCTTGACAGGCTTGGCGCCGACGGTGCCGTTGGCGCCGCCAAAGCCCAGGCCCATGCGCGACATCGAGTACAGGATGCGCCGCTGCACCGGCTTCTGGCCGTCGCACACGTCGGGCAGCGCGCGGCCCTTGACCACGCTCAGCGCGTATTCGAGGTAGGCGGTCTGGGCGTAGTCGGCCAGGGTCAGGCTGTTCGGGTCCTCGGGCTCGGCCAGGGCCTGGGGGGCTTGGGTGTCGTCGTCCATCGTCGTGCGGAAAGTCGGGTTCTGGCGGGCGGCTGCCGGGGGCAGCCGTCAGTCTTGGGGTGGGTTGCGTTCTGCTACGAGCGCTCGAAGCAGAAGGGCGGGCTCAGCGTGAAGGGGGCCATCGCCTCCGAGGCCACCGGGCTGCGGCCTCGGTGCACGAAGCATCCCGCCGAGCGGCGGGCCGGCATCGGTCATGGCGCACTACTCGGCGCCGACGTCGCGCTCGGCAGAGGGCGGCGCAATTTCCATGCGCACGCGCGTGGCGGGCTTGCCGGCGCGGTTCACGCTGGCCGTGAGCACACGCGAAGGGGCCGAGGGCTTGAGGTGCGCATAGAGCTGCATCACCGTCTTCACGTAGTTCTGCGTCTCGCGGTAGTCGGGAATGCGGCGGCCTGCGCGCTGCACGGCGCCCTCGCCCGCGTTGTAGGCAGCCAGGGCGAGTTCCATGCTGCCGTCGAACATCTTGAGCAGGTCGCTGAAGTAGCGGCTGCCGGCGGCGATGTTGATGCGCGGGTCGGTGAGCTTGTGGGCCACCGTCTGCTTGGCGTCGGCACGCACGCCGTAGCGCTCGGCGGTGGCGGGCATCAGCTGCATCAGGCCGACCGCGCCCTTGGGCGAGACGGCGTCGATGTCGAAGCCGGATTCGGCGGCCATCAGTGCGTGCAGCAGCGACTCGTCGAGACCGTGCTTGCGGGCGGCGTCACGCAGGGCAGTCTTCACGGCCGGCGACAGCGGCGGCTTCTCGACCAGCGCCAGCAGGCCCTTGCGCGGCGGCTCGCCGGCGGGAACGGCCGCGGGGGGCAGCGGACGGCGGCGGTCGATGGGATTCCAGCGGCTGTTGAGGACCTCGCCGTCGCGCACGATCAGCTCGTAGCGCTCATCGGCCCGGGTGTCGGCGAAATGCGGCTGGCCCTGGGGATCGAGGTAGCCGTAGACGGTGCCGCTCGCGCCGGCGCCGGTGCGGCGGGTCAGCAGTTGCTGCAGCGCCTGCGCCGCCTCGGCGGGCACCGCGTCGTCGGCGCCGAACCTGCCAGCGGTGTCGTCGCGCAGCACCAGCTGGTAGCGGGCGTCGAGCTTCTCAGCCGAGAAATGGGCGACACCGCGCTCGTCGGTGTAGCCGTAGAGGGCGGCATGGGCGGAACCGGAGACAAAGAAAAGAGCGCCCGCTGCAAAGCCAAGCGCCCGCATCCACTCCCTCTCCCTCTGGGGGAGGGCTGGGGTGGGGGCCAGCACCGCACGGCGCGCCCTATCGGCACTCACACGCTCGGCAGCTTCGACGACGAAGCCAACGCCGCGCCCCATCGAGCGCCCGCGGCCCCTCACCCAGCCTCTCCCCAGAGGGGAGAGGAGCAGAGCCAACACCGCGGCCGGGAATGACGCGCTCATACGTCGATCTCGACGTCGTCCGCGCGCAGTTCCATCAGCTCGCGGCGGGCGGCAGCCTCGCCCTTGCCCATGAGCTTGGTGATCTCGCCCTGCGTGTGGCTGAAGTCCAGCCGACCCAGGCGCACCTGCAGCAGGCGACGGGTGTCGGGGTTGAGCGTGGTCTCCCACAGCTGCTCGGCGCTCATCTCGCCCAGGCCCTTGAAGCGGCTGATGCTCCATTTGCCCTCGGCCACGCCGTCCTTGCGCAGCTTGTCGAGGATGGCGGTGAGCTCGGCCTCATCCAGCGCATAGAACTTGGCGGCCGGCTTCTTGCCGCGGGCGGGCGCATCGACGCGGAACAGCGGCGGCCGCGCCACGTACACATGGCCGGCGTCGATCAGCTTGGGGAAGTGCCGGAAGAAGAGCGTGAGCAGCAGCACCTGGATGTGCGAGCCGTCCACGTCGGCATCGGACAGGATGCAGACCTTGCCGTAACGCAGGCCCGACAGGTCGGGCGTGTCGTTGGGGCCGTGCGGATCGACACCGATGGCCACGGACATGTCGTGGATCTCGGTGTTGGCGAACAGGCGGTCGCGCTCCACTTCCCAGGTGTTGAGCACCTTGCCGCGCAGGGGCAGGATGGCCTGGCATTCCTTGTCGCGGCCCATCTTGGCGCTGCCGCCGGCGGAGTCGCCCTCGACCAGGAAGAGTTCGTTGTGGCCGATGTCGCGGCTCTCGCAGTCGGTGAGCTTGCCGGGCAGCACGGCCACGCCGGAGCCCTTGCGCTTCTCGACCTTCTGGCCGGCGCGCTGGCGCGTCTGCGCGGCCTTGATGGCGAGTTCGGCCAGCTTCTTGCCGTAGTCGACGTGCTGGTTGAGCCACAGCTCCAGCGCCGGCCGCACGAAGCTGGAGACCAGCCGCACCGCGTCGCGCGAATTGAGCCGCTCCTTGATCTGGCCCTGGAACTGCGGGTCGAGCACCTTGGCCGACAGCACGTAGCTGGCGCGGGCGAAGACGTCCTCCGGCAGCAGCTTGACGCCCTTGGGCAGCAGCGAATGCAGCTCGATGAAGCTCTTGACGGCGTTGAACAGGCCGTCGCGCAGGCCGCTTTCGTGCGTGCCGCCGGCGCTGGTGGGAATCAGGTTGACGTAGCTCTCGCGCACCGGCTGGCCTTCTTCGGTGAAGGCCACACACCATTCGGCGCCCTCGCCTTCGGCGAAGGTCTCGGTGTTCTTGTCGGCATGGCCGGCGCCCTCGAAGAGCGGGATCACCGGGTCGGCGGTGAGCGTCTGCATGAGGTAGTCGCGCAGGCCGCCCTTGTAGAGCCACTGCTGCGTCTCGCCGCTCTTCTCGACCGTCAGGCTGACGGCCACGCCGGGCATCAGCACCGCCTTGCTGCGCAGCAGGTGCGTGAGCTCGCCCATGGGGAAGGCGGCCGATTCGAAGTACTTGGCGTCGGGCCAGGCGCGGACGGTGGTGCCCTGCCTGCGGTCGCCGCTGCCCTGCGCGCGCAGCTGCAGCGGCTCGATCACGTCGCCGGCGCCGAAGACGAGGCGGGCCACCTGGCCCTCGCGGTGCGAGACGACTTCGAGCCGCGTCGACAGCGCATTGGTCACCGACACGCCCACGCCGTGCAGGCCGCCCGAGAAGCTGTAGGCGCCGCCCTGGCCCTTGTCGAACTTGCCGCCGGCGTGCAGCCGGGTGTAGACCAGCTCGATGACGGGGGCCTTCTCTTCGGGGTGCAGGCCGAAGGGGATGCCGCGGCCGTCGTCCTCGACGCTGACCGAGCCGTCGGTGTGCAGCGTGAGCTTGATCTTCTTGCCGAAGCCCGCCAACGCCTCGTCGGCGGCGTTGTCGATCACTTCCTGGATGATGTGCAGCGGGTTGTCGGTGCGGGTGTACATGCCCGGCCGCTGCTTGACGGGCTCCAGGCCCTTGAGGACGCGGATGGAACCTTCCGAGTAGCCGGAAGGCGTCTTGCTGGGGGTTGCCATGGCGGCGGATTGTAGTCACGGCCCACGGCCGGGACTGGATGCCCATCCAGCCCCTGCGGGAAGCCGCCTCAGGGCAGGCCGGCGAACAGCGCGGCGGCGGGCAGGCGCAGGTCAAGGCAGGCGAGCGGCACCGCCTCGCCCGGCGCCAGGGGCTGCAAGGCCCACAGGCCGTCGGCGCCCTTGCGGTAGAGGTCGATGCCACGTCGATGCGCGTCGATCAGCAGGTATTCGCGCAGCGAGGGCAGCCCGCGGTAATGCGTGAAGCGCACTCCGGGGTACAGGCTGCCGGCCCCGGGCGAAAGCACATCGGCGATGAACACCGGCTCGGCGACCGGCACCCGCCTTTCGCGGGCCGCGCCCGGGCAGCTGACCACCAGGTCGGGGTACAGGTAGGCAGCCGCACCGGGCAGGTACAGCCGCAGGTCCCCCCGATGGACACGGCATGCGGTGCCGCGCAGATGCGCGTGCAGTGCCGCCGCGAGGTTGGGCGCCACCGCCGCGCGCGGGTCCGCAGCGTCGGCGGGGGCCGGTTCGGCCTCGTCGTGCACCGCGTAGACGCGGCCTTCCACGTACTCGTGCCGTCGTGCCTGGGTCGATTCCCAGGCCAAATAGTCCGCCTCCGTCATGCGCGGCGTGCTGGATGGCTGTGCCATGTTCTTCTCCCTGATCGTCGAGCCGCCGCGATGCTAGCGACAGCAAGGTGCGGACAGACCGCCGACAATGCGCCGCGCCCCTCGCGGGCCGCAATAGATCACAACACCCAGCAAGAGACACCCGCTTCCATGTCCTCCCCTGCCACCAACCTCTCCATGCGCCAGGTGCTGATCTGCGGCGCGATGGTCGTGACCCTGTCCATGGGCATCCGCCACGGCTTCGGCCTGTGGCTGCAGCCCATCACGCAGGAGCAGGGCTGGACGCGCCAGACCTTCTCGCTGGCCATCGCCATCCAGAACCTGGCCTGGGGCGTGGCCGGGGTGTTCGCCGGCATGCTGGCCGACAAGCTCGGCGCCTTTCGCGTGCTGCTGATGGGGGCGGTGCTCTACGCCGCCGGCCTGGCCGGCATGGCCCTGTCGCCCACACCCCTGGTGTTTGCGCTCACGGCCGGCGTGCTGATCGGCATGGCCCAGGCGGGCACCACCTACGCCGTCATCTACGGCGTCATCGGCCGCCAGTTGCCGGCGGAACGGCGCTCCTGGGCCATGGGCGTGACGGCGGCGGCCGGCTCCTTCGGCCAGTTCTTCATGGTGCCGGTCGAGGGCCAGCTGATCCTGCAACTGGGCTGGAAGAGCGCGCTGCTGGCGCTGGCCGCCCTGGCACTGGTGATCGTGCCGCTGGCCTTCCTGCTGCGCGAGCCGGCCCACACGACGGGCGCGGGCCGGCGCGAGCAGACCATTGCCCAGGCCGTGGCCGAGGCCTTCCGCTACCCCAGCTTCGTGCTGCTGATGGCGGGTTACTTCGTCTGCGGCTTCCAGGTGGTGTTCATCGGCGTGCACATGCCCAGCTACCTCAAGGACCATGGCCTGGCGCCCCAGGTGGCGAGCTACGCGCTGGCGCTGATCGGGCTGTTCAACGTGATCGGCACCTACACCGCCGGCGTGCTGGGGCAGCGCTTTGCCAAGCGCAAGATCCTGGCCGCCATCTACCTGGGACGGGCGGTGGCCATCAGCCTATTCCTGCTGGCGCCGCTCACGCCGACATCGGTCTACGTGTTCTCGGCCGTGATCGGTGCGCTGTGGCTGTCCACGGTGCCGGCCACCAACGCCATCATTGCCCAGATCTTCGGCGTGGCGCATCTGTCGATGCTGGGCGGCTTCGTCTTCCTCAGCCACCAGGTCGGATCCTTCCTCGGCGTCTGGCTGGGCGGCTACCTCTACGACCGCACGGGCAGCTACGACATCGTCTGGTACATCGCCATCGCGCTGGGCATCTTCGCGGCGCTGGTGAACCTGCCTGTCAACGAGCGCGCCATCGAGCGGCGCGGACTGCAGCCGGCATGAAGCAGCGCCGCGACTCCGCCGCGCTCGGCCGCCGCATGGCGGCCTGGGGCATCGCGGCCGTGGCGCTCACGGGCGTCTTCCTGCTGTATGCGCAGCCGGACTTCCTGGTGATGCTGGGCAACCAGATCTGGACCTGCTTCGGATGAGCACGACAGGCCCGCAGCCGCCGCAGCCCCTGGCACCGCCCTCGCCCTGGGTTCAGCGCTGGGCCCATCTCATTCCCGCGGGCGGACGGGTGCTCGACGTGGCCTGCGGTGCGGGCCGGCACCTCTTCTGGCTGCAGAGCCAGGGCCATGCACTGACCGGCGTCGACCGCGATCCGGCGGCCATCGCCGCCCTGGCGCCCCTGGCACAGATCGGCGCCGAGATCGTGCAGGCCGACATCGAGGACGGCCCCTGGCCCTTCGAGGGGCGCCAGTTCGACGCCGTGGTCGTCACCCACTACCTCTGGCGCCCGCTGCTGCCCCGCATCGTGGCGGCCGTGGCGCCCGGCGGCGTGCTGCTGTACGAGACCTTCGCCGCCGGCAACGAGACCGTCGGGCGCCCTTCGCGGCCCGACTTTTTGCTCACGCCGGGCGAGCTGATCGCCGCCAGCGCCGGCCTGCGGGTGGTGGCCTACGAAGACGGCTTCCTGCCCTCGCCCGAGCGCTTCGTCCAGCGCATTGCCGCCGTCCGGCCCCGGCCCGAAGAAACCCTTGCGCGACATCGCCTCGGTCCCTCCCAGGTCGCTGGCTAGAATCCGCGGTTCCGCGTTCACCGACAAAGAGAGTCCCTTGGAGCAACTGACTGGCAGCATCGTCGCGCTCGTCACGCCGATGCATGAAGACGGTAGCGTCGACTACGACGCGCTTCGCAAGCTCATCGACTGGCACATCGCCGAGGGCACCGACTGCCTGGGCGTGGTCGGCACCACGGGCGAATCGCCCACGGTGGACGTCGAAGAGCACTGCGAAATCATCCGCGTCACCGTCGAGCAGGCCGCCGGCCGCGTGCCGGTGATGGCAGGCTGTGGCGCCAATTCCACCCGCGAAGCCATCGAACTGGCCCGCTACGCCAAGGGCGTGGGCGCCGATTCGCAGCTGCAGGTGGTGCCCTACTACAACAAGCCCACGCAGGAAGGCCAGTACCAGCACTTTCGTGCCATCGCCGAGTCCGTCGGCGACCTGCCGATGGTGCTGTACAACGTGCCCGGCCGCACGGTGGCGGATATGGCCCACGACACGGTGCTGCGCCTGGCCCAGGTGCCCGGCATCGTCGGCATCAAGGAAGCCACCGGCAACATCGAACGCGCGCAGTGGCTGATCCGCGAGGCACCCAAGGGCTTCTCCATCTATTCCGGCGACGATCCGACCGCCGTGGCACTGATGCTCTGCGGCGGCCACGGCAACGTGAGCGTCACCGCCAACGTCGCGCCGCGCCAGATGCACGAGCTGTGCGCGGCGGCCATTTCGGGCGATGCGCGCCGGGCCATGGCGATCCAGCTGTCGCTGCTGCCGCTGCACCGGGCGCTCTTCGTCGAGCCCAACCCGATTCCCGTCAAGTGGGCGCTGCAGCGCATGGGCCGCATCGGAGCCGGCCTGCGCCTGCCGCTGACGCCCCTGGCCGGCCCCCAGCACGCCGCGGTCGAAGATGCCCTGCGCCAATGCGGCCTGGTGTCCGGCTGACACAAAGCTCAAGATTCGGCAACCTTTTGCCGCCCGGGCACTCCATCTGTCCCATGCAGCTGCCGTCGCCTCGACGGGCCGCCTGATTACCCCCCTCTCTTCGCCGAAGGAAGACGACTTGAACACCCCTTTGCGATTCGCCGTGCTGGCCCTGGCCACCAGTCTGGCCGCGTGCTCCGTGCTGGAGTCCGACAAGATCGACTACAAGAGCGCCGGCAAGGCCCCCACGCTGGAGGTACCGCCCGACCTGACCCAGCTCTCGCGCGACAACCGCTACGCCATTCCCGGCGGCGTCGTCTCGGCCAACGCCTATGAGGCGGGCCGTGCCAACGCCCCGGGCATTCCCACGGCCGTCGACAAGATCGGCGACGTGCGCATGGAGCGCGCCGGCAACGAGCGCTGGATCGTGGTCGACCGCCCGCCCGAGCAGCTGTGGGACACGGTGCGCGACTTCTGGATGGAGAACGGCTTCCTGCTGACCAGCGAACAGCGCAACCTTGGCATCATGGAAACCGACTGGGCCGAAAACCGGGCCAAGCTGCCGCAGGATCCGATCCGCTCCATGCTGGGCAAGGTGATCGACTCCGTCTACTCGACCGGCGAGCTGGACCGCTTCCGCACCCGCATGGAGCGCACCTCGAAGGGCACGGAGATCTACATCAGCCACCGCGGCATGCAGGAGGTCTACACCAACCAGCGGCAGGACCAGACCGTCTGGCAACCGCGTGCCGTGGACCCCGAACTCGAGACCGAATTCCTGCGCCGCCTGATGGTCAAGCTCGGCGTGACCCAGGAGCAGTCGCGCGCCGCGGCCGCTTCCGTGGCCGCTGCGCCCCAAGCCCGCGCCGCCACCATCGGCAACATCAACGGGCAGCCGGTGCTGCAGGTGGCCGACGGCTTCGACCGCGCCTGGCGCCGGGTCGGCCTCTCGCTGGACCGCACGGGCTTCACCGTGGAAGACCGCGACCGCTCGGCCGGCGTCTACTACGTGCGCTACGTGACGCCCAATCCCGACCGCAAGGAACCGGGCATCTTCGGCAAGCTATTCAGCCGCGACAGCAAGACCGAGGCGCCGATGAAGTACCGCATCCGCGTGCAGTCGGAAGGCGACAAGAGCACGGTGACGGTGCTGAACGAGGCCGGTGCGCCGGAGAAGTCGGACAACGCCCAGCGCATCGTGCGCGTGCTGGCCGACGACCTGAAGTAAGGCGTGGCGCTGCGCTTTCGCAGCCTCGGCAGCGGCAGCAGCGGCAACGGCACGCTGGTGGAGGTGCGCAGCGAGTCGCGCACCTCGCGCCTGCTGATCGACTGCGGCTTCAACCTGCGCCAGCTCGACCAGCGGCTGGCGCGCGAAGGCCTGCAGGCGCGCGACATCGATGCCGTCTTCATCACGCACGAGCACGGCGACCACATCGGCTGCGCCCATGCGCTGTCGCAGCGCGAAGGCATCGATGTCTGGATGAGCGAAGGCACCTGGCTCGCCACTGGGGCCCCCGACTATGCGGGGCGCCTGCACTTGGCCCGCGATGGCGAGGCCATTGAGGTGGGCGAATTGCAGGTCCAGCCCTTCACCGTGCCCCACGATGCCCGCGAGCCCCTGCAGCTGCGCTGCACCGACGGTGCCCGCACTCTCGCCGTCCTGACCGACCTGGGCCATGCCAGCGCCCACGTCATGGCCCGGCTGGCCGGCGTGGATGCCCTGCTGCTGGAGTTCAACCACGACGTGGCGCTGCTGTCGCAGTCGCGCTATCCGCCCTTCCTCAAGCGCCGCGTCGGGGGCAACTATGGGCACCTGTCCAACACCGCGGCGGCCGAGATCGCCCGGGCCGTGAACCACGGCGGCCTGCGCCATGTGGTGGCGGCCCATCTGTCGGAGCAGAACAACCGGCCGGACCTGGTGCGCCAGGCCATGGCCGAGGCACTCGGCGCCGCCGCCCACGAGATGCTGGCGGCCGACGCCGCCGAGGGCTCGCCCTGGCTCGACGCCTGAGCCTTCAGGACCGCCACCGCGCGCCTCCGGCCCGCGGGCACCGCTTCACAGGCCGGAGAGCCGGGTGCTCATGAACAGCGACTCGCTGAACGGCAGGGATTCGGGCCCGTCGGCGCTGCCGCTGTTGATCATGCCGGTCATTTCCTCGGCCGAGATCGGCTTCGAGAACAGGAAGCCCTGAAGCTCGTCGCAGCCCATCAGCATCAGCAGCTCGCACTGGCCCTGCGTCTCCACGCCCTCGGCCACCACCTTCAGGTTCAGGGCCTTGCCCAGGCTGACGATGGACGCGGCGATGGAGCGCGCGTCCTCGCTGTGCTCGAGGTCGGCCACGAAGGCGCGGTCCACCTTCAACTCCGAGGCGGGCAGGCGCCGCAGGGCGGCGAGGCTGGAATAGCCCGTGCCGAAGTCGTCGATGGAGACATGCAGGCCCAGCGAGCGCATGCGCTCGAAGGTGGCGGTGGCGGTGTCGGTGTGCTGCATGGCCACCGATTCGGTGATCTCGCAGGTGAAGCGGTTGGGCTGCAGGCCGTGGCGCTCCAGGCACTGGGCGATGTGGTCGACCAGGTCTTCCTCCTGCATCTGCAGTGCGGAGATGTTGACCGCCACGCGCATGCGCAGCCCCATCGCCCGCCAGGACGCGGCCACACGGCAGGATTCCTCGATCACCCACCGGCCCAGCATGCCCATCAGGCCGGCGGACTCCGCCATGGGCACGAACACGGCCGGCGCCACGTTGCCGCGCACCGGATGCTGCCAGCGCAGGAGCGCCTCGGCAGCGGTGATCTGCAGGGACTGGGCATCGACCTTGGGCTGGAAGAGCAGGCGCAGCTCCTTGTTCTCCACCGCCGCGCGCAGGTCGTTCACGAAGAAGGCCTGCGCCCGCGCCTCCTCGGCGAAGGCGGGGTCGTAGACGCAGACCTTGCCCTCGCCATTGAGCCCGGCGCCCGCACGTTCGGCGGCCAGAGAGGCGAATTCGATGAGCCGGCCGCGATCCTCTGGAGCGCCCGCCATGGCCACACCGAGCGAGGCGACGAGGATCACTTGACCCTTGGCGGACTGCACCGGCAACGCCAGTTGCTCGAACGCCAGCTCGGCCACTTCGAGCAGGTCGGCACGGTTGCCAGGGATCGCCAGCGCGAACTCGCCCCCTTCCAGGTGCGCGGCCGTCGCGCCCGGCGGCAGGCAGCCCGACAGGCGCTGGGCGGCGAGCTTGACGATGAAGTCGCCGAATTCCTGGCCAAAGGCCTGCCGCATGCGCCGGAAGTGGTCCAGCAGCACCACGACGACCCCGTGAGAGCCGACACCCGCCAGATCGTCGAGCGAAGCATCGAGCCCCTTGCGGTTGCGCAGGCCCGTCAGGGCGTCGCCCCACTCCAGCTCATGCTTCTGTAGCGAGACCGCCTGCAACTCGCGCCGGATGCCCGCCGACTTCCAGCGCTCCCGCATCATCAGCAGCAGCGCGACGAGCGCGGCCAGCAGGCTCAATCCGATCAGGCCGAGCGAAACCTCGTCGAAGGCAGCGACTTTCATCGGAAGGACAGGCGAAACGGAAGGACGTCAGGGAGTCATCCAGATGATCGTCACTTTCGATCAGCTGAATCGAATCATGTCTACATTTATCAACAATTTACAACTTATGTCGCATTTAATGTGAGCAGACTGTGTCGCTGGCGCGCACGCCGACCGACCGACGCGCGCCTGAACCGACGGCCTCTGGAGGCCGTCACCCGTCGCCGCAAGCGGTTCAGAGGCCCAGGATGGAGGCCGGGAAACCAGGACGGCCCCGCGCGAAGGCATCGTCCATGCGATGCCGCAGCGACTCGACGGCCGCCTGTGCACCGCTGCTGCTGCCGCGGCTGAGCACGGGGTCGTGCCGCTCGACCGTCCAGCCCGGCGTCCACAGCCCGCTGGGCAGGTCGGCGGCATCGCGGTCGGCGCAGATCCGGCACTCGATGATGTGGTCCCAGCGCTGGCGCCAGGCGACGAAGCGCGGATGGCGCTCCCGCAGCAGGCGGTCGTCGCGCATCACCAGGCGCAGGCGGCGGGCGCTGCCTGCCCAGGCCTGGAGCGCCTGGATGACCGCGGCCTCCCCGAGCGGCCAGTCGGCGAACCGAGCGTCGGCGCACCACAGAGCCGGCCAGGCGCGGTCGGCCGCCGCGGCGAAGGCCTCGCGCAGCCGGTCGGCGAAGACCGTGGGCCCGTCGAAGGGGCCCGCGCTGAGCCTCAGCTCATCGGGCATGCACCCACCCGGCTTCGCACCAGTCGCCCAGCAGGGCCAGGGCCTCGGCGCTGGCCTTCGCCAACTCGCGCGAACCCAGTTCGCGGCGATCGGCCAACCGGCGCATCAGCACCGCGTCGCGGCCGCCGGCCAGCAGGCTTTCGCCGTTGATGAAGACATGGCGCACGTCGTAGAGCATGCGGGTGCGCCGGTCGAGCCGCACGGCCTCGACGCGCTCCGGCCATTCGCCGGGATCGAACCAGACGTTGGGCTTGGGCTCGGTCAGGGACTCGCCCAGCGCGCAGTCGATGCGCGTGGACTGGGCCAGCGCCTTCTGGACGGCGTCGCGGGCAAAGGCCTGCAGCGCCTCGGGGATGGCGGCCGGCGACTCGGAGGCCGGTTGGCCGGGGTCGGCATAGCGCCGGCCGGGTGCTTCATCGTCCGAGACGATGTCGCCCAGCCGCATGAGCAGGTCGGACGCCAGTTCGGTCTGCGCGGGCGCGCGCAGGCCCACGGAGCAGGTCATGCAGTCGCCACCCACGGCGACGCCGTCATGGGCATAGCGCGGCGGCAGGTAGAGCATGTCGCCGGGTTCGAGCACCTGGGTGTCCTCGGGCTCGAAATGGTCCAGGATCTTCAGAGGGGGGCCGGGGCGCAGCGTCAGGTCCTTCTGACGGCCCCAGGACCAGCGGCGGCGTCCGCTCACCTGCAGCAGGAAGACGTCGTAGCTGTCGAAGTGCGGGCCGACGCCCCCGCCATCGCTGGCATAGCTGATCATCACATCGTCCAGCCGTGCCTCGGGCAGGAAGCGGAAGGGTTGCAGCAGCGCGTGGACCTCGTCGTCGTGCAGGTCGACGCCTTGCACCAGCAGCGTCCATTCGCGGCGGCCCAGCGGCGGCAGGCTGCGCCGGGCGAAGGGGCCGTGGCGCAGGCGCCAGCCCTGGCGGGTGTCATGGGTGACCAGGCGGGATTCCACGCCCTCCTCGCCAGCGAGTTCGAACAGGCGGGCGCGCGACATCGGTGGGACGGTCATCGGCAGCGCCTGGCGCACCAGCAGGGGTTTCTTCTGCCAGTGGCGGCGCATGAAGGTGTCGGCGCTCAGTCCTCCGAGCAGGGGCAATCGTTGTGTCAGGGGCATGGTGGGAGAATTCTCATATGGAAATCACCCCCCAATGCGTGGTCGCCCTGACCTGGACCCTCAAGGACACCCTTGGCGAAACCCTGGACGTGCTCACCGAGCCCGTCGAATTCCTGGTGGGCGGCGACGACCTCTTCGATGCGATCGAGACAGCGCTGCAGGGCCACGGCCCCGGCGCCCGCGTGCAACTCCACCTGGAGCCCGAACAGGCCTTCGGCGACTTCGACGAGCACCTGCTCTTCCTGGAGCCGCGTGCGCTGTTCCCGAAGGAAGTGGAAGAAGGCATGAGCTTCGACGGCGCCGCCCTGCCCTCCGGGGTCAATCCGGACATGCCGAAGAACGTGCTCTACACCGTGGCCGAGATCTACCCCGAGCACCTTGTGCTGGACGGCAACCATCCGCTGGCCGGCATCGCCCTGCGGCTGGACCTGACCGTCAATGCCGTGCGCGAAGCGACCGAAGAAGAGATCGGCCGCGGTACCGCCGGCACCGGCTTCTTCCGCTTCGCGCCGATGGCGCCGGGCAGCGACTCGCTGCACTGAGCGCCCCATTTGCCGCGTCGCGACGACGCGTGCCATGAAGCACAAAGGCCGGCGCCCGAAGGGGCCGGCCTTTGTGCATTCAGGTGCGATCAGTAGCGCGAGATCTGGCCGCCGTCGATGCGCACGCGGTCGCCGATGCGCAGGTCGCCGGGGCTGGGCACATCGAAGCTGCGGTAGCCGCCATTGCTCATCTGCACGGAGACGCGATAGCTTTCGTAGACGCGGCCGGCGCCATTGCGTGCCTCGACCGCGTTGCCGGCCAGCGCGCCACCCACCACGCCCAGCATGGTGGCCGCCGCGCGGCCGGAACCATGGCCGATCTGGTTGCCCAGTACGCCACCCACCAGGCCGCCCACCACGGCGCCGCCGCCCGAAGGCGCCACCGGCGGCGTCTCGCTGCGCAACACCTCGATGTTGGCGACGATGCCGGTTTCGACATACACGGCCTGGTTGTAGGCAGGGGCCGCCGGGTACACCGGTGCCGCTGCGGGCTGATAGGGATAGCGGGTCTGGTACACCGGCACCGGCGTCACGCAACCGGCGAGCAGCGCGGCGGCGGTCAGGGCAACGGCCGGAACGGCCAGGGAGCGAATCTTGTTGTGAATCATGGTATGGATCCTCGACAGGCGGGCCTGCCCTCGGCTGATCGACTGCGCCGCCGCACCATGCGGCGTCGCGCGCGACCGCCCACCTCGGGGGTTGGAGGCGGACGCGCGGCAAAGGTTCTGGAAGGCACCCTTGCTCACAGCCGAAACAACTTCTGGGAGATGCTTACAGCTTTCCGGTGGAGCCGTAACCGCCGGCACCACGCTGGGTGTCGGCATCGAAGGTCTCGACGACGCGGAAGTGGGCCTGCACCACCGGCACGATCACCAGTTGGGCCAGGCGCTCCATGGGCGCGACGACGAACGGCGTCTGGCTGCGGTTCCAGGCGCTGACCTTGAGCTCGCCCTGGTAGTCGCTGTCGATCAGGCCGACGAGGTTGCCCAGCACGATGCCGTGCTTGTGGCCGAGGCCCGAGCGGGGAAGGATCAAGGCCGCAAAGCCAGGATCGGCCAGGTGGATGGCCAGCCCCGTGCCGATGAGCTCGCAGGCGCCGGGCGCCAGGGTCAGGGGTTCTGCCAGGCAGGCACGCAGGTCCAGGCCGGCGCTTCCGGGCGTGGCATAGGTGGGCAGTT
Source organism: Pseudacidovorax sp. (assembly GCF_017991995.1). GTDB lineage: Bacteria > Pseudomonadota > Gammaproteobacteria > Burkholderiales > Burkholderiaceae_C > Xenophilus. The sequence goes on along the minus strand of NZ_JAGOPN010000013.1, from coordinate 163,920 downwards.
GCTGGACCATTCGCGCGTCGAGCACGCGCACGTCGATCTTCATGGGGAGGACTGTCTTCGAGGGTTGGGCCGTGCGGCAGTGCCGCCGGCGGGAGGTCGGGGTTTGCCGTTCTGGGGGCCTTGACGAAGGCCGGCCAGCAACTGGCGGGCAACTGGCGCTGCAGCGCCGCGCCGGATAAAGCGCCTGAACACCGCGGCACCGAGGGCTGCCAGCAGCACAAGGACGCCGACAGGCGCGCCAATGGCCCACAGCACGAGAAGGCCCACGATTCCCGCCGCGGCCCAGCCCGCCACGCCTGGTGGCGCCGACAGGTCGCCCGGCGCGCTGCGCGGGCCAGGCGAAGAAGTCGCACCCGGCGACGCAGTACCGGGCGGCACCGATGCTGCGGCTGCCGAAGGTCGATCCTGTCGCGCGTGGACACGCTGCAGCGACTCGGCCGTCAACTGCTCGACATAGCGCACGAAATCGCCATTGCGGGGCGTGTTCCAGTCGGTCTCGTTCATCGGCAGAAGGATGGGAAGCCTCAGCCGCGCCACGGCCGCAGCCGGACAGCGATTTCGGAGGCGAGTTCGCGGGCGAGCGCGAGCTTGGAGGCCCGCGGCAGCTCTCGTGCGCCCTGCTCGTCGACCAGCAGCAGGCTGTTGTCGTCCTGACCGAAGGTCAGCGGCCCGATGTTGCCCACCAGCAGCGGAATGCCCTTGCGCTGGCGCTTGGCCTTGGCATGTTCGAGCAGGTTTTCGCTCTCGGCCGCGAAGCCGACGCAGAACAGTTGCCGCCCACGCGCCCGCTCGCCCTGTGCGACGGTGTGCAGGATGTCGGGGTTCTCGACGAAGCGCAGCACCGGCGTCTGGCCACTGCCGTCCTTCTTGATCTTGTGCATCTGCGGATCGGCCGGCCGCCAGTCGGCCACCGCCGCCGTCGCCACGAACACCGAGGCATCGACCACGGCCGCCTGCACGGCCTGCAGCATCTGCTGGGCCGAAGCCACGTCCACGCGCTGCACACCACGCGGCGTGGGCAGGTGCACCGGGCCGGCCACCAGCGTGACGCGGGCGCCGGCCTCGCGCGCGGCGCGGGCGATGGCGAAGCCCATCTTGCCGGAGGAATGGTTGGTGATGCCGCGGATCGGGTCCATGGCCTCGAAGGTGGGGCCGGCGGTGACCACCACATGCTCGCCCTGCAGCACCTTGGGCTGGAAGTGGGCCACGACCTCTTCGAGCAGTTCGGCCGGCTCCAGCATGCGGCCGTCGCCGGTCTCGCCGCAGGCCTGCCAGCCCTGGCCCACGCCCAGCACCCGGGCGCCATCGTCTGCGAGTTGGCGCAGATTGCGCTGGGTGGCCGGGTGGGCCCACATCTCGCGGTTCATGGCGGGCGCCACGAGCAGCGGCACGCGCTGCAGCGGACGGGCCAGGCACAGCAGGCTGAGCAGCTCGTCGGAGCGCCCCTGCACCAGCCGTGCGATGAAGTCGGCGCTGGCCGGCGCCAGCACGATCGCATCCGCCTCCCGGCCCAGGTTGATGTGGGGCATGTTGTTGGCCTGCCGCGCGTCCCATTGCGACAGGTACACGGGCTGGCCGGAGAGCGCCTGCATGGTCACCGGCGTGATGAACTGCGTGGCGGCTTCGGTCATCACCACCTGCACGGTCGCGCCGGCCTTGACGAACAGACGGCACAGCTCGGCCGACTTGTAGCAGGCCACACCGCCGGTGAGGCCCAGGAGGATGTGCTTGCCCGCCAGGTCTTGTTGCATCCGGGCAGTGTAGAGGGAGCGCCGCCCGGCCCCAGCCCTGCGTCACGCGATGTGACCGAACTGAAAAGAGGACATCGGCCGGCCGGTACAATCTCAATTTCCCATCCGCGGGCCATGGCGCCCGCGTCCGGCAATGACCAAATTCGTCTTCGTCACCGGCGGTGTGGTGTCGTCCCTCGGCAAGGGTATCGCTTCCGCCTCCCTCGCCGCCCTCCTCGAATCCCGCGGCCTCACGGTCACCCTCATCAAGCTCGATCCCTACATCAACGTGGATCCGGGCACGATGTCCCCCTTCCAGCATGGCGAAGTCTTCGTGACCGACGACGGCGCCGAAACCGACCTCGACCTGGGCCACTACGAGCGCTTCATCACGACGCGCATGCGCAAGTCCAACAACTTCACCACCGGCCAGATCTACAAGTCGGTGCTGGAGAAGGAGCGCCGCGGCGACTACCTGGGCAAGACGGTGCAGGTGATCCCGCACGTCACCAACGAGATCCAGGAATACATCAAGCGCGGTGCCGGCATCGGCACGCCGCACGAGGTGCAGATCGCCATCGTCGAGATCGGCGGCACGGTGGGCGACATCGAGTCCCTGCCCTTCCTCGAGGCCGTGCGCCAGATGAGCCTGAAGGCCGGCCCCAACAACAGCGCCTTCGTGCACCTGAGCTACCTGCCCTGGATCGCGGCAGCCGGCGAGCTCAAGACCAAGCCCACGCAGCACACGGCGCAGAAACTGCGTGAGATCGGCATCCAGGCCGACGCCCTGCTGTGCCGCGCCGACCGGCCGATTCCCGACGAGGAGCGTGCCAAGATCTCGCTGTTCTCCAACGTGCCCGAATGGGGTGTGATCAGCATGTGGGACGTGGACACCATCTACAAGGTGCCGCGCATGCTGCATGAGCAGGGCCTGGACGGCCTCATCTGCGACAAGCTGCGCCTGAACACGCCGCCGGCCAAGCTGCAGCGCTGGGACGACCTGGTCTACGAGGTGGAGCATCCGCAGAAGGAAGTGACCATCGCCATGGTCGGCAAGTACGTCGACCTGTCGGACAGCTACAAGTCGCTCAACGAAGCGCTGCGCCACGCCGGCATGAAGAACCATGCCCGCGTGAAGATCGAGTACCTCGATTCCGAGACCATCCAGCCCGACAACGTGGCGCGCCTGGACAAGTACGACGCCATCCTGGTGCCCGGCGGCTTCGGCCAGCGCGGCGTGGAAGGCAAGATCTGCGCGGCCCGCTTCGCCCGCGAGAACAAGATTCCCTACCTGGGCATCTGCCTGGGCATGCAGGTCGCCACCATCGAATACGCGCGCAACGTGGCCGGCCTCAAGGGCGCCAACAGCACGGAGTTCGACCCCAATGCCAGCGTCCCCGTGATCGCACTGATCACCGAGTGGAAGGACGCCGACGGCACCATCAAGACGCGCACGGCCAAGTCCGATCTGGGCGGCACGATGCGCCTGGGCGCGCAGAGCTCCGACGTGATGCCAGGCACGCTGGCCCACAGCATCTACGGCGACGTGGTGACCGAGCGCCACCGCCACCGCTACGAGGCCAACGTCAATTACCTGGACCAGCTGCGCCAGTCCGGCCTGGTGATCTCGGCGCTGACGCAGCGCGAGCAGCTGACCGAGATCGTCGAGCTGCCGCAGGACGTGCATCCCTGGTACATGGGCGTGCAGTTCCACCCCGAGTTCAAGTCCACGCCCTGGGACGGCCATCCGCTGTTCAACGCCTTCGTGCGTGCGGCGCTGTCGCACCAGGGCTCGGACAAGAGCGCGCTGAAGGTCGTGGCCTGAGCGGCCGGCGCCAAGGAGCAAGCATGAAACTGTGTGGCTTCGACGTCGGGCTCCAACAGCCCTTCTTCCTGATCGCCGGGCCCTGCGTGGTCGAGTCCGAGCAACTGCAGATGGACACCGCGGGCCAGTTGAAGGAAATCACCAGTTCGCTGGGCATTCCCTTCATCTTCAAGAGCAGCTTCGACAAGGCCAACCGCTCCTCGGGCACGAGCTTCCGCGGTCCGGGCCGCGAGAAGGGCCTGGCCATCCTGGCCAAGCTGAAGCAGGAGCTTGGCGTGGCGGTGCTGACCGACGTGCATTCCGAAGAGGACATCGCCGAGGCCGCCCAGGTGGTCGATGTGCTGCAGACGCCCGCCTTCCTGTGCCGCCAGACCGATTTCATCCGCGCCGCTGCCCAGTCGGGCAAGCCGGTGAACATCAAGAAGGGCCAGTTCCTCGCGCCGCACGACATGAAGAACGTGATCGACAAGGCGCGCGCGGCCGCCCGCGAGAAGGGCCTGCCGGACGACAACTTCCTGGCCTGCGAGCGCGGCGCGAGCTTCGGCTACAACAACCTGGTCAGTGACATGCGCGGCCTGGCGATCATGCGCGAGACCGGCGCACCGGTGGTGTTCGACGCCACGCATTCTGTGCAGCTGCCGGGCGGCCAGGGCACCAGCTCCGGCGGACAGCGCGAATTCGTGCCGGTGCTCTCGCGCGCCGCGGTGGCCGTGGGCGTGGCAGGCCTGTTCATGGAGACGCACCCCGACCCCAAGAACGCGCTGTCCGACGGCCCCAACGCCGTGCCGCTCAAGCACATGAAGGCGCTGCTCGAGACGCTGGTCGAACTCGACCGCATCACCAAGAAGAACGGCTTTCTGGAAGACAGCTTCAACGCATGACCCTGCCGCCCAGCCAGGACCGGATCGTCGCCGCGCTGCGCAACGCGCTGCCGCAGGCGCGGGCTGCCTGGCTGTTCGGCAGTGCGGCCTCTGGCCGCTTCGGCCCCCACAGCGATCTGGACATCGCAGTGGATCTACCGGCCCCCTTGTCGCCCGAGCTTCGGTGGGAAGCCTCCGAACAAATCGCAGCGCAGTTTGGCGTCGACGTGGACCTGCTGGACTTCCGGCGCCTGTCCACCGTGATGCAGCATCAGGTCCTGGCCACCGGCCGCCTCCTCTTCAGCCTGGACCCGGTGGCGCTGACGGGCTACTGCGCATTCGTGCTCAGCGAGTACCAGCACATGCAGGCATGGCGGCAGCCGATGGTGAAGCAACTGGCCCATCGACTGCTTCGCGCGGGAGAAGCGCGTCCATGACGGCCCTTGCTGACGCCCTGGCGCAAAAGAGCGCCCGTCTCGAGCGCTGCGTGCGCCGCGCCCGCGAAGAGCTGGCTGCGGCGGCAGACTTCATGACCGATTTCTCGCGTCAGGACGCTGCCATCCTCAACGTGCAACGTGCCTGCGAACTGGCGATCGGCATGGGCAACATGGTGATCGCGGCCCAGGGCTGGGCGTTGCCGGGCAGTGCGCGCGAAGTGTTTGCGACACTGCAGCAAGAGGGCGTGATCGACGCCGACCTGGCGGCTGTGCTGGGCCGCATGGTTGGCTTTCGTAACATCGCGGTCCACGAGTACCAGAGCCTGGATGTGGCCATCGTGGTCGCTGTCATCCGGCACGAGCTGGACGGGTTGCTGCGCTTCGCCGGCCTGTTGCTGTCGCGCCAATTCCCCGATTCGAACTGAAGGACACCTGCAACATGCCCAGCGGCTACGTCATCGCCCACGTCGAAGTCACCAACCCGACGCAGTACGAGGAATACAAGAAGTGGTCCTCCGCCGCCATGCAGGCGCATGGCGCCGAGGTCTGCGTGCGTGGCGGGCAGGTCGAGCCGCTCGAAGGCACCTGGCAGCCCACGCGCGTGGTGCTGCTCAAGTTCGCCACGTTCGAGCAGGCCAAGGCCTTCTACGAGACCCCCGAATACAAGAAGGCCCGCGAGGCCCGTGCCGGCGCCGCGATCATGAACATGATCGCCGTCGAAGGCGTCTGAGCGCGGCACGCCCGCCTGAACCGATTTCAAAAAACCGGAGAACCCTGAATGAGTGCCATCGTTGACATCGTCGGCCGCGAGATCCTCGACAGCCGCGGCAATCCCACCGTGGAATGCGACGTGCTGCTGGAAAGCGGCACCATGGGCCGTGCGGCCGTGCCCTCGGGCGCCAGCACCGGTAGCCGCGAAGCCATCGAGCTGCGCGACGGCGACAAGGGCCGTTACCTGGGCAAGGGCGTGCTCAAGGCCGTCGAGCACGTCAACACCGAGATCAGCGAAGCCGTGCTGGGCCTGGACGCCTCGGAACAGGCCTTCCTGGACAAGACCCTGATCGACCTGGACGGCACCGAGAACAAGAGCCGCCTGGGCGCCAACGCCATGCTGGCCGTGTCGATGGCCGTGGCGCGCGCTGCGGCCGAAGAGTCCGGCCTGCCCCTGTACCGCTACTTCGGCGGCATGGGCGGCATGAGCCTGCCGGTGCCGATGATGAACGTCATCAACGGCGGCGCGCATGCCAACAACAGCCTGGACCTGCAGGAGTTCATGATCATCCCGGTGGGCGCGCCCAGCTTCCGCGAAGCGCTGCGCTACGGCGCCGAGGTGTTCCATGCCCTCAAGAAGATTATCGACAGCCGCGGCATGCCCACGGCCGTGGGCGACGAAGGCGGTTTTGCCCCCAGCGTCGAGAACCATGAAGCGGCGATCCAGCTGATCCTGGAAGCCATCGACAAGGCCGGCTACACCGCCGGCGAGCAGATCGCCCTGGGCCTGGACTGCGCCGCCAGCGAGTTCTACAAGGACGGCAAGTACGTGCTCGAAGGCGAAGGTGGTCTGCAGCTGGAGGCCGCAAGCTGGACCGACATGCTGGCCACCTGGTGCGACAAGTACCCGATCATCTCGATCGAGGACGGCATGCACGAAGGCGACTGGGCCGGCTGGAAGCTGCTGACCGAGCGCCTGGGCAAGAAGGTGCAGCTGGTGGGCGACGACCTGTTCGTGACCAACACCAAGATCCTGAAGCAGGGCATCGACCAGAACATCGCCAACTCGATCCTCATCAAGATCAACCAGATCGGCACGCTGACCGAGACCTTCGCCGCCATCGAGATGGCCAAGCGCGCCGGCTACACCGCCGTGATCTCGCACCGCTCCGGCGAGACCGAAGACAGCACCATCGCCGACATCGCCGTCGGCCTGAACGCCGGCCAGATCAAGACCGGCTCGCTGTCGCGCTCGGACCGCATGGCCAAGTACAACCAGCTGCTGCGCATCGAGGAAGACCTGGGCGACGTCGCGAGCTACCCCGGCCGCGCCGCGTTCTACAACCTGCGTTGATGCGCCGGTCTTCCAGTTCGGGCGTGGTGCGGGCCACGGTGCCAGTGCAGATCGGCTGAGCGGCGATGCGCACGCGCCTCGTCATCCCGGCCATCCTGCTGTGCCTTCTCGGCCTGCTGCAGCTCCAGCTGTGGACAGGCCGCGGCAGCCTGCCCGACGTGTCCAAGCTGCGCAAGAACCTGGAAGACCAGAAGACCGCCAACCTCCGCGCCCAGCACACCAACGAGCGGCTCGAGTCCGAGGTCAACGACCTCAAGGAAGGCATCGAGATGGCCGAGGAGCGGGCGCGACAGGAGCTGGGCATGGTCAAACCCAACGAGATCCTGGTGCAGATCGCGCGCTAGGACGGCGCGTCAAGAATGCGCGCGCTGCCGCTCCCATGACACCGCGCCTCGGCACCGGCAGCGTGATCGCCGTCTGGGGTGTGTCGGCGGCAGACGGGGAGCAACTGGTCGACGCGCTGGCCCGCCGCTTCATGCAGCGGGGCATCAAGGCCATCGCGTTGGTCGGGATGGCGCCGACCGACGCACCCGAACGCCCGCCGGCTCCCGCCGATGCGCTTGCACGGGCCCATGCCTGGCGCATGCGGATCGATCAAGCGCGCCATGACGCACTCGTCGTGGCGGCCGGCAGTCCCATCGCCCTGCTCGCCCAAAGGGGCGTCCCGGTCGAAAGCTGGCCCCCCTCGCTGGTCGCCGCCGAGCGCGGCCATGCCTTCACCCTGCTGCTGCCCCCACAGGACACGGCAGGCCACGACGAGCAGGTTCTCGACGGTCGCTTGCGGGCGGGGTTCGCCGCGGCAGGCCTGCCTTGCGCCGTCATTCACGGCCGCGACGCCGCCCAACACATGTCCCGCGCCTGGTCGGCGCTGCAGGCAGCCCTGGATGCGCGGGAAGAGGCACCGGCCCCCCCGCGCCACCTGCGCGCGCCGGCGTGGAACTGCGAGCGCTGTTCCGACCCTGACTGCGAGCACCGCCTCTTCACCGACCTGATCGCTGCCCGGCAGACGCCGGCCGCGGGCTGACCCACTCATGCACCTCCGGACATCCGCCCCCTTCCCCATCCGCCGCGCGCTCGCCGCCTGTGCCGCACTGATCGCACTCGCGGCAGGAATGCCGCCCGCCGCCCAGGCCGCGGCCACTACCGTGACGGTCGAGAACCAGACGAAGCCGACGCGATGCGCCGAGGAAGACAACGTCTCGCTGCTGCTGCGTGGCGGCGTCAAGCGTTTCACCGTCGAGGCGCTGCAACCCGGCTACATCGAACGCATCGCGCAGGACACCACCGCCCCCGACTTCTCCGGCTGCAACTTCGACGGCGGCGATCATCCGACCGACCCCAAACACCGCTTCGAGCCACGCACCGTCACCTTGCACGAGGACGCCAAGTGGCGCATCGTGGGCATGACGCTGCCGGTGTTCTGGCGGCCGCAGCAGGTGCCGGTGGAAGTGGACGGCAAGCGCGACCGCGGCTTCCACATGATCCAGGTCTATCGCCGGATCGACGGCCAGATGAAGGAAGCGCTGGTCATGTACCCCTCGGACGGCTACTGGCGCATCAAGCCGTTGCCGCTGGCCCGCTTCGGGGACGGCGTCTACGGCTCCTCGATGCTGCTGGGCCCGGTGCGCCAGGAGGGCCGGCCGGTGGTCAACATCCGGGACATCCGCATTCGCACACAGCCCGATATCCGCTTCGACCTGCGATTCGCCGGTGGGGGCGCTGCACGCATCCGCCTTGCCGAGGTCAGCCGCGAGCGCACGGCGCTTGACGTGCGCTTCTCGCGGCCGGTCCGCGGCATGCAGCCCTTCTCGGTGCTGCGGTCGATGTATGTGGCGGCAGACAACGCCGACATGAGCGAGGTCCGCTGGCACGGCAGCGGCGACGCCGGTGCGGTGGCGCACACGCAGCCGCTGCCGGACTTCGGGCGCGCCTCGGGGGTGGGAGAGGTGCGCTTCGGCCGCAGCGAGCCCTCCCGACACAACACCAGCGCCCCGGACATCCGCTACAGCGCCTTCGAACGCTGAGGACGGCCGCGGCCCGCGCCCTCACAGTACGTCTTCGGGCAGCAATTTCAGCAGGAGCCAGTCGCGCACGCGGTCGATGACGTTGGCACCGGGCTCTTCGTCGAGCACCGCCTCGCTGCCGTCCGTGTGGTGCTCGATCCACTGCACGTCGTCGACGTCCTTGCGAAGGCGCAGTTCGTAGGCGCCCAGTTCGCGCACCGGCATCAGCGCGCCGAACTGCTCGATCAAGGCCGGGCTCTCGATGATGACGCCCACCTCGGTATTGAGGCGGGCGGAGCGCCCATCGAGGTTCATCGAGCCGATGAAGACGCGCTCGCGGTCCACCAGCATGATCTTGGCGTGCAGCCGCGCGCTGGAATGCCGGAATTCGCCGAAGCGGCGTTCCTTGGGCACCAGCCGCGAGCCGAGTTCGTAGATCTTCACGCCGGCCTTGAGCATGGCGAGCCGGTAGCGGGCATAGCCGGAATACACCAGGGTCTCGTCCGTGGCGTCCAGGGAATTGGTGAAGACCAGCACCTGAACGCCCCTGGCGGCCTGCTCCCGCAACAGTGCCAGGCCGGCCTGGCCCGGGACGAAGTACGGCGACACCATCAGCACCTCCCGCCGCGCGCCGTAGAGCATGGCGATGGTTCGCTGGCTCACGCTGTCGGCAAAGCTGGCTTCGGGGTCGTCGTAGGTGATCTTCTCGGGCACGTCCGACACCACGCGGCCGTCGCCTTCGGTCAGGAGCAGCCGGCCCGCGGCCAGCTGCACGCTCACGGGCGGGTGACCGAGCACATCGGTGGCCGCCTCGGGCAGCAGGTCGCGCCGGTCCTCGCAACGTTCGGCCAGCACGCGGCGGGTCCGGTCATCGTCGGGCGGCAATTCCATCAGGCTGCCGATGGGCCTCACCTGGCGGCTGTTCCAGAAGTCGTCGAAGCTGTTCGACAGCGCCGGCACCACCGGCCCGGCGGCGAGCAGGTCCATGTCGACGAAGTTGGCCTGGTCGCTGCGCATGAAGTATTCGTCAGCGATGTTGCGACCGCCCGTGATCGCCACGCTGTTGTCAGCCACTAGCAGCTTGTTGTGCATGCGGCGATTGACGCGCCGCAGATCGCCCAGGGAAAGCGCCACGCGCCAAGCCAATGGACCGCTGCGCACGGCGAGCGGATTGAACAGGCGCAGTTCGAAATTCGGTTGGGAGGCCAGGGCAGCGAAGAGCTGGTCCTTGCCAGGGGTGTACAGGTCGTCGACCAGCAGGCGCACACGCACGCCGCGGCGCGATGCATCGAGCAGTTCACTCAGGAAAAGCAGGCCTGTCGCGTCGTCCTGGAGGATGTAGTACTGCGCGTCGAGGGTCTTACGCGCAGCCCGGATCAGTGCAATCCGGGCATTCAGGGCCGTGGGCCCCTCGGGCATGAGCAGGAAGCCGGAACGACCGCGCGACGCCGCGTCCGCCGCGAGACTGGCCGCAGCGATATGGGCCAGGGGTGTGGGCCCAACGTCCGTCGCCGCGAAGGACGGTGCCGCGGCGACGGACGGTTCGGGCAGACTGGCACAGGCGGTGAGCAGCGCAACAAGTCCGAGCCCCAGGCACCGAACCAGCCATCCCACCCACGGAACCGGCGACGCGCCAGCATGAGCGTGGCGCGCCACGCGGCCGGCATGCGCCTGTGCCACTCAGCGAAGGCCGGTTACTTCTTGGGTTCGCCGGCTTCGGTCGGAGCCGGGATGGCGCCAGCCTTGTTGGCGGCGGCCATTTCCTTGCGCTTCTTCGCGCGCTCGGCCTTGCGCGACTCGTGCGTGCCCGAGATGGCCTTGGTCTGCTTCTCGGGAGCCGTGGCTTCACCACCGGTGGGAGCGGTGCCGCTCTTTTCGGCAGCGGTCATGTCGGCCTTGCGCTTCTCGCGTGCGGCGGCACGCTCGGCCTTGGTGGTCTTCTTGGCGGCAGGCGTCGGCGGTTCCTTGGTCGGATCGTCAGCCATCGCGGGGCTGGCGGCCAGAAGCGCGACGGCCAGAGCTGCAGTTGCCGCAAAGAGGTTCTTGGTGTTCATATCGTCCTCGAGATAGTTGATTGAAGCCGACCGCGAACGGCCGACACCCCATCGTGGAACCGGCTTACAAAAGCGTCAAGGGTTGTGACACAAGGAATCTGCTCCCATCCCCCCAATGGACCTGCCTCTGTGGCGCGGACGACACTCCGCGGAAGCCGCAGCTAAACAAAAAGGACAAAGCTGAACGATTACTGAACGATTGAACTGCCCGGCACCTGCCCCGGCGGCCCTGCAAAGATCTGGGCCGTGTCGACAGCATCGAAGCGGTATTGCTGACCGCAGAAGTCGCAGCCCACCTCGATGCGGCCCTGCTCGGCCAGGATGTCGTCGGCCTCCTCGCGGCCCAGGCTGCGGATCATGCTGGCGACGCGGTCGCGGCTGCAGGTGCATGCAAAGCGCGGGCCAAGCATGCCGTCGCGCGGCGCGAAGCGCAGCAACCGCTCCTCCCAGAACAGGCGCCGCAGGATGGTCTCGATGTCCAGCGACAGCAGTTCGGTCCGCGTGAGGCTGCTGGCCAGCGTCGAAATGCGGTTGTAGTCCTCGTTGCGGCCGATCTCGTCCTCGTCCCGCGCGGTGGCGCTGCCGGCCAGATTGGCCTCGCCGGCCAGCGGCAGGCGCTGGATCAGCAGGCCCGCGGCCACCTGCTCGTCGGCGGCCAGCACCAGCGTGGTGTCGAGCTGCTCGCTCTGCAGCATGTAGTGCTGCAGCACGTCCGATAGCTTGCCCAGGCGCTCGCCACGGTCGCCGAACAGGGGCACCACGCCCTGGTAGGGCTGCTGGCCCGGCAGGCGCTCCTTGGGATCGAGGGTGATGGCGCAGCGGCCCTTGTTGCCCACGTTCACCAGGTCGGCCAGGCCGGCGGTGGCCGGCACATCGCCCACCACGCTGGCCGTGGCGCGCAGGCTCAGGTCGGGCTGCGCTTCGGCCACGGCCACCTTGACCGGCCCGTCGCCGAAGATCTGGAGGATCAAGGAGCCCTTGAACTTGATGTTGGCCTGCATCAGCGTGGCTGCGGCGGTCATCTCGCCCAGCAGTTCGGCCACGGGCGGTGCATAGGCGCCCGTCTGGGTGTTGGCGGCGCGGCGGGCAAGGATCTCCTGCCAGGCGCCGTCCAGGCGCACGATCATGCCGCGCACCGGCAGGCCGTCGAAGAGGAAGGTGTGTAGTTCGCTCAAGGTTGCTTTCCTCGGCCGACGGGCCGGCGCACTGCGCCGAAGGGGTCAGCCGATCTTTTTGAGGCCCTTCGCGAAGCGATGGGCGTTTTCCACATAGTGCTGCGCGCTCTGGCGCAGCTTGGCGGCGGCAGCATCATCGAGCGTGCGCACCACCTTGGCCGGCGAGCCGATGATCAGCGAGTTGTCCGGAAACTCCTTGCCTTCGGTCACCACGCTGCCGGCACCGACGATGGAGTTGCGGCCGATGCGCGCATTGTTCAAGACCACTGCCTGGATGCCGATCAGCGAGCCGTCGCCGATGGTGCAACCGTGCAGCATGACCTGATGGCCGACGGTCACGTTCTCGCCGATGGTCAGGGGGCAGCCGATGTCGGCGTGCAGCACCGACAGGTCCTGCACATTGCTGTTGCGCCCGATGGCGATGTGCTCGGTGTCGCCGCGCACGACGGCGCCGAACCAGACGCTGGCGTTCTCGGCCAGGCTCACATTGCCCATCACCTCGGCGCTGTCGGCCACCCATGCGCCTTCGGCGAGTTGGGGGGCGGTGCCATCGAGTTCGTAGAGGGCCATGCTTGTCGTCTCCTTGTGTCGTGGGTGCACATGCGGGCAGGCCGCGGGCGAAAAATAGAATTGTAGGGATGCACCCCCGGTTGCGCGCGCTGCAGGCGCTTGTCCTTTCCGATCCCGCCCAGAAGGTGGCGGCCACCCGCGCGCTGGCAGCCGATTGCGCCCAGGCGCCGCCCGTCGACGCCTGCTGGACCGACCACGTCCGCATGCCGGACGACGGTGCGGGCGTGCCGGGCCGCCCTGCCCGGCCGGTCCGCGTGGGCGCCAAGGACGTGCCTACCCGCTCGCCCTTCACCGAGGAAGGCCGCGCGGCGCTGGTGCATGCCATCTGCCACATCGAATTCAATGCCATCAACCTCGCGCTCGACGCGCTGTGGCGCTTCGACGGCATGCCGGCCGACTACTACCGCGACTGGCTGCGGGTCGCGGACGAGGAGGCGCTGCACTTCACGCTGATCCACGGTCACCTGGAGTGCATGGGGTGGTGCTACGGCGACTTCCCCGGCCACGACGGGCTGTGGACCATGTGCGAGAAGACGGCCGACGACGTGGTCGCCCGCATGGCGCTGGTGCCCCGGACCCTGGAAGCGCGCGGGCTGGACGCGACGCCGCTCATCCAGGCCAAGCTCGCCCGTGTGGGCACGCCCGACGCGCGGGCGGCCATGGCCATCCTCGACATCATCCTGCGCGACGAGATCGGCCATGTGGCGGTGGGCAACCGCTGGTACCGCTGGCTGTGCGAGCGGGAGGGGCTGGAACCGCTGGCGCACTACCGGCGCCTGTACCGCGAGCATCAGGCGCCCCGGCTCAAGCCGCCGTTCAACATGGACGCGCGGTCGCGGGCCGGCTTCACGCCAGACGAACTGGAAGGGCTGGCGGCGGACGCGACATAGGCGCCTGTAGCGCGGACCGCGCATTGGCACGCCCGCCCTGGGCCGCCCGCGCCAACACGCCCCTTGCGCCCACTCAATCCGCCTTGATGCCCGCGGCGCGGATGATCCGGCCGTTGTTCTCGTATTCGGCCGCGATCTCCTTGGCAAAGGCCGCGGGGCTTCCGCCGGTCGGCACGTTGTCGGTGGTGGTCAGGCGCGAACGCATCTGGGGCGATTGCAGCGCGGTGTTGATCTCCGTGTTGAAACGGGCCTGCAAGGGCTGCGGCAACCCGGCCGGGGCGAAGACGCCGAACTGCGAAGAGAGGTTGGCGTCCTTGAAGCCCAGCTCGGTGAGGGTCGGCACGTTGGGCAGGCTCTCCAGCCGCGCCGGGGCGCCCACAGCCAGGGGCCGCAGCTTGCCGGCCTTGACCTGGATGGCCACCGCCGGGCCCGCGTTCGTGGACAGCACCTCGAACTGGCCCGACAGCGCATCCGTCATCTGCTGGCCGCCCCCCTTGTAGGGCACATGGGTGATGTCGACCTTGGCCGTCGCGCGCAGTTGTTCCAGCATGATGTGTCCCAACGATGCCGGCCCCGAGGTCGCCCACCGCACCGCGCCGGGCTGCGCCTTCGCCTTCGCCAGCACGGCGCGCATGTCCGCGCTGCCCTCGGCCGAGGTGGCCAGCAACACCACCGGCGAATACATGACGCTGGCCACCGGCAGCAGGTCGCGCAGCGGGTCGTAGGGCAGCTTGCCCAGATGCGGGCTCAGCACCAGCGGGCTGATGGCCGAGAAGCCGAGCGTGGCGCCGTCCGGTGCGGCCTTGGCGATGGCCTCCATGGCGATGGTGCCGCTGGCGCCCGCCTTGTTGTCGACGACGAAGGTGCTGCCGGTCTGCGCCGCCAGCCGCTCGGCCAGGGTGCGGGCCACCACGTCGGCCACGCCGCCGGGCGGATAGGCCACGATCAGGCGCACAGTCTTGGGCAGGTCCTGGGCCAGGGCCGGCAGGCCGGTGGCCGCGAGGGCCGCGCCACAGGCCGCGAGAACAGCGCCGCGGCACAGGCGCCGGCGCAGGTAGGAATCGGTCGTAAAGATCATGGCCGGATCATGCCAGCGGCCCTCGGCTTCGGCTGCCGCAGGCGGCCAGCCGCCCGGCTTCAGCCACGCGGATGGTGCCGCGCATGCAGCTGGCGCAGGCGTTCACGCGCCACATGGGTATAGATGGTGGTGGTGGAGATATCGGCATGCCCGAGCAACAGTTGCACCGCCCGCAGATCGGCCCCGTGGTTGAGCAGATGCGTGGCGAAGGCATGGCGCAGCGTGTGCGGCGACAGCGGCACACGCACGCCCGCCGCCTCGGCGTGCTTCTTGACGATCACCCAGAACATGGCCCGCGTCATGCCGGCGCCGCGCGCGGTGACGAACAGGTCGCCGCTCTGCTGGCCGCCCAGGATGGCGGACCGGGATTCGGCCAGATAGCGGCCGATCCAGCGCTCGGCTTCCTGGCCGAAGGGCACCAAGCGCTCCTTGCTGCCCTTGCCCATCACGCGCAGCACGCCCTCCTGCAGGCCGAGGTCGACCAGGCGCAGGCCCACCAGCTCGCTCACGCGCAGGCCGCTGGCGTACATCAGCTCCAGCATCGCGCGGTCGCGCAAGCCCAGCGGCGTGGCGATGTCGGGCGCGCCCAGCAGCGCCTCCACCTGCGCCTCGCTCAGCGTCTTGGGCACGCGCGCGGGCTGGCGCGCAGGCAGCAGGCGCAGGGTCGGGTCGGCCACGATGCGGTGCTCGCGCAGCGCCCAGCGGAAGTAGCGCTTGAACACCGTCAGCCGGCGGTTGGCCGAGGTGGCCTTGCCGCGCTGCGCAAGCCGCTCGCCCATATAGGCCTGTAGATCGCTCTCGCGCGCCGCCGGCAGTGTCACGCCGCGGGGTGCGAGCCATTGCGCCAGCAGCGAGAGGTCGCGCCGGTACGCGGCCAGCGTGTTGCGCGACAGGCCCTCCTCCAGCCACAGCGCGTCGATGAAGTCGTCGATGTCGGCAGGCGATGGCGTGGCGGCGGTGGAGGCCGGAGGGGTCATGGACATGCGGAAAAACAGGAAGCCGCCCGAGGGCGGCTCCAGAGAACGCCGCGCCCGCAGCGGCGGGCAGGGCAAGAACAGAACGCTCAGTCGAGCTTGAGATTCTGCTTCTTCACCACGTCCTTGTAGATCGCGAACTCGGCCTTGATCTGCGCGGCGAACTGTTCGGGCGTATTGGCCACGATGATCGAGCCGGTGTCCTCGATACGCTTGCGCACGGCGGGGTCTTCCAGCGCCTTGCGCGTGCCTGCGTTGATCTTGTCCACCACGTCCTTCGGCAGGCCCTTGGGGCCGAGGATGCCGTAGTACGCCATGCGGTTCACTGGCTCCAGACCGACCTCCTTGAAGGTGGGCACGTTGGGCAGGTCCTTCAGGCGCTGGGGCGCCGCCACCACGATGGGCACCAGCTTGCCGGCCTTGATGAAGGGCAGCGCCGAGGGCAGGTTGTCGAAGATCATCGGCACCTGGCCGCCGACGGTGTCGTTGAGGGCGGGGCCGGCGCCGCGGTACGGGATGTGCGTGACGAAGGTGCCGGTCATGCTCTTGTAGAGCTCCATCAGCAGGTGGCCGATGCCGCCGGTGCCGGACGAGCTGTACGAGTACTTGCCGGGGTTTTTCTTCAGCTCGGCCACGAAGCTGGCGTAGTCCTTGGCCGGAAAGCTCGGATGCACCGCGATCACGTTGGGCGTGGCGGCGATGTTGATGATGGGCGTGAAGTCGTTGATCGGGTCGTACGGCGTCTTGGGATTGATCGCCGGGTTGGCGGCCGTGCTCGACACCGTGGCCACGCCGAGCTTGTAACCATCGGGCGCGGCGCGGGCCGTCTCGGACGCGCCGACCACGCCGCCGCCGCCGGCCTTGTTGGTGACCACCACCGGCTGGCCCAGGATCTTGCCCAGCGGATCGGCGATGACGCGGCCCACGATGTCGGTGGTGCCGCCGGGAGCGAAGGGCACCTGCAGTTCGATCGGCTTGTCGGGATAGCCCTGCGCCCAGGCGGCGGGGGCAGCCAGCGAGCCCAGCAGGGCAGCGGCGGCGATGGCGTTCCAGTGGCGACGTTGCATCGGTTTGACTCCAGGTTCGTTTCTTGAAATGGGCGGATTCGCTTCCCGCGTGCGGCGCATCCTAGCGGCAGCCCTGCTGCCGGACCTTGAGGGAATACCTATAAGCGGCCCGTTTATGCTCCCCGGGTGAATTACGCGCAGCTGCTGTTTCCGGACTTCTCCCTCATCGCCTGCGGTTGGCTGCTGTGCCGCTACACCGCGCTGGACCGCCGGGTCTGGGACCAGGTGGAGAGCCTGGTGTATTACTTTCTCTTCCCGGTCCTGCTCTTCCATTCGATCGTGAAGAGCCCCATCGACTTTGGCTCCGCCACGCACTTGCTGGCCGCCGGGCTGGGCGTGGGACTGGCCGGCATCGCGTTCGCGTATGCGCTGCCCCATCTGCCCTGGCTGGGACGGCACATCGACCGGCGCGAGCACGCGGCCAGCGCCCAGGTGGCCTTCCGCTTCAACTCCTTCATCTGCCTGGCCGTGGCCGAGCGCCTGGCCGGCGCCGAGGGCCTGCTGGTGATCGCGGTGCTGATCGGCGTGTGCGTGCCGCTGATGAACGTCGCGGCGGTGTGGCCGATGGCGCGGCATGCCAACAGCGGGTTTCTGCGCCAGCTCGTGCGCAATCCGCTCATCATCGCGACGGCCAGCGGGCTGGTGATCAACCTGCTGGGCCTGCAGGTGCCCCACTGGATGCAGCCGACGCTCGGCCGGCTGGGCGCCGCCTCGCTGGCGCTCGGCCTGCTGGCAGCGGGCGCAGGCATGCAGTTCGGCGCACTCAACCGCGGCAAGGCGCTGGGCGTCGCGGTGCTGTCGATCCGGCACCTGGTGCTGCCGCTGGTGGCCTGGTGCCTGTGCCGGCTGCTGGGGCTGCACGGGGCCCAGGCGGCGGTGCTGATGGCCTTCTCGGCCGTGCCCACCGCATCGAGCGCCTACGTGCTCGCAGCGCGTATGGGCTACAACGGCGCGTATGTCGCGGCGCTGGTGACGCTGTCGACCCTGCTGGGCATCGTCAGCCTGCCCTTCGCGCTCAGCCTGCCGCGCTGAGTGCCGGCCTCAGGCGCGCGCGGCGGTGGGCGCCTGCGCCAGCGCCCAGTCGATGTGCTCGCGCAGCAGGGGCGCGGCGGTGTCGCGCCGCGACAGCAGCGCCGCTGCGGCCGACGCATCGCCCTGCCGCAACGCATTGCCCAGCGCGACGGCGATGTTGCGCAACCAGCGCTCATGGCCGATACGGCGGATGGGGCTGCCTTCGGTGCGGCGCAGGAACTCGTCCTCGGTCCATGCGAAAAGCTGCGCCAGCGTGACGCCCGTCAGGCCCTCGCGCGGATCGAAGTCCGGCAGTGCACTGCGCTGCGCGAACTTGTTCCAGGGGCAGGCGAGCTGGCAGTCGTCGCAGCCATAGATGCGGTTGGCCATCGCCGGGCGCAGCGCCTCCGGGATGACTCCCGCGTGCTCGATGGTCAGATAGGAAATGCAGCGTCGCGCGTCCAGCCGGTGCGGCCCGAGGATGGCGCCGGTCGGGCAGGCGTCGATGCATGCCGTGCAGCGGCCGCAGTGCGCCGCCACCGGCTCGGTCGGCGGCAGGGCGATGTCGACATAGATCTCGCCCAGGAAGAACATGGAGCCCGCCTCGCGGCTCAGCACCAGCGTGTGCTTGCCGCGCCAACCCTGGCCACTGCGACTGGCCAGCTCGGCCTCCAGCACGGGCGCGGAATCGGTGAACACGCGGTGGCCGAAGGGTCCGATCTCGGCGGCCAGCCGGTCGGCCAGCTTCTGCAGCCGGGCCCGCAGCACCTTGTGGTAGTCGCGCCCCCGGGCATAGAGCGACACGATGCCCTCGCCGGGCCGATCCAGCCGTGCCCATTCGACGGCCTGCCAGTCTTCCGGCGTCTCGCGCGGCAGGTAGTCCATGCGGGCGGTGATGACGCTGAGGGTGCCCGGCACCAGCTCGGCAGGCCGGGCGCGACGCATGCCGTGCGCCGCCATATACCCCATCTCGCCATGGAAGCCCTGGGCCAGCCATTCCGCCAGGCCGGGCTCTGCGTCGGACAGGTCGATGCCCGCGATGCCGATTTGGGAGAATCCGAGCTCCCCGGCCCACGCACGAATCCGAGCCACGAGTTGAGCATCGACCGCAGTCACCGCCCGATTGTAGAAATCGCCTCCCGCACGCTGCATTGGCAGGGCGAGGAGGACACCGCCCGCTTTGCCCAGTCGCTGGCGCAAGCCATGCAGGCCCGGCCCGAGCTGGGCCACGCGTTCATCGCGCTGCACGGCGACCTGGGCGCTGGCAAGACCACCATCGTGCGCCACCTGCTGCGCGCGCTCGGCGTCCAGGGCCGCATCAAGAGCCCCACGTATGCCGTGGTGGAGCCGCACACGACGCAGGACGGCCGGCCGGTCTACCACTTCGACTTCTACCGCTTCAGCGATCCACGCGAGTGGGAGGACGCCGGGTTCCGGGACCTTTTTGCCGGCCCCGGACTCAAGCTGGCCGAGTGGCCCGGCCAGGCGGCCGGCTACCTGCCCACCGAGGACCTCGCCATCCACATCGAAGCCATGACCCCAGACGCCGACGACGTGCGCCGCGTGCAGTTGCGCGCCTTCACCCCCAACGGCCAGGCCCTGCTGGCGGCTGTTGCGCCATGAGCCGTCGCCGCACGCCATCCCACCCTCCCGCCGCAACCGCCGACGATGCCGAGGCTGCGCCCATGACCCACGCCCTGCTCCCCGTGCAGCCCGAGCGCCGGCGCTGGCTGCAACAGGCGGGCAGCCTGGTGCTGCTGATGGGCGCGGCCGAGATCGCGCACGGCGCCTCCATCGTGGCCGTGCGCGTGTGGCCGGCCGCCGACTACACGCGCATCACCATCGAGTCCGATGCGCGGCTGCAGTCGCAGCAGCTCGTGGTGGGCGACCCGCCCCGCCTGGCGGTGGACATCGAGGGCATCACCCTCAACCCGGCCCTGCGCGACCTGGTCGGCAAGGTCAAGGCCGACGATCCCTACATCGCCGGGCTGCGGGTGGGCCAGAACACGCCCACCATGGTGCGCATCGTGTTCGACCTCAAGCAGACCGTGCGGCCGCAGGTCTTCTCGCTGGCGCCCGTGGCGGCCTACAAGCACCGGCTGGTGCTCGACCTGTACCCGCAGGAAGCGCTCGACCCGCTCGAATCGCTGATCGCCGAGCGCCTGCGCGACACCCGCACCGGCGCATCGCCTGCCGCCCCGCTGCCGCCTGCGCCCCCTGCCGTGGCGGTGGCGCCGCCGGTGGTCCAGGCCCCGCCCCCCGTGCCGGCACGGCCCGTCCCGGCCACCGATCCGTTGGGGGACCTGATCGCGCAGAAGGCCGTCCGTCCGCCCCCGCCTGCGCCGCCCACGCCCGTGGCGCCGGCGGCGCCCCCGGTCGTGGCCGAGGCGCCGCGCCCGGCGCCTGCGCGGCCACAGCGGCCCGAGCCCAACGTGGCCACCTCCACACGCACCGACCGCATCATCATCGTGGCGCTCGATCCCGGACACGGCGGCGAAGACCCTGGCGCCATCGGCCCCAACGGCACGCGCGAGAAGGACATCGTGCTGCAGGTGGCCCGGCGCCTGCGCGACCGCATCAATGGCAGCACCCTGGGCGGCAACCCGATGCGCGCCTTCATGACCCGCGACGACGACTTCTTCGTGCCACTGAACGTGCGGGTGCAAAAAGCGCGGCGCGTGCAGGCCGACCTGTTCATCAGCATCCATGCCGACGCCTTCACCACGCCGGCGGCGCGCGGCGCCAGCGTGTTCGCGCTTAGCCAGAACGGTGCCTCCAGCAGTGCCGCCCGCTGGATGGCCAACAAGGAGAACCAGTCCGACCAGGTCGGGGGCATCAGCATCGGCGAGCACGAGATTCAGGTGCAGCGTGCGCTGTTCGACATGAGCACCACCGCGCAGATCAAGGACAGCCTGAAGCTCGGTGGCGCCATGCTGGGCGAATTCCGCCGCATCGGCGCCCGGCTGCACAAGGGCGACGTCGAGCAGGCCGGCTTCGCCGTGCTCAAGGCGCCCGACATCCCGAGCGTGCTGGTGGAGACGGCCTTCATCAGCAATCCGGAAGAAGAAGCCAAGCTGCGCAGCGTGGCCTATCAGGAGGAGATGGCGGACGCTCTGTTGAAGGGCATCCACCGCTATTTCGGCCAGAACCCGCCTCTCGCGCGCAGCCGCGCGCTGTAATGCGGCGGCCTTCGCGCCGCGCGCGCGGCGTCTCTCAGGGCGGGACCGCCGCGACGCACAGCGGCCGGCGGACCGCTCCTACAGGCGCGAAGAGACCGACGAGCACACCATGCGCCCATCACATTCCAGAAAGGTGGACACCATGTTGAAGACTCGCACTTGGATTTCTGCCGCCGCGATCGGTGCGGCGGCCCTGATGGCCGGCTGCGCCGCGGGCCCGAATCAGCAGTTGGGTGCCGGCGTCGGCGCGCTGGGCGGCGCCGTCGTGGGCAATGCGATCGGCGGCAATACGGCCGCGACCGTGGGCGGCGCGGCCATCGGCGGTCTGGTCGGTAACGAGATCGGCCGCCAGCGCGACCAGCAGAACTACAACAACCAGTACTATTACCCGGACGGCAGCCGCCGCTATTGAGCGGAACGCCATCCATCAATGCCGGGGGCCGCGAACGCGGCCCCCGGCGTTTTTGCGCTGAGCAGCCTCAGCGCGCCGTTGCGGCCGGCGCGCTCGAAGCCCTCGAACCGCGCCAGGCGCCAAAGATGGCAATGAGGCCGGGCACCAGGATCAGCGCCCAGATGATCTTGTCCAGATGCTCGCGGACGAAGGCCAGGTTGCCGAAGAAGTAGCCCGCCGCGCAGATGCCCACCACCCACAGCACGGCCCCGCCGACGTTGAAGGCCGTGAACTTGGAGCGGCTCATGGCGGCCACGCCCGCCACGAAGGGTGCGAAGGTCCGGATGAATGGCATGAAGCGCGCCAGCACGATCGTGATGCCGCCATAGCGCTCGTAGAACGCATGCGCTTGGTCGAAGGCCTTGCGGTTGAAGAAGCGCGTGTTCTCCCACTGGAAGACACGGGGCCCGATGTGGCGGCCGATGGCGAAATTGCACTGGTCCCCCAGGACGGCCGCGGCCAGGAGCACCGGGATGGCGATCCCGAGGTTCATCAGCCCCGCGCCGCACAGCGCACCGACGATGAACAGCAGCGAATCGCCCGGCAGGAAGGGCATGACCACCACGCCCGTCTCCACGAAGACGATGAGGAAGAGCAGCACATAGACCCAGGTGCCATAGGCGGCGACGAAGGCCTCCAGGTGCTTGTCCACGTGGAGGATGAAGTCAATCAGGAAGGCGACGATGTCCATGGCGCGGCATTATCCGGGCCGCCTGTTGACGGATTCTTAAAATCCCGCCGTGAGCGCCCTCCTTTCCTCCTCCTCTGCCACCCGGCGCCCCATCCGGGACCTGCCGGACGAACTCATCAGCCAGATTGCCGCCGGCGAGGTGGTGGAGCGGCCCGCCTCGGTCGTGCGCGAACTGGTGGACAACGCCCTGGACGCCGGGGCGAGCCAGATCACGGTGCGCCTGGCCGCCGGCGGTGTCCGGCTGATCGCCGTCGAGGACGATGGCGGCGGCATCCCGCGCGACGAACTGCCGCTGGCGCTGCGCCGCCATGCGACCAGCAAGATCGCCAGCCTGGCCGAACTCGAATCGGTCGGCACCATGGGCTTTCGCGGCGAAGCGCTGGCTTCGATCGCCTCCATCGCCGAGCTGAGCCTGCTGTCGCGCCACGGTGGGGCGGACAGCGCCTGGCAACTGGACGCCCGCACGGGCGAACTGCGTCCTGCGGCCCGCAGCCAGGGCACGACGGTGGAAGTGCGTGAGTTGTTCTTCGCCACGCCGGCGCGCCGCAAGTTCCTCAAGACCGATGCCACCGAACTGGCGCACTGCATCGAGGCGGTGCGCCGCCATGCGCTGGCGCGGCCGGACGTGGGCTTCGCGATCTGGCACGAAGGCCGGCTGGTCGAGCAGTGGCGTATCGCGGACACGCCCGCCCAGCGCCTGTCGGACGTCTTCGGCGAGGATTTCATTGGCCAGAGCGTGCAGGTCGACCATGGCGAAGACGCCCTGCACGTTCGTGGCCATGCCGGCGTGCCGGATGCGGCGCGCAGCCGGGGCGACCAGCAGTTCTTCTACGTCAACGGCCGCTTCGTGCGCGACAAGGTGCTGCTGCACGCGGTGCGTGCCGCCTACGAGGACGTGCTGCACGGTCAGCGCCAGCCGGTGTTCGTGCTGCACCTGCAGATCGATCCGACGCGCGTGGACGTCAACGTGCACCCCACCAAGATCGAGGTGCGCTTTCGCGATGGCCGCGAAGTGCACAGCGCCGTGCGCCATGCCATCGAGAACGCCCTGGCGGCCCCACGCGCGGCCGGCGCGGCGAGCACGGACGACAGCGGTACCGGCCGGCCCGCCCCGCTGCTGCGAGGCTACGACGCGCCTGCTGCGGCGCCGGCATGGCGGCAGTCCGGCATTCCGTTCGCAGCCGAGCGGGGTGCCGGCGATTGGGCGGCCATGTGGCCCACCGCGCCTGCGGCACCGTCTGCAGCGGCGGCCCCGGGGGCGGACCAAGAGGCCGCCCCCACCCTGCCCAGCGGCCTGGGGGGCGCCCCCCTCCAGCCCCCCTGGACCGCCGGCGGCGCGGCGGCTGGCGCCCTGCGCCTCTCTTCCACACCGCCGGAGGTCACTGCCGCGGCAGCCAGCGACTGGCCGCTGGGCCGTGCACTGGCGCAACTGCAGGGCATCTACATCCTGGCCGAGAACACCCAGGGCCTGGTCATCGTCGACATGCACGCCGCGCACGAACGAATCGTCTACGAGCGCCTGAAGACCCAGCTCGACGGCCATGCGATCGCCAGCCAGCCACTGCTGATTCCCGCCACCTTCGCGGCCACGCCGGAAGAGGTGGCCACGGCCGAGACCTGCTCGGAGGTACTCGGCGCCCTGGGACTGGAGGTCTCGCCCTTCTCGCCCCGCACCCTCGCGGTGCGCGCTGTGCCGGCGCCCCTGGCCGACGGCGATCCGGTGGCCCTGGCCCGCAGCGTGCTGGCCGAGCTGGCCCAGCACGAAGCCACCACCGTCATCCAGCGCGCCCAGCATGAACTGCTCGCCACCATGGCCTGCCACGGCGCCGTGCGGGCCAACCGGCGGCTCACGCTGGACGAAATGAACGGACTGCTGCGCCAGATGGAAGCCACCGACCGCTCCGACCAGTGCAATCACGGGCGCCCCACTTGGCGGCAACTGAGCGTGCGCGATCTCGACGGACTGTTCCTGCGCGGGCGCTGAGACGGCTGGGCGGGAACGCGCCCGCGCCGGGGCTTGTGTAGGCAACTTCCTACACGGCGCTGGCACTGGGGTTTACACGGTCGTCGGAAAGGCGGGCACGCCCGTTGCATGCGGGCAAGGGTGTGCAAGGCCTGTAACGGGCCGTCACCCACACGGTGCTCAGGGGCCGCAGTTGCAAATCCCTGTGAACTTCGACCCGCCATCCGGTCTCTGTTTGCCCAATGAAACGTTGGTCCCTCATCGCGTCGGCCCTGTCTTTCACCGTCCTGGTCGGTGCAGGATGCTCCACGCTCGACGCCCAACAGCGCGAATGGATCTTTCAGCCCAGCGACCTCAGCTGGGGCAACACTGCCGAAATGACGGCGGGCATGGACGACGTGTGGATCGACTACCGCACGCCCGATGGCGATGACGTGCGGCTCCATGGCTTGTGGCTGGGCGACGCGCCGATGTCGCGCGACACGCCCGTGATGCTGTACCTGCACGGCGCGCGCTACAACGTTTCCGGCTCGGCGCCGCGCATCCGCCGCATGCACGAGCTCGGCTTCTCGGTGCTGGCCATCGACTACCGTGGCTTCGGCAAGAGCACCAAGACGCTGCCCTCCGAGGAATCCGCCCGCGAAGACGCGCGCGCCGCCTGGAAATGGCTGGCCGCCAAGTACCCCAAGCAGCGCCGCTACATCTTCGGTCACTCGCTGGGCGGCGCCATCGGCATCGACCTGGCCGCCGATGTGCGCGACGAATCCGGCACCATCGTCGAAGGCACATTCACCTCGATCTCGGACGTGGTGAGCAGCTTCAAATGGGGCTGGCTGCCCTTCAAGCCCTTCATCACCCAGCGCTTCGAGTCGCTGGCGAAGGTCAAGTCCATCGGCTCGCCGTTGCTGGTGGTGCATGGCTCGAACGACACCCTGATCAATCCCACCCTGGGCCGCAAGCTCTACGAGGCGGCCACGGGCCAGAAGATGTTCGTGCTGGTCGAAGGCGGCTCCCACCACAGCACCAACTCCGTCGGGGAGGCGCAGTACCGCGCCGCGCTGGCCCAGTTGTTCCAGATGAAGGAACGCGCACTTGGCACCCCAGCTCTCGCCACGGGCGAGCCGACGGCAGGCCTGAGCCGCCCCGCGGGTGGCGCCGCCGTGCCGCAGGCGGTGAAGCCGCCCCAGCCGCTGGGCACCTGAGCGCGGCCTGGCCACCCCTCGCTGCGGCGGGCGCCGGGCGATTTGCTACCCTCGGCAGGATGCCCGCGTGCTTCCCGGCTTCCTGCTCTCCCCCCTCGCCTGACCTTGCCCCGCGCGGCAGACGTTCACCGCGCCCGGCGCCCGTGCCGAGCGGCCCCTGCACATGACCGCGCACCTGCGCTACATCGCCTTGGCAGGCCCTACCGCCAGCGGCAAGACTGCCGCCGCGCTGGCCGTGGCGGCTGCGCTGCCGACGCCGGTGGAAGTGGTCAGCGTCGACTCGGCCCTGGTCTACCGTGGCATGGACATCGGCACCGCCAAGCCCACGCCGGACGAGCGCGCGGCCGTGCCGCACCACCTGATCGACATCCTCGACCCGGCCGAGCGCTACAGCGCCGCCGCCTTCGTGGCCGACGCCCAGCGGTTGATCGACCAGATCCGCCAGCGCGGTGCCCTCCCCCTGCTGGTCGGTGGAACGATGCTGTACTTCAAGGCGCTGCTCGACGGGCTGGACGCGATGCCGGCCGCCGATCCGGAACTGCGCCGGCGCATCGACGCCGAGGCCGCCGAGCACGGCTGGCCGGCCATGCATGCCCGTCTGGCGGAGGTCGACCCGGACACCGCCGCCCGCTTGGCGCCTGCCGACAGCCAGCGCATCCAGCGGGCGCTGGAGGTCTGGATGAGCAGCGGCCGGCCCCTCTCCGCCTTTCATCGCCGCGAGGGCGAGGATCCGACCCCTGATCCGCTGGCGAGCGGCGAGGCCCTGCTCCTCTCGCTGGAGACCGAGGACAGGGCCTGGCTTCACGCGCGCATCGCGCAGCGCTTCGACGCCATGCTGGCCGGCGGCTTCCTCGACGAAGTCGGGCGCCTGCGCCAGCGCAGCGACCTGGACCCGGC
Source organism: Pseudacidovorax sp. (assembly GCF_017991995.1). Lineage (GTDB taxonomy): Bacteria > Pseudomonadota > Gammaproteobacteria > Burkholderiales > Burkholderiaceae_C > Xenophilus. The sequence goes on along the minus strand of NZ_JAGOPN010000013.1, from coordinate 137,798 downwards.
GTTGCCCTCGATCCGCTGCGTCGGCTATCGACAGGCGTGGGAGATGCTCGATGCCACGAAAGGCCGATTCCCCACGCGCGCGGAACTCGCCGAGTTGCGCGAGCGGGGCGTGGCCGCAACCCGCCAGTTGGCGAAACGCCAGATCACCTGGTTGCGCAGCATGCGCCGTCGCGAAGTGATCGCCTGCGACGCGACGACCGCGGCCGATCAGGTGGTGGCGCGGGTCCGGCAGGCGCTTGCGAAGGACGGGGCATGAACCGCCGCCCCCACCCAGAAACGGCGCCCGACGGGCGCGCGAAGGAGACGGCCTCGCGCGCCGTACCCCTCCGCATCGAGGGACTCGGCAAGTTCTATGGCCAGGGCGCGGACGCGCGACCGGTGTTCCGCCACCTGGACCTGACGGTCGCGCCGGGCGAGTTCGTGGCCATCGTGGGCGAGTCGGGCGTCGGCAAGTCGACGCTGCTGAACTGCATGGCTGGCCTCGACCACTGGGACGAGGGGCGCGTGCTGCATGGCCAGCGGGACCTCGGCACCATGGACGCCGAGCAGCGCGCGCTGTGGCGGCGCGCGCATGTCGGCTTCGTCTTCCAGGCCTTCCATGTGCTGCCCCACCTCGATGTCGCCCAGAACGTGGGGCTGCCCCTGATGCTGCTGGGCCGCAAGCAGGAGATGGCGCAGCGCGTCGCGCAGATGCTCGAGGCGGTCGGCCTGCAGGGCCTGGGCCAGCGGCTGCCGCAGGCGCTGTCGGGTGGTCAATTGCAACGCGTGGCCATTGCCCGGGCGCTGGTCCATCGCCCCGGCCTGCTGCTGGCGGACGAACCCACCGGCAACCTGGACCCGCCAACGGCCGGGAAAGTGATGGACCTGCTGCTGTCCGAATCGCGGGCCCACGGCGCCAGCCTGGTTCTGGTCACCCATTCCGACGCTGCCGCCGCCCGGGCCGACCGCCGGCTGCACCTGCGCACCGACGGTTTCCGCTGAACGCCGCCGAAGCGGCTGCGCTGGCACCTACTTGAGCAACGCGTCCGCGCCAGGCCGCTGCCAGTAGACGTAGAGCCAGGCCGGTGAGAAGCCTACCCGGGCATAGAGCGATCGCGCCAGGTAGTTCTCTGCCTCGACCTGGAGGAAGGTGCGGGTCACGCCACGCTGCACCGCCTCCGCACCCATCGCCGCCATCAGTTGACGCGCGAAGCCGTGGCCGCGAAAGCGCGGCCGGGTGCGCATGCCGTGCACGCCCATCCAACCCTCGGCAAAACAGCCGCTGCCCACGGCCGCCACGTCGCCTGCCTCGCCACCCGGGAGATCCTGCGTCAGTCGCAGGCTGACGTAGACCGCATCCCGAGCCCGGCGCAGCAGACGGACCCGGCTCTGACCGTCGACCGGATCGAAGCCCTCGCCCAGGTAGACGCGGGCCCAGTCGTCGCCCGGCGTGGGAGATATCTGGACGGCCTCCGGCCGGCCGTTGGCCGCCACGGTGGCCGGGTCGGCACACATCACCTGGGTGGGCCGGGACGGCACGTAGCCGCGCTGGCGCAAGGCTTCGGTGAGCGTCTCGAAGCCCGGCGTCTCGATGGGCAGGCGCAGCACGGCCGGCAGGCCATAGGCCTCGTAGGCCGCCTCGATGCGGGAAAGGACCGACGGGTCCTGCACGCCGTGGTGCAGGGGCACCGCGCTGCGCGCCCGGCCCACCGTGCCGCGGTCCAGTGCCAGCAGCCAGCCCGGCAATTCCTCCAGGGCATCGGGGGGCACCGCGGCCAGTGTGGCCCTTTCGATCGATTCAACGTTCACGCCAGCAACCATGACCCCATTGTGAAACGCTTCACCGTCTTTGACACCCGCCCGGCCCCCACAATCGCCCGATGTGTTCGCTGCTCAACACCTTCTCCTGGCAGGAGGTCCGCCACCATCCGTGGCGCCATCTGGCGGCCGTGCTGGCCGTCATGCTGGGCGTGGCGCTGGCGTTCTCGGTGCATCTGATCAACAACTCGGCGCTGGACGAATTCCAGCGGGCGACGCGCACCGTCAACGGCCAGCCGGATCTGGAGGTGCGTGCGGTGCAGGGCGATCTGGACGAAGCCCTGTTCGGGCAGTTGGCCGGCCTGAGGCAGGTGGCGCTGCTCAGTCCGGTGCTGGAGGCGCAGGTGCTGTTGCGCACCCGCGAAGGCAGGCTGGCCAGCCTGCGCCTGCTTGGATTGGACGCGCTGGTGCTGCCTGCCATTTCGCCTTCCCTGATGCCCATGCCCTTTCCGGGCCGCGGTGACGATCGCCTGGCCATGCTGCTGCCGGAACGCGCCTTCCTCAACGCGTCGGCGCGGCAATCGCTCGCCAGCGGTGCCGAGCAGCTCGAACTCCGCATGCCGGATGGCGCAGCCCGACGGCTCGACATCGCCGGCACCGTCGCGGCCGCCGGCCCGCCGCTGGCCGTGATGGACATCGGCGCCGCACAGGCCCTCCTGGGCCGGCAGGGGCGCCTGAGCCGCATCGACCTGCGCCTGGCGGCCGGCACCGACCGCGAGGCGCTCGCCCAGGCCATCCGCGCCCTGCCCGACTGGACGCCTGCCCTGCGGCTTGCCGAGCCGGCCGACGAGGCCCAGCGCATCGGCAACCTCTCCAGGGCTTACCGCGTGAACCTCACGGTGCTCGCGCTGGTGGCGCTGTTCACGGGTGCCTTCCTGGTCTTCTCGGTGCTGGCCCTGTCGGTGGCCAAGCGGGCGCAGCAGTTCGCCCTGCTCGGCGTGCTGGGGCTGACCGCGCGGCAGCGGCTGCGCCTGGTGCTGGCCGAGTCGCTGGCCCTGGGGGCCGTCGGCAGCGCCGCGGGTCTGGCGCTCGGGCTGGCGCTGGCCTGGGCCGCCCTCCGGCTGCTCGGCGGCGACCTGGGCGGGGGCTACTTCCGCGACGTGACACCGCCCCTGCGCGTCGACCCGGCAGCCACGCTCGCCTACGGCGTGCTAGGCACGCTGGCCGCACTGGCCGGCGGCTGGTGGCCGGCGCGCGCCGCGCAACGCCTACCAGAGGCGCAGACGCTCAAGGGCCTGGGCGACGCCTCGGGCCGGGGCGGCCGCCTGTGGCCGGCCCTCACCCTGATGGGCGCCGGCGGCGCACTCGCCTTGGTCCCACCGGTCCTGGGCATGCCGCTGGCCGCCTATGCCTCGGTGGCCTTGCTGCTGGTCGGGGGCATCGCCGCCCTGCCGTGGCTGATCCAGGCCCTTTACGGGTGGCTGGCGCCACGCCTTGCGGGCCGACTGCTGCCGCTGATGGCGATCGAGCGCGCGCGGCGCATGAGGGGCACCGCCGCCATCGCCCTGAGCGGGGTCGTCGCCAGCCTGGCGCTGTCGGTGGCGCTCACCGTCATGGTCGCGAGCTTCCGCGAATCGGTCACGCGCTGGCTGGACGTCGTACTGCCGGCTGACCTCTATGTCCGCGCGGCCGGTGCCGCAACGGGCGAACTGGCGCCGTTCGATGCCGACTTCGTAGCGGCCGCGCGGGCCATCCCCGGGGTGGCGCGGGTCGCGCCGCAGCGCATCCGACTGCTGCAACTGGATCCCGCGGCGCCCACCGTGAGCCTGCTCGCCCGCTCCATCGACCCGGAAGCGCCCGGCGACAGCCTGCCGCTGACGGGGCCGACGCTGTCCGCACCGCCCGGCCGCATCCCTATCTACGTCAGCGAGCCCATGCTGTCGCTGCATGGCGCGCGCGTGGGCGGCACGCTGGTGTCGCTCGATGCGGCATTCGGACTTCCGGCGGGCCGCTTCTTCGTGGCCGGCGTGTGGCGGGACTACGCACGACAGTTCGGCGCCATTGCGATCAGCCGGGACGACTACCAGGCCCTGACCAGCGATGGCGCGGCGAGCGAGCTGTCGCTGTGGCAAGCCGCCGGCGCGGACGAAGCACGCATCCGCCAGGCGCTGGACGGGCTCGCGCGCGTCCGGCTTGGTTCGGCTGACGCACTGGACATCGCATCGACCGCGCAGCTGCGCGCGGTGTCGCTGCGCATCTTCGACCGCAGCTTTGCGGTGACCTACTGGCTGCAGGCCGTGGCCATTGCCATCGGCCTGTTCGGGATCGCGGCCAGCTTCAGCGCGCAGGTGCTCGCGCGGCGCAAGGAATTCGGCCTTCTGGCGCACCTCGGCTTCACGCCGAGCCAGGTTCGCCGCCTCGTCGCCGGCGAAGGCGCCGCCTGGACCGGCATCGGCGCGCTGGCAGGACTGGGGCTGGGCATCGCCGTGGCCACCGTGCTGGTGAAGGTGGTCAATCCCCAGAGCTTCCACTGGACGATGGACATGCTGCTGCCACCTGGACGGCTGGCCGCGCTCTGCATGGCGGTGATCGGGGCAGGAACACTCACCGCCTGGTTCTCCGCGCGTGCCGCCGCCTCGCAGGACATGGTGCTGGCGGTCAAGGAGGACTGGTAGCGGCCCGAAGCGCCGGACGCGACGCGCAGCCCACAGCGCCGGATACGGCGCGGGTCCGGCGCCGCCTCATGGGGCGCGACGCCACCACGATCTGGAACCGGCAGCACGCCGAAACGCCGTCACCGTCGCCCAGGATGGGAAAGGAGCAGGCACAAAACAAAACCGCCTTGCTGAACTCCCGTGAGGGGCAGACAAGACGGTCTTGGACCTGAAGACTGGAGCGGGAAAACGGTCTCGAACCGTCGACCTCAACCTTGGCAAGGTTGCGCTCTACCAACTGAGCTATTCCCGCGTCTTGATCGGGCGCTGGAAGAGGCCTTGCGGCTTCCTCCAAAACTGGAGCGGGAAAACGGTCTCGAACCGTCGACCTCAACCTTGGCAAGGTTGCGCTCTACCAACTGAGCTATTCCCGCGTCTTGATCGGACGCTGGAAGAAGCCTTGCGGCTTCCTCCTTAAAACTGGAGCGGGAAAACGGTCTCGAACCGTCGACCTCAACCTTGGCAAGGTTGCGCTCTACCAACTGAGCTATTCCCGCAGAACCGAGCCTTAGATTATAGGGCTCTTTTTCGGGCCAGCGCAAGCGCCGACCCGAAATTCTTCAATGCTTGATCGACCCTTCGGTGCGCGGCTCGCCGGCGCGCTGCTTGGACAGCTCGGCCATGGCGGCGGCGGAAGCCGCCACCTCTTCTTCCGACAGCGGCTTGGGTTGCTTTTCGAGCGCCACTTCAAGCACCTTGTCGATCCACTTGACCGGCACGATCTCGAGGCCGTTCTTCACGTTCTCGGGGATGTCCTGCAGATCCTTGGCGTTCTCCTCGGGGATCAGCACGGTCTTGATGCCTCCGCGCAGAGCCGCCAACAGCTTTTCCTTCAGACCGCCGATGGCCGTGACCTCGCCACGCAGGGTGATCTCGCCAGTCATGGCCACGTCGCTGCGCACCGGGATACCTGTCAACGCCGAAACAAGCGCCGTCGTCATCGCAATACCAGCGCTCGGGCCGTCCTTGGGCGTCGCGCCATCGGGCACGTGGATGTGGATGTCCTTCTTCTCGAAGAGCTCATCCTTGATGCCCAGGCGACGAGCGCGGCTGCGCACCACGGTGCGCGCGGCCTCGACCGACTCCTTCATCACGTCGCCCAGCGAGCCGGTACGGGTGATGACGCCCTTGCCCGGCACCGTGGCCACTTCGATGGTCAGCAGGTCGCCGCCCACCTCCGTCCACGCCAGCCCGACCACCTGGCCCACCTGGTTCTGCTGCTCGGCACGACCGAAGCTGTACTTGCGCACACCCAGGAATTCGTGGAGGTTCTCGCTGTCCACGGTCACCTTCGGCGTCAGCTTCTTGAGCAGTAGCCCCTTGACCACCTTGCGGCAGATCTTGGAGAGCTCGCGCTCCAGCGAACGTACGCCGGCCTCGCGGGTGTAGTAGCGCACGATGTCGCGCACCGCGTCCTCGGTCACCAGCAGCTCATCGTCCTTCACGCCGTTGTTGCCCATCTGCTTGGGCAGCAGGTACTTCAGGGCGATGCTGGTCTTCTCGTCCTCGGTGTAGCCCGACAGGCGGATCACTTCCATCCGGTCCAGCAGCGCCGGCGGGATGTTCATCGAGTTCGACGTCGCGACGAACATCACGTCCGACAGGTCGAAATCGACCTCGACGTAGTGGTCGCCGAAGGTGTGGTTCTGCTCGGGATCGAGCACCTCCAGCAGGGCCGACGACGGATCGCCACGGAAGTCCGTGCCCAGCTTGTCGATCTCGTCCAGCAGGAACAGCGGATTGCGCGTGCCCACCTTGTTCAGGCTTTGCAGCACCTTGCCCGGCAGCGCGCCGATGTAGGTGCGTCGGTGACCGCGGATCTCGGCCTCGTCGCGCATGCCGCCGAGCGCCATGCGCACGTACTTCCGGCCCGTCGCCTTGGCGATGGATTGCCCCAGGGAAGTCTTGCCGACGCCCGGTGGGCCGACGAGACACAGGATGGGCGCCTTGACCTTTTCCACGCGCTGCTGGACCGCAAGATATTCGAGGATCCGGTCCTTGACCTTCTCGAGGCCATAGTGGTCCTCATTGAGCACCGTCTCGGCGTTCGCCAGATCGTGCTTGATCTTGGTCTTCTTGCTCCAGGGCAGGCCGACCAGCACATCGATGTAGTTGCGCACCACCGTCGCCTCGGCCGACATGGGCGACATGAGCTTGAGCTTCTTGAGCTCGGCGTCCGCCTTCTTGCGGGCGTCCTTGGGCATCTTGGCGGCGATGATCTTCTTTTCGATCTCCTCGATGTCCGCGCCGTCCTCGCCCTCGCCCAGTTCCTTCTGGATGGCCTTGACCTGCTCGTTCAGATAGAAGTCGCGCTGGTTCTTCTCCATCTGCCGCTTCACGCGGCTGCGAATCTTCTTGTCGACGTTGAGGATGTCGACCTCGCGCTCCAGCTGCGAGAACAGGCTTTCCAGCCGCTGCTGCACGTTCGACAGGTCCAGCACGGCCTGCTTGTTGTCGAGCTTGAGCGGCAGGTGAGCGGCGATGGTGTCGGCCAGGCGGCCGGCATCGTCGATGCTGGCGATGGACGTGAGGATCTCGGGCGGGATCTTCTTGTTCAGCTTGACGTACTGGTCGAACTGCTGCATCACCGCGCGGCGCAGCGCCTCGACCTCGGTACCCGCAGCACCGGCCGCTTCAAGCGGCACCACATTGGCCGAGAAATGCGTCTGGCTGTCTTCGATGCGCGCCACGCGGGCGCGCTGCTGGCCTTCGACCAGCACCTTCACGGTGCCGTCCGGCAGCTTCAGCATTTGCAGGATGGTCGAGACGCAACCCACCTCGAACATGTCGTCGACCGAGGGCTCGTCCTTGGCGGCAGCCTTCTGCGCGACCAGCATGATGCGGCGCTCGGCCTCCATGGCAAGCTCGAGCGCCTTGATGCTCTTGGGCCGGCCCACGAACAGTGGGATGACCATGTGAGGGAACACCACCACATCGCGCAGCGGTAGCAGCGGCAGATCGATGGGATCGGACGGCAGGGGAATGTGACCGGACATGGTGTTCCTCTTCAGGCCTTCTTGGCCGCCTCGCGATAGACGAGAAGCGGCGCCTTGTTTTCTTCGATGGTCGACTCGTCGACCACCACCTTTTCCACGTTGGACGCCGTGGGAAGATCGAACATGGTGTCGATCAGGGCACCTTCAAGGATGGAGCGCAGGCCACGGGCGCCGGTCTTGCGCGCCAGCGCCTTACGCGCCACCGCACGAAGGGCGGCGGGCCGCACTTCCAGCTCCACGCCTTCCATCTGCAGCAGCTTGGAGAACTGCTTGACGACGGCATTGCGTGGCTCGGTCAGGATCTGCACCAGCGCGTCTTCGCTCAGCTCGGCCAGCGAAGCCACCACCGGCAGACGGCCGACCAGCTCCGGAATGATGCCGAACTTGATCAGGTCTTCCGGCTCCACCTCGCTGAACACCTGGGTCAGGCTGCGCTGCTGCTTGCTGCGCACCAGCGCGCCGAAGCCGATGCCCGAGGCTTCGGTACGCGCCTCGATCACCTTTTCCAGCCCCGCGAAGGCGCCACCGCATATGAACAGGATGTTGGTGGTGTCGATCTGCAGGAAATCCTGATTGGGGTGCTTGCGTCCGCCCTGCGGCGGCACGCTGGCCATGGTGCCTTCAATCAGCTTGAGCAGCGCCTGTTGAACGCCCTCGCCCGACACGTCGCGGGTGATGCTCGGGTTGTCGGACTTGCGCGAGATCTTGTCGATCTCGTCGATGTAGACGATGCCGCGCTGGGCGCGTTCGACGTCGTAATTGCAGCTCTGCAGCAGCTTCTGGATGATGTTCTCGACGTCCTCGCCCACGTAGCCCGCCTCGGTCAGCGTGGTGGCGTCCGCCATGACGAACGGCACGTCCAGCTGGCGCGCGAGCGTCTGGGCCAGCAACGTCTTGCCCGAGCCGGTGGGGCCGATCAGCAGGATGTTGCTCTTGGACAGCTCGACGTCCTCGCCCTTGGCCCGTTCCTTGTGCTTGAGACGCTTGTAGTGGTTGTAGACCGCCACCGCCAGCATGCGCTTGGCCGCCTCCTGGCCGATCACGTAGTTGTCGAGGTTGCCCTTGATCTCGGTCGGGGTCGGCAAGTCGCCGCGTCCCTGTTCCCGCGCATCGCCGCCGGCGGGCAGTTCGTCGCGGATGATTTCATTGCACAGGTCGATGCACTCGTCGCAGATGAAAACGGAAGGGCCGGCGATCAGCTTCTTGACCTCGTGCTGGCTCTTGCCGCAGAAGGAGCAATAAAGCGTTTTCTCGCTGGAAGAGCCTTTTTTCTCGGCCATGAACGGATGCCCAAAACAGTAATGAACCAATGATAGCGAAAGGAAAAACGGCGTTTTCCGCAGGGAAAAACGCCGTTTTTCCTAGGACGGACACCGGCATTGCCGCCGGTGCGCCCGCATCAGCCACGCCGCGAGATGACCTGATCGACGATGCCGTAGTCCTTGGCCTCGTCGGCGGTCATGTAGTAGTCGCGCTCCGTGTCGTTCTTGATCTTTTCCAAGGGCTGACCCGTGCGCTCGGCCAGGATGCGGTTCATCTGGTCCTTGGTACGCAGGATGTCGCGCGCCTGGATCTCGATGTCCGTCGCCTGGCCACGGGCGCCGCCCAGCACCTGGTGGATCATGACCTTGGAGTTGGGCAGCGAGTAGCGCTTGCCCGGCGCCCCGGCCGCCAGCAGGAAGGCGCCCATGCTGGCCGCGAAGCCCAGGCACATGGTCGACACGTCGGGCTTGATGAACTGCATGGTGTCGTAGATCGACATGCCGGCCGTCACGCTGCCGCCCGGCGAGTTGATGTACAGCGAAATGTCCTTGTCGGGGTTCTCGCTCTCCAGGAACAGCAACTGCGCGACCACCAAATTGGCGGTCTGGTCGTTGACCTCGCCCACCAGGAACACGACGCGCTCCTTGAGCAGGCGCGAGTAGATGTCGAAGGACCGCTCGCCACGGCCCGACTGCTCGATGACCATCGGGATCAGGCCGAGGGCTTGGGTTTCCTGTGCACTCATTGGGTTTCTCCGCAAAAGATGGCGCAACTGTACTGCGCCGCATGCCGGGCTTCAGGCGGCGGACATTGCCGCCCGCGAAGCCGGTGCTGGAAAGCAAATGGGGCCTGTGCCGCACGGCACAAGCCCCACGAAGGAACGATCAGAAGGCAATCAACCTTGCTGCTGCATCAGCTCGTCGAAGCCGACGGCCTTGTCGCTGACCTTGGCCTTGCCCAGGACGAATTCGGTCACGTTGTTCTCGATGACCACGGCCTCGACCTCGGCCAGGCGGCGGTTGTCACCGTAGTACCAGCGCACCACGTCGGCCGGCTTCTCGTAGCTGGAAGCCAGCTCTTCGATGTGGGCCTTGATCTGCTCGGGCTTGGCTTCGAGGCTGTTGGCACGCACCAGCTCGGCCACCACCAGGCCCAGGCGCACGCGGCGCTCGGCCTGCGGACGGAACACGTCGGCGGGGATCGGGGCCTTGTCGGCGTCCTTGATGCCGCGCTGCTTGAGCTCGGCGCGGGCACCTTCGACCATGCGGTCGATCTCGGACTGGACCACCGACTTGGGCAGGTCCAGCTCGGACTTGGCCAGCAGCGCGTCCATCACGGCCGTCTTGTTGCGCGCCAGCAGGCGGAACTTGACTTCGCGCTCGAGGTTCTTGCGGATGTCGTCGCGCAACGCCTCGACCGTGCCTTCGCCGATGCCGAGGGACTTGGTGAAGGCCTCGTCGATCTCGGGCAGGTTGGCGGCCTCGATCTTCTTGACGGTGACCATGAAGTCGGCCTGCTTGCCGGCCACGTCCTTGCCGTGGTAGTCGGCCGGAAAGGCCAGCGGGAAGGTGCGGCTGTCGCCCACCTTCATGCCGCGCACGGCATCTTCGAACTCCTTGAGCATCTGGCCTTCGCCGACGATGAACTGGAAGTCCTCGGCCTTGCCGCCCTGGAAGGGCTCGCCGTCGATCTTGCCTTCGAAGTCGACCGTCACGCGGTCGCCGTCGGCGGCGGCGCTGTCCTGCGAGCGCAGGCCAAAGGTGCGGCGCTGCTTGCGCAGGATGTCGACGGTGCGGTCGATGGCCTCGTCGGTGACTTCGGTGGACACGCGCTCGACCTCGGCCTCGGCCAGCTCGCCGATCTTGACCTCGGGGTACACCTCGAAGACGGCGTCGAAGGCCACCTGGCCCTCGGGCGCACCTTCTTTTTCGGTGATGGTGGGCTGGCCGGCGACGCGCAGCTTGGCCTCGTTGGCGGCCTGCGAGAAGGCCTGGCCGACCTTGTCGTTCATCACCTCGTACTGCACCGAGTAGCCGTAGCGCTGGGCCACGACGCTCATGGGCACCTTGCCCGGACGGAAGCCGTCCATCTTGACGGTGCGGGCCAGCCGCTTGAGCCGCGAATCGACTTCCGCCTGGATCGTCTCCACGGGGAGCGTCAGGGTGATCTTGCGCTCGAGCTTCTCGAGGGTTTCAACGTTCACGGTCATGGTGTGAATCTCTTCCAAATGAAGGATGCTGGTGCGCGGGGGGGGACTCGAACCCCCACACCATTGCTGGCGTCAGGACCTAAACCTGGTGCGTCTACCAATTTCGCCACCCGCGCAGCTCCGGACTTTTCAGCCGATGGTGGATGATGAACAGGGCGACCTCGCCGCGAAGGCAGGGCCGCCCTGACAACAAACTAGAGGCATGGAGCACCGGATTAGGTGCCACCGACGGCAGTGGGGATCACCCGCCACGCACCGCCTGCCTGAAATTGGTCAATCGCGCATTCTAATCGGGTTCGAATGCGCTTTCGGCCTTGCTCAAGTCCCTAATGGGCAGCCGCAGGAGCGGCCGGTGTGTCCGGTTCCGACGGCGCCACGGCGTCGTCGTGGCCGATGCGGAACCAGGCCGCATACATGGCCGGCAACGCCAGCAGCGTCAGCGCCGTCGCCACGATCAGCCCACCCATGATGGCGACCGCCATCGGCCCCCAGAACACACTGCGCGACAGCGGGATCATCGCCAGCACGGCTGCCGCCGCCGTCAGCACGATCGGTCGCAGCCGCCGTACCGCCGACTCGACGATGGCGCGGCGCGTCGGCACGCCGGCCGCGCGGTCCAGCTCGATCTGGTCGATCAGGATCACCGAGTTGCGCTGGATCATCCCCATCAGTGCGATGACGCCCAGCATGGCGACGAAGCCGAAAGGCCGGTCCAGCAGCAGCAGCGCCGCGGCCACGCCCGCGATGCCCATCGGACCCGTCAGGAACACCAGCAGCGCCCGGCTGAAGCTGTGAAGCTGCAGCATCAGCAGCGTGAATACGGCGAACAGCATGATGGGAATGCCCGCCATGATCGAGGCCGACCCCTTGCTGCTCTCCTCCACCGCACCGGCCACCTCGATACGCACCGGCGGCTCGCCGCGGGCCTGCCACTTCGCCTCCAGCGCGCGCAGCGCGGGCAGCAGCTGCTGGGTGACAGTCGCGCCCTGCATGCCGTCCACCACGTCGCCCTGCACGGTGACGGCATAGGCGCGGTTCCAGCGCCAGATCACGCCCGGCTCCCACGCGAAATGCGGCTGGGCGATCTGCAGCAGCGGGATCGAACGGCCAGCGGCAGTCGTCACGTACGCATCCGTCAGGTCGGAGATGGCATCGCGCTCCTCACGGGCTTGGCGCAGCACGATGTCGATCAGCTTGTCCTGCTCGCGGTACTGGCCGATCGGGTTGCCGGTGTAGATCCCGCGCGAGGCCTGGGCGATGGACTGGCTGGTCACGCCCAGGGCGCGCGCCTTGGCCTGGTCCACGTCCATGCGGATGGACTTGATGGACTCGTTCCAGTTGTCGTTGACGCCCACCATGGACGGGTTGGTGCGGACCTCGGCCTTGACCTCGTCGGCCAAGCGCCGCAGCGTGGCTGGATCGTCGCCCACCACGCGGAACTGCACCGGATAGGGCACGGGCGGCCCGCTCGCCAGCAGCTTCACGCGGCCACGTACTTCCGGAAACTCCTGCGCCAGCAGGGTCGGCAGCTGGCGGCGCACGGCGTCGCGGGCCTTCAGGTCCTTGGTCAGCACGATGAACTGGGAGACGTTGCTCTGCGGAAAGGTCTGGTCCAGCGGCAGGTAGAAGCGCGGCGCGCCCGAGCCGATCCAGGTGGCCACGCTCTGCACGCCTTCCTGCTCCATCAGGCGCCGCTCCAGCCGCTTGACCACGGCCTCGTTGGCCTCGAAGGCGGTGCCTTCGGGAAACCAGGCGTCGACCATGATCTCCGGCCGGTTCGAGTCGGGAAAGAACTGCTGCTGCACCCGCGTCATGCCCAGAATGCCAAGCGCCAGCACGGCCAGCGTGGCGCCGATGGTGATCCAGCGGTGGTTGACGCACCAGCCCACCGCACTGCGGAAGCGGTTGTAGAAAGGCGTGTCGAAGAGCTCGTGCGGAGGCGCGTCGGGGTCGTGCGGTTTGACCTTGAGCAGCAGCGTGCCGAGGTAGGGGACGAAGTACACCGACACGATCCACGACAGCAGCAGCGCGATGACCGTCACCGCGAAGATCGCGAAGGTGTATTCGCCCGTCGTCGACTTGGCAATGCCGATGGGCAGGAAGCCCGCCGCCGTGATCAGCGTGCCGGTGAGCATCGGCATGGCCGTCACGTCGTAGGCGAAGGTGGCGGCGCGGCGCTTGTCGTAGCCCTCCTCCATCTTCCGCACCATCATCTCCACCGCGATGATGGCGTCGTCCACCAGAAGGCCCAGGGCGATGATCAGCGAGCCCAGCGAGATCTTGTGCAGCCCGATGCCGAAGTAGTCCATCGCCAGGAAGGTGACCGACAGCACCAGCGGAATGGTGATGCCCACCACCAGGCCGGGCCGCCAGTCGATGTGCCAGCCGAAGCGTCCGCCCTTGTGCAGTCCCAGCGCGATGAAGCTCACGCCCAGCACGATGACCACCGCCTCGATCAGCACCTTGACGAACTCGTTGACCGAGGTGGCCACGGTGGCGGGCTGGTCCTGCACCTGGTCGAGCCGCATGCCGGCGGGCAGCTGGGTGTTGACCTGGGCGACCGTCTCTTGCAGCGCCTTGCCCAGCGCGATGATGTCGCCGCCCTTCATCATCGAGATGCCCAACCCGATCACCGGATCGCCCTGGTAGTGCACCTTGACGCTGGGCGGATCGACATAGCCGCGCTCCACGCGCGCGATGTCGCCGAGGCGCAGCTGGTTGCCCGAGCTGCCACGGATCGGCATGGCTCTCAATTGGTCGAGGTCGGTGAACTGGCCGCCGACCCGCACCTGCAGCACGTCCTGCGGCGATCGGATGGTGCCGGCGCTCTCCACCGCGTTCTGGGCGCCGAGCTGTTGCAGCACGGCATTGAGGTCCAGACCCATCTGGGCCAGCCGCTTCTGCGAGACCTCGACGAAGACCTTCTCATCCTGCACGCCGAACTGCTCGACCTTGGCGACATCCTTCACACGCAGCAGGCGCAGGCGCAGGTCGTCGGCCACGGTCTTGAGTTCGGCCGGGCTGAAGCCCTGACCCCGCAGCGCGTAGATCACGCCGTACACGTCGCCGAAGTCGTCGTTGAAGAACGGCCCCTGGATGTTGCCGGGCAGCGTGTAGCGCATGTCGCCGATCTTCTTGCGCACCGTGTACCAGACCTGCGGCACCTCCGATGGACGGGCCGCGTCCTTCAGCTCGAAGACGACCTGCGACTCGCCGGGCTTGGAGTAGCTGCGGATCTTGTCGGCATAGGGCACTTCCTGCAGCGTGCGCTCGATCTTGTCAGTGACCTGCTCGGCCACCTGCTGCGCGGTGGCGCCGGGCCAATAGGTGCGCACGACCATGGCGCGGAAGGTGAAGGGCGGGTCCTCGTCCTGCCCCAGCTGGAAGTAGGCCGCGAAGCCCAGCACCATCAGCACCACCATCAGGTAGCGCGTGAGCGGCGCGTGGTCCAGCGCCCAGGCGGAGAGGTTGAAGCCTGAAGGCTTCTCGGACAGCGCGGCGGACATCAGCGGGCCCCGCTGGCGGCCGGGGCCGGTGAAGCGGCCGGGGCCGCGGCTGCCGCAGGCGCGCTGGCGGCGCCGGGGTCCTGTGCCGCATAGCGGTCCCGGTAGACCGTCACCTTCTGCCCCGGCGCGAGCACATGCACCCCGGCCGTGACCACCTGCATGCCGGGCGCCAGGCCCTTGGCGATCACCGCCTCGTTGCCGTCGGCGGTGGCGATCTCCACCGCCTGCGACTTCACCGTCATGCTGGCCGGATCCAGTACCCACACCGCCGAGCCCTGCCCCTCCTGGCGCAGCGCGCTGGTCGGCAGCTTGATGACGGGCGTGCCGGCCAGCGACAGCGCGCGCGGCTTGGCATAGACGGTGGCGCCCAGCGCCGGCGCCTGCGCGGCGTCGACCGCCACCTTCACGGTGTAGGTGCGGGTGACGGGGTCGGCGCTGGCGGCCACTTCGCGCACGCGGCCTTCGAGCGTCTCGGTGCCGGGCGACCAGCCGCGCACCGCCACGGCGGAACCGATGCGCACCTGCGGCGCACGGTCCTCCGGCACGGCGAAGACGACATCGCGCGGACCATCCAGCGCCACGCGCACCACGGACGTGCCGGCCGCCACCACCTGGCCCGGCTCGGCATCGACCGAGGTCACGACGCCCGGCGCATCGGCCGTCAGCACGGCATAGCCGGCTTGGTTGCCCTGCGCGCTCAGCTGCGCCCGCGACTGGTCGAACTGCGCCTGGGCGGACTTGAAGCTGGCCTCGCGCCGTTCCATCTCGGCGGCGCTGATGAAGTTCCTGGCCCGCAGCTCGCGGTAGCGGGCCAGGTCGGCCTCGGCCAGGTCGCGCTGCGTGCGCGCGGCGCTGGCCTGGGCCTGGGCCGCCTCGACCGAGAGGCGCAGATCGCGCGGATCCAGCTCCGCCAGCACCTGGCCCGCCTTCACCCGCTGGCCCAGCTCGGCCTGCCGCCGCAGCACCTTGCCGCCGACCCGGAAGCCCAGGCGCGATTCGACCTGCGCGCGCACCTCGCCGGCGAATTCGGGCTCGCTCGCAAAGGGGGTGACGGCCACCGTCATCAGCTTGACGGCGCGCACGGGTTCCTCCTGGGCCGGCTGGCGCGAGCAGCCCGCCAGGAGGGCCGCAAAGGCGCAGAGCGCGAGTGATCCCTGCACGAGGCTCCGCGGAGCCCGGTTGGTAGTCGTATGAGGCATGGCCTGGCGCCGGCCGTGAGCGGCGGCGGAACAACGGGTTGAGGCACTGGCCACAATTAATGACCGACGAGTCAGCAATCTTCGGGGAAGGGCCTTCGGGCTGTCAATCGCACCGACGCAACGCGCAGCGTCCGGCCGGCCGCGCGGGCGACGTTCAGTCGAGCGGGGCGAAAGGAAAGGCGCTAGAGGCGCTGGCCCATTTCCACCAGCCGGTTCTCCGGCAGATGGAAATAGTCCGAGGCGCGGCCCGCGTTGCGCTGCAGCCAGCTGAACAACGCCTGCCGCATGCCGCTGAACGCCGGCAGCCGCCGCCGGCCCAGCGAGGCGCGGGAGATGAAGTACGAGGTGGCCATCGACTCCACCGCCAGCCCCTTCTGGTAGGCCAGCATGCGCACGAACTCCGGGACGTTCGGCGGCTCCATGAAGCCGTAGCGCACCTTCACGGCCCAGATGCCGTGGCCCAGGTTCTGCGCCTCGATGCGCTCGCGCGCCGGCACGCGCGGCGTCTCGCAGGCCAGCATCTGCATCACGAAAACCTGCTCGTGCAACACCTGGTTGTGGTGCAGGTTGTGCAGCAGGGCATGAGGCACCGACAGCGCATCGGCCGTGAGGAAGACGGCCGTGCCACGCGCGCGGAAGGGCATCTCCAGCACCAGCGAATCGACGAAATCCGGCAGCGGAATCAGCTCGGCCACCAGCTCGGCGCGCGTCAGCCGCACGCCCTTGGCCCAGGTGCTGAACAGCACCATCGCCACCACCGCCACGGCCAGCGTCAGCCAGCCGCCGTCGGCCACCTTGAGCGTGTTGGCCACGACGAAGGCCAGGTCCACGCCCACGAAGACGATCACGCCCAGCAGCACCGCCACGCGGTTCCAGTGCCACAGCCGCCAGGCCACCAGCCCAGCCAGCAGCGTGGTGGTGACCATGGTGATCGACACGGCGATGCCGTAGGCGGCCGACAGCGCGCTCGAGCTGCGGAAGCCCAGCACCAGCAGCAGCACGCCCACCATCAGCAGCCAGTTGATCACCGGCACGTAGACCTGCCCGATGGATTCGCCGGAGGTCTGCACGACGCGCATGCGCGGCAGGTAACCCAGCCGCATCGCCTGCGCCGTCAGCGAGAAGGCGCCGGAGATCACGGCCTGCGAGGCGATCACGGTGGCCATGGCCGCCAGGCCCACGACCGGCAGCAGCGCCCAGGACGGGAAGAGCCGGAAGAAGGGGTTGTCCACCGCCTGCGGATCGGCCAGCACCAGCGCGCCCTGGCCGAAGTAGTTGAGCACCAGGGCCGGCAGCGCGATCAGCAGCCATGCGAGCCGGATCGGCCGCGCGCCGAAGTGGCCCATGTCGGCGTACAGCGCTTCGCCGCCGGTGAAGGCCAGGAACACCGCACCCAGCACGGCCAGAGACTGGGCCCGGTGCTCGACCAGGAAGCGCACTGCATGGCGCGGGTCCAGCGCCTCCAGCACGGCGGGCTGCTCGATCACCTGCATCGCCCCGCTGACGCCGAGTGTGCCGAACCACAGCAGCATCACCGGCCCGAACACCTTGCCCACCGCCCCGGTGCCGCGCCGCTGCACCATGAACAGCAGCACCAGGATCACCAGCGTGAGCGGGATCACCCAGCGCTGCAGCGCGGGTGCCTGCACTTCCAGGCCCTCCACCGCGGACAGCACCGAGATGGCCGGCGTGATCAGGCTGTCGCCATAGAACATGGCGGCGCCCAGCAAGCCCAGGCCGATGGTGGCCGTCACCATGGCGGGATGCGTGCGCCCCCGCCGGTCGGGCGAGCCAGCCGCATGGCGGGCCAGGGCCTGCAGCGCCAGGATGCCGCCTTCGCCGTCGTGGTCCGCCCGCAGCACGAAGACCACGTACTTGAGCGTCACCACCACCATCAGGCCCCAGAAGATCAGCGACAGAAGGCCCAGCACGGCCCCCGTGGTGAAGGCCACGCCGTGCTCCGAGTTCAGCGTCTCCTTGAAGGCATAGAGGGGCGAGGTGCCGATATCGCCGAACACCACGCCGAGCGCCGCCACCATGAGCGCCGGGCCGGCGGGTTGGGCGGAAGCGGAGGCGCCCTGGGGCACGGGAACGGCAGGAGCGGAAGCCATGGGGCGTGAGGGAAGTCGGGCTGGGGCGCAGCATAGCGCCGAGCCCCATCCGCCCGGCGTGCAAAGTCGGCACGCGGTCAGGAAAGCCACAGGTGCCGCGCACAATGCCCGGATGCCTCCCGCCCCCGCCCCGCCGATGCCTGCCCAGGCCGCGGCGCCCGACCACTACGAGAACTTCCCCGTCGCATCGTGGCTGTGTCCGCCGCGGCTGCGGCCGCCGATCGCCGCCATCTACCACTTCGCCCGCACCGCCGACGACATCGCGGACGAGGGCGATGCCACGCCGGAGCAGCGGCTGGCCGAGCTGGGCGCCTATCACGCGGACCTGGACGCCGTCTTCGCGAATGCGACCCCCTCGACACGCTGGCCCCAGGTCTTCGGGCCGCTGGCCCATGAAGTGCGCCGCTTCGCCCTGCCCCATCGGCTGCTGGCCGACCTGCTCGACGCCTTCGCCCAGGACATCGCCTTCACCCGCGACGGCCGCGCCTATGCCGACCGCGCCGAGTTGCTGGATTACTGCCGCCGCTCGGCGGACCCGGTGGGCCGGCTGCTGCTGCACCTGTACGGCGTGCACGACGCCCAGGCACTGCGGCAGAGCGATGCCATCTGCAGCGCCCTGCAGCTCGTCAACTTCTGGCAGGACCTGAGCGTGGACCTGCCGCGCGGCCGCCTGTACCTGCCGCTCGCGGACTGCGCCGCGCATGGGCTGCAGCGTGCCGACTTCGCCCGCTTCGCGCCGCTGGACGGTGCCGGGCCGCCGCCCGCGGCCCTGGCGCTGGTCGCCGACGAGGTGCGCTGGACACGCGTGCTGATGCGCGAAGGCGCGCCGCTGGTCCACCGCCTGGCCGGGCGCATCGGCTGGGAGCTGCGGCTGGTGGTGCAGGGCGGACTGGCCATCCTCGACAAAATCGAGGCCCAGGACTTCGACAGCTTCCGCCGGCGACCCACGGTCGGCAAGGCGGATGCGCCGCGACTGCTCTGGCGCGCCCTGCGCATGCGGGCCTGAGCCCCGGCAGGTGCGCCGCGCGCGACGGCCGCCGAGGCGGCCGATCCGCTGCGCCGCACAGCCGGCGGCATCGTCATGGCGATCCCCGACAATCGCCGGCCCAATGACCCGCCCCCTCCGAGCCGCCTGCGCCCAATGAGCACCCCCGAGCAATACGTCCAGGACAAGGCCGCCGCCTCGGGCAGCAGCTTCTATTACGCCTTCCTCTTCCTGCCGCCGGAGCGCCGTGCGGCCATCACCGCCTTCTATGCCTTCTGCCGCGAGGTGGACGACGTGGTCGACGAGGTGACCGACCCCGGCGTGGCCGCCACCAAGCTGGCCTGGTGGCGCACCGAGGTGGCCCAGGCCTTCGCCGGCGAGCCCCGCCATCCGGCGATGAAGGCCCTGATGCCGCATGCCGCCGCCTTCGGCATCGAGGCGGTGCAGCTGCAGCAGGTGATCGAAGGCTGCGAGATGGACCTGCAGCAGACGCGCTATCTCGACTTCCCCGGCCTCGCGCGCTACTGCCACCTGGTGGCCGGCGTGGTGGGGGAGGTGGCGGCGCGCATCTTCGGCCAGACCGACCCCGCCACCACCGCCTACGCCCACAAGCTGGGGCTGGCACTGCAGCTGACCAACATCATCCGGGACGTGGGCGAGGACGCGCGGCGCGGCCGCATCTACCTGCCGGTCAACGAGCTTCAGCAGTTCGACGTCAAGGCGCACGAGGTGCTGGGCCGCGTGCATTCCGAGCGCTTCGTGGCGCTGATGCGCTTCCAGGCGCAGCGCGCGCATGCGGCCTACGACGAAGCGCTGGCGCTGCTGCCGGCCGCCGACCGCCGCGGCCAGAAGCCCGGGCTGATGATGGCCAGCATCTACCGCACGCTGCTGCGAGAGATCGAGTCGGAAGACTTCAAGGTGCTGGACCAGCGCATCGGCCTGACGCCGCTGCGCAAGCTGTGGCTGGCGTGGAAGGTGCAGGCCCTGGGCCGGCTGTGAAGGCCGCTCGGCGCTCACCGCACGGCATGGCGCCAGGCGTCGGGGCGCCTGTGCCGCTGCGCAGGCCCGCATGAAGCTCGCCGTCATCGGCGCCGGCTGGGCCGGCCTGGCCTGCGCCGTCGCCGCGACGCGCGCCGGCGCCCGCGTCACCGTCTTCGAAAGCGCTCGCCAGCTCGGCGGCCGCGCGCGCCGCGTCGACGCGGACGGCCTGCCGCTGGACAACGGCCAGCACATCCTGATCGGCGCCTACACCGCCACGCTGGGCCTGATGCGCGAGCTGGACATCGCGCCCGAGGCCGTGCTGCTGCGCCAGCCGCTCGACATGCGCCATGCCGACGGCCGCGGGCTGCGCGTGCCCGCGGGCCTGCCGCCACCGCTGGACCTGGCCGTCGCCATCGCCATCGCGCGCGGATGGACCTGGCGCGACAAGCTGTCGCTGCTGCGCACCGCCAGGCGCTGGCGCCGGGCCGGCTTCGCCTGCGATCCCGCCGCCACCGTCGCCGACCTGTGCCGGGACCTCGCGCCGGCCGTGCAGCAACTGCTGGTCGAGCCGCTGTGCGTGTCCGCGCTCAACACGCCCATGCACGAAGCCAGCGGCGCCGTCTTCCTGCGTGTGCTGCGCGATGCCCTGTTCGGCGAACGTGGCGGTGCCGACCTGCTCTTGCCGCGCGTCGATCTGGGCGCGCTGCTGCCCGATGCGGCCGCCGCCTGGCTGGGTGCCCAAGGCGCGACGATCCGCCTGGGCACCCGGGTGGATGAACTCGGGCGGGAAGCCGGGGGATGGTGCATAGACGGCGAAGCGTTCGACCGGGTCGTGCTGGCGACTTCCGCCTGGGAAGGCGCGCGGTTGGTCGAGGCCATAGCGCCCGCCTGGGCAACCACGGCGCGTGCGCTGGACCATGTGCCCATCGGCACGGTCTATGTGCGCCATGCACACGGGCTCGCGGAGGGGCCGCCGCTGCGCGCCCTGCATGCCGACGCCGATCGGCCGGCCCAGTTCGTCTTCGACCTGCAGCGCCTGCGCGGCCAGCCGGGCCTGGCCGCCTTCGTCTGCAGCGCGTGCAGTGCCGGCCGGGAGGCGCTCACCGCCCAGGTCCTGATTCAGGCGGCCACGCAACTCGGTTGGCAGGGGCTCGACCCCGTGCTCACGGTGGTCGAGAAGCGCGCCACTTTCGCCTGCCGACCGGGCCTGGTCCGGCCGACCATGGCCGTGGCGCCGGGCCTGCTGGCCTGCGGCGACCATGTCGAGGGCCCCTACCCCGCCACGCTCGAAGGCGCGGTGCGCAGCGGGCTGGCCGCGGCCGCAGCGCTTCAGTAGCCCCAGGTCAGCTTCTTCGACACCCAGCCCACGCGGCCGTGGCTGCTGCGCACCTTGAGCCAGTCGCCCTGGCTGCCCATCACGCGCAGCACCTCGCCGTACTCGGCCACGGCCAGGATGCGCGCCCTGAGGCTGGCGCTGGCGCGGATGTTGAGCCGGGCGGCGGTCGACACCACGTGCCGCTGGCGGTTGGTGACCGAACGGGCCACCCAGCTGCGATCGCCCTCGAAGTCGCGCACCTGCAGCCAGCCGCCCTGGCGGCGCAGCACTTCGAGCGGATAGCCGCGGTCCACGCTCCAGCGCGCCTCGTGCTTCGTGCCGGGGCCGGCACGAAGCATGGTCCCGTCGCGCGCGGCACTGACCATTTCCCGGGCCCAGGCCGTCGACACGGTGGCCAGCATCAGCAGCAGCATCAGCACGAGGGAGGGGGTCGAGCGGCGCAGGGAGCGGGTGAACATCATCGGAATCGGTCCTTTGTCGAAAGAGGAGTGGAAAAGGGAAAAAAAGCGGCCGCGTCCCAGCGCGGCCGCCAGTGGGTGCGCCTGCCCGGCGCAAAGGTTCCCGAAAAATCCGAGGGATTCCCCGGGGTGCCGCCCGCGGCTCAGCGCAGGTCGGCCGAGGCGCCGAGCGCCACGCACAGCGCGCGCAGGTCGGGCACGATCAGTTGGGGCCGTGCGCCTTCGGCCCACGGACGCTCGTCGCGCACCAGCCAGGCGGCCTGCATGCCGGCGTTCAGGGCGCCGGTCACATCGAGCGCCGCATCGTCGCCCACATGCAGCACCTGCTCCGGCGAAACGTCCACCGACGCGGCCGCGGCATGGAAGATGGCCGCATGCGGCTTGGCGGTGCCGAAGCGGTAGGCGCTCAACCCGCCGCGGAACCAGCGGTCCACGCCGGTG
Organism: Pseudacidovorax sp.; assembly: GCF_017991995.1. Classification (GTDB taxonomy): domain Bacteria; phylum Pseudomonadota; class Gammaproteobacteria; order Burkholderiales; family Burkholderiaceae_C; genus Xenophilus. The sequence continues at coordinate 115,862 of NZ_JAGOPN010000013.1, read as the reverse complement.
AGCGCCAGGTCCGCATTGCCGTTGGAAACCGCCACCAGCGGATAGCGTGCGGCCAGCCAGTCGAGGGCCGGGGCCGCGTCCTCGTAGAGCACCACGCGCTGGCGCTCGGCATAGAAGACCTCGAAGGCGGGCTCAGCCAGGGCCGGGTCCTCGCCGGCGCGGCGCAGGGCCAGGCGGATCGATTCGCGCCGCAGGGCGGCCAGGTCGTGCGCGAGGTCGGAGCGCTCCTTCTCGGTGGCAATGCGCAGCGCGCGCAGTTCGGCTGGCGAGGCCACCAGTTGGGCCGTGCGTGGCGCATGCTGCTGCAGCCATTGATGCAGAACGCCTTCGGCGCGCTCGATGGTCGGCCACACGGGCCACAGGGTGTCGTCCAGGTCCAGGGTGATGGCGGCGATGCGCGGCAAGTCCAGGCCGGCCGTGAATGTCTCGGGCATGCACCAGAATACCGCATGCCTTCTTCGTCCCCTTCCGCCGGCGCGGCCGTCCTCTGGTGCAACCTGGGCTCGCCGGCCGCCCCCACCGCCGCCGCCGTGCGGCCCTACCTGGCCCAGTTCCTGGGCGATCCGCGCGTGGTCGAGATCCCGCGCGCCGCCTGGCTGCCGATCCTGCACGGCATCATCCTGCGCGTGCGGCCCGCCAAGTCCGCGGCCAAGTACGCCACCGTCTGGACGCCGCAGGGCTCGCCACTGGCCGTGCACACCGAGGCGCAGTCCCGGCTGCTCGGTGAAGGCCTCGCCCGGGCCGGACATGGGCAGGTCCAGGTGCTCCACGCGATGCGCTATGGCGAACCTTCGGTCGAGACGCGGCTGCAACAGCTGGCGGACGCCGGCATCCATCGCGTGCTGGTGCTGCAGGCCTATCCCCAGTACTCGGGCACCACCACGGCCAGCATGGTCGACGCCGTCAACGCCTGGTGCGGCCAGGCCCGGCGCGTGCCCGAGCTGCGCTTCGTGGCCGACTACCACGACGACCCGGCCTACATCGATGCGCTGGCCCGCAGCGTGGAGCGCCACTGGCAGGCCCACGGACGCGGTGCCATGCTGGTGATGAGCTTTCACGGCATCCCGGCGCGCAACATCAAGCTGGGCGACCCCTACGAGCAGCAATGCCTTCGCACGGCTGAGCTGCTGGCCGCACGGCTGGGCCTGCCTGCCGACGCCTGGCGCGCCACCTTCCAGTCGCGCTTCGGCGCCGCCGAATGGCTGCAGCCCTACACCGAGCCCACCTTGCGCGAGCTGGCCAAGCAGGGCCTGAAGAGCGTGGACGTGATGTGCCCGGGCTTTCCGGCCGACTGCCTGGAGACGCTGGAAGAGATCGCCATGGAGGCCCGCGAGGCCTTCCTCGAATCGGGCGGGGAGGCCTTCCACTACATCCCCTGTCTGAACGAGGACGCCGACTGGATGGCCGCGCTCACGCAGTTGGCCGAGCGGCATCTGCAGGGGTGGCCGACCCGGGCAGGCTGAACGCCGGGAGGACCGCAAGGGTCCTGCGGCATGTCCTGGCCGCAAGCGGTCCGTCATGGGCCGCCGTGGGCCCCCTCCCGCAAGCGGAGAGGGAGTGAACCCCGGCCCTGCCCGCAGGATCAGCTCGGCAGTCGCAGCCCCGACAGCGCGCGGTCCAGCTTGATGAACCAGACGCGCGTCGGCCGCTCCAGGTCGCTGCCGCGCGTGATGCGGGCCTTGACCATGCCCGTCGGGCAACCGCTGACGATGTTGCCGCTGGCGTCGAAGGTGCAGTCCTCGACGCTGCCGTCGACCTTGTTGCCGTTGGCATCCAGCAGCACCGTCGACAGGCCGAAGTCGTCGTCGTTGACCAGAGCCAGCGTGTTGTCGTCCACCAGCGCCAGGCCTTCTGCCTTCTCGGCCAGCCAGCCGAGGGCGTTGAGGTCCAGCAACTCGGTCTTCTGCATCGGCACCACACTGGCGTAGTTCGCGCCGTTGGAAGCAGCCTGGGTGATGCTGCTGATCTCCAGGTTCTCGTCCATGGCGGCGATGTCGGTCGCGCCGGCAGGCAGCACCACCAGCATCAGCTTGTTCATCACCCTGCCGTCGCTCTTGCGCGCGCCCTGCTCGATGACGATGAAGCGGCCGTTGCCCAGGCTGACCACGTCGCCCAGCTTGGCGTTGCCGGTGCGGTCCTTGTCATAGGCCGAGCCATCGATGGGATAGGCATAGGACTTCGAAGTCTCCGTCGCCGGATCGAATTCCACCCAGCGCGCGAACTTCGCGATGTGGCGCACGTCGGTGTTGCTGCCGCCCGGCGGCTTGGCCTTGAGCGACTTGCCATTGGCGTCCTTGGGATCGATGGGGCTCTGCAGGAAGCCATGCAGACGGCCGGTGGCCACGTCCAGCGTCAGGCCTTCCATGCCGCGGTTCAGCCGCCGCTTGGCGAAGATGGCCGGCAAGCCGTTGCCCGGCGCGTACTTCTTTTCGATCACGCCGGTGGCGATGTTGACGCGAGCCACGAAGGGGCCGTATTCGTCGCTGGTCCACAGCACGTTGCGGGCCTTGTCGTAGACCATCGATTCGGGGTCGAGGCCGTTGGCGTCGAAGCCCGACTTGGTCGCATCGAAGACATAGGTGTCGGTCAGCGGGATCTCGCCGGTGGAGCCCACGCTGCCCGCCTTCGGCGGCAGGCCCGTGACCTTGGTCTGCGCATCCACGCGCAGCGGCGTGCTCGAGGCCAGCACGGCGCCGCCCTTGCCCACGCGGATCAGGCCGAAGCTGGGCGTGAAGGAAGGCGCCGGGAAGACCTTGCTGACGCTGGTCGCACCGCTGGTGTCGCCGGGCACCGGCACGGTGGGGCCGTCGCCGTTGGGGCCGCGGTCGGTCACGGCATAGAACTCCAGCGCGCCATCGTCGGCCTTGCCCTTGAAGGCCAGGCCGGAGCCATAGGCGGGCAGGAAGCCCATCGGAAAGTCGGCCCGGACGGCCGCCTGCGTGCCTTCGTAGGGCACGTAGTACTTGCCGTCGGCCATCAGCTGGTAGCGCGTCACGGTCACGCCCAGCGTGCCAAGGGCATTGCTCTGCGTGTACGGGAAGGCCACGGGCGTACCCACGGCGGCGGCGAGCGTGTTCTCGAAATGCTCCCGCGCCAGCAGGCGGCGGCTGTCGTCCACGGTGCGCGCCGCCCAGGGCGCCGGCAGGCCGGCCAGCAGCGTCTGCAGCGACGTGTTGAAGTCGGCGGCCGTGGCCGAGAAGTCGAGCGCGCCGGCCTTGAGGCGGGCCTTGAGCTCGGAGGTCAGGCGGATGCCGTTGGACGGATCGCCGTCGTCATCGAGCGACTGCAGCGCCAGCAGCCGGTTGACCACGGCGTCGGCCTGCACGCCGACGGCGCCATTGGCCAGGCCAGCCAGGGTGAGCGGGGTGACCACGCTGCCGCAGGCGGCGCTGCCGAGTTCGAGCGCACCGGCGCGAAAGCGCACGGTCTCGCCCGGCTTGCACTGGAAGCGGCCCTGCGCATCCGTCTGGGCGACGGTGGCGCTGCCAGCCTGGTAGTCCAGGCCTTCGACGGCGGCATCGAGGAAGAAGCCGGTCGTGGCGGTGGGCGTCGAGGCGCCCGTGCCGGTGTTGCCGCTGCCCGCGGTGCTGCCGCCGCTCGACGAAGTGCCGGTGACCGGCACCCAGGCACTGCTGCCGCCACCGCCCCCGCAGGCCGCCAGCAGCAGGCTCGTGCCCGCCACGGTCGCCCAACCCCTCATTGCATGTCGTGTGCTCTTGCTCATCTTCATCCGTCGTTGTGGCCCGCGCACCGTGCGGCGGGCCGCCCCGATTGGCGCTCAGGGTTGTGACGGATTCGTGACTGGGAGAACTGGGACGCCCAGCGCCCCCTGGGCTCAGATGGCGAGCAGCACGTCGCCCTTGACCGGCCGCAGCCCCAGCCGGCCCGGCGAGGTGTACTGCTGGCGGTATTCCTCGAAGGGCATCGTGTCGGCGGCCTCGATCTGCCGCTGGGTCTGGACGGAGTCGGCGCTCATGGCCTCGTAACGCGCCTGCTGCTCGGGCGTCCAGGGCATGTCCAGCAACGCGAGCTGCGACTGGCGCGAGCGCTCGATCACAAAGCCGGTGAAGGAATCCGCATGCGAGGCCGCCATGGCCTGCAGCACACGGGCCGACGGCAGCGTGTCGGGCTGCGCGAGCGACTGGACGGCCGCCTCGACGGCGCGTGCATGCGCCTCGCCGCCGCCCAGGGCTGCGTCCATGGCCTCGGCGATGGGCCGGCATTCGGACAGGATCTCGCGGCCCCAGTCGGCCAGCAGCACTTCCTGACCGCCGCGGCGCAGTGTCAGGCCGGGCTGGCGGCCGGACTCGGCCACCAGATGCTGGTTGTGCTTCATCTCGACGATCTCGTCGCGGCTGTCGGGCGGGCTTTCGCGCAGCAGGCACTGCAACAGGAAGACGTCGAGGAAGCGCATGGTCTGTGCACTGATGCCCACCGGCTCGAAGGGGTCGAGGTCCATGAGGCGCACCTCCACGTATTCGACGCCGCGCTCGCGCAAGGCATGCAGCGGACGCTCGCCCGGGAAGATGACGCGCTTGGGCCGGATGGTGCCGTAGAACTCGTTTTCGATCTGCAGCAGCGTGGTGGCGAGCTGGTTGTACTCGCCACCCAGATTGCGCACGCCGATGGCCTCGTAGGGTGCATAGGGCCGCGTCAGCGCATCGGCCAGCGAGGCGCCGTAGCCGTCGAGCCCGTTGTAGCTCACGAACAGCGAGGCCTGCGCCTCGCTCTGGTAGCCCAGGCGGCCCATGCGCAGCGAGGTCGCATGGGGCTTGTGCATGGTGTAGTCGCCGATGGGATCGAGCGCATGCGGTCGCCCTTCGACGAAGCTCGCACACACCGCCGGCGAGGCGCCGAACAGCACCAGCAGCAGGAAGGCCTGGCGGCGGAAGTTGCGGATCAGCGCGAAGTAGTCCTCGCTCGACACCTCGGGCAGGGACCAGTTGTAGTGGATGCCCGAGATGGTCTGCATGCGCCGGCCATAGCGGTGGCCCAGACCCATGCGGTAGACGCTCTTGGCGCGCCCGACGTTGGAGGTGCCGTAGCGGCCCAGCGGAATGGTCTCGTCCGACGGCAGGCCGCAGGGCATGCTGGAGACCCACATCATTTCTTCGCCGCAGGCCTCGCGCAGCACGCGGTAGGTGAACTGGTGCACCTCGGTCAACTCGGCCAGGCAGGCGTCGACATCGGCATGCACGCCGGTGATCAACTCCAGCTGCGATTCGCTGAAGTCCGTGGTGATGTGCGGATGCGTGAGCGCGCTGCCCAGCGCGGCCGGATGCGGCGTGAGCGCGAGCTTGCCATCCGGCTGCGCGCGCAGGCTTTCCTTCTCGATGCCGCGACGGATGCCCTGGAGCCGGGTCGGCGCCAGGCCGCCCAGACGTTGTTGAAGTCTGTTCATGTGCATCGTCTCAAATCTGGGGATCGGGGCGGACGGTAACACCGGCCGCCGAGTCCTGCCGCCGAGGGTCCTCTCGCCCTTTTCAGGGCCCCTCGTCCTCGTGCGGCAGCAGCGTTGACTCAGGCCAAAACACGCTGCAGGAAGGCGGCGATGTCGCCGATTTCTTCCATGCACACGCTGTGCTCCATGGGATAGGCATGCCATTCCACGGCATGGCCCAGGCCCAGCAGCGTGTCGCGCGCATGCTCGGCGCGCGGCAACACCACGACGTTGTCGCGCGTGCCGTGGGCCAGGAAGATGGGCGTGGCCTGGTTGGCCGCATGACGCTCCGCCGCCGTGCGGTCCGCCAGCGGCAGGTAGCCCGACAGGCCCACGATGCCGGCCAGCGGCGACGCATGCCGCAGGCCGGTGAGCAGCGCCATGGCACAGCCCTGCGAGAAGCCGGCGATCACCGTGCGCTCGCTCGGAATCCCGCGCTCGCGCTCACAGGCCAGCAGGCCCTCGAGGGTGGCCATGGACTGGCGCAGGCCGGCCTCGTCTTCGGGCCGGCCGGGGCCCAGGATGTCGTACCACGCCGGCATGGCGTAGCCGCCGTTGATGGTCACGGGCTGGACCGGCGCGTTGGGGAAGACGAAGCGCACCGGGCCGATGGGCGCCAATGCCTCCTTCATCTCGCGCACGATGGGGACGAAGTCGTTGCCATCGGCGCCCAGGCCATGCATCAGCAGCACGGTGGCGCAGGGCTTGGGCCCGGTCTCGATCTCGATGGGCGGGCGGGAAGCAGTGGTGTTCATGGCGTGGCCTGTTGTCGGCAGCGGTTGATGTTGTCGGCCAGCCGTGGCGCGGGCGAAGGCTGGCAGCCTTCTGCGGCGGGCAGCATGCGGCACAGGCCCACGACGTGCAGGTCGGCAATGGCCTCGGTGCAGGCGGCGTAGGGCGCCAGGGCCGGGTTGGCATGGCTCTTGAAATCCCAGGCCTCGGTGAAGGCCAGGGTGCGGCCCATGGAGACCTCGAACTGGTCGCGGTCGCGCTCGGCCACGGCGCGGTCGATGGCGGCCTGCTCGGCCTGCAGCAACCGCAGCGCCGCGGCCGGAAAGTCGCGCACATCGGCCTGCGCCCAGGCGGGCGGCGCCATGCTGGCCATCGCGCCGGCCAACAGCGCAGCGACCAGGCAGGAAGCAGCCGAGGCGGGGTGGGAGAGACGAGGAAAAGTCATGCGGAAAGTGCGTGGCGACACAGGCGCCGCCGCGCGATTGGAGCGCAATCCGGCAGCCCCTGCAGGGTCGCGCGCCCAGAAGCCTGGCGCGAGGCGCCACAATACGGGGTTTCGCATTTTCGTCACCTCGTCCAGCAAGGAGTACTCACCATGGGCAACAAGATCGTCACCGAAGCCGACCGCAAGGCCACCAAGCCCCTGCCGGGCGCCATCGTCATGCGCAGCGGCGGCGGGCAGAAGCGCAGCCTGGAACGCGGCACTGCCACCCGCAGCAAGAAGAACCCGGGCAAGCGCGCCCACCAGGGTTGATCGGCCTGCCAGATGGCGAAAGCGCGGCACGTCCGCGCTTTTTTTCGTCCGCACGGCAGCCCCTTTCCCTTCCGAGACCCCATTCCATGGCCAAGAAGAACGACGACCAGATGCTGATGCGCGGTGCCATGTGCGCCCTCATCGGCGTGGTGGTGCTGCTGGCGCCCATGTGGCTCAAGTCGCCGGGCTGGCGCGAAATGATCGGCGGCGCCCAGACCGTCGGCTGGTTCGCGGTGATCCTCGGCGTGGCGCTGATGGGCGTGGCGCTATGGCGCCGGCGCCGCTGAGCGCCGAGCCTGCACCCACCGCCGGCCAGCGCACTCATGCGCCCGGCTTGAACCGCTTGGCGACCTCGACCACCGCCAGCACGACCGCCCCCGCCACGATGCCGATGGCCGCATTGGCCGCCAGCCCCAGCAGCGTGCCCGGCAATCCGCCGAACGGGTGGGCCCAACCCTCGACCGCATGGGCCACGGCCGGCACGCCGTGCACCAGGATGCCGCCGCCCACCAGAAACATCGCGGCCGTGCCCAGCACCGACAGCGCCTTCATCAGCCAAGGCGCCATGCCCACCAGCCCGCGGCCCACGGCGCGCGCCAGTGCGCCGGAACGGCGGGTGAGCCAAAGGCCCAGGTCGTCCAGCTTGACGATGCCGGCCACCAGGCCGTAGACGCCCACGGTCATCAACACCGCGATGGCGGCCAGCACCGTCAACTGGGTGAGGAATGGCTGGCCTTCCACTGCGCCCAGCGTGATCACGATGATCTCGGCCGACAGGATGAAGTCGGTGCGGATGGCGCCCTTGATCTTGTCCTTCTCCAACTGGGCCGGATCGGCGCCGCCCTCCACCATGGCCTGCACATGCTCGCGGCGCGCCTGGGCATCCTCGCCCTTGTGCAGGAACTTGTGGGCCAGCTTCTCGACGCCCTCGAAGCAGAGGAAGGCGCCGCCCACCATCAGCAGCGGCGTGATCAGCCAGGGCAGCCACGACGCGATGGCCAGCGCCGCCGGCACCAGGATGGCCTTGTTAAGCAGCGAGCCCTTGGCCACGCCCCAGACCACCGGCAACTCGCGGTTGGCCTTGACGCCCGTCACCTGCTGAGCATTGAGCGCCAGGTCGTCGCCGAGCACACCGGCGGTCTTCTTGGCCGCCACCTTGGTGAGCACCGACACGTCGTCGAGCACGGTGGCGATGTCGTCGAGCAACAGGAGGAGACTGGAGGCCATGCGGGGAGTTCTCGGTCAGGGGCACAGCGCAAGCTCGCTGCGCGCAGGAGCCTAAGGGGCGGCGTGCCGGTCCTGCGTCAGCGCAGACGTCAACCCAGCGTGCGCTTCAGCCGCACTTCCTCGATGCGCACGGTGCTGTTCAGCGCCGTGGTCTTGGCGGTCTTCATGTCGCGCTTGAAGCCGACCTGGTGCTCGAAGAAGTTGAGGGCGCGCTCGTTGCGCAGCGGCACCCAGGCGGTGACGGTGGTGCAGCCCTCGTCCTCCAGGCCTTCGGTGGCAGCATCCCACAACTGCAGGGCCACGCCCTTGCCCCAATGGTCGGGATGCACGTACAGCGCCCAGATTTCGCCGGTGGTGGGCGGCGTCTTGGGATCGCGCGAGCGGTCGAAGCCGACGAAGCCGACCACCTGGTCGCCCTGCACGGCCACCAGCACCTGCGGCTCGGCGAATTCGATGGCCTGGCGCCACTTGGCTTCGCGGGTGCCGGGCGCGACCAGCGCGTCGAGCTGGTCGTCGGGCACCAGCCCCTGGTAGGCGGCCCGGGCGGCGGCAGCGTGAATCTCGGCGATGGCACGGGCGTCACGGGTTTCGGCGGGGCAGACTTCGTACGGAGACATTCAGAACTTCTAAAAAATCGGGCCGCCATTGTCGCCGCCCGGCGCGGGTCGCCCCCGCCCCTACACTGCGCCCCTCCCCTGCTTGCTGCCATGTCCTACAGCGTCCTCATCCAGCCCTCGGGCCTTCGCTTCACCGCGCAAGCCGGCCGGAGCCTGCTGCGCGCGGCCGAGGACGCGGGCGCGGTGCTTCCGAGCTCCTGCCGCAACGGCACCTGCCGCACCTGCCTGTGCCAGGTGCGCGAAGGCGCGGTGGTGCACACCATCGAATGGCCGGGGGTGACCCGCGAGGAGCGCGCGGAAGGCTGGATCCTGCCCTGCGTGGCCGAGGCGCGCAGCGACATCGTCATCGACGTGCCGCTCGCCGCATCCTTCGGCGACTGACACGCGGGGGCCCCGGCCCCGGGGTTTCTGCCGACGCACCAGGAAGGGGCGCGACCGCACACTCCGAGCGGGCTTCGCTCCTTCACCGTGTCCGACGCGCACCTGCATCTCTGGGAAGACCGCTTCCTCTACGCCACTCACGCCATCGCCTCCGGCCTCACCGCCCGCGCGAGCGGCACGGTGCTGATCGCACCTCCCGGCCGGAGCTTCACGCTGGTGTCCGGCCATGGCGAGCGGGTACAGGCCAGCGCCGCCTGGGTGCCGCCGTTGGTGGCCCGCCGCCTGGACGCAAGCCGCTGGGGCCTGTTGTCGCTCAACATCGACCCCGCCGCCCTCAACCATCGTCTGTTGGCCAAACGGCTCGGCAGCAACCGCATTCACGTGCTGGCGCCCGACATCCTCGCGCCTCTGGCGCAGCCATGCGAGGGGGCCGTGCACGGCCAGCTCGATGCCATCCAGCTGCAGACGCTGTGCGATGAGGCGCTACGGCGGATCGTCGGCAGCGCCGCGCCGCCAGCCCCGGGAGGCACGCGCAACCTCGACCCGCGCGTCTGCCGAGTGGCTGCGGCCATCCGCCGCGATCCACAGGCATGTCCCCTGCCTGCATTGGCCGAGATCGCGGGCCTGTCGGCCGACCGGCTCACGCACCTCTTCCGTGAGCAGGCCGGCCTGTCGGTGACGCGCTATGCCCTGTGGGCCAAGATCCGCCGCGCGATCCAGCAGATGCGCGAGGGCGCACCGCTGACCCAGGTGGCGCTGGCCGGCGGCTTCTCGGACTCGGCGCACATGAGCCGGACCTTCCAGTCCTGCTTCGGGCTCGCGCCCTGCTTCCTCGCCGACCCGCGCCGCGTGCAGCTCTCGGTGGACGACGCGGCCACACGCGCCTGGCCCACCTGATCCTGCACGCGCAAGGCCGGCCCATCGGAGGGCGTCCGGACCGCACGGGCCCGCCGCCGTCCCGCCGAGTAGCGGCTATGTACAAGCCACCGGATGTGCGACGCCCTACGCTGCCGGCTGGCGTGCCAAGACGCCGCCAACAAGAAACAGGAGACCACCGTGACCCCTTCGCTCGGCCGCCATCTGCGGCCCTTGACCCTGCTTGCCATCGCCTCGCTGGCCGCCTGTGGCGGCAGCGGCGGCACCAGCCATTTCGTTCCCGCGCCCGCGCCTGCCCCCTCGCCGGCCCCGGCGCCTGCGGCTGCCTACCAGGCCGAAATCCGCCGCACCGCACTGGGCGTTCCCCACATCAAGGCCGCCGACTGGGGTGGCGTGGGCTACGGCTACGGCTATGCCCAGGCGCAGGATGCGCTGTGCACGATGGCGGATGCCTTCCTCACCTACCGCGGCGAGCGCTCGCGCTGGCTGGGCGCGGATGCGCAGGTGACCACCAGCGGCACCATCGGCCGTCCGAAGAACATCGACTCCGACTTCTTCCACCGCCAGGTGATGGACGACGCCCGCATCCAGGCCGTGATGGCGGCCCAGCCCGCCAAACTGCTGCAGATGGTGGAAGGCTTCACCGCCGGCTACAACCGCTATGTGCGCGAGCTGAAGTCGGGCGGCAGTCCCGGTCGCCACGCAGCCTGCCGCGACCAGGCCTGGGTCACGACGGTCACGACCGCCGATCTGTGGCGCCGGATGTACCAGGCCAACTTTGCCGCCGGCTACAGCAACTTCCTTTCGGCCATCGCCAACGCCCAGCCGCCGGCGCCCATCACGACCACCCGCCGGACGCTACGCAGCCCTGCCCGGCAGTACGCCGTGCTGCGCCCGCAGAACATTGCGGCGCCCGCGCTCGAAGTGGGCGGCGAGTCCGGGGTGGGCAGCAACATGTACGGCTTCGGAGGCGCGGCCACCGGCGGCGGGCCGGTGCTGTTCGGCAACCCCCACTGGTACTGGCGCGGGCCCGACCGCTTCTACCAGGCGCAGCTGACCATCCCGGGCGAGCTGGACGTGAGCGGCAGCTCCTTCCTGGGCATCCCGGTCATCCTCATCGGCTTCAACAACGGGGTGGCCTGGAGCCACACAGTCTCGACGGCGCGCCGCTTCGGCTTCTTCCAGCTGACGCTGGCCTCTGACGACCCCACGGCCTATATGCGCGATGGCCAGAAGGTGAAGATGACGGCCCAGCGCATCACCGTCGCCGTGAAGGACGGCGCCCCCGTCACCCGCACGCTCTACCGCAGCGAGTACGGGCCCATGGTCAACCTGGGCACGCTCAACCCGGCGCTGGCGTGGTCGGCCACCAGCGCCTTCGCCATCCGCGACATCAACGCCGACAACTACCGGCTGTTCCGCACCTGGATGCGCTGGAACACGGCGAAGTCGCTGGACGAGCTGATCGCCATCCAGAAGGAGGAATCGTCCATCCCCTGGGTGAACACCGTGGCGGTGGGCCGCGGCAGCAGCCAGGCCTGGTACGGCGACATCGGCGCCATGCCCAATGTGCCGCCTGCGCAGTTGTCGGCCTGCGCCACGCCGTTCAGCACGGCATTGGCGGCGGCCCTGCCCCGCGTGCCCGTGCTGGACGGCTCGCGCTCGGCGTGCAACTGGACGGTCGACCCCGCTGCCGCACAGCCCGGGGCCCTGCCGGCCACCCAGATGCCCGGGCTGCTGCGCGACGACTACGTCGCCAACATGAACGACAGCTACTGGCTGGCCAACCCGGACGCGCCACTCACGGGCTATCCGTCCATCATCGGCCCGACCGGCACGGAGGCGCAGTCGCTGCGCACCCGCATGGGCCACCTGATGGCCCGCGCACGCCTGGCCGGTACCGACGGCTATGCCGGCAACCGCGCCACGCCCGACATCGTGCAGCGCATGGTGCTGGGCAGCCGCGTGCTCAGCGCGGAGCTGGTCAAGAGCCAGGCCCTGACGCTGGCCTGCACCGCGCCCACCACGGTCAGCGTGAGCGCCGATGCCGCCACCGGCCAGACCTATTCCCCGGCGCGCACGGTGGACATCGCTGCCGCCTGCGACCAACTGCGCAACTGGGATTCCACCGGCAACGCCGACGCCCGCGGCGCGCATGTATGGGACGAGTTCTGGCGCCGGGCCGAGAAGCTCGGCGCGGCCGCGCTGTGGGCCGTGCCCTTCGACGCCGCCGACCCGCTGAACACGCCGCGCGACCTGCAGCCCGCGGCCGCCGCCAGCCTGCGTCAGGCGATGGGCGCCGCCACACTGGCGATCCAGGCCAGTGGCTTCGCGCTCAATGCGCCGCGGGGAGAGACGCTGTTCGCCACCCGCGGCGGCGTGCGCATCCCGCTCTATGGCGGCTGCGGCAATGTCGGCTACTTCACCATCGCCTGTTCCGAGCAGCGCATCGAGCAAGGCGGCTACAGCATGGACGGGGACCCCAACGGCAACAGCTACATGCAGGTGGTGCAATTCGACGCGGCGGGCGTGCAGGCCCACACCTTCCTGACCTTCTCGCAATCGGACGATCCGGCCTCGCCGCACAACGGCGACTACACCCGGCGCTACAGCGCCAAGCAGTGGCTCAAGGTGCCGTTCACCGAGGCGGAAATCCAGGCCGATCCGCAGTACAGCAGCAGCCGGATCGCGGAGTGAGGATGGCGGCGGCGGCCGTGATGCCGCCGCGCGCCTTCAGCGGCCGTGGCGCCGGTTCCAGGCCACCAGCGCCAGCACCACCGCACCGGCCGCGACGCTCAGGTGGCCGCAACCGACGACCAGCCCCACGGCCCAGCCCCAGGCCTGCACGGCGGCGGCCAGGCCGAGCAGCAGCGCGGCGCTGCCTCCGAGCCGCAGCAGCGCGGTGAGACGGGCCGGCAGCGGCCGGCCGAAGAGGTCGTCCTGGTGCCGCTCCATCGCCGCGGCCAGTAGCGCGAAACCGGCGAGCAGCAGTGCAGTGACGAGCGCGTGCATCAGCGGCCCCCTTCGGCAGCCAGCCCATCGGCCGGCGTCCGCGGGACAGCCGCCTTCGCCGATGCCCGCGGCCTGGGCAGACGGGCCTGGTGCCGCATCGTGCGCAGGGCCAGCACCGCATGCAGCGCGGCGAGGACCCACAGCGTCAGCTCCATGCCGGCGAACACGCCGTCGCCCGCCTGAAGGCTGGCCAGCAGGTGGCGACCGGTGGTCAGCCAGCTCAGCACCGGCAGCAGCGCCAGCACGGCGGCGGCGGTCCACAGCAGTTCGATCCAGGCCCGGCGGGCCGGCCGCAGCAGCGCCCAGGCCAGGGTTGCCCCCCAGACCATGAAGAACACGTCGACTTCCCATTCGGCGCGCTGCGCCATGCCGACGGGCAGCAGCCGGTTGGCCCACAGCATGCCGGCCATGGCGATGGACAGGCCGGCGATCGCGGCGATGTTCAGCCGCTCCACCAGCCAGAAGCCGAAGTACGGCCGCGCAGGATCGGGCAACCTGGCGCGGCGCTTGACGGTCCACATCACCAGGCCCGTGCCCACCATGGCGGTGCCCGCCAGGCTGACGAGGAAGTAGAGCCAGCGCGTCACGCCATCGCTGAAGCGGCCGAGGTGCAGGGCATACATCACGCCGCGGGTTTCGGCGGCCGGGCCCACGCGGTCCCTGACCTCCAGCAGGCGGCCAGTGCTGCCTTCGAAGAGCATGTACTGCGGACTGACCGACACCCGGCCTTCGTCGCCGCGCGTGACCACCACCCGCGCCACCGCGTCGCCCGGGTTGGCGATGGTCACGCGCCCCAGGGCGTCGGCGCCCCAGCGCGCCTGCGCCTGCCGAACCATGGGCCCGATGGGCGCCAGCGGCGCCGCCTGGCCGCTGGGCGTCTGCGGCTGGACGAAGGCGCTCATCTGGGCGGTGAGCGTTCGGCGCTCGGCCGGCGTCTTGAAGGCCGCCTGCTCGCCGAAGGGCATGTACAGCAGCATCAGCGTCACCAGGCCGGTGTACGTGATCATCAGGTGGAAGGGCAGCCCGAGCACCGAGAGCACGTTGTGCGCGTCGAGCCAGGAGCGCTGCCCCTTGCCCCATCGGAAGGTGAAGAAGTCCGTGAAGATCTTCTTGTGCGTGATCACGCCGCTGACGATGGCCACCAGCATGAACATGGCGCAGATGCCGGCCAGCCAGCGCCCCCACAGGACCGGCATGTAGTGGAACTGGAAGTGGAAGCGGTAGAAGAACTCGCCGCCGCGCGTCTCGCGCGCCGCCACCACCTGGCCGGTGTGAGGATCGAAGCTGGCGCTTTCGAAGGCGCGGCGCCCCTGCGCGGCCGGCTTGCGCCAGAAGGCGTCGGCCAGGGGATTGCGGTCGTCGGGCAGCGCGAAGCTCCACTGCGTGCTGTCCGGGGCGCGCGCCTGCAGGCCGGCCGTCACGCGCTCGGCCACGGTGGCAGGGTCGGGGCGGTCGGCGCGGTGCGGCACCTCGGGCCGCATCCACTGCGAGATCTCTTCCTTGAAGTAGCTCACCGTGCCGGTGAGAAACATGGCATAGAGCAGCCAGCCGACCAGCAGGCCGGCCCAGATGTGCAGGTCGGACATGCGCTGGCGCAGGCCGCGCGCGGGCGGGGCGTGCTTCTTCATCCGCCCACTCCCAAACGCCACACCCGGGCGCTGGCCAGCAGCAGTGGCAGCGCGGCGATCAGCAGCCCGACCCAGGCCCGCGTGGCGCTGCGCGCGGCGAACACCCAGATCACCGCCGCCGCGAACACCGCGAAGCTCGCCAACGCACCGCCCAACACGGCCTGCGGACGGCTCGCCGGCAGCGCGAGCGCGGCCACGCTGGTGAGTGCGCCCAGTGCATAGCCGCCGCCCACGGCTGCGGCGATGCGCGAGACCACCGGGCCGGCCTGCCAAGCCCGGGACAGCCACTGCTGCGCCAGAGGCATCGCGCCGCTCACCACGCGAACTCCGGCTGCGCCCGGGATGCGAGTGCCCCCAGGATCGAGCGGACCGGCGGCCGCGCAAACGGGCCGGCGCCGCGCCGGCGAGTAAGGAAAGGCGCGGCATCGCGCCCCGAGACAAGGGCCGCCTCGGCGGTCCGGCAGGTCGGAAACATGGACAAGGCTCCAGGCAAGACACGCGAGGGAGGCCGGCACGGAGGCCGGCACCCTCGCATCGCTGGCTGGGCCCGGAAGGCGCACCGCGTCAGGCGGCACGACCGGTCTGGCTGACGATCAAAGACGTTCTATGCAGACTTTTTGAGAATTGTTCTCATTGTAGAACGACGAACGCGCTGCCCGCTAAAATGCGCGCCTTCTTTTCCGTCCGCATCGCCGGACGCGTCTCTGGCGGGCCGGGCCCGCACCCGTTCCTCGCACAACTCATGTCGTCCAACCTGCATCCCATGCTCAACGTGGCCATCAAGGCCGCCCGCGCCGCTGGCGCCATCATCAACCGCGCCGCGCTCGACGTCGAAGCGGTGCGCGTCTCGCAGAAGCAGGTGAACGACTTCGTGACCGAGGTGGACCATGCCGCCGAGGCGATCATCATCGAGACGCTGCTGACGGCCTATCCCGGCCACGGCATCCTGGCCGAGGAATCGGGCAGCGAGCACGGCGCCCGCGATTCCGAATACGTCTGGATCATCGATCCGCTGGACGGCACCACCAACTTCATCCACGGCTTCCCCGTGTACTGCGTGTCCATCGCGCTGTCGGTGCGCGGCAAGATCGAGCAGGCCGTGGTCTACGACCCGACGCGCAACGACCTGTTCACCGCCTCGCGCGGCCGCGGCGCCTACCTCAACGAGCGGCGCATCCGCGTGTCCAAGCGCATCCGCCTGCCCGAGAGCCTGATCTCCACCGGCTTCCCCTTCCGCACCGGCGACAACTTCAAGCAGTACCTGGCCATCATGGCCGACCTGATGCCCCGCGCTGCCGGCCTGCGCCGCCCCGGCGCCGCCGCGCTGGACCTCGCCTATGTGGCCGCCGGCTACACCGAGGCCTTCTTCGAGACGGGCCTCAACATCTGGGACGCCGCCGCCGGCTCGCTGCTGGTGACCGAGGCGGGTGGCCTGATCAGCAACTTCACCGGCGAAGGCGAGTTCCTGGACCAGCGCGAACTGCTGGCCGGCACGCCGCGCATCTACGGCCAGTTGGTGCCGATCCTGAGCAAATACTCCAAGTTCGCCGGCGTGGACGACAAGCTGGCCGCCACCGAGCGCATCCGCTCGGTCGACCCCAGCCGCCGCGCCGCCGGCGCTGACGACTCGGCCGACATCTACGCCCGCTCCACTGTGGGCCTGGGCACCGAAGAGGCCGAGCCCGAAGGCGGCGCCGAGGCACCGGCGCCCGCCCCCGCCGCGCCCCGCAAGCTGACGCGCGTCAAGCGCGCCCCCGAAAGCAACGAAGGCAATCCGGGCGCGTGAGCCTGAGCACGGCCGGCCGTCCCCAGATGCGCAGCAGCCTGCGCACCGCCCTCAGCCACGACGTCACGAACGGGCTGTCGGTGGCCCTCGGCCTGCTGTTGATCTCGGGCGGTGTGCATCTGTGGCTGGGTGCGGCAGCGGCCGCATCGGCGGCCACAGGCGTCATCGTCGCCAGCCCCCCCGACCGCGCGGCGCCTCGCCGCGGCAAGCTGCGCCAGTTGCTGCCCGCGGCCCTGCTCAGCCTGCCACTCTTCTTCGCGGTGCAGATGCTGCACACCATGCCGGGGCGGCTGGGCCTGCTGCTGGTGCCGGCCTCGTTCCTGGCCTTCCTGGCCATGGCCTGGGGCAAGCGGGGCATCCCCATCGCCATCGCGCTGATGCTGGCGATGGTGTTCTCGATGGCGACACGGCCCCCTTCCGGCCTGGGCGAGGCGATGGCCCGCACGGGGCACATGGCGCTGGGCTCGGCGCTGTACGTGGTCTACGCCACGCTGATGAACCTGGTGCTCAACGCGCGCTACCGCACGCAGTACATGGCCGACCTGCTGCTGTCGATGGCGGCGCTCATGCGGGCGCAGGCGCGGCAGTTCCGCGCCCGGGACGAATCGAGCGACGTGCGCGAAGTCGACGCGCCTGCGCTCGGCGCCATGCTCCGAGCGCAGGCGGCGCTGGCCGACCAGCTGCAGTCCACGCGCGACCTGGTCTTCGAATCCCCGCGCACGCCCTACCGCCAGCGGCTGGCCGGCATGCTGATGACGGTGCTGGAGATGCGCGACCACCTGCTGGCCAGTGAGCTCGACCTGGAGATGCTGCGCAGCCATCCCCGTCACGGCGCCCAGTTGGCGGCCATGCGCCAGGTGCTGGAGGCCATGGCCGACGACGTCGAGGCCTTGGCCGATGCCCTGCTGCAGATGCGCCGGCCCGCGGTCATCGCCGACCGCCGGCAGGCGTTGGCTGCCATCCCTGCGGACGCCGACGAGACGGCGGCCTTCGGCGGCCCCTCCCCCGGCCAACTGGCCCGCGGTCTGGCCAACCGCTTGGCCCATCTGAACGATGAGACGGTGCGCCTCGCCCGCCTGGCGCGAGGCGACGAGGCGCCCGACCTGGCCGTCGTCCGCGCGCATTGGCAGGTCTTCGTCAGTCCCACCGAGTGGTCGATCCGGCCCTTCCTCGCGCTCTGGCGCTGGGACGCGCCGCCGCTGCGCCATGCCATCCGCGCCGCGCTGGCACTGGCCACCGGCTACGTCATCGCCGTGCTGATGCCCTGGGGCTCGCACGACTACTGGATCCTGCTCACCATCGTGGTGGTGCTGCGCGGCAGCCTGGCGCAGACGCTGGAGCGGCGCAACCAGCGCGTGGCCGGCACGCTGGTGGGCAGCCTGTTCGCCGTGGCACTGCTGGCCACCCATCCCGGCCCCGTCGAGCTGCTACTGGCCATGACGGCGGCGCAGGCCTTCGCCCATGGCTTCGCGGTGCGCAAATACACCCTGACAGCCGTGGCCGCCACGGTGCTGGGGCTGGTTCAGGCGCACCAGCTGTATGCCGGCGCCGCGCCCACCTTCGCGCTCGGGGAGCGTATCGCCGACACGCTGATCGGCGCCGCGCTGGCGTGGGCCTTCTGCTATGTGCTGCCATCCTGGGAGCGCACGCAGATTCCGGCCCTGGTGCGGCGGACGGTGGCGGCGCAGGCCCGGCATGCGCGGCTCTCGCTGTCGCTCGGCCAGCTGCATGCCCTGGAGACGGCACCGGAGCTGGAATGGCGGCTGGCGCGGCGGGAGGCCTTCGATGCCCTCTCGGCGCTGGTGCAGGCGACGCAGCGCTCGCTGTCGGAGCCACGTGCCGTACAGCCGCCGCTGGAACCGCTGGAGCGCCTGCAGGCTCACAGCTACCAGCTGCTGGCGCAGCTGTCGGCGGTGAAGTCCATGCTCGTGCTGCGGCACGACCGGCTGGATCCGTCTCAGGTCCAGGGTCCCCTGGAGCGCGCCGCGCGGCGTATCGACGAGGCGATCGGGCCTCGTCCCGCCGGCGCACCCGAGCGGGCGGAACTGGCGGATGCGCCGGATACCGCCCCGGCGGCCTCGCTGTCCTCCGGGCCGGTGCCCCTGCCGGACCCCTTCGATCAGGACATCAGCCCCTGGCTGTTGCGCCGGCTCGACCTCGCCGCGGGCATTGCCATGCAGATCAAGGCGGATGTGGCGCAGATCCTGCGCGACCCCGCCATGCTGCCGGCAGCCCCTTCCCAGCAACCCCGCAGCGCCTGACTGCGGTCGCCGGCCCGCGCCGGCCCACCGCCTGCGCTGCCGCATGGAGATGCCGAATGAACCTGCAAGCCATCCTGGCCCTGCCCTGGACCCAGACCCTGATCGCCGCCGTGGTGGCGGTGGTCATCGCCCTTGTCATCTTCCGCGTGGGGCGCGCCGTGCTCATGCGCGTGACGCGACCATTGCCGGTGGTCCACCTGGTGGTGCAGGCGGCCCGCGCGCCCGCCAGCGCCGTGCTGCCGTTGCTGGCCCTGCAGACGGTCTGGCAGGCCGCGCCGGATGACCTGGAGTTCATCGGCAACATCCGCCACCTCAACGGGCTGCTGCTGATCGTGTCGCTGACCTGGCTGGTCGTGCGGCTGATCGGCGGACTGGCGGACGGCATCATCGCCCGCCATCCGGTGGACGTGGCCGACAACATGGCGGCGCGGCGCATCCTGACCCAGGCGCGCGTGCTCTCGCGCACGGCGATGGTGGTGGCGGTGATCATCGGCGCGGCCATGGCCCTGATGACCTTTCCGGGCGCGCGCCAGGTCGGCGCCAGCCTGCTGGCCTCGGCGGGCGTGATCGGTATCGTCGGCGGTCTGGCCGCCAAGCCGGTGTTCAGCAACCTGATCGCGGGCATCCAGATCGCACTGACCCAGCCGATCCGCATCGACGACGTGCTGATCGTCGAGGGCGAATGGGGGCGCGTGGAAGAGATCACCGGCACCTACGTGGTGCTGCGCATCTGGGACGACCGGCGGCTGATCATTCCGCTGAACTACTTCATGGAGAAGCCCTTCCAGAACTGGACGCGCAACAGCTCGCAGCTGCTGGGCTCGGTCTTCCTGTTCGTGGACTATGGGATGCCGCTGGCGCCGCTGCGCGCCGAGGTGGAGCGCGTGGTCAAGGCCGCGCCCGAGTGGGATGGTCGCTTCTTCAACCTCGTGGTGACCGATGCCACCGAGCGCACCATGCAGCTGCGCATCCTGTGCACGGCCGCCAGTTCCGGCCTGGCCTGGGACCTGCGCTGCCGGGTGCGCGAGGGCGTGATCGACTTCATGCAGCGCGAGTACCCGCAGTTCCTGCCGCGCATGCGGGTGGAAGGCGACCTTGGCAGCGCCCGACACGAACGGACGGGGGAGGACATCGGTGCCCATCCGCCGGTGCAGCCGGGCGCGGTCTGACCCTCGACGGCGCCGCTGCTGCGGCCAACGACGGCGCGACCGCGCAGCGCCGCTGGAAAGAAGCGCTCAGCCCGCTCTGCGCCCGCGCGGTGCCTTGGGCAGCTCGGCCTGCGATGCCAGTTCGAGCGCCCTGGCCTCCAGCCGGTCCAGCCCGTCGAGAAAGGGCTGCTGTCGCTCGCCCAAGGCCTGCAGCAGCTGCCGGTTCAGTTCCGTGACCTGCGGGTAGAGCGCGTCATAGATCGCCTGTCCCCGCTCGCTGAGCGCGACGGCCACATGCCGCCGGTCACCGCTGGCCTGCTCGCGCAGAACGAGTCCCTTGTCGACCAGCGAACCGAGGGCGCGCGAGGTGCGCACCCGGTCCAGCTGCGTCTGCTGCGCCAGCTCGGACGAGCCCATGGGCCCCTTGCCCGCCAGCGTGGCGATCAACCGCCATTCGCGCCGGGTGATGCCGAAGCGCCCCTCGCACAGCCGCAGCACCATGCTGCCCGCCACCGCGATGACGCGCGACATGCGATACAGCAGCAGCGGATCGAGGGAGGCAGGACGGGCGGAGGCCGCGTCGGGACGGCGGGTCATGGGGTAAATCCGAGGGATGATGGATCTGATCCATCGATTGTGGCGGCCCTACAGTCGCGCGAGCTTCATTTCGAGCGATCCGGTAGTCACCCATGAGCCCACGCAGAACATTCCACCGCCTCGCGGCGGCCCTGGCCCTTGCCACCCTGGCAGGCGCAGTCTCCGCCCAGCCGGCAATTGACGGCCCCCTGCGCATCGTCGTCGGCTATGCCCCCGGCGGCGCCACCGACCGCGTCGCCCGCATCGTGGCAGACCGCCTCACCGCCAAGCTGGGCGTGCCCGTCGTGGTGGACAACAAGGCAGGCGCGGGTGGCCGCCTGGCCGCCCAGCAGGTCAGGAACACGCCCGCCGGCCAGAACGTGATCATGGTGGCCAACCCGGCCGTCATGGTGGTGGCGCCGCTGGTCTTCAAGGACAACGGCTACGACCCGGAGCGCGACTTCCAGCCGCTGTCCAACGTCAACAACTACGAGTTCGGCCTGGTGGTGGGCAGCGCGGTGCCGGTCAAGCAGCTGTCGCACCTGCTGGCGTGGATGAAGGCCAACCCCGAGAAGGCCAACGTGGGCGTGCCCGCCACCGGCAGCCTGCCGCACTTCTTCGCGCTCATGCTGGGCCAGAAGGCCCAGGTCAAGACCGAGGTGGTGGGCTACCGCGGCTCTTCCACGGTGATGACCGACCTGATCGGCGGCCAGATCCCCATCGCCGTCGACACCTTCGACGCGCTGCTGCCGCAGTACGAGGCCGGCAAGGTGCGCATCCTGGCGGTCTCCAGCGCCAAGCGCTCGGCCTTTGCGCCCGACGTGCCCACCTTCAAGGAAGCCGGTCTGGACATCACGGCCCTGGGCTGGAACGCCTTCTTCGCCCCGGCCTCCATGCCGCGCGACAAGGCCGACCGGCTGGCACGCGAGATCCACGACGTGATGCAGGAGCCCGACACCCAGCGCAAGTTCACCGACGCCAGGATGCAGCCGGTGGTCAGCACCCGCGCCGAAACCGAGGCGATGCTCAAGGCCTTCCGCGCCCAGTGGGCACCTGTCGTCAAGACCTCGGGCTACCAGCCATGAACGCCACCGCCGCCGCCGGGGCCGGCCGCCCCAACATCATCTTCATCGTCGCCGACGATCTGGGCTACGCCGACCTGGGCTGCTACGGCGGGCGCGACGCGCCCTTCGGCAAGGTCTCGCCCGTGCTGGACCAACTGGCTGCGGATGGCCTGCTGCTGACCCAGGGCTACGCCAACTCGCCCGTGTGCTCGCCCACCCGCTTCGGCATGATCACCGGCCGCTACCAGTACCGGTTGCGCGGCGCGGCCGAGGAGCCGATCAACAGCAAGAGCCGCGGCAGCAGCACGCTGGGCCTGCCGCCCTCGCATCCCACCCTGCCCTCGCTGCTCAAGGACGCCGGCTACCGCACCGCCCTGATCGGCAAGTGGCACCTGGGCTACCCGCCCGCCTTCGGGCCGCTGCGCTCGGGCTACGAGGAGTTCTTCGGGCCGCTGTCGGGCGGGGTGGACTACTTCACCCACTGCGACAGCCGCGGCACGCACGACCTGTTCTTCGGCGAGGAAGAGAAGCACGACGAGGGCTACCTCACCGACCTGTTCTCCCACCGCGCCGTGGATTACGTCGAGCGCATGGCCGCCGGCGAGGCGCCCTTCTTCCTGAGCCTGCACTACACCGCGCCGCACTGGCCCTGGGAAACGCGCGAGGACGCCGGCCGCGCCCCCGCCGTCAAGGACAACCTGTTCGACCTGGCCGGCGGCAACATCCACGTCTACCGCCGCATGATCCACCACATGGACGAAGGCATCGGCTGGATCGTGGAGGCCCTGCGCCGCACCGGCCGGTTGGACAACACGCTGGTCGTCTTCACCAGCGACAACGGCGGCGAGCGCTTCTCGGACAACTGGCCGCTGGTCGGCGGCAAGATGGACCTGACCGAAGGCGGCATCCGCGTGCCGTGGATCGCCCACTGGCCGGCCGCCATCGCCCCCGGCGGCCGCAGCGAGCAGCTGTGCATGACCATGGACTGGTCGGCCACCATGCTCGACGCCGCCGGCGTCGCCGCAGACCCCGAGTACCCGCTGGATGGCGTCTCGCTCATGCCCGTGCTGCGCGACCCCGCCGCCACCTTCGCGCGGCCGCTGCACTGGCGCATGAACCACCGCGGCCAGCGCGCCCTGCGCGACGGCCGCTGGAAGTACCTGCGCGTGGACGGACACGACTACCTGTTCGACATCCCGGCCGACGAGCGCGAGCGGGCCAATCTGGCGCCGCGCGTGCCCGCCCGCCTGGCCGCCATGCGCCAGCAGTGGGAGGACTGGAACGCCACCATGCCGCCCATTCCAGAGGACGCCACCGTCAGCCTGGGCTATTCGTACAAGGACATGCCGCAGCGCTGAGCGCACCCGCTGGCCGGAAAGGCCTGCGCCTTCCTAGAATCGTCCGAGGCATCCGGCCCGCCCCATCCCGGGGGCGCTGCGCCTGCAGCCCCTGGCGCGGGGTGGCGGTGCCATCCGCATTGGGAGGACGCCATGCAACCGCTGAGCTTCGGCCGCTGGGAACACTGGATGCTGGCGTCGGCCGTGGTCATGGGGCTGGCGGCCCTGGCCTGGCGCCTGTGGGATGGATCGCGCGCCTGGCGGCAGCGCCACCACCGCATCGACACGGCCCGCTCGCGCTCGGGCACCCTCGCCATGCCTCTGCAAGGCCGCAGCACCGGCGCCGTTCCCAGTGCCCCCGTGCCGTCGCCCGCGGCGGCCCCGCCGGTGGCGAACACCGCGCTGTACGACAACCCGCATCCGACGCTGCGCATCCAGTACACGGACATCTACGGGCAGGCCTCGGACCGGGTGATCACGGTCGAACGGCTGGACCTGTACCGCCAGGTCATCATCGCGCGCGGCACGGAGCGCGAGGACCTGCGCACACTGTCGATCGGCCGCATCCGCATCGCCCGGGACGCCGGCACGGGCGCCCACTTCAGCCTGGCCCAGTGGATCGAACGCATGCGCAGCCGCCAGGCCGGGACGGGCCATAACGCGTGATCCGCTGACATCGGCCGCCCCGTGCCGCCACCATAATCCGGCCGCATTCCCGCGACCTATGCGCGCCGCATCCGTCCCCACCCACTGGCCCTTCGTCCGAGGCGAGTGCGCCGCCCTGGCGCGCGCCCTGACCGCCGAGCGCTGCCCCCTCGGGCCGGCCTCCGAGTGGCCGCCGACACTGCGCATGCTCATCGACATGATGCTGCCTTCGCAGGCGGAGATCGTGCTGTTCTGGGGCCAGGACTACGTCGCCTTCTACAACGACGCCTACGCGCCCACCATCGGCAACAAGCATCCCACGGCCTTCGGTCGCCCGGGCCAGGAACACTGGAGCGAGTTGTGGGACGACCTGCAGCCGCTGCTGGACCGCGTGCTGCACTTCGGCGAGACGGTGGCCGCCCAGGACCGGCCCTTCCGCATCAACCGCCACGGGCAGATGGAAGACGTGTTCTTCGACATCTCCTACTCGCCCGTGCGCGAGCACGACGGCCGCATCTGCGGGGTGCTGTGCATCGTCAAGGAGACCACGGCCCGCGTGAACGCCACGCGCCGCCTGGCGGCCAGCGAGGCCCACCTGCGCGAGATGGAAGAGCAATGGCGGCTGGCCCAGGCGGCCGGCGGCGTGGGCGTGTTCGTGCTGGACATTCCGGCCGACACCGTCACTGCCTCGCCGGGCTTCTTCCGCGCCTTCGGCCTGCCGGCCCATGCCGCACCCGTGCCCTCGTCGATGCTGGAAACCCTGAAGGTGCCCGGCGAGGCGGAGGGCATGTCCGACACCCACAGCCGCAGCGACGGCAGCGCGCCGCTCGATGTCGAGTACCGCATCCGCCGCGCCGACGACGGCCGGCTGCGCTGGATCTGGCGCCGCGCCGAGATCGTGCGCGACAGCACCGGCGCGCCCTTGCTCATGCGCGGCGTGGTGCAGGACGTGACCGTGAGCCATTTGGCCCAGGCCACCCTGCGCGAAAGCGAGGCGCGCTTTCGCGCCCTTGCCCAGGCCGTGCCCAACCAGGTGTGGACGGCGGGCCCCGACGGCGCGCTGGACTGGGTCAACCAGCAGGTGCTCGACTACACCGGCGCCCGCCCGGACGAGCTCCTTGGCCACCGATGGCTGGCGACCCTGCACCCCGAGGACCACGCCTCGATGCGGGCCGCCTGGGCCCGTGCCTGCACTACCCTGACGCCCTACAGCACCGAGCTGCGCCTGCGCCGCCATGATGGTCAGTGGCGCTGGCAACTGGTGCGCGCTCAGCCCGTGCAGGGTGGCGACGGCAGCATGCGCTGGATCGGCACCACCACCGACATCGAGGACCAGAAGGCCGCACAGGCGCAACTGGAGGCCATGAACTCCACCCTGGCGCAGCGGGTGGAGGAACGCACGCGTGACCGCGACCGGCTGTGGCAGCTGTCCACCGACGTGATGGTGATCGCCGACCTGGGAGGCCGCATCCTGCACGTCAACCCGGCCTGGTACGCCATCCTCGGTTGGCGCGAGGAGGAACTGCTGGGTGGCCAGCTGCTGGACTATTCGCATCCCGAGGACCTGGCTGCCGCCGAACGCGAGTTCGAGCGGCTGGCGCAGGGCATCCCCACGCTGCGCTACGAAGGCCGGATGCGCCACCGCGACGGCAGCTACCGCACGCTGTCATGGACGGCCGTGCCCGACGCGCCCTATCTGCATGCGGTCGGCCGCGACGTGACGGCGCTGCGCGAATCCGAGGCGCGGCTGCGCCACAGCCAGAAGATGGAAGCCATCGGCCAGCTCACCGGCGGCATCGCGCACGACTTCAACAACATGCTCCAGGGCATCACCGGCGCCATCGAGGTGATGCGGCGGCGCGTGGCCCAGGGCCAGACCGAGGGGCTGGAGCGCTTCATGGACAGCGCCACGCAATCGGCCCACCGCGCCGCCTCGCTGGTGCAGCGGCTGCTGGCCTTCTCGCGCCGCCAGTCGCTCGATCCGAAGCCGCTGGACGTCAACCATCTCGTGCGCTCCATGGAGGAGATGCTGCACCGCACACTGGGCGAGCATGTGCGCCTGGACGTGGCGCTGGAAACCCAGGCCTGCCTGGCGGTCGGCGACGAAAGCCAGCTGGAGAGCGCCATCCTCAACCTGGCCATCAACGCGCGCGACGCCATGCCTTCGGGCGGCCTGCTGCGCATCGCCACGGCACACCTGGCGGTGAAGGACGGCGAGATGGAGCCGCTGCGCCCCGGCCACTATGTCCGCATCACCGTGGCCGACACCGGCAGCGGCATGCCCCGCGACGTACTGGCCAAGGCCTTCGATCCCTTCTTCACCACCAAGCCGATCGGCCAGGGCACCGGGCTCGGGCTGTCGATGGTCTACGGCTTCGCCCAGCAGTCGGGCGGCCATGTGCGCATCGACAGCGTGCCGGACCAGGGCACCCGCGTGGACCTGTACCTGCCCTGCTCCGACGAGCCGCCCACCGAGCAGCCGGAGGCGAGCCGCGATGCAGGCAGGCCGCTGGCGACCGAGGGCGAGGTCGTGCTGCTGGTGGAGGACGACCCAGGCGTGCGCCTGCTGGTTCGCGAGGTGCTGGTCGATCTGGGCTACCAAACGCTGGAGGCCGCGGACGGTCCGTCGGCGCTGCCCATCCTGCAGTCGAACCGCCGCATCGACCTGCTGGTGAGCGATGTGGGCCTGCCCGGCCTCAATGGCCGGCAGGTGGCGGAGATCGCCCGCCAGCAGCGGCCTGGCCTGCAGGTGCTGTTCATGACCGGCTATGCCGCGCGCGCCGCGATCCGGTCGGAGTTCCTCGCGCCCGGCATGGACATGATCGCCAAGCCCTTCGCCATCGAGGAACTCATCGAGCGCATCCGCGCGATGGTGGGACGCGGCCCGACCGAGCGCTGAGTCCTTGCGCGCCCGCACCATGCGGGACGACCCAAGCCGCCTTGGCGAAGACCGCGCGGCCCGCGGTCCGGGACGCGCCGACATGCACTGCTGCAGGCCCGCACAGGCTGGGGGTTCGCCTCATGGTCGACGCGGCGCGGCCCCTTAGAATCCGCCCGCCTTTCGCACCCGGCTCGCGGCCCACAACGCCAGCGCGCCGGGTGTCTTCGTATCTGAAAGGCCCAATTCAAAAATGGAGTAGACATGCAAGGCTTGCTGAGGCTCTCGCGCGCCATCGACTGGCTCAATGCGCAGGTGGGCAAGGTCGTGATCTGGCTGATCATGGCGTCAACGGCCATCAGTGCGCTCAACGCGCTGGTGCGCTACATCTTCAACACCAGTTCCAATGCCTTCCTCGAGGTGCAGTGGTACCTGTTCGCCTGGTCCTTCCTGGTGGCTGCGGGCTTCACGCTGCTCAACCGGGAGCATGTGCGCATCGATGTGCTCAACAGCCGCCTGCCCAAGAAGGCGCAGATCTGGATCGACATCGTCGGCTTCACGCTCTTCCTCACGCCGGTATGCCTGCTGGTGCTGTACTACACGGTGCCCATGACGATGCAGAAGTTCGCCTCGGGCGAAATGTCGGGCAACCCCGGCGGACTGATCCGCTGGCCGGTGTGGCTGGCGCTGCCGATCGGTTTCACCCTGCTGCTGCTGCAGGGCTGGTCCGAGCTGATCAAGCGCATCGCCTTCCTCACCGGCGATGGCCCTGACCCGACCGTCAAGCCCGGCGAGAAGACCGCCGAGGAAGAACTGGCCGAGGTGCTGCGCCAGCGCGCCGAATCCGACGCCCGCAATGCCAACGCGGCCGCCACGGCGCCGCAGGCCCGCTGAACCGGACGGGAGTACACGACGTGGAGTTCATCACCGCCAATTTCGCCCCGATCATGTTCGCGGGGCTCATCTGCTTCCTGCTGCTGGGATTCCCGGTGGCCTTCAGCCTTGGCGCCTGCGGGCTGACCTTCGGCATCATCGGCATCGAACTGGGGGTGTTCCAGTCCTCGGTGATGGCCTGGCTGCCGCAGCGCCTGATCGGCATCATGGCCAACGACACGCTGCTCGCGGTGCCCTTCTTCACGCTGATGGGGCTCATCCTGGAGCGCAGCGGCATGGCTGAGGACCTGCTCGACACCGTCGGCCAGGTGTTCGGCCCCATGCGCGGGGGCCTGGCGCTGGCCGTGGTCTTCGTCGGCGCGCTGCTGGCCGCCACCACCGGCGTGGTGGCCGCCTCGGTCATCTCGATGGGCCTGATCTCGCTGCCCATCATGCTGCGCTACGGCTATGACCGCCGCTTCAGCAGCGGCGTGATCGCGGCATCGGGCACGCTGGCCCAGATCATCCCGCCCTCGCTGGTGCTGATCATCATGGCCGACCAGCTCGGCAAGAGCGTGGGCGACATGTACAAGGGCGCCTTCGTGCCGGCCTTCATGCTGGTGGGCTGCTATGTGCTGTACGTGGCCTTCCTCGCCATCTTCCGGCCCGCCAGCGTGCCGGCGCTGCCCGCCGAGGCCCGCATCTACCGCGAGCCCGACGGCAGCGGTGGCTATCGCTCGCTGCTGGTGCTCATGGTCATCTCCTTTGTCGTCTCGGTGCTGGTCGCGCGCCACCTGACCGATGTGCACAGCTGGTGGAGCGGCCAGACGGTCACCTCGGTCGCCACGGACGAAAAGGTGGTCGTGGCGATGTGCGGCGGTACCTTCGTCGCGCTGGTGATCGCCCTGCTCAACAAGTACCTGCGGCTGGGGCTGCTGTCCAGGCTGGCCGAGCGCGTGACCTTCGTGCTCATCCCGCCGCTGCTGCTGATCTTCCTGGTGCTCGGCACGATCTTCCTGGGCATCGCCACGCCGACCGAAGGCGGGGCGATGGGCGCCATCGGTGCGCTCATCATGGGCTGGGCGCGCGGGCGGCTCGACATGACGCTGCTCAAGCAGGCGCTGGCCGCCACCACCAAGCTCGGCAGCTTCGTGATGTTCATCCTGATCGGCGCCACCATCTTCAGCCTGGTATTCCAGGCGGCGGACGGCCCGATCTGGGTCGAGCACCTGCTGGCCAGCCTGCCGGGCGGCCAGGTGGGCTTCCTGGTCGCGGTGAACCTGCTGATCTTCTTCCTGGCCTTCTTCCTCGACTACTTCGAGCTGTCGTTCATCGTGGTGCCGCTGCTGGCGCCCGTGGCCGACAAGCTGGGCATCGACCTGATCTGGTTCGGCGTGCTGCTGGCGATGAACATGCAGACCTCCTTCATGCACCCGCCCTTCGGCTTCGCGCTGTTCTTCCTGCGCTCGGTGGCGCCGGACAAGCCGTACGTGGACCGTGTGACCCACACGGTGATGCAGCCTGTCACCACCATGCAGATCTACAAGGGCGCCATTCCCTTCGTGCTGATCCAGCTGGTGATGGTCGGCGTGATGATCTCGTTCCCCAACTTGGTCACGGGCAGCCTCGACAAGGCCCAGAACTACGATCTCAAGAGCATCGGCGACCAGATGCGCGAGAGCCTGCAGCCCGAAGGCGGCGGGGCCTCGCCGGATGCCGGCTACGGCAGCGGCGAAGAGCCCTACGGCGGCACGCCCGCGCCGGGCGGTGACTCGCCCCCCGCGGCACCGGCTTCCCCGGAGGCGGCACCCGCCGCACCCGCCGCACCCGACGCGGACGCGCCGGCGTCCACCCCGGACGATCCGGTCAAGGCGATGGAAGAGGCGCTCAAGCGGGCGCAGCCTTCCAACTAGCCACCGCCTGCCCGCCCGCGTCCATTGCGGGCGCCTGCGCCGGACGCCGCGCCTTGCGCGATGTCGGCGCGGGACTCGCGGTCACCACCGAGGGCCATGACGACAGACGCAAAAAAGCCGCGCACTGCGCGGCTTTTTTGTTGTGCGTGCATCAAGCCGACGAGCCCGCCATCCGGCAGGCTCGGCGCCCGCGCCTTCGTCAGATCTTGACGCCGTTCATGTACTGGTTGAACGGGTACTCCGAGAAGCGGTTCCACAGGATCTGGTCGCGCTGGAAGGCGCGCATGCTCTGGTGGATGGCCTTGAACTCCGGCGACTTGGCTTCGTGGTCGGCGAAGACCTCCATCGACGACTTGAAACCCGCGTCCATCACGGCCTTGGGGAAGGCCTTCAGTTGGGTCTTTTCGGCCACCAGCTTCTTCAGAGCGATGGGGTTGTAGGCGTCGTACTTGGCGGTCATGTCGGTGGCCGCCACGGCCATCGCGGCGTTGAGGATCGCCTTGTTCTCGTCGGACAGCGCGTTGAACTTCTTCACATTGATGAAGAACTCCAGGTCGGCGCCGCCTTCCCACCAGCCGGGGTAGTAGTAGTAGGGCGCGACCTTGTTGAAGCCCAGCTTGGCGTCGTCGTAGGGACCGACGAATTCGGCGGCGTCCAGCGTGCCCTTCTCGAGCGCCTGGTACACGTCGCCGGCCGGCATGTTCTGCGGCACCACGCCGAGCTTCTGCATCGCTTCGCCGAACACGCCGCCGCCCATGCGCATCTTCAGACCCTTGAGGTCCTCGACGGTCTTGATTTCCTTGCGGTACCAGCCGCCCATCTGCGTGCCGGTGTTGCCGGCGCTGGCGGTGCGGAAGTTGTACTTGGCGAAGAAGTCGTCGAGCAGCTTGCGGCCGCCGCCGTAGTCCTTCCACGCGGTGTTCTGACGCGCGGTCAGGCCGAAGGGCACGGCGCAGCTGAAGGCGAAGACCGGGTCCTTGCCGGTGAAGTAATAGGCGGCGGACTGGGCCATCTCGATGGTGTCGCCTTGCAGCGCATCGACGACGCCGAAGGCCGGCATCAGTTCACCGGCGGGGTGCACGGTGATCTCGAACTTGCCACCCGACATGGCCTTGATCGTCTTGGACAGCATTTCGGCGCTGCCGAAGATGGTGTCGAGCGAGCGAGGGAAGCTCGATGCGAGGCGCCAGCGCACTGCGGCCTGCGCGTGCACCGCTGGCGCCACACCGGCGGCCAGGACACCAGCGAGGCCGGCATTTTTGATGATGGAACGACGATCCATGAGCTTGACTCCGTTGAACAGCTGAAATACGAACGCGGCCCGTGGCCGCGTTGTCGACTCTGAAGAGGGCCGATTCTAAAAAGATGCACCCGGCGGCCCCGTGGGGTTTCCCCTTGCGGTGCCCGGAACGCGCCCGCACAGCGCGCGGGTCAGGCCGCGCCGAAGCGCGCCTCGATGGCGCTGCGGATGCCCGCGGCATCCAGCCCCAGCCCGGCCAGCAGGCGGGCCGGGTCGCCATGCTCGATGAAGCGGTCGGGCAGGCCCAGTTGCAGCACCGGGCGCTGGATGCCCGCGGCCTGCAAGGCCTCGAGCACGGCGCTGCCCGCGCCGCCCATGATGGCCCCCTCTTCGATCGTCACCAGCGCCTCGTGGCCCTCGGCCACCTCGCGCAGCAACGCCTCGTCCAGGGGCTTGGCCCAGCGCATGTTGACGACCGTGGCATCGAGCGCCTGGCCGGCCTCGAGCGCCGGATAGAGCAGCGTGCCGAAGGCGAGGATGGCGATGCGCCGGCCCTGGCGGCGCACCTCCCCCTTGCCGTAGGGAAGGGCATCGAGCGACAGCGAAGGCACGGTGCCCACGCCCGCGCCGCGCGGATAGCGCACGGCCACCGGATGGTTCTGCGCGAAGGCGGTGGACAGCAGTTGCCGGCACTCGGCCTCGTCCGCCGGACAGGCCACGGCCATGTTAGGCACGCAGCGCAGGAAGGGGATGTCGTAGGCCCCCGCATGCGTGGCGCCGTCGGCGCCCACCAGGCCCGCGCGGTCCAGCGCGAAGACCACCGGCAGATTCTGGATCGCCACGTCGTGGATCAACTGGTCGTAGGCGCGCTGCAGGAAGGTCGAATAGATGGCGACCACCGGCTTGAGCCCTTCGCAGGCGAGGCCACCCGCAAAGGTCACGGCATGCTGCTCGGCGATGCCGACGTCGTAGTAGCGCTCGGGGAACTGCTGTTCGAACTCCACCAGGCCCGAGCCCTCGCGCATGGCGGGCGTGATGCCCACCAGCCGGCCGTCCTTGGCGGCCATGTCGCACAGCCACTGGCCGAAGACCTGGGTGAAGGTCTTCTTGGGCGCGGCGGCGGGCTTGACCAGGCCGATGGACGGATCGAACTTGCCCGGGCCGTGATAGGCCACGGGGTCGGCCTCGGCCAGCTTATAGCCCTGGCCCTTGCGCGTGACCACATGCAGGAACTGCGGGCCCTTGAGCTGCTTGAGGTTCTCCAGCGTGGGAATCAGCGAGTCGAGATCGTGGCCATCGATCGGCCCGATGTAGTTGAAGCCGAACTTCTCGAACAGCGTGGCCGGCACCACCATGCCCTTGGCCTGCTCCTCCAGCCGCTTGGCCAGCTGGAACAGTGGCGGCGCCGCCTTGAGCACGCTCTTGCCGACTTCCTTGGCCGCCGCGTAGAACTGACCGCTCATCAGCTGCGCCAGATACCGGTTGAGCGCGCCCACGGGCGGGCTGATCGACATGTCGTTGTCGTTCAGGATCACCAGGAGCCGGGCGTCGTCGTACACGCCCCCGTTGTTCAGCGCCTCGAAGGCCATGCCGGCCGTCATCGCGCCGTCGCCGATCACCGCGATGGCATGGCGTGTCTCGCCCTTCTGGCGCGCGGCCAGAGCCATGCCAAGGGCAGCCGAGATGCTGGTCGACGAGTGCGCCGTGCCGAAGGTGTCGTAGACGCTCTCGGTGCGCTGCGGAAAGCCCGAGATGCCGCCCTGCTGGCGCAGCGTGGGCATGCGCTCGCGCCGGCCGGTGAGGATCTTGTGCGGATAGGTCTGGTGGCCCACGTCCCACACGATGCGGTCCTCGGGCGTGTCGAAGACATAGTGCAGCGCCACGGTGAGCTCGACAGTACCGAGGTTGGAGCTGAGGTGGCCGCCGGTGCGCGACACGTTGTCGAGCACGCAGGCACGCACCTCGTCGGCCAGCTGGCGCAGCTGCTCGCGCGGCAGGCGGCGCAGGTCGGCGGGATCGTGGATCGTGGGGAGAAGAGGTGCCATGGGGCGATGTTCGAAAAAGGCTACCGGTCGCGCGCGACGACCATGTGGGCCAGGGCGGCCAGTGCGGCGGTGTCGGCCAGGCCGCTGGCATCGAGCGCGGCCAGCGCCTGGGCCAGCAGGCGGTCCGCTTCGGCGCGGGCGCCGTCCAGGCCCAGAAGGGCGACGTAGGTGGGCTTGTCGGCGGCGGCGTCCTTGCCGGCCGTCTTGCCCAGGGTGGCGGAATCGGCCGTGACGTCGAGCACGTCATCCACGACCTGGAAGGCGAGGCCGATGGCGGCGCCGAAGGCGCGCAGGCCCTGGGCCGCGGCCACAGGCAGCTCGCCCGCGCACGCGGCGCCCATCTCGACGCTGGCCTGCAGCAGGGCGCCGGTCTTGAGGCGGTGCATCTCGCGCAGCTGCGCCTCGTCCAGCCGACGGCCGACGCTGGCCAGGTCGATGGCCTGGCCGCCGGCCATGCCGCAGGCACCGGCGCCGCGCGCCAGCAGCGCGACGAGACGGGCCTGCACCTGCGCGGGCACCGCCGCGGCGGCGCCGTCCAACGGCGCGATCAGCTCGAAGGCCTGCGCCTGCAGGGCATCCCCGGCCAGCAGCGCACCCGCTTCGCCGAAGCGCACATGCACCGTTGGCTTGCCCCGGCGCAGCACGTCGTTGTCCATGCAGGGCATGTCGTCGTGCACCAGCGAATAGGCATGGATCAGCTCGACGCCACAGGCCGCGCGCAGGGCCGCCTCGTCCAGCCAGGCCGGCACGCCGGCCGAGCCAGCGGCCCGTGCGGCAGCCAGCACCAGCAGCGGCCGCAGGCGCTTGCCGCCGTCGAGCACGGCGTAACGCATGGGCTCGGCCAGCGAGGACGGCGCCCCGGCGCCCACCCACTGCGCGAGCGCAGCTTCCACACGCGCCAACTGCGGGCGCATCCAGGCCGCGAGTTCGACCGGCGTCCAGGCAGACGCGGCCATCAGGCGCCTGTCCATGGCTTGAGGTTGCCGGCGTCCAGCACCTTGATCTGCTCTTCCACGGCCTGCAGGCGTTCGCGGCAGAAGGCCAGCAGGCGCGCACCGCGCTGGTAGCCGGCAAGCAGCTGGTCGAGGGGAAGCTGGCCCGATTCGAGCGCGGCCACCAGTTGCTCCAGTTCCTGCAGACCTGCCTCGTAACTGGCGGGCAGGTCGGCGGTGTCGGGCGCAGGCGCGGCTGCGGGGGCGGCCTTGGGCATTCGGAAGGTTGTCGGAAGGTGAAACGCGCGATTCTAGGAGGCCCCGTCCGAGCCGCCTGTCGGCCGTGGGCGGGACCAGCGCCTTCGCCGGTCGCGGTCATCGGCCCTGGATAAAACCGGGGTACAATTCGAGCTCATTCCCTGTGCCGGCGCCAGCCGGCTTCGTTTTTTCTGCCCAATCCTCAAGGAGGCCACCCCTTCCGGGCGGAGCAAAGCAGGGGTTTCCACTTCGCGTTACCTCCCTGTGGGGAGCTTGGTCAGGTCACCCATGTCTGATTTAAGTCTTCGACTGCAGCAGGCTTCGAGCCAACTTCCGGTCTCCAGCTATTTCGACGAGGCGCTCTATGCGAGCGAAATGGAAACACTCTTCAAGCAGGGCCCACGCTACGTGGGCCACAAGCTGTGGGTGCCCGAAGCCGGCAGCTACCACACGCTGCCGCAGGAAGGCGAAGGCCGCGCGCTGGTGCACACGCCGCGCGGCGTCGAGCTGATCTCCAATGTCTGCCGCCACCGCCAGGCCGTGATCCTGCGCGGCAAGGGCGAGCTGCCGCGCCAGAGCGGCGGCCACATCGTCTGCCCGCTGCACCGCTGGACCTACAACGCCGCCGGCCCTTCGCCCACCGGCACGCTGCTGGGCGCGCCGCATTTCGCCCAGGACCCCTGCCTCAACCTGCACACCTACGGCCTGCGCGAATGGAACGGCCTGCTGTTCGAGGACAACGGCCGCGACATCGAGGCCGACCTCGCCGGCATGGGCCCGCGCGCCCACCTGAACTTCGACGGCTACGTGCTCGACCGCGTCGAGATGCACGAGTGCAACTACAACTGGAAGACCTTCATCGAGGTCTACCTGGAGGACTACCACGTCGGCCCCTTCCATCCGGGCCTGGGCAACTTCGTGACCTGCGACGACCTGCGCTGGGAGTTCAAGCCGCAGTATTCGGTGCAGACCGTGGGCGTGGCCAACCGGCTCGGCCGTGCCGGCAGCCCGGTGTACGAGCGCTGGCATGACGAGTTGCTGCGCTACCGCAGTGGCCGCCCGCCCGAGTTCGGCGCCATCTGGCTGACCTACTACCCCCACATCATGGTGGAGTGGTACCCGCATGTGCTGACCGTGTCGACGCTGCATCCCATGGGCCCGCACAAGACCATGAACGTGGTCGAGTTCTACTACCCCGAGGAGATCGCCCACTTCGAGCGCGAGTTCGTCGAGGCGCAGCAGGCTGCCTACATGGAGACCTGCATCGAGGACGACGAGATCGGCGAGCGCATGGACGCCGGGCGGCGCGCCCTCTTCCAGCGCGGCGACAACGAGGTCGGTCCCTACCAGAGCCCCATGGAAGACGGCATGCAGCACTTCCACGAGTGGTATCGCACGCAGATGACCGCCAGCGCCGCGGCCCGCGCCTGTCTCGACAGCGCGCGCGGCTGATGGGCCACCCCGGCCGGCCGATTCCCACCCAGCAGGAGAACTGACCCGCGCATGCAAAGCCTGTGGATGGTCGCTTCGGCCCTGTTCTTCGCGACCATGGGCGTGTGCGTGAAGATCGCCTCGGCCTGGTTCACCAGCGCCGAGCTGGTGTTCTGGCGCGGTGTGATCGGCATGATCTTCATCGCCGTGCTGGCGCGCCGGCAGAAGGTGTCGCTGGCCACGCGCTATCCCGGCATGCATGCGTGGCGCAGCGTGATCGGCACCGCCTCGCTGGGCGCCTGGTGGTACGCCATCGCCAACCTGCCGCTGGCCACCGCCATGACGCTCAACTACATGAGCAGCATCTGGGTCGCGGCCTTCCTGGTGGGCGGCGCGCTGTTGGCCTGGGCGCCGGTGCCAGGCCGTGGCGGACGGGTGCCGCTGCCGCCCATGCAGGGCCCGCTGGCACTCACGGTGCTGGCCGGCTTCGCGGGGGTGGTGCTGCTGCTCAAGCCCTCGGTGCACGGCACGGACGCCTTCGCCGGCCTGGTCGGGCTGCTGTCGGGCATGGCCGCGGCCTTTGCGTACATGCAGGTGATCGCGCTGTCGCGCATCGGCGAGCCCGAGACGCGCACGGTCTTCTACTTCGCAGTCGGCTCGGCCGTGGCGGGCGCCCTGTGGACGCTGTTCACCGGCTGGTCGGTCTGGTCGTGGTCGCATGCCATCTGGCTGCTCCCGGTGGGCGTGCTCGCTGCTCTTGGGCAGCTGTGCCTCACCCGCGCGTATGCCAGTGCGAAGACGCAGGCGGCGACCCTGGTGGTGGCCAACCTGCAGTACTCCGGCATCGTATTCGCGGCCATCTACAGCGTGCTGCTCTTCGGCGACCGCATCGACGCGGCGGGCTGGGGTGGCATCGCGCTGATCATCGGCAGCGGCATCGCGGCCACGGTGCTGCGCCAGCGCGCGGTGCCCAAGGCGCCGGCCGAGGAACACTGAGCGCGCTCAGGCACCGGGCAGGCGCCGGGCCCACAATGGCGGCTTCGCCCTCGGAGCCTTGCCGATGCACGACACCCTGATTTCCGTCGACCAGCTGCGCGCGCTGCAGGACAGCCACGCGCCGCTCATGATCTTCGACTGCAGCTTCGACCTGATGAAGCCGCACGCCGGCCGCGAGGCCTGGCTGCAGTCCCACATCCTCGGCGCGCTGCATGCCGACCTGGACCAGCACCTGAGCGCCCGCCATGGCGCGCCAGGCCATGACGGCCGCGTGCTGGTCGCGCACGAGGCCGACCGGCCGGCCTCCGGTGGCCGGCATCCGCTGCCCAGCCGCGAGCGCTTCGCGGCCTGGCTGGGCAGCGTGGGCTTCTCCAACGACATGCAGGCGGTGGTCTACGACCGCAACGGCGCCAACTACTGCGGCCGGCTGTGGTGGATGCTGCAATGGGCCGGCCACGCTGCCACCGCCGTGCTCGACGGCGGCCTGCAAGCCTGGCAGGCGGCCGGCCTGCCCGTCGCCAGCGGCGAGGAACCGGCGCACTTCCAGAGCAATTTCGTGCTGGGCGCGCCGCGCGTGAAGCTCGTCGACACCGACGCCGTGCGCGCCGCCATGGACAGCGGCGCCGCCCCCATCGTCGATGCCCGGGCCGGCCCGCGCTACCGCGGCGAAGTGGAACCGCTGGACCCGATCGCGGGTCACATCCCCGGCGCGCTGAACCGGCCCTTCGTGGACAACATCGGACCGGACGGCCGCTTCAAGCACGCCGACCAGTTGCGCGCCGAGTTCGAGGCGCTGCTCGGCGACCGAGCAGCCACGGGTGCGATCCATCACTGCGGCAGCGGCGTGAGCGCCGTGCCCAATGTGCTGGCCGCCCGCATCGCCGGCCTGCCCGAGCCGGCCCTGTACGCCGGCAGCTGGAGCGAATGGAGCAACACCCCCGGCCTGCCCACCCGGCAAGGCCCCAACCCGTGACCTGCATGACCTTCCGCCGACTCACCGCCCTTGCGGCGCTCTCGTCCCTCCTGTTCACCGGTTTTGCCGCGCCCGCCCTGGCCCAGCAGAAGCCTGCCCCCCGCGCCCAGCATGCCCATGTGCATGGCAAGCTGGAGCTGGACATCGCCATCGAAGGCACCGCCGTCACCATCGAGATGGAGGCGCCGCTGGACAGCCTTCTCGGCTTCGAGCGCGCGCCGCGCACCGATGCCGAGCGCGAGGCCGTGGCCAGCATGACGAAGCGCCTGCGCGCGGCCGATCAGCTCTTCGTGATCGATCCGGCGGCCGGCTGCAAGCTCGGTCCGGTGCAGCTCGATTCGCCCGTGCTCAGCGGCGACAAGGCGGCCGAGGCCAAGCCAGCTGCCGGCGCCAAGGTTGGCGATGCCAAGGCCGCAGCCAAACCCGCTGCGAAGCCCGCGGAGGACGTCGACCATGCCGACCTGGACGCCAGCTTCGCCTTCAACTGCGTCGATGCCTCGCGCGCCCGCTACATCGAGGTGCAACTCTTCGACGCCTTCAAGAACCTGCGGCAGATCGAAGCAGAGATCGTCGCGCCGCAGGGCCAGTTCAAGCGTGTGCTGCGCCGTCCCGCCGCGCGGCTGACCTGGGACAAGTGAGCGCCGCCCCCGTCCTGGAGGCCCGGAGCCTGCGCTTCGGCTGGCCCGGCGCGGCCGCGCCCTGCATCGACATCGACCATCTGGCTGTCGCGGCCGACGAGCCGGTGTTCCTGTACGGCCCGAGCGGCTGCGGCAAGAGCACGCTGCTGTCGCTGCTGGCCGGCGTGCTGCTGGCGGATGCCGGCGACGTGCGACTGCTGGGCCAGGACTGGTCGCGCCTGGGGGGCAGCGCCCGCGACCGCCGGCGCGTGGACCACGTGGGCTACATCTTCCAGCAGTTCAACCTGCTGCCCTACCTGAGCGTGATGGACAACGTGCTGCTGCCGCTGCGCTTCTCTCCGCGCCGCCGGGCCGAGGGCTCGCGCGCACAGGCCGAGGCGCTGCTGGCGCGCATGGGCCTGGATGCCACGCTCTGGTCGCGCAGCGCCCTGCAGCTGTCGGTGGGCCAGCAGCAGCGCGTGGCTGCGGCGCGGGCGCTGGTCGGCCGGCCCGAACTGGTGATCGCCGACGAGCCCACCTCCGCGCTGGACGAGGAGCGCCGCGAGGCCTTCCTCGACACCCTGCTGGCCGCCTGTCAGGAGGCCGGCAGCGCGCTGGTGCTGGTCAGCCACGACCCGCGCATCGCGCAACGTTTTGCGCGCCAGCTGCACCTGCCCTCGCTCAACAAGGCCGCGACGGCCGTTGCCGCTTCCGCCGCATGAAGACGCTGTTCGCCATCGCCGCCCGCAGCGCCTGGAACCGGCGCTTCACGCTGGCGCTCACGGTGTTTTCCATCGCGCTGTCCACCCTGCTGCTGCTGGGCGTGGAGCGCATCCGCACCGAGCTGCGCGACAACTTCTCGTCGGCCGTCTCGGGCACCGACCTGATCGTCGGCGCGCGCACGGGCAGCACGCAGCTGCTGCTGTATTCGGTGTTCCGCATCGGCGCCGCCACCAACAACATGGGCTGGAAGAGCGTGCAGGACCTGCAGGCCCACCGCGGCGTCGCCTGGGTGGTGCCGATCTCGCTGGGCGACTCGCACCACGGCTTTCCGGTGCTGGCCACCACGCCCGAGTACTTCAGCCGCTTCCACTACGGCGATCGCCAGGCGCTGGCCATGCGCGAAGGCAAACCCTTCGAGCAGCTTTTCGACGCGGTGCTGGGCGCCGACGTCGCCGAGCAGTTGGGCTATCGCCTGGGCCAGAAGATCACGCTGTCGCACGGCAGCGGCGAGCTCTCGCCCGAGCATGCCGACAAGCCCTTCACCGTGGTCGGCATCCTCGCGCGCACCGGCACGCCGGTGGACCGCACCGTGCACATCGGCCTGGAGGCCATGCAGGCCATCCACCTCGACTGGGTCGCCGGCGTGCCGGTGCCGGGGCTCAAGATCCCCGCCGAGCAGGTGCGCAAGTTCGACCTCAGCCCCAAGAGCGTCACCGCCGCGCTGGTCGGCCTCAAGAGCCGCGCCGCCGTGTTCGCGGTGCAGCGCTGGGTGGCCGGTTATACCGAGGAGCCGTTGATGGCCATCCTGCCCGGCGTGGCGCTGGACGAGCTGTGGCAGGTGGTCGGCGTGGGCGAGAAGGCGCTGCTGGTGCTGTCGGGCCTGGTAGGCATCGTCAGCCTGGCAGGCCTGGTGTCGGTGGTGCTGGCCGGCCTGAACGAGCGCCGCCGCGAGTTGGCCGTGCTGCGCGCCGTGGGCGCGGGCGCGCGCCATGTGCTGGCGCTGTTGGCACTGGAAGGGGCGCTGGTCACCGCGCTGGGCGTGCTGCTGGGCGCCATCGCCGCGGCCGTCGCCCTGGCCCTGCTGGGGCCGTGGCTGCAATCGACCTACGGCCTCGCCCTGACGATCTCGGCTCCTACACTGAACGAATGGACCTTGCTCGGTGCGCTGCTGGCAGCAGGCTGGCTGGCCAGCCTGCTGCCAGGCTGGCGCGCCTATCGCCTGTCGCTGGCCGACGGGCTCTCTCCCAGGATCTGAAATGAAACCACCCCGTTTGGACTTCCTCACTGCGTGTGGAAGTCCAATCCCCCTCAAGGGGCGCACCCAGCGGCCGGGCCAAGCCCGTTCCGCGGGTGCACTGGCATAGCCTGCTCCGCGGCCCTTCGATCAGAAAAGCGATGCCGGTTTCTTGCCCTGCGGGTGGCGCGACAGCGCTGAGGAAAACTGATATGACGACCCTACTTTCGCGAACCCTGCTCGCCGGCGCCTGCGTCGTCGCGTCTCTTGCCATCGCCCCAGCCCTGGCCGCCGGCCCGGCGCCCGAAGCCACCACGGCCACCAACCCGTTGGGCGGCAAGAGCAGCAGCCCCGCCAAGCCCGCCGCGGGCGCCAAGCAGATCACCTGGGTCGAGCTGGTGCCGCCGGGTTGGGACCCGGCCAAGGACTTCAAGGACATCGACCTCGGCAAGCTGGAGGACAACGATCCCCGCGCCGCCGAGTTGCTGCAGAAGATGCAGGACGTGCTCAACAACGCCCCCACCAATGCCGCCCTCAACGGGGTTCAGGTGCGCCTGCCGGGCTTCGTGGTGCCGCTGGAGGAAAGCAAGGGCCTGGTGAGCGAGTTCCTGCTGGTGCCGTACTTCGGCGCCTGCATCCACA
Source organism: Pseudacidovorax sp. (assembly GCF_017991995.1). Lineage (GTDB taxonomy): Bacteria > Pseudomonadota > Gammaproteobacteria > Burkholderiales > Burkholderiaceae_C > Xenophilus. The sequence goes on along the minus strand of NZ_JAGOPN010000013.1, from coordinate 75,623 downwards.
CCCCACCGCCGCCGGCCAACCAGATCCTGCATGTGCGGCCGCGCACACCGGTCAAGTTCCGCGCCATGGATGCCGTGTGGGTCAGCGGCCCGCTGCGCACCGAGCGCAACGACTCGATGATGGGCGCCAGCGGCTACAGCATGACGGCCGAAGCCGTCACCAAGTACACCGAGGGCGGCAAGTAGGGCCCGCAGGTCAGCTTCCCGCAGGTCGTCTGGCCGCCGCGACCTACAGGTTTGCGCGGGCAACGCCGGCAGCGGCCACCTGCCAGCACCGGAAACTCATCGACACCACTGGTCACACAGCCGAGGCGCCGCGGGTGCACCGCGACAGACGCGGCACCGTTGACCAGGAACCGGCAGGACTTCTCGTCCTTCCGACCGATGGGGACTTCCAACCATGCCCGCTTTGCCATTCATTGCCGCCGCGCCGCAGCCATCGCGCCCGGCCGCTACCCCCCGCCCGCTCTGGGTGGCCCTGACGCTGGCCCTGGCGCTCGGCGCCTGCAACCAGACGTCACCGTCGCCCGAAGCCCAGGCACCCGTTCCGGCCCCGGCCCCCGCAGCCCAGGCCGTCACAGCCGCCGCGCCGGTTCCTGCGGCCTACACGCCACCTTCGGCCAATGAGTTGTATCGGCTGGTGGCGCCCATCGCGCTGTACCCGGACAAGCTGGTGGCCCAGGTACTGGCCGCCTCTACCTATCCCGACCAGGTGACCGCCGCCCACCAGTGGCTGATGCAGAACCAGCAACTCAAGGCAGGCCCGCTGGCCGATGCCGCCAACCAGCAGCCCTGGGATCCGAGCGTGAAGGGGCTGACCGCATTCCGGCGCGTGCTGGACCAGATGGCCGGCAACGTCGCGTGGACCACGGCCCTGGGCCAGGCCTACTACAACGACCCGACGGACGTGATGAACGCCATCCAGGTCATGCGCCAGCGCGCTCGCAGCGCCGGGGAACTCAAGAGCAGTTCGCAGTTGAAGGTGGTGCAGAGCAGCGCGCCACCGGCGCAACCCGTCGCGGTGCAGCCGGGGGTGGTGGTGCAGTCCACCCCGGTGGTGGTGGAGCCGCCGCCGACCTACATCACCATCGAGCCCGCCCAGCCCGACGTGGTCTATGTGCCGCGCTATGACCCGCAGGTCGTGTACGGCGCGCCTGTGCCCTATTACAGCGGCTACAGCTACACGCCGCCCCTGCAGGTGGCCGAACCCGTGCCGGTGCAGCCCGTGGTCGTGGGCGCCCTGGCCTTCGGCGCCGGTGTCATCGTCAGCTCGGCACTGCAGCGGCACGACTGGGGCTGGCGCAACTGGGACCTGCGCTGGGGCAGCCCGCCACCGCCCCCGCCGCCCGGCGGCTGGGGACGCGACCGGCCTCCCCCCAACTGGCAGCGGCCGGCCGTGGTCTACAACAACAACATCTACATGCCCCAGCCCGCGCCGGGCTACGGCCCCCCGCCTCGGCCGTGGGGCGGCCCGCCCCCCGGCGGTCCGGATCCACGCATGCTGGCTGTCCAGCAACAGCAACAGCAACAGCGGGAGTTGGCCGAGCAGGCCGCACGCCAGAGCCAGGAGCAGCAGCGGCAGACGCAACTGATGCAGCAGCAGATGCAGCGCGACCAGCAGATGCGCGACATGGCGCAACGTCAGGCCGACGAGCAACGGCGCGTGGCCGACATGCAGCGGCAGCAGGCCCAGCAGCAGCGTCAGCTCGCCGACCAGCAGCGGGACATGCAGATGCGGCAGCAGGCGGCGCAGGCACAAAGCCGCGAACAGCAGGACCGCATGCGCCAGGCCCAGCTGGAACAACAGCGCCAGCAGCAGGAGGCGCAACGGCAGCAGGCAGACATGGCACGCCGCCAGCAGGAAATGCAGCAGCGTCAGCAGCAGGACCAGGCCCGCCGCCAGCAGCAGGCCGCCGAAGAACAGCAGCGGCAGGCCCGCGCCCAGCAGGACCAGCGGCAGGCGCAGGCGGAACGCGACCGCCAGCAAGGGCAGATGCGCGACCAGCAGCGACAGATGCAGGAGCAGGCACGTCGACAGCAGGAGCAGGTGCAGCAGCAGGCCCAGGACCAGATGCGCCGGCAACAGGAGCAGCGTCAGGAGCAAGCGCGGCAACAGCAGCAGCAAGCCCAGGAGCAGGCACGCCGCCAGCAACAGCAGGCCCAGGAGCAGGTCCGCCAGCAGCAGCAACAGGCGCAGGAGCAGGCCCGGCGCCAACAGCAGCAGGCGCAGGAGCAGATGCGCCAGCAGCAGCAACAGATGCAGGAGCGCGCCGGGCAACAGCAGCGGGAAGCACAGCAGCGGATGCAGGAGCAGATGCGTCAGCAACAGCAGCAGGCGCAGCAGCGCGCCCGCGAGGCCCAGCCGGGGCACGGCGGCGAACGGCGGGACGGGCCGCCTGGGCCGGGCCGGCCGCCGCGCCCGGGCGAGCAGCCGCCGTCCTGACCACGGCGCCCGCCGCGCATCAGGGCCAGCATGGCGCGGGCGCGGGCGGCCTGCGCTCGCAGGAAAACTGCCTCAGTGCGTGTGCGGGCGCGCAGCGCTCACGGGCGGCGCCACTCCCTCATCGTGCCCATGCCCATGCTCATCGCCATGGGACAGGCGGCTGACCCCCGTCACCAGCACGATGCCCGCCAGCAGCCACAACACCTGAAGCACTGTCTGGCGTGCGGCCAGCCTGCGCTGCAGTTGCGGGATGAGATCGGCCAGTGCCACGTACGCGAAGCTGCTGGACGCCAGCACCAGGAAGTACGGCAGCCAGCCGTGCAACCGCTCGACCAGCCACCAGCCCAGGACGCCGCCCAGCGCGGTCACCGTGCCCGCCAGGGACACCTTGATCAGCGCGGCGCGGGCATCCGGCGAGGTCTGTCGCATCACCACCAGGTCACCCACATGGTGCGGCACTTCATGGGCCAGCACCGACAGCGCGGCCAGCAGGCCGAGCCGCGTGTCGGCCATGAAGGCCGAGGCGATGAGCACGCCGTCGCCGAAGCAGTGCACGCTGTCGCCGGCCAGCACGGCCCAGCCGCCGACCCGCGGTGCATGCGCATGGGCGCGGTCGTGGGCGTGGCCCGCGCTGTCGACGGGATGGGCATGAAGACGCCCATGCCCCGGATGGTCGTGTCCATGCGCAGCGGCGTGCGCATGGGCGTCGGGCGCGGGTCCGTGGTGGTGTTCATGCCCGTGATGCCAAAGCTCGGCCTTGTCGAGCAGGAAGAAGAGCACCAGCCCGCCCAGCAGCACGGCGAACAGCACCGAGGGTTCCAGCCCGCTCTCGAAGGCCTCCGGCAGCAGGTGCATGAAGGCCGTCGCCAGCAAGGCGCCCGCGGCCAGGCTCAGCAGATGCTGCGGCCCATGGCCTGCGTCCTGCGGCCGTCCGCGCACGCCCAGGCGCAGCAGCATGCCGGCGATCCAGACGCTGCCGATGCCGGTGACGAGGGTGGCGAGCAGGATCTGGAGCAGCTTCATCGGGGGTCGGACGAACGGGAGGGATGACGAAAAAAGGCCGCCCGAAGGCGGCCCGTGCGGGAGGGTCAGGACAGCGGGCGGGCGCCATTGTCGGCGGCCCGGCCCCGCGTGGCACTCAGGCCACGCCGTTGGCTTTGAACCAGGCCGTGGCGCGCTTCCAGCCGTCCTCGGCGGCACTCTGCACATAGCTGGGCCGGTAGTCCGCATGGAAGGCATGGCCCGCCTCCGGATAGACGACGAACTGCGAGGCCTTGGCCGCAGGCGAGCCAGCGGCCAGCGCGGTCTTCATCTGCTCGACCGTGTCCAGCGGGATGCCCTGGTCCTTGCCGCCATAGAGGCCCAGCACCGGCGCCTTGAGTTCGGCCGCAATCTCGACAGGGTGCTTCGGCGTGAGCGTCGAGGCCTGCCCCACCAGACGCCCGTACCAGGCGACGCCGGCCTTGACCCGTCCGGTGGCCGCATAAAGCCAGGTGATCCGGCCGCCCCAGCAGAAGCCGGTGATGCCGGCCCGGCTGGTGTCCCCGCCGTTGGCGCCGGCCCAGGCCAGCGCGCCGTCCAGATCGGCCATGACCTGCGCGTCAGGCACCTTGGAGACCACCTCGGCCATCAGCTTGGGGATGTCGGTGTAGCCACGCGGATCGCCCTGGCGCGCATACAGCTCCGGCGCGATGGCCAGATAGCCCAGCTTGGCGAAGCGGCGGCAGGTGTCGGCGATGTACTCGTGCACACCGAAGATCTCCTGCACCACCAACACCACCGGCAGGCCCGTGCGGCCTTCCGGCGCCGCGGCATAGGCCGGCACGTCGAAACCGGCGACGGTGAACTTGACCGGCCCGGCCCGCAGCCCGTCGGCCGGTGTGCGGATGGCCGTCTGCGCAGCGATGGGCAGCGTGGCGGCGGCATAGCCCACGCCAAGTGCTGCCTTGAGGGCGGTGCGGCGGGTGGCGCCTTCGGCTTCGGCGCGGCCGGGCCGCAGGGAATCGAAATCGCGCTGGATGTCGTCTTTCAGCATGCGGTGTCTTCCTTGGCTGTAGGGGGTGTCGGAGTCTAGGCAGCGCGCGGCGCTGCGCTCGCAAAGCCCTGCGGGGTGCAGGGCCGGCCGCGCAGGGCCCTGCGAGCCCAGCTCCACAGTACGGTGGGAAGCGCCGGGCGGATCAGTCGACACGCCCGCCGCAGGCGGCTCAGCGCGCCGGCACCTTGCCCGCCGACACGTCCATGATCAGCCGAGTGGCCAGGTACAGCCGCGGCGCGATGGAGTCGATCAGCACGTACTCGGCATCGGCCGAGTGCGCGCCGTACCCCTGAAGGCCGAAGCGCTCGACCACGGCCGCCTTGCCCGACAGGCCCGCGAAGGCCGCGTCGGTGCCGCCGCCGGCCACCCTGTCATCGGCGCCCAGCGTGCGGCCAAGTTCGCCGTAGATGCCCTGTGCATGCCTGGCCAGCGCCAGCGCGGCGGCATTGGCCTCCAGCGGCGGGCGGCGGCGCTCGAACACGGCCTCGACCTTGGCCTCGGGGATCAGCTGCGTCTTCACCCGCTCCTGGATGGCGCGCTCCAGACGGTCGTAGTCGGCCACCTTGATCACGCGCACATCGGCCATGGCCTGGGCCGCCGCCGGGATCACGTTGCGGTTGTTGCCGGCCTGCCCCACCGTCCAGTTCATCTTGAGACCAGTGGACGGGTCCGACAGGTCACGCATCTGCAGCACCTGGTGGGCCATTTCGTAGAAGGCATTGACGCCCTTTTCGGGGGCCGAGCCGGCATGCGAGGCCTTGCCCTGCACCTTGAGCGTGACGGCGCCGATGCCGGCGGTGGCGAGCGACAGCTTGTCGTCGTTGGCATAGGCACCTTCGTGCGACATCACCACATCGTGCTCAGCACCCAGCTTGCTGATCAGGGCGCGCGAGCCAGGCGAGCTGATCTCCTCGTCGCCGTTGATGAGCACCGTGATGCGGCCGTAGTCCTTGAAGCCCAACTCCTTGAGCATGGCCAGCGTATGCAGGATCACCGCGACGCCCTGCTTGTCGTCGGCGATGCCCAGGCCGTAGGCCTTGTCGCCTTCGACGCGGAAGGGCTGGCGCGCGCCCATGCCGATGGTGTAGACCGTGTCCATGTGCGCGATGAGCATGATGCGCGCCTTGCCCGTGCCCTCGAAGGTGGCGCGCACCATCTTGCCGATACGCTCGGGCGTGTCGCCCATGCGGTAGACCTCGGGCGACTCGGCGCTGCCCGGCTCGATCACCGACACCTCCCCGCCCAGCGCCCGCAGTCGCCCGGCCACCAGTGCCGCCATGCGGTCCAGGCCGTCGAGATCGCGGCTGCCGGATTCGATGGCGACCAGCTGCGAAAGCGTGTCGAGCAGTGGTTGCTTCTGCTGCTGGGCCAGCGTCTCGATGCGCGCGTCGCGCTGGGCGAAGGCGGGTACGGCCGCGGCGAGCGCCAGGGCGAGCACGAGCGGGCGGAATGCATTGATGGTCAAAGTCATGATGTCGTCGTTGTTGTGGCCGATTCGGCAGGTAGCGGTCAGTGGGCCTTCTCCCAATTGGGACCAAAGCCGATCTCGGCGAGCAAAGGCACCTTGAGCTCGGCCACGCCGGCCATGATGCGCGGCACCTCGGCCCGCACCCAGTCGACTTCGGCCTCGGGCACCTCGAACACCAGTTCATCGTGCACCTGCATGATCATCTTCGTGTCCAGGCCCTGCGCGTCCAGTGCCTTCTGCACGGCGTTCATGCTCAGCTTGATGAGGTCGGCCGCGGTGCCCTGCATGGGCGCGTTGATGGCCGCACGCTCGGCGGCGCCGCGCCGCGGGCCGTTGGGCGAGCGGATCTCGGGCAGGTACAGGCGCCGGCCGAACACGGTCTCGACGTAGCCCTTCTCCTTGGCGCTGGCGCGCGTCTCGTCCATGTAGTTCTTCACGCCCGGGTAGCGCGCGAAGTAGCGGTCGATGTAGCTCTTGGCTGCGGTGTTGTCGATGCCCAGGTTGCGCGCCAGGCCGAAGCTGCTCATGCCGTAGATCAGGCCGAAGTTGATCACCTTGGCATAGCGGCGCTGCTCGCTGCTGACCTGCTCGGGCGTACTGCCGAAGACCTCGGCGGCCGTTGCCCGGTGCACGTCGATGCCCTCGTTGAAGGCCCGCAGCAGCGCCTCGTCGCCGCTGATGTGGGCCATGATGCGCAGCTCGATCTGCGAGTAGTCGGCGCTGGCGATCACCCGGCCCTCGGGCGCGATGAAGGCCTCGCGGATGCGCCGGCCTTCGGTGGTGCGCACCGGGATGTTCTGCAGGTTGGGGTCGTTGCTCGACAGCCGTCCGGTCACGGCCACCGCCTGCGCATAGTGCGTGTGCACGCGCCCCGTGCGCGGCAGCGCCATCTGCGCCAGCTTGTCGGTGTAGGTGCTCTTGAGCTTCGAGAGGCCGCGGTGCTCCAGGATCTTGGCCGGCAGCGGATAGTCCTCGGCCAGCTTCTCCAGCACCTCCTCGTCGGTGCTGGGCGCGCCGCTCGGCGTCTTCTTGACCACCGGCAGGCCCAGCTTGTTGAAGAAGATGTCGCCGATCTGCTTGGGGCTGCCCAGGTTGAAGGGCTGGCCGGCAATCTCGTAGGCCTGCTGCTCCAGCGCCACGATGCGCTGGCCCAGTTCGTGACTCTGCGAGGCGAGCGCGCCAGCATCGATCAGCACGCCATTGCGCTCGATGCGGTAGAGCGTCTCGCTGCTGGCGATCTCCAGCTCATAGACGAACTTCAGCCGCTCGTCGGCCTGCAGCTGCGGCCACAGCACGCGGTGCACGTCCAGCGTCTGGTCGCTGTCCTCACACGAATACTCGGCCGCCTTGTCGATGGACACCTGGCTGAAGGGGATCTGGTGAGCGCCCTTGCCACACAGGTCCTCGTAGTCGATGCCGCTGCGGCCGGTGTGGCGCTCGGCCAGGCTGGCCAGGCCATGGGGTTTGTGCACTTCGAGCACATAGCTCTGCAGCATGGTGTCGTGCACATAGCCCTGCACCTCGATGCCATGGTTGGCGAACACATGGCGGTCGTACTTGATGTGCTGGCCGAGCTTGTGGCGGCTGGCGTCCTCCAGCCAGGGCTTCATGCGCGCCAGTACCTCGTCGCGCGGCAGTTGCTCGGGCGCGTCCGGGTAGTCGTGGGCCAGCGGCACGTAGGCCGCCTCGCCAGGCGTCACGCTGAAGCTGATGCCGACGATCTCGGCCTTCATCTCGTCGAGCGAGCTGGTCTCGGTGTCGATGGCGACCAGCTCTGCCGCCTGCAGCCTGGCCATCCAGGCATCGAAGGCCGGCCAGTCGAGCACCGTGTCGTAGACCAGGTTGCTCGCCCGCTCGGCCGCCGCGGCCAGCGTGCCATCGAGCAGTCCGGTGCCGCCCTCGCCCGGCTGCGCGGCGCCATGGCCCAGCAGCTCGGGCGCGGCGGCGTGGGCCTCCAGGCTCTTGGCCAGGCTCTTGAAGCCGTACTGCTCGTAGAAGTCCCTCAGCGCGTCGGTCTGCAGCGGCTGGATGGCGATGCCCTCCAGCGCGGGCAGGCCCTCCACATGGCCGGCCAGGTCGCAGTCGGTGCGGATGGTGACCAGCCGCCGGCCCTGCGGCAGCCAGTCGAGCGCGCGGCGCAGGTTCTCGCCAGCCTGGCCCTTGACCTCGGCCGCATGGGCGATCAGTCCGTCGAGCGAGCCGTACTGCGTGAGCCACTTGGCGGCGGTCTTGGGGCCCACCTTGTCCACGCCCGGCACGTTGTCGACCGCGTCGCCCACCAGCGTCTGGTAGTCCACCATCAACGAGGGCGGCACGCCGAATTCGGCCGTCACGCCCGCCACGTCGCGGCGCTTGCCGCTCATGGTGTCGATGATGGTGACGTGCTCGTCGACCAGCTGCGACAGGTCCTTGTCGCCGCTGCTCACGATCACCTCGATGCCCTGGCCGGCGGCCGTGCGCGCCAGCGTCCCGATGACGTCGTCGGCCTCCACGTCAGGCACGCACAGCACCGGCCAGCCCAGCAGCCGCACCACCTGGTGGATAGGCGGGATTTGCGTGCGCAGGTCGTCGGGCATGGGCGCGCGGTGGGCCTTGTACTCGGGGTACCAGTCGTCGCGGAAGGTCTTGCCCGGCGCGTCGAACACGCAGGCCGCATAGTCGGCGCGCACCTCGCGGCGCAGGGCCTGCATCATGTTGATCATGCCCCGGATGGCGCCGGTGGCGGGGCTGTTGGGGTCGCCAGGCACCGCACGCAGGTCGGGCATGGCATGGAAGGCGCGGTACAGGTAGCTGGAGCCATCGACCAGCAGCAGCGTTTTCTTCTCGGTCATCGGGCCATTCTCCCCTGCCGCCGGAATGCGGCTGTGCGTCGGCGCCTACGGGCTGCGGCAGCCTTCGACGACAGGGGGCAAGGCCGAGGGAACATGGGGGGCGCACCTACAATCGCCCGACCATGCCTGCCCATTCCTCCCCGTCCGTGCGCGCAGCCCTGCTGGCTGCGGGACTGTCGCTCCTTCCGGCCCTCGGCCATGCCCAGACCCCGCCGCCCCAGTCGGCCTCGGCAGCCCCGGCCGCTGAATCGCAGCCGCTGGACGGGCGCCGCAACCAGAAGATCGAGCACATCACGGTGGAAGACCGCGGCGCCAAGGTCGACGAGGTGCGCTACGGCGGCGTGACGCAGAGCATCACCGTCCAGCCCAAGGATTCGGCACTGCCCTCCTACGACATCCAGCCGACGGACGGCACGCGCCAGCGCACCGGCGCGACCGACGGCAACAGTTCCAGCGGCGGTCAGCGCGTCTGGAACGTCCTCAAGTTCTGAACCGCCCGTGGCGGTCTTCACCGAAGTCCGGGCCGACGAAGCGGCCGAACTGATGCGCCGCCTGGGACTGGGCGAACTCACCGAACTGCGCGGCATCGAGGGGGGCATCGAGAACACCAACTACTTCGCCACCACCGACCGGGGCGAGTACGTGCTGACGCTCTTCGAGCGCCTGACGCCGGCACAACTTCCGTACTACCTGGGGCTGATGAAGCACCTGGCCGAGCGCGGCATGCCGGTGCCCGAACCCGCGGCAGTCGGTCCCGGGGGCGGCCCGCTCTTCGATGCCGGCGCCCCGGACACCGCCTGCCCGCTGCTGCACACCATCGCCGGCAAGCCTGCGGCCGTGGTGCGCAAGCTGCAGGGCCGCAGCGAGCTGGCGCCGACCGCCGACCATTGCAGCGCGCTCGGCGACCTGCTGGCCCAGCTGCACCTGGCGGGGCGCGACTATGGGCAGGTGCAGCCCAACCTGCGTGGCCTGCCCTGGTGGAACGAGACCGTTCCGGTGGTGCTGCCGCATGTGGATGACGCCCAGGCCGCCCTGCTGCGCAGCGAACTGGCCTATCAGAACCATGTGGCCGAGTCCTCGGCCTATGCGGCCCTGCCCCGCGGCCCCGTGCATGCCGACCTGTTCCGCGACAACGCCATGTTCGCGCACGACGGCAAAGGCGGCACGCTGCCCGTGGTCACGGGTGTGTTCGACTTCTACTTCGCCGGCACCGACACTTGGCTCTTCGATCTGGCCGTGTGCCTGAACGACTGGGCCATCGACCTGCCCACCGGCCGTGCCGACCCGGCACGCAGCCGCGCCCTGCTCGATGCCTACCAGGCCCGCCGGCCGCTGGGCGCCGCCGAGCGGGAACTGCTGCCCGCGATGCTGCGCGCCGGTGCGCTGCGCTTCTGGATCTCGCGCCTGTGGGACTTCCACCTCCCGCGTGAAGCCAGCATGCTGAAGCCGCACGATCCGACGCATTTCGAGCGCGTGCTGCGCGAACGGGTGCGTGCGCCGCAGGTGCCGGCCCTGCAGGCCGAACCCGTCGCCGAAACGCTGGGCGCCTGAGCGCCCCTTGCGCCGGCGCCGGCCGCCCCCTTCTCCTGCTCATGAAACTCCAAATCGTCTCGCCCCGCACCGGCGTCCAGTGGATGCGCGAGGGCCTGCGCGCCTTCCGCCGCCAGCCGATGGCCTTCTTCTCGCTGTTCATGCTGTTCATGTCGGCGATCGCGATGCTCTCGGTGGTGCCGCTCATCGGCGGCCCCCTGGCTGTGGCCCTGGGCCCGGCCACCACGCTGGCCCTGATGGTGGCCAGCGAGCGCACCGTCCACGGCCGTGCCGACCCCGCCGCGGGGCGGGCGGCCTCGGCCGGCATCTTCCTGCAGGCGCTGCAGGCCGTGCGCGCGCAGGCCAAGCCGCTGGTGGTGCTGGGGGTGCTGTATGCGCTGGGCGCCCTGGCCGCCGGCGGGTTGGCCACGCTGATCTTCGGCGACCCCTTCGATGGCGCCTTCGGCAACGACGGCGCGCCGCAGGCCGAGGTGGTGCAGAGCACCGGTTTCCAGATCGCCGTGCTGGCCCGGTTGCTGTTCTATGTGCCGGTGGCGCTGGCCTTCTGGCATGCGCCCGCACTGGTGCACTGGCATGGCGTGACGCCGGTCAAGAGCATCTTCTTCAGCCTGGTGGCCTGCTGGCGCAACATGGGCGCCATGACGCTGTACGGCCTGGCCTGGGCCGGCGTCGTGCTGGCGTTGAGCCTGCTGATGAGCCTGATCGCCTCGCTGTTGATCGCCGTGAGCGGGGCCGGGGCGCTGGGCATGGCCGTGATGGTGGGCGGCTCCTTCCTGCTCTCGGCCGCCTTCCTCGCCTCCGCCTGGTTCACCTTCCGGGACAGCTTCAGCGTGGAGTGAAGGCGCGGCACGCCCTGCACTTCATCACTCGACCGGCGTGAGCTTGGCCACGCTCAGCGCCAGCCACTTGATGCCGTGGCGGTTGAACTTGACCTGGGCGCGGGCGTCGTCGCCGCTGCCTTCCAGCGCAGTCACCGTGCCTTCGCCGAACTTGTTGTGGAAGACCTGCATGCCGGTGCGCAGGCCGTGCGATGGCGCTGCGCGCTGGGGCACCGTGGCGGGGGCCGGGCTGCTGCTGGCGTAGCCACCGCTGTAGCCCGACGACGAGAAGCCGCCGAAGCCACCACTGCTGCCGCCCGAGCCACCGCCTGCGCCGCTGCCGCCGAACTGCCCGAAGCCGGACTGCTTGGGCGTGAGCCACTTGAGCGCCTCTTCCGGCAACTCGTCGAAGAAGCGGCTGCGCAGGTTGTAGCGGGTCTGGCCGTGCAGCAGCCGGGTCTGCGAATGGCTGAGGTACAGCCGGCGCCGCGCGCGCGTGATGGCCACGTACATCAGGCGACGCTCCTCTTCCAGGCCCTCGAAATCGCTCAGCGAGTTCTCGTGCGGGAACAGGCCCTCTTCCATGCCGGTGATGAACACGCAGTCGAATTCCAGGCCCTTGGCCGCATGCACCGTCATCAACTGCACGGCGTCCTGGCCGGCCTGGGCCTGGTTGTCACCCGACTCCAGCGCGGCGTGCGTGAGGAAGGCGGCCAGCGGGCTCAGCGTCTCGCCGGTGTCGGCATCGGGCGCGAGCGGATCGTCCAGCACCGGCAGGTTCGGGTCCAGGCCCTGGCTGACGACGCTCTGGCGCAGCTCGTCGACCGGCAGGGCCACGGCGTCGCGGCCGAACCCTTCCTGCGTGACGAAGGCCTCGGCAGCATTGACCAGTTCCTCCAGGTTCTCCAGCCGGTCCTCGCCCTCGCGGTCGGCCTTGTAGTGCTCGATCAGGCCGCTGGCGTCCAGCACCAGCTCGACGATCTCCTTGAGCGACAGGCCCTGCGTCTGCTCGCGCATGACGTCGATCTTGGCGACGAAGGCGCCCAGGTTGGCGCCCGCCTTGCCCGGCAGGCCTTCCACGCCCTTGGCCAGCGACACGCCGCGGCTGCGCGCCGCGTCCTGCAATTGCTCGATGCTGCGCGCGCCGATGCCGCGGGGCGGAAAGTTCACGACCCGCAGAAAGCTCGTGTCATCGTCCGCGTTCTCCAGCAGGCGCAGGTAGGCCAGCACATGCTTGATCTCCGCCCGCTCGAAGAAGCGCAGGCCGCCGTACACGCGGTAGGGCATCCCTGCGTTGAACAGCGCCGTCTCGATCACCCGGCTCTGCGCATTGCTGCGGTAGAGCACGGCGATCTCCTTGCGTTCGACATCGTCGCGCACCAGCTGGCGCATCTCCTCGACCATCCACTGGGCCTCGGCGAAGTCGCTGGATGCCTCGTAGACGCGCACGGGCTCGCCGGGGCCCTGGTCGGTGCGCAGGTTCTTGCCCAGGCGCTTCTTGTTGTGGCTGATGAGGGCGTTGGCCGAGTCCAGGATGTTGCTGAAGCTGCGGTAGTTGCGCTCCAGCTTGATCTGGTGCTGCACGTCGAACTCGCGCACGAAGTCGCTCATGTTGCCCACGCGCGCGCCGCGGAAGGCATAGATGCTCTGGTCGTCGTCGCCCACGGCCAGCACGCTGTTGCCGCCCGAGGTGAAGTGGCCCAGCGCATCGGTGTGGCCGGCCAGCATCTTGATCCAGGCGTACTGCAGGCGGTTGGTGTCCTGGAACTCGTCGATCAGGATGTGGCGAAAGCGCCGCTGGTAGTGCTCGCGGACGGCATCGTTGTCGCGCAGCAGCTCGTAGCTGCGCAGCATCAGCTCGCCGAAGTCGACCACACCTTCGCGCTGGCACTGCTCTTCGTACAGCGCATACAGCTCGATCTTCTTGCGGTCGTCCTCGCCGCGGGCCTGCATGTCGCCGGGGCGCAGGCCGTCTTCCTTGGCACCGGCGATGAACCACTGCGTCTGCTTGGCCGGAAAGCGTTCGTCGTCGACGTTGAACTGCTTCATCAGCCGCTTGATGGCCGAGAGCTGGTCCTGCGTATCCAGGATCTGGAAGCTCTGCGGCAGGTTGGCCAGCTTCCAGTGCGCACGCAGGAAGCGGTTGCACAGGCCGTGGAAGGTGCCGATCCACATGCCGCGCACATTGACGGGCAGCAGCGCCGTCAGGCGCGTCATCATCTCCTTAGCGGCCTTGTTGGTGAAGGTGACGGCCAGCACGCCGCCGGGCGAGACCTGGCCGGTGGAGATCAGCCAGGCGATGCGCGTGGTGAGCACGCGCGTCTTGCCGGAGCCTGCGCCCGCCAGGATGAGCGAATGCCCCTCGGGCACCGTGACGGCCGCGCGCTGCTCGTCGTTGAGGTTGGCAAGAAGGGGGGAGTCGGCCGCCGTCGGCTCGGCGTGGGGGCCAGGAAAGGACATCCCCCGATTGTAGGAAGCGGGGCCTGCGCCGGCCCCGCGCAGGGCTGCTTACTTGGCCAGCGCGAAGCTGCCCTTCATGACGCCGGAATGACCCGGGAAGGAGCAGAAGAAGGTGTAGCTCTCACCCACCTTGAGCTTGCTCACGTCCACGGCCACCGAGTCGCTCTCGCCACCGCCCACGACCTTGGTGTGGGCGATCACGCGGGCGTCGCCGGGCTTGACGTACTGCTTGTCCAGGCCGGCCGCGATGCCGTCGTTGGCCACGGCCTGCACGTCGGCGGTCTTGGCCAGCACCCAGTTGTGGCCCATTGCGGCCTTGGGCATCTTGCCGGCATGCTTGAGTTGCACGGTGAAGCTCTTGCAGGCCTTGGGCACTTCGATGGCGGTCTTGTTGAACTGCATGGCGTCGTTGCCTTCGATCTGCACGCTGCAATCGGCGGCGTAGAGGGGCGTGGAGACAGCGGCCAGCAGGGCTGCGGCAACGATGAAACGAGACGACATGGAGAGTCTTTCGGGATGCGGTTGAAGTCGGGATGCAGCCGCGCCAGTGCGAGCCGCAGGGGCATTGTGCGAAGCGCACCACAGCATCCGCATGACATGGATCAAGCAACCGGCAGCGGCTCCCGCGCGGCCCCGCGGACTTGCGCCGCGTCAACACCGGCCCCGAATCCCTTGCAGACACTGACCTGGCATTCACAACCAGAGCACAGCGTATGTCCAGACTGTTCGCCCTCCGGGGCACCACCCTCCTCCTTGCCGCGCTGCTGAGCGGCGGCGCCTTTGCCCAGAGCACCCCGACGCCCGAAGGCAACTGGCTCGTGCGTGCACGTGCCGTGCGGCTCGACCCGGCCAACAAGTCCAGCGCCATCCCCTCGCTGCTCGTGCCGGCCGACGCCATCCACGTCAACGACAAGACCATCCCCGAGCTGGACGTGACCTACTTCTTCACGCCCAACATCGCCGCCGAGCTGGTGCTCACCGTGCCGCAGAAGCAGCGCGTGACCGTCCAGCAGAGCGCCCTGGGCGGCCCGGTGGATATCGGCAGCTTCAAGCACCTGCCGCCCACGCTGATGCTGCAGTACCACTTCCTGCCCGAGGGCACCTTCCGCCCCTACGCGGGCGTGGGTCTCAACTACACCCGCATCAGCTCGGTGAACCTGGCCGTGCCGACCGTGGGCAGCCTGTCGCTCGACAAGAGCAGCGTCGGTCTGGCCCTCGGTGCGGGCGTGGACATCAAGATCGCGCCGCAGTGGTTCCTGAACTTCGACGTGAAGAAGGTGAAGATCGACTCCGACGTCCGTCTGGGCTGGCAGACCGTCTCGAAGGTCAAGATCGACCCCTGGCTGGTGGGCGTGGGCATCGGCTACCGCTTCTGAACCCGCCCCGCCGCAACGCCTCACAACCTTGTCTCTATAGAGGCTATACGCAAACCCATAGGCCGCCCTTTGCGGGGCGCGCCTACACTCAATCACCGGGCCCAAGTTTCTTGCGCCCGGTTTTTTTGTGCCCTGCTTTTCCTGCAATGGCGGCACAGGAGGACCGGCCAGGCCAAGCGCTCATCCTTTTCGTTCACCCACGATTCCCGGAGCCTGGACTGCCATGCAAATCTTCGACTACGACAACGTTCTGCTCTTGCCGCGCAAGTGCCGCGTGGAGAGCCGCGCGGAATGCGACACCACCGTGCAACTCGGCAGCCGCCGCTTCAAGCTGCCGGTGGTGCCCGCCAACATGAAGACGGTCATCGACGAGGCACGCTGCCTGTGGCTCGCACAGAACGGCTACTTCTACGTGATGCACCGCTTCGACCTCGACAACCTGGCCTTCACGCGCCGGATGAAGTCGCAGGGTGCCTTCGCCTCGATCTCGCTGGGCGTCAAGGACGCCGACTACCGCACCGTGGACGCCATGGCCGCCGAGGGCCTGGTGCCCGACTACGTGACCATCGATATCGCCCACGGTCATGCCGACAGCGTGCAGCGCATGATCGGCCACCTCAAGCAGAAGCTGCCGCAGACCTTCGTGATCGCCGGCAACGTGGGCACGCCCGAGGCCGTGATCGACCTGGAAAACTGGGGGGCCGACGCCACCAAGGTGGGCATCGGCCCCGGCAAGGTCTGCATCACCAAGCTCAAGACCGGCTTCGGCACCGGCGGCTGGCAGCTGTCGGCGCTCAAGTGGTGCGCCCGCGTGGCCACCAAGCCCATCATTGCCGATGGCGGCATCCGCGAGCATGGCGACATCGCCAAGAGCATCCGTTTCGGCGCCACGATGGTCATGATCGGCTCGCTGCTGGCCGGCCTGGAAGAGAGCCCCGGCGAGACGGTCGAGGTGGACGGCAAGCGCTACAAGGAGTACTTCGGCTCGGCCTCGGACTTCAACAAGGGCGAATACAAGCACGTCGAAGGCAAGCGCATCCTGGAGCCGGTGCGCGGCACCTGGGAAGGCATCCTGCGCGAGATGCAGGAAGACCTGCAGAGCGCCGTGAGCTACGCGGGCGGCAAGCAGCTGATGGACATCCGCAAGGTCAACTACGTGATCCTGGGTGGCGACAACGCGGGCGAGCACCTCTTGATGTGAGCCGCAACGCTGCGCATATAATCGCGCGATTGCGTTGGGGGGGTAGCTCAGCTGGGAGAGCGCCGCGTTCGCAATGCGGAGGTCGGGAGTTCGATCCTCCTCCTCTCCACCAACACTTCCAAACCCGTTGATTCGTCAACGGGTTTTTTCTTTTTTGCGCACCCCGGGACCCGCGCCGAGTTGGCGTCTCAAACGACTGTCGTGCCTTTGCAGGCGGGGTAGGTCGAGCAGCCCCAGAACGGGTGACCAGCGGCGCTTCCTCGCCTGGCCACCCGCTTGACCATGGCGCTGCCGCAGGCCGGGCACGCAGGCGTCGTCGCTGCCTTGGATGGCATTGATGACGCCTCTGGGACTTCTGAACGTCTGCCTGCCCGGATCAAACGCCGCAGTTCCTCTCCGTTCACGAGTTTGATGTTCCTACCTTCGGCGAAGGCGACGGCGTCATCGGTGAAGCGGCCTGAGGTCACGATGAACGCGCCGTCTGCGCCTTTGGCTGCCATGACGCCATAGACCTCGCGAGCCACGGCGACGCCGACCCGTGTGGCCCTCCACTGCTTGCACTGGACGAAGAATGTTTCCCGGCCTCTGCGCAGCACCAGGTCAATGCCGCCGTCCCCGCCCCCGCCTCCGGTCTCCTGCACGCTGTAGCCCTGCTGCCTGAAGCCTTCGCCCACCAGCATCTCGAACTGCTTCCAGGTCATGTCGTCCAGAGCGCTGGCGCTCTTGGCCTCCTGCACCGTCTGGAGCAAGTTGCTCCGCTGCCGACGCTTGATGGCGGAGGCCGCAGCACCTGCAAGACAAATCAATGGGACCACCCACTGACCGACATAGGCGGCCGCGTGAAGGAACCCCGCCGTCGCGACATTGGCGACGTCTTTCGTCGTAATGCCTTGTGGCAGTGGCTGAGAGGCCCACCCATGCAACAACGCGAAGCTCACCACAGCAAGCACCACGCCCGCCCACCAGGGCAGCAAGGCCACCGCCTCCATCAAGTCTTCCGCAGCACCCGTGCTCTTGCGTCTCGCCACCTGCTTCTCCTGGAACATCCACTTCGACTGCGAACATTTTGATACGTCGCCGAATCGAAGATGAACACCCAGGCTCAGCCATTTGGCAGGTCAGCGTGAACGCTCCTTGTCGCTTCTCTCGTGTGCGGCCAGCACGCCCTCCTGAACTCTCCTGGCACGCGTCTCTGCCTTTGCGGCCTCGTCAATGCGGCGGACGATGAAGTTCCGCTTGCCCGGTGGCAGGGCATCGAAGGCCGCCTGGGCGCCTTCCGCCGCCAATGCAGTCCGCAGATCGTCCGGAATCTCCACCCTGCTGCGGTCCAGGACAGTGATCCTCAGGCGAATGCAGTCACCCGTACGGGCGGATGTCTGCTTGCGGATCCGGGCCTTGATCCGGATGTAGTGCCGCCCTCCGCCCACGGGAAACAGACTCACCTGAAAAGGCTCGGAGTCATTGACACGTGCCATGACCAGCACCGGCCCTTTAGTACCGAGCGCCTCGGTGATCTCGGCCGGCACAGCAACAGCGCAGTAGTCCATGCCTTCCGCCCAGTCCTCCAGGAGCGCCTCGAACATGAACTGCTTGCCTGCCGGGGGTGCCGATGACTTCATGCAGGATGATCCCCGGGAGCGTCCGCCGCCTCGTCGAGCGGTTGGCGATCGAATTGACCAGGGGTCGAGACGAATATCTCGCTGCGGTTGCGGCCATTGGCCTTGGCCCGATAAAGCGCCGCATCCGCCGAACGAAGCAATTCGCGCCCAACGGCACCGTGTTCCGGGTACACGGAAATTCCGCAGGACAGCGTGGCATTGATCGACGCCTCGCCAAAACCGACGGGGCTCTCCATGAATCGACGCCGCAGTTGCTCGGCACGCCGGGCCGCCAGATCGGCGGGGCAATCGGGCAGCACGATGACGAATTCCTCGCCGCCGTACCGGTAGACCAATTCGTCGCTGCGCGCGGCGGCCTTCATGATCGATGCCAGCGACTTGAGCACCTCGTCGCCCACGTCGTGGCCATGCTGGTCGTTGATGTTCTTGAAGTGATCGATGTCCACCATCAGCAGAGCCAGCGCGCGCCCCTCGACCTGGGCCGACTCGAGGGCGGACGGCAATGCCTTTTCCAGATGTCGGCGATTGAGCAGGCCCGTGAGCGGATCGGACATCGTCTGCTCATAGAGCCTGGCCTGCAGCGCCCTGATCTCCTCGACCTGCGCGCGGAGCTTCATTTCGCTGCCGTGCTGGTACATCGCCCGCCGATAGCCGTCGAGCGCATAGGTCACGAAGAACAGGGTGAGCGACAGCATCGCCAACAAGGTGGTGCGCAGGTCGGTGTCGAAATGCACGCCGCTCCAGTTGCCGCTGGCGATCACCAGGCCGGCACCGAGTCCCATGGCGCCGACCACCATCGGCAGGCCGCGCAGCCCGTAGAAGACCACCATGTGAAGGCAGGCGCCCGCAAACATGGTGAAGGAAATCCACAACGGGAAGCCCAGGCCGGCCATCCAGCAACCCGCCCAGAAGCCATCCAGCAACTGGTTGCGATGCTCGGCCTTGCGCTGATCTGCCGACCGCAAAGCAACCCCATAGGCAAGCTGGGGATACAGCAGGAATTGAAGGGCCAGCAGCAGCCACGCCGTGAAGCTCGAACCCACCCCCCACAGGTGCGAGGCAACGGTGAGGAACAGCAGCACATAAAAGATGCTCCGGTTGCGCCGGTTCATCCTCACGAGCCAATAGACACGAGGCTGCTCCCCGGAAGGCGCGGCGGACGCAGAGGGGTGCGGAAAAATCTTCAGCATCGCGCCGGGCTGCGGGCGTTGGACGGAGAAGCCGTGTCGTGCTGAATCCGACGCCGGACGATGGCTCCAGGGCCCTGCTGCAAACTTTTTGCTGAAACTCGCATGTCGGCAACATTCTGATGCACATCGGCACTGGCTCGATGCACCGATGAAAGCCGTTCGAGCCGCCCATATGGGCCCCTTGCCCTGGAACTCGGCCCTGCGCGCGGCGCGATGGCTCAGCGCCTGAGCGTTTTTTGGCCGAGCCCGAGCGGCGGCGTTTTGGCGTGACGAGCGAGCCTGGACCCAAGACGCTCAGGCGCTCAGGGCTGCCCTTCGAAGGAGGCCACGCCGTCCGGCAGGCCGACCCAGTCCAGCCGCCGCTGCGTCCAGATCTCGCGCTGCGGGACACCCAGCGCGTGGCGCTGCTTGATCGTGCCGACGCGCAATGAATAGACCTGGGGATCCTCGGTGGCACAGGCATACAGCGAGCTGCCACAGACCTCGCAGAAAGCGAGCAGGCGCCGGTTGCCGCTGGCCGCGGTCTTGACGTAGGTGCGGGGCGTCCCGCGCAGCAGCCGGAAGCCGGCCGCGGGCGCCGGCATGTTGGCGCGGAAGGCAGATCCGGATTGCATCTGGCAATCCGCGCAGTGGCAGACCGTGATCGTGCCGGGCTCCACCTCGGCCTCGTAGGCGATGGCCCCGCAATAGCACTCACCTTGAATCTTCATCGACGACTCCTTGGCATGGGGCGCGCTCGCCCCGACCCCGTCGACTTTAGCCAACGCGGCGCCGCCATGCGGGCACTGCTGGCGGGTGCCCTGCCGCGGCGCCCCGCCTGCGAACCGCCGGGCACCGGGCCCAAGGCCGCCCAAGCTCAGAGCGCCGCCCCCGCCGCCTCGAGTGCCGGCTTGACGCTCTCCAGCGCCCCACCGCCATCGCAGGGAATCACGGCGCCCGAGATGTAGCCCGCATAGGGCGAGCCCAGGAACAAGGCCAGGTTGGCGATGTCGTCCAGCCCGCCGAAGCGTTGCAGCGGCACCTGCCGGCGCGCGAACTCGCGGTCCTCCGGCGTCGGCGCCATCAGCTTGCGGAAGCCTTCGGTGCCATCGATGGGCCCGGGCGAGATGCCGTTGAGCCGGATGCCCTCCCCGCCCCATTCGAGCGCCAGCGCCCGCGTGAGCTGGTCCACACCTGCCTTGGCGGCGCTCGCATGGGCCTGGTAGCGCATGGGCACGAAGGATTGCGGCGCGGTGATGTTGATGACCGAGGCACCCGGCCGGCGCAGATGCGCGTGCGCCTGCCGCAGCACATGGAAGGTGCCGAGCAGGTCGATGTCCACCACGACCTTGAAGCCGTTGGCCGACATGTCCTTGGCCGCGCACAGGAAGTTGCCGGCCGCGCCGGAGACCAGCACATCGATGGGACCGAAGGCCTCGGCCGACCGCGCGAAGGCCGCACCCACGGCATCGAAGTCGCGCACGTCGGCGCTGACACCCTGGACCTCGCCGCCGTGCTGGCGCAGCGCGACGACCGCCGCATCGACGTTCTCCGGCTTGCGGCTCGCCACGGTGAGGCGGGCGCCCTGGCGCGCGAAGGCATCGGCGATGCCCAGGTTGATGCCGCTGGTGCCGCCGAACACCACGACATGGCGGCCGGTGAAGTCGAGATCGATCTGCATGGAAGGAAGGCTGCAAGCGAAGAAGCGGCGTCAATGGAAGGCGAAACGCGGCAGGGCGGCGGCACCGCTGCCATAGAGCGCCAGCCGTCTACAGCCGGCAAAGATCGACTTGGGCGTGAGCCCGTAGATCTGCCGGATCGAGTGGCTGAAATGGGTCGAATCCGGATAGCCCACATCCAGCGCGATGGCGGCCAGGTTCGAGTTCCGGGTGACGAAATAGAGCAGGCTGCGTGCGCGCTCCCAGGTGCGAAAGCTGCGGAACGGCGCCTCCACCTCGGCGCGGAACAGATGCAGGAAGCGCGACACCGACAGATGGCAGCTGGCCGCGCAGTCCTCGGCCGGAAAATGGCGGTTGGGGTCGTCCTTGATGCGTGCAAGCACCTGGGCGATGCGGCGGTCCAGGGGCCGCGCAGGCAGGGCCGCACCGAAGAAGGCGCGGTCGAAGTCGGCGGTGCGGGCGTACTGCCGCGTACTGCCGAGCCTGAATCGCAGCAGTGCCTCACGCAGGGACTGCACGGCCTGGGGATCGTGAATGGCGCCGCGCCCTGCGCGCAGCGCACCGCACAGATCGGCCGCCCGCACCGTGTCGGCTTCGACGAGCACATTGCAGATCATCCGGTCGACCGAGACGATGCGGTGCGGCACGTAGGGCGGCACCACCGACAACGACGCCTCCTCCCAGCGACCGCCCTCCACGCAGATGCGATGCGGCCGCGCCAGCGACAGGTACAGCGAATACGCGCCGAAGGTACGCATCGAAGGCGCACCCAGCAGGCCCACATACAGCACGCGGTCGGTGTTGAGCCACATCAGCGGCTCGGACGGCTCGGCCGCCGTGGCTGCACCGAAGGCGCGGTCGCATGCGGGATCGATCGAACTGTCCTTCATGGTCTCCTCGGCGGTCTGTCGGCGAAAGCGTTTCGCATGCTCATCGGTACTTGGCCAGCTCGAGCTTGCCGATCTGGGCGCAATGCACCTCGTCGGGGCCATCGGCCAGGCGCAGCAGCCGCGCGGTGGCATAGGCGGACGCGATACCCAGGTCGTTGTTGGTACCGCCGCCACCATGGGCCTGGATCACCCAGTCGATCACCTGGCAGGCCATCTGCGGTGCCGCCACCTTGATCATGGCGATGTCCGCCTTGGCGCCCTTGTTGCCCAGCGTGTCCATGCGGTGCGCCGCATTGAGCGTGAGCAAGCGTGCCTGCTCGATCAGGATGCGGGCCTGGGCGATGCGCTCCAGCGTCACGCCCTGCTGCGCAATGGGCTTGCCGAAGGCCACGCGCGAGAGGCTGCGTCGGCACATGCGCTCCAGCATCCGCTCGGCCAGACCCACCAGCCGCATGCAGTGGTGGATGCGGCCCGGCCCCAACCGGCCCTGCGCGATCTCGAAGCCACGGCCCTCGCCCAGCAGCATGTTGGCCGCCGGCACCCGCACGTTCTCGAAGATCACCTCCGACGCACGGTCGGGCACGCCGTAGAAGCCGAACACCGCGATGGGCCGCACCACCTTCACGCCGGGCGTGTCCATGGGCACGAGGATCATGGACTGCTGCCGGTGGCGGTCGGCGTTGTCCGGATCGGACTTGCCCATGAAGATGCAGATGCGGCAGCGCGGATCGGTGGCGTTGGTCGTGTACCACTTGTGGCCGTTGATGACGTAGTGGTCGCCGTCGCGCACGATGCTCGACGCGATGTTCGTGGCATCGCTGGAGGCGACGGCCGGCTCCGTCATGGCGAAGCAGGAGCGGATCTCCCCCGCCAGCAGCGGCGTGAGCCAGCGCGCCTGCTGCTCGGGCGTGCCGTAACGGGCCAGCACCTCCATGTTGCCGGTGTCGGGTGCCGAGCAGTTGAACACCTCGGGCGCCAGGTGCGAGCGGCCCATGATCTCGCACAGCGGCGCGTAGTCGAAGTTGCTCAGGCCGGCACC
Source organism: Pseudacidovorax sp. (assembly GCF_017991995.1). GTDB lineage: Bacteria > Pseudomonadota > Gammaproteobacteria > Burkholderiales > Burkholderiaceae_C > Xenophilus. The sequence goes on along the minus strand of NZ_JAGOPN010000013.1, from coordinate 53,045 downwards.
ATGCCCGGAGTCCGGCAGGAACAGGTTCCACAGCCCCGCCGCGCGCGCCTTCGGCTTGAGTTCGTCCAGGATCGGCGCGACCTTCCATGGGCCCAGCGCCTCGGCCTCCTTGTAGTAGCGGTCCTCGTTGGGATGGATGTGCTCGTCCATGAAGGCAAGCAGGCGCTGCTGCAGATCCTGGACTTTGGGAGAGAACGCGAACACGAAAGGCCTTTCGAGAGATGGGGCAGGCAGCGGGCAACCGTGGCCCGCATGGTGATTCGGCCAGATAGTAGGATGATTTCGTCAGACGATCTTAGGTACTTGCCCCGACCGCCGTCGCGCGGGCGACGCGCATCGAAGTGCGCCGCCACGCCGATCAGCGCGGGTCCGCAGCGTAGGACGAGGGGGCCTTGCCGTCTTGCGTCCACCTGCTGGAGGCATCTCGCCGCGTGCCGGTGCGGAGCCCCGATCGGGCCTCATCGCCCGACAATGGCACAGGCCAACATCCGCATCCATGAACGACAACAAGCCCGCCGCCACACGCCGCCCCGCCGTGCGCAAGACACCCGCCGCCGTGTCGCCCGCCCATCCGCGCAGCACGCCCGACCGCGTGGCCGACGCCATCGGCAAGGGCATCCTCAATCGCCGCTTCGTGGTGGGCCAGCGTCTGGTCGAGACCGACCTGATGCGTGACCTGGGCGTGGGCCGCAGCACGGTGCGCGAAGCGCTGCGCATCCTGGCCGCCAGCGGTGTGGTCGAACTCACACCGCACCGGGGCGCCGTCATCCGCTCGCTCACCCGCGAAGACGCGACCAGCCTGTTGGGCGTGCTGGAGGTGCTTTCGGGCCTGGCCGCGCGCCTGGCCGCCCAACGCATCCACCTGGGCGACAACGCCAGGCGCTTCGAGGCGGCCGCGCACAAGCTCGTGCGCGCCGAGACGCCCGAGGCGCTGGACCACGTGCTCGACGCACGCGCCCACTACTACAAGGTCATGTTCGACATCGCGGCCAGCCCGGAGCTCGACCGCGTGCTGCCGCAGGCCCGGGCCCATCTCTTCCGCGCCCAGTTCCACCACCTGCTCACGCCCGCCGATGTACGCGCCATGGTGGCCGAATACCGCGGCATCACGGAGGCGATCCTGATGGGCGACGCCGACAAGGCAGAAAAGCGCATGCGGCGCCATCTGCAGAAGTCCGGCGAGCGCACCCTTCCTCGCATGCGCGGACTCGCCCTGGACTGAGCGCGGTCGGGCAGGCTCTCAGCGCCGGACCAAAGCCGTGCGCAGCCGGCCCACGACGCCACTCGGGAAGAAGTACACCGACAGCACGAACACCAGCCCGAACCAGAGCATCCAGCGGTCGGGGTGAAACAGCTTGGCCAGCAGCGGCGCCGCGCCCAGGGCGCTGCTGAGCCCCGCCATCAGGCTCTGCAGATAGTTCTCGGCCACGATGTACAGCGCCACGCCGATGACCGCACCATAGATGGTGCCCAGCCCACCGATCACTGCCATCAGCAGGATGTTGAGCATCACGTTGAAGCCCACCGTGGTCTGCGGCCCCACGTAGCGCAGCCACAGTGCCATCAGGATGCCGGCACAGGTGGCCAGTGCCGCGGCCAGGCAGTTGACGGCGATGCGGTAGTGGAGCGTGCGATAGCCGATGGCCTCGGCGCGGAATTCGTTCTCGCGGATGGCTTCCAGCACCCGGCCGAAGCGCGAGTTGACAACGCGCAGCATCAGCAGGAAGAGCAGCAGCGACACGCCAAAGACCAGGTAGTAGGTCAGCAGGCGGCCGTTGATGGCCGTGCCCAGCACCTCGTCCTCGACCAGGCGGAAGGCCGGCGTCAGGGCCTGCGGCAAGCGGAAGGTGCGGCCATCGTCGCCGCCGGTGATCCCGCTCAGGCGCATCACCAGGGCCCCGAAGGCAGCCCCGAAGGCCAGCGTCATCATGGTGTAGAAGATGGCCTTCACCCGCAGCGAGATCAGCGCGATCAGGAAGGACAGCAGCACCGACAGCCCGATCGCCGCCAGCGCCCCGACGCCCATGGCCGTCCAGGTGGGCCCCAGCGTGTGCATCGCGATGGCCACGCCGTAGGCGCCGATGCCATAGAACATGGCATGCGCGAAGGACACCACGCCGCAGTAGCCGAGCAGCAGGTCGAAGGACGCCACCAGCACGATGAACACGCAGATGGTGGCCGCCACGTTCAACGGCCGGGCTCCGGAGAAAAGAAAGGGCGCCGTGGCCAGATAGAACAGCACCAGGAGCAGCAGCACGGTGAGCGCCCGGCTGCGCGGCAGGTCGCCGGAAAGGATTCGCATGAGCATGGCGGACGTCCTCCTACGGCTTGTGCACCGGGTACAGCCCCTGCGGCCGCCACAGCAGCACGGCCATCATCACCAGGATGTTGGAGACCAGCGCCAGGTCGGGGAGCAGGAAGCTCACGTAATTGGTGGTCAGCGCCACCAGCATGGCACCGGCGAAGCAGCCGGCCACCGAGCCCAGCCCACCGATGATGACGATGATGAGCATCTGCACCAGCACCTCGGCGCCGATGGCCACGGTGAACTGCTCGCGGTAGAAGCCCCACATCACGCCGCCCAGGCCCGCCAGCGCCGAGCCGGCCACGAACACGCCCACGAACACCGTGCGCACGCGGTAGCCGAGGGCCTCGACCATGGAACGGTTCTCCACGCCCGCACGGATCAGCAGGCCGATGCGCGTGCGCCCGAGCACCAGCGTCAGCCCGATGAAGACGGCCAGCCCCACGCCCACGGCCACCAGCCGGTAGCGCTCGATGGCCACGTCGCCCAGCAGGATCGAGCCACGCAGCGCCTCGGGCAGCGGCAGCAGCATCTGGTTGGCACCGAACACCACCAGCACGAGCTGCTCCATGACGATCATGGCGCCGATGGTGATGAGGATCTGCTTGAGATGGTCGCCATAGACCGGCTTCACGAACAGTCGCTCGTACACCCAGCCCAGCAGTGCCGTTACGGCCATGGCCACGGCGATCACGGCCAGGATGGCCGCCATGCCGGCCCATATCGACGCGGACTGCAGCAGGGCCTGCAAGGGCCCCACCATCAGCGTCGCCGTGTAGGCGCCGACGGCCACGAAGGCCGCATGGCCCAGGTTCATCACGTCCATGAGGCCGAAGACCAGCGTGAGGCCACTGGCCATGATGAACAGCATCATGCCCATGGCCAGGGCCGCCACGGTCAGCGTGACCCAGGTGGGAAGGCTGCCCGTGACCGGCAGCGCGACGGCGATGAAGGCCAGGATGGTCAGGACGGGCACCAGATCGCGGCGCCGGCCCGGCAGGGCCTCCAGCGCTGCAGGTGCGGCGGGCATGACCGCCGCCTGCGGCGGCGCGGCCAGGGTGGAGTCGGTGGCGGACATTCGTCGGTCTCCCTCAATGGACGGCGCCGGCATGCAGGCCGAGCAGCCGGGCCTGCAGCGCCTCGTCCGCGTCCAGCGCGGCCATGGTGCCGGTGTGCACGATGCGGCCGTCGTCCATCACCGCGACATGGTCGCCCAGCGCGCGCACGAAGTGGAAGTTCTGCTCCACCAGCAGGATGGTGGTGCCCCGGGCCTTCAGCGCCTCGAAGGCATCGGCCAGGTTGTCGACGATGGCCGGTGCCAGGCCCTTGGTGGGCTCGTCGATCAGCAGCAGCTTGCGCGGCTCGACGATGGCACGGGCGATGGCCACCATCTGCTTCTGCCCACCCGACAGCGTGCCGCCCGGCCGCAGCCAGAAGCGCTTGAGCGCCGGGAACAGATCGAAGATCCACGCCAGCCGCGCCTCGTCGAAGCGCCCGCCGATGGCCGCCAGGCGCAGGTTCTCCTGCACCGTGAGCCCTGCGAACACGCCCATGTCCTCGGGAACGAAGGCGATGCCGCGGCGTGCGATGTCCGGCGTGCGCGCGGCAGTGATGTCCTCGCCATCGAAGCGCAGCGTGCCGCGGCTGGCGTGCCACAGTCCCATGATCGTGCGCAGCGTGGTGCTCTTGCCGGCGCCGTTGCGCCCCAGCAGCACCGTCAGGCCGGCGCGCGGAACCTGCAGGTCCACGCCCTGCAGGATGTGGTACTCGCCGATGTGGGTGTGCACGCCGGTGAGCGACAGCAGCGCGTTGTCGCCCGTCTTTGGCTCCAGCATCTCATGCATGGGCCGCCTCCCTGCGCGCCGCGCGCTGGCGGCGCACGCCGAGGTAGGCCTCCTGCACGACGGCCGAGGCCATCACCTCGGCCGGCAAGCCGTCGGCCACCAGGCGGCCGTTGTGCAGCACGACGATGCGGTCGGCCAGCGAACGGATCACGTCCATCTTGTGCTCCACCAGGAGGATGGTGCGATCGCCGCGCGCCTTCAGGCGGGCGATCAGGTCGAGGATCACCGGCACCTCGTCCACGCTCATGCCGGCCGTGGGCTCGTCGAGCATGACGACCTGCGGCGCCAGCGCCATCAGGATGGCGACCTCCAGCTTGCGCTTGTCGCCGTGCGACAGCCGCGCCGCCTGCTCGTCCAGGCGCGCGGCCAGGCCGACCTGCTGCACATGCTCGCGCGCCTGCTCCACCAGATCGCCCCGGCTGCGCCACACGGCCAGCATGTTGAAGCCGGCGCGGTGGCGGCTCTGCACCGCCAGCCGCACGTTCTCCAGCACGCTCAGCCGCGGAAACAGGTGGGTGAGCTGGAAGGCGCGGCCGATGCCGCGGGCCGTGCGCCGCGCGGCGTCGAGCCGGGTCACGTCTTCGCCATGCAGCAGCACCCGGCCGGCCGTGGCCGGCAGCTGGCCGGACAGCAGGTTGAAGTAGGTCGTCTTGCCGGCCCCGTTGGGCCCGACGATGGCCGTCAGCGTTCCCGCATGGAAGGCCGCGCTCACGTCGTCCACGGCGGCATGGCCGCCGAAGCGGATACCCAGTCCCCGGCTCTCCAGGACCGGTGCACGCGCTTCAGGCGGGCGGACTTGCGCTGTCGCGTCGTGCATGCGCTCAGCGCTTGACGGTGATCGGCAGCGGCATCTCGGACGCCGGGATCTCGCGCACCAGCTCGAACAGGTCCCACTCGTTCGCCGGCGCCTTCTTCATTCGGAACTGGTACTGCGACTGCAGCGCCTGATGGTCTTCCTTGCGGAAGGTCATCTTGCCCTTGGGCGTGTCGAACTCCATGCCTTCCATGGCGGCGATGAGCTTGGGCGTGTCGACCGAGTTGGCCTTCTTCACCCCGGCCACGATGGCCGCCGCCGTGACGAAGCCGCCCGCGGTGAACAGGTCCGGCGGCGTCTGGTAACGCTTGCGGTGCTCGGCCACCAGCCAGTCGTTCATCGGGTTCTTGGGGAAGTCGTAGTAGTAGAAGGTGCCGCCGGTGATGTCCAGGCCGCGCCAGGGCTTGGCGTTCTCGAGGTTGGCCCCGCCGATGGAAAGGAACTCGATGCCGTAGCGGCCCGGGTTGAGCTCCGAGATCTTGCGGATGGGATTGGGTGCGCCCCAGATCACCACCAGGTACTTCTTGCCCTGCACGTCCTTCATGCGGTCGAAGATGCGTTGCATGGGCGCGGTGAAGTCGGTGGTGGACAGCGGGATGTACTCCTCGTGCACCACGGTCGCCTTCTTTTTGGTGGCGGCCAGCGCTTCCTTGGCCGCCTTCACGCCGTCCTTGCCGTAGACATAGTCGGGCGCCAGGAAGGCGACATTGTCGCCGTCCTTGAGCGCCGCGGCACTGGCCAGGGCGTCCTGGAACGAGTTGCGGCTGGCGCGGAAGAGGTACTTGTTCCAGGCCGAGCCCGTGAGCGAATCGGCAATGGCCGGCTCGACCATCAGCAGCTTGCCGTACTCCTCCGCCACCGGCGCCATCGAGAGCGCGCCGCCGGACCAGGAGGTGCCGATGGCGATGTCGGCCTTGTCGTCCGCCAGCGCCTCGGTGAGCATGGCCTTGGACAGCTCGGGCTTCATCTGGTCGTCCTTGACGATCAGCTCGATCTTGCGGCCGAGCAGCGTCATCGAGCCCTGGGTGAGGTATTCGAGGCCCAGGCGCAGCCCGCGCTCGGTGTCGCGGGCATAGGCCTCGGACGGCCCGGTCTTGCTGGCAATGAGCGCGATCTTGATCGGCTTGTCCTGTGCGAAGGCCTGTGGCGCGAGCCAGCAGGCCGCGGCCGCGGTGGCGGCCATGGCGAGTTTCTTCAGCATGCTTGTCTCCGTTGTGGATGGGAACAGGCGCCTCTTCGTGCGCCCGGGATGCGCGCCTAGCCCACGGCGCGCGTCTGGCCTTTCCAGTAGGGCTCGCGCAGCACGCGCTTGAGCACCTTGCCACTGGGGTTGCGTGGCAGCACCTCGACGATGTCGATGGTCTTCGGGCACTTGTAGTGCGCAAGGTTCTCGCGCATGAAGTCGATGATGGCGCGCGCGTCGGCAGTGGCACCGGGGCGCAGCACCACGCAGGCCTTGACCGATTCGCCCCAGGTCGGGTCGGGCACGCCGATGACGGCGCCGTCAGCCACGGCCGGATGACGCATCAGGACGTTCTCCACCTCGGCCGGATAGATGTTCTCGCCGCCCGAAACGATCATGTCCTTGATGCGGTCGTTGATGTAGAGATAGCCGTTCTTCATGTAGCCCGCGTCGCCCGACCGGAACCAGCCGCCATTGGCATTGCGGCCTTCCGGGTAGGCGGCGGCCGTGGCCTCGGGGTTGCGCCAGTACTCCTTGAGGTTGCGGTCGGACTCGATCCAGATCTCGCCCACCTGGCCGTCGGGCAGGTCCTTGAGGTCGATGGGATCGACGATGCGCAGGCGCCCGCCGCCAATGGGCCGACCCGCAGAACGCAGCAGTTCGGCATCGCCAGCACGGTGGTCCTCGGGAAAGAGGAAGGTGGCCGGCCCGGAGACCTCCGTCAGGCCATAGACCTGCAGGAAGTCGCAGCCGAACAGCTCGAAGGCCTGGTGCAGCACCGACTCGCTCACCGGCGAGCCCCCGTAGGCGACGATTTGCAGCCGGCTGAAGTCGAAGGACTTGGCCTCGGGCACCTGCAGCATGAACAGGATCATGGCCGGCACCACGAAGGTGTGGGTGATGCCGTGCTCGCCGATGGCACGCAGGTAGCCGCGCGGATCGAACTCCGGGTACGACGAAGTCTGGCCGCCCGTGTAGAGCGTCAGCAGCAGCATCGTCATGCCCGCCACATGGAAGACCGGCAACGGGTTGCCCAGCACATGCCGGTGGTCGAACTTCCATTCGCGCGACACCACCCGCGAGGTGGACAGCAGCCCCGCATGCGTCAGCACGATGCCTTTGGGCAGCCCCGTGGTGCCGGAGGAATAGAGCTGCAGCGCCGCGTCATGCGTGTCCGCGGCCACCGGCTCGAAGCGGTCGGACTGGCCGGCGCACCACTGGGCGAGCGAGGGCAAGGCCGTGCCCTCGGTGGTGCACACGCGGATGCGCACACCCGGCAGCTCGGCCTTTTCCAGCAGGGGCAGGAACTCGGTATCGGCCATCAGGAAGGGCGCTTCGCCGTTGTTGACGATGTACTCGACCTCCTTGGCCGCCAGACGCCAGTTGACCGGCATGCACACGGCCCCCAGCTTGCAGGCGGCCAGCGTCACCAGGATGCATTCGACATGCTGTTTGGTGAGCACCGCCACGCGCGAGCCGCGTGCCACGCCGGCACCGGCGAGGGCGTGGGCCAGCCGGTTGGTGAAGGCCTCGATGTCGCGGTAGCTGAGCCGCCGCTCGCCCTGCCGGTAGGCGGTGGCGTCCGGCCGCTCGGCGAGCTGGCGTCGCAGTCCGTCGATGAGGGTGAGGTCTTCCATGGCGTGTCTCCGATGTGGGTGATGCGTGAGGTGGGCAGGTGGCGCTCAGCCCGGTAGCCCGTCGGACAGGCGCCGCCCGCTGCGGACGACTTCCGACAGCAACGGCGCCACGCGCCAGTAGCCGAAGCGGTCGCCGCGGGTGCGGCCGTAGAAGGTCAGTCGGTCGGCCACGGTGGCCAGGCCGAGCGTGTCGGCCCACCACAGAGGCCCACCGAGGTGGTCGGGGAAGCCGTAACCCGCCGTCCAGACGATGTCGATGTCGCCTGGCCGGTAGGCGATGCCCTCCTCCAGGATCCGCACGCCTTCGTTGATCAGCGGGTACAGCAGCCGCTCCACGATCTCCTGCGCGCCGATGTCCGTGCGGCGCGCGATGCCGTGGGCTGCAGCCAAATCGGCCGCGATGCGTGCGACCTCGGGGTCGTCCACCGGCGTGCGGCCTTCGTAGCGGTAGTACCCCGCGCCGGTCTTCTGGCCGAAGCGGCCCAGCTCGTAGAGCCGGCGCACCATGGCGCGGTAGCTGTCGTCCGGCGGAAGCCCGCCGGCCTTGCCGTACTCGATGACGGTGCGGGCCCCCACGTCGATGCCGGCCATGTCGAGCATGCGGCACGGGCCCATCGCCATGCCGAGCGCTTCCACTGCGCCGTCGACCTGCGAAGGGCTTGCGCCTTCCATCAACAGAAACTCGGCCTCGCGCATGTAGACCTCGGCCATGCGATTGCCGATGAAGCCGTAGCACACGCCCGAGACCACCGCCACCTTGCGGATGCTGCGTGCGAGCTGCATCGCCGTCGCCAGCACGTCGGGCGCGGTCCGCGCGCCGCGCACCACCTCCAGCAGGCGCATCACGTTGGCGGGGCTGAAGAAGTGCAGGCCCACCACATCGGCCGGCCGGCCGGTGGCCTCGGCGAGCGCGTCCACGTCCAGCGTGGAGGTGTTGGTGGCGATGATGGCGCCGGGCCGGCACACGGCACCCAGCCGCGCGCAGACCTGCTGCTTGAGGGCCATGTCCTCGAACACGGCCTCGATGACCAGATCGCAGTCGGCGAGCGCGGTGTCGTCGAGCTTGCCGTGCAGCAGCGCCATGCGCTGTTCCACCTGCGCAGACGTCATGCGGCCCTTGGCGGCGCTGGCCTCGTAGTTGCGGCGGATGATGCCCAGGCCGCGCGCAAGCGCCTCGGCCGAGGCCTCGACCAGCGTGACGGGCAGGCCGACGTTGGCGAAGTTCATCGCGATGCCGCCGCCCATGGTGCCCGCGCCCAGGATGCCGACTCGCCGCACCGACCGCAGCGCGGTGTCGCGCGGCAGGCCCGGAATGCGCGCGGCCTGGCGCTCGGCGAAGAACAGGTGCCGCAGGGCCTCCGATTCGGGCGACACACGCAACTGCTCGAACAGCCGTGCCTCGGTGGCCTCGCCCTCGGCAAAGGGCTGCGTGGCCGCCGCCTGCACCGCCAGCACGATGCTGCGCGCGGAAGGATGGAAGGGCTTGCGCTGCGCGGCGGCCTGCAGCGCCTGCGCGAAGAAGTCGGCCGGCAGGCCTTCGTCCGGCACAGGCTGCGCGCTCAGGCGCCGCACCGCGTCGCCACGCGCCTGCAGCTCGATCAGATAGGCCAGCCCCACGGCCAGCGGATCGCCCGCACGCACGTCGTCGACGATGCCCGCGTCGCGTGCGGCCTCGGCATCCAGGCTGCGGCCGGTCGAGATCATGTCCAGCGCCAGCCGGACGCCCACCGCGCGCGGCAGGCGCTGCGTGCCCAGCGAGCCCGGCAGCAGGCCCAGCTTGACTTCCGGTAGCCCGAACTGCGTGCCGGGCACCGCGACGCGGGCGTGGCAGGCCAGGGCCAGCTCCAGCCCACCCCCCAGCACGGTGCCGTGCAGCGCGGCCACCACCGGGCGATCCTGCGCCTCGATGCGGGCCAGGGTGCGGTTGTAGGGAGCGGCCGAGAAGGCCGGATCGTCGAAGCTGCCGATGTCCCCGCCCGCCACGAAGGTGCGGCCCGTGCAGTGCACCAGCAGGCCGGCAAAACTGCGGTCGGCCTCGAAGGCCAGCACGGCCTCGGCCAGGCCCGCCACCACCGCCGTGGAGAGGGCATTGACGGGCGGGTTGGCGATGGTCAGCACGGCCATGTCGCCATGGCGTGCAAGTGAAACGACGGGCTCGGTCATGGGTGTCTTCAGGGGCCTTCGCGCCCGTTGCGGGCAGCGAAGAAAGGCTAGCAAAGGGGGTCTTCGGCCTCTTGCGTCTACACGCTGTCCGGGTCGGTATCGACCCGGGGCCGCGGCAGGGACCGCAGGCTCAACGGCCGGTCCACACCGGCCTTCGCTTTTCGTTGAAGGCGGCCAGGCCTTCCCGCGCGTCCTCGGTCATGGCGAGCAGCGCGATCTGGCTCTCGGTGTAGGCGATGCCTTCGTCGAAGGACATGGCGGCCATGGCCCGCATGGCGTACTTGCCGCGGCGCAGCGCCGTGGGCGACTTGTCGGCCACGCGGTCGACCAGCCACTGGGTCTTCGCGTCCAGTTCGGCCGCGGGCACCACATGGTTGAGCAGGCCGGCCGCGTGGGCCTCCGCCGCACCGAAGGGCTCGCCGCTCAGGCACCACTCGCGCAGCACGCGCCGCGGCACCAGGTCCTGCAGCAGGCTCAGCACCTGCATGGGAAACAGGCCGATCTTGACCTCGGGCAGGCCGAACTGCACCTGCTCCGCGGCGATGGCCATGTCGGTCATGCACAGCAGCCCGATGCCGCCGGCCATGCAGGTGCCGTTGATGCGCGCGATGCTCGGCAGCGTGGCGTTCTGCACCTCGCGCAGCAGGTCGGCATAGTCGATGTTGGGCCGCGAGAGGTCGAAGGCGAAGCCGGCGCCCGGTTGCAGGTCGCCACCCGCACAGAAGGCCTTGTCGCCGGCCCCGGTGAGCACGATCACGCGCACCTCGGGGTCCGCATGGGCGCGCCGCCAGCCCTCGCGGATGCCCGCGACGACCTCCTTGTTGATGGCGTTGCGCTTGTCGGGCCGGTTGAGGATGACCCACAGGGCATGGCCCCGCTTCTCGCACAGCACGGCGGGCGCCGCGGCGGGCGCTGCGTTCTCTGTCATGGACGTCTCGCTGTAAGGAATGAAAGGGCGGCACGCGGCCGCCAGCCCGCTCAGGCGGGCACGGCCTCGGCCACCGCCTCGATCTCGGCGACGACGCGGCTCGCCGCCACCTGGTCGCCGGTCTTCACATGCAGGGCGACCAGCCGACCCGCCACAGGTGCGGCATGCACGTGCTCCATCTTCATGGCCTCCAGCGTGAGCACCGGCTGGCCGGGCTGCACCATGTCGCCGATGGCGGCCAGCACCGCCACGACACGGCCGTTCATGGACGCGCGCACCTTGCCGTCGCCGCCCGCCTCGCCCTGGCGCGCCGCCGCGGCGCGGGTGCGGTCCTCGATGCGGATCGGCAGGCCGGCGTAGTGCAGCAGCAGCGTCGCGCCATCGCGATGGAAGGCGACGCTCTCCTGCAGGCCATCGCAGGTGAAGCGGGCGCGGTGCTGCGCCAGCCCGTCGAGCGCGATGCCGTAGGTGGCCTCGCCGATGCCGACCGAGAAGTGGCGCCCCTCCGTCAGCACCACGCTGGCGGCCACGGTCTCACCCGCCATCTGCAGGCGCATGCCGATGGGCAGGCTGGGCGCCAGCCGACGCTGGCCGGGCGCCTGGGGTGCCGCGGTGGTCTCGTACAGCAGCACGGCGGCGATGGCCGCAGCCCGCGCGCGCAGGGCCGCATCGGGCGCCAGCAGCGCGGCCTGGTGCTCGGCGATGAAGGCGGTGGTCGCACCACCGGCCGCAAAGACGTCATGGCCCAGGCAGCGGTGCAGGAAGGCCTGGTTGGTGGTGACGCCCAGCGCCACCGCATCCTCCAGGCCGGCCATCAGCAGACGTCGTGCGTCCTCGCGGCTGTCGCCGTGGGCGATGAGCTTGGCGATCATCGAGTCGTAGTACGGCGGGATCTCGGCGCCGGACTGCAGCGCATGCTCCACACGCAACTGCGGCGGCATCTGCCACAGGGCCATGGTGCCGCTCTGGGGCATGAAGCCCTGATCGGCGTCCTCGGCGCACAGGCGCACCTCGATGGCATGGCCGCTGAACCGCACATCCTCCTGCGCGATGCCCAGGGGCTCGCCCGCGGCCACGCGCAACTGCAGGGCCACCAGGTCCAGGCCGGTGATGGCCTCGGTGACGGGATGCTCCACTTGCAGCCGCGTGTTCATCTCCATGAAGTAGTAGCGGCCCTCGGCGTCCAGCAGGAACTCGAGCGTGCCCGCGCCTTCGTAGCGGATGGCCTTGACGGCTGCCACAGCCGTGGCGCCCATGCGCGCACGCAGGTCGGCGTCGACCGCGGGCGATGGCGCCTCCTCGATCAGCTTCTGATGCCGGCGCTGCACCGAGCAGTCGCGCTCGCCCAGGTGGATGGCGTGGCCGTGGCGGTCGGCGAAGACCTGGATCTCGATGTGCCGCGGCCGCACGATGGCGCGCTCCAGGATCACCTCGGGGTCGCCGAAGGCGCTCTGCGCCTCGGAGCGGGCGCTGCGCAGCAGTTCCGGAAACTCGGCCGCGCTGTTCACCAGCCGCATGCCCCGGCCGCCGCCGCCCGCCGTGGCCTTGATCATGACCGGGAAGCCGATGCGCCCGGCCTCGTCGGCCAGGCGCGCCTCGCTCTGGTCCTCGCCCTGGTAGCCGGGAATGCACGGAACGCCCGCGGCCTGCATCAGCACCTTGGCGCCGGCCTTGTTGCCCATGGCGCGGATCGCCTCGGCCGAGGGGCCGATGAAGACCAGCCCGGCGTCATGGCAGGCCTGGGCGAAGTCCTCGTTCTCGGCCAGGAAGCCGTAGCCCGGGTGCACCGCATCGGCCCCGCTGCGCCGCGCCGCCTCGATGAGCGCGGGAATGCGCAGGTAGCTCTGCGCGGGCAGCGGATCGCCGATGCACACGGCCTGGTCGGCTTCGCGCACATGGCGCGCGCCGGCGTCGGCGGTGGAATGGACGGCCACCGTGCGGTAGCCCAGCGCCCGGGCGGTGCGGATGATGCGCAGCGCGATCTCCCCGCGGTTGGCAATGAGGATCTTGCGGAAGGGCGTGCGCGACGAGGTTTCGGCGGTCATGGCGTGGGTTCTGGAGCCTGGGGGTGGATCAAGGTCTTGCAACCGAGAACTGCATGGCCTGCGGCTGCCGCTGTTCGGCATCGCGGCAGATGGCCAGCACATTGGCCAGCACGGCGCGGGTGTCGCGCGGGTCGATCACGCCGTCGTCCAGCAGGTGCGCGCTGGTGGTGAACACGCTCATCTGGCTGTCGAAGCGCTCGACGATGCGGCGCTCCAGCTCGGCCAGCTTGGCGTGGTCCACCTCGCCGCCCTTGCGCTTCATGGCGGCCTCGGTCACGTTGACCATGGTCTGCGCGGCCTGCTCGCCGCCCATCACCGCCGTCTTGGCATTGGGCCAGCTGAAGCAGAAGCGCGGGTGGAAACCGCGGCCGCACATGCCGTAGTTGCCGGCCCCGAAGGAGGCACCGCAGTAGATCGTGATCTGCGGCACCGTCGCATTGGTCACGGCCTGGATCATCTTGGAGCCGTGCTTGATGATGCCGGCCTCCTCGTAGGCGCGCCCCACCATGAAGCCGGTCGTGTTGTTGAGGTAGAGGATGGGCGTGCGCGACTGGCAGCAGGCCTGGATGAAGTGCGTGGCCTTGGCCGCGCCGGCCGGGTCGATGGGCCCGTTGTTGGTGACGATGCCCAGCGGCATGCCTTCGATCTTGATGTGGCCGACGACGGTGGCGCCGCCGTAGTTCTGGCCGAATTCGAGGAAGTCGGAGTCGTCGGCGATGCGCGCGATGACCTGCTTCATGTCCACGGGCCGCTTGTGGTCCATGGGCATGATGCCCAGCAGTTCCTCCGCGTCATGGCGTGGCGGCTTGAAGGGGCGCAGGGGCTCGACCGGCATGCTGCGCTGCCAGTCGATGTTGGCCAGGATCTCGCGGGCCAGGCGGATGGCGTCGCGGTCGTCCTCGGCCAGGTAGTCGCCGAGGCCCGAGATGCTGGTGTGCATGAGCGCGCCGCCCAGTTCCTCCTCGGTCGCGATCTCGCCGGTGGCCGCCTTGAGCAGCGGCGGCCCGGCCAGGAAAGCCCGGGAGCGGCCTCGCACCATGATGATGTAGTCGGACAGGCCCGTCTGGTAGGCCCCGCCCGCGGTGGACGAGCCATGCGTGACGGTGACCACCGGCAGGCCGGCCGCGGAGATGCGCGCGATGTTGCGGAACAGGCTGCCGCCGGTGACGAATTCCTCGACCTTGTAGGTCATGAGGTTGGCGCCGGCCGACTCCACGAGCTGCACGTAGGGCAGCTTGTTCTCCAGCGCCAGCTCCTGCATGCGCAATTGTTTGGGGATGCCCATGGGCTGCAGGGCGCCGGCGTCGATGCCGGAGTCGGAGGCATTGACCATGACGCGCACGCCGCTGACCCAGCCGATGCCGCCGATGACGCCGCCGCCGGGGACGCTGCGGTCAAGATCGGGGTGGTCGAGGCCCAGGCCGGCCAGGGCGCCGATCTCGAGGAAGGGCGTGCCGGGGTCGAGCAGCAGGGCCAGGCGCTCGCGCGGGAGCAGTTGGCCGCGCTTCTCGAAGCGCTCGCGGGATTTGGCGGAGGTGGCGATGCTGCGTTGCTGGTAGGTGCGCACGCGCTCGATGAGGGCGAGCATGCCGGCGCGGTTGGCTTCGAAGGCATCGCTGCCGGGGGAGATGGTCGACTCGATGATGGCCATGAGGTGCTTCTGATGCGGGCGTCTGCGGTGCTGCGAACGCCTGCCGTGTGGGATGGGGGTCAGCTTAGGCAGTGAGGCTTGCCGGGTCTTGCGCGAAGTGGCTGTGTGCGGAGGGCGGCGTCGTGCCGGATCACCACATTTGGAGGCCCAGGTGCGCAGGCGTGATTCATGGCACGAGCGTCGTGCTCGATGGTCCGAGTTGCACGTCGCTTGGGGCGGCTGCGGCCCTTGTGCACGATGGTCCGGGGCGCGCGCGCCGGGGCCGGGGCCTGGGGGCCGCGGGCTCATACTTTTTCAGAGATCGCCCGCGGCCCCCAGGCCCCGGCCCCGACGCGCGGGAGACGGCGTGTCGGCACTGGCGAGATCAGTGCAGTGGCGAACGGAACGACTGCGGTGCACTGCCCCACCCCTGCCTTCCGCCAGCGGGAGAAGGAGTCAAGGCCGGCCGTTTACCCGCAACGCAGGCCCTGGTGCCGGTGAGGGCGTGGCGGCGCGCCTGTGGGGCGCCGAGGAGCGCAGGGCAGACGGGCTGCGGGCCTGCCGAAGGACAGGCCCGCTTCGTGAACTGACTCGCGGCAGTTGTTTGAGCGCAGCGCGAAGCGCGTAGCGAGTTCTGCCGCGGCCCGTCTGCCCGAGCACCGGAGGGGAGTCGGCGCGCAGCGCCGACCGCCCCACTTGAAGCGCCGACACGCCCTCACCGGCGCCAGGGCCGAACCACCGCCCACAACCGGACCATCGCCGGGACCAGTCCACCGCTAGAAGCGAACCATCGGAACAAACGAACGGCCGGCCGACATCAAACGCCAATCACCCAACCCGCGACACCCGCCACTTCGCCAGCAAGGCCTGCGGCGCGTACGACCGCTTGCTCCGCCGGAACCCGGGATTGCCCATGTCCTGCTCGAAGTTCAACCAAAGCACCGGACGCGCGAACGACCGGCAGAAGTGCTGGAACATGAACGGGTAGATGCCCACATGGCTGTCCAGCCCCTTGGCGAACCGGATGGCGAACACGCCCGGCTCCAGCGCCTGCGCGAGCACGAAGGCCACCGGCTGCGATTGGACGAAGTACACGAAGCCTTCGAGGCCGAAGCGTCCGGCATGCGCGATGGCCTCCAGGCACGCGTGCTCGTCGGCCTCGCCGGCGCCCTTGCCCTTCTGGACCATCCAGCCCGCAAGCACCTCGCGCGCTGCCGCTTCGACCGCTGGACCGAAGGGCACGGCCTCGGGCACATGATGGGCCAGGAACTGCCGCACCAGGTTGCGCTTCTTGGCCAGGGCCCGCCCCGCATAGTCGCGGAAGGACTCGGCCGCGTAGAGGTAGTCCGCATCGTCTTCGTTGGCGCTCCACACGAAGCGTCCGGCCGGCAAGACCTGGGTCTGATGCTCGGCCACCGGATAGAGACAGCCATGCCTCTCGATCAACGCATCCAGCACCGCCAGCGGCGCCGTACCGATGTCGAAGAGCGGCATGAAGTGCCCGGCACCGTCGTAGGTACGACCCACCACGCCCGGCCACTCGCCGGGCACGAAGCGGTACGCATGGGCCTCGCGGAACAGGTACAGGTTGGAGAAGGCATGGTCCGACAGCGCCTGCGCGCCCTGCCCCGTACGCAAGGCCGCCAGCGCCGCGTCGATGTGCGGCTGCAGGTCCAGCGTGATCGGCAGGCCGTTCAAGCGACGGGGTCGAGGTAGTCCACGCGGCGCACGCCGGGCGGCGGCGCGCTGGCCGGCTCGCCGGCAAAGCACTGGGCGATCTGCAGCCATTCGCGCGCGGCGCCGTCGCTGTAGCGCAGCGCCGTGTCGGCGACATTGCGGCGCTGCGTCACCAGCAGGCAAAAGTCCTCGGCCGTGCCGCGCACCCACTCGGACGAGGCCGGATCGCCCCAGGTCCAGGCACCCTCGCTTTCTGCGCCGCCGGGTGGCGTCTGCAGTTCCACGTACGGCACCACCGCCGGCACGGGCAGGCCGCGGTTGACGAAGCTCCAGCCGAAGGTGGTCACGCCGATGTGCGCGATGTGGCGAAGCCGCGTACCGGCCGGGCGGCGACGCCGCACCACGTCCCACACGTCCTGGCCATGGGCCCAGGTCTCCATCAGCCGCGCAGTGGCGAAGGAGCGCGCGCTCATGCTGGGGCCGTACCAGGGCAGCCGGGCCTTCGGGTCCAGCGCAGCCAGGGCGTCGGTCAGTTGCGCGGACACCGGCTCCCAGTGCGCCAGCAAGGCCGCGCCATCGAGATGGCCGTACTTCTCGCGGGCGATGGCACTGATCTCACGGCCAGCCGCCAACTGAGCCGTCAGCGCAGCGGTATCCCGTGCGAAGGCCTCGGCGTCGGTCGCTGCCAGGAGCGCCGTCTCGTCGAAGTACAGCAGGTGCGCGATCTCGTCCCACGGCGTCCAGCCGTAGAAGTCGCTGCGCAGGCGCCACTGTTCGGGGCTCAGGCCGCGCACCAGCCCGGCCAGTTCGGCGTACTCGGCGCGCAGGTCGTCGATGGTGTCGTTCATCGTGGTCGTCGTCTTGTCGGTTCGTCGCGTTCAGATGCCCAGTTGCCGCGCAGCCAGGTCCTTCATCACTTCCTCGGCACCGCCGCCGATCATCATGACCTTGACCTCGCGGTAGATGCGCTCGCTCTTCGTGCCGCGCATGAAGCCCATGCCGCCCAGCAGCTGGACCGCCTGGTCGGCGCAGAACTGCATCGTCTGCGTGGCCTGCACCTTGGCCAGGCAGACGCGGGCCACCAGCTGGGCCGGCTGCGCCAACTGGTGTTCGATGCGGTAGGTCAGGTCGTAGAGCAGCGCACGCGTGGCATCGATGCGCATGGCCATGTCCATCAGCTTGTGACGCACCACCTGCCGTTGCGACAGCACGCTGCCGCCCACGCTGCGCTGGCGCGTCCAGTCCAGCGCCTCCTGCATGCAGACCTCGGCGTAGCCACAGGCCAGCACCGCCATGAACAGGCGCTCGCTGTTGAAGTTGTTCATCACCAGCTTGAAGCCCTGGTTCTCTTCGCCCACCCGATGCGCCACCGGCACCCGGCACTGGTCGAAGCGCAGGTGCGCGGTGTCGGAGCTCCACCAGCCCATCTTCTTGAGCGGCGTGCGCGTCAGGCCGGGCGTGTCGCCATCGATCACCAGCAGCGAGATGCCGCCCGCGCCCTTGGCCGTCGGGTCGGTGCGCACCGCCGTGGTGATGAAGTCCGCCCTCACGCCGGAGGTGATGAAGGTCTTCTCGCCGTTGACGATGTAGTGGTCGCCGTCGCGCACGGCCGTCGTGCGCAGGCTGGCCACGTCCGAGCCGCCGGAGGGCTCGGTGATGGCCAGGGCCGCGATCTTCTGGCCCGCCAGCACAGGTGGAATCACCCGCTGGCGCAGCGCTTCGCTGCCGGCCTTGAGCACGGGGGGCAGCGCAATGCTGTGCGAGTTGAGCGAGGCCTGCACCCCGCCCCCGCCGCAGCGCGCGAATTCCTCGGCCACGATCAGCTGGTAGAACAGGTCAGCGGGGGTGCCGCCATAGGCCTCGGGGTAGCCCAGGCCCTGCACGCCAAGCTCGGCCATGCGGGCATAGAGCGCACGCGGAAAGGTCTCCGCCTCGTCCCACTCGTGCACATGGGGCGTGACCTCGCGGGCGATGAAGTCGCGCAAGCTCGCGCGGAACTGCTCATGCTCCGGCGTGAAATGGAAGGGAAGCGGCGGCGCTTCGAGCAGGTCCATGCAGGTCTCCCGATGTCGCTGCAAGGCTAGCGTCAGAAACGCGACCGGTCTTGTGCGAACTGGCTGCGCCAATGCCGCCACACGAGCGGATGGAGCGCCCGGCCGAGACAGCGAGTTGGCGCAAGCCCGGCACCGGCCACCTCGCTACGCTGACCGCTTCAGAGGAAACGCGCATGACAGACACGCCGAACAACGCCTCCCGCACGGTCCGCATCGGCGGCGCCTCGGGCTTCTGGGGCGACAGCATGGTGGCCGCGCCGCAGCTCGTGAAGGGCGGCCGGCTCGACTACCTGGTCTTCGACTACCTGGCCGAGACCACCATGGCCATCCTGGCCGCGGCCCGGGCCAAGAACCCCGAGCTGGGCTACGCCACCGACTTCGTCGACATCGCCATGAAGCCCGTGCTGGCCGAGGTCAAGCGCCAGGGCATCAAGGTGGTCAGCAATGCGGGCGGCATCAACCCGCACGGCTGCGCCGCGGCGCTGAAGGCCGTGGCCGAGGCCCAGGGCATCTCGCTGCGCATTGCAGTGGTCGAGGGCGATGACGTGAGCGGCCTGATGCCCGGCCTGCGTGCCGAGGGCGTGCGCGACATGTTCACCGGCGAGGCCCTGCCTGAGAAGGTGCTGAGCGCCAATGCGTACCTCGGCGCCACGCCCATCGCCGCGGCGCTGGCCGCCGGTGCCGAGGTGGTCATCACCGGCCGCTGCGTGGACAGCGCCGTCACCCTGGGCCCGCTGATGCATGAGTTCGGCTGGACGGCCACTCAGCACGACCTGCTCGCGTCGGGCAGCCTGGCCGGCCACATCATCGAATGCGGCTGCCAGGCCACCGGCGGCCTGCACACCGACTGGGAGGACATCCCGGACTGGGCGCACATCGGCTACCCCATCGTGGAATGCCACGCCGACGGCAGCTTCGTCGTCACCAAGCCGGAGGGCACCGGCGGCAAGGTGATCCGCGCAGGCGTGGTGGAGCAGTTGCTCTACGAGATCGGTGACCCGGGCGCCTACCTGCTGCCCGAGGTGAGCTGCGACTTCCGCGAAGTGCGTGTCACCCAGCAGGGCGAGAACCGCGTGCACGTAAGCCCGGCCAAGGGACGCGCGCCGACGCCCCATTACAAGGTGTCGGCCACGCAGCTGGACGGCTTCCGCTGCGCGGGCAGCATGGTGATCATCGGCCTCGACGCCGAGAAGAAGGCGCGGCGCACGGCCGAGGCCATCCTCGAGCGCACCGGCGAGATCCTGCAGGTCCAGGGCCTGCCGCCCTTCACGTCCACCTACATCGAAGTCATCGGCGCTGAGACGCTCTACGGCCCGCACGCCCGCACCCGCCAGGCGCGCGAGGTGATGATGCGCGTGGTGGCCAACCATCCTCAGAAGGCGGCCCTGGCCATGTTCGCGCGCGAGATCGCGCCTTCCGGCACGTCATGGTCGCCGGGCACCACCAGCCCCGGCGGCGGGCGGCCGGCGGTGTCGCCGCTGGTCAAGCCCTTCGCCTTCCTGCTGGACAAGGGCGCGGTGAAGCCGGGTTTCGTGCTCGACTGCGTGCGACATGCAGTGGCCATTCCTGCCGGCGCGCAGGCCTCGCCCGTGCCTGCCCTGCCCGCCCCAGCCGACTGGAAAACCGAGGAGCCCGCCACCGAGACGGTGCGCCTGATCGACCTGGCCTGGGCGCGCAGCGGCGACAAGGGCAACCTGTCCAACATCGGCGTGGTGGCGCGCCGGCCGCAGTGGCTGCCGCTGCTGTGGCAGGCGCTGCAGCCGGCGGTGGTGGAGGCCTGGTTCAGGCACCTGCCCGCCGGGCACGTCACGCGCTACCACCTGCCCGGCACGGATGCGATGAACCTGCTGATCCACGATGCCCTCGACGGCGGCGGCCCTTCGTCCATGCGCATGGACCCGCTGGGCAAGGGCATGGCGCAGATGCTGCTGGACATGCCGATCGCGGTGCCGCCCAGCGTGGCGGCCGAAGCCCTCAGGCGCGCGGGCCGAACATGATCACCGCCATGCCGGCCAGGCACAGCGCGACGCCGGACAGGTCATAGGCGGTGGGCGCGACGCCATCCACCCGCCAGAGCCACAGGATCGCCACGCCCACATACACGCCGCCATAGGCCGCATACACGCGGCCACTGCCGGTGGGATGCAGGGTCAACAACCAGGCGAAGAGCGCAAGGCTGGCCGCAGCCGGCAGCAGCAGCCAGGCCGAGCGGCCCTGACGCAGCCACAGCCAGGGCAGATAGCAGCCCACGATCTCGGCCAGGGCCGTGAGCACGAAGAGTCCGAAGGTCTTGAGCAGGTACACGGCGGCCATTCTGCATGGCCGTGCTTCGCCAACTCCACCGCCCGCGGCTACAGCACAACCTCGTCCACCCGGTACTCGAACAGCCAGTGGTAGCGCTCGTGCACGCGCTCCGGTCGCCACTCGCGGTCCACGTAGGCGGCCGCGCCAGAGGCACTGGCCAGTTCGGGGTTGTGGAAGCGGCGTCCGTTCTCGGTCGACTTCTCCACGATGCGGGTCGTCCGGTCCAGGCGTGCGGCTTCGTAGCGACCCAGCGCTTCAGGCGCGTCGTCGATTTCGGCCAGTGCACGACCCAGCACGAAGCCGTCCTCGATGGCCATGGCGGCGCCCTGCGCCAGAAAGGGCAGCGTGGGATGCGCCGCATCACCCAGCAGCGTCACCCTGTCCTGCGTCCAGCGCGCAAGGGCGGGCCGCGCCATCAGCGCCCAGCGGTACGGCACGTCGATGTGGCGGATCAGCGCATGCACATCGTCATGCCAGCCCTCGAAGTCGGCATGGCATTCGGCATGCGTGCCGCGCTGCGTCCACGATTCGGCCACCCAGCGGTCGGTCTCGACGATGCCAACGAAGTTCATCAGCTGGCCGCCGCGCAGGGGGTAGTGGATGACATGGCGCCCGGGCCCGACCCAGTTCGTACCGACCGGGCGCACCAGTTCGACCGGCAGGCGGCCGATCGGGATCACGCCGCGCCAGGCCATGCAGCCCGAATAGACGGCGGGCCCGTCGCCGAAGAGCTGGCGGCGCACGGCCGAGTGCACGCCATCGGCGCCGATCAACACACGCCCGCGGTGCTCCGAGCCATCGGCCAGCGTGAGCGTCACGCCGTCGGCAGTCTGGACAAAGCGCTCGCAACGCGCGCCCAGGCAGAGCGCGTCGGGCGCGAGGGCGCGGATCGCCTCCACCAGCACCCGATGTAGGTCGGGCCGGTAGAGCGTGTAGTAGGGATGGCCGTATTCCGCCACCGACGCGTCGCCCAGGTCGAAGAGCTTCCAGGTCTGGCCGGTGCTCCAAAGTCGGATCTCCTTGCCCACCGGCTCGGCCGCCACGCGGGCCAGCGGCTCGGCCAGGCCCAGCAGATGCAGCGCGCGGGTGGCGTTGGCGCTCAGCTGCAGGCCCGCGCCCACCTCGCCAAGCTGCGCGGCCTGCTCGAAGACGCGCACGGCATGGCCGCGACGCAGAAGCGCCAGCGCAGCGGTCAGGCCGCCGAGGCCGGCGCCTGCGATGAGGA
This sequence comes from Pseudacidovorax sp., assembly GCF_017991995.1. Taxonomy (GTDB): domain Bacteria; phylum Pseudomonadota; class Gammaproteobacteria; order Burkholderiales; family Burkholderiaceae_C; genus Xenophilus. The sequence continues at coordinate 31,236 of NZ_JAGOPN010000013.1, read as the reverse complement.
TCGGGTCAGGCATCGCTCACTCTCCCGTGACACCGGCCTGCTGGATGATGCGCGCCCACTTCGCGGCATCGGTGGCGATGACCTGGCCGAAGGCCTCGGGCCCATCCACGCCGGGCTCCACGCCCTGATCGCTCAATACCTGCCGGATCTCGGCCGTGCGCGATACCTGCGCCATGGCCTTGCGCAGCGTCTCCAGCACGGCAGGCGGCGTTTCCTTGGGCGCCACCAGGCCGAACCAGGAGTAGGCCTCATACGGCTTGCCGAGGGCGGACTGCAGCGTCGGCGTCTGCGGCAGCGGCGCGTAAGGCTGGGTGCCGCCCACACCAAGGGCGCGCAGCTTTCCCGTCTTGACGAAGGGCTGCAATGCAGCCGCGGTGTCGAACACCAGGTCCACCTGTCCACCGATGGCATCGGTGATCGCCGGGCTGCCACCGCGGTAAGGCACGTGGGTCAGCTTGATGCCGGCGACGTCGGCATACAGCTCGGTCGAGAGGTGACCGATGGACCCCGTGCCGGCCGTGCCCACGGTCAGGCGTCCGTCACGTGCCTTGCGGGGCAGGTCGGCCAGCGAGGCGATGCCGCTGGCCGGCGAAGCCGCCAGCATCATCGGGCCGCGCAGGGCCATGCCGATGGGCACGAAGGACTGGGCGTCGTAGCGCAGGTTCTTGTAGAGGCCCGGCGCCACGGCAAGCGTGCTGGTGCCGCCCCACAGCAGCGTGTAGCCGTCGGCAGGCGCGCGAGCGACGAAGGCGCTGCCGACGGTGCCGGCGGCCCCCGCACGGTTGTCGATGATCACCGGCTGGCCCAGTGTCTCGCCCAGCGCCTTGCCGTACACCCGGGCACTGGCGTCGGTGGGACCGCCCGCCGGGAAAGGCACGACGATGGTGATGGCGCGGGAGGGATAGGGAGCCTGGGCCAGCGCCGACACAACGGGCAAGGCCATCAGCGAGGCCGCGAGGGCGCGGCGCACAAGGGAAGTCATGGGTCTGTCTCCTGAAGGGGCGACCGGCACATCCCGCCGGTCCGATGCCCGATTGGAAGCGGCATGGCCAGCAAAGTAAAAGTCAGAAATAAAATCAATTGATGACTGATCTTTATCAAAGAAAAGTCGGGCCATGAACCTTTCGGCTCGGCAGTTGCGGGCCTTTGTGGCCGCCGCGCGGGTGCAGAGCTTCACCCGCGCGGCCGAGCAGTTGCACGTCACCCAGCCGGGGCTGAGCGCGATGCTCCGAGAGCTGGAGGCCCAGCTGGACTGCCGCCTCTTCGAGCGCACCACGCGCAGCGTGGCCCTCACGGCGCAGGGCATGGCCTTCCTGCCCACGGCCACGCGCGTGCTGAGGGAGCTGGACGATGCCGCTGCATCCCTGGGCCGCATCACAGCCACGCAGAAGCGTCGGCTGTCGGTGGGTGCCACGCCGGTCATTGCCTCGTCGGTGCTGCCGCAGGCCTGCGCGGTCTTCGCGCAGGCCCATCCGAACGTCGAGGTGGAGGTACAGGACCTGGACCGCGCGTTGATCTACGAACGGGTGCAGAGCGGGGTGCTCGATGCCGGCTTTGGCGCCTTCCTCACCACCTCGCGGGCGGTGCGCCGACGCAAGCTGCTCGATGCGCAGCTGCTGCTGATCCTGCCGGCGGACGAGTCACCGACGGAAGCTGCCCCATTGCGCTGGAAGGAAGCTCCTCGTCACGGGCTGCTGGGCTTGCCGCCCACCAACCCCATCCAGCAGCAGGTGGAGGCCTCTCTGCGCGACAGCGGCGAACCCGGCCAATTCGTGCAGAGCTTCAATCACCTGCACACGCTGCTGGCGATGGTCGAGGCCGGCCGCGGGGCGGCCGTGCTGCCCTCCTTCGTGGCTGGCGCCGCGGCGCGCTATCGCGTCGCGCTGCATGCACTGCGGCAGCCGGTGGTGCCCGTCGACTTCTTCGAGATCACCAAGGCAGGCCGGGAAGAAAGCGACGTGCTCACGGCATTCGCCGAATGCATCACGGCGGTGCTGTCACCCTGGACCTCCGCTGTCGGCGCACCACAGACGCGCGGCCGGTCCACCCGATCCCGCGCTTGAGCTGAACGGGGGCGACGCCCGTTTCAAACGGGGCAGACGCGCCGCCCGCATGGGTCAGCCTGGCGACGCCCAGATGCGCGCCCAGGTGCGCCCGAGCATCCCGCGCGCGTCACGGATGCCGTTCTGCAGCACCACCGGCACTGGCTGCCAGGCGCCCGCCTCCCGGCGCGCCACGCGGTAATTGAAGCTGTAGTCGGGTTCCGCGCCCATGCGCAGGTCCGACACGATCAGGTCGTCTCCGTCCCGTGCCGCCTTCATGAAGCCATGGGTGAACCAGCGCAGCCGCGCCACGGCGCGCTCCTGCGACAAGGCCTCCAGCGCCTGCACCTCGCTGGCGTGGGGCGTGAAGTGCATGGCCCCGCTGTCGGCCACCAGCGAACGCTCGCCCTCCAGGAAGCCATCGGGCGTCATGACCACCACGCGCCACAGCAGCGTGTTGAGCGGCGACGCCACGACCAGCCGTGGCGCGTTCCGCAAACCCTGGGCCGCCAGCGCGCGTGCCGCGATGCGGTCCACCCACTGCTGCGCGACGAGGCTCCAGCCCAGGTACAGGCTGCTGAGCACCAGCGCGCCAGACAGCCATCGCCGGCCGCGTGGACGCGGCCCCGCCACCGCGGCCACGATCACGGCAATGAGCAAGGGCAGGGTGTAGAGCGGATCGATGATGAACACGCTGCCGCCCATCACAGGCGGCGTCGGCGAAGGCCACCACAGCTGCGTGCCGTAGACGGTGAAGGCATCGAGCAGCGGATGCGTGATCAAGGCCAGCCAGATGCCGACGAGCCAGCCACGCGGCGCCTCGCGTACCCGTGCGCTCCAGCGCCGCGCCAGCAGCCAGATCAGCCAGCCGGCGACGAGCAGCACCGGCAGCGAGTGCGAAGGGCCGCGATGCCAGGTGACGTTGGTCACGGCATCGACGCCCATCCCGGACAGGACCAGGCCATCGAGGTCGGGCAAGGTGCCGAGCACGGCACCGGCGACGAGGGCCACGCGCCGGTCGCGGGCCGGCACGGCCACGGCGGCGACCGAGGCGCCGAGAACGATCTGGGTGAGGGAGTCCAAGCGATGTCGCCCCAGGGAAGGTCAAAAAACGGAGTGCGGATCGTCGCTTATGCGCCCGCCGCCGCCTGCCGGACATGGCCGACCAACGCGGCGCGCCATTGGACGACCTGTGGCAGTGACGCCAGCTCGGCGCGCGTGATGAAGAACATGGGGCCCGACGGCAGGGGCCGCTGCAGCAGCAGAGCCTTCACCACGCCGCGTGCCTGGTAGTGCTCGACGGCCGTCTGCGGCGCCACGGCCAGCAACCGGCCGGCGCCGGCCAGCGTCAGGCTGGTGTGGAAGGAGGTCGACTCCACCGCCGCCGCCGGCGGCTGCAGGCCACTCTCCAGGAACCAGCGCTCGACGTTGCGCCGCGTGTTGGTGGCCGGCGGCGGCAGGATCCAGCGCTCGGCCTGCAGCGTCGCCAGGGTGTGCCGCCGGCGGCCGACCAGCGGATGGCCGGGCGCGGCCGCGATGGCCATGCGCTCTTCCCACAGCCGCTCGATCTGCAGGTCGCCCGGGGCGTCCTCGCCGGCTTCGAGGCGGCCGATCACGCAGTCGACCTCACCGTCGCGCAGCAGGCGCATGAGCTGGTCCACGTTGGCCTCGCGCAGCACCAGCCGGGGCAGTTGCCCGGCTGCATCGACGTGGGCCGTGACCGCGGGCAGCACGGCCACGGCGACCAGCGGCAGGATGCCCATGCGCAGCACCGGCGTCGCCAGCGCCGCGTCCGCGCCTGCCGCGGCATCGAGCGCGCCGAGCGCCACACGCAGCCGGTCCAGCGCCACGCGGCCGGCGGGACTCAGCCGGGCGCCACGGGCGCTGCGCTCGATCAGGCCGACGCCCAGCGCGGCCTCGATCTCCTGCAGCATCTTGGTGGCGCCGGGCTGGCTCACCTGCAGGCGTTCGGCCGCTGCGCTCAGCGAGCCGGTCTCGGCCACCCAGTGCAGCAGCCGCAGGTGCCGCACGCGCAGGCGGTCCATGCGCCGGGCACGGCGCTCCTCATCGCGGGCGGTGGAAGCGGGCTCGGATCCTGTCTGGGCCATATCGATCGGTGATGGCTTCTTTCGAAACCAATAATTGTGTGGCATGGCCCGCGATTCCAGAATCGGCGTATCGAACGACGGAGACAACAGCAATGAACGAGACGAACCTGCGTCGACGCCGGCTGCTGCTCGGCGCCCTGGGCCTGGCCGCCGGTCGCGGTGCCCTGGCGGCCGCGCCCGAGGCGACGGCGCGCTACCCCGAACGGCCCGTGCGGCTCATCGTGCCCTACGCCGCGGGCGGTGGCCCCGACATCCAGGCCCGCCTGCTCGGCCCCGTGCTGGGCAAGCAACTCGGCCAGGCGATGGTGCTGGAGAACAAGGTGGGCGCTGGCGGCATCCTGGCGGCCGAGTACGTGAACCAGCAGCCGCCCGATGGCTACACCCTGCTGCTGGGCAGCTCCACCCACGTCACGCAGAAGCTGCTTCAGCCCTCGGTCAAGTTCGATCCCCAGGCCTTCAGCCACATCTGCCGCACCGGCACCAGCGCCTGCCTGCTGGTGGTGGGCGCCGATTCGCCGCTGCGCAGCGTGGACGACCTGCTGGAGGCCGCACGGCGCGATCCCGGCCGGCTGAACTACGCCTCGGGCGGCATCGGCAGCGCAGCCCATCTCTTCGCGGCGGCCTTCCTGTCGGCGGCCGACGTGCAGGCCACCCATGTGCCCTATCGCGGCTCGGTGGAGATCGGGCTGGCGCTGATCCGCGGCGATGCGCAGTTCGCCTTCCCCGTCATCTCCACCGCCCTGCCCCAGGTGCGTGACGGCAAGCTGCGCGCCCTGGCCGTCACGGCCGGCGAGCGCGACCCGGCCCTGCCACAGGTGCCCACGCTCAACGAGGCGCTGCGACGGCAGGACCTGGACCTGGTGTCGTGGTCGGGCATCTGGGGGCCGCCGGGCCTGCCCGATGCGCTGGTGCAGCGCCTGTTCGGCGCCGTGCGCGCGGCCATGCAGGACGCAGGCCTGCGCGCCGCCTACGCACGCGACGGCACGGTGCCCAGCGTGTCCGAGTCGCCCGCCGAATTCAGCCGCTTCGTCGAGCGCGAGACCGTGCGCTACCGCACGCTCATCGCCCGCAACCGCATCAGCCTTCCATGAGCACCGCCACCATGCCCTCCCCCGCATCGCTCGCGCCCGTGACCGACTTCGCCCCGCTTGCCGGGGTGCGCATCCTGGACTTCTCGCATGTCATCGCCGGCCCCTTTGCCACCTTCCTGCTGGCGCAGTTGGGCGCGCAGGTCACCAAGGTCGAGAGCCTGGACGGCGACGTGATGCGCCGGGCCGGCCAGGGCGGCGACAAGTTCCTGGCCCTCAACGCCGGCAAGCACCACCTTCGGCTGGACCTGCGCAGCGAGGAAGGCCGGCACCAGGCCGAGGCGCTGGCGCTGGCCAGCGACGTGGTGGTCGACAACCTGCGGCCCGGCGTGCTCGAAGGCTTCGGCCTGGGCTATGCGGCCCTGCAGGCGCAGCATCCGGGCCTGCTGTACTGCACCATCTCCGGCTATGGCCGGGGTGCGGAGGAATGGCGCGCCCGCCCGGCCTACGACCATGTCATCCAGGCAGCGAGCGGCATGGCCTGGATGGCCGGCGCCGAGGGCGATCCGCCCGTCAAGACCGGCTTTCCCGTCGTCGACTCGGCGACCGGCCTGCTGGCCGCACTGGCCATCCTGAGTGCGCTGCGGGAGCGCGAGCGCAACGGCCGCGGCGCGCTGGTCGACGTCTCCATGGCCGGCGCGGCGCTGCAGCTCATGTACCCGCTGGCCTGTGACGCGCTCACCACCGGCAGCGTGCCGCCGCGCGTGGGCAACCAGGGCTACTCGGGCAGCCCCGCGGCCGACTTCTTCCAGGCCGAGGACGGATGGCTCGCCATCGGCGCGAACACGCCGCGCCAGTTGCAGGCCGTGCTGCAGGTGCTGGGCCTGGGCCACCTGGCCAGCGATCCCGCCGTGTTCGCGCAGCCGCTGGATGCAGGCGGCCCCGTGAGCTTCGTGCGGGCGCTCGACCCTGCCGCGCTCAAAGCGGCGCTGGCCCGTGCGATCGCAGCGCGCGGTGCCGCCGAACTCGAAGCCGCGATCAGCCAGGCCGGCGCCCCCGCCGCGCGACTGCGCACCATCGCCGAATTCAGCCGCGAGGCGGCTGGCAACGGCTGCATCGGCACCGTGGCGCTGACCGAGGGAGAGACCACGGTGCGCTCGACGGGGCTGGGTTTCCAGCTCTACCGGCCGCGGGGCTGACGTGCACGCGCCGCGGCGCGTTGCGCCGACGGCAGACGCTCATCGCACGCCGATGGCCTTGTCCGTGGCCGTGGCGTCGAAGACCAGTCGCCCCGGCCACTGCGGCCAGGCTTTGCCCAGCGACGGATCGTTGGGGTTGCCGCTGCGCGCGAAGGCGCCCAGGCTCGCCATCATGGCCTGCGACAGCGCCAGCCGCCCTGGCGCGTTGGCGCGGCTGAACGAGATGTTGGCGAAGAGCGAAGGGCCGAAGTTGCCGAAGACGAAAGGCAGGTCGAAGGCATGGGCCGCACCGAAGATACGGTCGAAGGGCGCGGGCAACTCGTCCCATTCGAATTCGTAGGCCCAGAGCTCGCGCTGTCGGCTGTGCAGCGCATTCATCATGTCGTCGCGGATGGCCGTGAACCACAGCCGGTCGAGCTCGGCCGCGCGGGCGTCGAAGCCGGTGCGCGGCGCATCGGTGGGCAGGTACGCGGGTGGAATCCATTGCTCGATGCGGGTCTGCGGCGACCCGTCGGGGTCGTAGCGGTAGGCCAGCGCAAAGACGGCCGCATCGTCCAGCAGCCGGCCGCTGGTGCCGCCCAGGTCCGGCCGCAGCGCGAAGAGCTGGGGAAAGAGCTTGGTCTCGTCGCGCGCATGCCCTGCCAGCACCGGCACCTCCACATAGCGGCCGGCGCGCACCGCGGCGATCGGGTCCGGGGGCAGCACCCAGCCGTCGGGAATGGGATTGGAGGCAGCCATGCCGCGGGCGGCGAGTCGCGTGCGGACCAGATCGAGCAGCGTGTCGGCCGGCATGGCGCGCAGCCAGGCGGCCAGCTGGGCCGGAGCAGCATCGCGTGCGAGCTGACGGGCCTGCGCTTCGTTCGCCGCATGGCCGCCCGCCACCAGACCTTCGAGCATCAAGGCCTCTGCGCGCGCTGCCCAGACGGTCCGGGGCAGCACGCCGGCGATGGCACCGCGCGGCAGCGTCGCCGCCGTGGACAGCCCGCCACTCAGCGCGGCCACGCGGTGGAACAGCGGCCGCTCGCGCGCCACCAGCATCGGCGAGACCAGCAGCGCATCGACGTTGACCGCGCCCGCGGATTGGCCCATGAGCGTCACGCGGTCGGGATCGCCGCCAAAGACCGCGATGTTCCCGGCCACGAACTCCAGCGCACGGGTGATGTCCAGCAGGGCGAAGTTGCCCGAGTCCTCCTCGCGCTGGCCGGTCTTTAGCGACGCCGCATCGAGGAAGCCGAAGATGCCGAGCCGGTAGTTGACGCTGACGACCACGGCGTCCTGCGAGCGCGCCAGCGCCGCCCCGTCATAGACCGGGTCGGCGGTGTAGCCGCTGATGTTGCTGCCGCCGTGGACGAAGACGATCACCGGCCGCGGCGCTACCGGACGGGAGGCAGGCGTCCAGATGTTGAGGTAGAGGCAGTCCTCCGACCCCACGGTGCGGCCGAGGGCGGTGCCCACGGTCTCGTCGTAGCGGTTGTTCAGACCGGGACCGTACAGCCGTTGCGTCTGGACGCAGGCCGGGGCGAAGTGGGTGGCGTCGCGCACCGCGGTCCACGGCTGCGGCGCCTGCGGCGCGCGCCAGCGCAGCGGGCCGATGGGCGGCTGCGCATACGGCACGCCCGTCCAGCGCCACGTGCCGTTCTGCGTGGCGTCATCGCGCCCGGCGACCGGGCCGAAGGTGGTGTCGCGCCGTAGGGCGTTCGCGCCCGAGCCCGCGCCCGGGCCGGCACAGGCGGCCAGGCCGATGATGGTCGCCACGACGCTCGCCAGGCGCAGCACGCGGGCCAGCGGCCCGGCCCCAAGAATGACGCGGCTCATGATTCGGCCGTGATGTTGGCGGCCTTGATGATCTGCGCCCACTTGCGCGTCTCGGTTCCGATGAAGGCGCTGAAGGCCTCGGCCGTGCCGCCGCGCAGTTCCAGCCCGGCAGCCTCGGCTTTGCGCCGCACATCGGCGTCGGCGATGGCCGCATTGATCTCGGCATTGAGCCGCTCGACCACCGGCGCCGGCGTTCCGGCCGGCGCCAGCAGGCCGTACCAGCCATAGCCCACCACCTGCGCCAGGCCCTGCTCGCGCAGCGTGGGCGCGTCGGGGTAGAGCGGCGTGCGCGTCTCGTTGGCCACGCCCAGCACGCGCAGCTTGCCGGCCTGGATGTGCGGCACCGCGGTGGAGATGGCGGTGAGCGTGGCATCGATGCGCCCGGCCAGCAGCTCGGTGTAGGCCGGCGCATCGCCGCGGTACTGCACCACGATGCCCTTGGCGCCGGCCGCGCGCAGCAGCAGTTCGGCCGTGAGGTGCGGCGCCGAGCCCGCCCCCGGTGAGCCGAAGGTCGCGCCCTTGGGATTGGACTTGGCGTACTGCACAAACTCCGCCAGCGTCTTGTACGGCGCCTGCGCATTCACCACCAGGAAGAGCGGCGCGATGGCCGTGCTGCCGATGGCGGCGAAGCTTTTGTGCACGTCGTAGGGCAGGTCCTTGTAGAGCGCCTCGCCGATGGCGATGGGCGCGGCGGCATGCAGCAGCGTGTAGCCGTCGGGCGCGGCCTTGGCCACGTAGTCGTTGGCGATGCGCGTGCCGGCGCCCGCCTTGTTCTCGACCACCACGCTCTGTCCGAGGCGGCGGCCGAGAAAGTCGGCCAGCACCCGCGTGAGGATGTCGTTGGAACCGCCCGCGCCGTAGGGCGAGACGAGCCGGATGGCCCGCACGGGCCAGGCATCGGCCGCAGCGGCATCGAGCGACCACGGCAGCGCCAGGCCGGCAGCGGCGGTGGCCAGGAAGTGGCGGCGGGGAAGGTTCTTGCTCATGTCGTTGTCTCCGTTCTTGCTTTGTCGTCGGGTCGCTCAGAGCCGCCGGATCGGCGGGTAGTCGAAGCGCAGTGCCAGGTGCGCCTCCTGCGGCTGGTAGAGGCGCAGCACCACGTAGAAGGGCTCGCCGGCCGGCGCCGGCAGCCAATTGAACCCCGGGCCGGGGTCCTCGGCCTGAAGGCGGATCGCCAGGCTGCCGTCGGGGCCATGCACCAAGCCCGGCGTGCGGTCGCCGATGGAATAGCGGTCGATGGGGTTGGCCACGAAGAGGCAGTCGCTGCGGCGGTACATGGTGAGCGACCAGAACGCGCCGACCTGCGGCCCGCAGCCAGGGGCGAAGCGCAGCTCGTAGCGGTGGGCGCCATCGAGCACGGAGCCGTCGGCGTCCACCTCGGCGGTGGGGTACATCGCCTCGTCCATGCCCAGCGCGCCGATGAAGTTGCGCGCGATGCGGGCGCGGGTGAGCCAGTCGTCGCCCCAGTGCGTGCGCACCATCACCGGGATGGCCCAGCCGCCGCCCAGGTCGTGCGGCTGGCCGGCGGTGCGCAGGTGCTCGTACACCGCCGGCAGCGCGGCGGCCAGGGCCTCGCACGCGGGTGGCCAGGCCAATGTCTCGCCCTCCGGCGGCGGGTTGCCGGCCAGCGCGGCATCCACCACGCGCCGGTAAGTGGTGGCGTCGGGTACGCGGATGTCGCGGCCGTCGATGCCCGTGTCGACACGCATCGCGGCGTCGCTGCCGTCCAGCCGCTGCATGCGCAGCGCGGCCTGCAGGCGCTGCACCTGCTGCGCATCCGGTCCGTCGTCCTCCACCAGGATGCGGCCGATGAGCCAGACGTCGTGGCCCGGGGCGGCAATGACCTGCGTCACCTCCGGCGGCACCGTGCCCTGCCAGCCCGGGCCGTGCACCAGCGTACGCTGCGGCCGGTTGCCGGTGGTGCGGCGGCCCACGTAGGCGAAGGGATTGGTCCAGGCATCGAGCAGGCCCAGCGTCCAGTAGCGATCGCCCATGTCCGGCGATTCGATCAGCACCGGCCCCTCGGACAGGTCCAGCCAGGCATTGCTGTAGACGGTGTCGTTGTTGGGGCTGACCACCTCCTTGTCCTGCGGACCGAGCCGGCGGTGGGTGTGGGTGAACTGGTTGACCCAGCGCCAGTGCGAGTCGCGCTCGGGCGCCGCGAATCCATTCTGCGGATGACGCCGGGCGGTGGTGGCGGCACGCATGCGCATCATCTCGAACAGCGGCAGGGTCTGGATCACCGCCTGCTCGGCGGCATCCGGATGGACAAGGTGGGTGTCAGGGCTCATCGGGTCGTCTCCGTCTCGTTGTTCTTGCGGCACCCACCGACGACGCCGTCGCGGCGCAGGGCGTCGATCTGCTCGGGCGAGAAGCCGAGGTCGGCCAGCACGGCCTCGGTGTCGGCGCCCACGGCCGGCGCCGCGGGCGGGGCGGCGCGCGGGGCGTCGTCCAGCGTGTAGGGCAAGGCCAGCGTGGTGTAGCGGCTGCCATCGGCGGCCACCGCCTCGACCAGCATGCCGCTGGCCTGCACGTCGGCGCTCTGCAGCACCTGGCCGTAGCTGCGCACGGCGCCCACCACGATCTGGTTGCGGCTGAGCAGGGCCACGCATTCCTCGCTGCTGAAGGCGGACAGGCACTCGCGCAGCACGGTGCGCAGTTCGGCGCGATGGCGCACCCGCTGCGCATTGCTGCAGAAGCGCGGGTCGTCGACGAGCGCCTCGCGACCCACCACGCGGCAGAAGCGCGCCCAGTGCTCGTCGGCATAGGCCGAGAGCACGATGTGGCCGTCGCGCGTGGGCACCACCTCGGCGGCCGGCGCGTTGTGGGGCTGGCCGTCGCCGATGCGCGTGGGCTCGGGCGCGCCGCCCAGGTAGTCGCTCCAGGTGGTGGCCTGCAGGTGCAGCGCCACTTCCAGCAGCGAGGTGCGCACCGTGGCGCCCTGCCCGCTGCGCTCCCGCCCATAGAGCGCGGCCAGCACGGCCTGCGCGCCCAGATGCGCCGCCGCCGCATCGACGATGGGCACGCCCACCTTCTGCGGCAGCCGGTCGGGCTCGCCGGTGACGGACATCAGGCCGCTTTCGGCCTGGGCCGCGATGTCGTAGCCGGGCCGTCCGCGCGACGGCCCCTGCATGCCGAAGCCGGAGATCGACAGGTAGACCAGACGCGGATGGCGGGCACGCACCGCGTCGGGGCCGAAACCCAGCGCCTCCACGGCGCCTGGGCGCAGGTTCTGCACCAGCACGTCGCTGGCGCCGATCAGCCGCCAGGCCACGGCGCGGCCCTCCTCGCGCTTGAGGTCCAGCGCGATGGACTGCTTGCCGCGGCTATAGGCGCGCAGCATCGATTCGCCGTAGCGCCCGATGTGGCGCGCCTGGTCGCCGGCCAGCGGCTCGATCTTGATGACCTGGGCGCCCAGTTCCGCCAGCACCATGGCGGCACCGGGTCCGGCGATGTACTGGCCCATGTCGATCACACGCACGCCATCGAGCGGCGTGGCGGCGCGGACTGTCTCGGTCTCTTGGAAGCTCATGGACCGCGAAGTTACCGGCGGCGGCCATTCTTGAAAATTCAATAATCGTGAGGTCGTGATCACCAGGCGCTATCGCCGACCACCCCCATGGACAGCCGGACCGACCACCTCGTGCGCAAGCTGCGTCTGCGCCACCTCGAACTGCTGGTCGCGCTGAGCGAGACCGCCACCATGCGCGGGGCGGCCGCCCGCCTGCACCTGAGCCAGCCGGCGCTGAGCAAGATGCTGGGCGAGATCGAAGCCTGCTTCGACGCCCGCCTCTTCGAGCGAAGCCACCAGGGCATGCAGCCCAATGCGCTGGGCGCGAGCGCCGCCTACCGCGCGCGGGCGGTGCTCCATGAACTGGAACGCGCGACCGAGGAGGTGGCCGCACTGAAAAGCGGCGCTGTGGCTCTGCTGCGCGTCGGCGCGCCGTCGGTGACGGCTGCCGTGCCCGCCGCGGTGGCCGAGCTGCGCCGCCAGGTGCCCGGCACTGTCGTGCAGATTCGCGAAGGACGCGTGCACGAGCTGATCCAGCGGCTGCTGGCGGGTGAACTCGACTGTGTGTTCGGCGCAGTCACGCCCGAGCTGTTGGCCGCCGACATCATGCCGAGGCTGGAGCCCGTGCTCATGCTGGAGGACGAACTGCACGTGCTGACGGCGGGGGCCCTGCCTCGCCCCGATAAGGGACGCCTGCGCTGGACCGACCTGCGGGATGCGCCATGGATGGTGCCTCCGCGCGACACGCTGGTGCGTCAGGCCTTCATGACCGCCTTTCTCAATGAGGCCGCGGCGCCGCCGACACCCGTGATCGAGGTCATGTCCTCCGTGACCATCGGGGCGCTGCTGCGAGCCGATCCCACCCTGCTGTGCGCTGTTCGCCGCGAGCACGCCACCGACGAACTGGCGCGTGGCGGCGTGCACCGCGTGGAGGTCACGCCCCGCGTACCGCTGCCCTCCTTCGGGCTGTTCATGCGGCAAGAGGACCTGCAGCGCCCGCCTGTCGTCCTTGCTTTTGCGGAAGCACTGCGCCGCGTGGCAAGGCCGCCACGGCCGCAGCGGCTGGATGCGCGCAAAACCCTCGAAGTACGAAGAACTTAGAGATCGTGACAAATTGTGTCACTAAAATCCGCGTGGTTTGCTGGGGCGCTTGTCTTTGCGGCCAATCCCGCAGGGGGGCGGACGAGCCCGGCGGCGGCTGGCACAAAGATCGCTTCAGCCGCCTGCCTTGCGGCTTGGACGGTCAACCCGCCCGCTGCGCCCCATGCGGCGTCAGACCCCTGTCACATCGCGAGAGGACATTTGCGTCATGGACCACAAGCAGTACGCGGCTCGGCGTAGGGCAGACCGCATCGGCAAGACCATCCTGGCCGTGCTTGCCGTCTGTCTGGTGGTGCTGATCGCCCTGCGGATGGCATAAGCGACGCCATGCGGTCCTCCGGAGAGCGCGAGCAGCGCCGCGAGCGGTCATCGTGGAACGAGGCCCCTGCCACTAGAATGCGCGGCTTCGCGCTCACCTGCGAAACCGTGCCGCCTACGGCCACTCGTCCAGACCTTGTGCCGGCCTGTACGCAGCCCTTCTTCACTGCCCATAGCTCAACTGGATAGAGCAGCTGCCTTCTAAGCAGCAGGTCGGGGGTTCGAGTCCCTCTGGGCAGGCCATCCAAAGAAATTGAATCGGCCCGGTTTCCGTGGCGGCTGTTTGGCTTCTGTCACCCCGCCACGGTGGTGGCCTGACAGGCGAGTTGCCGGTAGTGGTTTGCTTCGGCCTCGGCCGGCGGGATGTCGAAGGCCACGTACAACCAGCCTTGCCAGGTCGGGACATAGGTGAAGTCGCTGACCCACAACTGGTTTGGCAGCTCGACACCGCGGCGGAGGCCAACGCAGTCGGCGCACCAGCAGTTGAGCGAGGATCAGCGCCAAAGCACCACCATCGCCACCACCGGCAGCGCCGTCATGACGAGCAGCGGCAACGTGAGACTGTGGCCGACCAACGCGCCCGCCAGTCCCGGACCGGCCACCATGCCCACGCCAGTTCCCGAACAGCAGCGGAGCGAGGCAGAAGTCCGCGCCAGCGGAGCCGGAGCCGGAGCCGGAGCCGGTGGCGAGGATCTCCCTGGCGTCAGGCCGCGGGAACGTTGCGGGCGCGCGGGAAGCAGGAGCTGGGTCGGACTGCAAACGCATGGTGCGGTGATGGAAATGAAGGATCGAACCGCGGACAACGACCCCGCAAGTCCTGGCGCGCTTCCAGGCAGCGGATGCGCAGAAGTGGGGGCGCATGATCAAGTCTGCACGCATCGAACCGGAGTGCCCCTTTGCGCCCGATGCCCGGCGCAAGCAGCGCATTGGCACGCATCTCGTTCAATCTCTGCGGCGTCCAAAGAAAATCCGACGTATCGGATTTCCGGCAAATGCGGTGCCGCAGGCCCTGCAAAAAAATGGCGCCCCGCCGGGCGCCAAACCACGGAAGAACCTCGTCCGTCCTAGTCGGCTGCCTTGAAGCCGGTCGCCTTGACCAGCGCGGCCCAACGGGCGGTGTCGCTGGCGATCTCGCTCTCGAATTCGGGGATCGAGACGTCGGGCACGTCGAAGTTCAGCATTTCCAGGCGAGCGCGGTAGGCCGGATCCTTGTGCGCCTTCATCACGGCGCTGCGGATCTGCTCCACGAGCTTCGGATCGGTGCTGCGCGGCACGAACACGCCGAACCAGATCGTTGTCGTCAGGTCGCCCTGGCCGACCTCCTGCAGCGTCGGCACGTCGGGCAGGTAGCGCGAGCGCTTCGGCCCGGTCACCGCAATGGCCCGCAGCTTGCCTTCCTTGATCTGCGGTGTCGCCGATGCCAGTTGGGTGAAACCGAACGGAACCTGGCCGCCCAGGATGTCGGTGATCTGCGGCGCCGAACCCTTGTATGGAATGTGGACCATCTTCGCCTTCAGCTTCTCGTTGAGTTGGTAGCCGAGGAAGTGCGACGGCGTGCCGGGGCTGAACGAGGCATAGGACGCCTTGTTGGCCGGGTCCTTGATCCACTGCGCCAGCTCCGCGAAGTTCTTCGCCTTGACCGAGGGATTCGTCACCAGCACCAGCGGAGCCTCGACGGCCTTCAGGACCGGGACGAAATCGGACGGCTTCCACCGCAGCTGCGCAAAGGCCGCCGGGTTGATGGTCATCATGGACTGCGTGCCGATCCACAGCGTGTTGCCGTCGGTGGCCTTCAGGGCCATCTCGGCACTGAGATTGCCGTTGGCGCCGGGCCGGTTGTCGACGATGAAGGTGCCACCGGTGGTCTTGTTGAGCTGATCGGCCAGGGCCCGGGCGAAGGGGTCGAGCGCGCCCCCCGCCGGCACGCCGACCATGATCGTCACCGGCCTGGTGGGCCATGTCTGCGCCATCGCAGCGCCGCCCGCCATGCACAGCCCTGCCAACAGGGCACCCAATGCCCGGCTCGTCGTCTGTCGTTTCATCGTCGTCTCCACACCCGTCTCACCGACAGGCAAAGTTTTCAACGCTCTCGATGCAGCCCTGGCCCAGGCACACCGTGTGCGCCGGGCGAATCTAGGTCACGACAAGATGATTGCAAAAATGAACCATTCCTAGGGTTTGCGCGCCCTTGCCTACTTCCGATGGAACTTGCGGCGATCCGCCTTCGGCAGTTGCCCGGGCGGCACCAGCGCGCCGGCGGTGGACTCCAGCATGGACATCAGGCGCCCCAGCTCGGCGCGGTCCTGCGCCGAAAGGCCTGCCAGCAGCGCGCCTTCGATCTCCTGCACCACCGGATAAAGGTCCTCATAGATGTCCCGCGCCCGCTGCGTGAGGTGGATCTCGATGCAGCGCCGGTCGTTCGGACGCGGAATCCGTTCGGCCAGGCCGCGCGCCACCAACTGCGTGACGGTGCGCGACGTGCGCGCGGGCTCGACGCTGGCACGCCGCGCCAGCGTCGTGGACAGCAGTGGCCCCTCCTGGCTCAGGACCACGATCAGCCGCCACTCGCGCCGGGTGATGCCGTACTTGCCTTCGCACAGCCGCACCAGGGGCTGCCCGCTCACCGAGGCCAGTTTGGCCAGTCGAAACAGAAACAGGTCGGCCGTTCTCTCCAAACGTCGTCTCCACCATCCATGTGCGCCGCATTGCGGGTGATCCCTGCGACGGATTAGAACAAGCGGTGCGCCACCTCCAGGGGTGCCGGCGAACGCTTGATGGCAGCCAGGACACGAGCGCCAAGATCCCTTCATTCGCGCAGCCGCAGCCGTGCGGAGATGGCCACGCAGGTTCTCAGGGCACGAGCACGAGCTTGCCCTGCACCGACCCCGCGTCGAGCAGCGCGTGCACCTCGCACGCCTGTGCGAGCGGATAGCTCGTCGTCGGCGAAGCCTTGACGGCGCCGTCGCGCATCAGGCCGATGGCGGTCTCCATCAGTGCGCGTCGCTGCGTGCGGTCGGCGTCGAAGGTGTGGATGGAGAAGGTGCGCACCGCCAGGCTGCGGCTGAGCAGCGAGCGCAGGGTCTGGAACACATCCTCGGCCGGCGGGCCGCCCGCGATGTTGTACGAGATGGCCGTGCCCATGGGCGCCAGCGCGCGGATACAGGCGATGAGCAGCCGGTCGCCGACGTGGTCGAAGGCCAGGTCCACACCGCGCCCGCCGGTGGCGGCCATCACCCGCTCGGGCAGGCCCGCCGGATCGCCGTCCACCAGCGTGGTCACGCCGTGGGCCAGTGCATGGGCCTGCTTGGCGGGTGTGGAGGCGGTGCCGATCACCGTCATGCCATGGTGCGCCGCCAGTTGCGTCAACGCCGTGGCCACGCCGCCAGCGGCGCCGGGCACGAGGATCGAACGCACGGGCAGACCGCCCTGCGTGCCCAGCAGCATGGCCTGCGCGAGCTGCACATTGCCCAGGCTCACGGCCTCGCTGTCCGAGATCGCATCGGGCAGCACGAAGGGCGCATCGGCCGGCACGGCGATGTATTCGGCATAGCAGCCACCGCGCTGCGGCAGCTCGCGCGCGCTGACGAACACGCGCTGGCCGACCCGGTCGGCCGGCACGCCCTCGCCCACCGCCTCGATCACGCCGGCCATCTCGTTGCCGGGAATGGCCGGCATGGGCGGCATCCACTTGTAGATGCCCTTGCGGATGAGCACGTCCGGCCCGCCCGCGCCGATGGCGCGCGCGCGCACCAGCACCTGGCCCGGCCCGCAGGCGGGCACGGGCAGTTCCACCTGCTCCAGCACCTCGGGGCCGCCAGGCACCCGCAGCTGGATCGCTTTCATCGTCGTCGCCATCGTGGGTCTTGCTCCTGCTGCTGGCACCGCACTCAACGCTGGCCGTCGTGGACCGAGACCTGTTCCTTGGTCAGGCCGCCGAGCCGGGCATGCACCCGGCCGCCGGTGCCCATGACCAGGGCGAACAGGATCTCGTCCGGGCGCGGTGCGTCCTGGATGCCGACCTCCATGCTGTTGAAGTGGCTGCGCACGTAGGCGGCGTGGATGTAGTGCAGCGGCACCATCAGGCGGTAGCCGGTGGCGGCCACGGCCTTGGCCGCCGGCACGATGGCCTTGGGCTCGCCCAGCACCGCACGCATGGCCCAGCCGCCGGCCTCATGCCAGACGGCACCGTGCTCCATCTCGCCGTTCACGCCCACGATGGCGGCCTTGCTGTAGACCTCCACCTGGTCGCGGCCCAGCGTCTCCACCAGCTCCGTCGCGAGCAATGTGCCCAGCGAGCGCAGCTCGGCCATGAACGGCATCAGGTCGGGCTCGTAGCGGCCGGCATAGGGGTTGCGGATGACCGCGCATGCCGCCGCCAGCTTGAGCGGCCGGTCGACCGGCGGGCCGCCCTCGTGGTAGATGGTCTCGACGGTCAGGCTGCGCTTGCGGATCTGGATCAGGGACATGGGAGCACCTCGCTCGTTCATTGTTTGGGAATCTGGGCCTCGTTGACCACCACGGTCCACTTCTTGAGTTCGCTCTGGACCATGGCCGTCATCTCTTCGGGCGTGCTGCCGCGCGCCTCGCCACCGATGTCTTCGAGGCGCGTACGCACCTGCGGCTGCTGCAGCGCCTTTTGCACCGCGACGTTCAGTGGCTCGACGATGGCCCGGGGCGTACCTGCCGGCGCCATCAGGCCAGCCCAGGATGTGACCTCGTAGCCTGGCACGCCCTGCTCCGCCACCGTCGGCAGCTCGGGCATCTGGCCCCAGCGGCGCGCGCCGGTGGTGGCGATGGCGCGCATCTTGCCCGCCTTGATGTTGCCCATCGCGGCCGTGGGCGGCGCGATGATGAAGGGCACCTCGCCCGACAGCAGCGCCGTGACCGAAGCCGCATCGCCGCGGTAGGGCACGTGCAGCATGCGAGCGCCGGACATCTTCACCAGCAGTTCGCCGGCCAGGTGGTGCGTGGAGCCGATGCCGGCCGTGCCGTACGACACCTGGCTGCCCGGCGCACGCGCCGCCTTGAGCAGGTCGGCCAGCGAGGCATAGGGCGAATCGGCCTTCACCACGATCAGGAAGGGAAAGAAGGTGATCGTGGAGATGCACTCGAAGTCGGCCACCGTCTGGTAGCTGAGCTTGTTGTAGAGCGCCCCCGCCACCGCATGGCCGCCGGTGGCCAGCAGCAGCGTGTAGCCGTCGGGCTTGGCCCGGGCCACCGCCGCCGAGGCGAGGGTGCCACCTGCGCCTGTCTGCGCCTCGACCACGAAGGGCTGGCCCAGGGTCTTGCCCATTTCGGCGCCGACCACGCGGGCGATGGTGTCGGCATTGCCGCCGGCCGCAAAGCCCTGCAGCACGCGGATGGGCTTGTCGGGATAGCCCTGCGCCCGGGCTGTGAAGGGAAAGCTGCAGGCAAAGCCGAGGCCTGCAGCGAGAGCATCTCTACGCCGCATGATGGTTGTCTCCATTGAATTTCTTATGGCTCGCACCACCGGGCTGCCGGTGGGCGATGTGTCGCGCATCCCGGCCGGGATGCGCCGCACTCAGGGGCATCGACAGGCGCCGTCAGCGCCTGCCGATGCAGGGCTTCAGGCCTGCTGGACGATGGGGTTGCGCAGGATGCCGATGCCCTCGATCTCGACCTCGCAGACATCGCCCGGCTTCATGAACTGGGGCGGCTTCTTGCTCCAGCCCACGCCGGCCGGCGTTCCGGTGGCGATCACGTCGCCGGGGCTCAGGGTGAAGATGGTCGACGCGTAATTGATGAGCGTCGGGATGTCGAAGATCATGTGGCCGGTGTGGCTGGACTGCACCACCTGGCCGTTCAGGCGGGTCTCCAGCTTGAGCTGGCGACCGGGCGCGATCTCGTCGGCGGTGACCATCCAGGGGCCGAAGCCGCCGGTCGATTCGAAGTTCTTGCCCGAGGCGATCTGCTTCGCATGGAACTGCCACTCGCGCACGCTGCCGTCGTTGTAGCAAGAGTAGCCGGCGACGTGCTCGTAGGCCTTGTCCTTGGGGATGTCACGGCCGCCCTTGCCGATGATGACGGCCAGCTCGCCTTCCCAGTCCAGCGAATCCGACACCTTCGGATTGACGATGGGCGCGTTGTGCGCCGTCTGCGAGCGCCACACGCGCAGGAAGATCGGCGGCATCTCCGACAGCTCGCGCTGCATGCCGGCGGCCAGCACTTCCTGGTGGTGGTCCATGTAGTTGCGCACGGCGCAGACGATCTTCTCGGGCCGCGTGATCACCGGCAGGTAGGTGATGTCGGCCAGCTTGGCCACCACGGGCAGGCCTTCGACATGCTGGGCCGCCTGCAGGTAGTCGCCGGAGGCGATGTAGTCGGCCAGCGTCGGCTGCTGCGGGCGGGCCTGGCCGAGGTCGACGACGCCGTCGCCGACGACGGCGCCCCAGGTTTCACGGCCTTGGTGGAGGAAGGACAGCAGTTTCATGGGTGCTCCATTCGAGTGGGAAAGAGGTGAGTCGAGGGTGCGGTGCCAGAACCGGCACCGCGTGGATCACGCGCGGGCAGCCGATGCCGCAGCAGCGGGGGCCTTGGCCTGGAACCGGGCCTGCCACTGGTCCAGCGGCATGAAGGTGGGATCGGCGCGGCAGATGGCCTCGGTCTCGCGCATCAGCGTCTCGTCGTCCTTGTCGAGGTCGAGCGGATCGCCGTGCGGCTGGGCCACGTAGAAGGGCATGTCCACGTACACCTCGACGGTGTTGCCTTCGGGGTCGCGCATGTACATCGACAGCGCGTTGCCATGGTTGAGGCCGCGCACCTCGGTGGCGCCCCGCTCCCGGGCGCGCTGCGTGACTTCGCGCAGGTGCTGGATGCTCGGCACGACGAAGGAGATCTGCATCACCGTGCTGAACGTGGCGTCGGCGGGCCGCCCCGAAGCCAGCACCAGCTGGTGGTGCTGGTCCTCGCTGGCACTGGTGAACACCAGCTCGTTCTTGAAGGTGCTGCCCGCGCCGCGATCGGTGATCGTGAGGTCGAAGGTCTCGGTGTAGAAGGCCACCATCTTCTCCAGGTCGGTCACGAAGATGCCGAAGTGGGAAGGCGTGGGCCGCAGGACTTTGAGCATTTGGGGTCTTGTCTCCGTTGTTGTCTCGAATAGATCGCCGGCCAAGCCGCTTCAGGGCGGCGGCAGGTCTTTCAGGATGTTCTCGACGTTGCGCTGCGTGCTGAGCATGTGTTCCTCCAGCAAGGCGCAAGCGGTGTCGGCGTCGCGCCGCAGGGTGGCGTCCATGAGCCGGCGGTGCTCGTTGGTCTTGCGCTTGGCCACCTTGCGGAAGCGCCCGCTGAAGCGCCGGTAGCGCTCGGCCTGGTCGAACAGGCTTTCGCCCCAGCGCCGCTGCCGCTCCGAAGGACAGGCAGCCAGCAAAGAGAGGTGGAAGGCGCGGTGCAGGTCGGACCATTGGTCGTCCAGGATCACCGGGCCGTCGGGCAGGCGGGACTCGACCAGCTCCAGCCGGTGGAAGGCCGCCACCACCTCGCTCTCCCAGCGATCGTCGCCATGCTGGATGGCGTCGCGCAGCGCCGGCACATCGAGCATCAGGCGCATGCGGGTGATGTCGGCCATGTCTTCGACCGACAGCGGCGCGACGCGAAAGCCCCGGCGCTCGTCGGCGCGGATGAGGCCTTCCTGCGCCAGCCGGCTGAGGGCTTCACGCAGCGGACTGCTGGAGAAGCCGTAGGCGTTCTGCAGCTCGTCCACCTTCAGCTTGACGCCCCCGGCGTAGGTGCCGCTGAGCACGTCCTGCCGCAGCCGGGCGAAGGCCTGGTCCACCAACGTGGGTTCGCGCAAGACGGCATCCGTTTTTTGCATGGACGAGATTTTATGCATAAACTTTTCTTCCGTGCATAGTTCAATGGATTGATCGATGAATGTTTCTTCCGACATCAGGCCTGCAGCGGCGGTTCGCCTGCTGGCCATCTCCGGCAGTCTGCGCCGCGCCTCGCACAGCACCGCGGTGCTGCGCAACATGGCGACGCTGCTGCCCGCAGACGTCCAGCAGCGGCTCTTCACGCTGGAGGAGATACCGCCCTACGACGGCGACCTGGACGGCCCCCAGCCGCCCGCGGCCGTCGCGGAGCTGAAGGATGCCATTGCCCAGGCCGATGGACTGGTGATCTGCTCGCCGGAATACAACTACGGCATGCCCGGCGTGCTGAAGAACGCCATCGACTGGGCCTCGCGGCCCGCCTTCGCCTCGCCTCTCAAGGGCAAGCCCGCGCTGGTGATCACAGCATCGCCCGGCGCCCTGGGCGGGGTGCGGGCCCAGGCGCAGATCCGCGATGCGCTGGCCGCCACGCTGGCCCGGCCGCTGTCGCGGCCCCATGTGGCCATTCCGCTGATCGCCTCCCGCTTTCAGGATGGCCGGCTGAGCGACGCTACGACGCTGGAGATGCTCCAGGCGGGTCTGGCCGACCTGCTGGCGGAGATCCGCCTGCTGGCCGCCGCGCGCGGCTGAGGACTCAGTCGTCCTGCTTCTGCCAGCCGGGCAACCACTGCAGCAGGTGCTCGGCGAAAGCCTCGGCCGCGGGCGGCAGGGTGCGCACCGTCGAGCGGTAGAGGCAGACCGTGCGCACCGTCTCGGGCTCGACCACGCGGCGCATCACAAGGCCGAGGGGCCGCGCCACCACGCCCACGTAGGCCGGCGCGAGCGTGGCCGCCAGCCCCTGGGCGGCGATGCCCAGGGCGGTGGAGACGTTGTCCACCACGTCGACCGGCTCCACCCGTGCATCCGCTGGCGCATTCACATGCATCTGCGAAACGCTGCGCTCATGGTCGCGCCCCGCCGCCACCAGGGCATGGCCGTGCAGGTCGGTCCACCGCAGCTGCCTGCGGCGTGCCAGCGGATGGTCCGGGGCGCACCACAGCACCCACCGGCTGTCGAAGACGGCGGTACCTTGCACACCTTCGCCGGTGGGCCGATCCGGCCCGACCGCCAGATCGACGTCGCCGGCCGTCACCGCATCCACCAGCTGGTCGACCGGCAGATCCTTTACCCGCACGACAACACGAGGCCGCAGCGCCTGGAAGGCGCCGATGGCCGCAGGGATGGCGGTGCCGGCCAACACCTGGGGCGCACCGACCCGCACGATGCCGGCCGCCTGATTGCGCACGTCGGAGGCCGCGATCTCCGCGGCCTGCACATGACGCAGGACCGTCTCGGCGGGCCCCAGAAAGTGCTGGCCCGCGCTGGACAGCGCCACGCGCCGCGTGGTGCGCTCGAAGAGGCGGAAATCGACGATGGCCTCCAGCTCGGCGATCAGCTGGCTCACGGCCTGCGCCGTGAGCCCCATGCGCTGCGCCGCGGCAGTAAAGCTGCGCTGCTCCGCCACGGCGACGAAAGCCTCGAGCTGGCGAAGGGTGTAGCGCGTCAGGGCCATCGGTCGATTATCAAGCGCTGCTTGATCACTGTTCCAAATTCATTGCTTGTGGTGGACAGCCAGGCTGCCGAGACTTCGCCTTCATCAAAACGTCTTGCTGCGCATGGCAGGGCGATGCAGGAGACACATCCATGACAGACCCCCAGGAGCGCAACCGCGCGCTCGCCCAAGAGCTCATCGAGGCCGAGCGCAGCCGCCAGCCCGTCGAGCACTTCAGCAAGCGCCTGTCCGGCATGACCATCGCCGACAGCTACGCCATCCAGCGCGAATGGACGGCGCTCAAGCTGGCCGGCGGCGACACCATCGTCGGCCGCAAGATCGGCCTGACCTCGCGGGCCATGCAGATCGCCTCGCAGATCACCGAGCCCGACTACGGCGTCTTGCTCCAGAGCATGGTGATCGACAACGGCACCGAGGTGGAGGCCGCCCGCTTCCTGGTGCCGCGGCTCGAAGTCGAATTCGCCTTCATCCTCGCCAAGCCGCTGCGTGGGCCCAACGTCACGCTGTTCGACGTGCTCAACGCCACCGACTACGTGATCCCCGCGCTGGAGCTGATCGATGCCCGCATCGAGCAGTTCGACCGCGTGAGCAAGGCACCGCGCAAGGTGCTGGACACCATCGCCGACAACGCCGCCAGCGCCGGCATCGTGATGGGCGGCCGGCCCATGCGGCCGGACCAGGTGGACTGGCGCTGGGCCGGCGCGCTGCTCTTCAAGAACGGCGTGATCGAGGAATCGGGGCTGGGCGCCGCGGTGCTCAACCACCCGGGCAACGGCGTGGCCTGGCTGGCCAACAAGCTGGCTCCGCACGGCGAGGGGCTGGAAGCGGGCCAGATCGTGCTGGGCGGCTCCTTCACGCGACCGGTGCACTGCGCCGCCGGCGACACCTTCCACGCGGACTACGGTCCGCTCGGTTCCATCTCCCTGAAGTTCGTCTGATGACCTCTACCGTGAACACCTTCAAGGCCGCATTGGCCGCCCCCGGCGCGCAGATCGGCCTCTGGCTCGGCCTGGCCGAGCCCTACACCGCCGAGCTGTGCGCCACCGCCGGCTTCGACTGGCTGCTGGTCGACGGCGAGCACGGGCCCAACGACCTGCGCTCCATGCTGGGCACGCTGCAGGCCGTGGCGCCCTACCCCGCCCACCCCGTGGTGCGCATTCCGCACGGCGACACGGCCCTGGTCAAGCAGGTGCTGGAGATCGGTGCCACCACGCTGCTGGTGCCGATGGTGGAAGACGCCGAACAGGCCCGCGGCCTGGTACGGGCCATGCGCTATCCGCCCCAGGGCATCCGCGGCGTGGGAAGCGGCCTGGCGCGCTCCTCGCGCTGGGGCGCCGATGCGCACTACCTGCAGACCGCCAACGACCGCATGTGCCTGCTGGTGCAGGTGGAAACGGCGTCCGCCCTGTCCCGCATCGACGAGATCGCGGCCGTCGAGGGCGTCGATGGCGTGTTCATCGGCCCTGCGGACCTGTCGGCCTCGATGGGCCTGCTCGGCCAGCCCGGCCACCCGGACGTGCGCGCAGCCATCGAGCATGCATTCGCACGCATCCAGGCCGCCGGCAAGGCGCCCGGCATCCTCGCCACGGACGAGACGGTCGCACGCCACTGGATCGGCAAGGGCGCACGCTTCATCGCCGTGGGCGTGGAAGCGACGCTGCTGGCCCAGGCCAGCCGCGCCCTCGCCCGCCGCTTCAAGGAAGCCCCGGCGCCCGCCGCCGGCAACGCCTCGGGCTACTGAGCATGCAGGCCGCACTGGACGAACTGCGCCAAGCCTTCGCCGGCCGCCTGCTGGTGGACGAGGCGGACAAGGCGCCCTTCCTGACCGACTGGCGCCGCAAGTGGACCGGCCAGGCCCTGGCCGTGGCCCAGCCCGACATGGCCGCCGACGTGGCGGCCGTCGTGCGCTGGTGCGCCCGGCACCGCGTCGCCGTGGTGCCGCAGGGCGGCAACACGGGCCTGTCGGGCGGCGCCACGCCCGACACATCCGGCCGCACACTGGTGCTGTCGCTCACGCGCCTGAACAAGGTGCGCGCCATCGACACCATCAACAACACGCTGACGGTGGAAGCCGGCGTCACGCTGCAGCAGGTGCAGGACGCCGCACGCGAAGCCGGCCGGCTGTTCCCGCTGAGTCTGGCCGCCGAAGGCACCTGCACCATCGGCGGCAACCTGGCCAGCAATGCCGGCGGCGTGCAGGTGCTGCGCTACGGCAATGCGCGCGAGCTGTGCCTGGGCCTCGAAGCCGTGACGGCACAGGGCGAGCTGTGGGACGGCCTGCGCGGCCTGCGCAAGGACAACACCGGCTACGACCTGCGCGACCTGTTCATCGGCAGCGAAGGCACGCTGGGCGTCATCACGGCCGCGGTGCTCAAGCTGCACCCGCTGCCCGCGGCGCAGGTGGCTGCCTTCGTCGCCGTGCCCGACCCGGCCGCCGCATTGCAACTGCTCCAGCTGGCCCAGTCGCGCCTGGGCGCCGGTCTCACCGCCTTCGAGCTGATGAGCGACACCTGCATCGCGCTGGTGGAAAAGCATGTGGACAGCGCGCGCCTGCCGCTGGCCGAGCGCTCGCCCTGGTACGTGCTGCTGGAAGTCAGCGACAACGTGGACGAGGCCCATGCCAGCGCCGCGATCGAGGGCCTGCTGGAGGCCGCGCTGGAGCAGGAACTGGCCACCGATGCCGCCCTCTCGGCCACGCTGGCGCAGTTCCAGTCCCTGTGGGCGCTGCGCGAGGACATCTCCGAATCGCAGGGTGCCGAGGGCCGCACCATCAAGCACGACATCGCGCTACCCATTTCCCGCATCGCCGACTTCATCGCCACCATGGGCGCGCAGATCGAACGGCGGTGGCCGGGCGAACGGCTGGTCGTCTTCGGCCACCTCGGCGACGGCAACCTGCACTACAACCTCTCGCCCGCCGCCGACCGGCTGGGCCCGGAGCACCGCGCCGCCTTCGAGGCACTCGAAAGGCCCATCAACCAGTGCGTGCACGACGCGGTGGCGGCCCATGGCGGCTCGATCTCGGCCGAGCACGGCCTCGGCGTGCTGCGCCGCGACGAATCCGCGCGCCACAAGTCGGCGGTCGAACTGCGCCTGATGCAGGCCGTCAAGGCCGCACTCGACCCGCACGGCCTCATGAATCCCGGCAAGTTGCTGCCACCCAACCAGGAGCATTCCGAATGACCACTTCCCTGCTGGACGTGGCGGGCGTCAAGGTCTCGCCCGACCACTACATCGACGGCCGTCGCGTGCCCTCGGCCACCACCTTCGAGCTCTTCAGCCCCATCGACCAGCAGCCGCTGGGCCGCATCGCCGAAGGCCTGGAGGACCACACCGAGGCCGCCATCGCGGCCGCGCAGCGCGCCTTCCCGGCCTGGAGTGCCCTGAGCGCGGCCGAGCGCCTGCCCTACCTGGAGCGTTTCGCCGAGGAGATCGGCAAGCGCGCCGACGACTTCTGCCGGCTGGAGAGCACCGACGCCGGCGTGCTGCTCTCGCGCATGCGCCACGGCGTGGTGCCGCGCGCCATGCTCAACATCCGCTGGTTCGCGCAGCATGCGCTGGAACTGCAGAACCGCCCCATCGACACCGAGCAGGCCCACCACATCGTGCGCCACGACCCGGCCGGCGTGGTGGTGATCATCACGCCGTGGAACGCGCCGCTGATGCTGTCCACCTGGAAGCTGGGCCCGGCCCTGGCCGCAGGCAACACCTGCGTGCTAAAGCCGCCGGAGTGGGCGCCGCTCACCTGCTCGCTGCTGGCCGACTGTGCAGACGCGGCGGGCCTGCCGCCGGGTGTCTTCAACGTGGTGCAGGGCACGGGCGCCAACACCGGTGCACGGCTGGTGGGCGATGCGCGCATCGCGCGCGTCTCCTTCACCGGCAGCGTGCCGACGGCCAGACTCATCGCACAAGCGGCCGGCGCCAACCTGGTGCCCTGCAGCCTGGAGCTGGGCGGCAAGAGCCCCTTCATCGTGCTGGAACATGCCGACCTGGATGGCGCCGCCGCCACCGGCGCGCTGATGTACCGCAACGCCGGCCAGGTCTGCCTGGCGGGCACGCGCTTCCTGGTGCACGAGAAGGTGGCCGAGCGCTTCGTCGCCACCATGCGCAGCCACGTCGAGAAGCTCACCGTGGGCGATCCGCGCGACGAGGCCACCGAAGTCGGCCCCATCATCCATCCGCGCCAGGTGGCCCGCGTCGAAGGCTTCGTGCAGCGCGCGGTGGCTGCCGGTGCCGAGCTGCTGTGGGGCGGCGAGCGCCACGGCTTCGGCGCCCAGTACTTCAAGCCGACCATGCTCACGAAGGTGGCGCAGGACAGCGAGATCGTGCAGAACGAGGTCTTCGGCCCCGTGCTCACGCTGCAGACCTTCGCCAGCGACGAAGAGGCCATTGCCCTGGCCAACGGCACCGACTACGGCCTGGGCGGCGTCTGCTACGGCGAGACCGAGCACGCCACCGAGATCGCCAAGCAGGTGCGCACCGGCTTCATCTGGGTCAACAGCTTCGGCATCCGTGACCTGGCCGCGCCTTTCGGCGGCATCAAGCGCTCCGGCGTGGGCCGCGAAGGCGGCGACTGGAGCTTCGAATTCTTCTGCGACGTCAAGGATGTCGTGGTCCCCAAAAAGCCGTTCAAGGCGAGCTTCAGCCACCGCTGAACGCCATCAGGAGACATTCCCATGGGACAGATTGTTGGATCGGCCATCGTGTCGCATCACCCCGGCCTCATGCAGTGCGAGGAATTCCGCCGCCTGCAGGGCGCCGGCGAGGACTCGGACCTGATCGCCGGCTATGCCCGGCTGCGCGAGCGCATCGCGGCAGCGAAGCCGGACGTGGTCATGATCTTCGACAGCCACTGGTTCACCACCGGCTACCACCTGGTGGACGGCGGCGCGCGCTACAGCGGCACCTACATCTCCGACGAGATGCCCTGGTACCTGCACGGCGTGCCCTTCGCCTACCGCGGCCATCCGCGGCTGGCCCGGGCGCTGGAGACCGCCTCGCGCGCACGCCAGGGCTACGTCCGCGTCATCGACCACCCCGATCTGGGCCGGCACTACGCCACCGTCAACCTGGTCAAGCACTTGCGGCTGGAGCTGGACGACACGCCGGTGGTGACCGTGAGCTCGTGCCAGAACTGCCGCTGGGAGCAGTTCGTCCAGTCCGGCGAGGACATCGGCGAGGGCATCCGCGCCAGCGGCCTGCGCGTGGTGTTGCTGGCCTCGGGCGCGCTTAGCCACAAGTTCAACGGCATCGACTGGATGCCGAACCATCCGCGCATCTTCCACGAGAGCAACGTCTCCTCGCCCGAGAACATCGAGAGCGACAAGGGCGCCATCGCACTGATGGCCGAAGGCCGGCACGACCTGATCCTGGAGCGCTGGGACGGTGAATACCGACGCAAGCCCTGGGAGGCCTTCGGCGCGCACTACCTGCAGATGCTGGGCGCCATGGGCGGCGCCGACTGCCGCGCCAAGGGCGAGGCCCTGTCCGCCTACGAGAACGCGCGCGGCACCGGAAACATCCACATCTGGTTCCCTGCCTGAGCCCCACACAAGAATCGCCATGAACTTCGAATTCCCCCTCCAGAGCCTGCCCGCCGTGATGCAGGGCCCCCGCGTCGAGCGACGCCGCGTCCTCATCGGCGGCAGCGCCTTCTGGGGCACGATGGTGGAAGAAGGCTCCGACGCCGGCCGCCTGCGCCTGGACGACGGCCGCCTGCTGGACGCCGACGCGCAGACCTACCTGCCGCCGGTCAACCCGAGCAAGATCATCGCGGTGCACATCTCCTACAGCTCGCGCAGCATGGAGACGCGCAACAAGCCCAAGCCCACCGAGACGCCCACCTACTTCACCAAGCCGCCGACCTCGCTCAACGGCCACAAGGGCCAGATCCTCAAGCCGGCGGACTGCAAGTACCTCAACTACGAGGGCGAGTACGCCGTCGTCATCGGCCGCACCTGCCGCAACGTGACGCCCGACGAAGCCTGGGACTGCATCGAAGGCTTCTGCCCGGCGCTGGACATGGGCCTGCAGGACTTCCGCGACACCGACCAGGGCAGCATGCTGCGCGTCAAGGGTGCGGACACGCTGCTGCCCATCGGGCCCGGCATCGTGCGCGGCGTCGACCTGTTCGCGCAGACGCTGCGCACCACGGTGGACGGCCTGGTGGTGCAGGAAGCGCAGATCGGCGAAGAGACCATCTGGGGCCCGCACTACGTGATCGCCGACATCGCGCGCCACATCACCCTGATGCCCGGCGACGTGATCCTGATGGGCACGCCCTGCCATTCGCGCAGCGTGAACCCGGGCAACGTCGTGGCCTGCGAGATCACCGGCATCGGCCGCGTGGAAGGCACGGTGGTGGCCATCGACGCGCCGCGCGCGGCGGCCCTGGGCGTGGGCCATGCGCCCACCGACAGCCCCGAAGTGCGCCGCGTGGCGCTCGGCTTCGACGAGCGCGTGCCGGAACACTTCAAGGCCAACCTGCGCGCGGCCAAGGGCGAATGATTGGCAAGGTCTGCGTTCAGTCCCATGGCGCGACCCTGGACGCGGACGACGCCGTCTCGATGCATGTCCGGCCGTTCCACTGGACCCAACCATGACATGCATCAAAAGCCTTGGATGAGTGCCTGGGAAGATCGTCGTGCACCCGGACACACGTGCTCCGACCAGTGCGGCACCCCCGAAAATTCTGCAAGGCTCCTATGCGTCGCTCCTTCGACTTCAACGTTTCCAGAGAAAGTCTTTTCATCCCGGCGCTGGCCCCGCTGTACCAAAACTTCGCGCAGCCTCTGGGATGGCTGTTGCTCCGGCTGGCCCTGGGCGGCTGGCTGCTCCACGAGGGCTGGCCGAAGATCCTCGATCCGATGACCGAGATCGCGCTGGGGTCGATGCCGCTCGCCGCCGCGCACGCGGTCTTGGCGACCGCACCCGTGACGTACTTCACCGTCCAGCCCACTGGCAGGCTGCCCGAGAGGCTGGAGTTGCCGCTGGACACCAGGGTGTAGGTGTTGTTCTGGGTGTCGTTGTTGGTGATCCACAGGTCCAGAGTGGTCCACGAACCCGCCGGCACGCTGGCATTGATCAACGTCGGCTGCGCACTCGGGCCCTGGCCCACGTCCGCATTGGCGCCGCTGTTGCTCACGCCCGTCTTGCTGTTGGTCAGGTCCACCGCCGCACCCACCACGGCCACCAGGGTGTCCTTGGCCGCGTCCTTCTTGGTGGCGTCGGTCACCGACGTGCCCAGCAGCGTCAACGTGTAGTTGGCCGCCGCATTGGGCGCCGTCGTGGCAGGAATGAACGCCTTCACCACGATCGTGGCAACGTCGCCGCCCTTGATCGTGTCGGTATCCGGGATGCCGTCGTTGTTGTGGTCCGACAGCTCCGTCGTGCCGTCCGCCTTGTAGAAGCGGAACGTCGTGCCCGTGGGGAAGGTGCTGGAGGCCACCGTCACGTTCACGATGTCGTCATCACCCAGGTTGTAGACCTTGTGCGTGAAGCTCGTGGACGAACCCGCCGTCGCCTTGGCATTGGACTGCGAGTCCGTGCTCGTGGCATTGGGCGTGCCCGCCGTCGCGTCCTTCGCGTCGCTGGAGGTCGCCGAGGAGGCCGCACCCACCGCAACACCATAGGAGCCCGCCACCAGGAAGACCGACTTGTTCGACGTCGAGGGGCTGCTGCCCAACACCGGAGAAGCCGCATTGGCGCCCGTGGCATCCAACGGATTGAACTTCACCGCGTTGCTGGTGGTGTCGCCGCCCTTGGTCGCGCTGCTGTTGACCAGCACCACGAAGCTCAGGCTGCCGCTGCCGCCCGCAGCCACCGCGCCGTCCACGAAGGTCAGCGTGCTGACGCTGCCGGTGGTGGCAACGTTGAAGTCCGCACCCGTGAACCCGGAGTTGCTGCTCTCGCTCAGCGCCGCAGAGGTGTTTGCATTGCCGCTCCACTTGGCCGAACCCGTCACGTACGTCAAGCCCGCCGTTTCGCCGGTGCCGATCACGTCCTGCAGGTTGAACCGGCCACTGGCCGCACCGTTGTTCGTGTACGAGATGGTGTACGTGATGTACGTGCACGAGGCCGTAGAGGCCAGGCCCGTCGACCACGTGGTCGCGCAGCTCGCGCCCGCCACGCTCTTGCTGCCCGAGCTCGGGTTGTTGCCGATCGCACTCGGCCATGTCCCCGTCAGCGCCCCGGGCGGGTAGATGCCCGCATTCGGCGCGCCGATGCTCTTGCTGACCGAGAAGGCCGCCGAGGTGGTCAGGTTCACGCTGTCCTGCACCTGCACGCTCTGGTTGGTCGCCGCATAGCCATAGGCCGTCACGCTCGAGGCCACCGGCGCCACCGTCACCTTGCCGATGTCGTACGCACCCGTGCCCGTGGCCGTCGCCGGCAGCGTGTAGGCCACCACGAAGTTGTACTTGTTGTTCGCACCGCTGACGTTGCCCGCCACCGACGTAGGCGTGGACACGGCGCATCCGATCAGCGGCTCCGCCTCATAGGCCCCATCGGCCTTGAGCGCGAACTGCGCGCCCTTGCCCGGCTGCGCCGTGCGCGCCACGTACTCCAGGCCCTCGGGCAGCGGCAGGTTTGCCGCCACGCCCTTGAGGGCCTGCTTGCTGACGTTCCTGTAGACCGCCCGGTACTCGAGCACGTCCCCAGGGCGCACCCCGTCGACCTCCTCCAGCTTCTCGCGGCCCCGCTCGTCCTTGACCACCT
>NZ_JAGOPN010000012.1 GCF_017991995.1 Pseudacidovorax sp. | reverse complement strand
ATCCAGGAGGTCCACGAAACAGGCTGACAACTACACTTATCCACAGCCGACCATCTCAACGTCGGCTTCCACCCCTGGCTCAATATTCGGTCGGCCCGGTGGCTCACTTTTGCATCGGCGCCCACAGCGTGCTACATCCAAAAGACTCCGCGGGGCTTCGCAAGTCCCGCGTCAATGCTTCCTTTACCAGTCGCGCCGTAGACTGGGATAAGGAGCCCTGCGACCGATAGGGAGCACAAGGTGTGCGTGGTAGTACCACGCCCACCTTGCCAGGGGGACCGTCCCGTCCCCCGTGGACCCCCTCGGGGCAACCCTTCGCCGCTGGCTCCCGGGTTGGCAACGTCATCGCCGTTGCATCGCGACCAGAGGAGCTTTCGCGCTCCTCGTGGACACCATCGAGCAAAGGGCACTTCGTAGCCCCTTGCAACCCTTGACCAGGTGGCCTTCGTGCCCCTGGACCCAGACCGGGGTTTCGTCCCCGGCGACGACCAAAGTGAGATGTCGGCTCTCCCTTTGGAAACCCATCGACCCTTCGGCGCAGGGGACGCATTGCGCTTCGCGGTCATGCCGCGCGGGGAACGCGCGAGGAAGGGAGGCGTGCCGACCGCCTACGGTGCTGGCATGGCTCGGAAGAAGCGCGCACCACCAATCTCCTATCGTCCGCCCGCCAAGTTGCGCGACGAGTTCGCTGCGCGCGTCCGCAACTCCGGCCTTTCCGTGAACGGCTTCATCACGCGCGCTGTCTTTGCAGGAGAAGCTCCGCGCGCACGGCCTCAGCCCCG
This sequence comes from Pseudacidovorax sp., assembly GCF_017991995.1. GTDB lineage: Bacteria > Pseudomonadota > Gammaproteobacteria > Burkholderiales > Burkholderiaceae_C > Xenophilus. The sequence continues at coordinate 206,405 of NZ_JAGOPN010000012.1, read as the reverse complement.
GCTTGATCGCGCAACCGCGGCAACGCTGCTGGCGCAAGCTGCTGTCATCGCCGACAGGCTGGCGGTCATGCCGGACGGCACACCGGAGTGCGAAGAAGCTTTGCGCCTCTGCCGTGATGAGCTGCTATTGATCCGCACCTTCCTCATGCAGCTTACCGGGAGGGAGCCGTGATTTCCTTTGCCTCGCAGCGCGGCGGCGGGCAGGACCTCGCCACCCACCTGATGAACGCCTACGACAACGAGGTGACGGAACTCCCCCACCTGCGCGGAGCCATTGCTCCTGATTTGCACGGCGCATTCAAGGAATGGCAGGTGCAGGCGGAAGACCTGACGCGCTGCGAAAAGTACCTCTACAGCCTTTCGATCAACCCCGACCCTCGGCAGGGACCGCTCACGCGCGATCAGTACATGGACTACATCGCGCGGACGGAAGAAGCCCTTGGCCTGACCAACCAGCCCCGCGGGATCGTCTTCCACCAGAAGTACGGACGCGAGCACTGCCATGTCGTCTGGTCACGCATCGACGCGATGAACGGCAAGGCCGTGCACCTGGCGTTCGACCACGAGAAGCTCATGCGCGTCACGCGGGCCTTTGCCCGCGATCACGGCCTGCGGCTTCCGCCGGGCTACGAGAGGTCGGCGGAGAAGGGGCAGGAGAGCCTCTATGACCGTGAGAAGAAGCGGCAGACCGGGCTGTCCAAAGAAGACCACATGCGTGCGGTGACGCAGGCGTGGCAGCAGAGCGATTCGGCACGTGCCTTCGTGCGGGCTTTGAGCGCACAGGGCTACCTGCTGGCCACTGGCAATCGCCCCTACGTGCTCGTCGATCTCTACGGAGGCACCCATGCGCTTGCCCGCCTCATCGACGACAAGGCGGTCAAGACCGCAGACCTGCGCGCCTTTTTGGCCAAGGACTTTCCGCCCGAAAGCCTGCCGAGCGTCGAGGAGGCCATTTCCCTTGTCGAGCGGCATCGGGTGTCCCTCGACAAAGAGACTTCAGAGGAAGAGCGCGCGAGCGCGCTTGCGAGCTTGCGGCACGCGCATCAGGGACGGCGCACGGCACTGGCGCAGGAGCGCCAGGCGCTCGAAGCACGGCAGCAGACGACTTTCGCGGCACTGGAAACGCAGCAGCGCGCCGCGCGGGACGCCCTGCGGCACCGCTACCTCGAACAGCGAAAGGGCATCGAGCGCGAGCGCCGCGAGAACCGCCCGACAGGGCTTGCAGCCTTCCTCGGTCGTATCACCGGCATTGAGGCCTTACGCGCCCTGCTGCATAAGCGTCAGGACGCACAGCGCCTCAAAGCCAACGGCGCGCAGCTCCTGGCGATGAAAGTGGCGCAGACGCGCGAGCGCATTGATCAGGCGCGGGAGCACCAGGCCGAAGCTTTGGAACAAGCACGCCGCGAGAAGGCGCTCACACGCATCGAGCGGCGCGAGATCGTCGCCCTGCTGCGGGATATTCGCGCCCGCCAGCGCATTCTCGTGCGCGGGGACAACGACGGCCTGATGCCTTCGCTGGAAGGGGTCGTGCGGAGAGACAAGCGTGCCAAGACGCGCGCGCCGAGCCTGGCCCCGACGCAGCGCTCAGGAGATGCCCGGAACGCCTTTGAGGATGCGGTGACACGGGGACCCGGCGATCCCCCGAATTTGCTTGCCGCCTTCGCGCGCGCGACCCGGCAGCGGCGCGAACGCGACAGGGCTGACGACAAAGCACCTGTCCTTGATCGCATGGCGCGGCCCGCAAGGGATCGCGCGCCCACAAATCCCTCCCCGGAGCGCAGCCCCGAGCCGGGCGCAGAGCGTGATTGAACAAGACCCTGAACTGCCTTCCTCAACCGGGCACATCGCCCTTACCCACGAAAGGAGTCTTTGCTATGGAGAACCAGACCAACAGGCCGAGCCAGGCGGCGAACACGCCCGCGCTTGAGCGGCGCATCGCCGACCTACGGCACGAGCTTTCATTGCTGGAGGCGGAGCAACGCGCTCAGGAGCGTCAGCACCGCGCCGATGTCTTGCGGGCCATGAAAGAGTTGCTGCTTCAGCATGGCTTCAAGCCCGCCGAGTTGATCGGTGCGCGCCCGGCCAAGAGCACAGGGAGGGGCGGAGGCGGACATACGCAGGTTGCGCCGCTCTACCGTGACCCCGCTACTGGGGCCACATGGTCCGGCCGTGGCACTGAACCGGCCTGGATCAAGGGGCGCGACCGGCAGGCGTTCAAGGTCGCCGGTTGAGCAGCCAGGAGGGGCACGCGGTCGCCCGCCGCGACCGGCCCCTCACGGCGTCTGACGGAAGCCCGGATAGACGAACGCGGCGGCTATTCGCTCGCAGTCACGCGCGGTCACCCCGGCACCGCGTGCCGTCGCGTACCAGGTCGCGCGTATTTGCTCTTCCATCGCTGCCACCATGCCTTCGGCTTGCGGCTTTTCGAGCAGGAATCGCGCCGATTGCGAAAGCAGGTTTCCAGCGCTCGCGAACCGTCCCGCATCGCCGCACACCATCGCCAGATCGCGTCGCTCCTGACTGACCGGCGTGGCCGGGGTCAAGTCGTAGGCGGGGGAAAGCTGCCAGTCTTGCTCACGTGCGATCACGGCATGGTTGCGCGGATGATCGTCGATGTTGGAGATCAGCGCATTGAAGCACATGCGGCGGAACAGCTCGGCTGTATTCCGCTCGGGGTCGGCACAGGCCCGGCGCAGCTCTTCGGCCAGCAGCACATACGACCACTTGTCACGCGACTGGTAGGTGTCTTCGGCACGCAGCAGCGTGAGGGCGCTCACCATGCGGGCCCGGCGATAGCCCCCAGACGACTTCTCGCGATCAAAGCGCTTCACGAGCAGCACATCGCGTCCACCAACCTCGACGACACGGCTTTCTGCGGTGGCAATGCCGCATGATCGCGCCAACAGAAGCATGGCGTGCTCGACACGGGCATTGCTCCATGGATCGTCCGGGCGGTTGAACTTCGCTACCCATAGAGCGTCGCCGTCCTCAACGACGGCTTTCGGTCGCGCGCCGCCCATCGAGGTGCCGAGCATCAGCAGCCTCTGGACCTGATCATGATCAGCAGCACTGGCACCAGCAGCAGCGCCGTCGTCGTCAGCGACGATGGCGTCCGCGGCAGCCTGGAGTTTGGCCAGATCGAGCGTCTGGTTGAAGGTGCGCTTGGGAGCGGGTGGCGTCTGGTTCAGACCGAAGCCCAGCGCACCCGCGCGGTCGTCCGGGGAGAAGAGGAGATAGGCCATTTCCCCGGGCTGTGCGTTGCCCAGATGGCGCTGGATGACAAGGCGACCCCAGTAGTCGGGGCTGGCGTCACGCAACGCGCCAAAGATGCCGCCGAGCGCGACGGTGTTGTAGGTACGCTGCGCGAGCTTCAGCTCGACGGGATCGAGGGCGACCGCGTTGGGGCGCTCCAGGTAGCTACGCCCATAGACGAAGCGGCCTTCAGCGATGCCGCGACGGTCCGCAGCGAGGACAAAGCGCCCCGCCGTGACGGCTTCCGTCTCGCCCGGCAGCGTGATGTAGACGAAGCATTCCGAAGGGGCTTCAGAAGTCATTGTTCAACTCCCCCTTCGGGCGCGCGCGGCCCCGCTCGCGTGCCAGCGCGAGCGTTTGTCCCTCTTCGTCGCGCTCCGGGGCTGCCACGTCTGCTACTTGGTCGAGGAGGTCGAGCGCCCACAGCATGGCGGCGTATACGGCGATGCCCGTCGAAGGCTTGCCGTGCTCCGCATCGGCGACGGCGCGTGCACCGGTGCCGATCTTTTCCGCCATGTCCGTGATCGTCAGGTTCCGCCGCAGCCGGGCCGTGCGCAGATTCGTCCCCAGCCGCTTGAGCGTTTGCTCAACCGGGTAGGGAGGGGCAGTCAGTAGTTTGTTCCGGGCGGTCATGTCCTCACCTTGGCGTGTGCGGCTTCTTCTTCTAGAAGTACCATGCCGCGCGCCGACGGGTCAAGAAAAATGCTCTCAAGGGCAGATTATCATATTCTGTTGGCTCTTAAGAGCAGATATATGCTCGGTGTGCTAAACTTCCCCCGGCGCTTCTGGGTTGGGCGCTGGCATAGATGCCGATTTGTGCACGCGAATGGGTACGTCAAGGACTGTGTACATAGGCGTGTACATAACGGGGCTGTGAACGATGGCGAACGAGAATTTCCTCAATGAAGTCAAGCGCAGACGCACGTTTGCCATCATTTCCCACCCCGACGCGGGCAAGACCACGCTGACGGAAAAGCTGCTGCTGTTCTCGGGCGCGATCCAGATCGCTGGCGCCGTCAAGGGCCGCAAGGCCAGCCGCCACGCCACCTCGGACTGGATGGAGATCGAGAAGCAGCGCGGCATCTCGGTGGCCAGCTCGGTGATGCAGATGAGCTACCGCGAGCACGTGGTCAACCTGCTCGACACGCCCGGCCACAAGGACTTCTCCGAAGACACCTACCGCGTGCTCACCGCCGTGGACTCGGCCCTGATGGTCATCGACGCCGCCAACGGCGTGGAATCGCAGACCCGCCGGCTGATCGAGGTCTGCCGCCAGCGCGACACGCCCATCATCACGTTCGTGAACAAGATGGACCGCGAGGTGCGCGAGCCCCTGGACATCCTCGACGAGGTGGAGCGCGAGCTGGGCATGCCCTGCGTGCCCATGACCTGGCCCGTGGGCCAGGGCAAGAGCTTCGGCGGCATCATCAACCTGCGCACGCAGGCCATGACCGTGTTCGAGTCCGGCAGCGAGCGCCGCCCGCAGGACTTCGAGACCATCCCGCTGCGCGACACCGACAAGCTGCGCGCCCGCTTCGGCGCCGAGTTCGACAGCGCCCTGGAGAGCATGGAACTGGCCACCGGCGCCTCGCCCGAGTGGGACCACGAGGCCTTTCTCGCCGGCAAGCAGACGCCCGTGTTCTTCGGCTCCGGCGTCAACAACTTCGGTGTGATGGAGGTCCTGGACGCGCTGGTGGACCTGGCGCCCGCGCCGCGCCCGCGCACCAGCACCACGCTGGTCAACCGCCAGCCGGTGGTCAAGGAGATCCAGCCCGAGGACAAGGACTTCGCTGGCGTGGTCTTCAAGGTGCAGGCCAACATGGACGCCAACCACCGCGACCGCATCGCCTTCGTGCGCATCGCCTCCGGCAAGTACCAGCCGGGCATGAAGCTGCGCGTGCAGCGCACCGCCAAGGAGCTGCGGCCCACCAGCGTCGTGACCTTCATGAGCCAGCGCCGGGAGGCGGTGGAAGAGGCCTATGCCGGCGACATCGTGGGCTTCACCACCCATGGCGGCGTGCAGCTGGGCGACACCCTCACCGACGGCGCCAGCCTGCAGTTCACCGGCCTGCCCTTCTTCGCGCCCGAAATGTTCATGACCGTGGTGCTCAAGAACCCGCTGCGCACCAAGCAGCTGCAGCAGGGCCTGATGCAGCTGGGCGAGGAGGGCGCCATCCAGGTCTTCAAGCCCGAGGCCGGCGGCAACATGCTGCTGGGCGCCGTGGGCCAGCTGCAGTTCGAAGTGGTGCAGCACCGCCTGAACACCGAGTACGACTGCGACATCCGCCTCGAAGGCTGCCAGTACACCGGCGCGCGCTGGATCACGGCCGACACGCCAGCCGAGCTGCGCGAGTTCGAGAACGCCTACCCCATGCGCATGGCACGCGACGCGGCCGACACGCTGGCCTTCCTCTGCACCAGCCCCTACGACGTGCGACTGGCGCAGGAGCGCTTTCCCAAGATCCACTTTCATCCCCTGCGCGAGCACGCCGGCCTGGCGCTGCAGACGGCCGGCTGATGGGGCACGAGACGATGCGGCCGTTGGCCGACTGGCCCGAAGCCGCCCGCCGCGGTCTGGTGGGCGTGTTCACCGACATCGACGACACGCTGACCACCGACGGCGCCATCACGCCCGATGCCCTGGATGCGCTGGCTGCACTGCAGGCCGCCGGCCTGCAGGTGGTGGCCATCACCGGCCGGCCCGTGGGCTGGAGCGAGCCCTTCGCGGCCCGCTGGCCGCTCGACGCCATCGTGGCGGAGAACGGCGCCGTGGCGCTGGTGCCCGAAGGCACCTGGCAGCCGGGCTGTGTGCGCATGCTGCACAAGCGCTACCAGCAGGACGCCGCCACCCGCGCCGCCAACTTCGCGCGCATGCAGGCCGTGCTGGCGCACATCGAGGCCAGCATCCCGGGCGCGCGCCGCGCCACCGACAGCGCGGGCCGCGAATGCGACATCGCCATCGACCACAGCGAGTTCACGCAGCTGTCCGAGGCGCAGATCGACAAGGTGGTGATGGCCATGCGGCACGAGGGCATGCACGCCACCGTGAGCAGCATCCACATCAACGGCTGGTACGGCGAGCACAACAAGCTGTCGGGAGCGCGCTGGATCGTGCGCGAACTCTGGGGCCGCGACTTGGGCGCCGAGATGGAGCGCTGGGCTTACGTGGGCGATTCGACCAACGATGCGCTGATGTTCCAGGCCTTCGACCACAGCATCGGCGTGGCCAACGTGGCGCGCTTCGTGCCGCATCTGTCGCACCTGCCGCACTACGTGGCCGAGGGCGAGCGCGGCGCCGGCTTCGCGCAGGCGGCGCGCGACGCGCTGGTGGCCCGGCGCTGATCGGATCAGCCGGCCGGCCAGGCCGACGCGGGCATCGCCGGCGTCTCGTCCAACGTAGGAGACACCGTTGTGCCGAAGCCGGCCGCCGCGAGCGAGCCGACGGCCAGTTCGCCGCCCACGATCCGAAGCCGCGGGCCGGCGGGCGTGGCCTGGTACAGGTCGGGGTGTGCAGCGAGGAAGGCCTGCGCCTCGGCCACCGGCCGGCCCTGGAACCCGTCCACGAAGTGGTGCGCATTGCGCTCCACGTCGCCGATGCCCAGCCAGGCGACCAGGGCCAGGTCCTGCTGCAAGGCCAGCCCCGGCAGTGTGGTGAGGTCTTCCGCCGACATGAAGCAGGGGTCGGCCGGGCTCGCCGCGTTCCACAGCAGGCAGCGCGCCCGGTTCAGGATGGACTTGTAGAAGCCCTTGCAGGCCTTGGTCGAGACGCCGCGGTAGCCCAGTTGACGGGCGCGCACGAAGGCGTCCAGTTCGCCGTCCGACTCGTCGATGAGCAGCGGCTGCAGGCCCTGCAGGTCCGGCAGCGGCGCGGTAAGCGCACGGCCGCGGGCGATGGGTTGCTCGATGAAGCGCACGGCGGCGCACAGCGACACCAGCGCGGGATCGGCGCGCATCTGGCGCCACAGCGCGAGCACGGCCGCGGCGTCCTCGAACTGCTCGTTGCCGTCCAGCGTCACGGCCCAGCCGGGCGGCTGGGTGTCGAGCAGCGCCGCGATGCGGCCCAGGCGTGGGAGGTCGGCCCCGGGCTGGCCGGAGAGCTTGATCTTGAAGTGCCGGTTGCCGTAGGCGGCGATCACCTCTTCCAGCGTCTGCGGCAGGCCGTCGTGCACCTGGGCGCCGGCGGCCACGTCCGCGGCGGTGATCGGGTCGAGCAGGCCCACCGTGTGGCGAGCGGCCAGGCGCCGCAGCGGTTGCTGCCCCGCCAGGAAGGCGGGCAGGTCCAGTCGCGCCAGGTCGGGCGCCACGGAGGCGGCCTCGATGCCGGGCAGGTTGGCGTGCAGCGCCTGCCAGAGCCCGACGCCTTCCAGCCGGCACAGCGCGTCGAGCACCGCCCGGTCGAGCAGGGCCGGCCCATAGCTGGCCACCAGCGGATTGAGCCCCCGGCGTGCCCCGGCCTGCTGCAAGGGGCCGTGGTGCTGCGCGAACAGGGCGAAGGCGCTCAGCGGCGGCGCGGCCAGGTAGGCCTCGCGCGCCTGCTGCAGCGAGGCGCGCAGCTGGTGCTGGTTGTCCTCGTCCGACAGGCGTGCATCCTTGTCGAACCACTTGGCGGCCAGGGCGTCGGCCGCGAAGCCTTCGCCTTCCCGGCCGTCCGGTAGCCGGATGCGCAGCCGCACGATGGCCTGCTGGCCGCCCGTGACCGTGATGGCCCCGAAGCGAAAGGGCAGGCGCATGCGGTAGGTGGACTCGAACAGGTCCACCGCCGTGACGCGAAGGCGCGGCGCGTCCATTGGATGCGCCGCCTACCAGTGCGGCCCGTCGCGGCATTCGTCGCCGCGGCCGGCGCTGCCGGACAGCTCGGTGTAGATGCGGAAGGCCAGTTGCCCCAGCTCGGGCGTGGCCCGCGTCCGGGCGGTGCGTGGGCGGGCGATGGACACGTCGTGGATCTCCGCCACGCGGCCCGGGCGCGGCGACATCACCACCACCCGGTCGGCCAGGAACACGGCCTCGGGAATGGAGTGCGTCACGAAGACGATGGTCTTGCGCGCGGCGCGGGGCTGGTCCTGGCCCCAGATGCGCAGCAGTTCCAGGTTCATGTCGTCGCGCGTCATGGCGTCGAGCGCGCCGAAGGGCTCGTCCATCAGCAGGATGGGTGGGTCCAGGATGAGTGCGCGGCACATCGCAGCGCGCTGCTGCATGCCGCCGGAGAGTTCGCCGGGCCGCTTGCCGGCAAAGTCGCCGAGCCCCACCAGCCGCAGCAGTTCATGCGCGCGCTCGCGGTAGCGGGCACGGTCCAGGCCGGCGAGCTCCACCGGCAGCAGCACGTTGTCCAGCACGCTGCGCCACTTCAGCAGCAGCGCCGCCTGGAAGACCATGCCCACCTGTGGAATGGGCTTGTCCACCGGCACGCCCTGCACGCGCACCTGCCCGCTGGTCACCGGCCGCAGCCCGGCCATGGCGCGCATGAGCGTGGACTTGCCGCAGCCGCTCGGCCCGACCAGCGCGACGAACTCGCCCTCGTGGATGGACAGCGAGATGTCGCGCAGCGCCTCCACCGGGCCGCTTTCAGCGGGGTAGACCATGCCGGCATGGTCGACCTCGATCAGCGGCCGCGCCGTCCCGGGGCCGGGCGGCGGGGAAGCGGTGGAGGCCATGCCGATGCCGCCTTCGTGACGCGCGCTCACTTCGCGGCCAGCGGCAGTGCCACCTTGGCCAGCAGGCCCTTGGTGTAGACGGCCTGGCAGTCCACCTTGCGGGGCAGCCCCATGTAGGTGTTGACGATGTCGACCGACGCGCACATCTTCTTGTCGTCGATGGCGCCCAGGCCGTTGTCGGCGAAATTGCGGGTGCGCATCAGATCGAAGCCGAGCAGCATGTTGGCGCGGATCACGTTCACGTCGATCTCCGGCACCCGCTTCTTGTAGATGGCCAGGGCCTCCTCCGGGTTGCTCATGACGTCGCGCCAGCCCTGGTACGAGGCCTCAAGAAAGGCCCGCAGCTGCTGGGGCCGCTCGGCGATGGTCTTGTCGCTGGCCATGAGCGACATGGCATACAGGTCGAAGCCATGGTCCGCCCAGGCCATGCGCACCACCTTTCCCTCGCCCATCGCCTTGTCGTAGAAGGGCTGGCCCGTCGTGTAGTCGGCCACCCCATCCATGCGCTTCTCGGCGATGGACGCCACCTTGGCCGTGGGCTCGATGTTGACCCAGGTGACTTTCTGCGGGTCGATCCTGTTCAGCCGCGCGAAGGCCGGAAAGGCCAGCCGCTGGCTGTCGCCGGCCGGCGCACCCACGGTCTTGCCCTCGAGGTCGGTGGGCTTCACCAGCGGTGCGTCGCTGCGGCTGAAGAAGGTCATGGGCGTCTTGTCGAAGACGATGCCCACGATCTTGACCCGCGCGCCGCGCGAGACGGCCGAGATGATCGGCACGGCATCGGCCAGGCCGGCGTCGGCGCGGCCGGTGTCCACCTTGGCGATGGCGTCGCCCGAGCCCTTGGAGGCCTCGATGCTCACATCCAGGCCGCGCTGGGCGTAGTAGCCCTTGTCCAGCGCCACCCAGTAGGCCGCGTGGTCGCCCACGGCGAACCAGTTGAGCGCCAGCGTGAACTTCTCCTTGGGCTGGGCGAGGGCCGGGCCGTGGGCCGACAGCAGCGCGAGGCCGGCCACGGTGGCCTGCAGGGCGGCGGAACGAAGAGGCATGGCAGCTTCCTTTCTGGGGAGGGAGGACGAAGCGGTGAAGGAGGATTCGGGAATGGGCGGCGCCTCAGCCGGCGCGGTCCTCGGCCCAGGGCGCGAGCAGGCGCGACAGGCCGGCCACCAGGCCGTACAGCAGCAGGCCCAGCAGGGAGATCCACACCAGCGCGGCGAAGGCGGCCGGCGTGTTCATGCTGCTCTGCGTGGTGATGATCACGTAGCCCAGGCCCTTCTGCGAGGCGACGAACTCGCCCACGATGGCGCCCACCACGGCCGAGGTGGCGGTGACCTTCAGCGCGCTCAGGATGTAGGGATAGGCATTGGGAATGCGGATCTTGAGGAAGACCTTCCACTTGGGCGCGCTGAACACGCGGCCCAGGTCCACCAGGTCCTGGTCGATCTGCGTGAGGCCGACAGCGGTGTTGATGACCACCGGGAAGAACCCGATGAGCGCGCCGATCAGCATGTTGGGGAGGATGCCGTAGCCCAGCCACATCAGGAACAGCGGCGCGATCGCCACCTTGGGCAGGGTGTTGACGAAGACCAGGAAGGGCGTGAGGGCCCGCGAGAGCCCGGGCGACCACGCGATGGCCATGCCCAGCAGCACGCCGGAAGCGCCGGCCAGCACGAAGGCGCCGAGGATCTCCACCGCGGTGATCCAGGCATGCTGCAGCCACGGGATCTCCTGACTCACCATGGCCTGCAGCACGGCCCCCGGGCTGGGCAGCAGGTACTCGCGGATGTCGAAGACCGACACCGCCAGCTGCCACAGGAGCACGAAGCCGACGAAGATGCCCACGGCCGGCAGGTAGTGGGCGAGGGCCTGGCGCAGACGGTGCATGCGGCGTTCCTGGAGTGGGGTTTCAGCGGAGCCAGCGGTCGCGGTTCGCGGCCACGAATTCGTCGTCGGACAGGTCGGCGTGCTCGCGGCACACGCGATCCAGCGCGTCAGCCTGGCCGGGGCTCAGACCCTCCTGCGGATCGAGGCACCAGATGCCTTCGAGCAGGCCCTGGCGGCGCAGGATCTCATGGCAGCCGGCGATGCAGCCGCGGAAGTCGTTGGCGACGTCGAAGAAGGCGCTGTTGCAGTCGGTGACGCGGCTGTCCAGTGCCAGCAGCTCGGCCGGCACGGCGCCGGCCGCGACCGTGGCCTGGCAGCGTTGCAGCAGTTGCACGGCCTTCTGCGTCCAGACCGACCAGTGCCCCAGCAGCCCGCCGCGAAAGCGCACTGTGACCGGTGCGCCGTCGCGCATCACGGTGAACGGCGTGAGCAGGTCCAGCACGATGTGGTCGTCATTGCCGGTGTAGAGCGTCACCCGTTCCTCGGCCCGTGCCGCCACCAGGCCGCGCACCACGTCCAGGGTGCGGTAGCGGTGGAAGGGCGCCACCTTGATGGCGACCACCTGCTCGATGGCCGCGAAGCGGGCCCAGAAGCCTGCGCTGAGCACTCGGCCGCCGACCGCCGGCTGCAGGTAGAAGCCCACCAGCGGCAGCTCGGCCGCCACGGCCTGGCAGTGGGCGATGAGTTCGTCCTCGCTGCGGTCGCTCAGGGCGGCCAGGCTCAGCAGGCCGGCGTGGTAGCCCAGGTCGCGCGCCAGCCGGGCCTCGGCCAGGGCCTGGGCGGTCGGGCCGCACAGCCCGGCGACGAGCGCGAGTTCCCGCTGCGAGCCCATCCAGTCGCGGGCCGTCTCGGCCGCCAGCCTCAGCACCGGCGCGTACAGCCCCCGCTCGCGGATGGCGAACTGCGTGGTGTGCACGCCCACGGCGAGGCCGCCGGCGCCGGCGTCGAGGTAGTAGCGGGTGAGGGCGCGCTGGCGGCGCTCGTCCAGCTGTCGCTGCGCATCCAGGGCGAGCGGGTGGGCAGGAATGGCCAGGCCGCGCTGCAGCAGCTGGCGGGCATGGGTCACGGCGTCGTCGGCAAGAGGCATGGGGTCATCCGAATTCGGGGCCGGCCACGGCAAAGAGAGCGGCCGAGGGTTGGGTCACGCAGTCGGGCAGGGTCTGCGCCCGCGCCATGCGCACGAAGGGCCGCTGCACGGCGAAGCCCTGGGCGCCGAGCCATGCGCGCAGGGCGGTGTGGGCATCCGGCACGTCGATGAAGACCGGGCCGTCCAGTTCGGTCAGGGCGGTCTGCAGCAGCGCCTGGGCCTGGGCGCTCGTGGGCGCCACCAGGGGGCCGATCTGCCAGGCCCGCCGGCCTTCGCGCGCGATGACGAAGGCCGAAGGGCCGCCGTCGCCCGCCCGCAGCCACGTCCGCGTGCCGCGGCGGGCCAGCAGGTCGCGCAGCAGCAGGCCGCGCGTGAGGCCGCTCGCGTTGCGGTCGAGGGTGGTCAATGCGTCTTCGTCGTCGCCGCTGGCGGGCCGCACCGCGCTGTCCACCACCGAGGCAGGATGTCGGCCGGCCTCGCCCGCCCAGCGGCAGAAGCCGAAGCCGGGGCGGAAGCCGAGGCGCTCGTACACCGCCTGGCCGGCCGGCGTGGCATCGAGTACGGGTGTCAGTCCCTGCTCGTCCAGATGGTCCAGGGCCTCACGAAGCAGGTCGCTGGCCAGGCCCCGATGGCGCCAATCGCGGTCGACCAGCACCATGGAGATCCAGGCCAGGGGCCCATAGGGCAGCACGGCCGCGGTGGCCACCAGCTCGCTGCGTGCCGTGCGCCGGCCGATGGCGACGCCGTGGCGCGCGAAGAAGGCCCAGTCGTCGGCCGTCTGGTTCCAGCCCGCGGCATCGGACAGCGCCACGCCGGCGAACACGTCCGCGTCACCCAGCCGCACCGCGCGCGTCGGCTCGGCGTCGGCGCGGGTCGCCTCAGAAGGCGCCATCCCGCACCTCGAACTTGGTCGGCTTGTGCAGGCTGGGGCGTTGCTGGATCACCCAGTCGGCCACCCAGTCGAGCATCGCGCCCAGCGGCACGACGGGATAGCCGAAGAGGCGGGTGGCCTGCGTGGTGTCCGACAGCAGGGCGGTGGGCGCCTCCTGCCCGCTCACCCGCACCGGCACGTCCATGCGGCGGGCGAATTCCTCGACCAGCCAGCGCACGGAGAGGGTCTCGGGGCCGGTGCAGTTGATGGGCGAGGGCGGCGTGGTGCAGTGGCGCAGGCTGCGCAGCGCCTGGGCATTGGCGTCGCCCTGCCAGATCACGTTCACATGGCCCATGGCCAGGTCGATGGTCTCGCCCCGGTGCACCTTGGCGGCGATGTCGTGCAGCACGCCGTAGCGCATGTCGATGGCGTAGTTGAGGCGGAACAGCCGCCCCGGCGTGCCATGGCGCGCGCCGAAGTACTGGAACATGCGCTCGCGGCCGATGCAGGACTGGGCGTATTCGCCGATGGGCGCCGGCGGGGTCAGCTCCGAGGCCCCCTGGCGCCCGACCGGCGTCAGCGGATAGATGTTGCCGGTGGAGAAGGCCACGATGCGCGATTCGCGGAAGGTGTCGGCCACCAGCGCCGGCACATGGGTGTTCATGGCCCAGGTCAGGGCCTGGTTGTCCTTGGCGCCGAACTTGTGGCCGGCGGCGAAGACGATGTTGGGCACCTTCGGCAGGGCCTGCAGCGCATCGCGGTCGAGCAGGTCGCAGGCGATGGTGTGCACGCCCCAGGCCTCCAGCTGTTCGCGCACCGCCGGGTCGCTGAAGCGGGCCACGCCGATCACGCGCTTGTGCGGCGCGGCGTTGCGGGCCAGCCGGGCCAGCGTCGGGCCCATCTTGCCGGCCACGCCCAGGATCATCAGGTCGCCTTCGACCGCGGCCAGATCGTCCACCAGGGCCTGGGTCGGACGGGCCAGGAAGGCATCCAGCGCCTCCACCGAATCGAAGCGCTCGGGCAGTTGCGTGGGGTCCAGCAGGGCCGCGGACGCAGGCGCCGCGGGGGAAAGGCTTGGGCTCATGGGTGACTCCGCGGCACCGGTTCCGGCGCCTTGGAGATGCACTGTAGGCACCGCTTCCGATGCTGTCAACCGTTTGGTTGAAAATGGGCGAATGGCAGGTGGGGCCGGCTGCAGGCCCGCGGGGCCCCCGCCAGCAGGGGGCACCTTCAGGGGCGCAGCCCGGCCATGGCAAAGCTCACCACATGGGCGCGGTAGGACTCGACGGCCCCGCCCTCGCACAGGTCGCGGCCGAAGATGGAGGACAGGGTCAACCGGTTCGAGAAGAAGAAGTACGACATGCCGGCAACCGACACGTACAGCTCCACCGCATCGATGCCGGCGCGGAAGACGCCCGCCGCCATGCCGCGCGCGAGCGTCTGGGCGATGAGCTCGATCAGCGGGGAGTTGGTGTCGCGGATCGCCGCCGAGTCGCGCACATGGGCGGCGCCGTGCGCGTTCTCGTGGTTGAGCAGCCCGATGAAGTCGGGGTGGCGGGCCAGGTAGTCGAAGGAGAAGCCGATGAGCGCCGCCATGGCGGCGGTGGGTTCCATGTCGCCGAGGTGCAGGTCCCGCTCCAGCGAACGGATCTCGGCGTAGACCGCTTCCAGGGCGGTGCGGTAGAGGTCTTCCTTGTTGCCGAAGTAGTAGTACAGCAGCTGCTTGTTCACGCCCGCCCGTGCCGCGATCTCGTTGACGCGGGCACCGGCCAGGCCCTTGGCCGCGAACTCGGCGCGGGCTGCCTCCAGGATGGCCTGCCGGGCCGCGTTGTGCGAGCTGTCGTCGGCGACGGGGGCTGCGGCGCGGCGTGCGGTCATGGCGAAGGGGGCGGGAAGAAGGGGGAGGCGATTATCCGCGGGGCCTCGTGCCGCCCGGACTTGCGCGCGCGGCTCTGCGACCGGCGTGGCGAGCGGGTAGCATTGTTCGTTCTCTCCCGCCTTGCGGCACTTCGCCGAGCCTCTCGGCCCTGGCCCCTGCCGCTCCTCCCGACCGACCACCAAGGACGACGACGCGCATGACCGCTTCCTATCCCAACACCCAGCTCCTGATCGCCAACGAATGGGTCGATGCCGCCAGCGGCAAGACTCTGGACGTGATCAACCCGGCCACCGGCCAGCCCATCGGCAAGGTGGCCCATGCGGGCAAGGAGGACCTGGACCGCGCCCTGGCCGCCGCGCAGAAGGGCTTCGAAGCCTGGCGCTTCACGCCGGCGCACGAGCGCGCCGCCCTCATGCGCAAGGCCGCGGGCCTGGTGCGCGAGCGCGCCAACGAGATCGCGCCGCTGCTGACGCAGGAACAGGGCAAGCCCCTGGCCGAGGCCCGCATCGAAGTCGTGGCCGCCGCCGACATCATCGAATGGTTCGCCGACGAAGGCCGCCGCGTGTACGGCCGCATCGTGCCCTCGCGCAACCTGGCCGCGCAGTCGCTGGTCATCAAGGAGCCGGTCGGCCCCGTCGCGGCCTTCACGCCCTGGAACTTCCCCATCAACCAGGTGGTGCGCAAGCTGGGCGCCGCGCTGGCCGCCGGCTGCTCCTTCCTGGTGAAGGCGCCCGAAGAGACGCCCGCCTCGCCCGCCGCCCTGATCAAGGCCTTCGTCGACGCCGGCGTGCCGGCCGGCGTGGTCGGCCTGGTGTTCGGTGATCCGGCCGAGATCTCCAGCTACCTGATCCCGCATCCGGTGATCCGCAAGATCACCTTCACCGGCTCCACCCCGGTGGGCAAGCAACTGGCCGCGATGGCCGGCCAGCACATGAAGCGCGCCACCATGGAACTGGGCGGCCATGCGCCGGTGATCGTGGCCGACGACGCCGACATCGCCCTGGCCGTCAAGGCCGCCGGTGCCGCCAAGTTCCGCAATGCCGGCCAGGTCTGCATCTCGCCCACGCGCTTCCTGGTGCACAACAGCATCAAGGCCGAGTTCACCGCCGCGCTGGTCAAGCATGCGCAGGGCCTGAAGGTCGGCGACGGCCTCGCCGAAGGCACGTCGATGGGCCCGCTGGCCAATTCGCGCCGCCTGACGGCCATGGCCAACGTGGTGCAGGACGCGCGCGCCAAGGGCGCCAAGGTGGTGGCCGGCGGCGAGCGCATCGGCAGCGAAGGCAACTTCTTCGCGCCCACCGTGCTGGACGACGTGCCGCTGGACGCCTCGGTGTTCAACGACGAGCCCTTCGGCCCCGTGGCGGCCATCCGCGGCTTCGACGCGCTCGAGGACGCCATCGCCGAAGCCAACCGCCTGCCCTTCGGCCTGTCCTCGTATGCGTACACGCGCTCGATCAAGAACGCGCACCTGCTGTCGCAGCGCATCGAGGCCGGCATGGTCTGGATCAACCAGCCCGCCACGCCCACGCCCGAGATGCCCTTCGGTGGCGTCAAGGATTCCGGCTACGGCTCCGAGGGCGGCCCGGAGGCCGTGGAGGCTTACCTCAACACCAAGTCCGTGACCATCATGGCAGCCTGAGCGACCCCATCGCTCACCAACAGAAAGGGCCGCATCGCGGCCCTTTCTGTTTATGGCGTCACGCTCACTGCGGCTTGCCCAGCCCCAGCTTGTCGATCACGGCCTTCTCGCGCTCCACCGTCTCGCGGGCGAAGCGGGTGTAGTCGGCGCTGCCCATGTAGATCGGCACCATGTCGTACTTGGCGAGCGAGGCCAGGTAGCTGGGTTCTTCCATCGCCTGCTTGAAGGCGTCGTGCAGCTTCTTGACCACCTCGGGTGGCGTGCCGCGCGGGGCGCCGATGCCGAAGGGCGAGTTCTGCACGATGTCGTAGCCCAGCTCCTTGAGCGTGGGCGCATCCGGGAAGCGCGCGAGGCGCTTGTCGCCCCAGGTGTTGAGCACGCGCATCTTGCCGGACTCCACATAGGGCGCCCAGCCGGTGCTGTCGGCGCCGGCCATCAGCTGGCCGCTCATCAGCGCCAGCGTGAGGTCGGCGCTGCCCTTGTAGGGCACGTGCTGCAGCTGGATGCCGGCGCGCTGCGCCACCAGCTCGGTGGTCAGGTGCGGGCTGGTGAGCGTGCCGGTGGAGCCGTAGGTGAGCTTGCCCGGATTGGCCTTGGCATAGGCCACGAAGTCGGTCCAGTTCTTGAACGGGCTGTCGGCGGGCACCACGATGCCGAAGGCGTAGCCGGTGACGTTCAGCACGTAGCTGATGTCCTTGATCGGGTCCCAGTTGATCTTGGTGGTGTAGCCCAGGCGGAATACGCCCAGCGGAATCTGCGCCAGCGTGTAGCCGTCGGGCTGCACGGTCTGCAGCTGCTGCGCGGGCAGCGTGCCGCCGGCACCGGGCTTGTTGTCGATGATGACCGGCTGGCCCAGCACCTTGCTGGCGTTCTCGGCCAGCTGGCGCATGGTGATGTCGGTCGGACCGCCGGCCGGGAAGGCGATGACGAGGCGGATGGGTTTCTCGGGGAAGGCGCGTGTGGCCTGCTGGGCCTGCGCGCTCAGGGCGGCAGTGCCGAGGGCGGCGAGCATGAGCGCGCCGAGGAGGGGGCGACGGTGCATGGAAGAGGTCTCCGGGTCTTGCTTCGTAAGGCCGGCCATTAGGCGGGACGCGGGGCCGCGCGGCAATCGGTGGAGGCCCCGTCGAAGGGGCTTTGCTGTAGCCAAGGTGACGCGCCCTCCTGGGCAGGCGCGGCCATGTCGCAGAAGCCGGATTCATGAAGAGTTCACTCCTCCTGCGTCCAATGCGCAGCGCTTGTCCCGACCACGATGAAGAACACCCAGAACCTGCCGGCGGCCTCGCCGCTGCGATCGACGCCAGGGCGGCGCACAAGCCTTGTGGCGCTGACATTGCTGCTGCCCGGCTTGGCCGCGCAGGCCATGCAGCCGCTGATCACCGACGACACCGGCACCCAGGGCGCCGGCGTGCAGCAGATCGAACTGGCCGCCGCACGCGCCCGTCGGTCCGCCGGCCCGGCGCGCCAGACCGGCGACAGCCTCGCGGCCACCTACACCTATGGCCTCACCGACACCGTCGACCTCTATGCCGCGCCCACCTTCCTGCGCATGCAGGCCGACGGCAGCCGCACGAGCGGCTGGGGCAACACGGCCCTGGGCCTCAAGTGGCGCTTCTACGAGAACGAGGCCACCGGCACCAGCCTCGGCCTCAAGCCCGAGTTCGTCGCGCCCGTGAGCAGCCGCCGCGAGGCGCGAGGCCTGGGCGACGGCCGCAGCTCGGGCCAAGTGACGCTGCTGCTGAGCCAGCAGCTGCCCTTCGGCGCCCTGCACGTCAACTATGCGTGGGGCCGCCAGCGCGACATCGATCCGACGGCCGGCGCCATCAACCGGCGCCTGTCCATGGCGCTGGTCTGGAACATCGCCGACGACTGGAAGCTGGCCGCCGATGTGGGCCTGCAGCAGCGCCAGGGCGTCGACGCGACGCGCCAGCGCACGCGCTATGCCGAGCTCGGTGTGGTCTACAGCCTGGGCCCGCGCTGGGACCTGGCGGCCGGGGTGGTCCGCGCGCGGGACGACCAGCAGCCGGCGGTCCGCACCATCACCGGCACGCTGGGCCTCACGGGCCATTTCTGAGTCATCTGCCGGTCAGCAAAGGGCGCGGAACGCCGCCCCGCACTTAATTTGGCGTTAAGCGCGTCCGCAGACCATCACGGCCATTCGTCAACCTGCGCAGTGGCTTTTCTGCCGCCGCGACACGGACCACCCATGCGCCTGTTCTCTCCTCTGGGCGATGCCATGCCGACATCGCCGATCCCCTCCGCCTTTCCCGTGGCGGGCCATCTCACGCGGCATCCGGAGGCCGACCCGCAACGTGCCGCGGTGGAGCAGAGCATCCGCGAGATGTATGCCCAGCGCTATGGCGCCCTGGTGCCGGCCTTCGCGCCCATGCTGCTGGCTCTGCGCGAGGGCAGCCATGTGCTTGCCGCGGTGGGCTACCGTCGGGCGGATGAAGGTCCGCTCTTCCTGGAGCAGTACCTTGACGCGCCCGTCGAGTCGCTCATTGCCGCGCATGCCGGCCGCCCCGTGGACCGTGCGGGCATCGTGGAGGTCGGCAACCTCGCCGCCCCGCGTGGTGGCGAAGGCCGCCGCCTGGTGCAGCTGCTCGGGCCCTACCTGATCGGCGAGGGCTTCGACTGGGTCGTGGGCACCGTCACGCAGGAACTGCGCGCGATGCTCGTACGCCTGGGCGTGGCCCCGCTCACGCTGGGCCGCGCCGTGCCCGATGCGCTGGGCGACCAGGCCCGCTGCTGGGGCAGCTACTACGACCACGAGCCGGTGGTGATGGCCATCCACCTGCGGCGCGCCCTGCGGCACTTCATGACGCGCCGCGCCCGCCTTGCCGCCGGAGGCCGCGCATGACCGCCACTTCGCATGACCCGCAGGCCATCGCCCTCGACGACGGCATCCGCACCTGGCGCGCGGCCGACGTCGATGCCCAGGCCGCCTCGCTCGCGCAGCGACTGGCCGCGCAGGGCACCCGCGTGCTGGCCACGCTCATGGACAACTCGCCCGCCTGGGTGATCGCCGACCGGGCCGCGCTGCGGGCCGGCATCGTGCATGTGCCGCTGCCCGCCTTCTTCACGCCGGAGCAGATCGCTCATGCCATCGGCGCGTCGGGCGTGGACACCGTGCTCACCCTTCCGCCCGTGGCCGCCCGCTGGCCGCAGGCGCCGGCCGTGCCGTGCGAGATCGCCGGCCAGCCCTTCACGATGCTGCGCCTGCCCGCGCGCAAGGTGTCCATGCCGCCGGGCACGGCCAAGATCACCTTCACCTCGGGCACCACGGGCGCACCCAAGGGCGTGTGCCTGACGGCCGCGTCCATGCAGCGCGTGGCCGATGGCCTGGTGGTGGCCATGGTGCCGCTGCAGGTGCAACGCCACCTGTGCGCGCTGCCCTTCGCCGTGCTGCTGGAGAACATCGCCGGACTGATGGCGCCCCTGACGGCCGGTGCCAGCTGCATCGTGTTGCCCCTGCAGGATGTGGGACTCACGGGTTCGTCCAGCTTCGATGTCGCCGCCTTCCACGCCGCCGTGGTCCGGCACCAGCCGAACAGCCTGATCCTGCTGCCGCAGATGCTGCGGGCCTGGGCGGGCTATCTGGCGCAGACGCGGCAGCGCGCACCCGAGTCGCTCAAGCTGGTGGCCGTGGGCGGCGCCGCGGTCGGCGTGGGCCTGGTGCAGGCTGCGCGTTCGCTGGGCATACCGGCCTACGAGGGGTATGGCCTGTCCGAAGGTGCCTCGGTGCAGACACTCAACCTGCCCGGCTGCGACCGGCCGGGCAGCGCCGGCGCTGCGCTGCCCCATGCCCGCCTGCGCATCGCGGCCGATGGCGAGATCGAGGTGGCCGGCAGCCTGTTCGCCGGCTACCTGGGCGATGCGCGCGCGCCCGGCGAATGGTGGCCGACGGGCGATCTGGGGCATCTGGATGCCGACGGCTTCCTGCACGTGGATGGCCGCAAGAAGAACCTGCTGATCACCGCCTTCGGCCGCAACGTCTCGCCCGAGTGGGTGGAGACCGCCTTGCGCGGCCATCCCGCCATCGGCCAGGCGGTGGTCTTCGGCGATGGACAGCCGGCGCTGTCGGCGGTGCTCTGGCCGCTGGCGGCCGATGCCGACGATGCCTGGCTGCAGGCGGCCGTCGATGCCGCCAATGCGCACCTGCCCGATTACGCGCGCGTCCAGCGCTGGGCCCGCGCCGTCGCCCCATTCACGGCCGAGTCCGGCATGGCCACTGCCAACGGCCGGCCGCAGCGCGCGGCCGTGCTGGCCCGCCATGCGCAGGCGCTGGAACTGCCCGCGCCTGCCCTTGCCTGAGCCCCACCTTCTTCTTTCTCATCCCTTCACGGAGCTTCCGATGAGTTTCCATGCCCGCCTTGTCGCCGAGACCGCCACCGAGCGCGTCGGCCTGCTCGGCACCCCCATCATCCAGGGCTGCCTGCGCGGCGACGTGTCCCTGCCCAGCTACCTGGCCTTCCTGCGCGAGGCGTACCACCACGTCAGCCACACCGTGCCGCTGATGCGGGCCTTCAAGGCGAGGCTGGATGCCGGCCATGCCTGGCTCGAAGGTGCGCTCGACGAATACATCGAGGAAGAGCAGGGCCACGACGAGTGGATCCTCGACGACATCCGCGCCTGTGGCGGCGATGCCGAGGCCGTGCGCCGCGGCCCGCCGGGCCATGCGACGGAGGTCATGGTGGCCTATGCCTACGACACCATCGCCCGCCGCAATCCGCTGGGCTTCTTCGGCATGGTGCATGTGCTGGAAGGCACCAGCGTGTCGATCGCGCTGATGGCCGCCGACCAGATCCAGAAGCCACTGGGCCTGCCCGATTCGGCCTTCAGTTACCTGCGCTCGCACGGCACGCTGGACCAGGAGCACACCGCCCATTTCGCGCTGCTGATGGAGCAGATCGAGGACCCGGCCGACCAGGACGCCATCGTCCACGCGGCCAAGGCCTTCTACCGGCTCTATGGCGACGTCTTCCGCAGCCTGCCGCTGCCGCAGGGCCAGACAGCGGCAACGTCTGTCGCGGGAGTGGCGGCATGAAGGCGGCCGACAGCCGGGTATTGCTCACCGGCGCCAGCGGCGGCATCGGTTCCGCCGCCGCGCGTCGGCTGATCCAGGCGGGCGCCAGCGTGATGCTCGCTGGCCGCTCGCCCGCGCGGCTGGCGGCCCAGGCCCGTGCCCTGGTGCGCGAGCTGGGCGTGGAGCGCCATCGCGTCGAGTGGTATGCCTCCGACCTGACCCGGGTGGACAGCCTCGATCCGCTGGTGCAGGTGGCGGCGCAGTGGCAGTGCAATGCCGTGGTCCATGGCGCTGGCACGCCCGCGTTCGGCCGGCTGGAGTCCTTCGATGCCGGCGCCGTCGCCCAGGTGCTGCAACTGAACCTGTTCACGCCCATGCTGCTCACGCAGGCGCTGCTGCCGCATCTGCGCCAGCAGAAGCAGGCCAGCGTGCTCTTCGTGGGCTCGGTGCTGGGCCGGCTGGGGCTGCCGGGCTTCAGCGTCTACAGCGCCGGCAAGTTCGGCCTGCGCGGCTTTGCCGAATCGCTGCGCCGGGAACTGGCCGACACGTCGGTCAAGGTGCAGTACCTCGGACCGCGCAGCACGAAGACCGAGTTCAACAGCGAAGCCGTCGAGCGCTACAACCAGGCCACCAAGACCGCCATGGACGATGCCGACACGGTCGCCCAGGCCCTGGTGCAACTGCTGGAGCGCGGCGCGGCCGAGCGCTTCCTGGGCTTTCCCGAAAAGCTGGCGGTCCGCCTGAACGGCATGGCGCCCGCCTTGCTGGACGGCGCCTTCGCCGCCCACCGCAACAGCCTGCCGCCGGTGCAGCCGCCCGCGCCGCTCACGCTCGAGCATTTCGAGTCGCAGCGGCCCGAGTCCGCCGACGCGCATTCGCTGCAGGCGCCGCAGCTCTGAGGCTGCAGGCCCTGCAGCGCTGAGCCCCGGACCCCGGCCCGCCTTCGACCCCCTCCACCTTCCTTGCGAATTCCATGAAGACCACCCCCGCCACCTTCTCCTCCCGTGCCATCGCTGCCGCCAGGCCCGCCGATGCAGGGCTGCGCCG
The DNA here is from genome assembly GCF_017991995.1 of Pseudacidovorax sp. Lineage (GTDB taxonomy): Bacteria > Pseudomonadota > Gammaproteobacteria > Burkholderiales > Burkholderiaceae_C > Xenophilus. Next base: position 184,078 of record NZ_JAGOPN010000012.1, on the reverse strand, counting down.
CCGCGTCTGGCTGTCGATGGCCCTGCTGGCCGGTGCCGGCTTGCTGGCGGCAGTCACGCCGCTGATCAGCCGCGCCGCGCCGGTCGACGACGGCGTCGCCGAACTGCAGCACGATTGGGAAGTGATCCGCTACCAGGTGCCGCCGGCCGAGCGCGAGAAGCGCTTCGAGGCGCTGGCCGCCAAGGCGCACAAGCTGAGCGAAGCCAATCCCGGTCGGGCCGAGCCCCTGGTGTGGGAGGGCATCATCGTGAGTTCCGTGGCCGGCGAGAAGGGCGGCCTGGGCGCGCTGGGTCTGGTCAAGCAGGCCAAGGCGCTGTACGAATCGGCCATCGCCATCAACGGCGACGTGCTCGAAGGCTCGGCCTACAACAGCCTGGGCGTGCTCTATTACAAGGTGCCCGGCTGGCCCGTGGGCTTCGGCGACAAGGCCAAGGCCAAGGAACTGCTGCAGAAGGCGCTGGCGCTCAACCCCAAGGGCATCGACCCCAACTTCTTCTACGGCGAATACCTGGTCGAGACCAAGCAGCCCGACCAGGCGATGACCTACCTGGAGCGCGCCCTGCAGGCGCCCGCACGGCCCGGCCGGCAGATCGCCGACACCGGCCGCCGCGAGGAGGTCAAGGCGCTGATGGACAAGATCAAGGCGCGCTGAGCGGCGTCTTCGGCCGCGCGGCGCCGCTCAGCGGTGCGCCGCGTCGAACTGCAGCACGGCGCGCACCCCGCGGCCATCGGCGCGCGGGCCCAACTGCAGTTCCAGCCCGTGCAGCTGGGCGATGCGCCGCACGATCGACACGCCCAGGCCGCTGCCCACCTCGTGGTGGCCTTCGGGCCGGTAGAAGCGCTCGCCCATGCGCGCGAGCTGGCCGGCGGACAGCGGCGGCCCGTCGTTCTCCACCTCCAGCTGTTCGCGGCCGATGCGCAGCACCACGCTGCTGCCCTCGGGCGCATAGCGCACGGCGTTGTCCAGCAGGTTGCGCACCAGCACCGTCATCAGGTGGCCATCGCCCAGCAGCGGCATCGGGTGCGTGCCGGCGGGTGGCCATTCGCAGCCCAGGTCGATGCGGCGGCGCTCGGCCAGGGGCAGGCAGTCGCTCATGGCCTGCTCGACGATGGGCGGCCAGTCGATCTCGGCATCCAGCGAAGGCAGCACGCCCGATTCCACGCGCGACAGCGACAGCATCTGCGTCACCAGCCGCTCCATGCGGCGCAGGCCGGCGCTGAGTTTTTCCTCCGCCTGCCGGCGCTCGGCCGGGGTGCCGGCGTGGCGCACCACGTCCCACTGAGCGGCCAGCACGGCCAGTGGGGTTCGCAGTTCGTGCGCGGCGTCGGCGGTGAAGCGGCGTTCGCGCACCAGCAGCTGCTCGATGCGCTGGAACAGGCCGTTCATCGCCACCAGCAGGGGCTTGAGCTCGGCCGGCGCGCGGGCGCTCGGCACGGGACGCAGGTCCTGCGCATCGCGGTGCGCGAGTTCGCTGGTCAGCCGGCGCATCGGCGTCAGGGCGGCGCGCACCGCCCAGGCCATCACGGCCAGCAGCACCGGCAGCACCAGCAGCCAGGGCACGACCTGCGTGACCGTCAGGCCATAGACCAGTTCGTCGCGTTCGTAGGCGCCCTGGCCGGCCGCGACCAGCCACTGGCCGTCGACCGAGCGCATGTAGTAGACGCGCCAGGGCCGGCCGTCCACCTCGTCATCGATGAAGCCCTGGGCGTCGGCGCGGAAGTTCAAATCCACGCCCTCGCGGTCGGACAGTGCCAGCTTGCCGTCGGCCGACCAGACGGCAATCGCCAGGTCGCGCACATCGGAGTCGCCCGCGTCGGGTGCACCCTCCCTGGGTGCGGGCGGCAGCGTGGCCGATGCGCCGGGATAGCCGTGGCCCAGCGTGGCCTGCACCTGCCGCGCCAGGCGCACGAGTTCGGTGTCGAACATCTCGTTGACCTCGTGGCGGGCCCGCTGGGTCGAGAAGTACAGCGCCAGGCCCCACACCAGCGGCGCGCAGATCAGCAGGTACAGCAGCAGGCGGCGCTGCAGGCTCATGCGGGACTTCCGTGCTGCATGGGCTCAGGAAGATGCCTCGCCCGTGCCCAGTGCGTAACCCACGCCGCGCACCGTGCGCACGATGGCCGGGTCGATCTTGCGGCGGAGGTGGTGGATATGGACTTCGAGCGAATTGCCCTCCGGCTCGCCCCCGCTCCAGTCGTAGAGCTTTTCGAGCAGCGTGGACTTGGACAGCACGCGCTGCGGCTGGCTCAGGAAGATCTCCAGCAGTGCCAGCTCGCGGCCGGTGAGCTCCACACGCGCGCCGCGCCAGTGCACGAGTTTGCTGGCCGGGTCATAGCTGAGCTGGCCGTGCTGCCACACCGCCTGCGCATGGCCGGCGGTGCGCCGCACCAGGGCACGCAGGCGCGCGGCCAGTTCGTCGATGGTGATGGGCTTGATCAGGTAGTCGTCGGCGCCGGCGTCCAGGCCGTCGATGCGCTGCTCGACGCCGTCGCGCGCCGTCAGCACCAGGATCGGCAGCACGCGGCCGGCCTGCCGCCAGCGCCGCAGCCAGCTCATGCCATCGCCGCCCGGCAGCCCCAGATCGAGCACCACGGCGTCGAAGGGGGCGCCGGCCAGGGCGGCATCCGCCTGCGTCCCGTCGCGGAACCAGTCCACCGCATGGCCGCGCTGGCGCAAGCCCTGGGCGAGGGCGTCGCCCAGCAGGGTGTCGTCTTCCACGATCATGAGGCGCATGGCAGGCGGCGACGGGGGCAGGGTGGCAGGCCAATCCCCGCGAGGGAGGCCGGCCTGCAGCGCCTGCAGTTGCCGAGAGTGGTTCAGGTCGCAGTCAGGATATCGCACCCTGCCTCGCGCAAAAGAAAAAGGGACCCCGTTTGCACGGGGTCCCTTTTGAGGTTTTGGTGGCGCTTCACGGACTCGAACCGCGGACCTGTGGATTATGATTCCATCGCTCTAACCGACTGAGCTAAAGCGCCGAAGCCCACGATTATAGGGGGCAAAAATCGGCAGGCGCAAGCCCCTTTGCCGTCACTGGTTCTTGAACTCGGCCTTGCGCTTGTTCAGGAAGGCATCCATGCCTTCCTTCTGGTCGGCCGTGGCGAAGAGGGCGTGGAACAGGCGGCGCTCGAACATCACGCCGTCCGACAGCGAACCTTCGAAGGCGCGGTTCACCGATTCCTTGGCGGCCATCACGGCGATCTGCGAGAAGTCGGCGATGGTCAATGCGGCGCCCAGGGCCTCGTCCATCAGCTTGTCGTAGGGCACCACGCGGCTGACCAGGCCCGCGCGCTCGGCCTCAGCGGCGTCCATCATGCGGCCGGTCAGGGCCATGTCCATGGCCTTGGCCTTGCCGACGGCGCGGGGCAGGCGCTGGGTGCCGCCGGCACCGGGAATCACGCCCAGCTTGATCTCGGGCTGGCCGAACCGGGCGTTGTCGGCGGCGATGATGAAGTCGCACATCATGGCCAGTTCGCAGCCGCCGCCCAGGGCGAAGCCGCTGACGGCGGCGATCACCGGCTTGCGGATGGAGCGCACCGACTCCCAGTTGCGGGTGATGTAGTCGCCCTTGTAGGTGTCGACGAAGGTGTACTTGGCCATCAGCGCGATGTCGGCGCCCGCCGCGAAGGCGCGCTCGCTGCCGGTGATGATCATGCAGCCGATGGCCTCGTCGGCATCGAAGGCCTTGAGCGCGGCGCCCAGCTCGTCCATGAGCGCATCGTTGAGCGCGTTGAGGGCCTTGGGACGGTTGAGCGTGACGATGCCGACCTTGCCGGCTTCGACGCGCACTTCGATGTTCTCGTAGCTCACGGGGGTCTCCTGGAATGAACGGACAGGGCGGGCCGGCGAGGCCCTCGCGCACTATACCGACGGCCACGCGGCCGACGTGGCGGGCGGCTGTCCGCCCGGAGACGTCGATGCCCTCAGGCCGACCGGCCGCCGCTCAGCCCTGAAGCCAGCGCTTGAGCAGGTCGGCGTCGCTGCCGGCCAGGCGCCAGGTGCGCGCGTCGCCCGACGGCCAGGCCAGCGGCAGGCGCATCAGACGGCGGTCGCGGGCCACCAGGGCCACGCATTTCCTGGCGGCGCCGAGGTACAGCGGGATGTCGTCGAGCTTGCCGATGCGCCAGCCTTCCGCGGCCTTGGCGCTGCGGGTGGCGGTCTCGACGGCCAGCCATTCGTCGCCGGCGGCGAAGCCGGCCTTCTCGGCCGCGCCGCCGCGCAGCACCATCTTGACCTTGACGGTGCCGCCGCTCTCGTCGACCCGCAGCCCCAGGGCCTGCGCCAGCTGCGCCGGGTCTTCGTGGATGGCCACGCCGTGTGCGGGGAGCAGGTCGCGCAGCGGCAGTTCAGCCGTGCCATTCGCCCAGCGCGACAGCTCGTTCGTGTAGGCCCGGCCGCCGACATGGGCCAGGGCCGCGCCGATGGCGGCCTCGTCGATGGGGCCGCCTTCGCTCGCGCGCCACAGCTTGCGCATGACCGCATCCAGCGAGCCCTGGCCCTCGCAGCGCAGCGTCAGGTCCAGGCACAGCGCCACCAGCGCGCCCTTGGTGTAGTAGCTCACCGTGGTGTTGGGTGTCTGCTCGTCGGGGCGGTAGTAGCGGATCCAGGCGTCGAAGCTGGCGTCGGCCACCGACTGCACGGCGGCGCCGGGCGTCTGCTGCACCTGGTTGATGGTCTTGTTCAGCAGCTTGAGGTACGTGGCGTCGTCGATGCAGCCGGCGCGGCGCAGCAGCAGGTCGTCGTAGTAGCTGGTGAAGCCTTCGAAGAACCACAGCAGCCGGGTGTAGTTCTCGCGTGTGTAGTCGTAGCGGGCGAACTCCGCCGGCCGCAGGCGCTTGACGTTCCAGGTGTGGAAGTACTCGTGGCTGATCAGGCCCAGCAGGGTGGTGTAGCCCTCGGGCTGCTTGGTGGCGCCGCGGCGCGGCAGGTCGCGGCGGGTGCAGATCAGCGCGGTGCTGTGCCGGTGCTCCAGGCCGCCGTAGCCGTCGTCGGTGGCGTTGAGCATGAAGACGTAGCGGTCGTGGGGGGCGGGGTGCTGGGTGGCAGCGCGGGCCTTGGCGGGGCGCTTCGCCTTGGCGGAGGCTGCTGGCCCCTCATCCGGCCTCTCCCCAGGGTGGAGAGGAGGAAGACCGGCGTCATCCGCATGCCAGAAGCGCATCTGCGTCTCGCAGATGGCGCGCGTGTCGGCGATGAGTTTGTCACCGTCGAACGAGGGCGGGGCACCGGCCACCACGAAGCGGTGCGGCACGCCCAGCACGTCGAACTCGGCGCTCCAGAAGGCGCCCATCTCGACCGGGCTGTCGGCCACCTCGTCGTAGTTGGCGGCCTGGTAGATGCCGAAGCCGCGGCGGTCGGTCTTGAGCGGGCGCAGCGCGGTGGCCAGTTGCCAGGGCGCCTCGCCCTCGGGCAGGGCGGGCGGCACGATCTCGATCTGGCAGGGCGATCCGTCCTGGCCGTCCACGCGCAGGCACAGGCTGGTGCCGTTGAAGAAGCCGCGGGTCCGGTCCAGCCAGGCGGTGCGCACCGAGTTGTCGAAGGCGCAGACCTGGTAGCGCAGGGTGAGCGGCTGTCCGGCCCTGGCGGCGACGCGCCAACTGGCCTTGTCCAACTGCGTGACGGCCACGGCGCGCCGGCCTTGCGTGGCCTTGGGCGCGCCCTGCAGGTTGCGTGCGAATTCGCGCACCAGGTAGCTGCCGGGGATCCACACCGGCAGCGAGACCTGCTGGTCCGCCGCGGGCTCGTCGATGGTGAGGGTGACCTCGTACAGGTGGGCGTTCAGGTCCGCCACCGCGATGCGGTAGCGCAGGCCGGCCGGGGCGCCGGCCATCAGTTGCTCGTGGCCGAGAGTTGCTGCTCCACCTGCGCGGCCGGCACGGCGCCGGGGGTGCGCGTGCCGTTGGCGAACAGCAGGGTGGGCGTGCCCGTGATGTTGTACTTGCGGCCGAACTCGACGTTGCGCTTGAGCGCCTGCGTGTCGCATTCGCCGGTGGCGGGCCTCACGCCGTCCATCATCCAGTCGCTCCAGACCTTGGCCTTGTCCTTGGAGCACCAGATGTCACGCGACTTCACGGCCGAGTCCGGACCCAGCACCGGGTACAGGAAGAGGTGGATCGTCACGTTGTCCACCTTGCGCAGCTCGCGCTCGAACTGCTTGCAGTAGCCGCAGTTCGGATCTTCGAAGATGGCCAGCTTGCGCTTGCCGTTGCCGCGCACGATCTTGATGGCGTCCTGCACCGGCAGCTTGTCGAAGTCGACGGCGGTGAGCTTGTCCACGCGCTCCTCGGTGAGGTTGCGGCGGTTCTTCACGTCGATCAGGTGACCCTGGATCAGGAAGTTGCCCTGCTCGTCGGTGTAGTACAGGTCGAAGCCCTGGCGCACTTCCCACAGGCCGGGCATGGCGGCCTTGCGCACCTCGTCGATCTGCGCGAGCTGCGGAAAGCTGCCGCCGAGGTTCTTGCGGATCTCGGCTTCGCCGGCATGGGCGGTGGCCAGCGTGGCGGCCAGGAGGAGGGGGAGGATGTACTTCATGGTGCGGGGTGTTGCTCCTCTCCCCCCTGGGGAGAGGTTGGGTGAGGGGCCTGCGCCTGGATCAGGGCAGGAATGATTGGGGGGGCCAAGGCCCTCACCCCAACCCTCTCCCAGAGGGAGAGGGAGAAGAAATACCAGAGGCCAGGCCCATCGCGCGGCGGGCCACCCAGCTCTTGAGCAAGTGGCTGCGGTCGAAGCCGAGCATGCCCCAGTTGCGCAGCCGTGCCAGCGGCTCGATGCCCTGGGCGAAGAGCTGCTGCAGGCCGTCCGTGGCCAGGCCCATGGCCAGCACGTCGGCACGGCGGGCGCGCTCGTAGCGGCGAAGCAGGCGGGCGTCACCCACGCTGCGCCAGTAGTCGCGTTCGCGGATCACGCGGGCCAGTTCGGCCGCATCGGCCAGGCCCAGGTTGAGCCCCTGGCCGGCCAGCGGATGCACGGTGTGCGCCGCGTCGCCGGCCAGCACCCAGGCACCACCTTCCGCAAAGCGCCCGGCCCAGCGGTCGGCCGTGGCGCGCTGCAGCGGCCAGGCAGCCCGCTCGCTGGACAGCGTGAAGCCGCCCAGCGCCTCGTGGCTGGCTTCGCGCAGGCGGGCGCAGAAGGCGTCGGCCTCCAGCGCCAGCAGTTCGGGCGCGCGCAGCTGGCCCACGGACCATACCAGGGCCAGTTGCCGGCCTTCGGCACCGCCCATGGGCAGCAGGGCCAGCACGTCGCCCTGGGCACTGAACCACTGGCGCGCCACGCCGCCATGCGGGCGTTCGGCCTCCAGCCGCGCGGCGATGGCGATTTGGGGATAGCGGGTCACGTCGTACTGCACGCCCAGCGCCTCGCGGGTGAGGCTGGCCTTGCCCTCGCACACCACGGTGAGCGCGGCCTTGACAGGCGCGGTCACGACCTCGACCTGGGGCGAGAAGCGGACGGCGGCCGCCAACTGCTCTTCCAGTGCGGGCACGTCGACGATCCAGGCCAGGGCGTCGACCTTCTGCTCGGCGGCGTCGAAGCGCACCCGGCCGTCCTCGTCGCCGAAGACCTGCATCTCGCGCACCGGCGTGGCCTGCGCCGCGTCGGGCCAGGCCCGCAGCGATTCGAGCAGGCTGCGCGAGGCCGCGTTGAGCGCATAGGCGCGCACGTCCGGGCGGTCGGGGGAGGGGGTGGAAGGGGCTTCGGCCACCAGGGCCACGCGGACCCGTTCTCGGGCCAGCAGCAACGCCAGCGTGCGGCCGACGATGCCGGCGCCGCGAATGCAAACCTCGGGGGGAAGAGCCATCGAAACATTGTAGGGAGCGCCCCTGCGCCCCGGCGATGGCTCGACAATGCGGCCCGCCGCCGCGGGCGGCCCGCTTTGTGCTCGTGAAGCGCGCGGCATGTCGCCACCTGCCGCCGCTTCCTCTCTCTGACCGTCCAGGGCTTGCCGCCCCTCATCGCCGTGACCGCTGCCGCCACTCCCGACCTCTCGCGCTTCGACCTCCAGGCCCGCATCGCGCGGCTGATCGTCTACCCCGTCAAGTCCTGCGCCGGGGTCGAGGTGCAGGAGGCCCTGCTCACCGAGACCGGCCTGGAATTCGACCGCGCCTGGATGCTGGTGGACGAGGCCGGCCGCTTCGTCAGCCAGCGCGAGCTGCCGCGCATGGCGCTGATCCGGCCGCAGATGAAGCACTACGAGATGATCCTGCGCGCCCCCGGCATGCTGGCGCTGCACATCGCCTACGACCGCGTGGAGGAACCGGTCCGCGCCACCATCTGGAAGGACGAGGTGGCGGCCTACGACATGGGCGACGTGGCGGCCCAGTGGTTCAGCGACTTCCTCTCCGAACCCGACCGGCCGCAGCGGCTGCGCATGGTGCGCTTCGATCCGGAGCACAAGCGCCTCTCCAGCCCCAAGTGGACGGGTGGCGTGGAGGCGCAGACGCAGTTCTCCGACGGCTATGCGCTGCTGGTGGTCAGCCAGGCGGCGGTGGATGAGTTCAACGAGCGGCTCGCAGCTAATGGCGGTCCGAGCATCGACGCGATCCGCTTGCGCCCCAACCTCGTGCTGGACCGCATGGAAGCGCACGACGAGGACCGTGTGGCGATGCTGCACATCCCCACCGAGCAGGGCGAGGTGCAGTTGCAGCCCGTCAAGCCCTGCGTGCGCTGCAGCATTCCCGACATCGATCCGGCCACGGCTCAGACGCAACCCGTGGTGGGCGAGACGCTGCGCAGCTACCGCGCCGATCCGCGCATGGAAGGTGCCACCACCTTCGGCATGAACCTCATCGTGCGCCAGGGCATCGACCACCTGCTCAAGGTGGGCCAGCCGGTGGGTGCGGACCTGCGCTTCGACTGACGCGGGGTCCCGTTGATCGGCGCGGCCTCAGATCTCGAAGCTGACGCCCGCAATCAAGAGGATGTTGGCGTAAGGCGTGCACTCGCCCGTGCGCACGATGGCGCGGGCCTTGGCGCTGCGCTGCTTGAATTCCTCGTGCGAGACGGCCAGCGGGGCCATCGGCAGCGCGGTGGGGTACCACGCGGGCCGGTCCTGGTCCGCCGGCAGTGCCTCGCAGGCGACGACGGCGCTTTCCACCGTCAGTTCGCTCAACACGGCGGCCAGCACCTCATCCAGCCGGGGCACGCCTCGCGCCACCGCCAGATCGATGCGGCGTGGACCGTCGGGAATGGGCAGGCCGGCATCGCCGATGACCAGCATGTCGCCATGGCCCATGGCGGCGATGACCTGGGAGAGTTCGGCGTGAAGAAGGTGGGTGCGTTTCATGGCAGGGCGACCGGTGCGGGCGGAACGGGGCTGGCGAGCACCTCGTCGCGCGAAGGAATGGAGGGCTGGGCGCCGGGCCGGCCGATGCACAGGGCTGCGGCGCGGATGCCCAGCTGCACGGCAGCGTCGAAGGTCTCGCCGCGCGCCAGCGACACGGCCAGGGCGCCCAGGAAGGTGTCGCCGGCGGCGGTGGTGTCCACCGCCTTCACGCGCAGGGCGGGGTGATGGCGGCAGCCGTCGGCATCGGCGGCCACCGCGCCTTCGCTGCCCAGCGTGACCACGACGCGCACCGGGCCGCGGGAGAGCAGGGCGCGTGCGGCCACGGCCGCCTCGGCGAAGCCCGTCACCGGCAGGCCCGAGAGCATCTGCGCTTCCAGCTCGTTGACCACCAGCGTGTCGATGCGCGGCCAGAAGGATTCGGGCAGCGCCTGCATCGGCGAGGGATTCAGCAGCACCCTGCAGCCGGCCTGCGCCGCGACCTCCATCGCCAGGCCGACCTGGTCCAGCGGCGTTTCGAACTGCAGGATCAGGAAGGCCGCGCCAGCGAGCTGCGTGCGCAGCGCGGCCGGGTCCACCTGCACCGCGGCGTTGGCGCCGGGGATCACGACGATGCGGTTCTGGCCGCTGTCCTCCACCATCACCAGCGCGACGCCCGTGGGCGTGGCCGCCTCGACGCGCACGCCGCGGGTGTCGATGCCGTCACGGGCCAGCGCATCGCGCAGGGCCGTGCCGTGCGCATCGGCGCCTACGCAGCCCAGCATGCGCACCGCGCCGCCTTGGCGGGCGCAGCCCACGGCCTGGTTGCCGCCCTTGCCGCCGGGCAGGTGGTCGATGGAGCGGCCATGCAGCGTCTCGCCGGCGGCGGGCGCTTGCGGCACGCGCACCACCACGTCCATGTTGAGGCTGCCAAGCACGACCAGCAGCGGGGCGTCGGCGGGGGCGGAAGAGCGGTTCACGGCGTCGGACTCGGGCAAGGGGAAAGAGGAAAGAGAGGGCACTCACAGGCAAAGACGCGGACAAGGCGATGGGAGGGCGAAGCGGTGGAGCGCGATGACGGGCCGCGGTGCAGGCCTCACGCCGGCCCGAAGCGCGCGGTCGAGTCGCGCACCCGCAGTTCCGGCTGCAGCAGCACCTTGCGGCCGATCTGGCGCCGGCCGTCGATGCGCTCCAGCAGCATGTCCACCGCCAGCGCGCCGATGCGCGCCTTGGGCTGGGCCACCGTGGTGAGCGGCGGGCTGGCATAGGCGCTCAGCTCGATGTCGTCGAAGCCCACCAGCGACATGTCGTCGGGCACGCGCAACCCGCATTCGTGCGCGGCGCGCAGCGCGCCCATGGCCATCAGGTCGTTGCCCACGAACACGGCGGAGGGCCGCTCGGCCGTGCGCAGGATGGCGTGCATGGCCTCGTAGCCGCCCTGCGGCGTGAAGCCGCCGTGCCACAGCAGCGCCGCGCTGGTCGCCGAATGGCCGGCTTCGGCCAGCGCCATGCGCCAGCCGTCGATGCGCTGCTCGCTGGGCGCGAGGCCCGCCGGTCCGCCGATGCAGGCGATGCGCCGGTGGCCCAGCGACAGCAGGTGCCGCGTGGCCAGCAGCCCGCCCTGCATGTGGGCGGTCTCGACCAGGTCGCAGGCCGGGTCTTCCACCTCGCGGTCCACCAGCACGGTGGGCATGCGCAGGCCGGCCAGCAGCGCGGGCAGCGAGGCATCCCCGCCGCTGGAGACCACGATCAGCCCGTCGATGCGCCGCTGCGCGAGCACCTGCAGGTACACGCTCTGGCGCTGCGCTTCGTCGTCGGTGTTGCACAGCACCAGCGCATAGCCGGCACCGAAGCAGCGGTCTTCCACCACCCGCACGATCTCGGCGAAGTAGGGGTTGGAGCTGTTGGGAATCAGCATGCCCACGGTGCGCGTGCTGTTGCTCTTGAGGCTGCGCGCGACGGCGCTGGGCACGTAGCCCAGGGCGCGGATGGCGTCCTCCACGCGCGCGCGGCCTTCGGGGCTGACGGCGCGCGTGCCGTTGACCACGTGCGACACGGTGGTCACCGACACACCGGCACGCAGGGCGACGTCCTTGATGGTGGCCATGGCGGCAGTGCGAAAGCGGTGGCGCCGGTCAGGCGGCGCCGGCGCGCCGCTGGCGCACGGTGTCGATGATCACGGCGGCCACGATCACGGCGCCGGTGATGATGCGCTTGGCCGGTTCGCTGGCGCCCACCTGGGCCAGGCCGGCTTCGAGCACCGCGATGATCAGCACGCCGAAGAAGGTGTTGATGACCGATCCGCGCCCACCCATCAGGCTGGTGCCGCCGATCACCACGGCGGCGATCACCTGCAGCTCGATGCCGGCGCCGGCATTGGGGTCGGCGGCTTCGAGGCGGGCGGACTGCATCAGCCCGCCCAGACCGGCCAGCAGACCGGTGACGGCGAACACGGCGATGCGGATCGGCCGCGGGTCGATGCCCGCCAGGCGCATGGCTTCCTCGTTGGTGCCGATGCCCACCACATGGCGGCCGAACACGGTGCGCGTGAGCACCAGGTGGCCCACGATCACGATGGCCACCGCCACCACGAAGGCCGAGGACACGCCGCCGATCCAGGGCGCCGCCAGGCCGGCGATGGCATCGCCCACGTACTGCGTGCGCGAATCCGTCACCAGGTAGGCGCCGCCGCGCACGGCTTCCAGCATGCCCAGCGAGACGATGAAGCTCGGCAGCCGCCAGGCCACCGACACCGCGCCGGTGACGGCGCCGCACAGCAGGCCGGTGGCCAGGCCCAGCGCCGCGGCGGCGGGCACGGCCAGCTTCCACTGCAGGATGGCGGCGGCCGTGACGGCGGCGCTCAGCGCCAGCACTGAGCCGACCGACAGGTCGATGCCCGCGATGATCAGCACGAAGGTCATGCCCACGGCCATCACCGTCAGCGCCGGCACTTCGTTGGCGATGGTGATGAAGGTCTCGGCCGTGAAGAAGTATTCGGACAGGCTGCTGAACAGCACGACCATGCCGATCAGCACCGCGGCCAGGCCGAGGTAGGTGCCGAGCTGGCCGCGCAGCGGCCGGGTGGTGGGCGCCGGCGCGGCGGCGGCTGGGGATTGGGCGGGCGGGTTCATGCAGGAATCGGGGAAGAGGTGGGTGCAGCGGCGGCCTCGGCGACCGGTGCATTGCCGAAGGCGGCGGCCAGCAGCGACTGCTCGCTCCAGGCACCGCGCTCGAAGACGGCGACCAGGCGGCCGGCATGCATCACGCCGATGCGGTCGCACATGGCCATCAGTTCGCGCAGATCGCTGGAGACCATCAGCATGGCGTGGCCGGCGGCGGCCATGCGGTCGAGTTCGGCATACAGGTCGGCACGGGCGCCGACGTCCACGCCGCGCGTGGGCTCGTCCAGCAGCAGCACCTTGCATTCGCGGTGCAGCCAGCGGGCGAACACCACCTTCTGCTGGTTGCCGCCGCTCAGGGTGGCGACGGCCTGCTCCTCGCTGCGCGAACGGATGCGCAGCGTCTGCACCAGCCGGCGGGCAATGCCGCGCTCATGCGCGAAGCGCAGCCAGCCGCCGCGCGAGATGGCGCCCAGGTCGCTCAGCGTGGCATTGACGCGGATCGACTGCGGCATCAAGAGGCCCTGCGACTTGCGGTCCTCCGTCACCAGGCCGATGCCGGCGCGGATGGCCTGCATCGGCGAGCGCCAGCGCCCACCGGGCGGCGAGGCGGCACCGGGCCAGTGCAGGTCGATGCGCCCGCGGTCGGCCCGGTCGGCGCCGAAGAGCAGGCGGATGAGTTCGGTGCGGCCCGCGCCCACCAGGCCGGCGATGCCCATGACCTCGCCGGCATGCAGGTCGATGTCCACGTCCTGCACCACCTGGCCGCGGCCCAGGCCGCGGGCGCTCAGCAGGCGTGCGCCAGCCGTTCGGCGCGGGCGCCCCTCGTGCTCGTGCACCGCGCGGCCGACCATGCGTTCGACGAGTTCGGATTCGCGCACGCCGGCCATGGGCCGCACGTCCACCAGCCGGCCGTCGCGCAGCACGGCCACGGTGTCCGCGATGCGCTGCAGCTCCTCCAGCCGGTGCGAGACATAGACGATGGCCACGCCGCGCGCCTTGAGCCGCTCGATCTGCGCGAACAGGTGCGCCGTCTCGCGGGGCGTCAGCATGGCGGTGGGCTCGTCCAGGATCAGCACGCGGGTGTCGTCCTGCAGGTTGCGCGCGATCTCCACCATCTGCTGCTGGCCGATGCCCAGGGCGGCCACCGGCAGCGCCGGGTCGGTGCCGTCCATGCCGATCTTGGCCAGCTGCGCCCGCGCCGCCTCGTGCAGCGCGCCGCGGCGCAGCCAGCCCAGACGCTGCGGCAGGCGGTCCAGCAGCAGGTTCTCGGCCACGGTGAGCGTGGGCACCAGGCCCAGCTCCTGCATCACCATGCGCACGCCCTGCGCCTCGGCATCGCGGCGCGAGGTCGGCGCGAAGGGCTGGCCGGCCAGTTGCATGCGCCCGCGCGTCGGCGAGACCAGGCCGCAGACGATCTTCGACAGCGTGCTCTTGCCCGCGCCGTTCTCGCCCGTCAGGGCCAGCACCTCGCCCGGCGCGAGCGTGAGGCTCACGCCGTCCAGCACCGTGGCGGCGTAGTCCTTGCCGATGTCGTCGAGCGAGAGCAGGGCAGTGCGCGGGGCGTGCATGGCAGGGCGCGCAGGCTTACTTGCTGTCCTTGGTGACCAGGACCACGTCGGTCTTGATCTCGGCGGGCATCTGGGCCTGGGTCTTCTTCTCGGCCAGGGCCTTCAGCGCGGTCTCGATGCCGAACACGGCCTGCTTGGCGCCGAACTGGTCGGCGGTGGCCAGCACGCGGCCGTCGGCCAGCATGGGCTTGATGGCGCCGATGTTGTCGTAGCCCACCACCTGCACCTGGCCGGTCTTGCCGGCGGCCTTGACGGCGGCCACGGCGCCCAGGGCCATGCTGTCGTTGCCGGCCAGCAGGGCCTTCAGGTCGGGGTGCTCGCGCAGCATGCCGGCGGCCACCGTGTTGCCCTTGTCGATTTCCCACTGGCCGGACTGCACGCCGACCACGTTGGCGCCGACGGCCTTCATGGCGTCCTGGTAGCCCAGGGTGCGCTGCTGCGCATTGAAGGTGGTGGAGACGCCTTCGATGATGCCGACCTTGTCGCCCGACTTCAGTTGCTTGCCCAGGTAGTCGCCCACCAGCTTGGCGCCGGCGCGGTTGTCGGGGCCGACGAAGGTCACCTGGATGTTCTTTTCCTTGAGCGCGGCGGCGTCCAGGCGGTTGTCGATGTTGACCACCAGGATGCCCTTGTCGACGGCCGCCTTGATGGCCGGCACCAGCGCCTTCGAATCGGCCGGTGCGATCACCAGCGCATTGACCTTCTGGGCCACCATCTGCTCGACCATCTTGATCTGGGCAGCGGTGTCGGTCTCGTTCTTGATGCCGTTGGCCACCAGCGTGTACTGGCCGGCGTTGGCCTTCTGGTGCGCCTTGGCGCCGTCTTCCATGGTGGCGAAGAACTCGTTGGCCAGCGACTTCATCACCAGCGCCACCTTGGGCTTGTCCTGGGCATGGGCGGGCGCGAGGGCGAAGGCGCCCAGAACGGCGAGGGCGGCGGCGGCCTGGGCCGTGCGGCGGGTGAAGGTCATGGCGAGTCTCCGGATGTGGATGGATGGATCGGGGCGGCATCAGGGCCTGCCCGGCGCGAAGCGGGGCGGATGATAGTGGGGTCGCAAACGTTTGCGCAAACGTTTGCGGCATCGTTTGACCTAGGTTTTTCCCTGAGCGCACGCCGCCGCGGCGGGGCCATGCAAGCGAGTTTCCGGGCCTGCAGGGTGCCCGCCTAAAATCCCGCGGCTAATCCAGAGGACCCCCATGAGCTTGAAATGCGGCATCGTCGGCCTGCCCAACGTCGGTAAATCCACCCTGTTCAACGCGCTGACCAAGGCCGGCATCGCCGCCGAGAACTATCCCTTCTGCACCATCGAACCCAACGTGGGCGTGGTCGAGGTGCCCGATCCGCGCCTGGCGCAGCTGGCGCAGATCGTCCAGCCTGAGCGCATCCTGCCGGCCATCGTCGAGTTCGTGGACATCGCCGGCCTGGTGGCGGGTGCCAGCCAGGGCGAAGGCCTGGGCAACCAGTTCCTGGCCCACATCCGCGAGACCGACGCCATCGTCAACGTGGTGCGCTGCTTCGAGGACGAGAACGTCATCCACGTGGCGGGCAAGGTCGACCCCATCGCCGACATCGAGGTGATCCAGACCGAGCTGTGCCTGGCCGACCTGGGCACCGTGGACAAGGCCCTGCAGCGCTACACCAAGGCGGCCAAGAGCGGCAACGACAAGGAAGCCATCGCCATGGTCAAGCTGCTGGGCCCGGTGCAGGCGGCGCTGAACGAAGGAAAGCCGGCACGCGCGCTGGGCCTGTCGGCGGACGACCAGCTGCTGCTCAAGCCGCTGTGCCTGATCACCGCCAAGCCGGCCATGTTCGTCGGCAACGTGAGCGAGGACGGCTTCGAGAACAACCCGCTGCTGGACCGCCTGAAAGAGTACGCCGCCAGCCAGAACGCGCCCGTGGTGGCCATCTGCGCCAAGATGGAAGCGGACATGGCCGACATGGACGACGAGGACAAGAAGATGTTCCTCGAAGAGATCGGCCAGGAAGAGCCGGGTCTGAACCGCCTGATCCGCGCGGCGTTCAAGTTGCTGGGCCTGCAGACCTACTTCACCGCCGGCGTGAAGGAAGTGCGCGCCTGGACCATCCGCATCGGCGACACGGCCCCCCAGGCGGCCGGCGTGATCCACGGCGACTTCGAGCGCGGCTTCATCCGCGCCCAGACCATCGCCTTCGACGACTACATCGCCTTCAAGGGCGAGCAGGGCGCCAAGGACGCGGGCAAGATGCGCAGCGAAGGCAAGGAATACGTCGTGAAGGATGGCGACGTGATGAACTTCCTGTTCAACGTCTGAGCGTCGCGGCCGTTGCCGCGGACAAGACCAGCGCAGGGGCCTGCTCCGGCGACGGGGCAGGCCCTTTTGCTGGGCGCCTTCAATGGTTCGGCCAGATGTACAGCAGCGCCACCGTCATGCACAGGTAGCGCCCGAACTTGCCGATGGACATGTAGACCACGCAGGGCCAGAAGGGCATGCGCAGCCAGCCGGCCACGGCGCACAGCGGATCGCCCACCAGCGGCAGCCAGCTCAGCAGGCAGGCCTTGGGGCCCAGTCGCTCCAGCCAGGCGATGGCGCGCAGGTGGTGGCTGGAATGGCTGTACTTGTCGGCCACCTTGTGCGCGCCGTAGCCCATCCACCAGGTGAGCGCGCCGCCCAGGGTGTTGCCGGCGGTGGCGACCAGCACGGCGGGCCAGAACAGTTCGGGATTGAGCTTGAGCAGGCCGAAGAGCGCCGGCTCCGAGCCCAGGGGCAGCAGCGTCGCCGAGACGAAGGCGACGACGAACAGCGTCGACAGCCCGAATTGCGGCAGTGCCAGTGCCGCCATCGCGGCGGCCATCACGGACTCGAACCAGGCTTCCATGGGGGCGGGAGTATAGGAATGGCAGGTGCGGCCCACGTCGGCGCGCAGGCCGTGTGCATGCCCGTGGGCGTGCTGCCGGCGGCAACGGCCAGCGGCCAGCGGTCGGCGGTCGGCGGCCGTCGCCTGCGTGCGCGTTTCAGCCGCTGAAATCGCGGGTGGCTAGAATCCGTGCCTCATTTTTCAGCAGCGCCCGCGGCGCTGCGCGCTTTTCCTCCCCACCTCATGCAGATCGGCCACATCACGCTGGAGAACCGCCTGTTCGTCGCCCCCATGGCGGGTGTGACGGACCGGCCGTTCCGCATGCTGTGCCGCTCGCTCGGCGCGGGCTATGCGGTGAGCGAGATGGTCACCTCGCGCAAGGATCTGTGGAGCTCGCTCAAGACCTCGCGCCGGGCCAACCATGACGGCGAGCCCGGGCCCATCGCCGTGCAGATCGCCGGCACCGACGCGGCCATGATGGCCGAGGCGGCCCAGTACAACATCGACCGCGGCGCCCAGATCATCGACATCAACATGGGCTGCCCGGCCAAGAAGGTCTGCAACAAGTGGGCGGGCTCGGCGCTGATGCGCGACGAGCCGCTGGCCCTCGCCATCGCCGAGGCGGTGGTGGCCGCCGCCGCGCCGCATGGCGTGCCCGTGACGCTCAAGATGCGCACCGGCTGGAGCACCGAGCACCGCAACGCCGTGGCGCTGGCACGCCGCTTCGAGGCCGCCGGCATCCGCATGCTGACTGTGCACGGCCGCACGCGCGAACAAGGCTACAAGGGCTTCGCCGAGTACGACACCATCGCGGCCGTCAAGGCATCGGTGGGCATCCCTGTGGTCGCCAACGGCGACATCGACTCGCCGCAGAAGGCGCGCGACGTGTTGGCCGCCACCGGCGCCGACGCCGTGATGATCGGCCGCGCCGCGCAGGGCCGCCCGTGGATCTTCCGCGAGGTGGGCCACTTCCTGGCCACCGGCGAGACCATGGCGCCGCCGCTGGTGGCCGAGGTGCGCCGGCTGCTGCTCGCGCACCTGCACGAGCACTACGCGCTGTACGGCGAGGTGACGGGCGTGCGCACCGCGCGCAAGCACATCGGCTGGTACGTACGGGCGCTGCCGGGCGGCGAGGACTTCCGCCAGCGCATGAACCGGCTGGAGGACTCCGCCACGCAGTGGCAGGCCGTGGCCGACTATTTCGAGGCCCTGGGCGAGCGGATGGACCGCATGCCCGAGGCCACCGCCGGGCCGGGTGCCCTGCAGGAAGAAGACGAAGAAGACAGCGGCTGCCTCACCTGCTGAACGCAGGCGGTGGTTGCGCGGCGCGCGGGGGATCGGGCGCCGTCACAAGACACATCGAACGAACGACGACATGAGCAAACACACGATCGAGGAGTGCGTGAAATCCAGCCTCGAAGACTACTTCCGCGACCTGCGCGGCACCGAGCCGGACGGCCTGCACGACATGCTGGTGCGTGCCGTCGAAAAGCCGCTGCTGGAGGTGGTCATGGACCGCGCCGAGGGCAACCAGTCGCGCGCCGCCCAGTGGCTGGGCCTGAACCGCAACACCCTGCGCAAGAAGCTGCTCGAGCACAAGCTCGCCAAGTGAACCGAATTCCAACGAAGCCCCAGACCCGACTGGCATCCCCATGGCACTGACCGCACTCATTTCCGTTTCCGACAAGACCGGCGTCCTCGACCTCGCCCAGGGGCTGCATGCGCTGGGCGTCCAGCTGCTGTCCACCGGCGGCACCGCCAAGCTGCTGGCCGAGGCCGGCCTGCCCGTCACCGAGGTGGCCGACCACACGGGCTTTCCCGAGATGCTCGACGGCCGCGTGAAGACGCTCCACCCGAAGATCCACGGCGGCCTGCTGGCCCGCCGCGACCTGCCGGCCCATATGGCCGCACTGGCCGAGCACGGCATCGCCACCATCGACCTGCTGGTGGTCAACCTCTATCCCTTCGAGGCCACGGTGGCCAAGGCCGGCTGCACGCTGGAAGACGCCATCGAGAACATCGACATCGGCGGCCCGGCCATGGTGCGTAGCGCCGCCAAGAACTGGAAGGACGTCGCGGTGCTGACCGACGCCAGCCAGTACAGCGCGGCGCTGGAAGAACTCAAGGTCCACGGCCGCATCAGCGACAAGACCAAGTTCGGCTTCTCCGTCGCCGCCTTCAACCGCATCAGCAACTACGACGCCGCCATCAGCGACTGGCTGTCGTCGGTCGACTTCGAGGCCAGCGCGGGGCAGCCGGTGCCGCAGCGCAGCGCCTTCCCGGCGCAGAGCAACGGCCGCTTCGTCAAGGTGCAGGACCTGCGCTACGGCGAGAACCCGCACCAGGCCGCGGCCTTCTATCGCGACCTGTATCCCGCGCCTGGCTCGCTGGTGACGGCCAAGCAGCTGCAGGGCAAGGAACTGAGCTACAACAACATCGCCGATGCCGATGCGGCGTGGGAATGCGTCAAGAGCTTCGACGTGCCGGCCTGCGTGATCGTCAAGCATGCCAACCCCTGCGGCGTGGCCATCGGTGCCGACGCGGGCGAGGCCTACGGCAAGGCCTTCAAGACCGACCCCACCTCGGCCTTCGGCGGCATCATCGCCTTCAACACGCCGGTGGATGCCGGCACGGCCCAGGCCGTGGGCAAGCAGTTCGTCGAGGTGCTGATGGCGCCCGCCTTCAGCCCCGATGCGCTGGAGCTGCTCAAGACCAAGCCCAATGTGCGCGTGCTGCAGATCTCGCTCGACGGCATCAAGCGCGACGGCGCCAGCGCCTGGGCGCGCGGCCTCAATGCGCAGGACGTCAAGCGCGTGGGCTCGGGCCTGCTGATCCAGACCGCCGACAACCATGAACTGCAACTGTCCGACCTCAAGGTCGTGACGAAGAAGCAGCCCACCGACGCCGAGCTGCAGGACCTGCTCTTCGCCTGGAAGGTCGCCAAGTTCGTCAAGAGCAATGCCATCGTCTTCTGCCAGGGCGGCATGACGCTGGGCGTGGGCGCCGGCCAGATGAGTCGCCTCGACTCCGCCCGCATCGCCAGCATCAAGGCCGAGCATGCCGGTCTGTCGCTGGCCGGCTCGGCGGTGGCGAGCGACGCCTTCTTCCCCTTCCGCGACGGCCTGGACGTGGTGATCGACCACGGCGCCACCTGCGTCATCCAGCCCGGCGGCTCGATGCGCGACAAGGAAGTGATCGACGCCGCCGACGAGCGTGGCGTGGCCATGGTGTTCAGCGGCGTGCGCCACTTCCGCCACTGATGGGCGCGACGGGCCGCCCGGGGGCGACGGAAGACGAGGCGCCGCCCCGGCGCCCGCGCTGGCTGCTGGTGCTGCTGGCGCTGTTCGTGGCGATGTCCGCGGCCGGCATGCTGATCACCGGCTGGCTCATCCTGCGCGGCTATGTGTTCAAGCCGCCCGTGGCCGCCACGGGGCCGGTGGCAGAGGGCTACACGCTGGTGCAGGCCAGCGACTGCATGCGCTGCCACCTGGCCGAGCGCAAGGCGGTGGGCCCGGGCTGGCAGGCCATCGCGGCCCGGCATGCGGACAACCCCGAGGCCGTGGCGCTGCTCGCGCGCAAGATCCGCGAGGGCAGCGTCGGCGACTGGGGGCGGGTGATCATGCCGCGCCATCCGCAGATCGGCGAGGCCGATGCGCGGCTGATGGCGCAGTGGGTGCTGGCGCAGCGGCCGGCCAGTCGCTGACGCGGCGCCGCCGGCTGCCGGCGCTCAGCCCAGCGTCTTGAACACCTCGCGCGCCGCCTCGATGGTGGCGGAGATGTCCTCGGCCGCATGGGCGGCGCTCACGAAGCCGGCCTCGTACAGCGCCGGCGCGATGTACACGCCGCGGTCGAGCAGGCCGTGGAACAGGGCGTTGAACTTCGCGCCGTCGCTGGTCATCACCTTGCCGTAGTTCTGCGGCAGCGCGGGCAGCAGGAAGAAACCGAACATGCCGCCTTCGCAATCGGCGCTGAAAGGCACGCCGGCATCAGCCGCGGCGTGGCGCAGGCCTTCGGCCAAGGCGCGGGTCTTGGCCGACAGGGTCTCGTAGAAGCCGGGGCGGGCGATCTCCTTGAGCGTGGCCAGGCCGCAGGCCGTGGCCACCGGATTGCCCGACAGCGTGCCGGCCTGGTAGACCGGGCCCAGCGGCGCCAGCTGCTCCATGATGGCGCGCGGCCCGCCGAAGGCCGCCAGCGGCATGCCGCCGCCGATCACCTTGCCCAGCACCGTGAGGTCGGGCGTGATGCCCAGCACGCCCTGCGCGCCGTGCAGGCCGACGCGAAAGCCCGTCATCACCTCGTCGAACACCAGCAGCGCGCCATGCTGGGTGCACAGCTCGCGGCAGCGGCGGGCGAACTCGGGCGTGGCCCGCACGAAGTTCATGTTGCCGGCGATGGCCTCGATCATCACGCAGGCGATGTCGTGGCCGTGCAGCGCGAAGGCCTCTTCGAGCTGGGCGATGTTGTTGTATTCGAGCACCAGCGTGTGCTGCACCACCTCGGCCGGCACGCCGGCGGAGGTGGGGTTGCCGAAGGTGGCCAGGCCCGAGCCGGCCTTGACCAGCAGCGCGTCGGCATGGCCGTGGTAGCAGCCCTCGAACTTGACGATGTGGCGCCGGCCGGTGGCGCCGCGCGCCAGGCGCAGGGCACTCATGGCGGCCTCGGTGCCGGAGCTCACCAGCCGCACCATCTCCATCGACGGCATCAGCGCCAGGATGGCCTCGGCCAGCTCGATCTCGCGCTCGGTCGGCGCGCCGAAGGAAAAGCCCTCGGCCACCGCGCGCTGCACGGCCTCGACCACGGCCGGATGGCCATGGCCCAGGATCATGGGGCCCCAGGAGCCGATGTAGTCGATGTAGCGCTGGCCGGCAGCGTCCCACATGTAGGGGCCCTGGGCGCGGGCGATGAAGCGGGGCGTGCCGCCGACGGCACGGAAGGCGCGCACGGGCGAATTGACGCCGCCCGGGATCACGGCGCGGGCACGGTCGAAGAGCTGGAGATTGGTGTCGATGGTCATGGGAGGGGTGGCATTCAATGCCGCGTGTCATGGGGAGGCAGGGCGAAGTCGGCCCGGTCCAGGCCGTCGTCCTCCTCTTCGTCGTCGTCGTCGGGCTGGGCCCAGAACAGGCGGTCGGGCAGCACCTGGCCCATGCCGGGGCGGAAGCCCGCGTCCAGGCTGCGGTCCATGTAGGCCAAGGCCTCCGCGGTGGCCGAGCTCAGGTCGGCGCCGGTGGCCAGCAGGGCGGCCAGCGCGGCCGACAGCGTCTCGCCGGCACCGGCGAAGACGGCATCGAGCCGTTCGTATTTCTCGCTCAGCACCGTGGACTGGGGCGACGCCAGGACGTTCTCCATCCAGCCGTCGGGCCGCAGGATGCCGGTCACCAGCGTGTACGACACGCCCAGTTCGCCGGCCGCGCGGGCGATGTCGCGCGGCGTGGGCGGGCGGTCGCCGTCCCAGTCGGGCAGCAGCCAGCGGCGCAGCGTGCCCTGGTTGCCCACCAGCACGGCCGTCTGCGGCAGCACGAGGTCGCGGAAGGCGTCCAGGTAGCTGTCGATCGGCTCGTCCTCCCACCACGACAGGTTGGGCATGTAGGCCACCACGGGCACTTCGGGATAGTCGGAGGCGATCTCGGCCACCAGGCTCAGGTTGTCGGGACTGCCGGCAAAACCCACCTTGATGGCCTGCACGGGCACGTCCTCCAGGATGGCGCGGGCCTGCTCGGCCACGTGCTCCTCGTCCAGCGCCACATGGTCGAAGACCTCGGCGGTGTCGCGCACATAGACGCCGGTGGTCACCCCCAGCATGTGGGCGCCTACCGAAGCCACCGACAGCGCGTCCGCGCTCAGGCCCGTGGCGCCGCTGGCGTCGCCGGCGTTGAAGACCAGCACGCAGGGCTGGCGCAGCTCTTCGGCGGGAAGAAGCGGGGACTGCGCAGGGTCATCTCCCGCTGCGTCACCTTCGTTAACATCGCCCGGTTGCGCTGCCTCGAGGGCCCGGATGCCGGGTCTCTGCATGAATGGGCGGGCGCTGCGCGGAAGCATGTCACGGGTCCTTTTGACAACGTCAAAAGGGGTGACGTCTAGATACAATTGTTGCATTATTTGAACGAGGCCCGTAAGCTGCGATGAATACGAAAACCTGGATGTGCCTGATTTGCGGGTGGATCTACGACGAAGCGGCAGGTTGGCCCGACGATGGTATTGCCCCGGGCACGGCCTGGGCCGATGTTCCGATGAACTGGACCTGCCCGGAGTGCGGCGCGCGCAAGGAAGATTTCGAAATGGTCGAGATCTGAGCCTCGCGGCGACGGCACCGCCCGGTTGCCGCGGCCGCGCAGTGCGGCCGGCGGCCAAGACAAGAGGATGGCGATGAGTGCGAACGGATCGGGTTTCAAGGTGCTGGTGATCGACGACAGCAACACGATCCGGCGCAGTGCCGAGATCTTCCTCAAGCAGGGCGGCCACGAGGTGCTGCTGGCCGAGGACGGCTACGACGCGCTTTCGAAGGTGAACGACCACCAGCCGCAGCTGATTTTCTGCGACATCCTGATGCCCCGGCTGGACGGCTACCAGACCTGCGCCATCATCAAGCGCAATGCCCAGTTCAGCCATGTGCCGGTGGTCATGCTTTCCTCGCGCGACGGCGTCTTCGACAAGGCCCGCGGGCGCATGGTGGGCTCGCAGGACTACCTGACCAAACCCTTCACCAAGGACCAGCTGCTGCAGGCCGTGCGGCAGTTCGGCGGCGACGGCACCGCCCCGGCGCCATCCGCGACATGATGGCCTGCGCCGCCCTGCGCGCAGGCACGAGAGAACACCGCCCATGACCATCCGCAGCGTGCTCGTCGTCGACGACTCCCGCACCGAGCTGGTATTCCTGTCGGACCTGCTGCAGCGCAACGGCTTTGCCGTGCGCACCGCCGAGAACGCCGAGGCCGCGATGCGGCACCTGGAGATCGGCCTGCCCGACCTGATCCTGATGGACATCGTCATGCCGGGGCAGAACGGTTTCCAGTTCACCCGCAGCCTGATGCGCGATCCGCGCTTCGCCCAGGTGCCGGTGATCATGTGCAGCAGCAAGGGCCAGGAGACCGACCGTGTGTGGGGCCTGCGCCAGGGGGCGCGCGACTACATCGTCAAACCCGTGCAGGCCGACGAGTTGCTCGCCAAGATCCGCGCGCTGGACTGAGGCGGCCCCATGCGTCCCGCTGGCCCCTCCGCTGCCGACCGTGCTGCCGCCCCGGGCGGGCAGCGGTGGCGCGCACGCATCCGCGTCCGGGTGGCCCATGGCGCAGCGTGAGTCCCTGCGCGCCTTCCAGGCCCGCCTGGCCGAGCGGCTGCAGGCCGCCCAGGCGCGTCCGATGGCGGCACAGTGGCTGGCGGTCCAGGCCGGTGGCCGTGCCTGCCTGCTGCCGCTGCCGCAGGCCGGCGAGATATTTCCGGCCGCGGCGCCGCAGCCCGTTCCCTACGTCAAGCCCTGGTTCCTCGGCGTGGCCAACCTGCGCGGACGGCTGTGCGGCGTGATCCGGCTGGCCCACTGGCTGGCCGACTCGCCCCTGCCCGCCGAGGCGGGCCAGCCGGGCGAGGAGGGGTCGCACCTGGTGGCGCTGGGCGAAGCACTGGGCGTCAACGCCGCGCTGCGGGTCGATGCGCTGGCCGGCCTGCGCAGCGGCAGCGCCTTCACCGGCGTGCTGCATGCCGAGGCGGTGCGCCCGCCCTGGCTGGGCGCCTGCCTGGCCGACGGCGAGGGCCGGGCCTGGCAGGTGCTCGACCTGCAGGCGTTGGCGGCCGATCCCGCCTTCCTGCACATCGCGGCGTGACGATCCGCGCCGCCGTCTCCGTTCCGAAGGACCGACCGTGACCCCGATCGTCGATACGCTCAAGAAGTACCTGCCAGGCCGCGACCCCGGCGTCGCGGACCTGGACCAGCCGGCCACCGTGATCGGCGCCGATTCGCCCGGGCCGGCGCCGGCTGCCGCCGCACGCCGCACCGAGACGCGGCCCGCGGGACTGGAGCCACGGCCGCCGGCCGCCGCGGCGAAGGCCGATGCGCTCCGCCCTGCCGCTGCACCGGCCGCGGCCGGCCGCATGCCCGCCGTGCGCCAGCGCTGGCTCATCGCCCTGCTGGCCCTGCTCGTGCTGATGCTGCTGGCGGCCGCCGGCTGGACGGCCGTGCGCGCGGACCGTGTCTCGCAGCAGCTGGCTTCGGCCGGCCAGGCGCTGATGCAGTCGCAGCGGCTGGCCAAGTCGGTGTCGCAGGCCCTCGTCGGCACGGTGCCCGCCTTCGCCGAGCTGCGCGACAGCACGGACGACCTCACGCGGCGGGTCGCCGGCCTGGCGCGTGGCGACGACGAACTGGGCCTGTCGCCGTTGGGCGCCGCCGATGCCGAGATCCTGGCCCGCATCCAGCCGCTGGCGGCGCGGGCCGAAGCCGGTGCCAAGGTGGTGCTGGGCCAGCAGAAGGTGCTGATCGAGGTGGGCGCGGGCCTGCGCGGCATCGCCCGCCAGTCGGCCGACCAGCTGGACGCCGCACAGACCGTGGCCACCGCCGCCCTGCGCGGCGCCTCGCCGGCCGAGGCGCAGGCGGCGAGCCAGTTGGCGATGCTCACCCAGCGCATCGGCAAGTCGGCCAGCGAATTCCTGACCGTCGAGGGCGTGAGCCCCGACGCGGTGTTCCTGCTCGGCAAGGACATGACCCGCTTCGAGGAGCTGGTGCGTGGCCTGCAGGACGGCAGCGCCTCGCTGGGCCTGTCGCCGTTGCGCGACCCCGCGGCGCGCGAGTCGCTCAACGCCCTCCTGGCCAGCCATCAGCAGAACCAGGCCCAGGCCCGCGCCGTGCTGGAGAACCTGCAGGGCGTGGTGGCCGCGCGCGAGGCGCAGGCGGCCGTGCTGGCCGACAGCGAGCCCCTGCGCCGCGCCCTGGGCGAGCTGCAGACGCGCCTGCAGTCGCGCACCGGCCTGGGCTTCGAGGAACTGGCGCTGCTGGTCCTGCTGTCGCTGGCGGCGCTGGGCCTGGCCGCCGCCATCGGCTGGCTGCAGGTGCGCGAAGGTCGCCAGCGCGCGGCCGCCGCCGAGCGCGATCGCCAGCAGGCCGAGGAGCAGGCCCGCGAATCCAACCGCGTCAACAGCGCCAACCAGAGCGCCATCCTGCGGCTGATGAACGAGCTGCAGACCGTGGCCGAGGGCGACCTCACGCAGCAGGCCACCGTGACCGAGGACATCACCGGCGCCATCGCCGACTCGGTGAACTACACCGTCGAGGAGCTGCGGCTGCTGGTGGGCAACGTGCAGAACACGGCCACCCGCGTGGCCCACACCACGGGCCAAGTCGACCAGACCTCGACCGAGCTGCTGGCCGCCTCGACCGAGCAGCTGCGCGAGATCCGCGAGACCGGCCAGTCGGTGCTGAGCATGGCCGCGCGCATCAACGGCGTGTCGGCGCAGGCGCAGGAGTCGGCCGCGGTGGCGCGCCAGTCGCTGCAGGCGGCGGAATCGGGCCTGTCGGCGGTGCAGAACACC
Source organism: Pseudacidovorax sp. (assembly GCF_017991995.1). Taxonomy (GTDB): domain Bacteria; phylum Pseudomonadota; class Gammaproteobacteria; order Burkholderiales; family Burkholderiaceae_C; genus Xenophilus. Next base: position 157,786 of record NZ_JAGOPN010000012.1, on the reverse strand, counting down.
ATCGGCGGCATGAACGCGATCCGCGACCAGATCCAGGACACGGCCAAGCGCATCAAGCGGCTGGGCGAGTCCTCGCAGGAGATCGGCGAGATCACCGAGCTGATCTCGGACATCACCGAGCAGACCAACGTGCTGGCCCTGAACGCCGCCATCCAGGCCGCCTCGGCCGGCGAGGCGGGGCGCGGCTTCTCGGTGGTGGCCGAGGAGGTGCAGCGGCTGGCCGAACGCTCGGGCGACGCCACGCGCCAGATCGCCGCGCTGGTCAAGGCGATCCAGACCGACACGCAGGACGCCGTGGGCGCCATGGAGCGCTCCACGCAGGGCGTGGTCGAGGGCGCGCGGCTGTCCGACAACGCGGGCACGGCGCTGTCCGAGATCGACCGCGTGTCGCGCCGCCTGGCCGAGCTGATCGAGGAGATCTCGCAGTCGGCCTCGCGCGAGGCCGAATCGGCCAACGTCGTGGCCGCGAGCATCCAGCACATCTTTGCCGTGACCGAGCAGACCGGCGAAGGCACCCGCGCCACGGCACGGCAGGTGCGCGAGCTCTCGCAGATGGCCGAGGAGCTGCGCCAATCGGTCGCGCGCTTCAAGATCGCGTGATATGGAACACCCCCAGGCTGCGCGCTTCGCGCTTCGCCTCCCCCCTCAAGGGGGCCGGGCCCGTACGGGCCTGGTCCAGTGGACCAGGCCCGACTGGCGAGGGGCTGCGCCACTGGCGCAGCGCGGTCTGCAAGACCTCTCCAGCGGCCCGGCAAAGCCGGTTCCGCGGATGTTCCCGCTTGGCCTGCTCCGCGGCCATTCGAACGGGAAGCCAGTGGCGGTTGCTGGCGCTGGCGCCGCGCGCCAGGTTGGGCTTGCCGGAGTGAACGCATGAACGCACCTCACGCGAGCGGCACATCGGCGATGGACGGCGCCACCACCGACCTCGGCCCCCTGGCCTGGGTGCATGGCGAGGTGCGCAAGTCGCTGGAGAACGCGGCCAAGGCGATGCACCGGCATCAGCTGGGGCGTGCGCCGGGGCAGGCGGGCGACGAGGCCGATCTGCAGGCGGCGGTCCATCACCTGCATCAGGCGGCGGGCGCGCTGCAGCTGGTGGGGCAGGGCGGGGCAGGGCGGCTGGCATCGGGCATGGAATGGGCCGTGCAGCGGCTGCAGCGCGAGCCGGCGCTGCAGACCGATGCCTCGACGGCCGCCATCGAGCGGGCCGGCTTCGCGCTGGCCGACTTCCTGGCCCGCCTCATGGCCGGCCGTCCGGCGCCGGTGCTGGGGCTGTTCCCGCATTACCGCGACATGCTGGAGCTGGCGGGTGCCGACCGCATCCACCCCGCCGACCTGTGGCCCGAGCCGTGGTCCTGGCCCGCACTGCCCCGGCCCGAGGGTGTGCCGCCGCTGGTGCTCGATGCACCGGTGCGCGCCGGGCTCGACCGCGACCTGCTCCAGGTGGTCAAGAGCGGCAATGCCGAGTCGGCCCGCCGCCTGGCCGCGCTGTGCCTGCGCCTGATGGCCGGGCAGCCGCCCGGCACGCCGCCCGCCGGCTTCTGGCTGCTGTCCGGTGCCTTCTTCGAGGCCCTCGGAGCCAGCGTGCTGGTGGCCGATGCGTACGTGCGCCGCACCGCCTCGAGGGTGATGCTGCAGTACGCCGCCCTGGCCCGCGGCACGGCGCCCGTGGCCGACCGGCTGGGGCAGGACCTGCTCTTCTTCTGCGCCCAGGCGCGCGTGCCGGTGCCCCCGCCGGCCCCCCTGCCGCTGCTGACGACCGTGCGCCGCGCCTGGGGCCTGGGCCGCGGCGATCCGGTGGATTACGAGCAGCGCCGCTTCGGCCGCTTCGATCCGGCGGTGCTGGCGCAGGCCCGCCGTCGCGCCGAGGCCGCCAAGGAATGCTGGTCCGCCATCTCCGAGGGCGACCTCAACCGCCTGCGCCCCGCTGCCGACAGCTTCGCGCAGCTGGGCGAATCGCTGATGGCGCTGTACCCGGCCGCCGCGCCGCTGGTGCAGGCCTTCGACCAGGTGCTGGGCGAGGTCATCCACCGCGGCGTGCCGCCGTCGACCGAACTGGCGCTCGAAGTGGCCACCGCGCTGCTGCACATGGAGGCCGCCTTCGACGACCTCGATCCGCAGAACCGCGAACTGGCCGAGCGCATCGTGCAACTGGCCGGCCGCATCGAGCGCGCGCGGCGCGGCGCGCCTTCCGAGCCACTGGCGCCCTGGATGGAGGCGCTCTACCACCGCGTGAGCGATCGCCAGAGCCTCGGCACCGTGGTCGACGAACTGCGCGCCCACCTGGGCGAGCTGGAGAAATCGCTCGACCAGTTCTTCCGCCGGCCAGGCGACGGCAGCGTGCTGCGCGCCGTGCCGGCCCAGCTCACGCAGATGCGCGGCGTCCTGTCGGTGCTGGGCCTGGACCAGGCTGCGCGCGCCGTGCAACGCATGCGCGAGGACGTGGAGCAACTGCTGGCCGACGGCGCCGGCCAGGGTGCCATCGCGCCCGGTGCACCGGGCGTCGAGCGCCTGGGCCACAACCTGGGCGCACTCGGCTTCCTGATCGACATGCTGGCCTACCAGCCGGCGCTGGCGCGGCGGCTCTTCGTGTTCGACGAGGCCGCCGGCCGGCTCGATCCCCTCATGGGCCGCCAGGGCGCGCCGGCGCCCGTGGTGCCGCCGCGCGACGAGCTGCCGGCCGAGGTGATCGACAGCGCCCGCGCCGTGGACGCGCAGATCGCCCAGCGCCTGGCCGAGGTGGGCACGCCCGTGGCGCCGGCCCTCGAGGAATTCAGCCGCGCCGCCGAGACCTGGCCGACCGCGTCGCCGCCATCCGTGGCACCCGCCGAGGCGGCATCGCCTCCGGGCATGGACGTGGCCGAGCTGGACGAGGACGACCTGCGCGCCATCTTCCTGGACGAGGCCCGCGAGGTGCTGCAGTCCGCCCGCGCCGCCTTGCGCTCGCTGGCCGAGCCGCCGGGCAGCGGCGACGAACTCACGGTGCTGCGCCGGGCCTTCCACACGCTCAAGGGCAGTGCCCGCATGGTGGGGCTGACCGAATTCGGCGACGCCGCCTGGGCCTGCGAGCAGGTGCTCAACACCTGGCTGGCCGAGCAGCGCCGTGCCGACCCGGCGCTGATGTCGGCGACCGAAGTCGCGCTGCCCGGCTTTGCCGCATGGATCGACGCCATCGCCGAGGGCCGCACGCTGCCTGCCAGCGCGCCCTGGCTGGCGCCGATGCGTGCGCTGGCTGCGGCGCCCGAGTCCGCAGACCCGGTGCCGCCGGTCCGTGCGACGACGCCCGCGCCCGCGCCGGTATGGGCGCCGCCTGCACCGGCCGAGCCGCCCCCGGCGGCCGAGGCGCTGCCCCCCTTGCCGGTCTTCGAGCCCGACTTCGAGGCCACCACGTTGCCGGCCCCGCTGGAGCCGCTGCCGGCGCCCGTGGAAGATCCCGACCTGCTGCCCGAGCTGGATCTGGGCGGCCCGACCCAGCCGGCCGACCTCGACTTCCTGCTGCCCGATCCGCCGCCGCGCCCGCCGATCCCGGCGCCTGCCAGCTTCGGCCACACCCGCATGGAGGCCGAGTTCGCCTTCGACGAGCCGCCTACGCTGCCGGCCCCGATGCGCCGCGAGGAGGACGAGTCCGAGGCCGATGCCGCGCTCGCCGACTTCGAGCGCACCACGCAGGCTGAGCCGGCCGAGGACTCGGTGCCGCTGTCCTCGGACTACGGTGTGGATTTCGAGCTGTCGATGGTGCCGCCCGAGCCCGCGGCTGGCGAGCCGCCGATGGCCGACGACGCAGCCCCCGACCCGGTGCAGGACGACGCAGCGCCGGCCACGCCACCGCCTCAGGAAGCCCCGGCGCCCGTCGCGGGCGACGACGTGCGGCTGGTCGGCGGACTGCGCATTCCGCTGGCGCTCTACAACGTCTACCTGAGCGAGGCCGACGAATGGTCGCGCCAGCTGGTCGAACGGCTGGCGGCCTGGGCCCCCTCGCCGGGCACGCGCCTGCCCGACGAGGCGATTGCCGCGGCGCATTCGCTGGCCGGCAGTTCGGCCACCGTCGGCTTCGCGCTGCTGTCCGAACTCGCGCGGCTGGTGGAGAACGCGCTGCAGCACCTGCAGGGCGAACACCGCGCGGGCGCGGCCCAGGCGGCCGTGCTCGTCGAGGCTGCGCAAGACATCCGCCGGCTGCTGCACCAGTTCGCGGCCGGCTTCGTCAAGGCCCCGAACGCCGGCCTGCCCGAGCGGCTGCGCGCCCTGCTCGAACTGCCCGCCCCCACCCCGGCATCCACGCTGGGGCCGGCTTCGGCGCCCGGGCCCGATGTCGCGCTGGAGCCCGAGGACGAACTCGGCGCGGTGCAGGACGCCGTCGACCACGAGCTCTTTCCCATCTTCGAGGAGGAGGCGGCCGAACTGCTGCCCGCCCTCAGCCGTGCGCTGCGCGCCTGGGCCGCGCAGCCGGACGACGGCGACGCCCGCGCACAGGTGCTGCGGGCCCTGCACACCCTCAAGGGCAGCGCCCGGCTGGCGGGGGCGATGCGCCTGGGCCAGCGCGCCCACCAGATGGAATCGGCGCTGGAGCCGCTGGGCCTGGGCGACACCGTGCGCGAAGCGCTGGAGCAGGCCCTGGGCCGGCTGGACGTGCTGCAGGCCGATTTCGACCAGCTCCGCGCCGCCGATTCGGCCGACGAGGCGCGGCGCCAGCAACTGGCGGCCGATTCCGTCGCGGCCGAGCACAGCGCGCCGGCGCTGCGCATCCAGACCGGCGATGCCTCCGCGCCGCTGGCGTCGGCCGCCGAGGCGGTGGCGGCCGGCGACATGCCGGACGAGGTGCCGCGTCCCGCCGGCCTCGACGCCGCGCTCGCGGCTGCCCAGCCCGCCGCAGCGCTGGCCGCCACCCCGGGGGCCGGGGCCGTGGTGCGCATCCGCGCCCAACTGCTCGACAGGTTGATGGCCGAGGCCGGCGAGGTGACCATCACCCGTGGCCGTGTCGAGGCCTCGGTCGAGCAACTGCGCGGCGCCCTGGGCGAACTCACCGGCAACCTGCAGCGCCTGCGCCAGCAGCTGCGCGACCTGGAGGTGCAGGCCGAAAGCCAGATGCAGTCGCGCCAGATGCAGTCGCGCGATGCGCAGGGCTTCGACCCGCTGGAGTTCGACCGCTTCACCCGGGTGCAGGAGCTGACGCGCATGATGGCCGAGTCGGTGGACGACGTCGCCGCCGTGCACCGTACGCTGCAGCGCACCGTGCAGGTGGCCGAGGACGGCCTGCAGACCCAGGCGCGCCAGACGCGCGAGCTGCAGCGCTCGCTGCTGCGCACGCGCATGGTGGCCTTCGACAACCTGGCCGAGCGGCTGTACCGCGTGGTGCGCCAGGCGTCCAAGGAAACGGGCAAGCCGGTGCACCTCGACCTGCTCGGCGGCGAGGTGGAGATGGACCGCGGCGTGCTCGACCGCATCGCGCCGGCCTTCGAGCATCTGCTGCGCAATGCCCTGGTCCATGGCATCGAGCCGCCCGCGGAGCGCGAGCGCGCCGGCAAGCCGGCCACCGGCCAACTGCGCGTGGAGATGCGCCAGGACGGCAACGACATCGCCATCCGCTTCGCCGACGACGGCGGTGGCCTGCGGGCCGAGCGCATCCGCGACCGCGCCGAGGCACAGGGGCTGATCGAGCCCGGCGCGGCGCTGGACGAGCGGGCACTGGCCGAGCTGGTCTTCCGTCCCGGCTTCACCACCGCGACCGAGGTCTCGGAACTGGCCGGGCGCGGCATCGGCATGGACGTGGTGCGCGCCGAGGTGACGGCCCTGGGCGGCCGCATCGAGACCCGCAGCACGGCGGGGCAGGGCACCGAGTTCCGCCTGGTGCTGCCGCTGACGACGGCCGTCACGCAGGTGGTGATGCTGCGCGCGGGCGGGTTGACCTTCGGCGTGCCCGCCAGCCTGGTCGAACTGGTGCAACGCGCCGGCGCCGCCGAGCTGGCCCAGGCCTATGCCGAGGCGCACAGCGGCTACGGCGGGGAGCGCCTGCCCTTCTACTGGGCGGGTGCGCTGCTGCAGGCCTCCGACGCCAGTGAGCAGCCACCCGGCCGCGCCAACACCCTGGTGGTGGTGCGCAGCGCCGCCCAGCGCGTGCTGCTGCATGTGGACGAGGTGCTCGGCAGCCAGGAAGTGGTGGTCAAGAACCTGGGGCCGCAGCTCGCGCGCGTGCCGGGCCTGGTGGGCATCACCGTGCTCGCCTCCGGCGCCGTGGTGATGATCCACAACCCGGTGGTGCTCGGCACGTTGCACGGCGGGCAGGCGCGGCGGCGCCAGCGCCTGGCCGCGGACCTGCCCGCGCCCGATGCCGCCGGCCAGCCGGGCCGCACGGCGGCCCAGGTACCGCTCGTGATGGTGGTGGACGACTCCATCACCGTGCGCCGCGTGACGCAGCGCCTGCTGCAGCGCGAAGGCTGGCGGGTGGCGCTGGCCGCCGACGGCCTGCAGGCGCTGGAACTGCTGCAGGGCGAGCGGCCCGCGCTGGTGCTGTCGGACATCGAGATGCCGCGCATGGACGGCTTCGACCTGGTGCGCAACATCCGCGCCGACACGCAACTGGCCGACCTGCCGGTGGTCATGATCACCTCGCGCATTGCGGGCAAGCACCGCGAGCATGCGCAGGCGCTGGGCGTGGACCACTACCTCGGCAAGCCCTACGGCGAGGACGAGCTGCTGGCGCTGGTGCGCCGTTATGCCGCGCCGGTTGCGCCGGCCGAAGCGGCCCTGGCGGACGCGGCAGGCTGAGGCGGCACGCCCGCCCTGGCGGGTCGTGCCGCGTTCGTCCGCCACGTCGGTGGGCCGCTCCGGCGGCATGCTTATTGCAGCCAGCCTTGGCATGTCAGTGATAACCCTTGGCGGCCCGCGCGCGACCCGCGCCCGGACCGACAAACTGTATACACTCGCGTCCACAACAAAACCGCCGCAGCGGAGCGATGAGGCGCATCGGCCCCCCGATGCCAAGCGTTCGCGGCACCTTCTGCTTACAGCGCCCGCGGTGGTGAGCAGGACAGAACTCTCATCACCTCAGGGTTGAGCGATGGAAAGCTACTACCTCGACTGGGCCAACCTGCTGCTGCGCTGGCTCCACGTCATCACCGCGATCGCCTGGATCGGTGCCTCCTTCTACTTCGTGATGCTGGACAACAGCCTCGAGAAGCCCAAGGACGCCGAATCGCTGGACAAGGGCGTGGGCGGCGAGCAATGGGCCGTGCACGGCGGCGGCTTCTACAACATGCAGAAGTACGCGGTGGCGCCGCGCAAGATTCCGGAGCACCTGCACTGGTCCTTCTGGGAAAGCTACTCCACCTGGCTGAGCGGCTTCGCGCTCTTCACGGTGTCGTACCTGTGGAACGCCAGCACCTACCTCATCGACAAGAGCAAGATGGACTGGCAGCCCGGCGCCGCCATCGCCGTCGCGCTCGCCTTCTTCGTCGTGTTCTGGATGGTGTACGACGGCATCTGCCAGATCTTCGGGCGACGCAAAAACGGCGACACCATCGTCGGCGTGCTGATCGCGCTCTTCATCGCCTTCGCGGCCTGGCTGGCCTGCCACTGGTTCGCCGGGCGCGCCGCCTTCCTTCTGGTGGGCGCCATGATGGCCACGACCATGAGCGCCAACGTGTTCTTCTGGATCATCCCGGGCCAGCGCAAGAGCGTGGCGGCCCTGCGCGAGGGCAAGCCGGTGGACCCGATCCACGGCCAGCGCGGCAAGCAGCGCAGCGTGCACAACACCTACTTCACGCTGCCGGTGCTGTTCGCGATGCTGTCCAACCATTACAGCTTCACCTACACGCATCCGCAGAACTGGATCGTGCTGCTGCTGATCATGCTGGGCGGCGCCGCCATCCGCCAGTTCTTCGTGGTGCGCCATCGCTGGAAGCTGGGCAACGCGAAGAACCCGCTGCCCTACGCCATGCTCGGCATCGCCGTCCTGGGCCTGACCATCGTCTGGATGAAGCCCGAGCCCGTGGCGCCGCAACCCGCCGCCGCGCAGGCCGCGCCCGTGGCCTATGCCGAGGTGCAGAAGGTGCTGGAGCAGCGCTGCTACCTGTGCCACGGCGCCGCCGTGCAGATGAAGAACGTGCGGCTCGACTCGCCCGAGCAGGTGGCCGCGCATGCGCAGGCCGTCTACCAGCAGGTGGTGGTGACGAAGATCATGCCGATGAACAACGCCACCGGTATCACCGAGGCCGAGCGGGCGCTCATCGGGCGCTGGTTCCAGGGCGGGGCGAAGACGAACTGACACCGGGAGACGGGCATGCTTGGGCCCGCCCGTCTCCGCCCATGGCTGCTGCTGGCATGAGAAACCCAGAGCGGCGAGGCGTGGCTTCGAACCCCTCTTCTCTCGCGGGAGAGGGAGTCATCCGCGATCAATCAGGCGCTGCGGGCCGCTTCGGCGAGCTGGACGGCGAGCCGGTTGTGCCGCTCCACCAGCGGTTGCAATTCCACCGTCGCCAGCTGGCCTTCGCGCACCACCACCCGCCCGTTGACCACCGTGTACGCCGCCTGCGGGCTGGCGCACAGCAGCAGGCTGGCCACGGGGTCGTGCACGGCGCCACCGGCGAAGCCCAGGGTGCGCAGGTCGAACAGGGCCAGGTCGGCGCACATGCCCGGCGCCAGGTGGCCGATGTCGGCGCGGCCGAGCACCTGGGCGCCGCCGCGGGTGGCCATGGCCAGCGCGTCGCGGGCGGTCATCTCGGCCGGGCCGTGGTCGCAGCCGAAGGCATCGAGCGAGCGGCGCACCCGCGCCAGCAGCAGCGCCTGCCGCGCCTCGCCGACCATGTGCGCGCCGTCGTTGCTGGCGCTGCCGTCCACGCCCAGGCCCACGGGCACGCCAGCGTCGAGCATGCGGCGGATGGGCGCCAGGCCCGAGGCCAGGCGCATGTTGCTGCAAGGGCAGTGGGCCACGCCGGTGCGGCTGCGCGCGAACAGGCCGATGCCGGCTTCGTCCAGCTTGACGCAGTGGGCATGCCAGACGTCGTCGCCCAGCCAGCCCAGTTCCTGCGCGTATTCGGCCGGCGTGCAGTTGAACTTCTCGCGGGTGAAGGCGATGTCGTGGTCGTTCTCGGCCAGGTGGGTGTGCAGGCGCACGCCATGCTGGCGGGCCAGGGCCGCGGCATCGCGCATCAGCTCGCGGCTGACCGAGAAGGGCGAGCAGGGCGCCACCGCCACGTTGACCATGGCGCCGTGGCTGCGGTCGTGCCAGGTGGTGATCAGGCGCTCGGTGTCGCGCAGGATGGCCTCCTCGTCCTCCACCACGCGGTCGGGCGGCAGGCCGCCCTTCGACTGGCCCAGGCTCATGGCCCCGCGCGACGCGACGAAGCGCATGCCGATGGCCTGCGCGGCCTCGATGCTGTCCTCCAGCCGCACGCCGTTGGGGTAGATGTAGAGATGGTCGCTGCTGGTGGTGCAGCCGGACATCAGCAGCTCGGCCATGGCCACCTGCGTGGAGACGTTCACCATCTCGGGCGTGAGCCCGGCCCAGATCGGGTAGAGCCCGCGCAGCCAGCCGAAGAGTTCCGCGTCCTGCGTCGCCGGTATGGCGCGCGTCAGCGACTGGTACATATGGTGATGGGTGTTGACCAGCCCCGGCATGACCAGATGGCCGCGGGCATCGATCACCTCGTCGGCCTGCTGCGGCAGGTCGGCCGCGGGGCCGATGGCCTCGATGCGGTGGCCGCGCACCAGCACCGAGGCATCGCGCAGCTCGGTGCGCGCGTCGTCGAAGGTCGCCACGCAGCTCGCGTGGCGGATCAGCAGGGTTTTCATCGGTACAGTCCTCTCGCGCATTCAAAGACCTCGGCGGCTTTGCCGGGTCCCTGGAGACAAAGAACATGATCGCATCCGACACCGCGTCTGCCTCGCTTCCTGATCCGAAGCAGCAGCCGCGCGCCTTCCTCGAACACCTCTACCGTGTCGCCGTGCACCAGGCGCTGCCCCTCGCGCGCATGGGCCAGTACCTGCCCCCGCCGCCGCGCGGCCGCACGCTGGTGCTGGGCGCCGGCAAGGCCGGGGGCTCCATGGTGCAGGCGCTGGAGGCCCTCTGGCCGCAGGACGCCCCGCTGTCGGGCCTGGTGGTCACGCGCTATGGCCACATCCCGCCGCGGCCGGCCGGCGTGCCGTCGCGCATCGAGCTGGTGGAGGCCGCGCACCCCGTGCCCGACGCCGCCGGCCTGCGCGCCGCCGAGCGCATGCTCGCCCTCACGCATGGCCTCACGGCCGACGACCTGGTGCTGTGCCTGATCTCCGGCGGCGGCTCGGCGCTGCTGACGCTTCCGGCCGAGGGGCTGACGCTGGAGGACAAGCAGCGCATCAACCGCCAGCTGCTCGAATCGGGCGCGCACATCGGCGAGATGAACTGCGTGCGCAAGCACCTCTCGCGCATCAAGGGTGGCCGGCTGGCCGCGGCCTGCGCGCCGGCCCGGGTGGTCACGCTCACCATCAGCGACGTGCCCGGCGACGACCCGGCCGTCATCGCCAGCGGCCCCACGGTGCCCGACGGCAGCACCTGCGCAGACGCCCTCGCCATCCTGCAGCGCTACGGCATCGAGTTGCCGGCCCGCGTCATGGAAGGCCTGCGCGGCGGCTGCCTCGAAACCCCCAAGCCGGCCGATGCCGCGTTTGCCGGCCATGCGGTGCACCTGATCGCGACGCCGCGGCAGTCGCTGGAGGCGGCCGCGCTGGCGGCCCGCGCGGCGGGCATCGACGCCCATGTGCTGGGTGACGACATGGAAGGCGAGTCGCGCGAGGTCGGCAAGGTGCACGCCGCCCTGGCCCGCGCGGTGGCGCGCCACGGCACGCCCTTCGCGCGGCCCTGCGTGATCCTGTCTGGCGGCGAGACCACGGTGACCGTGCGCCAGCGCCCACCCGGCACCGCCAAGGGGCGGGGCGGACGCGCGGGCGAGTTCTGCATGGGCCTGGCCGGCGCGCTGATGGGGGAGCCCGGCGTGTGGGCGCTTGCCGCCGACACCGACGGCATCGACGGCGTGGAGGACAACGCCGGCGCCTTCGTCGGACCCGATACGCTGGCCCGCGCGGCGCAACGCGGCCTCAAGCTGTCGGACCACCTGGACCGCAACGACGCCTATGGCTTCTTCGATGCACTCGGCGACCTGCTGGTGACCGGGCCCACGCACACCAACGTCAACGACTTCCGCGCGCTGCTGGTGATGCCGGACTGAGGCGGGGCCGCCCGGCGCCGGTTCAGCCGAAGATCTCGGCCTTCGGCGCCAGTGCCTCGAAGCGCGGCCGGGCGAACAGGTAGCCCTGCATCAGCCGCACGCCCTCGTGCAGGAAGAAGTCGCGCTCGCCGGCCGTCTCGACCCCCTCGGCGACCACCGTGATGGCCAGCTCCTCGCACATGCGCAGGATGCCGCGGGTGATGGCCTGGCGCGCGCGGCTGGTGTCGACGTTGCGCACCAGGGCCATGTCCAGCTTGACGACATCGGGCTGGAAGTCGGCCAGCAGCGTCAGGCCCGCGTAGCCGGCGCCGAAGTCGTCGATGGCCGTCAGGAAGCCGCAGCGCTGGTACTCGGTGAGGATGGAGGCGAGCCAGGGCCCGTCGCTGACCCGCTCGCCTTCGGTCACCTCGAACACGATGCGGTCGCGCGGAAAGCTGTACTTGTCGGCTGCCTCGAGCGTGGTGCGGATGCAGATCTCCGGCCGGTACACCGCCTGGGGCAGGAAGTTGATCGACAGGCGCGTGTCTATGCCGAGCGCGGCGGCGATGCGGATCGCGTTGACGCGGCAGGCCTGGTCGAAACGGTAGCGGTTGTCGGCATTGACCTGGTCGAGCACCGTCATGGCGCCTTCGCCGTCCGGCCCGCGCACCAGCGCCTCGTGCGCCCAGATCTCGCCAGCCTGGAGGTCCAGGATCGGCTGGTAGGCGAAGCTGAAGGGAAAGAGCGGCACCTCGCCTTCGCGGCAGCCCTTGCAGCGCCCGCTGGCGGCGGATGGCGAGCCCCCAGGGGCCGGTTGCAGGGCGATGGTGTGGATCATGGACGGACGTAGGGGCAGGAGGGACGGCGCGGCCCCGGCCCCCGCGGCCCCGGACGGGCGGGCCGTCTGCGTCGAGGCGCTGCGCTCGGCCGACGTCACGAGCCGCCGGATGTTCCCTGGCGGCTGCCCATCCGCGTGTAGGCGCGTGTGCCGCGCTGTTGAGGTCTCCCGCGCCGGGGCGCAGGGCGCCGGCTCACTCGCACAAGGCACGGATCTCGGGCGGAATGGGAAGCGCGCGCAGCCGCCCGTCGGGCCGTTTGCCGCCGAAGATGCGCACTTCCTCGCATTCGAGGATCAGCGTCTCGCCCTCGGGGTCGTCGCGGGTCACGCGGTAGGCCTGCACGAAGCTCTTCTCGCGCCACTCGCGGACCTGCACGGCGAAGTGGAGCGTGTCGCCATAGCTGGCGGTGCTGACGAAGCGGGCCTGGGTGTCCACCAGCGGCGTGCCGACGACGCCGAGGGTGCGTGTCGTCTCTTCCCAGCGCGGCACGCCGCAGCCGGCAAAGAAATGGCGCGAGGCGGCGTCGATCCAGCCGAAGAAGTTGGGAAACCAGACGATGCCGGCAGGGTCGCAGTCGCCGAATTCGACGCGGGCGGTGTAGGTGATGGTCTTGGACATGGCGGCAGGTTAACGGCGGCGCGACCGGGGAGCCTTCTCGCCCGGCGCCGAGGGCAGAGGGGCTCATGCGGGCGGGGCGGGCCTCAATCGGCCTTGATGCCCCGCTCCTTGATGATGGCCCCGAAGCGCGTTGAATCGGCCATCGCGCGGTCGTGGAAGGCGGCTGGCGTGCCGGGCGCCGCTTCGCCGCCGAGCTGCTGGATGCGTTCCTTCACCATCGGCAGCCCCAGCACTTTGTTGATCTCGGTGTTGAGCCGCGCGATCACCGGCGTGGGCGTGCCGGCCGGCGCGTAGAAGCCGAACACGGTGTCGGCGTCGAAGCCTTTCAGGCCGGCCTCGGCCAGCGTGGGCACATCGGGAAAGAGCGGCGAGCGCTGCGGGCTGCCCACCGCCAGCAGACGCAGCTTGCCGGCCTTGACCTGCTGGAGCGCGATACCCGGGTCGAAGTAGTAGTCGATCTGGCCGGCCAGCAGGTCCTGCAGCGCGGGCGCCGCGCCGCGGTAGGGCACATGGGTGGCGAAGGTGCCGGTCTGCGACTTGAACATCTCGCCCGCCAGATGGGGTGAGCTGCCCACGCCGGGCGAGCCGTAGGAGAGCTTGCCCGGCCGGGCCTTGAGGTAGGCGATGAACTCCTGGATGTTCTTCGGTGGGAGCTCGGGCCGGATCACCAGGTAGACCAGCACGCGCGCGGCGGCGGCCACCGGCACCAGGTCCTTGGCGGGATCGAAGGGCATCTTCTCGTACAGGTGCGGATTCACCGACACCATGCCGCCGGAGCTCATCAGCAGCGTGTAGCCGTCGGCCGGGGCGCGGGCCACCACCTCGCCGCCGATGTTGCCGTTGGCGCCACCGCGGTTCTCGACCACGACCGGCTGGCCCAGCGCCTCCGACAGGGGCTGGCCCACGAGCCGCGCCAACTGATCGGCCGCGCCGCCGGGCGGGAAGTTGACCACGACGCGGATCGGCTTGGTCGGCCAGGCCTGGGCATGGGTAGCCAGCGGTGCCGCCAGGGCGGCGGCCACGCACGCGGCACCGGCCAGGGTCAGCGCCAGGCGGCGGCGCGGGTTGCGGATGGCGGGGTGGGGATGAGAGGTCATCGCTTGTCTCCTTCTTGGTCTATTGGGGGTCTCGGTGTCTCAGGCGCCCTGGCCCTGCGAGCGGGGCGGCCGGCGCATCCAGCGGATGGGCTGCTCGGCCACCGGGCGCGGCGGCGCGCCGTGCGCCCGCAGGGTGGCGTCGAGGGCGGTGCCGGCCTCGTCGGCCAGCGCGGCCTCGCGGGCCGCGGCAATGGCCTGCGCGCGCTCGGCCGGCGTGCGGCCTGGGCTGCGGGCCAGGTGGTCGACGATGTGCAGCAGGTTGGCCTTGCCGCGCTCGTTGGTGCTGCCGTAGCCCTTGATCAGGCGGCCGCACAGCGCGAGCTCGTGGCCGAGGGCCCAGTCCTCGCGCGCGCCGGCCTGGACGGCGGCCAGCCAGTGCTCGATCAGCCTTTGCTCCTCGGCGAAGCGGCTGCCGATGGGCCGCAGCCGGCGCAGGCTGGCGAGCAGCCGCAGCGCGGCCATGCCCATGACCGAGTGGCTGCCCACCTTCAGCGGCAGGGCCCACGGCGACTGGCCGCGGCGCTGGCGGGCGCGGTCCCAGTCCTGCAGCCGGCGGGCGAGGGCGGGCGGGAGCAGGGCGGCGAATTCCGGTACGCCGGGCTTGAAGTGGTCGTAGACGCGCAGCAGGTCGGCCTCGCCGGCCTTGACCTCCATGCGCACCCGCTCGGCGCGGCTGGCGCGGGCCTTGAGCGCGGCCACGCGCACGATGTCGTCGAAGGCCATCCACAGGGCCAGCCAGCGGGCCATCTCGCGGGTGATGGCCCAGCCGTGCGCGCCCGCGGGGTCGGACGCGCGTTCGGCATCGAGCACGCGCGCCAGGCGGTCCGTGTAGCGACTTGCGTAGGCCCCGTCCTGGTACTCCAGCGTGCGCGCATGGCCCAGGGCCATCATCTCGTGCACGGCGGGCGGAAAGCGGCTGGCCAGGTCGGCGGGCAGCGTCGGGGCCGGCGTGGCTTCCACCTTCGGGTCCTTCAGCAGCGCATCGACGAAGGCCGCCTGCTGCCGCGGTGCATTCACCGCCTCGTAGGCACGCGCAAAGCCGCGCAGGCTGGCCGCCGCGGTGGCGCCCGGCGCCTTGCCCGAGGCCGGATCGTGGATCGCCGCCTCGAAGGCCGCGCGCGGCCAGGGCAGCACGCCGCTGCCGGCGATGGCGCCGTACATGATGCTGCTGATGACGGTGCCGCATTCGCGGGCCATCGCCGCCATGTCCAGCACCTGGTGCGCGCGGCTGAAGCGGCGCACCACCTCCAGCAGCTGCGCCGCATCGGCCCGGCCGTCGCCCAGCGCCATGCGCTCGGCCGTGGTCAGGCTGCGGCTGGAGGAGGTGATGACCTGGGTGCGCGTTGGGTCGGCCATGCCATTGGCGATCTGGCGCGTGGTCTCCAGCAACTCGGAGGAGACGATCACGTCCAGCGCGCCCGGGGCTGGCACCAGGCTGAACACCGGCTGGCGCCCTTGCAGCTGCGCCAGCGGCACCGGGAAGACCTCGACGTAGTAGGTGGTGGCGCCGGTGCGCTGGGCCACGCCGGGCACCGAGGTGCTCTGCGCCGCGTAACCCGCATGGCGGGCGGCCTCGATCAGCCATTCGGTGAGCACGCCGCCGCCTTCGCCGCCCAGGGCGCACAGGAGCAGGGTGAGGGGGCGTTGATTCGCGGACGCGATGGGATTCATGGTGTCGAAGCGGGGATGGAGCGAAGCGGGCATGGGTTGCTCCTCATGCCGGGCGCAGGGCGCGCACCAGGGCGGACTGCAGGCCGTGCAGCAGCCGCTCGTGCCAGCGCGGGTTCTGCACCACCTCGGCCCGGTAGAAGCTGGGGCACAGCGTGGCCGCATGCGCATTGGCGCCGCACAGGCCGCAGCCCACGCAGCCGTCGATGACGGTGGCCACCGGGTCCACCTTCAGCGGGTCGGGGTTGTCCTTGAGTGTCAGCGTGGGGCAGCCCGACAGGCGGATGCAGGCGTGGTCACCGTTGCACACGTCCTCGTCCACGCCGTACTTCACGCGTACCACGCGCTCGCCCTTCTTGAGCAGCTGTGCGATCCAGGGCTTGATGCGGCGCTGGCGCTCCAGCTGGCATTCGCCTTCGGCAATGATGACCTTCAGCCCTTCGAAGGAGGTCGTGAAGGCCTCCGTCAGCGTGGCCCGCATGGTTGCCACCTCGTAGGTATGGACCGTACGCATCCACTTCACGCCCAGGCCGCGCAGCGTGTCCTCGATGGTGTGGTTCTTGTGGGCCAGGCTCTGCTGCTTGTCCTCGGCGCGGGCCTTGGTGTCCTCGTCGGGCGTGGAGATGATGTCCTGCGTGCCGGTGGCGCTGGTGTAGCCGTTCTTGAAGATCAGCAGCACGGCGTCGTCGCCGTTGAAGAGGGCGCTCTGCACGCCGGTGAGCAGGCCGTTGTGCCAGAAGCCGCCGTCGCCCATGATCGACAGCACCCGCCGCTGCATCATGGGCGAGACGCCCGCGCGGCTGGCCAGGCTCATGCCGTAGCCCAGGATCGAATGGCCGCCGCTGAAGGGCTCGAAGGTGCCGAAGGCATGGCAGCCGATGTCGGCGGCGATGTGCACCTTGCCCACTTCCTGCTGCGCGAGCTTGAGGGCCGAGAACACCGGCCGCTCCGGGCAGCCGATGCAGAAGCCCGGCGGCCGCCCCGGCAGCGGCTTGCCCAGCAGCTCGGCCACGGCCCGGCGGCGCGCGTCGTTGGCGGCCAGCCAGTCGGTACCGGTCTGGCCGGCGCCCTCGGGCAGGTAGCGCGCGGCGAAGGCGGCCAGGCCACGGGTCAACACCTCGGTGGTGTACTCGCCCGCCATCTGCAGCAGGTCCTTGCCGTGCAGCGGCGTCCGCAGGTCGCGCCGCCGCAGCAGCGTCGCGATGTCCTGCTCGATGTACTCGGGCTGGCCTTCCTCCACCACCAGCAGGGCGCGCTTGCCGGCGGCGAAGTCGACGATCTGCGCCGGCACCAGCGGATAGGTGACGTTGAGCACCAGGATCGGGATCTCGCTCTGGCCGAAGGCATCGGCCAGGCCGTGCTGCTGCAGCGCGCGGATGAGGGCGTTGTAGAGCCCGCCCTGCACCACGATGCCCAGGTCCTCGCGTGGGCCGGGCATCAGCTCATTCAGGCCGTGCTCGGCGATGTAGCGCTGCGCGGCCGGAATGCGCTCGGCGCTCTTGCGCTTCTCGTGGCCGAAGGTGACGGGCGGATGGGCCAGGCGCTCGTAGTCGAAGCGGGCCGGCTCCTCCATCAGGCTGCGGGTGCTGACGGCCGGGGCGCGGTTGTCCTTGCAGTCGAAGCTGCCGCGCACGTGGCAGGCGCGGATGCGCAGCTCCATCATGCAGGGCATGCTCGAGGCCTCGGAGAGGTTGAAGCCTTCCTCCACCATGCGCACCATGGTCGGCAGGTGGGGGCGCGGGTCCAGCAGGCACAGGCTGGACTTGAGCGCATAGGCATGGGTGCGCTCCTGGATCACGCTGGCGCCTTCGCCGTAGTCCTCGCCCACCACGATCAGCACGCCGCCGGTCACGCCCGGCGAGCTGAGGTTGGAAAGGGCATCGGCCGCCACGTTGGTGCCGACGATGGACTTCCAGGTGACGGCGCCGCGCAGCGGGTAGTGGATAGAGGCGCCCAGCATGGCCGCGGCTGAAGCCTCGTTGGAGCAGGCCTCGACGTGCACGCCCAACTCCTGCATGTAGTCGCGGCCCTGCACCATCACGTCCAGCAGGTGCGACACCGGCGCGCCCTGATAGCCGCCCACGTAGGCCACGCCGGCCTGCAGCAGGCCCTTGGTGATGGCCAGGATGCCCTCGCCGTGGAAGGTCTGGCCCGCGCCCAGGCGCAGCGCCTGCACTTCCTTGCTGAAGGAAACTTCCATGTTCTTGTCTCTCCGTCGTGGGGGCCTGGCCGCGCGTCCAGGGGCGTCGGCCACCGCAGCCCGGGGGGCCGCTCATGCGAAAGCGCGGAGTGTCCGGCGCCTGGGGCATGTCCTCAATGCAATGGACCCGCTAAGTGTTATGAACGGCGTGCATATGGAAAAGCTGGACCTGAACCTGCTGCGCGTCTTCGATGCCGTGCACCGCACCCGCAACGTGAGCCGCGCCGCCGAGGCCCTGGGCCTGACCCAGCCGGCGGTCAGCCATGGCCTGACGCGGCTGCGGCTCGCGCTGGGCGACGCGCTGTTCACCCGGGTGGCCGGCGGCGTGGCGCCCACGCCGCGGGCCGAGCGGCTGGCGCCGGCCGTGCGGGCGGCGCTCGCGGCGCTCCATGAGGCCGTGGCCGAGCCCGAGCGCTTCGACCCGGCCCGCTCGCGCAAGACCTTCCGTATCCACATGAGCGACATCGGCGAGGGCCGCTTCCTGCCGCCGCTGATGCAGCACCTGCGCGCGTTGGCGCCCGGCGTGCGGCTGGAGACGCTGCCGCTGCGCCCGCAGGACATCGCTGCCGCGCTGGACGAGGGCCGCATCGACCTGGCCTTCGGCTTCCTGCCCAAGGTGAAGGACACGCGGCGCCAGCACCTGCTGAACGACCGCTACATCGTGCTGGTGCGCGACGGCCATCCTTTCGCCCGCCGCACCCTGCGCGGCAAGGCGCTGCTGGCGGCGCTGCAGACGCTGGACTTCGTGGCCGTGCGCTCGCATGCCGACACCCTGCGCATCCTGCAGCTGATGGAGTTGGAGGAGCGCGTGCGGCTGGTGACCGAGCATTTCATGGTGCTGCCTGCCATCGTGCGCGACACCGACCTGGCGGTGGTCATGCCGCGCAACATCGCCCGCAGCTTCGGCGAAGGCGCCGGCTTCGCCATCGTCGAACCCGACTTTCCCCTGCGCGATTTCGGCGTGGCCCTGCACTGGAGCCGCCGCTTCGAGGACGATGCGCCCAACCGCTGGCTGCGCGGCGAGATCGTGCGCCTGTTCGGCGAGGACACTGGCCTGCCGGCCTGACCGGATGCTGCACCGCCGCAGGGCCTGCGGCACCAGCATGGGTCGCGCAGGTGACGCCACGGTGCATGGCGAGGGTGCCCACGCGCAGCGCATAACGATTGGCGGATGGCCTCTATGGCCCAGGGCGTATCCGCGTAAGCTCGACTCCGACTAACTTCGCCCATCGCCGCGCCGCCTGCGGCTTCGCTGCCCCCACGAGATCCATGAGCACCTCCACCCAACCCATCCAGTTCTTCCACCGCGGCCGCGTGGTGGCGGTCGACGGCGTGCATCCCACGCGCTCCGTGCTCGACTGGCTGCGCGAGGACGCGCGCTGCACCGGCACCAAGGAAGGCTGCAACGAGGGCGACTGCGGCGCCTGCACCGTGGTGATCGGCGAACTGGCCGCCGAAGGTGAATCCGGCGCCGTCGGCGGGCTGAAGCTGCAGACGGTCAACGCCTGCATCCAGTTCCTGCCCACGCTGCATGGCAAGGCGCTGTTCACCGTCGAAGACCTCAAGGCGCAGACGGCCTGCGTGCACGACGGCGAGCGTCATTCCAAGCACCCTGTCCAGCAACTGCATCCGGTGCAGCAGGCGATGGTGGACTGCCACGGTTCGCAATGCGGCTTCTGCACCCCGGGCTTCGTGATGTCGATGTGGGCCAGCTACGAGCAGCACGGCGCCCGCGGCAGCCGGCCGACGCGCCAGCAGCTGGCCGACGAGCTGTCGGGCAACCTGTGCCGCTGCACGGGCTATCGGCCCATCCTCGACGCCGGCCAGAAGATGTTCGACCTGCCGCCGGTCAGGCTGGATACCGCCCCCGTGGTGCAGGCACTGCAGGCCCTGCGCACCGACGCCACCTTCGACTACGCCGCGCCGCTCGGCCACCGCACTGACCACTTCCACGCACCCGTCAGCCTGGAGGCCTTCGCCGAACTGCGCGTGGCCAAGCCGCAGGCGCGGCTGCTGGCCGGCTCCACCGACATCGGCCTGTGGGTCAACAAGCAGTTCCGCGACCTGGGCGACATCCTCTACATCGGCAACGTGCCCGAGCTCAAGCGCATCGACGTGGTGGAGCAGGACGAGCTGTGGATCGGCGCCGCCGTCTCGCTGGAAGACGCCTGGTCCGCCATCGTGCAGCGCGCGCCCTCGCTGCAGGACGTGTGGCTGCGCTTCGCCTCGCCGCCCATCCGCCATGCGGGCACGCTGGGTGGCAACGTGGCCAACGGCTCGCCCATCGGCGACTCGCCGCCCATCCTCATGGCGCTCGATGCGGAGGTGGAACTGCGCAAGGGCCACTGCGTGCGCCGCATGCCCCTGACCGACTTCTACGTCGACTACATGAAGAACCAGCTGCAGAGCGGCGAGTTCGTGCAGGGCATCGCGCTGCCGCTGTCGGCGTTCGAGCGCCAGTTGCGCGGCTACAAGATCAGCAAGCGCTTCGACTGCGACATCTCGGCCCTGTGCGCCGGCTTCGCGCTGGAGCTGGACGGCGAGGTGGTGCGCAGCATCCGCCTGGCCTACGGCGGCATGGCCGCCATCGTGCGCCGTGCCACCCAGGCCGAGGCCGCCCTCGTCGGCAAGCCCTGGACCCAGCAGACCGTCGAAGCCGCCAAGGCCGCACTCGCCCAGGACTTCAAGCCGATGACCGACCTGCGCGCCTCGGCCGACTACCGGCTGCAGGTGGCGCAGAACCTGCTGCAGCGCTTCTGGCTGGAGACGCGCGCCGACGAGCCGCTGGAGGCGCAGGAGACCAGCGTCTGGACGGTGATGCCCCACGCCCCTGCCTTCGGAGCCTGAACGATGAACAAGCCGA
This sequence comes from Pseudacidovorax sp., assembly GCF_017991995.1. GTDB lineage: Bacteria > Pseudomonadota > Gammaproteobacteria > Burkholderiales > Burkholderiaceae_C > Xenophilus. The sequence continues at coordinate 137,327 of NZ_JAGOPN010000012.1, read as the reverse complement.
TCGACCCCGCCCTGCTGCAGTCCGCCGAGGCCTTCGCCGACTACGCCGCCAACACGGCCGCCCGCATCGACACCCGGGCCGAAGCCCAGGCCCTGGCCCAGGGCGCCCGCGTGGGCATCAGCCGCCCGCACGAATCCGCCCATCTGCACGTGGCCGGCGAGGCCACCTACACCGACGACCTGCCCGAGCTGGCCGGCACGCTGCATTGCGCGCTGGGCCTGTCGCCCGTGGCGGCCGGCCGGCTGGAAGGGCTGGACCTGGACGCCATCCGCGCCATGCCCGGCGTGGTGGACGTGATCGTGGCCGACGATATTCCGGGCGCCAACGACTGCGGCTCGATCGTGCATGACGATCCGTTGCTCTGTGACGGCGAGATCCGCTTCCTGGGCCAGCCACTCTTTGCAGTCATCGCCCGCACCCGCACCGAGGCCCGCCGCGCCGCCGCGCGCGCCAAGGAAGCCGCGCGCGTGGCACCGGCCGAGCCGGTGCTGACGCCGCAGCAGGCGCATGCCCGCGGCCAGTACGTGGTGCCGCCCATGCACCTGACCCGCAGCGACAAGGGGCTGGCGGTGCGTGCCGCCATCGAGGCCGCGCCGCACCGCCTGAAGGGCGAACTCGACGTCGGCGGCCAGGAGCAGTTCTACCTCGAAGGCCAGATCAGCTACGCCATCCCCAAGGAAGGTGGGACGATGCAGGTCTACTGCTCGACCCAGCATCCCACCGAGATGCAGCACCTGGTGGCGCATGCGCTGCACCTGCATTCCAACGAGGTGCACATCGAATGCCGGCGCATGGGTGGCGGTTTCGGCGGCAAGGAATCGCAGTCGGGCCTGTTCGCCTGCATCGCCGCCGTGGCGGCCAACAAGCTGCGTCGCCCCGTCAAGCTGCGCCCGGACCGCGACGACGACTTCCTGATCACCGGCCGCCGTCACTGCTTCTGGTACGAGTACGAAGTGGGCTTCGACGACGAAGGCCGCATCCTCGGCGCCGAGATCAGCATGGTCTCGCGCGCCGGCCACTCTGCCGACCTGTCCGGCCCGGTGATGACCCGCGCCCTGTGCCACTTCGACAACGCCTACTGGCTGCCCGAGGTGAGCATGCATGGCTTCTCGGGCCGCACCAACACGCAGAGCAACACCGCCTTCCGCGGCTTCGGCGGGCCGCAGGGCGCCATCGCGGTGGAGTACGTGCTCGACTCCATCGCCCGCCAGCTCGGCCGCGATGCGCTCGACGTGCGCCGTGCCAATTTCTACGGCAAGACCGAGCGCAACGTCACGCCCTACGGCCAGACGGTGCGCGACAACGTGATCCACGAGCTTGTCGACCAGCTCGAGGATTCGAGCAGCTATCGCGAGCGTCGCGAGGCCATCGCGGCCTTCAACGCCAAGAGCTCGGTGCTCAAGCGCGGCATGGCGCTCACGCCGATCAAGTTCGGCATCAGCTTCAACGTGCCGCACTTCAACCAGGCCGGGGCGCTGGTGCACGTCTACACCGACGGCTCCATCCTCGTGAACCACGGCGGCACCGAGATGGGCCAGGGCCTGAACACCAAGGTGGCGCAGGTGGTGGCGCACGAGCTGGGCGTGGAATTCGAGCGTGTGCGCGCCACAGCCACCGACACGACCAAGGTGGCCAACACCTCGGCCACGGCCGCATCGACCGGCGCCGACCTCAACGGCAAGGCCGCGCAGGACGCGGCCCGCCAGATCCGCGAGCGGCTCGCCGACTTCGCCGCGCGCCGCCATGGCGGCACGCCCGACGCGGTGCAATTCGCCAATGGCAAGGTGCAGGTGGCCGGGCGCGAACTCACCTTCGCCACGCTGGTGGCCGAGGCCTACACCGACCGGGTGCAACTGTGGTCCGACGGCTTCTACAGCACGCCCGGCCTGCACTGGAACGCACAGACCATGCAGGGCCATCCCTTCTACTACTTCGCCTATGGCGCGGCGGTGAGCGAGGTGGTCATCGACACCCTGACCGGCGAATGGAAGCTGCTGCGTGCCGACGTGCTGCACGATGCCGGCCGTTCGCTCAACCCCGCGGTGGACATCGGCCAGGTCGAAGGCGCCTTCATCCAGGGCATGGGCTGGCTCACCACCGAGGAGCTGGTCTGGCACCCGGGCAACGGCAAGCTGCTGACGCACGCGCCCAGCACCTACAAGATCCCCACGGCCAACGACTGCCCGCCGGTGTTCAACGTGCGGCTCTTCGACGGCCCCAATGCCGAGGATTCCATCCACCGCAGCAAGGCTGTCGGCGAGCCGCCGCTACTGCTGCCTTTCTCGGTGTTCTTTGCCATCCGCGATGCCGTGTCGGCCGCGGGCGGCCACCGGGTCGATCCACCGCTGCGGGCACCGGCCACCAGCGAAGCGATCCTGCGTGCACTGAACGCGGTCCAGTCCGCTCCCGCCACCGCCTGATCGTTCGGCCGGGACCGTCGTCGCCATGGCCCCGCCACGGGGCCGGGCGTCGCCTGTCTCTGGCAGAGTGAGGCCCCATGCGAGACCAGGCCCTCTTCGACAAGATCGATCTGCACCTCATCCGGGTGCTCTATACCGTGCTCACCGACCGCAGCGTCTCGCGGGCGGCGCTGCGGCTGGGCATGTACCAGCCGGCCGTCTCGGCGGCGCTCAAGCGGCTGCGCGAGCTGTCGGGCGATCCGTTGCTGGTGCGCTCGGGCTCCGGCATGGTGCCCACCGAGGCGGGATTGCGCATGATCGAGCCCGCGGCCAGCATCCTGCGCGCGGCCGAGATGCTGTTCTCGGACGTGCGCGGCTTCGATCCGCAGACGGCGGCCACCACCTTCCGCATCGCCGCCAACGACTACCTCGATCCGCTGTTCCTGCCGCTGGTGGTGACGCAGATCAAGCGGCTGGCACCGCTCACGCGCATCGAGATCCATCCGCTTTCGTCCGATTCCGACTACCACGCCCACCTGGCCGAAGGCACGCTGGACCTGGTGATCGGCAACTGGCTCAAGCCGCCCGAAGACCTGCACATGTCGCGCCTCTTCGGCGACGAGGTGGTGTCGATGGTGAGCCAGGAGCACCCCGCGGTGCGCCGCGGCTGGGACTTCGAGACCTGGCTGGAGGCCGAGCACATCGCGCCGACGCCCACGCACCCGGGCGCGCGCGGGATCATCGACCAGCTGCTCGACGCCATCGGGCGCCAGCGCAACATCACGGCGCGCTGCGCGCACTTCAGCCTGATTCCGCAGATGGTGGCCAGCAGCCTGCTGGTGCTGACCACCGGCCGCCAGTTCTGCGAGCGCTTTGCGCAGCAGCTGCCGGTGCGCATCCTCGACTGCCCGGCCACCTTGCCGCGCCTGCTCTATTACCAGCTCTGGCACGAGCGCACGCATTCGTCGAGTGCGGCCCAGTGGCTGCGCGAGCAGGTCAAGAACGCGGCCGCCTCGCTGCGTCAGCCCGGCGGCCCCTGATTCCTTTCGCTTCCTTCATTCACAACAACACCGGAGACAAGACCCATGAATGCGATCGAGCGGCTGTTCAAGCTGCAGGAGCACGGCACGACCGTGCGCACCGAACTGCTGGCCGGCCTGACCACCTTTCTCACGATGGCCTACATCATCTTCGTCAACCCCTCGATCCTGGGCGACGCGGGCATGCCGAAGGAGGCCGTGTTCGTCGCCACCTGCGTCATCGCCGCGCTGGGCTCGGCCATCATGGGCCTGTATGCCAACTACCCGATCGCGCTGGCGCCGGGCATGGGCTTGAATGCCTACTTCGCCTACGGCGTGGTGCAGCACATGGGCTTCACCTGGCAGGCCGCGCTGGGGGCGGTGTTCGTCTCGGGTTGCCTGTTCCTGCTGGTGACGCTGTTCCGCATCCGCGAGCTGATCATCCGCGGCATCCCGCTGTCGCTGCGCTATGCCATCACGGTGGGCATCGGCCTGTTCCTGGCGCTGATCGCGCTCAAGAGCGCGGGCATCGTCGCCGCCTCCCCGGCCACGTACGTCACGCTGGGCGACCTGCACCAGCCCGCGGCCGTGCTCGCGGTGCTGGGCTTCTTCTTGATCGTGATGCTGGACCGGCTCAAGGTGCCGGGCGCCATCCTGATCGGCATCGTGGCCGTGACGCTGGCCAGCTTCTTCTTTGCCGGCAACCAGTTCAAGGGCGTGGTGTCGGCACCGCCCTCCATCGTGCCCACGCTGCTGCAGCTGGACATCAAGGGCGCGCTGGCTGGCGGCATCCTGAATGTGATCCTGGTGTTCTTCCTGGTCGAGCTGTTCGATGCCACCGGCACGCTGATGGGCGTGGCCAAGCGTGCCGGCCTGCTGGTGCCGGGCAAGATGGACCGGCTCAACAAGGCGCTGCTGGCCGATTCGGGCGCCATCTTCGCGGGCTCGCTGCTGGGCACCTCCAGCACCACGGCCTATGTGGAGAGCGCGGCGGGCGTGCAGGCCGGCGGCCGCACGGGCCTGACGGCGCTGACGGTGGCGGTGCTCTTCCTGGCCTGCCTGTTCATCGCGCCGCTGGCCGGCGTGGTGCCGGCCTATGCGACGGCGCCGGCCCTGCTCTTCGTGGCATGTTTGATGCTGAGGGACCTGACCGAACTGGACTGGAACGAGACCACCGAGGTCATCCCCGCGGCCATCACCGCGCTGGCCATGCCCTTCACCTATTCCATCGCCAATGGCCTGGCCTTCGGCTTCATCAGCTATGCGGTGCTGAAGCTGATCACCGGCCGGGCGCGGGAGGCGCACTGGATGGTGTGGGTGATCGGCGGGATCTTCCTGTTCAAGTACATCTACCTGCCGGGTCACTGACCTATCCGGGCCGGCCCCAGGCGACTAGCATTCACCGTTTTACTTAAAAGAGCGACCCCCGAAGGCCACCCCCATGTCCCCCCCCAGACTCCAGCTCGCGCACATCACCAAGCGCTATCCCTCGGTGGTCGCCAACAGCGACGTGTCGCTCACTGTCCAGCCCGGCGAAACCCATGCCGTGCTGGGCGAGAACGGCGCCGGCAAGTCCACGCTGATGAAGATCATCTACGGCTCGGTCAAGCCGGACGAGGGCACGGTGAACTTCAACGGCCAGCCGGTGGCCATCCGCAATCCGCAGGAGGCGCGTCAGCTGGGCATCAGCATGGTGTTCCAGCACTTCAGCCTGTTCGACACGCTGACGGTGGCCGAGAACGTCTGGCTGGGCCTGGACAAGAGCCTGGCGCTGGCCGACGTCACGCGCCGAATCGTGGCCAAGGCCGGCGAGTACGGGCTGGAGATCGACCCGCTGCGGCCGGTCCACACGCTGTCGGTGGGCGAGATGCAGCGGGTGGAGATCATCCGCGCGCTGCTCACCGACCCCAAGCTGCTGATCCTGGACGAGCCCACCTCGGTGCTGACGCCGCAGGCCGTGCAGAAGCTCTTCGTGGTGCTCAAGAAGCTGGCCTCCGAGGGCTGCTCCATCCTGTACATCAGCCACAAGCTGCACGAGATCCGCGAGCTGTGCACCGCCTGCACCGTGCTGCGCGGCGGCAAGGTCACGGGCGTGTGCAATCCGCAGCAGGAGACCAACGAGTCGCTGTCGCGCCTGATGATCGGCGCCGAGCCGCCGCCGCTGACGCACCGGCCGTCCAACGTGGGCGAGGTGGCGCTGGCGGTCGAGCGTCTGAGCCTGCCGCGCGAAGACCAGTTCGGCGTGGACCTGGACGGCGTCTCGCTGCAGGTGCGCGCGGGCGAGGTGGTGGGCATCGCCGGCGTGTCCGGCAACGGCCAGAAGGAGTTGCTCTACGCCCTGTCGGGCGAGGACGTGCGGGCAGAGCCCGGCATGGTCCGCCTTTTCGGCCAGGGCGCGGGCCGGCTGCGGCCGCGGGCGCGCCGCAGGCTGGGCCTGCATTTCGTGCCTGAGGAGCGGCTGGGCCGCGGCGCCGTGCCCACGCTGGGCCTGGCGCATAACCTGCTGCTGACGCGCGACGACGCGGTGGGCAGCGGCGGCTGGCTGCGCATCGGCCAGCTGGAGCAGCAGGCACGCGCCATCATCGAGCGCTTCAAGGTCAAGGCCGGCGGGCCGCAGTCGGCGGCCAAGTCGCTGTCGGGCGGCAACCTGCAGAAGTTCATCGTCGGCCGCGAGATCGACGCCAGCCCCAAGCTCTTCATCGTGTCGCAGCCGACCTGGGGCGTGGACGTGGGCGCCGCGGCGCTGATCCGCGCTGAGATCCTGGCGCTGCGCGACGCGGGCTGCGCGGTGCTGGTGGTCAGCGAGGAATTGGACGAGCTGTTCGAGATCAGCGACCGGTTGCATGTGATTGCCAAGGGGCGGCTGTCGCCCTCCATCGACCGGGCTGCGGCCACCGTGCCGCAGATCGGCGAATGGATGAGCGGACTGTGGGAGGGCGCGGCTTCGCGCGCAAAAGAGGAGGGCATCCATGCTCAAGCTTGAGTTGCGGCCGCAGCTGTCGCGTTTCTGGAGCTACGGCTCGCCCATCCTGGCGCTGCTGATCACGGTGGTGATCGGCGTGATCCTGTTCGCCGCGCTGGGCAAGGACCCGGTGCGGGGGCTGCAGGTCTTCTTCTGGGAGCCGATCAAGAGCAGCTATGCCATCGGCGAGCTGCTGGTCAAGGCGACGCCATTGCTGGTCATCGCGCTGGGGCTGGCGGTGTGCTTCCGCTCCAACGTGTGGAACATCGGCGCCGAGGGTCAGTTCGTGCTGGGCGCCATCGCCGCGGGCGGCATGGCGCTGCTGGCCGACAAGAACACCGGCCCGTGGATCGTGCCGGCCATCCTGGTGGCAGGCGTGCTGGGCGGCATGCTGTGGGCGGCCATCGTGGCCTGGCTGCGGGACGTGTGCAATGCCAACGAGATCCTCACCAGCCTGATGCTGGTCTACGTGGCCACGCTGCTGCTGCTGTGGCTGGTGGGCGGGCCGTGGAAGGATCCGATGGGCTACAACTTCCCGCAGACCAAGACCTTCGAGGCGGTGACGCAGATCCCGCGGCTGATGAAGGGCTCGCGCGTGACCATCGGCATCGTGATCGCGCTGGTGGGCGTGGCGGCGCTGTGGGTCTTCCTGTTCCGCACCCGGCTGGGCTTCGCGCAGCAGGTGGGCGGGTTGGCGCCGGCGGCGGCGCGCTACGCGGGCTTCTCGGCCCGGCGTGCGGTGTGGATCGCGTTGCTGACCTCGGGCGCCGCGGCCGGCCTGGCCGGTGCGCTCGAAGTGGCCGGCCCCATCGGGCAGCTCACGCCCTATGTGCCCGCAGGCTACGGCTTCGCCGCCATCATCGTGGCCTTCGTGGGACGGCTGCATCCGGTGGGCATGGTGTTCTCGGCCATCCTGATGAGCATGTTCTACATCGGCGGCGAGCTGGCGCAGTCGCGCCTGGGCCTGCCCAAGTCGCTCACGGCGGTGTTCCAGGGCCTGCTGCTGTTCACGCTGCTGGCCTGCGACACGCTGGTGGCGTATCGCGTGCGGATGAAGGCTGCGGCGCGGCCGGTGTCGCCGACGGCCGGCACTGCCTCGTTGCAGGCATCGACGCCGGATGTTGCCCCTCAAGTAAAAGAAGCCTGAACATGAAGCCCCACGCTCATCACTTCGTGTATTCGCTGCCCCCCGAGGGGGCGCAGGCCTCCCTCGGGGCGGCCCGTCGGGAGGCCTGAATGGAAAGCTACGCACTCCTCCTGGGCGCCATGCTCAGCGCCGGCACCGTGCTGGCCATCGCCGCGCTCGGCCTGCTCATCAACGAGAAGGCCGGCATCGTCAACCTCGGCGCCGAGGGCATGATGCTGTGCGCCGCCATCGGCGGCTTCGCGGCCTATGTGCACACGCACAACGCCTGGATCGGCTTTGCGGCCGGCATGGCGGTGGGTGCGCTGCTGGCGGGCCTGTTCGGCGTGCTGGTGATCTGGCTCAACACCAACCAGTACGCCACGGGCCTCGCGCTGTCGCTCTTCGGCGTGGGCTTCTCGGCCTTCGTCGGCATCAACTACGTGCAGGCCAAGGCGCCAGGCGGCATGGCCTTCGCCATCCCTGTGCTGGGCGACATTCCCTTCATCGGGCCGGCGCTGTTCCGCCACCATCCGCTGGTGTACTTCGCGGTGGCGCTCACCTTCGCGCTGATCTGGTTCCTGTACCGCACGCGGGCCGGGCTGGTGCTGCGCTCGGTGGGCGAGTCGCCCGAGTCGGCGCATGCGCTGGGCTATCCGGTGCGGCGCATCCGGCTGATGGCGGTCATGGCCGGCGGCGCGCTGTGCGGCCTGGCGGGCGCCTACCTGTCGGTGGTCTACACCGGCCTGTGGGTGGAGAACATGGTGGCCGGCCGCGGGTGGATCGCGCTGGCGCTCACCACCTTCGCCACTTGGCGGCCCCTGCGGGTGCTGCTGGGCGCCTACCTCTTCGGCGGCGTGACGCAGCTGGGTTTCCACCTGCAGAGCGTGGGCGTCGACGTACCCAGCCAGTTCCTCGCCATGATGCCCTACGTGGCCACCATCGTGGTGCTGGCGCTGATCTCGCGCAACCCCGCTTTCATCCGCGTCAACATGCCTGCGTCGATCGGGAAACCGTTCTACCCCGGCTCATAATGCGCGCTGAATTTTTCAACTCCCTCAACGTCTTGCTGCCAAGGACCTTTAGACAATGACCGATCTGAACAAGCGTTCGCTGCTCAAGCTCGCCGCCATCTCCGCCGCGGCTGCTGCCGCCCTGGTGGGTTGCGGCAAGAAGGAAGAGGCGCCAGCTGCGGCAGCTCCCGCGGCGCCTGCGCCCACCGCCGCTGCGCCGGCCCCGGCGTCGACGGCACCGCTGGAGATCGCCTTCGCCTACGTCGGCCCGGTGGGCGACGGCGGCTGGACCTTCGCCCACGACAACGGTCGCAAGGCGCTGGAGAAGGAATTCGGCGACAAGATCAAGACCACCTTCGTCGAGAGCGTGCCCGAGTCGGCCGATGCCGAGCGCGTGTTCCGCGACTTCGTGGGCCAGGGCAAGAAGCTGATCTTCGGCACCACCTTCGGCTACATGGAGCCCATGCTGAAGGTCGCTGGCGACGCCAAGGACGTGAAGTTCGAGCATGCCACCGGCTACAAGACGGCCGAGAACATGCGCACCTACGACAGCCGCACCTATGAGGGTGCGTACATGGCCGGCATCATCGCCGGCGCCATGACCAAGTCGAACAAGCTGGGCGTGGTGGGCTCGGTGCCGATCCCCGAGGTGCTGCGCAACATCAACAGCTTCACGCTTGGCGCGCAGTCGGTGAACCCCAAGGTCACGACCAACGTGGTGTGGGTCAACGAATGGTTCAGCCCGCCGAAGGAAACCGAGGCTGCCACGGCCCTGATCAACGGCGGCGCCGACGTGCTGTTCCAGAACACCGATTCGCCGGCCGTGCTCAAGACGGCGCAAGAGAAGGGCAAGCGCGCCTTCGGCTGGGACAGCGACATGACCGCCTATGGTCCCAAGGCCCACCTGGCCTCGGCCGTGATCAACTGGGGCCCGTACTACATCAAGGCCACCAAGGACGTGCTCGACGGCACCTGGACCACCGGCCAGACCTGGTGGGGCGTGAAGGAAGGCGCGATCGACCTGGTCTCCGTGGCCGACGACGTGCCGGCCGACATCAAGGCCAAGGTGGACGAGGTCAAGAAGGGCCTGAAGGATGGCACCTTCCAGATCTGGAAGGGCCCGATCGTCGGCCAGGACGGCAAGGAACTCATCGCCGCCGGCGCAGCCGCTGACGACAAGTTCCTTTCAGGCGTGAACTTCTACGTCAAGGGCGTGGAAGGCAAGGTGCCCGGCAAGAACTGACCACCCCGTTTCTTGCTCACTTCGTGTAGCCGAATCCCCCTCAAGGGGCGCACCCGGCGGCCCGGCAGAGCCGGTTCCGCGGGTGCACCGGCAACACCTACGGCCGCTTTCGAGCGGCCGTTTTTCTTTGCTGGCGCTTTATGCTTGGCCATTGCGATCGCTGAATCATCTCCACCATGAGCCTGCCCTTCGACCCCGCCGCCATCCCCGCCGCCCGCCTGCCCGAGCTGCTGCGCACCATGCCCAAGGCGGAACTGCACATGCACATCGAGGGCTCGCTGGAGCCCGAACTGATCTTCGCGCTGGCGCAGCGCAACGGCGTGGCCATTCCCTATGCCACCGTGGAAGAACTGCGCAAGGCCTATGCCTTCACCAACCTGCAGAGCTTTCTGGACATCTACTACGCCGGCGCCAGCGTGCTGCTCACCGAGCAGGACTTCTACGACATGGCCTGGGCCTACCTGCAGCGCGCCGCGTCCGACAACGTGCGTCGCACCGAGATGTTCTTCGACCCGCAGACGCACACCGAGCGCGGTGTGTCGATGGCCACGGTGATCGGCGGCCTGCACCGGGCGTGCGTGGATGCCAAGACGGCGCTGGGGGTGGATGCCGCGCTGATCCTGTGCTTCCTGCGCCACCTGAGCGAGGAGTCGGCCTTCGAGACGCTGGAGCAGGCGTTGCCTTTCCGGGACCAGTTCATCGGCGTGGGCCTCGATTCGAGCGAGGTCGGCCATCCGCCCGAGAAGTTCGCCCGCGTCTTCGCGCGCTGCAGGGAACTGGGCTTTCACCTCGTTGCCCATGCCGGCGAGGAGGGGCCACCGGCCTACGTGTGGAGCGCGCTCGATGTCCTCAAGGTCGAGCGCATCGACCACGGCGTGCAGAGCACCAAGGACCCTGCGCTGATGAAGCGCCTGGCCGCAGACCGAATTCCTCTGACGGTCTGCCCGCTCTCCAACCTCAAGCTGTGCGTGTTCCCGCAGTTGTCGCAGCACAACCTGGGGCAGCTGCTTGGTGCCGGCCTGGTCGCGACCGTGAACTCGGACGACCCGGCCTACTTCGGCGGCTACATGAACGAGAACTTCCTGCAGACCTTTGCGGCCACTGGGCTGACGTCTGCGCAGGCCTGGCAACTGGCCGCCAACAGCTTTGACGGCAGCTTTGCCGATGCCACGGCCAAGAAGGCCTGGAAGGACGAGCTGGCGCAATGCTTCGCCAGCTTCCGCTGACGATGATCAGCTGCGCTTCGGGCTGACCGTCTTGCGATAGCCCACGCGCCCCTTGTCGTCCACGCTCTCCAGGTGGACGTCGAAGCCCCAGAGCCGCGCGACGTGCTTGAGCACCTCGGGCGTTTCTTCATGCAGCGGACGGTTGTTGCGCTGGGTGTGGCGCAGCGTCAGCGAGCGGTCGCCGCGCAGATCCACGTTCCAGACCTGGATGTCGGGCTCGCGGCTGCCCAGGTCGTACTGGCGGGCCAGCGACTCGCGCAATGCCCGGTAGCCCGCCTCGTCATGGATGGCGGCCACCTCCAGCTCCGGATCGGCCTCGTGGTCGCGGATGGCAAAGAAGCGGAAGTCGCGCATCACCTTGGGGCTCAGGAACTGGCCGACGAAGCTCTCGTCCTTGAAGTTGCGCATGGCGTAGTCCAGCGTCGTCAGCCAGTTGGAGCCGGCGATGTCGGGGAACCACTGCCGGTCTTCCTCGGTGGGCTTCTCGCAGATGCGCTTGAGGTCGCTGTACATCGCGAAGCCCAGCGCATAGGGATTGATGCCGCTGTACGCGCGGTGCCCCACCGGCGGCTGGTAGACCACCGCGGTATGAGAGCTGAGCCATTCGATCATGAAGCCGTCGGCCAGCAGGCCGCGGTCGTACATGGTGTTGAGCAGCGTGTAGTGCCAGAAGGTGGCCCAGCCCTCGTTCATCACCTGCGTCTGGCGCTGCGGATAGAAGTACTGCGCCACCTTGCGCACGATCCGCACCACCTCGCGCTGCCAGGGCTCCAGCAGGGCGGCGTTCTTCTCGATGAAATACAGCAGGTTCTCCTGCGGCTCCTCCGGAAAGCGGCGCGCCGCCTGCGGGTCCTGCGCCGCGGCGCCGGAGCGTGGGACCGTGCGCCACAGGTCATTGAGCTGGCGCTGGATGTAGGCCTCGCGCTCGGCGCGCCGTTCCTTCTCCTGCGCCAGCGACCGCTTCTGCGGCCGGCGGTAGCGGTCCACGCCATAGTTCATCAGCGCGTGGCAGGAGTCGAGCAGGTCTTCCACAGCCTCCACGCCATGGCGTTCCTCGCACTCGGCGATGTAGTTCTTGGCGTAGACGAGGTAGTCGATGATGGACGAGGCGTCCGTCCACATCCGGAAGAGGTAGTTGCCCTTGAAGAAGCTGTTGTGGCCGTACGCTGCGTGGGCGATCACCAGCGACTGCATGGCCATCGTGTTCTCCTCCATCAAGTAGGAGATGCACGGGTCGGAGTTGATGACGATCTCGTAGGCCAGGCCCATGTGGCCGCGCCGGTAGTTCTTCTCGGTGGTGATGAACTGCTTGCCATAGGACCAGTGGCGATAGAGCACCGGCATGCCCACACTGGCGTAGGCATCCATCATCTGCTCGGCCGAGATGATCTCCAGCTGGTTCGGGTAGGTGTCCAGGCCGAAGGCCCGTGCCGTTCTGGCGATCTCGTCGTGGTAGGTCTCGATGAGTTCGAAGGTCCAGTCGGACGGGCTCGGCAGGCGCTCGGGCGCACGCTCGAAGACGGGGGGCAGGCGGGACGGGGTCATCGTGTCCTTGGCTCCTGGCGGGTTCATTCCCACTTAGGCGGCGGCTGCCGCGCCTTCCTTCTTGAACAGATCGCGGAACACCGGGTAGATGTCCTGCGCGCTCGACACCTTGCGCATCGCGAAGTGGCCGAAGCGCTCTTCGAGTTGCGTGTATTCCTGCCACAGGTTCTGTTCGGCCTCGGCCACCTGCACATACGCGTAATAGCGCACCAGCGGCAGGATCGAATCGGCCAACAGCTCGCGGCAGCGCCCGCTGTCCTGGTGCCAGTTGTCGCCGTCGCTGGCCTGCGCGCCGTAGATGTTCCACTCGCTGCTGGGGTAGCGGGCGCGGATGATGTCGCGCATCAGCACCAGCGCGCTGGAGACCACCGTGCCGCCGGTCTCGGTGGCATGGAAGAAGTCGTCCTCGCTCACTTCCTGCGCCTGCGTGTGATGGCGGATGAAGACGAGTTCGATCTTCTCGTAGTGCTTGGTCAGGAACAGGTACAGCAACATGAAGAAGCGCTTGGACATGTCCTTGCGCGCCTCGTCCATGGAGCCGGAGATGTCCATCAGGCAGAACATCACCGCCTTGGCGCTGGGCACCGGCGTGCGAACCCGGCTGCGGTATCGCAGGTCGATGGGATCGATGTAGGGCACATGCCGCGCGCGGCGGCGGATGCCGTCCAGCTCGTCCTGCAAGGACTTCAGCAGTTCCGCATCCGGCTCGGGCTCGCGCGCCAGGTCGGCAATGCGGGCTTCGAGCGCGCGGATGTCCTTGCGGTCCTGCCCGCCCAGTGCGATACGCCGCGCGAGCGCGCCGCGCATGGAGCGCACGACATGCAGATTGTTGGGCGTGCCGTCGCTGGTGAAGCCGGCACGGTGGCTCTTCCACTCGGGCACCTCGGCCAGCTGCGTGCGGATCAGGTGGGGCAGGGCGAGGTCCTCGAAGAAGACTTGCATGAACTCCTCGCGCGTCAGTCGGAAGACGAAATCGTCCTCGCCTTCGCCACTGTCGCTCGCCTGGCCGCTGCCCGAGCCGCTGCCGCCCTGGCCCTTCGGCCGCTCGATGCGGTCGCCGCGCACGTACTCCTGGTTGCCCGGGTGCACGTACTCACGGTTGCCGCCCTGGGCATGCCCGAAGGTGGGTTCGGACACGTCGCGCCGCGGCAGGGTGATGTCCTCGCCTGCCTCCAGGTTGCGGATGCCCCGGCCGCTGACCGCCTTGCGCACCGCGTCGCGGATCTGCGTGCGATAGCGGCGCAGGAAGCGCTCCCGGTTGCCGACCGACTTGTTCTTGCCCGACAGGCGCCGGTCAATGATCTGCTGGAACATCGCCAAGGTGCAGCACCTCCATGGTGGCGGAGACGATCGGTCAGGACGACTTGCGCACGCGCAGGTACCACTCGCAGAGCAGGCGCACCTGCTTGGGCGTATAGCCCTTCTCGACCATGCGCGTGACGAAGTCCTCGTGCTTCTTCTGCTCGTCGGCGCTGCTCTTGGCGTTGAAGCTGATCACGGGCAGCAACTCTTCGGTGTTCGAGAACATCTTCTTCTCGATCACCGTGCGCAGCTTCTCGTAGCTGGTCCACGTCGGGTTGCGGCCACTGTTGCTGGCCCGCGCCCGCAGCACGAAGTTGACGATCTCGTTGCGGAAGTCCTTCGGATTGGAGATGCCTGCGGGCTTCTCGATCTTCTCCAGTTCGGCATTGAGGGCCGCACGGTCGAAGACCTCGCCGGTGTCCACGTCGCGATACTCCTGGTCCTGGATCCAGTAGTCGGCATAGGTCACGTAGCGGTCGAAGATGTTCTGACCGTACTCGGAGTAGCTCTCGAGGTACGCCGTCTGGATCTCCTTGCCGATGAACTCCGCATAGCGCGGCGCCAGCATCTCCTTGATGTAGCCGATGTACTTCTGCTCGGTCTCGGGCGGGAACTGCTCGCGCTCGATCTGCTGCTCCAGCACGTACATCAGGTGCACCGGGTTGGCGGCGACCTCGGTGCTGTCGAAGTTGAAGACCTTGGAGATGATCTTGAAGGCAAAGCGGGTGGAGACACCACTCATGCCCTCGTCGACACCCGCATAGTCGCGGTACTCCTGCAGCGACTTGGCCTTGGGATCGGTGTCCTTCAGGTTCTCGCCGTCGTAGATCTGCATCTTGCTGAAGACGTTGGAGTTCTCCGGCTCCTTCAGGCGCGTGAGCACGGAGAACTGGGCCATCATCTTCAGCGTGCCCGGCGCGCAGGGCGCGGCGGCCAGCGAGGAGTTGCGCACCAGCTTGTCGTAGATGCGGATCTCTTCCGAGACGCGCAGGCAGTACGGCACCTTGACGATGTAGATGCGGTCGAGGAACGCCTCGTTGTTCTTGTTGTTGCGGAAGGCCTTCCACTCGCTCTCGTTGCTGTGGGCCAGCACCACACCGTCGAAGGGAATGGCGCCAAAGCCTTCCGTGCCCTTGAAGTTGCCTTCCTGCGTGGCGGTCAGCAGTGGATGCAGCACCTTGATGGGCGCCTTGAACATTTCCACGAACTCCAGCAGGCCCTGGTTGGCCAGGCAGAGGCCGCCGGAATAGCTGTAGGCGTCGGGGTCGTCCTGCGCATAGGTCTCGAGCTTGCGGATGTCGACCTTGCCGACCAGCGAGCTGATGTCCTGGTTGTTCTCGTCGCCCGGCTCGGTCTTGGCCACCGCGATCTGCTTGAGCACCGAGGGATAGCGCTTGACGACCTTGAACTGCCGGATGTCCCCGCCGTATTCCTCCAGCCGCTTGACAGCCCAGGGCGAAAGGATGCGCTGCAGGTAGCGCCGGGGGATGCCGTATTCCTTCTCGAGGATCTCGCCGTCCTCGGCAGCATCGAAGAGGCCCAGCGGCGACTCGTTCACCGGCGAGCCCTGGATGGCATAGAAGGGCACCTGCTCCATCAGCTGCTTGAGCCGTTCGGCGATGGAGCTCTTGCCGCCGCCCACCGGGCCGAGCAGATAGAGGATCTGCTTCTTCTCTTCGAGCCCCTGGGCCGCATGGCGGAAGTACGAGACCACCTGTTCGATGGCGTCTTCCATGCCATAGAACTCGCGGAAGGCCGGGTAGATCTTGATGACCTTGTTCGCAAAGATCCGCGACAGGCGCGGGTCGTTGCGGGTGTCGACCACCTCCGGATCCCCGATGGCCTTCAGCATCCGCTCGGCGGCTGTCGCGTAGGCCGTGGCGTCGCGCTTGCAGACGTTCAGGTAGTCCTGCAGCGACATGACCTCTTCGCGCGTTCGCTCGTACCGGGCGGTGAAGTTGCTGATGACGTCCATGGGTGCACACCTCCAATGGGTCGGCAGGATTCAACATCGAGCCACAGCGGATGACCAGGCCGCCAGGCTCCGGAAACTCCTCAAGACGCGGTTCCAGCATACGGCAGAACTTCGCGCGGCGTGCGCTTCGATGAAGGGCCGAAACCCGCCCAGTTCTTGGGGCCGCACACCGGGCCGAAGTTCCAACCCGGCTGGCACACCTTCTATTACGCAAAAGACGTGCCGTTGGATGGAGCCATGCATGCAAACCCGCAGGAATCGAGGGAAAGACCTACGTCCGTCGGTGTCGCCCCACAGGCGCGTAGGCCGAGGACCTCAGCGAAACCAGCGAAGGGAGCGTGGCCGGCCGACAACACTTCCTGGCGGCTGCGGGCGCGGCGCCCGCCGGGCCGGGACACGAAAAAGGCGCTGGCGACCGGAGTCGCGCAGCGCCTGAGCGGTGGCAGAGGAGGGCGCGAAGCACCTCCCCTGCGGGATCAGCTGAAGAATTCCTTGGCCTTGTCCAGCCAACCCTTCTCCTGCGGGCTGTGCTTATCGCCCCCCTTCTTGAGCGACTCGTCCAGGTCCTTGAGCAGCTTGCGCTGGTACTCGGTCAGCTTGACCGGCGTTTCCACCCGGATGTGGCAGTAGAGGTCGCCCGGATAGCTGGAACGCACGCCCTTGATGCCCTTGCCGCGCAGGCGGAACTGCTTGCCGCTCTGCGTGCCTTCGGGAATGTCGATAGCGGCCGGACCCTTGAGCGTGGGCACCTCGATCTCGCCGCCCAGCGCCGCGGTGGTCATGCTGACCGACACCATGCAGTGCAGGTCATCGCCGTCGCGCTCGAAGACCTCGTTCTTCTTCAGACGGATCTCGATGTAGAGGTCGCCCGGCGGCCCGCCGTTGGTGCCCGGCTCGCCATTGCCGGTGCTGCGGATGCGCATGCCGTCGTCGATGCCGGCGGGGATCTTCACCTCCAGCGTCTTGTTGTTCTTGACCTTGCCCTGGCCGTGGCACGTGGGGCAGGGCTCAGGAATGATCTTGCCCGTGCCGCGGCATTGCGGGCAGGTCTGCTGCACGCTGAAGAAGCCCTGGCGCATCTGCACGGCGCCCGAGCCGTGGCAGGTGGTGCAGGTGATCGGCTTCGTGCCGGGCTTGGCGCCGTTGCCGTGGCAGGTGCCGCATTCGTCCCAGCTGGGGATGCGGATCTGCGCGTCCTTGCCTTCAGCCGCCTCTTCCAGCGTGATCTCCATCGCGTAGCTGAGGTCGCTGCCGCGGAACACCTGCCGGCCGCCGCCGCGGCGCGCCCCAGCGCCGCCGCCGAAGACGTCGCCGAAGATGTCGCCGAAGGCCTCGGCGAAACCGCCGAAGCCCTCGGGCCCCCCGCCCATGCCGCCCCGCATGTTGGGGTCGACGCCAGCGTGGCCGTACTGATCGTAGGCCGCGCGCTTGTCGGCGTCCGACAGCATCTCGTAGGCCTCCTTGGCCTCCTTGAACTTCGCCTCGGCCTCGGTGGCGGCATCGCCCTGATTGCGGTCAGGGTGGTACTTCATCGCCAGCTTGCGATAGGCCTTCTTGATCTCGTCCTCGCCCGCGTTCTTGGGAACGCCGAGGACCTCGTAGTAGTCGCGTTTGCTTGCCATGGGACTCGCGCGGAAGCGGTTCGGTGGAAAACGAAAAGAGGCTGGACCACCCTTGGACAGGTGACCAGCCCCGCGTCAGCTCAAGGCATTCAGCCCTTCTTGACTTCCTTGACCTCGGCGTCGACCACGTTGTCGTCGGCCGGCTTGGCGCTCGCATTTTCTGCGCCAGCGCTGCTGGCGCCGGCGGCGCCCGCTGCGGCTTCGGCCGCCTGCGCGTCGGCGTACATCTTCTCGCCCAGCTTCTGGCTGGCGGTCATCAGCGCCGTGGTCTTGGCCTCGA
Organism: Pseudacidovorax sp.; assembly: GCF_017991995.1. Taxonomy (GTDB): domain Bacteria; phylum Pseudomonadota; class Gammaproteobacteria; order Burkholderiales; family Burkholderiaceae_C; genus Xenophilus. The sequence goes on along the minus strand of NZ_JAGOPN010000012.1, from coordinate 119,618 downwards.
TGGCATCCTTGTCGTCGGACTTCAGGACTTCCTCGAGTTCCTTGATGGCGGCCTCGATCTTGTCCTTCTCGCCGGCGTCCAGCTTGTCGCCATGCTCGCCCAGCGACTTCTTGACGCTGTGGACCATGGCCTCGCCCTGGTTGCGCGACTGCACCAGCTCGACCTTCTTCTTGTCCTCGGCGGCGTTCAGCTCGGCGTCCTTCACCATCTTCTGGATCTCGTCCTCGGACAGGCCCGAGTTCGCCTTGATGGTGATCTTGTTTTCCTTGCCGGTGCCCTTGTCCTTGGCACCGACGTGCAGGATGCCGTTGGCATCGATGTCGAAGCTCACCTCGATCTGCGGCGTGCCGCGCGGCGCCGGCGGAATGCCTTCCAGGTTGAACTCGCCCAGCAGCTTGTTGCCCGAGGCGATCTCGCGCTCGCCCTGGAACACCTTGATCGTCACGGCCGGCTGGTTGTCGTCGGCCGTCGAGAAGGTCTGCGCGAACTTCGTCGGGATCGTGGTGTTCTTGGTGATCATCTTGGTCATCACGCCGCCCATCGTCTCGATGCCGAGCGACAGCGGGGTCACGTCCAGCAGCAGCACGTCCTTGCGGTCGCCCGACAGCACCTGGCCCTGGATGGCGGCACCGACGGCCACGGCCTCGTCAGGGTTCACGTCCTTGCGCGGCTCCTTGCCGAAGAACTCCTTGACCTTCTCCTGCACCTTGGGCATGCGGGTTTGGCCGCCCACCAGGATCACGTCGCTGATGTCGTTCACGCTGATGCCGGCGTCCTTGATGGCCGTGCGGCAGGGGGCGATGGTGCGCTCGACCAGGTCCTCGACCAGACTTTCCAGCTTGGCGCGGGTCAGCTTGATGTTCAGGTGCTTCGGGCCGGTGGCGTCAGCGGTGATATAGGGCAGGTTGACGTCGGTCTGCGACGAGTTCGACAGCTCGATCTTGGCCTTCTCGGCCGCTTCCTTCAGGCGCTGCAGGGCCAGCACGTCCTTCGACAGATCGACGCCCTGTTCCTTTTTGAACTCGGTGATGATGTAGTCGATGATGCGCTGGTCGAAGTCCTCGCCGCCCAGGAAGGTGTCGCCGTTGGTGGACAGCACCTCGAACTGCTTCTCGCCGTCGACGTCGGCGATCTCGATGATCGACACGTCGAAGGTGCCGCCGCCCAGGTCATACACGGCGATCTTGCGGTCGCCCTTGTCCTGCTTGTCCAGGCCGAAAGCCAGCGCGGCCGCGGTGGGCTCGTTGATGATGCGCTTGACTTCCAGGCCGGCGATGCGGCCGGCGTCCTTGGTGGCCTGGCGCTGGCTGTCGTTGAAGTAGGCCGGCACCGTGATCACGGCCTCGGTCACAGGCTCGCCCAGGTAGTCCTCGGCGGTCTTCTTCATCTTGCGCAGCACCTCGGCGCTGATCTGGGGGGGCGCCATCTTCTTGCCGCGCACTTCCACCCAGGCGTCGCCGTTGTCGGCCTTGGAGATGGCATAAGGCATCAGGTCGATGTCCTTTTGCACTTCCTTCTCTTCGAACTTGCGGCCGATCAGGCGCTTGACCGCATACAGGGTGTTGCGCGGGTTGGTGACCGCCTGGCGCTTGGCCGAGGCGCCGACCAGCACTTCGCCGTCTTCCTGATACGCAATGATGGACGGCGTGGTACGCGCGCCTTCCGAGTTCTCGATCACGCGGGTGTTGTTGCCCTCCATGATCGCCACGCACGAGTTGGTCGTGCCCAGGTCGATGCCGATGATCTTGGCCATGTGTCGTTACTCCTGAATCTGAAGAATCTGTTGTGCTGAACTTGTGGATAACCCGGTCGGATTCAAGGGATCCGCCGGGGATTTCCTGTGGAGCAATGTCGAATTACTTGGGCGCCGCGACGGTCACCAGAGCCGGCCGCAGCACGCGCTCTGCGATGGTGTAGCCCTTCTGCAGCACGCTCACGACGGTGTTGGCTTCCTGCTCGGCCGGGACCATCGAGATGGCCTGGTGCTGGTGCGGGTCGAATTTGGTGCCGGCGGCAGGCGCCACCTCGATCACCTTGTTGCGCTCCAGTGCGCTCTTGAGCTGGCGCAGCGTGGCTTCGGCGCCTTCGCGGATCTGCTCGGGCGTCGCCTCCTTGATGGCGAGGCCGGCTTCCAGGCTGTCGAGCACGGGCAGCATGCTCTCGGCGAAGGACTCCACGGCGAACTTGCGTGCCTTGGAGATTTCCTCGTCGGCGCGGCGGCGGGCGTTCTGAACGTCGGCCTGGGCGCGCAGGTATTGGTCGGCCAGCTCGGCCGACTTGGCCTTCAGCTCTGCCAGCTCGGCTTCCAGGTTCTGCATGGCCGTGCCCTCGGTGTGCACGGCGTCATTCTGGGCGTCGGCGGCGGCCTGTTGGCCTTCCGGGGCGGGCGAATGGGGGGTGTTCTCCGTCATGGTCGATGGAACGTTGGGGTTCGAAACTGCCCAGCAGCTAGGGGCCCCAAGGCCCTTTTCAAGGTGGGGATGCTGCGCAAAGGCTAAGAAATTTCCAATGAGGGCCGCCAGGGCCATCGAGGAAGGCGATTGAGCCGAAGCAAAAAGGCGGCCGTCGTGGGCCGCCTGGGTGCGCAGGGGCGCGGGGCTCAGCGGGCGTCGAGCAGCTCGACGTCGAACTTCAGGGTGGCATTGGGCGGAATCACGCCGCCGGCACCGCGGGCGCCATAGCCCAGGCCCGGGGGGATGATCAGGGTGCGCTTGCCGCCGACCTTCATGCCGGCCACGCCTTCGTCCCAGCCCTTGATCACGTGGCCGGCGCCCAGCGGGAAGGCGAAGGGGTCGTTGCGGTCCAGGCTGGAATCGAACTTCGCGCCCTGCTGGCCGTCGTTGTAGAGCCAGCCGGTGTAGTGCACATGGACGTACTGGCCGGCGCTGGCCTCGGCGCCTTCGCCGACGACGGTGTCTTCGTACTGCAGGCCGGATGCGGTGGTGGGCATGGAGATTCCTTTGGATGGACGGGCCGCAACGGCAGCGGGGGCCGGGCGGCGGGGGCAAACGCGCGAGTTTAGGCGGAGGGCGATGCCTCGGCGGGTGTCGCGGGTGTCTTCTTGACGAGACCGACCTGCCAGCGGCCGGCAAAGGCCTGCAGGTCGGACAGGCGCTTGAGCAGGTCCTGACCGCTGGTGGTGAGGCAGTAGCCGTCGCCGCCATGGCACAGCAGGCCGGCCTCGCGCAGTTCCTTGATGCGGGTGTTGAGGGTGTTGGGCGTGATGCCGCCCACGCTGTCCTGCAGCAGGCGGAAGGTCTGCGGATGGCCGTCCCTCAGGGCCCACAGCACGCGCAGCGCATACCGCGCTTCGAGCAGCGCCAGCAGTTGCCGCACGGCGGCCTGGTCTTTGGAGCTCATCGGCAAACCCTCCTCGTCGTGGGCCCGGGGCGGCCCGGGGTGTCGTCTCGGGGCTGGTGCCGGCACCGCGGCCGGTCGTGTCGCAGTCTATCGGTGCGCACCCGCACCGGCCATCGGCTCGCCCAGACGCACCGCGCGCCCTGGCGCCCAGTCCTTGTTGAACGACAGGGCCGGCGGCGGAAAGAGCATCACCACCGTCGAGCCCAGCAGGAAGCGTCCCATCTCCTGGCCCTTGACGAAGCGCAGGGCCGGATCGTCGTAACGCCATTCGCGGATCTCGCCGCCGCGTGGTGGATTGACCACGCCATGCCAGACGGTCGCCATGCTGCCGACGATGGTGGCACCCACCAGCACCAGTACGAAAGGACCGTGGTCGCTCTCGAAGACGCAGACCACCCGCTCGTTGCGGGCGAAGAGCCCCGGCACCCCGCGCGCCGTGGTCGGATTGACCGAGAACAGCGCCCCCGGCACATAGATCATGCGCGTGAGCCGCCCATCGCAGGGCATGTGGATGCGGTGGTAGTCGCGCGGACTCAGGTAGAGCGTGGCGAAGCTGCCGTCCTGGAACTGCGCCGCCAGGCCGGCATCACCGCCGACCAGGGCCGTGGTGGAATAGCGGTGGCCCTTGGCCTGGAAGATCTGGTCGCCCGCGACGGGGCCGAACTGGCTGATGGCGCCATCCACCGGGCAGACCAGCGGTGCGTCGGCGATCGGCCGGGCGCCGGGCTTGAGGGCGCGGGTGAAGAAGTCGTTGAAGCTCGCGTAGCGCGCGATGTCGCTCTCGATCGCCTCGCTCATGTCGACGCCGTACTTGGCGACGAAGTTGCGGATGATCCAGGTCGTCAGTGCGCCGCGCTCCTTGCCGGCCACCCAGCCTGCGAAGGAGGTCAATGCCTGCTTGGGATAGAGGTACTGGGGGAGAACGGCGAGACGGTCGGACAAGGGGACACCGGCGATCGTGGGCTGCCGATTCTATCGAGGGGGTCCCGGTGCGCCGCCCCGGGATTTGTACGGTGCAGGCGGAGCCTCAGGTCACCGGCGCGGGGTTGAACAGCACCAACTGGTTGTGCAGCTTCCACTGCTCGGCCCATGTCTTCTTGCGGCCCGAGGCCACGTCCAGCATCAGGCGGAACAGCTCCCAGCCCACGTCCTCGATGCTGGCCTCGCCGTCGGCGATGCGGCCGGCGTTGACGTCCATCAGGTCGTGCCAGCGGCGCGCCAGATCGCTGCGGGTGGCCACCTTGATGACCGGCGCCTCGGCCAGGCCGTAGGGCGTGCCGCGGCCGGTGGTGAACACATGCAGGTTCATGCCGGCGGCCAGCTGCAGCGTGCCGCAGATGAAGTCCGACGCCGGTGTCGCCGCATACAGCAGCCCCTTCTGCCGCGCCTTCTCGCCCGGCGCCACGACGCCGCTGATGGGCGCGCTTCCGCTCTTGACGATGGAGCCCATGGCCTTTTCGACGATGTTGGACAGGCCGCCCTTCTTGTTGCCCGGCGTGGTGTTGGCACTGCGGTCCACCTGGCCGCGCTGCAGGTAGGCGTCGTACCAGGCCATCTGCTCGATCATGGCCTGCGCCACCTCCGGCGTGGCGGCGCGGGCCGTGAGCTGGTCGATGCCGTCGCGCACCTCGGTCACCTCGCTGAACATCACGGTGGCGCCGGCGCGCACCAGCAGGTCGGTGCAGAAGCCCACCGCCGGGTTCGCTGTGACGCCGCTGAAGGCATCGCTGCCGCCGCACTGCACGCCCACCACCAGCTCTCTGGCCGGCACCGTCTCGCGGCGGCGGGCATTGAGGCGCGCCAGGTGCACCTCGGCCTGCCGCAGGATGGAATCGACCATGGACATGAAGCCCACGTGGGCCTCGTCCTGCAGGCAGACCACGTCCAGCGGGGCTTCCTCGGCCTTGCCGACGTCGGCGACGTTTCGCTCGTCGACGAGCGGGATGCTGCCCGGCGGCAGCAGCCGCTCGGGCTGCAGCTTCTCGCAGCCCAGGCTGACCACCATCACCTCGCCGCCGAAGTTGGGGTTGAGGCTGATGTGGCGCAGCGTGCGGATCGGCACCACCGCATCGGGCGCATCGATGGCCACGCCGCAGCCATATGAATGCTCGAGCGCCACCACGTCATCCACGTTCGGATAGCGCGGCAGCAACTCGGCCTTGATGCGCTGCACGGCGAAGTCGGTCACACCGGCTACGCACTGCACCGTCTGGGTGATGGCCAGTATGTTGCGGGTGCCGACCGAGCCGTCGGCATTGCGGTAGCCCTCGAAGGTGTAGCCCTCCAGGGGCGCAAGGGGCTCGGGCCGCACGGTGGCTATCGGCAGGCCTTCCAGCGAGCGAGCCTCGGGCATGCGCAGCAGGCGCTCGTGCACCCAACTGCCGCGCGGGATCGGCTTGAGCGCATAGCCGATGTTGACGTTGTAGCGGCGCACCGCACCGCCTTCGGGAATGTCCTCCAGCGCCACCTTGTGGGCCTGGGGCACTTTGTCGACCAGCGTAAGGCCATCGGCGAACACGGTGCCGGCCGGCAGTCCGCCGTCGTTGGCCACGATGGCCACGTTGTCGGCGGGATGCATGGCGATGCGAAGGGGCGGGCGGGTGGAGCTCATCGGGGGATCTTCGTCAGGTCAAGGCGCGAATGGACGCTTAGGCGCGTTCGCCCACTTCGGCCGTCTCGCGGGTCCAGCTGCGGGCCTGCTCGCTCAGCGACAGGCCCATGCCCGGGCGCGTGGGCACCAACATTCGGCCGCCCGCGATCTCCAGCCGTTCGTTGAACAGCGGTTCCAGCCAGTCGAAGTGTTCGACCCAGGGTTCGGTCGGGTAGATGGCACCCAGGTGCACATGCAGTTCCATGGCGAAATGGGGCCCCAGCATCAGACCTGCATGCTCGGCCTGGGCCGCAATCTTGAGGAAGGGCGTGATGCCACCCACGCGTGGGGCATCCGGCATCAGGTAGTCGGCAGCGCGATGGCGGATCAGGTCGCCGTGCTCGGCGGCGCTGGTGAGCATTTCGCCCGTGGCGATGGGCGTGTCGAAGGTCGCGGCCAGGGCGGCGTGGCCCTCGTGGTCGTAGGCGTCCAGCGGCTCCTCGATCCACACCAGGTTGAACTGCTCGAAGATGCGGCACATGCGCTGCGCCGTCGGCCGGTCCCACTGCTGGTTGGCATCCACCATGATCGGCACATGGTCGCCCAGGTGCTGGCGCACTGCCTCCACACGCTGGATGTCGATCCTGCCGTCGGGCTGGCCCACCTTCAGCTTGATGCCGCCGATGCCGCGTTCGATGGACGCGGCCGCGTTCACCTTCAGTTGGTCGATGGGCGTGTGCAGGAAGCCCCCGGAGGTGTTGTAGCAGCGCACCGACTCGCGCTGCGCCCCCAGCAACTTGGCCAGCGACAGCCCAGCGCGCCGCGCCTTGAGGTCATACAGCGCCACGTCGAAGGCGCCGATGGCCTGCACGCCCATGCCGCTGCGGCCGACCGAGGCGCCGGCCCAGCACAGCTTGGTCCACAGGCGCGCGATGTCGCTCGGGTCCTCGCCCAGCAGCGCAGGCGCCACCTCCTTCGCGTGCGCGAACTGGCCGGGACCGCCGGCGCGCTTCGAATACGAGAAGCCCAACCCGCGGTGCCCGTCCTTCGTCTCCACCTCCGCGAAGAGCATGGCGATCTCGGTCATCGGCTTCTGCCGTCCGGTGAGCACCTTGGCGTCGCTGATGGGCGTGGCCAGCGGCAGGTAGCAGGAGGACAGGCGGATCCAGGTGATGCGGTCGTGGGACATGGCGTGCAGGAGGGAAGCGTGCGGGGCAGGGCGAGGTCGATGCTCAGTCGAGCGAGATCTTTCCGGTCTCGATCACCTTCTTCCAGCGGGCGGACTCGGCCTGCATGAAGGTGGCGAACTGGGCCGGCGTGTTGGTCACCATCTCGAAGCCGATGCCGGTGAACTGGTCCTTGACGCGCGGGTCGTTGAGGGCGGCGACGAAGGCGGCGGCGGCCTTCTCACGAACGTCCTCCGGCAGGCCCTTGGGGGCCACGATGGCCTGCCAGGAGGTCACTTCGACGCCCTTGACGCCCAGCTCCGACAGCGTGGGGACGTCGGGCAGCACCGGCGATCGCTTGGCGCTGGTCACGGCCAGCGGGCGCATGCGGCCGGCCTTGATGTACTGCAGCACGGCGTTCACGTTCTGGAAGGAGGCATCCACCTGGCCACCCATGAGGTCGGTATGGGCCGGACCGCCGCCCTTGTAGGGCACATGGATGCCGGTGGTGCCGGTCTGCTGCCAGAACAGCTCGGCCGTCAGGTGGTCGCTGGAGCCGGCGCCGGCGGAGGCGAAGGTCATCTTGCCCGGATTGGCCTTCTCGTAGGCGATGACGTCGGCCACGCTCTTGTGCGGTGACGCGGCCGGCACGACCAGCACGTTGGGCGAGGCCACGGCCACGGTGATCGGATCGAAGTCCTTGAGCGGATCGAACTGCAGGCCCTTCATCAGGTGCGGCACGATGACCAGCGGGCCGAGGGAGGTGACCAGGAAGGTGTTGCCATCGGCCGGCGCGCGCTTGACGAAGGTGGCGCCGATGGTGCCGGTGGCGCCGGCCCGGTTGTCCACGATGAAGCTCTGCTTGAGCGACTCGCTCATCACCGGCATCAGCGCCCGGGCCACCTGGTCGGTGGAGCCGCCGGGAGGGAAGGGCACGACCAGCGTGACGGTCTTGTTCGGCCAGGCGTCGGCGGCGGCCGCGGCCAGTGACAGGCCGGCCAATGCTGCGCAAAGGAATTTCTTCATGATGTCTCCTGATTGGATGGGCTGAAATGACAACGTTGTCATTTTGGCGCGCAGATCCGGCTTGTCATTACTGTTGGAGTACCGGAACGGACGGCGGTCGAATGATATCGTTGTCATTTCTGCTGTCAACGTGCCCTCCTACGCGACTGGGTGCGCGCGCTTCGGCAAGGGGTGCCGCGGCACGGACGCCCCGGGGCCGCGAGCGTCGTCGGGCGTGAAGCTGTTAGGCTCCCGGGCCTTCCTGCCATGAGCGTTTCTCCGCCCCTCAAGCCCGCCACGCTGCACGACGTTGCACGTGCAGCAGGCGTCTCGCCGATCACGGCCTCGCGGGCCCTCAGCAATCCTGCCCTGGTGTCGCCCAAGACCATTGCCCTGGTGCAGCAGGCAGTGGAGGCAACGGGCTACATCCCAAACCTTCTCGCCGGCGGCCTCAAGTCACGTCGCAGCCGCATGGTCGCGGGCATCGTGCCGGCGCTGTCGGTCGCGCAGTTCCTGCCATCCGTCCAGACGCTGACCGAGACGCTGGCGGAGGAGGGCTACCAGGTGCTGCTGGGTCAGACCCGTTACGACGCCGTCCGTGAAGAGGCGGTGCTCAACACCATGATCAGCCGGCAGCCCGATGGCATCGTCTTCGCTGGCCTGATCCAGTCACAGGCGGCGCGTGAGCGGCTGCGGCGCGCGGGCGTGCCGGTGGTGGAAATCTGGGATCTTTCTCAGCGCCCGGTGGACATGCTGGTGGGCTTTTCGCATCTCAAGGTGGGCGGTGCGTTGGCGGGCTTCTGCCTCGCCAGGGGCTGGCAGCGCGTGGGCATCGCCACCGCCGACGATCATCGCGCGATGCAGCGGCGCGAGGGCTTCATTGCCGCCTTCGGCCGCGAGGTGCCCACGGCCTGCGTGGCTGCGCCCAGCAATCTGGAACGTGGCCGTCGCGCGCTGGCCGACCTGCTGGCGCAGGATCCCGCATTGCGCATGGTCTGCTGCAGTTCCGACCAGTTGGCGCATGGCGTGCTGGTCGAAGCCCATGCGCGCGGCCTGCGCGTGCCGCAGGACCTGGCCATCTGCGGCTTCGGCAATGCCGACTTTTCCGCCCATCTGCTGCCCAGTCTGAGCACGGTGCTGGTCGACGGGCCCGGGATTGGCCGCCTGGCCGCCGAGATGGTCCTGGCCCGCGCGCGCGGCGAACCGGTCGCTCAGCCGGTCGTGGACGTTGGCTTCCGCATCGTCGAACGCGAATCCACGGCCGGTGGCTGAGCGGCGGTCGTGTGAGGCGCTTCTCTACCTCACGACCATGAACATGCTTGGGAGCCACAGACTGAACTGCGGCACGAAGGTCACCAGCCCCAGCGCCAGGATCAGCGCGCCATAGAAGGGCCAGATGGTGCGCATCACCTCGCCCACCGACACCCCGCCGATGGCGCAACCGACGAACTGCGTGGTGCCCACCGGCGGCGTGTTCAGTCCCAGCGCGCAGTTGATCAGCATCAGGATGCCGAACTGCACCGAAGTCATGCCGTACTGCTGCGCGATGGGCAGGAAGATGGGCGTGCACAGCAGGATGGTCGCCGCCATGTCCAGGAAGGTGCCCAGCAGGAACAGGATGACGTTGATCAGCAGGAAGATCACCCAGGGCGTGGTCGACACCTTGGACAGCATCTGCCCCGTCAGCTCCGCCACGCCATACAGGCTGATCAGGTAGCCGAAGGTGCTGGAGATGCCGATCAGCAGCAGGATCACGCCCGTGGTGCGCACCGCCTTGGCCGCCGCCTTGATGAAGTGCGCCCACTTGAGCGTGCGGTACAGAAAGATGGTCAGCGCCAACGCATAGAGCACCGCCACGGCCGCCGACTCGGTGGCCGTGAAGATGCCCGACAGGATGCCGCCCAGGATCAGCACCACGATGAACAGCCCCGGCAGCGCCGCGGCGAAGCTGCGCGCCACGATGGCCCAGCCGGGGAAGGTGCCGGCCGGGTAGCCCCGGCGCACCGCCACCACGTAGGCCGCCAGCAGGTTGCACAGCGTGAGGATGATGGCCGGCATCAGCGCGGCCAGGATCAGCGCCGCGATCGACACCTTGCCGCCCGCCGCCAGCGAATAGATGATGAGGTTGTGGCTGGTGGGCATCAGCGCCCCCACCAGGGCCGCATGCGTGGTCACGTTGACCGCATAGTCGGCGTGGTAGCCCTCCTTCTTCATCATCGGGATCATCACCGCGCCCATGGCCGACACGTCGGCCACCGGCGAGCCCGAGACGCCGCCGAACAGCGTGCACGCCACCACGTTGCTCATGCCCAGGCCGCCGCGCACATGGCCGACCAGCGACTTGGCGAAGTCGACGATGCGGTCCGCGATGCCGCCATACAGCATCAGCTCACCGGCAAAGATGAAGAAGGGGATCGCCAGGAAGGAGAAGATCCCCATGCCCGACATCATCTGCTGGAAGCCCACCGCGAGCGGCAGGCCTTCGTAGAGCAGCGTGGCCAGGGCCGACAGCCCGATGGAGAAGGCCACCGGTACGCCCAGCAGCAGCAGGGCGGTGAACGACAGGGTCAGGATGAGCAGCGGGATGGTCATGCGGCCTCCAGGCGCGCGGCAGGACGAGGGACGTGCGCGGGGCGCGTGATGAAAAGGGAGCGGCGGCAGCGCATGGGCGTCAGGTCCACGAGGGCTCCAGTTCGCGGCCCTGAGCCAACGCCAGGATGTGTTCGATGGAGAACAGCACGATGAGCACGCCGGCAAAGCTGGGCGGCACGTACTTCCAGCCCTCGGAGATGAACAGCGTGGGCAGTCGGTAGCTCCACACCGACTCGGCCAGGTAGGCGCAGTTCCAGGCCATGGCCGCCCCGAACAGGCCCACCAGCACGTGGATCAGCATCTCCAGCTTGAGTCGAAGCCGGGGCGGGGCCAGCACGAGCAGCGATTCCAGTCCGATGTGGCCGGCGTCGCGCACGCCCACGGCCACGCCGAACATGGTGACGTAGAGCACCATCAGCAGCGCCAGGCTTTCGGCCCAGGTGGGTGTGCTGTTGAGGATGTAGCGACCGAACACCTGCCAGCTCACGGCGCAGATCACTGCGACGAGGCCGACGATGCCCAGCACCATGCAGGCGCGCGCGAGGGCGCGGCAGAAGCGGGAGTACATGACGAATTCCTTCTTTCTCCCTCCCCCGCTGGGGGAGGGCAGGGGTGGGGGCCGCCGGCGGTGGCAAGGCAGCAGCGTTCGATGCGCCGCTGGCCCCCATCCCTGCCTTCCCCCAGCGGGGGAAGGAGCCGAAGCCCCCGCGCGCTTACTGCGTGTCCTGCACCCGCTTGACCAGGTCCTTCAGCCGCGCGTCGGTGATGAACTTGTCGTAGACGGGCTTCATGGCGGCCTCGAAGGGCTTCTTGTCGATCTCGATGATCTCGGCGCCGCCGGCCTTCACGGCGGCCAGCGACTTGGCTTCGCGCTCGGCCCACTGTTTGCGCATGTAGGGCACCGACTCCTTGGCCGCCTGTCGGATCCAGCCCTGCTCCTCGGGCGAGAGGCGGTCCCAGGCACGCTTGGAGAAGAGCAGCATCTCCGGCGCCATCGAATGCTCGGTCTTGGCGAAGTACTTGGCCACCTCGAAGTGGCGCGAGCTTTCGTACGACGGATAGTTGTTCTCGGCCGCATCCACCAGCCCGGTCTTGAGCGCCGTGTAGACCTCGCCGAAGGGCATGGGCGTGGCATTGCCGCCCATGGCCTCCACCAGCGCCACCCACAGGTCGGACTGCTGAACGCGGATCTTCAGGCCCTTCACATCGGCCAGGCTGCGCACCGGCTTCTTGGCGGTGTAGATCGAGCGGGCGCCGCTGTCGTAGAAGGCCAGGCCGATGAAGCCCTGCTTCTCGCAGCTCTTGAGGATGTCCTCGCCGATCGGGCCGTCCAGCACCTTGTGCAGGTGGTCGGTGGAGCGGAACAGGAAGGGCATGGTCGGCACCTGCGTCTCGGGGCAGATGTTGTTCATGGGCGCGATGTTCACGCGCACCATCTGCAGCGCGCCGATCTTGGTCTGCTCGATGGTGTCCTTCTCGCTGCCCAGCGCGCTGTTGTTGAACACCTTGATGCTGTGCTTGCCGCCCGACAACTGCTTGAGCCGCTCGCCCATGAACTTCACGGCGGTGACCGTCGGGTAGTCGTCGGGATGGATGTCGGCCGAGCGGAACTCGGTCGCCTGCGCCGCCAGCGCCGCGGCACTGGCGGCCAGGGCGAGCAGGGTGGTCTTGAAACGAAGGGTCTTCATGTTGTCTTCCTCGTGTGGATCCTGGGGGTGGTGTGGCGGTCTTCTTGGGGCTTCAGGGTTGCCAGGCCGGCTCGGGCAGGCCCTGCGTTCCCGGCTGCAGCGCGAAGACGCCGCCGGCCAGGGGTTGATCCGACAGGTCGCCAGCCGGCCGGATCGAGGTGACGAAGAGGGTGTCGAGCGCGGCGCCGCCGAATGCGCACATGGCGGGCTTCTTGACGGGCACTTCGAGCGAACGGTCGAGCCGGCCGTCGGGCGTGAAGCGGTGCACCAGACCGGCATCGTTGCCGCAGATCCAGTAGCCGCCGTCGACGTCGATGGCGGCACCGTCGGGCCGGCCGGGCAGGGGCTTCATGTCGGCGAAGAGGCGCCGGTTGATGGGCGTGCCCGTGTCCGGGTCGTAGTCGAAGGCCCAGATGGCCTGCGCGTCGGGATGCGAATCCGACAGGTACATCGTGCGGCCGTCCGGGCTGAAGGCCAGGCCGTTGGGTGTGATGAGGTCGCCCAGCACGGGCTGCAGCGCTGCGCCGTCCAGCCGGTAGAGCACGCCGACACGCGCGGCAGCGCCCATGTCCATCAGCATGGTGCCCGCCCAGAAGCGGCCCTGGCGGTCGCATCGGCCGTCGTTGAAGCGCATGCCTGGGCGGACATGCTGCACCCGTGCCAGGGCCGTGAGCTGCGCCTGGCTGCCGGAGCCGAGGGTGACCGTGTGCACGCCGTCCTCCATGCCGGCCAGCCACTGGCCGGGCCGGCCCGCCACGGCGGCGATGCAGGCGGGCATCTGCGGCGTGGCCCACTGCCGGTGGCCGTCGGCCGCCGCCCAGCGGTTGAGCGTGCGGCCTGGGATGTCCACCCAGTACAGCGCCTGCTCGCCCGCATGCCACACCGGGCTCTCACCCGTGCCGTGGCGCGCGTCGACGACGAGTTCGGCTTTGGATGCCTGCACGGCCTCAGTCTCCGAAGGGGCCCTGGGCAGTGAAGGCACCGCCCTGGTAGATGGCGTTGGGGTCGTCGGCCGCCACCGGCGGCTGGGTTTCGACCTGCGCGCGGAAGACCTCGGAGCCGTCCTGCGGCACCCAGCCCAAATGGGCCGCGGCGCGGTTGTCCCACCATACGTCGCGGTTGGCCGATGCGCCGAAGACCACCGTGTGGCCGACCTCCGGCGTGAAGAGGGACCGCTCCACCAGTCGCGTGAGATCGTCGTAGCTGAGCCAGGTGCTCATCATGCGGCGGTTGGCAGGCGCCGGGAACGAGGAGCCGATGCGGATGCTCACCGTCTGGATGCCGTACCGGTCCCAGTAGAACTGCGCCATGTCCTCGCCGAAGGACTTGGACAGGCCGTAGTAGCCATCGGGCCGGCGCATGGCAGTGGCGTCGATGTGCTCGGTCTGCTTGTAGAAGCCGATCACATGGTTGGAGCTGGCGAACACGATGCGGCCCACGCCCTGGCGACGCGCGGCCTCGTAGACGTTGTAGATGCCCTTGATGTTGGCCTCGAGGATCTGCTCGAAGGGTCGCTCCACCGAGATGCCGCCCAGGTGGACCATGGCGTCGCAGCCGGCCAGCAGGTCGTGCACGGCCGCCTTGTCGGCCAGGTCGCACGGCACGACCTCCTCGTGCGCGCCGCGCGCGGCGCCCAGCGGCGCGATGTCCGAGACGCGAAGCCGCTCGGCAAAGGGCACGAGCCGCTCCCGCAGCACCTGGCCGAGGCCGCCGGCCGCGCCGGTGAGCAGCAGCCGCTGCAGGCGACGGGCAGGACTGGAGGAGGAAAGGGCGGTCATGGAATCGGCGGCCTGTGATCGACGGGATGCAACGGTGCTGCATCGAAGGTAAACGTTTAACTTCGCGGCTTGAAAAAAGCCACGAAGGGCTGGGCGCGATGGTGCGCACGGCCTGTGCCGGCGTCAAGTTCAGCGCACTAAGTGCTTACCCTTGATGAGGCTGCGGGTCGAGCTTCGTGCGACGAGTCGCGGAGGGATAACGTTTTCCTGCGCTGCAACATCTTCACCGTGGATGGCGCCGATCAGCCGGCGCATGGCGAGCTCGCCCGTGGCCTCGCCCATCATGTCCACGCTGGTCAGGGCCGGGCTCACCAGGCGGCCGTAGGCGATGTTGTCGAAGGCCGCGACGGACACCTCGTCCGGCACCGCAATGCCCAGGGACTGGGCCTCCAGCAGCAGCCCCATGGCCAGCAGGTCGTTGTAGGCCACGATGGCATCGCCCCGTTCCGGCGAGAGCAGCAGGCTGGAGGCGAGCCGCTCGCCTTCCTCGGTGGAAGGCGCCGACGCGTCGACGGTGCGCACGCTGGCCTTTACGCCCTGGAAGGCCTCGCGCAGGCCGCGCTCGCGGTCGGCGCTCCAGCGCGCGCCGGAGAAACCCAGGTAGGTGATGCGGCGGTGGCCCAGGTCCCGTAGATGACGGCCCAGCATCAGCCCGGCCTGGTGGTTGTCGCAGCCCACGCTGGCATGCTGCGGATAGGGGGACGGGCGGCCGAAGAAGACGACCGGCGTTCCGCTGTCCAGCACACCCTGGATGGCGGCGGCCGGCAGGCGGGCGCTGACCACCAGCCCATCCACGCGCCGGCACAGCGACTGCAGGACCCCCAACTCGGGCGACGTGCTTTCGGCCGCGTCGGCAATGATGAGGTTGAGGCCCGCCGCGGCCGCCACCCGCGCGGCGCCGCTGACGAGGCTGGTGAAGTAGGGGTTGCGGATGTCCAGGATCACCACGCCGACGTTGCCGGTGCGGCCGGTGATCATGCCGCGGGCCATCGGGTTGAGCGAATAGCCCAGTTCGCGCACGGCTTGCGTGATGCGGGCCTCGACCTCGGCGGTGAAGCGCTGGCCGCCGTTGACGAACTTGGACACCGTGGCAGTGGAGACCTTCGCCGCCAGGGCGACGTCGCGGATGGTGGCAGCGCGCTTGCGCGGAGAACTCATGGACAGGCGGGGCAGAGAGGGCAGGGTGGGAGCGCGACCATGCCACAAAGTGCGCGCCTTGCGGCGGCGGCGCATGCGGTCACCGGCTGGAAGGCGGTCAGGTCCTAGGTTGTCGTACAACGGGCCGTCGTCTTATGATGGCTTCCATGCCCCGTTCGACCGCTCCAGCCATGCCCGCGACCCCTGCCGAGAACGAGGCGGTGCGGGCCCTGCCGCAGCGCCGTGCGCGTGGCCTGGCGCATGGCCTGGTGGACGACCTGGGTGAGCGCATCCGGGCCGGTCAGCTCCGCCCGGGCGACAAGCTGCCCACCGAGTCCGCCATCATGCAGACCTATGGCGTCAGCCGCACGGTGGTGCGGGAGGCGCTGTCCCGGCTGCAGGCGGCCGGGCTGGTCGAGACGCGCCATGGCATCGGCACCTTCGTGCTGCCGCCGCGGGCGGCCGGCATGTTCAGCCTGGATGCGTCCGAGATTCCCACCGCGGTCGATGTGATGGCGGTGCTGGAACTGCGCATCAGTCTGGAGACCGAAGCCGCTGGCCTGGCCGCACAACGCCACTCCGGAGCCCATCTTCAGGCGATGCGGGAAGCCCTGGACGCCTTCGCGCAGGACGCGGGCGACGCGGGCGACTCCATTTCGCCGGATTTCCGCTTCCACCTCGCCATCGCGCAGGCCACCGGCAATCCCTACTTCGCCGAGATTCTGGGCCACCTGGGCACCAACATCATCCCGCGCACGCGCGTCAGCGCGATCCGCAACCAGGCCCACCGCGGCGAATACCTGGAGCGCGTAAACCGCGAGCACGAGGAGATCTTCTCGGCCATCGCGCGGGGCGATGCCGATGCCGCGCGCGCCGCCATGCGCATCCACCTGACCAACAGCCGCGAGCGCCTGCGCCGTGCCCGCGAGGAGGCGGCGCAGCGCCAGGCTTCCGCCGCCACAACCTGAGCACGGAGTGGGGTCTTTGCCCGAGAAAGGCATGGACTTAGTTGTACGATGACTGACAACAAGACGGCCAGCAACGACGCGTCATCCAAGCCGCCACGCGTTTCAAACCAAGACGGAGACAGACATGACCCTCAACCGCCGCCAGTTCGTCAGTGGTGCCTCAGGTGCTGCGCTCGTGGCCTCGGGCGCCGTCCGCGCCGCGGACACCTGGCCGTCCAAGCCGGTCCGCATCGTGGTGCCCTATCCGCCGGGCGGCTCGTCCGACATCATTGCGCGGTCCATCAGCCAGCCGCTGTCGCAGGCGCTGGGCCAGAGCGTGATCGTGGACAACAAGCCGGGTGCCAACGGCAACCTGGGCGCGGACATGGTCGCCAAGGCCGCGCCGGACGGCTACACCGTGCTGCTGTGCGACGTCGGCGCGCTGGCCATCAGTCCGTCGGTCTACACGCGGCTGCCCTTCGACCCTTCCAAGGACCTGCGTGGCGTGACCATGCTGGCCTACTCGCCGCACCTGCTGGTGGTGCACCCCTCGGTCAAGGCCAACACGCTGCAGGAGCTGGTGGCGCTGTCGAAGACCAGCGACCTGAACTTCGCCGTCACCGCCACCGGCAGCGCGCCGCACCTGGCCGGCGTGGCGCTGGAGCGCGCCAGCGGCGCCCGCTGGACCTACGTGCCCTACAAGGGCGGCGTGCAGGCCATCCAGGACACCATGGGCGGCCAGACGCAGGTGCTCATGAACGGCATGCTCGCCACGCTGCCGCATGTGCAGAGCGGCAAGCTCAAGCTGCTGGGCGTCTCCAAACCCACGCGCATGCCACTGGTGGGCGACGTGCCCACCATCGCGGAGCAGGGCGTGCCCGGCTTCGAGTCGGGCACCTGGCAGGGCGTCAAGGCGCCGCGCGGCACGCCGGACGCCATCGTGCAGCGGCTCAACCGCGAATTCATCGCTGCCATCCGCTCTGCCGAAGTGCGCTCGCGCCTTGCAGGGCAGGGCGCCGAGGTCGTGACCATGACCGGCGCCCAGGAAGAGCAGTTCTTCGACAAGGAACGTGCCCGCTGGGCCACCGTGGTGCGGCAGGCCGGCATCAAGCTCGACTGAGCGCTTCCCTTCTTTTTCTTCTTCTTTCAACAAACGCTTCCAGGAAACCCGCACATGAACCCGCAAGATCTCAAGACCATCATGGGCTCCGGCCTGCTGTCCTTCCCACTGACGGACTTCGACGCAGAGGGCAACTTCGACAAGAAGGGCTACATCGAGCGCTTGGAGTGGCTGGCACCGTATGGCGCCAGCGCGCTGTTCGCCGCGGGCGGCACGGGCGAGTTCTTCTCGCTCACCGCCGACGAATATCCCGAGATCATCAAGACCGCGGTCGACACCTGCCGCGGCAAGGTGCCGATCATTGCCGGCGCCGGCGGTCCCACGCGCTTCGCCATCCAGTGCGCGCAGGCTGCCGAGCGGGCCGGCGCCCACGGCATCCTGCTGCTGCCGCACTACCTGACCGAAGCCGGCCAGGAAGGCCTGGCCGCCCATGTCGAGGCCGTGTGCAAGAGCGTCAAGTTCGGCGTCATCGTCTACAACCGCGGCCAGGCCAAGCTGATGCCCGAGACGCTGGCCAAGCTGGCCGAGCGCAACCCCAACCTGATCGGCTTCAAGGACGGCATCGGCGACATCGAGCTGATGAGTTCCATCTTCCTGACCATGGGCGACCGCTTCGCCTACCTGGGCGGTCTGCCCACGGCCGAGGTCTATGCGGCGGCCTACAAGGCGCTGGGCACGCCGGTGTACTCGTCGGCCGTCTTCAACTTCATCCCGAAGACGGCGATGCAGTTCTACGAAGCCGTTCGCGATGACGACATGGCCACGCAGCATCGCCTGCTGAAGGATTTCTTCATGCCCTACCTGGCCATCCGCAACAAAGGCCAGGGCTATGCGGTGAGCATCGTCAAGGCCGGCGCCAAGATCGTCGGCCACGATGCCGGTCCGGTGCGCACGCCGCTGACCGACCTCAAGGCGGACGAGTACGCCGCTCTGGAAGCGCTGATCGCCAAGCTGGGCCCGCAGTAATCCAGGCACTGCATGCCGGCACACTCCGGGGCGGCTGGCGCCCCGTAGCTGGCCGGCCATCGAAGCGGCCGCGCGATGAGCGCGGGCCGCTTTTCCCATCCCTCTGCGTCGATCATGAGCCACACGCCCACCATCACCGACATCGAAGTCATCCCCGTCGCCGGCCGCGACGGCATGCTGATGAACCTCAGCGGTGCCCACGCGCCCTTCTTCACCCGGAACGTGCTGCTGGTGCACGACAGCGCCGGCCGCACCGGCGTGGGCGAGGTGCCCGGCGGCGAGGGCATCCGTCAGGCCCTGGAGGACAGCCGCCCGCAGCTCGTCGGCCAGTCCATCGGCCAGCACCTGCAACTGCTGCAGCGCGTGCAACAGGCGCTGGCCGGCCGCGACCCGGGCGGGCGCGGCCTGCAGACCTTCGACCTGCGCATCGGCGTGCATGCGGTCACGGCCATCGAGTCGGCGCTGCTCGACCTGCTCGGCCAGCACCTGGGCGTGCCCGTGGCGGCCCTGCTGGGCGAAGGCCAGCAGCGCGAGCGGGTGGAGATGCTCGGCTACCTGTTCTTCGTCGGCCCTTCCGACAAGACCGATCTGCCCTACGTGAAACCCGGCGAGGACACCAGCGCCAGCGACGACTGGGCCCAGGTGCGCCACATGACCGCCATGACGCCCGAGGCCATCGTGCGCCAGGCCGAGGCCGCGCACGCGCGCTACGGCTTCAACGACTTCAAGCTCAAGGGTGGCGTGCTTGCCGGCGAACAGGAGATCGAAGCCGTCACCGCGCTCGCCAAGCGCTTTCCCGAGGCCCGCGTCACGCTCGACCCCAATGGCGGTTGGCTGCTCAAGGACGCCATCCGCCTGATGCGCGACATGCGCGGCGTGCTGGCCTATGCCGAAGACCCGTGCGGCGCCGAAGGCGGCTTCAGCGGCCGCGAGGTGATGGCCGAGTTCCGCCGTGCCACCGGCCTGCCCACCGCCACCAACATGATCGCCACCGACTGGCGGCAGATGGTGCATGCGCTGTCGCTGCAGTCGGTGGACATTCCGCTGGCCGACCCCCACTTCTGGACCATGGCCGGCAGCGTGCGCGTGGGCCAGACCTGCCGCGACTGGGGCCTGACCTGGGGCTCGCATTCCAACAACCACTTCGACATCTCGCTGGCCATGTTCACGCATGTGGCGGCGGCCGTGCCGGGCAAGGTCACGGCCATCGACACGCACTGGATCTGGCAGGACGGCCAGTTCCTCACGCAGAACCCGCTGCAGATCCGCGGCGGCTTCGTCGAGGTGCCCAAGACCCCGGGCCTGGGCGTCACGGTGGACCGCGCCGCGTTGCAGCGCGCCAACGCCCTCTACCAGCAGCACGGCCTGGGCGCGCGCGACGACGCGATCGCCATGCAGTACCTGATCCCGGGCTGGAAGTTCGACAACAAGCGCCCGGCGATGGTGCGCTGAGCCATTCCGTCATTCGACAAGGAGTCTTCTCATGAGCGAATTCAACAACCTCATCAACGGCGAATGGCTGGCCGGTGCCAGCTACAGCCCCAACCTCAACCCCAGCAACCTGGCGGACGTGATCGGCCAGTACACGCAAGGCGATGCCTCGCATGTCGATGCCGCCGTGGCGGCTGCGACCGCCGCCTTCCCGGCCTGGTCCACCGGCTCGGTGCAGGCCCGCAGCGATGCGCTGGACAAGATCGGCACCGAGATCCTGGCCCGCAAGGAAGAGCTGGGCGCGCTGCTGGCGCGCGAGGAGGGCAAGACCCGCGCCGAAGGCATCGGCGAGGTCACCCGCGCCGGCCAGATCTTCAAGTTCTTCGCGGGCGAATGCCTGCGCCTGTCGGGCGAGACCGTGCCTTCGGTGCGCCCGGGCATCGGGGTGGAGATCACGCGTGAGCCGGTGGGCGTCGTCGGCCTGATCACGCCGTGGAACTTCCCCATCGCCATTCCGGCCTGGAAGATCGCGCCGGCCCTGGCCTTCGGCAACTGCGTGGTGCTCAAGCCCGCCGACCTGGTGCCGGGCAGCAGCTGGGCGCTGGCCGAGATCATCCACCGCTCGGGCATTCCGGCCGGCGTGTTCAACCTGGTGATGGGCCGTGGCAGCGTCATCGGCAATGCGCTGGTGCAGCATCCGGGCATCCATGCGATCAGCTTCACCGGCTCGGTGGGCGTGGGCCGCGGCATCGCGCTGGAATGCGTCAGGCTGGCCAAGAAGGTCCAGCTGGAGATGGGCGGCAAGAACCCGCAGGTGGTGCTGGACGATGCCAACCTGGACCAGGCGGTCGAGCTGTGCGTGCAAAGTGCCTTCTATTCCACCGGCCAGCGCTGCACCGCGTCGAGCCGGTTGATCGTGACCGAGGGCATCTACCCGCGCTTCATCGAGGCCATGAAGGCCCGCATGGCGAAGATCAACGTGGGCGATGCGCTGGGCCAGGGCACCGACATCGGCCCGGTCTCCAGCCAGTCGCAACTCGAGCAGGACCTGAGCTACGTCGAGATCGGCAAGGCCGAAGGCGCCACGCTGGCCGTGGGCGGTGAGCGCCTGTCGCGCGGCACCGAAGGCTTCTACATGGCCCCGGCGCTGTTCAGCGACAGCGGCAAGACCATGCGCATCAACCGCGAGGAAATCTTCGGCCCCGTGGCCAGCGTGATCCGGGTGAAGGACTACGACGAGGCGCTGGCCACCGCCAACGACACCGAGTTCGGCCTGTCGGCCGGCATCGCCACCACCAGCCTGAAGTACGCCACCCACTTCAAACGCCACAGCCAGGCCGGCATGGTGATGGTCAATCTGCCCACCGCGGGCGTGGACTACCACGTGCCCTTTGGCGGGCGCAAGGGCAGCAGCTACGGTCCGCGCGAGCAGGGGCGCTATGCCCAGGAGTTCTTCACCATCGTGAAGACGGCGTACACGCTGGCGTGAAATAAAAAGGCACCCCCATGCCGCTTCGCGGCTCCCCCTCTCTGGCGCCTTCGGCTTGGAGGGGGCGCACCCAGAGGCCTGGCAAAGCCAGTTCCTCGGGTGCCCTGGCGTGGCCTGCTCCGCGGCCATTTGATCGTTGGCGTCGCGCCAGTTTCATGCGGCGTGGGTGGCACGCAGCGCCGCGGAAAACTGACATGACGCACTCGGCCTTGCGGCCGGCAGGTGGCTTCATCGCCGCCTGCCGGCCGCGGTCGATTTACTGGGACGTCGCGGCGGGCCGGCGGGCGGCGATCCACAGCCCGAGCGCAATGGTCAGCCCCAGTACCGCGGCCACGGTGCCGACGAGGAACACGCCGCGGTAGCCCGCGCGGTCGGCCAGCAGCCCGGCCAGCGGGCCGGTCAGGCCGTAGGCGAGGTCCTGGAAGGCCGAGAAGGCGCCCATGGCCGTGCCGCGCAGGGGCGGCGCCACGCGGTGCACCACGTCGCGGCCCATGGCCGGGAACACCATCGAACAGCCCAGGCCCGTCATGAAGGCGCCGGCCAAGGCTGCGGTCGGCGTGGCGGCGGTCCACAGAATCGCCTGGCCCAGTGTCTCCACGGCCAGCGAGGCGGCGGCCACCGGCAGGCCGCCGATGCGGTCGGGCAGGCCGCCGAACAGCAGCCGCACCAGCACGAAGCCGGCGCCGAATGCAGTCAGGCCCAGGCCCGCATGCGCCCAGCCCTGGGCCCGGAAATGCAGCGCGAAGAAGGCGCCGATGGCGGCGAATCCGATGCCCTGCAGGCACACGATGGCCCCCTGCGGCGCGATGCGGCCGACCACGCGCCAGATGGAGGGACGTTGGGCGGCTGCCATCACGGGCATGCCGTCGAGCCGTGCCACGGCCAGCAGCGCCAGCGCCGGCAGGCCGGTGGCCACGGCCATCGCACCGGCCAGACCTAGACCGTCGTACAGCGCGATGCCCAGCGGCCCGCCCACGGCCAGGGCGCCGTAGATGGCGGCCCCGATCCACGCCAGCACCTGGCCCGAGCGGGCCGGCCCCACCAGCCCGATGCACCAGGTGATGGTGCCCACGGCGACCAGGCTTTCGCCCACGCCGATGAGCAGGCGCCCGATCAGCAGCACCTCGTACGCCGCGATGGCGCGCAGTCCCGGCAGGCCGGCCGTCAGACACACCAGCGCGCCGGCGATGTAGCAGAACAGGCCGCGCACCGTCGCGACCCTGGCACCCTGCCGGTCGGTGAGCGTGCCAGCGAAGCCGCGGCTGAGGATGGTGGCCAGGAAGGCGATGCCCACGGCCAGGCCGGCCCAGGCATTGCCCAGGCCCAGGGTGCCGGCCACGAACAGCGGCACCGTCGGCAGCGTCATGCCCACGCACAGGCAGGCCACGAAAAGCACGCCGACCAGCCACCAGAAGGGCAGCGGCATCGGCGCGGAAGAAGTCGTTGGAGGAGGTATGGAAGTCATGCGCCGATAATGCGACGAGTTCGTCAGGTTTTCCATTCGCATTCGCAGCCCTTGCCATGAGCCCACGTCGCAGCGCACCTCTGTCCTCGAGAAAGGAGCCCCAGCAGGCCCGCTCCGCCAACCTGGTGGCGGCAGTGCTCGAAGCGGCTGTTCAGGTTCTGGCGCAGGAAGGCGCGCAGCGCTTCACCACGGCCCGTGTGGCGGAGAAGGCGGGTGTCAGCGTCGGTTCGCTCTACCAGTACTTTCCCAACAAGGCGGCGATCCTGTTCCGGCTTCAGAGCGACGAATGGCAGCGCACCACCACGCTGATGCGCGGCATCCTGGAAGACGAGGCCCTGCCCCCGCTCGCTCGGCTGCGGCGGCTGGTGCTGGCTTTCATCCGCTCCGAATGCGAGGAGGCCGAGGTGCGCACTGCGCTGGCCGATGCCGCCCCGATGTACCGCGATGCACCCGAGGCCGGCGAAGCACGGGCGACCAGCGCCCGGGCCTTCCGCGTCTTCCTCAAGACGGTGCTGCCCGAGGCGGCCGGCCCCACGCGCACCCGCGCCGGCGACCTGATCCTGGACACGCTGAGCGGCGTGGGCAAGGCCTTCTCCGACAAGCCCCGCAAGCCGGCCGAGATCGAGGCCTACTCGGCCGCCATGGCCGACATGTTCTGCGCGTATCTTGTGGAGCTGGGCGCGTTGCCGGAGCCTGCACCGGCGGCCCGCCGCCTGCGCGTTGCGCGAAAGCGTGGATGATGTCGGGCCACCGCGGAGATCCCATGCACCTCACCCCTTCGCCTTTGACGATGGCGCCGCGCGATGCGCTCGGCTGCACCGCCAGCACGCTGGTGCACGATGACGAGCTCGACGCCGGCGGCGTCCGTGTCTATCGCAAGGCCGTGACGACGACCCAGCTCGGGCCGGTGGAGACCGCGCCCTCGGACAGGGGCCTGCTGCTGGGCATCTCGCTCGCCCCGGGGCATCGCCGACGCATCCTGCACGCGCGGCACGCCAGCACGCACGACTTCGGCTGCGGCGCGATCTACCTGCGCGACTTTGGCGAGCGTTACCGCGCCGACATGAAGGCAGGTTTCGACTTCCTGCTGGTGGAGTTCCCGCAGGCCGTGCTGCGCCAGGCCACGGAGCGGCCCGTGGCCCCGGGGGCGCTGCTGGCCGCCTCGCCGGTGGGCGCCCATGACACGGTGCTGCACCACCTGGCGCTGGCGCTGCTGCCCGCGCTCGGTCGGCCGCAGCCGGGCTGCGGCCTGTTCATCGAGCAGGTCACGGCGGCGATGGCCGCCCAACTGCTCCTGCGTGCAGGCGCCGCGCAGCCGGCCGGCACGCGCCCGCGCCGCCGGCTGTCACCCCGCCAGGAGGCACGCGCCAAGGAGATGTTGGCGATGCGCGTGGATGGAGACCAGAGCGCCCAGGCCGTCGCCGAGGCCTGTGGCCTGTCGCGCAGCTATTTCATCGAGGCCTTCCGCGAGACCACCGGCCAGACGCCCTACCAGTGGGTGCAGGCGCAGCGGCTGGCACGGGCCCAGGCACTGCTGGCGCAGCCCGGGCTGTCGCTCGCGGCCATCGCGCTGGCCTGTGGCTTTGCGGACCAGAGCCACTTCACCCGCGTGTTCACCCGGCACATGGGCATGCCGCCGGGCACCTGGCGGCGCGGCGCCGGCCACTGAGGGCCTGCAACGCCGCTGGCCGCCGCCGCGATCAGCCTTCGATCAGCGCGAGCAGGTCGGCGTTGACCTGGTCCTTGTGCGTGGTGCAGGTGGCGTGGGGCGCGCCGGGGTAGACCTTGAGCGTGGCGCCCTTGATCATCTGCGCCGCCAGCTTGCCCGTGCCCTCGATGGGCACGACCTGGTCGTCGTCGCCATGGATGACCAGCGTGGGCACGTCGATCTTCGCCATGTCGGCGCGGAAGTCGGTGCCGGAAAAGGCCGTCACGCAGTCCAGCGTGCCCTTGATCGATGCCTGCAGCGCGATCTGCAGCGTCTGCTTGAAGATGCCCTGCGACACCTTGGCCCCCGGTCGATTGGTGCCGTAGAAGATGGTGCTGAAGTCGTCCAGGAACTGCGGCCGGTCCGCCAGCAGCCCTGCGCGCAGGCCTTCGAACATCGCGGGCTCGGGTCCCTCCGGATGGTCCGCCGTCTTGACGAACAGCGGCGTCACCGCGCTGACCAGTGCCAGCCGGGCCACGCGGCGGCTGCCATGCCGGGCGATGTAGCGCGTCACGTCGCCCCCGCCCATCGAGAAGCCCACGAGCACCACGTCCTTCAGGTCCAGCGCCTCGATCAGCTGCGCGATGTCGTCGGCGAAGGTGTCGTAGTCGTAGCCGGTCCACGGCTGGCCCGAGCGGCCGAAGCCGCGGCGGTCGAAGGCGACGGTGCGGTAGCCGCGCTCGGCGAAGAACATCATCTGGGCGTCCCACATGTCGGCGCTCAGGGGCCAGCCGTGGCTGAACAGGATGGGCTGGCCGCTGCCCCAGTCCTTGTAGTAGAGGTCGGTTCCGTCGCGCAGGGTGAGGAAGCTCATGCAAATCTCCAGGGGTTGAGGAAGACAGGGAGGGGAAGGAAAAGCGGCTTGACGTTCAGAGCGCCAGGAAGTGGTGGACCTCGGGCTGCCCCGGGCCGATGTGGTAGCGGACCACTTCGCCCTGCAGGTCCGCATCGGCCTGGGACACGCGGTGGTGCTGGCGCAGGTGCTCCGCCCAGGACTCGACCATGAACCATTCGACGATGCGCTGCGGATCGGCCGTGTGCTCGTGCAGGCCCCAGGCATAGGCCCCGTCGCGCCGGCGCTCGGGGGCCAGGCGCCGCACGGCGGCCAGGAAGGCGGGGCGGTCTTCCGCACGGATGCGGTACTCGATCTGGATCATCACGGGGCCGCGGTCATGGGCCACGGGCTCGGCCAGCAACGGCTCCGGCCAGTGGCGCGAGGCCTGCAGGTCCGCGTCGCCCGCGGGCAGGCGTACGCGGTGGAAGAGCAGGGCCACCACCAGCAGGCCCAGCGCAGCGGCGGCAAGCGCGCCCCGCACGCCGATCTGCTGCGCCACCAGCCCCCAGCCCAGGCTGCCCGCGGCCATGGCACCGTTGAACACCGTCAGGTAGACGGCGAGGCCGCGGCCACGGACCCAGTTGGGCAGCACGGCCTGGGCCACGCCGTTGAGCGTGGTCAGGGCAGTGATCCAGCCCACGCCCAGCACCAGTAGCAGCAACACGGCCAGCCACTGGGGCGGGGCCAGCACCAGCGCGCCGAGCACCACCGCCGTGAGCACCGAGGCCATCAGCACCAGTCCGTCCGCATTCAGCCGTCCGCGCAGCCGCGGCATCACGAGCGCACCGACGATGGCGCCTGCGCCCACGGCGCCCATCAGCACGCCGTAGAAGCCGGCCGTTCCCTTCAGCATCTGGCGTGCGACCAGGGGCAACAGCGCCCAGGCCGCGCTCGCGAACAGGAAGAAGACCGCCGCCCGCACCAGCACCACGTGCAGTTCGCGGCTGGCGCGTGCATAGCGCAGGCCGGCGCGGAAGGCGCCGAGAAAGTTCTCGGACAGGCCCTCGTCCGCCGTCGGCGCCGGGCGGCGCCACCACAGCAGCGCGGCGATGACGAAGACATAGCTCAGCACGTCCGCACCGTAGGTCATGGCCGCGCCGAAGCTGGCCAGCAGCAGGCCGCCAAGGGCCGGCCCGACGGCGCGGGCGATGTTCACGCCCAGCGAGTTGAGCGCCACCGCGTTCCTGAGCTGCGCGCGCGGCACCAGCTCGGGCACGATGGACTGCCAGGTCGGTCCCATCAGTGCCGCGCCCACGCCGCCCACGAAGGTCAGCACGATCAGCAGCTCCACCGTCAGCCCGCCGGTGCGGGAGAGCACCAGCAGCGCCGCGCTCACGCCCGCCAGCAGCAGCTGGACGGCGATGAGGAAGCGTCGGCGGTCCAGGATGTCCGACAGCACGCCGGCCGGAATGGCCAGCAGGAAGACCGGCAGTGTGGCCGCGGTCTGGATCAGCGCGACGGCCGTGGGGCTGGGCGACAGGTCGGTGACCAGCCAGCCGCTGGCCACGTCGCGCATGAAGCTGCCGATGTTGCCCAGCACCGTGGCGCACCACAGCACGGCGAACACCGGCAGGCGCAGGGGCGCGAAGCTGCCGCTCTCCTTGCCCGCCTCAGCCATGCCGCCGTTCCCGCCCGTCGAGCCAGGCCACCAGCAGGAAGCCGCCGACCAGGCCCAGGTGCTCGAAGAAGGCGTTGGCCGCCATGAAGCGTTGCGGCTGGGGCATTTCCCAGAAGCGAAGGGCGACCAGGGTGGCGCCCAGCGTGAAGGCGGCCAGCACCAGCGCGCCCAGCCAGCGCAGCCGGCCGCTGATGACCATGGCCGAGGCGCCGAGTTCGAGCACGATCACGGCCAGCGCCATCGGCGCGGCGGGCGCGATGCCGAAGTGCTGCATCTCGGCCACGGCACCGGCGAAGTCGAAGGCCTTGACCAGTCCGCCCTGCAGGTAGGCCGCGCACAGCAGCAGCAGGCAGACCGGCCTCACCCATGAAGACTGCGTCCAGGCCATCAGACTGCCCAGCAGGCGCAGCCCAGCGCGCCCCAGAAGCTCTTGAGGTCGCCCACCGGCAGCCGGCTGCCCCAGGCGCCAGCATGCGCGTGGCCGTGCACGTTGCAGGCGCTCGCGCAGCCGCAGGACGCGGCCGCCTGCCGCAGGGCGGCCTGCAGCGGTGCGCCTTCCTGCGCGCCCCAGGCGCCGTAGCCGCCATAGCGACGCACGGGCGACCAGTCGGGCATGGCGGGCGGCGGGCCGCCCTCGTCCAGCGTAGCAAATGGACCGGCGCCGTAGACGACCTTGCCGCCCACCACCGTGAGCAGCGCGCTGGTGTCGGCGATGTCGGATTCGGGGCAGGCGAAGAAGTCGCGGTCGGGCACGATCAGGTCGGCGAACTGCCCGGCCTCGATGCGGCCCTTGCGGCCTTCCTCGTTCGAGAACCAGGTGACCTTCTCGGTCCACATGCGAAGCGCGGTCTCGCGGTCGAGCAGGTTGCGCTGCGGCGTGATCTGCAGCCCGCCCACCGTGCGGCCGGTGATCAGCCATGACAGCGAGACCCAGGGGTTGTACGAGGCCACGCGGGTGGCGTCGGTGCCGGCCGAGACGTGGATGCCCTTCTCGAGCATGCGCTTGACCGGCGGCGTGGCCTCGGCCGCGGCGGCGCCGTAGCGCTCGACGAAATACTCGCCCTGGTAGGCCATGCGGTGCTGCACGGCCACGCCGCCGCCCAGCGCTGCGATGCGGTCGATGGAGCGCTCCGAGATCGTCTCGGCATGGTCGAAGAACCAGTTCAGGCCGGCCAGCGGCGTGTCGCGGTTCACCTTCTCGAACACGTCCAGCGCGCGGCTGATGGTCTCGTCGTAGGTGGCATGCAGGCGCCAGGGCCAGCGGTTCTGGGCCAGCACGCGCACCACCTCTTCCAGCTCGCCTTCCATCTCGGGGGCCATGTCGGGCCGCGGCTGGCGGAAGTCCTCGAAGTCGGCGGCCGAGAACACCAGCATCTCGCCCGCGCCGTTGTGGCGGAAGTAGTCGTCGCCCTGCTTGTACTTCGAGGACGCTGTCCAGTTCAGGAAGTCCTGCTTCTCCTGTTTGGGCTTCTGCGTGAACAGGTTGTAGGCCAGGCGGATGGTGAGCTGCCCCGCGTCCGCGAGTTGCTGGATGACCTGATAGTCCTCGGGGTAGTTCTGGAAGCCCCCGCCCGCGTCGATGGCGCCGGTCACGCCCAGGCGGTTGAGTTCGCGCATGAAGTGACGCGTGGAGTTGAGCTGGTACTCGGGTGGCAGCTTCGGCCCCTTGGCCAGCGTGGCATACAGGATGGCCGCATTGGGCTTGGCCAGCAGCAGGCCGGTGGGGTTGCCGGCGGCATCGCGCACGATCTCGCCGCCGGGCGGCGCGGGCGTGTTCTTGCCGTAGCCCACGGCCCGCAGCGCGGCCCCGTTGAGCAGGGCACGGTCGTACAGGTGCAGGATGAAGACGGGCGTATCGGGCGCGGCGGCGTTGAGCTCGTCGATGGTGGGCAGCCGCTTCTCTGCGAACTGATGTTCGGTAAAGCCGCCGACCACACGCACCCATTGCGGTGCCGGCGTGATCGCCACCTGCTGGCGCAGCATGGCCATGGCATCGGCCAGGCGGCGCACGCCGTCCCAACGCAACTCCAGGTTGAAGTTCAGGCCGCCGCGGATGATGTGCAGGTGGTTGTCGATCAGGCCGGGCAGCACGGCGCGGCCCTGCAGGTCGACCACGCGGGTGGCGGCACCCGCCAGGGGCAGCAGGTCCTCATTGCGGCCTACGCGCAGGAAGCGCCCGTCGCGGATGGCCACGGCCTCGGCCGTGGGATTGCTGCGGTCGAGGGTGGTGAAGCGGCCGTTGTGCAGGATGAGGTCGGGAGCGGGGGTGGCTTGGGCCATGTCGGTTCTCCGGGCGGGTTGTCGTGGTGCAGTCGGCGTGCTCAGGCCTTCTCGCGCGGCAGCGGCGCTTCCGCCTTGGCGCATTGCGGCAGCTCGCCGAACACATGCGGCTTGACCTGCTGGTGCAGCCACGACGTGGAGACGGCGTCGGGGCGGATCCAGCTGCGCACGAGCGGCGGGATCTGCTCGCCGAGCAGGATGCCCAGCAGCCCCACCAGGGCGATCACGGGCGGCGCGGGCGAGCGCACCTGGACCAGGGCGTAGATCACGCCGACCAGGATGCCGACGGCCAGCGAAAGCAGGTAGGGCTTCATCGTGGTGTCCGCCGCGTCAGCCTTCGTGGGCACCGAACATGGTCTTGGCATAGGTGACGCCCAGTCCGTAGGCGCCGCCCCATTGGCGTGCGATGCCGGTGGTCAGCTCGTAGGTCTCGCCGCGTGCCCAGTCGCGCTGCAGTTCCAGCAGGTACTGCAGCGAGGTCATGGGTCGCGCGCCGGCCTGCACCATGCGCTGCATGGCGCGCTCATGGGCTTCGGCGGAGACGTCGCCGCAGGCGTCGGCGATCACGTAGACCTCGAAGCCCTGGGCCAGCGCGGACAGGGCCGGGCCGACGATGCACACGCTGGTCCACAGGCCGGCCAGCACGATGCGCGGCTTGCCGATGGCGTTCACGCGCTCGATCACGGCCGCGTCTTCCCAGGTGTTCATGGAGGTGCGGTCCAGCATCGCCTGGCCGGCAAAGGCCTCGGTGATCTCGCCGAACATGGGGCCCGAGAAGCTCTTCTCGGCCACCGTGGTCAGGATGGTCGACACGCCGAAGCCGGCCGCCGCGCGGGACATCAGCGCCGCGTTGTTGCGCAGCACGGTGGCGTCGATGGAGTGCGTGGCAAAGGCCATCTGCGACTGGAAGTCGATCAGGATCAGCGTGTGGTCCTGCGGGGAGAGCAGCGTGGCGCCGGGGGTGGGCTTGGCTTGGACGGTCATGGTCGGTTCCTGGGTTGCGGATGCAACGATGGCTGGCGAGGGGCGGATGCTCGTCGTGGCGCTCGGTGCATGTCTTGTCGATTGGTCGGGCTTTTTGGACGTTTGGCGGGTTGGCTGGCAGGGAGTGCCGGCGCGCTTCCTGCGCTATTCCATCGAAATACTTCACCAATGAGCTGCAGGCCGGATCGGGCTGCTGTTCACTTGTGGATTCGCTGGAATGGGTGAATCATCGGCGCCGCTCGCCGCGCCGTTGGCGAGTTTTTCCATCCGGAAGCATCGAAGTTTTCGATGGTCCGCGCAGCCCACGACGCCCATGCTCAAGCTCACCCTCGACGCCATCGAACTGGTCGACGCCATCGACCGCCACGGCTCCTTTGCCGCAGCCGCAGTGCGGCTGAACCGCGTGCCCTCGACCATCTCCTATGCCGTGGCCAAGCTGGAGGAGCAGCTGGGTCTGCGCCTGTTCGAGCGCCAGGGGCCGCGTGTCGAACTCAGCGCGGCGGGACGCGAGATGCTGGACGAGGGCCGCTGGCTGCTGGGCGCTGCGGCCACGCTCGAATCGCGCATGCGCCAGGTGGCCACCGGCTACGAGTCCGAGCTGCGGCTGGTGCATGACTCGCTGATTCCGACCGAGGCGCTGATGGACGACATCCGCGACTTCGAGGCGCTGCGCTGCGGCACCCGCCTGCGCCTGGGCTGCGAGGCGCTGTCGGGCAGTTGGGAGGCGCTGCGCGACGGCCGGGCCGATCTCGTCATCGCCGCGGGCGAAGGGCCGGCCGGTGGCGGCTACCAGGTGCATCCGGCCGGCACGCTGGACTTCGTCTTCTGCGTCGCGCCACAGCATCCTCTGGTGCGGGCCCAGGGGCCGCTGCGCCGAGCCGATCTGCTGGAGCACAACGCCATCGTCGTGGGCGACACGGCACGTTCGCTGTCGGACCGCACGGTGGGCCTGATGGCTGGGCAGCCGCGCATCACCGTGCCCTCGATGGCGGCCAAGATCGCCTGCCAGCGCAGCGGCCTGGGGCATGGCTTCCTGCCGCGCGCCTGCGTGGAAGCCGACCTCGCCCGCGGCAGCCTGGTGGCCCTGGAGATCGAGGAGGCCCGGCCGCCCGAAAGCTTCTTCCTGGCCTGGAAGACCGGCGCTGGCGGTCGGGCGCTGCAGTGGTGGCGCGAGCGGCTGCGACGCCCGCTCGTGCCGGCCCTGCTGCCGCGCAGCGTGTGACGCATCGATGTGGCATCGGCATGGCCTCGATATCGTCGACCGTTGCCGCGGCGTCCCGCCCGCGCCCTGTCGATCACGGATGATCGGGGCTCCCTCACAGGAGCACGCATGCCCGACAAGATCCTCGTCTTCTACGGTTCCTACCGCGCCGACCGCATGGGCATCCGCCTGGCGGACTACATCGTCGCCCAGCTCAAGGCGCGCGGCGCCGAGCCCGAACTCATCGACGCCCAGGCCGTGGGCCTGCCCATGCTGGACCGCATGTACAAGGAGCATCCCAAGGGCCAGGCGCCCGCGGCCATGGAGGCGCTGGCCGGCAAGATCCGCGACGCGGATGCCTTCGTGTTCGTCACCGGCGAATACAACTGGGGCGTGCAGCCGGGCCTGAAGAACCTCACCGACCACTTCCTGGAGGAATGGTTCTGGCGGCCCGCCGCCATCGCCAGCTATTCGGCCGGCCGCTTCTCGGGCGTACGCTCGGGCACGGCCTGGCATTCGATCCTGTCGGAGATGGGCATGGTGGTGATCTCCAGCACGCTGGCCGTGGGCCCGATCTCGCAGACGCTGGACGACAAAGGCGAGCCCACGGGGGATGCGGGCAAGTCGCTGGCGCGAGCATTCCCGCGCTGGGCGGACGACCTGGCCTGGTGGACGAATGCGGCGCGGGTGCAGCGGGCGACGCAGGCGCCGCCGTATTGAGCCGGGGCAGGGCCGGCGCGCACGGCCGGCCGGGCGCGTGGCCAAGCTCAACCGGTGGGGGCGCGGCGGCGGCGCAGCAGCGCTTCCAGTCCTTCGAACAGCAGCTCCGACATCAGTGCCAGTGCCGCGGCCGGAAGCGCGCCGGCCATCAGTAGCGCGCGGTCGTTGAGGGCCAGGCCGGTGACGATGCGCTCGCCGAATCCGCCCGCACCGATGAAGGCCGCGATGGTGGCCGTGCCCACGGCGATGGTGGTGGCGGTGCGCACACCGGCGATCAGCGTCGGCAGCGCCAGCGGCAATCGCACCAGCCGAAGGTTTTGCGCCCCGGTCATGCCCAGTGCCGTGCCGGCCTGCACGAGGCCCGCGGGCACCTCGGCCAGGCCGGTCACCGCATTGCGCATGATCGGCAGCAGCGCATAGAGCGTGAGCGCCACCAGCGCCGGCAGCGTGCCGATGGCGCCCAGCGCCGAGATCAGGATGGCCAGCAGCGCCAGCGAGGGCACCGTCTGCAGCAGGCCTGTCAGGCCCAGCACCACCGCCCGCAGGCGGACATGCGCGAACACCGCCATCGCCAGCGGCAGGCCGATCAGCAGGGCCAGGCCGACCGAGATGGCCACCAGCATCAGGTGCTGCCGCGCCAGTCGGCCCAGGTCGGGCCCGACCAGCTTGGCGATGAAGCCGCGCGCGGCGTCGGTGTCTGCGGGCTTGCCGCCGGCCAGGAAGTCGCGCGCGATGTCGGCGAAGGCGGCGCCCTGCAGCTCGGCCCGCGCGTTCATGCGGATCATGGCGGCCTCGTCGATGCGACCCTCCAGCTGCTGCAGCGCGGCCCAGGCCTGGGGCAGGCGCTGCGGCAGGTCCAGGCGATAGAGCAGCACCGCGTCGTAGCGCGGAAAGTAGCCACGGTCGTCCTGCAGCACCCTGAGGCCCAGGTGCTCGATCTTGGCGTCGGTGGTGTAGATGTCGATGACGTCCACCTGGCCGGCGCCGATGGCGTCGTAGGCCAGGCCGTGGTCCAGCCCGGTGGGCCGCTGCGGCAGGCCGTAGCGCGCGGCCACGCCGCGCCAGCCGTCGGCGCGGCCGATGAATTCATTGGTCAGGCCCAGGCGAAGCTCGGGGTGCTTCGCCAGGTCGCCCAGCGTGCGGATGCCGAGGCGTTCGGCCTCGGTGGCGCGCATGGCCAGCGCATAGCCGTCGTTGAAGCCCAGCGGCACGGCCATGCCCAGGCCCAGCGGCGCGAGCGCGGCCCGCATCGCCTCGGGCGCGAGCGGTTGCGGGCTCTTGAGGATCTCCAGCGCGATGGTGCCGGTGTACTCGGCATAGAGGTCGATGCCGCCGGAGCGCAGGGCCTCGTACACGATCGCCGTGTTGCCCAGGCCCTGACGCACCGTCGGCGCGCGCTGCAGATGGGGCGCGGCGGTCCGGGCCAGCAGCTCGGCCAGGATGTAGGACTCGGTGAAGCGCTTGGAGCCGATGCGCAGTTCGCCTTCGTCGCGTTGCTGGGCCCAGGCGGCCTGTGCGGCGAGCAAGGTCAGCAGCAAGAGGGCCAGCCAGAAGCGGAGGCGGGGAGGGCGAAGGGCGGCGGTCATCCGGCCAGTATGGCCGGGCTGCGTGCCGGGCGGCTGGGACACGCCGGCCGCCCGCGCGTCGGCTGGCGCCGTCTTGCCCGCGGGCCGGGCCGTACCCCATCCGGCCGGGAGAGCGGCGCGGGCGGACGCGGGAGCCGGGGTGGTCGAGTTCAGTAAGCGCTGCGAGCAGGGCTCGCGCCAGCCTGTCGCCAGCGCGCGGCGCTCGCATCCAGCGTGCTGCGCAGCGCCACCAGGTCC
The DNA here is from genome assembly GCF_017991995.1 of Pseudacidovorax sp. GTDB lineage: Bacteria > Pseudomonadota > Gammaproteobacteria > Burkholderiales > Burkholderiaceae_C > Xenophilus. Next base: position 85,715 of record NZ_JAGOPN010000012.1, on the reverse strand, counting down.
AGCGCCGTGGCGACGAAGAGCGCGCCCAGCGCCAGGCACTGCCGCGCCCGGGCCTCGTCCACCATCAGGATGCCGGGCGCCTTGCCGGCCGCACGGATGCGGCGGATGGCGTCGTCGATTGCGGCATCCACCTCGGGGTGGCGCGGGTTGCCGGCGTGACCCATGCTGGCCGACAGGTCGGCCGGGCCGATGAAGACGCCGTCCACGCCCTCGACCGCGGCGATGGCCTCGATCTGGTCCAGCGCCTCGCGCGTCTCCACCTGTACCAGCACGCACAGCTCCTCATGCGCGCGGGCCACGTAGTCCGCGGTGCGGCCGAAGTTGCTCGCGCGCATGGAGCCGCCCATGCCGCGCAGGCCGGCAGGCGCATAGCGGGTGGCGGCCACGGCGGCGCGGGCCTCGTCGGCGTTCTGCACGAAGGGCAGCAGCAGGCTCTGCGCGCCCACGTCCAGGTAGCGCTTGATGAGCACGGGGTCGTTCCACGCGGGGCGCACCACCGGGGCGCAGGGCATGCAGCCGGCGGCAGGCTGGGCGGCGGCCACCGCCTGCAACTGCTGCAGCATCAGCGGCACGTCGCTGGGCGTGTGCTCGGTGTCCAGCAGCATCCAGTCGAAGCCGGCGCCGGCCACCAGTTCGCTCACGTAGGGCGAGGGCAGGGTGGACCAGACGCCGATCTGCGGCCGGCCTTCGGCCAGGGCCTTCTTGAAAGGGTTCGGGAGCAAGGCCATGGCCGTCCTCAGCTGAAGTGGCAGGCCACGCTGCCGAAGTCGCCGTAGTCGGCCACGATGGTGTCGCCCTGCGCCACATCGATGGGCCGGATGAAGGAGCCAGCCAGCACCACCTCGCCCGCGGCCAGCGTCACGCCGTGGCGATGCAGGCGGTTGGCCAGCCAGGCGATGCCGTGGCCCGGATGGTTGAGCACGCCAGCGGCCAGGCCGGTTTCTTCCACCTCGCCGTTGCGGCTGACGATGGCGCCGATGCGGCGCATGTCCACGTTGAGCTGATCGGGCTTGAAGGGCCGCCCGCCCAGCACGATGGCGGCATTGGCCGCGTTGTCGGCGATGGTGTCCAGCACGGTGCGGGTGCGGCCGGTGGCCGGGTCAACGCGCTGGATGCGCGCGTCCAGGATCTCCAGTGCCGGCACCACGTAGGCGGTGGCATCGAGCACGTCGAAGAGCGTGCAGTCGGGGCCGGCCAGCGGCTTGGCCAGCACGAAGGCCAGCTCCGCCTCGACCTTGAGCTGCAGAAACCGCCCGACGGGAATGGTGGCGCCGTCGCGGTAGAACATGTCGTCCAGCAGCACGCCGAAGTCGGGCTCGTCGATGCGCACGGCGCGCTGCATGGCCTTGGAGGTCAGGCCGATCTTGTGGCCCTTGATGGTGCGACCGGCCTGCTGCTTGAGCGTCATCCAGGCGGCCTGGATGGCATAGGCATCGTCCGTGGTCATGCCCGGATGGGCCAGCGACAGCTGGCCGCAGGGCACGCGGCTGCGCTCGGCCTCGTCGAGCCGGGCGGCGGCCTCGCGGCAGGCTTCGGGGCTGAGGGTGGTGCTCATCGCGGTTCGGCCTCCACCGTGTTGCGCAGCACGCCCACGCCGGTGACTTCGACCTCCACCACGTCGCCCGGCTGCAGGAAGCGCGGCGGGTCGAAGCGGATGCCGGCGCCGATGGGCGTGCCGGTGGCGATCACGTCGCCGGGCAGCAGCGGCGTGAAGGTCGACAGGTAATGCACCAGGTAGGCGAAGTCGAACATCAGGTGCTCCGTCGTGTCGTCCTGCCGCGTCTCTCCGTTCACGCGGGTCTGTACCCGGAGCTTGCCGAAGCCGTCGGGGTATTCGTCGGCCGTGACCAGCCAGGGGCCGATGGCGCCGGAGCGGAACCAGTTCTTGCCCTGCGTGACATTGAACTTGGCATGGTGCACCCAGTCGCGGATGGTGCCTTCGTTGATGCAGGTGAGGCCGCCGATGTGGTCCAGCGCCGACTCGCGCGGGATGCGCCGTCCGCCCTGGCCGATGACGATGCCGATCTCGCCTTCGTAGTCCAGCTGCTGCGACTCAGGCGGCTGCAGCAACGGCGCGCCGTGGGCGCTGAAGGAGTCGGGCACGCGCATGAAGATGCTCGGGTAGCGGGGCAGGTCGCTGCCATCCTTGTACTCGGCGTTGCGGTGCGCATAGTTGACGCCGATGCAGAAGACGCGGCGCGGCTCGCGCACGGGCAGGTCGAGCTGCACGTCGGCCAGCGCCTGGTCGGCGCTGGCGCCGGTCCAGGCCTCGCGCGCCTGCGCCATGGCGGGCGCGCCGCCTGCCAGCAGTTCGCGCACGCCGGCGATGGCGGGCAGGCGGCGGCCCAGGTCGATCACGCCCTGGCCGGACGCATCGAGCGCGCCCCAGCCGTCGCGGCCCTGGTGGGTATAGCTCAGCAGCTTCATGCGGCCACCTCCACCTCGGCGTCGAAGCCGAAGAAGGCGGCGGGGTTGTCCACCAGGATGCGGCGCAGCGTTGCCTCGTCGGGCGCGAAGCGCGTCAGCAGGTCGAGCAGCGCACCCTCGTTGGGTGGCTGCTTGAGCGAGATGGGATGCGGCCAGTCGCTGCCCCACACGCAGCGGTCCGGCGCGGCGTCGATCAGCCGGCGGGCCAGCGGCACCACGTCGTCCCACGGCTCGCCGGTGTGCGACAGCTTTTCGGACAGGGACAGCATCACCCAGAAGTTGCCGCGCTGGAACAGCTCCAGCAGGCAGCGCAGGCTGGCATCGGCCTCGCCGGCGGTGGGGTCGGCGCGGCCCATGTGGTCCACCAGCACTGGCACCTCCAGGTGGGCGAAGGCCTTCATCTGCTCCGCCACGCCCTTGGGCTCGGGCTGCACCTTCACGTACCAGCCCAGCTCGCGCACGCGGGCGAGGGCGCGGTCCATTTCGGCGGGACCGAAGCTGATGCCCAGGCCTCCGCGGGTGAAGCGGGCGCCGCGCACACCGGCGGCATGCAACTGCTGCAGGTAGGCGTCGTCGCGCTCGATCAGCACCGCCGCGTTGGCGCAGCCCATGTAGCGTCGCGGGCCGTCACCGTTGAGGCCGGCCAGCGCATCGAGCACCACCTGGTGGTCGGCGCCATAGGTGGTGGCCTGCACGATGACGCCGCGCTGGATGCCCAGCGTGGCATGCAGGCGCTGCGCCACCTGCCAGGTGGCGGTGGGCATCTCGTAGGCGGCGCCGGGGCGCACGGGGTAGCGCTCGGGCGGGCCGAAGACATGGAACTGGCTGTCGCAGGCCAGCGGAGGCAGCGGCCGGGCCGGTGCGCGCGGATGGGGGTCGAAGGGCAGGTAGTCGGGCATGGCAGCGGTCAGGCGAATCAGGCGATATAGGCGGTGAACACGCACTCGATGAGCTTGCCCATGTCGAGCTCGGGTGCGTGGATGGCATGGCGCGCCGGGCGCGTGGCGGCGTCGGGGAACATCTCCAGCCAGGGCACGTTCAGGGCCGGGCGCTGGCTGCGGTCCTTCATCCAGACGGTGACCTTGACCACGTCGGCGGTGCTGCCGCCGGCGGCCTCGACGATGCGGCGCAGGTTGTCCAGCATGTGCCGGCACTGGGCCTCGATGCCCTCGGCGATCTGGCCGGTGGCCGGGTCGGTGCCCAGCACGCTGCCGCTTTCGACCAGCGGGCCGACGCGGCAGGCGGCGGGAATCGGGTTCTTGTGGCCGAAGCCGCCCACGTAGACGGCGGTGCGGCCGGCGGGTGCGGCGCGCGTGAGCGTCATTGCGCCGTGATGTTGGCCTGCTTGATGATGGGGATCCATCGCTTGTCTTCCTTGTCGAGGAACTGGGTGAATTCGGCGGGCGTCATGGCGCGGGCCTGCGAGCCCAGCACGTTGAAGCGCTCCTGCACGGCCTTGTCGGCCAGAATCTTCTGCAGCGCCTGCGACAGCCTCTGCACGATGGCCTCGGGCGTGCCCTTGGGCGCCATCAGGCCGGTGAAGGTCTCGGTGCTGAAGTCCTTGAAGCCGGACTCCTGCAGCGTGGGCACATCGGGCAGCTGCGGCAGGCGCTGCGGCGAGGTCACGGCCAGCGGCCGCGTGCGGCCCTGCTGGATGAAGGGCTGGGCCACGGAGATCTGGTCGAAGTTGAAGTCCACTTGCCCGCCCAGCAGGTCGGTGGTGGCGGGCGCATTGCCCTTGTAGTGCACGGTGCCCCAGTGGGCGCCGCTGTCGCGCTGCAGGTATTCGCTCACCAGGTGGTTCTGCGTGCCGGCGCCGGGCGAGGCCATGGTGAGCTTGTTGCCGGACTTCTTGCCGGCCTCGATCAGCTCGCCGATGGTCTTGTAGGGCGTCGACGGATTCACCTGCAGCACCAGCGGCGTGAACGAGACCGAACTCACCGGCACGAAGTCGCGCCGCCAGTCGTAGGCATCGCGCTTGAAGATGGTGGGCGAGAACAGCAGCGGCCCGTTGGCCGTCATGAAGAAGGTGTAGCCGTCGGGCGCGGCCTTGGCGACGAACTCCCCGGCGATCAGCCCGCCCGCGCCGGGCTTGTTGTCCACCAGGAAGGGTTGCTTGAACTGGGCCTGCAGCTGGTCGCTGATGATGCGCGCGGCCCCGTCCACATTGCCGCCCGGCGGATAGGGCAGCACCAGGCGCACCGGCTTGTCGGGCCAGTTGCCCGCGGCTTGGGCCTGGGCTGCGATGGGTGAGAGGGAAAGGACGGCGCCGGCGGCAGTGGCCGCGGCCAGGCACAGGGCCTTGTATCGATGCATGGTCTTGTCTCCGTTGGGCTGCTCGGGCAGCGTTCGCAATGGCTCCACTGTAGGAAGCGATGGCACGAACCTGCAATGCGAACATCGCAGATAAGTCCATGATGTGGACTTTCCGGCTTCGCGGACTTCGAAGGCCGCGTCCACAATGCGGACCATGCAGATCGATCCCCATACCCTCACGCCCGAAGCCACCTACCGCCTGCTCAGCGGCCTGGTGGTGCCGCGGCCCATCGCGTGGATCAGCACGCTCTCGCCCACCGGCGTGGTCAACCTCGCGCCCTTCTCCTGCTTCACCTTCGTGTCGAACAAGCCGCCGCTACTGGGCGTGAACGTCGGACGCAAGGCCGGCCGGCGCAAGGACACGGCAGCCCACATCCACAGCCGCGGCGAATACGTGGTGCACATCGGCGATGCCTCGCAGCTCAACGCCATCCACGAGAGCAGCGAGGAGCACCCCGAGGACGTGAGCGAGGCTGAGTTGCTGGGCCTGGCCACGCTGCCCGGCGAGACGGTGGCCGTGCCGCGCCTGCGCGACGCCCCGGTGGCCATGGAATGCCGGCTGTCGCAGGTCATTCCCTTCGGCGAGACGGGCGCGGAGTTCATCGTCGGAGAGGTCACGCGCTTCCACCTGCGCGACGGCCTGATGAACGACGGCAAGGTCGAGACGATGGCCCTCGATCCCGTCTGCCGCATCGGCGGGCCCAACTACGCCACGCTGGGCCGCATCGTCACGCTGCGGCGCATGCAGCAGACCGAGAAGTCGGTCCTCTGATTCCCGCGCGTCGCGCATGACCGGCAGCGAAGCCGCCACCGCACCGACCACCGGCGCACAGTCCGTGCGCCGCGCCCTGGCCGTGCTGCGCATCGTGGCGGCCGGGCAGGAGCATGGCGTGCGCCTGCTCGACGTGGCCCAGGCCACCGGCCTGAACCGCGCGACGGTGCACCGGCTGCTGCAGGTGCTGGTGGAGGAGGGCGCCGTGGAGCAGGACGCCGCCACGCGCCGCTACCTGATCGGTGGCGAGGTCTCGTTGATGGGCCTGGCGCGCTCGGCCGGCTTTCCCTTGCGCGCGGTGGCCGCGCCGCATCTGCAGGCCCTGGCCGAGGCCGAAGGCGAGACCTGCTTCCTCACCATCCGCAACGGCGACGACTCGGTCTGCCTGGCGCGGCATCCGGGCAGCTATGTGATCAAGGTGCTGTCCATCGAGGTGGGGGCGCGCCGGCCGCTGGGCGTGGGCGTGAGCGGGCTGGTGCTGCTGGGCGGCCTGCCCGAGGATGAGCGGGCCGCCATCATCGAACGCAACCTGCGGCGGCTGCGGGCGCTGCGCATCGCGCCTGAGGAACTGCGGCAGCGCCTGCGGCTACTGCAGCGCCGCGGCCACGCCTATGCGCCCGTGGGCGTGGTGCCGGGCACGCGCGCGCTGGCCGTGCCGGTGCGGCATCCGGACGGCCAGATGCTCGCCGGCCTGGCCGTGACCGCCATCCGCGAACGGCTGCCGGACGAGCGGGTGCCGAAGCTGGTGCAGGCCATGGAGCGGCACGCGCGGCGCATCGGGCAGCAATGGGCGGAGCGGGAACGGGCGCGCCAGCGCTGACGGCCGTCAGTGCACGCGGTGGTCTTGCAGGTGTTCGAAGCCTTCGCACGCCCCGCGCGAAATTCGGTGCTTCCCGGCATCGGGCAGGCTGCCTAGCATCCGCACCCGCGGGCGCCTGGGCCGAACAGCCTCCGGCCCTCGACCACACCACCCCTTCGAAAGACCTTTGCCGATGTCCTCTTCCCCCCTCTCCTGGCTGCGCATGGCCGGCCTGGCCCTGGCGGCCGCGCTGGCCGCGGGCTGCGCCTCCACCCAGACGGCCGCACCGACGGCGGCGTCGACGGCGCCCATGGCCGCACCCGCGCCCACCGCTGCGGCGCCTGTGCGCGTCAAGGTCTTCGTGGCCGCCATGTTCGAGATCGGCCAGAACACGGGCGACCGCGCCGGGGAGTTCCAGCACTGGTACGAGCGCTACTGGCGCAACAGCGCGCCCGTCGCCGTGAAGGGCGCGCTGAGCCCCGTGTACTGCAATGCCGATGGCGTCTGCGGCGCGGTGCTGGGCATGGGCAAGGTCAATTCGTCCTCGTCGATGCAGGCCGTCCTGCTCGACCCGCGCTTCGATTTTTCCGAGTCGTATTACATCCTCTCGGGCGTGGCCGGCACGCCGCCCTCGCGCGGCACCATCGGCATGGTGAGCTGGGCCACCTGGCTCATCGACTACGACCTGGGCCATCGCTGGGCGCCGGAAGAGAACACGGCCGGCGCGCCCACCTTCATGCCGCGCAAGGGCTATGAGAACTACCGTCGCTTCCAGCTCAATCCCGCACTGGTGGGCTGGGCCATGAAGCTGTCGGCCGACACGCCGCTGGCCGACGACGACAAGGCCCGCGCCTACCGCCTGCGCTATCCGGACGCCGCGGCACGTCGGGCGCCTTTCGTCGGCACCGGCACGCACATGACGGGCGACACCTTCTTCCACGGGCCCGGCCTGTCGAAGGAGGCGCAGTACATCGCCAAGCTCTACGGCGCCGACGACTACGTCATCACCGAGATGGAGGCGGCTGCGATCACGCTGGTCATCAACCGCACCCACGGCACCAGCCGCGTGATGAGCCTGCGCGGCGCCGTCAACTTCGACCAGGGCAACCCGCGCGAGACCACGCTGGCCCACCTGGACCCTGCGCCGGGCGAGACGGCCGGCGGCTTTGCCGAGACGGTGCTGAACATCGAGCGTGTGGGTTCGCGCGTGGTGGACCACATCGTCGCCAACTGGCCGCAGTGGCGCGCCGGCGTGCCGCCGACGACGCCTTGATTTGGGGCCGGCGCGGGGCCGCCGCTACAGTGCCGGCATGCATGCCAGCGTCCTCAAGTACTTCGTCGAAGTGGCCCGCTGCGGCTCGGTGCGCAAGGCCTCCGAGCGGCTCTTCGTCGCGGCCAGCGCGGTCAACCGCCAGATCCTCAAGCTGGAAGAGGAGCTGGGCTGCGAACTCTTCGACCGCCTGCCCGCCGGCCTGCGCCTGAACCCGGCCGGCGAGCGCCTGCTGCGCCATGCGCAGGAGACGCTGCAGCAGTACCAGCTAGTGCGCACCGAGATCGATGCCCTGCGCGGCGAGCGCAGCGGCGAGGTCAAGGTGGCGGCCATGGATTCCTTCTTCGAAGAGCTGCTGCCCGCCACGCTGGAGGAGTTTCTCCAGATCTTTCCTGCCGCCAGGTACAGCCTGGCTGCGGTCCAGCCCATGGCGGTGCCGCCCATGTTGCTGACGGGCGAGGCCGACCTCGGCCTGTGCTTCCTGCACCGCCTGCCGGCTGGCGTCGATGTGGTCGCCCGGGCCCGGCTGCCGCTGGGCGTGGTGATGCCGCCCGGCCATCCCATGGCCGCCCTGGCCGAGGTGCCGCTGGCCGAGTGCGCCCGCTATCCCTTCCTGCGTTCGGGCACGCAGCCGGTCATCGACGCGGCGCTGTCGCCGGAGTTCGCCGCCTTCTGGGAGGCGATGACGCCCGCGGCCACCTGCAACTCGACCCCGCTGCTCAAGCGGCTGATCCGCGCGGGGCGCGGTGTCTCCTGCTTTTCGAAGATCGCCTTCATTCAGGAGCTGGCGCGGGGCGAGCTGGTGTGGCGGCCCTTCGCGCTGCCGGCGGTGAATGCCCTGCAGGTGGGCGTGCTGCTGCCCTCGCAGCGCAGTGTGCCCGGTGTGTGCCGCGACTTCGCCGAGCGCATGGCGCGGCGGCTGGCGCAGCTGGAGCGCGCCGCGAGCGCGCTGTAGCCGGCGCGCCTGCGACGCCCAGCTGGGCTCGCTCCGGCTTCAACTGAGGCTGAGGCTGAGGCTGAGGTTGAGGTTGAGGTTGAGGTTGAGGTTGCCGTTGGCGCGAGGCTTTGCTCCCTCTCCCCTCGCGCGTGAGGGCGGGGAGAGGGGCCCCAAGCAACCCCATCGCCCAGCCACAGGCTGCCTTCCTACGCCCATCGCCGCCTCCCGCCGATGCGCGTTGCCGCCGCCGCCGCCCCCTCGCACCGGCCTTTGGCCGTCAGCATCGACCCATCCACTGCCCCCACACCGATGCCCAAAAAGACCGCCGACCGCGACGCTCCCTCGTCCACCCGCAGCCGCCCGCATCACCCGCCCAGCGTGGTCGGCGCCCACCACGGCATGCTGGACCTGGCCTCGGTGCGCATCGCGGGCTACAACCTGGAGGTCAAGGACGACGAGGGCTTCATCGGAGACCGCGCCAGTCAGGGTGCGTTCCGCGACCTGCTCGACGACTGGCGCCGCCGCTGTCGCGAGCGCGGTGAGGCCGATCCCTTCGGCAAGCTGCCCTCGCGCAAGCTGAGCAAGAAGCGCATCGACAAGGCCCTGGCCGATTCGCCCAACGTGGGCGCCGACCTGGTCAATGGCGCCATCGAAGAGTTCGCCATCGGCCTCACGCAGGTCATTCAGCGCTTCATGCGGCAGAAGTCGTGGAAGGGCGTGCAGCGCATCGTGGTAGGCGGCGGATTTCCCGAAAGCGACGCGGGCGAGCGCGCGATTCTGGAGGCCGCGGCCCTGTGCCATGTGCAGGAGCTGCCGGTGCAGCTGGCCCGCCTGCGCCACGAAGTGGACGACGGCGGCTTGATCGGCTGGGTGCATCTGGCCCCGGCCCATTTCGTCGAGCATGACGACGCATTGCTGGCTCTCGACATCGGCGGCACCAACGTCCGCTGCGGCGTGGTGCGCTTCCGCCGCGACAAGGCCGAGGACCTCTCACGCGCCGACGTGGTGTGGCGCGAGAAGTGGCGGCATGCGGACGACAAGCCCAGCCGCGCCGCATTGGTCGAGCAACTGGCCCTGATGCTGGAAGAGGCCATCGCGTTCGCGCACCACAAGAAGATCAGGCTGGCACCTTTCATCGGCATCGCCTGCCCCGGACTGATCCGCGAGGACGGCACGATCGCGCGCGGCGCGCAGAACCTGCCGGGCGACTGGGCGGCCGACACCTTCCACCTGCCCACCAAGCTGCGCGAGCGGCTGCCGCTGATCCGCCACCAGCCCACGCAGGTGCTGATGCACAACGACGCGGTGGTGCAGGGCCTGTCGGAACTGCCCTTCATGCGCGACGTCAAGCGCTGGGCCGTGCTGACCATCGGCACGGGGCTGGGCAATGCGAGCTACGTGAATGCGCGGATCGACCGCGAGGCCGTGCGCAGGATCGACAAGCGGCGCTGAGCTTTCAGAGCTGGAAAGCGATGGTCAGCAGCAGGCCTTCGGCCACGTCGCGTGCGAGGCCCGGCCTGCGCGGCCGATAGGGTTGACCCGCCGCGGCCAGCGCCTCCACCCAGTCCGACAGCCACGCCACATCCTGCGGGTCGTAGAACACCGTCGCCGCTTCGTGGTTGAGCAGCAGGCTGCGCAGGTCGAGGTTGATCGAGCCGCACAAGGCCAGGTCGTCGTCCACCACGACGGCCTTGGCATGGGCCATGAAGGGCAGCATGCGGAACTGCACGCCAGCCCGCGCCAGGTCGCGCATGGCGCGGCTGCGCACGAAGTCGGCCATGCGGTGGTTGGAGCGCTGCGGGATGGCCAGCGTCACCTGCACGCCGCGCCGCGCCGCCAGCCGAAGCGCATCGCGCAGTCCGTCGCCCGGCACGAAGTAGGGCGAGACCGCCAGGATGCGGTGCTCGGCGCGGAAGCAGGCGCCGATCAGCAGCGACTGGGCCGTGTCCTCGGCCTGGTCGGGCCCGCTGGGCAGGAACTGCACCAGTCGGCCGTCGGTCACGTCCTCGATGGGCGGCACGGGGCGCGGGACTTCGTCGTCGACCGAGGCCCAGTCCTGGGCGAACTGCCGCGCCGCGGCCGCCGCGGCGTCGCCCTGCACGTCGAAGGAGAGGTCGACCCAGGGGCGCTCGCCATCGCCCTTGCCGGTGAAGTACTCGCCCGCCAGGTTGCGCCCGCCGCTCCAGAGCCACCGGTCGTCGGCGATGGTGAGCTTGCGGTGGTTGCGCAGGTTGCGCGGCCCGCCGGCCCGCAGGCGCAGCAGCGGGCGGAACACGCGGACTTCACCGCCGGCCGCGCGCAACGCGTCGAAGTAACGGCGTGGCAGCTGCAGCGCGCCAAAGCCGTCGAGCAGCACCCGCACCTGCACGCCGGCCCGGGCGCGGGCGGTGAGCCGCTCCACCACGGCCTGCCCCAGCGGGTCGCTGCCGATGATGAATGTGCACACGTCCAGCCGCCGCTCGGCGGCATCGATCACGGCCCAGAGCGCCTCGCGTGCCGCCTCGCCGTCACCGTGGAAGCGCAGAGCGCATCGGCTGGGCGGGGCCAGGCCGAAGCTGTCCAGCAGCTCGGCCGCCCAGTGGCCGGGCAGGGCGGCCCGCGCCGGCCGCGGCGGCACGGTGGGACGCAGCTTGCGCTGGCCGAACATCAGGTACGCAGGCAGCGCCATGTAGGGCATCAGCAGCATGCCCAGGACCCAGGCGATGGCGGCTGTGGGCGCCCGCTGCTCGCGTCGGCCGCGGGTGGTCAGCACGTACACGAGCAGGGCCACGGCGACGGCCAGGAAGTGCTCGGAGATGCTGGGCAGCCAGGGCGCGAAGGAGTGGAGCATGGGCCGAGCTTCGCATACCCGGCCCGCCGCGGACTCAGCTTCCCCAGACCTCTTGAGCGGTCTCGATGACCAGGCGCAGCTTCTGCCGCTGCGCTTCGACGGCGATGTTGTTGCCGTGCACGGTGGACGAGAAGCCGCACTGCGGCGACAGGGCCAGCTGCTCCAGCGGCGCGTGCTTGGCGGCCTCGTCGATGCGGCGCTTGAGGTCCTCCTTGCTTTCCATCTCACCGAACTTGGTGGTCACCAGGCCCAGCACCACGGTCTTGCCCTTGGGCAGGAAGCGCAGCGGACGGAAGTCGCCGGAGCGGTCGTCGTCGTACTCCAGGAAGAAGGCGTCGAGGTTCATCTCGGCCAGCAGGGCCTCGGCCACGGGCTCGTAGTTGCCGGCGGCGGCATGGGTGCTCTTGAAGTTGCCGCGGCACAGGTGCATGGCCAGCAGCATGCCTTCGGGCTTGTGGGCCACCACCTTGTTGATGAAACCGGCGTAGCGGTGCGGCAGCTCGTTGGGGTCGTCGCCGCGCTGACGGGCGGCCTCGCGCATCTTCTCGTCGCACAGGTAGGCGAGGTTGGTGTCGTCCATCTGCACGTAGCGGCAGCCGGCGTCGTACAGGCTGCGCAACTCGTCGCCATAGGCCTGGGCCACGTCGTCGTAGAAGGCCGGATCCAGTTCGGGATAGGCCGTCTTGCTGATGCCGGCACGGCCGCCGCGGAAGTGCAGCATCGTGGGCGAGGGAATGGTCACCTTGGGCGTGCAGCCGGCGGCCACCTGGCCCTTGAGGTATTCGAAATCGGCGCGCTGGATGTCCTTGGCGTGGCGCACCTTGTCGACCACGCGGATCACCGGCGGGGCCAGCTCCTCGGTGCCATCGGCCTTCTTGACCGTGACCGGGATGTCGGTCTTGACACCGCCCAACTGCTCCAGGAAGTCGATGTGGAAGTAGGTGCGGCGGAACTCGCCATCGGTGATGCTCTTGAGGCCGACGTCCTGCTGGAACTTGACGATCTCGGCGATGGCCTTGTCCTCGACCTCGCGCAGCGCCTCGGCGCCGATCTCGCCTTTGGCCTTTTTGTCGCGGGCCTCCAGCAGGTATTGCGGGCGCAGGAAGCTGCCGACATGGTCGTAGCGGGCGGGCAGTTGCATGGTGTCTCCTGAGAGGTGAAAAAGGAACGCCGCCTTGTGAGGCGGCGGCCGGGGGATCGTAGCCGTTGGACCCTTTGAATCAAAGGGCCGCGGAGCAGCTTCGCGGGTGCTTCAAAGATCCAGCACCAGCAGCGGCGTCTTCGACCGCGAGCAGCAGGGCGTGAACTGGTCGTTGGCCGCCCGCTCGTCGTCGGTGAGGTAGCAGTCGCGGTGGTCGGGCACGCCCTCCAGCACGCGCGTGATGCAGGTGCCGCACACGCCCTGCTCGCACGAGACCATGATCTCCACGCCCTCGGCGCGCAGGGCCTGCACGATGGTCTGGTCCTTGGGGATGCGGTAGGTCTGGCCGCTGCTGGTGAGCTTGACCTCGAAGGGCTGGTCGCCGCTGGTGTCCTGCGCGGCGGCGGCGAAGTACTCCAGGTGGATCTGTTGCGCCGGCCAGCCGTTGGCCTTGGCGGTGTTCACCACATGGTCGATGAAGCCGCCGGGACCACAGACGTAGATCTGCGTGCCGGGCTCGGGCGTCTTCAGCAACTCGGCCACGCGCAGCTTCTGCGCCTCGGCGCCGTCGTCATGGTGCAGGTGCACCTTGTCGGCGAAGGCGCTGGCGGCGATCTCGTCACGGAAGGCGGTCCGGGCGGCCGACCGCGTGCAGTAGTGCATCTCGAAATCGGCGCCCCAGGTGGCCAGGCGCTGTGCCATGCACAGGATGGGCGTGACGCCGATGCCGCCGGCCAGCAGCAGGCTGCGCGGTGCGTCGTGCAGCGCGAAGTGGTTGCGCGGCGCGCTGATGGTCAGCACATCGCCTTCCTTGACCAGGTCGTGCACGGCCGCCGAGCCGCCGCGCGAGGTGGGCTCGCGCAGCACGGCGATGCGGTAGCGATGGCGCTCGGCCGCGCTGTTGCACAGCGAGTACTGGCGCACCAGCCCATTGGGCAAATGCACATCGATGTGGGAGCCGGCGCCGAAGCCCGGCAGCGGACGCGCGTCCGCGCTCACCAGTTCGAGCGCGACGATGCCCTCGGCCTCCTGCGACTTGCGCTGGACGCGCACCTGCAACGACGTCATGCGGCCACCGCCTCGGCCGCCGGGGCGCGCTCGGAGGCCAGCAGGCGGTCGATGATGCGGCGCGACTGCACGCCGCCCGCGTCGATGTTGAGCATCAGCAGCCGGCGCGCCGGATGGGCCAGCAGCGAGCGTTGCTGCGCTTCGAGCATCTCGGTGTCCTCGGCGAAGACCTTGCCCTGGTTCTCGCGGATCTGGGCGGTGAGCGCCTCGTCCTTGACATTGAAGTTGCGCGCCATGCCCCAGAAGTACCAGTGCGAGGTCTCGGTCTCGGGCGTGATGAAGTCCACCACGATGCTGTAGACCTTCTTGTCGGCCGGCGCGTGGTAGCCGCCATGGCCGGCCAGCGCCACGCCCACTTCGATCATCACGTGACTGGGCGGCGTGAAGCGGCAGACCTGCCAGCGGTCCACCGGCTGGTCGTCGGGCAGGCCGTTGCCGCGCAGGTTGGCTTGCCAGAAGGGCGGCGCCATCACGTTGTCCATGAAGCGGCTGGTGACGACCTGTTCGCCCTCGGTCTTGGTGGTGACCGGCGTCTCGTCGATCTCCTTCTGGCCGATGCTGGTGCTGTGCACGTAGGTCTCGTGCGTCAGGTCCATCAGGTTGTCGATCATGAGCCGGTAGTCGGCCTGGATGTGGTACAGCCCGCCGCCGTAGGCCCAGTCGGGGTTCTGCGCCCATTCCAGGTGGTGGATCTTGGCCGTGTCGGCCTGGGCCTGGTCGCCGGGCCACACCCAGATGAAGCCATAGCGCTCCTCGACCGCGAAGCGCTTGATGCAGGGAAAGCCGCCGACGCGCTGGCCGGGCATGGAGACGGTCTTGCCTTCCTCGCCCATCACCAGGCCGTGGTAGCCGCAGACCAGCTTGCCTTCGCACACCTGGCCCAGCGACAGAGGGGCGCCACGGTGGGGGCAGAAATCCTCGAGGGCGACGACGCGGCCACCCTCGCCGCGGTAGAAGACGATGCGCTCGCCGCAGATGGTGCGGCCGAGCGGCTTGTGGGCGATCTCATCGGGGGTACAGGCCACGTACCAGGCGTTCTTGGGATACATCGGGGGTCCTCGGGAATCGGCTTGGGAATGGCGCGATTATGGAAAGCGATGTTGGCGATGTATACAGAGATGCCGCTCAAATGGCGTGAAACCTAGGGAAAACCACGAATAAGTGCCTTGATCTTTGTCGCAATGTATACAGATAGACTCCCGCCTCATGCCAGAAGCCGCACTCTCCAACGCCGCTGATGCGGGTGCCTCACAGGCCGTGCGGGCGCAGTTGCGGCTGCGCGAGATGATCCTGGCCGGTGAGCTGCCGCCCGGCGAGCGCGTGGGCGAGGTGGCCATCGTCGAGAAGCTGGGCATCTCCCGTACGCCGATCCGCACGGCGCTGGTCCGGCTGGAGCAGGAAGGCCTGCTGCAGGCCCTGCCGCATGGCGGCTTCGCGGTGCGTTCCTTTTCGGAGCGCGAGGTGTCCGACGCCATCGAGCTGCGCGGCACGCTCGAAGGCCTGATGGCTCGCCTAGCGGCCGAACGCGGCGCGGCCTCGGCGTTGCTGGCCCAGGCCGACGAGAGCCTGGCCGACATCGACGCCGTGCTGGCCCGTCCGCGGCTGGACGACGCCGACTTCCTGCGCTACGTCGAGGCCAACCAGCGCTTCCACCGCCTGCTGGGCCAGATGGCCGACAGCAGCGTGCTGCAGCGTGAACTGGATCGCGTGGTGCAGATGCCCTTCGCCTCGCCCTCGGGCTTCGTGGTGGTGCAGGCCAATTCGCCGCAGGCGCGCGACATGTTCATCGTGGCGCAGGACCACCACCGCGCCATCCTCGAAGCCATCCGCCACCGCGAGGGCGCCCGGGCCGAGGCGCTGGTGCGCGAGCACGCGCGCATTGCGCAGCGCAACCTGCGCGCGGCGATGCGCGACCGCGAGGGTCAGCGCCTGCCGGGCGTGGGCCTGATCCGCCCCGATGCGCCGCGCGCGGCCTGAGAGGCCGCGGAGGACGCCGGCCATGAAAGGTACCGTCTCGGTGTCTGTTCCCATGCGGTCCTGCACGGCACGGTCCACAATCGCCGGCGCGTTCGGTGCCGTGCCCGGATCCGCCCGTTCCCACGGGCCCGAGTCGGTGGCTGCGGACCTCTCTTCTTCTTCTTCTTCTTTCTGACCCACGGAGACTTCTTCATGCAAAAGCGATTGTTCGTCCAGGCCACGCTCGCAGCCGCGGCACTGGCCAGTGCACCGGCCTGGGCGCAGGGCACGCCCTTCAAGATCGGTCTCATCCTGCCGATGACCGGCCAGCAGGCCTCCACCGGCCGCCAGGTCGAGGCCGCGGCCCGGCTGTACATGGCGCAGAACGGCGACACCGTGGCGGGCCGCAAGATCGAGCTGATCGTCAAGGACGACACCGGCCTGCCGGACGTGAGCAAGCGCCTGGCGCAGGAGTTGGTGGTCAACGAGAAGGTCAACGTGCTGGCCGGCTTCGGCCTCACGCCACTGGCCCTGGCCGTGGCGCCCATCGCCACGCAGAGCAAGACGCCGCAGGTGGTCATGGCTGCCGCCACGTCGAGCATCACCGAGGCCTCGCCCTTCATCGTGCGCTCCAGCTTCACGCTGCCGCAGGTGTCGGTGGCCATGGGCGACTGGGCACCCAAGAACGGCATCAAGAGCGTGGTCTCGCTGGTCAGCGACTACGGCCCGGGCAACGACGCCGAGAAGTTCTTCACCGAACGCTTCCAGCTCAACGGCGGCAAGGTGATCGAGAAGCTGCGCGTGCCGCTGCGCAACCCCGACTTCGCGCCCTTCCTGCAGAAGGTGCGGGACGCCAAGCCCGATGCACTGTTCGTCTTCGTGCCCTCCGGCGCGGGCGCGGCGGTGATGAAGCAGTTCCTCGAACGCGGCATGGACAAGGCCGGCATCAAGCTGATCGCCACCGGCGACGTGACGGATGACGATCAACTGGCCGACATGGGCGACGGCGCCCTGGGCGTGGTCACTTCGCACCACTACTCGGCGGCGCATCCGTCGGCACTGAACAAGAAGTTCGTCGAGGCCTTCGAGAAGGCCAACAAGGGCATGCGCCCCAACTTCATGGCCGTGGGCGGCTATGACGGCATGCGCGTGATCTATGAAGCCCTGAAGGCCACCGGCGGCAAGGGCGACGGCCCGGCGCTGCTGGACAAGATGAAGGGCCAGATCTTCGAAAGCCCGCGGGGCCAGGTGCTGATCGATGCGCAGACCCGCGACATCGTGCAGGACGTGTACCTGCGCAAGGTCGAGAAGAAGGACGGGGCGCTTTACAACGTGGAGTTCGACGTCATCAAGGCCGTCAAGGACCCGGGCAAGGCCAAGTAACTTGGCTCGCCCCCAGGCTGCGCGGCCCTGAGGGCCGCTCCGCCAACCCCCTGCCGGGGGCGACACCGGTGGCCCGGCAAAGCCGGTTCCACGGTGTCTTGCGGGGTACCGGGTTCTTTTGAACTCTAGGGTGCGCGGCGATTGCGCTTTCCATTGACCGCTTTCCCGCAGGCCGAGCGCGTGTGTTCGGCCATGTTGTTCCTTGTGGCTTGGCCGGCTTGGCGCCTCCCGTACACCCAGCCTCGCCCTCTCATTCCTCTCTCGATGCGGCGCTCATGCTGACTATCCTGTTCGACGGCATTGCCTACGGCATGCTGCTATTCGTGCTCGCCGTGGGGCTGGCGGTGACGCTGGGGTTGATGAACTTCATCAACCTGGCGCACGGCGCCTTCGCCATGGCGGGCGGCTACATCACGGTCTATGCGATGCAGAAGCTGGGACTGCCCTTTCTGCTGTGCCTGCCGCTGGCCTTCGTGCTGACGGCGCTGATCGGCGCGCTGCTGGAGCGCACCCTCTACCGGCCGATGTATGGCAAGCCGCACCTGGACCAGGTGTTGTTCTCCATCGGCCTGGCCTTCATGGCGGTCGCGGGCCTGGACTACTTCGTGGGCTCCTCGCAGCAGAACCTGCAGCTGCCCGAGTGGCTGCGCGGCCGCACGGAGGTCGGCGATGGCGCCCTGCTGCTGGGCATGGGCCATTACCGCCTCTTCATCATTGCGGTGTGCGCAGTGCTGGCGGTGGTGCTGCAGTTGGTGCTCACGCGCACGCGCTTCGGCAGCCGCCTGCGTGCAGCGGTGGACGATCCCACCGTGGCCGCCGGCCTGGGCATCAACGTGAACCAGGTCTTCCTGGCCACCTTCGCGGTCGGCTCGGGGCTGGCGGGCCTGGGCGGCGCGCTGGGCGCCGAGGTGCTCGGCATGGACCCAACCTTCCCTCTCAAGTACATGATCTATTTCCTGATCGTGGTGGCCGTGGGCGGCACCTCGTCCATCACCGGCCCGCTGGCGGCGGCGCTGCTGCTGGGCATCGCCGACGTGGCGGGCAAGTACTTCATTCCCAAGATGGGCGCCTTCACGGTGTACCTGCTGATGATCCTGATCCTGATGTGGCGCCCGCAAGGCCTGTTCACGCGTAAAGGAGGCAAGTGATGGCCGGCCCGCTCAACACTGGCGCCGACTGGCGCGCTCCGCTGCTCGGCCAGGCACGCTGGCGCTGGTGGGAATTCCTGCTCTGGGCGCTGGCCTTCGCCGCGCCGCTGGTGCTGCCGCAGCATGCGCTGATGGTCAACGAGATCGCGATCGTGGCGCTGTTCGCCATGTCGCTGGACCTGGTGCTGGGCTACACCGGCATCGTGTCGCTGGGCCATGCGGCCTTCTTCGGCTTCGGCGCCTATGCCGCGGCGCTGTTCGCCAAGCTGGTCATGCCCGACCCGACCGTGGGCCTGGTGGTCGCCACCGTCCTGGCCGCGCTGCTGGGCCTGGCCGCCAGCGTGACCATCCTGCGCGGCAGCGACCTCACGCGGCTGATGGTGACCCTCGGCACGGCGCTGCTGCTGCTCGAACTCGCCAACAAGCTCGACTGGCTGACCGGGGGCGCCGACGGCCTGCAGGGCGTGGTCATGGGCCCGGTGCTCGGGCTGTTCGACTTCGACCTCTACGGCCGCGTGGCGGCCTGGTATTCGCTGGCGGTGGCGCTGGTGCTCTTCCTGCTCATGCGGCGGCTGGTGCATTCGCCCTTCGGCGCCACGCTGATGGCCATCCGCGACAACCGGCTGCGGGCCATGGCCATCGGCATTCCGGTCACCTCGCGCATGTCGGTGATCTACACCATCGCCGCTGCCGTCGCTGGCGCTGCGGGCGCACTGCTGGCACAGACCACGGGCTTCGCCTCGCTCGATGTGCTGGCCTTCGACCGCTCGGCCGACGTGCTGCTGATGCTGGTCATCGGCGGCGTGGGCTGGCTCTATGGCGGGGTGGCGGGCGCCATCGTCTTCAAGCTGCTGCAGGACACGCTCTCCAGCGTCACGCCGCAGTACTGGATGTTCTGGATCGGCCTGCTGCTGGTGCTGCTGATGCTGGTGGGGCGCGAGCGCCTGCTGCGTCCGCGGACCTGGTTCCGGAAGGGAGGTGCGGCATGACGGCGACCTCTCCCGAGACTCCCGAGATCGTGCTCGAGGCCGAGTCGCTGGTGATGCGCTTCGGCGGCATCACCGCCACCGACCATGTGTCGATGCGCCTGGCCAAGGGCGCGCGCCATGCGCTCATCGGCCCCAATGGGGCCGGCAAGACCACGCTCATCAACCAGCTCACCGGCGTGCTCACGCCCAGCGAAGGGCGCATCCGGCTGCTGGGCGAGGACATCACCCGCCTGGCGCCGCACCGGCGCGTGACGCGCGGATTGGTGCGCACCTTCCAGATCAATCAGCTCTTCGACAGCATGACGCCGCTGCAGACGCTGGCCCTGGTGGTGGCGCAGCACCGGGGGCAGGGCGCCCGCTGGTGGCAGCCGCTGGGCCGCGATGCGGCGGTGGCCGAGCGGGCCGGTGAGCTGCTGAGCCAGTTCCACCTGGCCGATGTGGCGCACACGGAAGTGCGTCACCTGGCCTACGGCAAGCGCCGCCTGCTGGAGATCGCCATCGCCCTGGCCTGCGAGCCGCGTGTGCTGCTGCTGGACGAGCCGGTGGCCGGCGTGCCTGCCGGCGAGCGAGAGGAACTGCTGCAGACGGTGGCCGCGCTGCCGGCCGATGTCTCCGTCCTGCTGATCGAACACGACATGGATCTCGTCTTCAGCTTTGCCAAACGCATGACCGTGCTGGTCAATGGCGCCCTGCTCACCGAGGGCACGCCCGAGGAGATCGCGGGCGACCCGCGGGTGCGCGAGGTCTATCTGGGCCAGACGGAGGTGCACGCATGAGCGGCCCGACGAATGCGCTGTTGCAGATCGAGGGCCTCAGTGCCGGCTATGGCGAGGCCGTGGTTCTCAACGATGTCTCACTGTCGCTGGGGGAGGGCGAGACGCTGGCGCTGCTCGGCCGCAACGGCACGGGCAAGACCACGCTGATCAACACCCTGGCCGGCGCCACGCGCCAGCATGGCGGACGCATCCTGCTGGGCGGCCAGCCGCTGCACACGCTGCCGGCCTACCGCCGTGCGGCGGCGGGCGTCGGCTGGGTGCCGCAGGAGCGCAACATCTTCAAGTCGCTCACCGTGCACGAGAACCTCACGGCGGTGGCGCGCCCCGGCCGCTGGACGCCGGCGCGCGTCTACGAGATGTTCCCGCGCCTGGCGGAGCGCAAGGGCAACCTGGGCACGCAGCTGTCGGGCGGCGAGCAGCAGATGCTGGCCGTGGGCCGCGCCCTGGTGCTCAATCCGCGGCTGGTGCTGCTGGATGAGCCGCTGGAAGGCCTGGCGCCAATCATCGTGGAGGAATTGCTGCGCGCCATTCGCCGGCTGACCCGCGACGAAGGCCTGACGGCCATCATCGTGGAACAGCATCCGCAAGCCATTCTCGCGATTTCGGACCGGGCGGCGGTGCTGGACCATGGTTCGGTGGTCCATCGTGGCGCTGCGGCCGAATTGCTGGCGCAGCCTGTTCTGCTGGATCGCCTGTTGGGGCTGGCCCGCTGAGAGGGCCCGGGCGGGTGCCCGGCACCGACGCCGTTATTGGGATGCGAATACCCTTGTAGTCCGGGGGTATTCAATTCGTGCGCGCCCGCCGTGGCTTGTGGCGTTCAATTCTTGAATTAGAATTCGCGAACTGCTTTCTCAATACAAAGGATTCGAGCAATGGCAACTTTGGCAGAGATCACCGCGCAGATCCAGCAGCGGGACCAGGAAATCGCGGAATTGCGCCGTCAGGCCGAGGAACTGCGTAGCCACGAGCGCGCTGGCGTGATCGAAGAACTTCGCAAGAAGATCGCCGAATACGGCATTACCGCTGCTGACCTCAAGCTGAATGGCCGCGGCGCCGCTACGGGCGCCAAGCGCAGCGTTTCGGCCGCTCCGGCCAAGGCGGCCGCGGTCGTCAAATACCGCAGCCCCACCGGCGAAACCTGGTCGGGTGGCCGCGGTCGCAAGCCCCGCTGGGTGACCGAGGCGCTGGCCGCTGGCAAATCGCTGGACGAGTTCGAAGTCAAGTAAGCAATACACCGCTGCACTTGCTGCAGCGTGAACAAACAAAAATCCCGCGCGCTGCGCGGGATTTTTGTTGACGGGGCGCCGATCTATGGGTTCACCATCACCAGCTTTCCCTTGACCCCACGCGAGCCCATGTGGGCGTAGGCCGCCTTCAACTCGTTCATCGGCATCGTGCGGTCGATCACCGGCTTGATCTTGCCCTGGGCGTACCAGCCGGCCAGTTCTCCCATCATTCGGGCATTGGCCTTGGGCTCGCGCCGCGCGAAATCGCCCCAGAACACACCGACCAGCGATGCGCCCTTGAGCAGCGTGAGATTCAGCGGCAGCGAAGGAATGGGCCCCGAAGCAAATCCCACCACCAGATAGCGTCCGCGCCAGGCGATGGAGCGAAATGCCGGTTCGGCGAAATCGCCGCCCACCGGGTCGTAAATCACGTCGGGTCCCTTGCCATCGGTGGCGTCCTTGATGGCGTCGCGGAAGCCCTGGGGCAGCGCATGCTGGCTGTAATTGATGGTCGCATCCGCACCGATGCTTTTGCACAGCGCGCATTTTTCGTCGGTGGAAGCCGCTGCAATGACGCGTGCGCCCGCCGCCTTGGCGATCTGGATGGCGGAGGTGCCGACGCCGCCTGCGGCGCCGAGCACTAGCACGGTTTCACCCGCCTTGAGCGCGGCGCGATCCATCAGTGCGTGCCAGGAAGTCGCATAGATCATGATGAAGGCGGCCGCGTCCACCATGTCGAATTGCGGCGGCAGCGGCATGCACATGGCTGCCGGCGCCAGCGTGTGCGTACCGAAGCCGCCCGTTCCGGAAAGGCAGGCAATGGGCTGGCCGACCTTCAGGTGGGTGACGCCTTCGCCGACGGCCTTCACGATGCCCGCATATTCGGAGCCGGGCACGAAGGGCAGCTTCGGCTTCATCTGGTATTTGTTCTGCACGATCAGCAGATCGGGAAAGTTCAGGCTGGCCGCCTTGATTTCCACCAGCACTTCGCCCGGACCGGGCTGCGGCGTGGGCAATTCCTTCCAGGTCAGCGCGTCGACGCCGACCGGGTTTTCGCAAAGCCATGCGTGCATGGAATCAGTCTCCGTCTTCATTGAGGCGCAGGCATGATAGGGGGCCGCCTCGCGGCGTTCTTGTCTCTGCGGCGACCCCGTGCCCGTGGGGCTTCGCCTCCTAAAATCCCGCCGCCCATGAAGATCCTCATCTCCAACGACGATGGCTACCAGGCCCCCGGCATCGTGGCCCTGCACGACGCGCTGCGCGAGGTGGCCGATGTCGAGGTCATCGCCCCCGAGCACAACAACAGTGCCAAGTCCAACGCCCTGACCCTGGCGGCGCCGTTGTACGTGCACCGTGCGCACAATGGCTTCCGCTACGTCACCGGCACGCCGGCCGACTGCGTGCACATCGCGCTCAAGGGCCTGCTGGACTACCGGCCCGACCTGGTCGTCTCCGGCATCAACAACGGCGCCAACATGGGGGACGACACCATCTATTCGGGCACCGTCGGCGCGGCCATGGAGGCCTACCTGTTCGGCATCCCGGCAATCGCCTTCTCGCAGACCGAGAAGGGCTGGGCCCACGTCGACGCAGCCGCCCAGGCTGCCCGGCGGCTGGTGGAGCGCATCCAGCGCGAGCGCATGCACGAGCAGCCGGCGTGGCTGCTGAACGTCAACATTCCCAACCTGCCGGCCGAGTCCCTCAAGCCGATCAAGGTCTGCCGTTTGGGCCGCCGCCATGCGGCCGAGAAGGTGATCACCCAGCAGAGCCCCCGCGGCGAGACCATGTACTGGATCGCCGGCGCGGGCGGCGCCAAGGACAGCGGTGAAGGGACCGATTTCCACGCCACCGCCGCTGGCCATGTGGCGGTCACGCCGCTGCAGATCGATCTGACCGACCACGCCAGCCTGGGCGAGTGGCGCGAGGCCGTGCGCCGGCTCGACGCCAGCGACTGAGCCGGACCGACGCAGGAGTCCCGGTGCCGCAGCCTCCACGTTCCCGTCCCACCTTTCCCGTCACCCTCGACCGCGCGCCCGCGCCAGCGGCGCCGACACCTCTGCGGGCCAAGCTGCCCGC
Source organism: Pseudacidovorax sp. (assembly GCF_017991995.1). Taxonomy (GTDB): domain Bacteria; phylum Pseudomonadota; class Gammaproteobacteria; order Burkholderiales; family Burkholderiaceae_C; genus Xenophilus. The sequence goes on along the minus strand of NZ_JAGOPN010000012.1, from coordinate 62,601 downwards.
GGTTCCGCCGCCGCCACTCAGTGCCACCCCGGCCATGGCCTCCGATGCGGTCCGTCAGCGCATGGTGCGTCGGCTGGCCGCGCAGGGCATCGCCGACGAGCGCGTGCTGCAGGCCATGGGCGCGGTGGCGCGGCATGCCTTCGTCGATGGCGCCCTGGCCGCGCAGGCCTACGAGGACACCAGCCTGCCCATCGGCCTGGGACAGACCATCTCCAAGCCGAGCGTCGTGGCGCGGATGGTCGAACTGTTGCTGGCGGCCCCGGCGCTGGCCGACCAGCCGCAGGCACGGCTGGGCCGGGTGCTGGAGATCGGCACCGGCTGCGGCTACCAAGCCGCTGTGCTCAGCCACGTGGCCCGCGAGGTCTACAGCATCGAGCGGCTGCGCGGCCTGCATGAGAAGGCGCGGGCCAACCTGCGGCCCCTGCGGCTGGCCACCGTGCATCTGCTGCTGGGCGATGGCATGCAGGGCTACCCGGCGGGCGCACCCTACGCGGGCATCATTGCGGCCGCGGGTGGGGCCGACCTGCCGGCGGCCTGGCTGGACCAACTGGCACCGGGCGGGCGCATCGTTGCTCCAGTACAGTCTGGAAATGCGGGCCAAGCACTTGTCATCATTGACAAAACGAACAGGGGGGTTGAGCGCCGGTTTCTTGAGGCCGTCAACTTCGTGCCTCTAAAATCGGGAATTGCATGAAGGAAAGACATATGCAGGGTTCTGGTCGCTGGCACAGGCTGGCTTGGATGGGCGCTGCGGCGGCCTGCGTCGTGCTGGCGGGTTGCGCCTCTTCGCGTGGACCGGCCCCGGTGGAAGATCGCGCGCCCGTGAGTGGGGTGGGCGCCGCGAGCCCGGCGGCGTCGGGACTGCCGACCACGGACGCCAGCGGCAAGCCGCTGCCCGGCATCGAGAACCTGGGCAAGCCGGGTTACTACGCCGTTCGCCCGGGCGACACCGTGCGGCGCATCGCGCTGGATACCGGACACAGCTGGCGGGACATCGTCCGCTGGAACAACCTTGACAACCCCGACCGCATCGAAGTGGGTCAGGTGCTGCGCGTGGTGCCTCCCGTCGCGGGCGCGCCCCTGGTGCCGCCGCCTGCCGTCGCGGGTTCGGGCGCAGGCGCCGTGCCGCCGGCGACGACCACTCCGGTGCCCCCACCGGTGGTGGCCGGCGCGACGCCTCCTGCCAAGCCGGCGGGCAATCCGCCCGCCGCGGGCGGCGAGGATGACCTGGGGTGGATCTGGCCCGCCCAGGGCGCCTTGATCGCCGGCTTCGACGATGCCAAGAACAAGGGCTTGGACATCGCCGGCCGCGCCGGCGATCCGGTGCTGGCGGCGGCCGATGGCAAGGTGGTGTACGCCGGCGCCGGCCTGCGCGGCTACGGCAACCTGATCATCCTCAAGCACAACAACACCTTCCTCACGGCCTACGCGCACAACCAGGCATTGCTGGTCAAGGAAGACCAGTCGGTGCAGAAGGGCCAGAAGATCGCCGAGATGGGCAGCAGCGACGCCGACCGCGTGAAGCTGCACTTCGAGATCCGCCGTCAGGGCAAGCCGGTGGATCCCTCGCGCTACCTGCCGGCGCGGCCTTGAGCATGCGCCGGCCGTCCCCATCAGGGCGGCCGGCGACAATCGGGGGATGACGGATTCCCTCGACAACAAGGACACGCTCCCCACGTCCCCCGCTTCTGCCGACGCCGCTGTGCCCGCTGGCGTCTCGGTCGCTTCTTCCTCTCTCCTCGACCTTCCCGTGCCTCCCGACCGGGCGGCCAGTGCAGCGCTCGAGCCGGGCTGGCTCGCCGTCGAATCGCTCGACCTGGAGGCCCAGGGCGTCGCCCGACGGGAAGACGGCAAGGTCGTCTTCATCGATGGCGCGCTGCCCGGCGAGATCGTCCGGGCCAATGTGCACCGCAAGAAGAACAACTGGGAGCAGGGCCAGCTCACCGACATCCGGCGCGAGTCGCCGTTGCGCGTGCGGCCGGGCTGTCCGCATTTCGGCCTGCACGCCGGCGCCTGCGGTGGCTGCAAGATGCAGCACCTGCACGCCTCGGCCCAGGTGGCTGTGAAGCAGCGGGCCCTCGAAGACAACCTGTGGCACCTGGGCAAGGTGCGGCCAGACACGCTGCTGCGGCCCATCGAGGGCCCGGCCTGGCACTACCGCTACCGCGCCCGCCTGTCGGTGCGCTACGTGCAGAAGAAGGGCACCACCCTGATCGGTTTCCATGAGCGCAAGAGTCGTTACGTGGCCGACATGGAAATCTGCCCCGTGCTGCCGAAGCCGGTCAGCGACATGCTCGTGCCGTTGCGCAGGCTGATCGATTCCATGGACGCGCGGCTGACCTGCCCCCAGATCGAGGTGGCCTGCGGCGATGCCGCGGGCACCACCCGACTTGGCGTCATCGCCCTGGTACTGCGCCACCTGGAGCCGCTGGGTGGAACCGACGGGGACCGCCTGCGCGCCTTTGCCGCGGCGCATCCCGGTGTGCAGTGGTGGCTGCAGCCCAAGGGGCCGGACACCGTCCACCTGCTCGACGAGGCCGTGCCTGACCTGGCTTATGAACTGCCTGAATTCGGCATCACCATGCCCTTCCGGCCCACCGACTTCACCCAGGTCAATCCGCACATCAACCGGGTGCTCGTCTCCCGCGCCCTGCGCCTGCTCGACGTGAAGCCGGAGGAGCGCGTGATCGACTGGTTCTGCGGCCTGGGCAACTTCACCCTGCCGCTGGCCACCCAGGCACGCGAAGTCCTGGGCATCGAGGGCAGCGAGACGCTGGTGGCCCGTGCCCGTCACAACGCGGCCGAAAACAGGCAGGCCGCGCAGCGGCCCTGGGGCAAGGCGGATTTCGTCGCCCGCAACCTGTTCGAGATGACGCCCGAGATGTTGGTGGCGGACGGGTATGCCGATCGCTGGCTGGTCGATCCGCCGCGCGAGGGCGCCTTCGCGCTGGTGAGGGCGCTGGCCGACCTGCATCAGCAGCCTGAACTGCGCACCGGGGGCTGGACGCCGCCCCGGCGCATCGTCTACGTCAGCTGCAACCCGGCCACGCTGGCGCGCGACGCGGGCCTGCTGGTCCATCAGGGCGGCTACCGCTGCACCTTTGCCGGCGCGGTGAACATGTTCCCGCACACCGCACACGTCGAGTCCATCGCCGTCTTCGACCTGGCAGATTGAGAGGGGCGGATCGTCCGCAAGCAAAGGGGCCCGCGTGGGCCCCTTTTTCCGTTTCAGTGCGCTCGGACGGGCGTCAGTCGCGCTCGCCTCCGAAGATGCCCAGCAGGGCCAGCAGGCTCTGGAAGACGTTGAACACGTCCAGATAGAGCGCGAGCGTGGCGCTGATGTAGTTGGTCTCGCCGCCGTCGATGATCTGCTTCAGGTCGTACAGCATGTAGGCCGAGAAGATGCCGATGGCCGCGACCGAGATCGCCATCATGCCGGCGCTGGAGCCGATGAAGACATTGATGATCGAGCCGACGAAGAGCACCAGCACGCCCACGAACAGGAACTTGCCCATGCCGCTCAGGTCCCGCTTGATCACCGTGGCCAGCGATGCCATCACGAAGAACACGCCAGCCGTGCCCGCGAAGGCGGTCATCACCAGCTCGGAGCCGTTCTTGAAGCCCAGCACCATCGCGATCAGCCGCGACAGCATCAGTCCCATGAAGAAGGTGAAGCCCAGCAGCACGGGCACGCCAGCGGCCGAGTTCTTGGTCTTCTCGATGGCGAACATGAAGCCGAAGGCACCGGCCAGGAAGACCACCAGGCCGAGCCCGCCCGTGAGCGCGGCTGTGATGCCGGTGGCCACGCCGAGCCAAGCGCCCAGTACGGTGGGAATCATGCTCAGCGCGAGCAGCCAGTAGGTATTGCGCAGAACGCGGTGGCGCTCTGCCTGGGGCAGCACCTGGCCGTAGCCGGCCGGTGTGTCGAAGGTGGGGGCTCTGTCGTTCATGGCAAAACTCCTGAAAGGGTTGAGGGGACTGCTTGACGGGCAGTTGCAGGTCATTCTAGGAAAGATCAAGGGCAGCGCCGGCATATCCGGACGGCGCGTCGCCCTTTGGAACCATGGGGTCTTGCAGGCGCACGGGGGTGCGGGGCGCAGGGGACGCATCCTGTATTCTTCGGCCCCATGAAGACCAAGCACTTTCTCGAACTCGAAGACGTCAAGAAGATCGCCGCCGCTGCCGAAGCGGAAGCCGTCAAGAACCAATGGGCCGTGACCATTGCCATCTGCGACGACGGCGGCCACCTGCTGTGGCTGCAGCGCCTGGATGGTGCCGCGCCCGTGTCGGCCCACATCGGCCCGGCCAAGGCCCGCACGGCCGCCCTCGGTCGTCGTGAGAGCAAGGTCTATGAAGACATCATCAATGGCGGCCGCACCGCCTTCCTGTCGGCCCCCACGGTGGACGGCCTGCTCGAAGGTGGCGTGCCGATCGTCAAGGACGGCCAGGTGATTGGCGCGGTGGGCGTCAGCGGCGTGAAGTCCAACGAGGACGCGCAGATCGCCAAGGCGGGCATCGCGGCCATCGGCCTTTAACAGGACTGCCGGCGGCCTTGGCCGCCGCGCCCATGAAAAGCGCCCCGCCGGGCAATGCCGGCGGGGCGCTTTCGTTTGGACATCAAGACGCGTTCAGCGCAAAAAAAGGCGTGGCTGGTCGAACACTGGCTGGCCAAAAACGACCCTTGGAGAGTCAGATCTCCTCGAGTCGCCCCACGATGAACGGTCGGGGCAGACGCTGCATCACTTGGTCAGGATGAGCTTGCCGAGTTTGGTGGCCTGTAGGCGATAGAGCGAGCCGTTGTGCAGGATACCGATGGTCTTCTGGCCCTTGAGCAGCTCGCTGCTTTGCAGCAGTTGGGCCGGGGAGGGGGTGATGTGTGCCGATGCGCCACTGCCGCCCTGGTCGAGCGAAGGATGGCTGAGCACTTTCTGGGAATGCGAGGACTGGGCTTGCACGGGATGGACCTTTCGAATCGGATCGGTGAAGCGGATGAGCAAATGATAACGATTCGCACTTATAAAAGCAATCGTCGTCATGAGTTTTTTTGAAGGCAAACCGCCAGCGGGTCCGGCCGGCTCGATTCGGCCCGGCGCGGCCGCCCGCAGGGGTCGCTCTTGGAGGCGTGCCAAAGAAAAAGCCGGCTGCTGCCGGCTCGTTCAGGATGCGCCCGCCTTCCGCACGGGTCTCAGGAAGTTACTGCGGCGTCGGATCGGTGATGAAACCGATCTTGTGCACGCCGGCCTTCTGGGCGGCGGCCATGGCCGTGGCGACGCGTTCGTAGCGCACGTCCTTGTCGCCGCGGATGTGCAGTTCAGGCTGCGGATCGCGCGCGCCTTCGGCCGCCAGGCGCGACACCATCGTCGCGTCGTCGATCTTTTCCTGGTTCCAGAAGTAGCTGCCATCGGCGGCCACGCTCAGCTGGATGGTCTGCGGCTTGGTCTCCTCGCGCTCGTTGGTGGCGCGCGGCAGGTCGATGTTCACCGCATGCTTCATCACCGGTACGGTGATGATGAAGATGATGAGCAACACCAGCATGACGTCCACCAGGGGCGTCATGTTGATCTCGTTCATCACGTCGTCGGCTTCGTCCTGGGTTCCGAAGGCCATGGCATCAGCCCTTCTTGAGCGGCAGGATGGTGGCCGCCTCGCCACTGGCCTGCACCCGGCCACCTGTGACGAAGTAGGCGTGCAGGTCGTGGGCGAAGCTGTTGAGCTTGTTCAGCACGAACTTGTTGCCGCGCACCAGCGCGTTGTAGCCCAGCACGGCAGGAATGGCCACGGCCAGGCCCAGCGCCGTCATGATCAGCGCTTCGCCGATCGGGCCGGCCACCTTGTCGATGGTGGCCTGGCCCGCGGTGCCGATGCCCAGCAGCGCGTGGTAGATGCCCCAGACGGTGCCGAACAGGCCGATGAAGGGCGCCGTCGAGCCCACCGACGCCAGGATGGCCAGGCCGCCCTGCAGGCGCGCCGTGAATTCGTCGATGGCATTGCGCAGGCAGCGAGTGATCCAGTCGCTCACGTCGAGCGCGTCGTGAAGGTGCGCCTTGGTGTTGCGATGGTGGGCGGCGGCCTCGCGGCCTTCGAGCGCGAGTACGCGAAAGGGGTTGCTGTCGTCCTTGCCCAGCTTGTCCAGCGCCGCGGCGAAATCCTCGCTGTGCCAGAAGTTGCCGGACTGCCGTGCCATGCGCTTGTAGCGCACGATGTCGATCGCCTTGACGAGGATGACGATCCACGATGCGAGGGACATGCCCAGCAGCAGCAGGGCCACGGCCTTGGTGACGAAGTCGCCCTGCGTCCAGACGTGCATCAGGCCAAATTGGGAATCCATAAATACTCCAGCGAAAAGATCAGTTCAGGACGAAGTTGAAGGGGGCGCGCAGCAGGTACACCGTCTGGGCGTCGCCGCCGCCCAACTGGCGGAAGGGCGTCACCTGCGCAGTCATGGCCGCGCTCAGCGCGGCCTGGTCCAGCCGCTCGTAGCCGCTGGACTTGGCGATCTCGGCCCGCTTGGCCATACCGTCGGCATTGAAATAGACGGCCACCACCACGGTGCCCGTCTCGCCGAGCTTGCGGCTCATGGTCGGGTAGGTCGCGCGTGGTTCGCGCACGTAGGTGGTCTGTCCCTGCGTGACCTCCACCAGCCGCGGTGCCGGCGGCGCGACCGGTGCAGGTGGCGCGACGGGGGCGGCAGGCGCCGGCGGCGCGGGTGGCATGGGCGCCGGCGCGGTGACGGGCGGCGGCTCCACCACGCCGGTGGGCGCGTTGGGAGCCGGCACCGGCTTGGGCTCCCGGATCGCAATCGGCCGGGGCGGAGGCTTGGGTGCCTGCTTCTGCGGTGGAGCGGGCGGCGGCGGTGGGGGCGGCGGCGGTGGTGCCGGCCGGGGCGGCTCGATGATCTGCGCCAGGATCTCCACCGGCACGATCACTTCGGCGGCCTTGCGGATGAGCCCGCTCTGCAGCGCCCAGAGCGCTGCGGCATGGAAGAGCACCACGCCGCCGACGATCAAGGTCGTGCGGGAGACGCCGAGGGGAGAAGAGGGGGGAGAGGAAAAGCGGCTCGACACGGTCAACCCAGAAACACAGCCCGGCCATGCATGCAGAGCCGGTGAGCGTAGATCAGAAAAGAGGATCTAGCGGCGCAGTACCCACCAGACCGAGCCGGCGAAGATCAGGCCGCCGACGAGGGCTGCGACGAATTCCATGCTTTGCTCTCCGTGATGGCAGTGGCAAGCTGGATCGCGCGGGGTTCGATGTCGCTGTGAAGGGCGGCAACCGGATGCGACGCACTGCATTGGGCCACCACGTCGCGGGCACAGGTTTCGCAGCGGCCGCACTGGGTGGCCACACCGAGCTCGAATTGGATCTCGTCGAAACTCATGCCTGCACGGGCATGCCGCACGATCTCGCGGTCCGACACTCGGCGGCATACACAGACGATCATGGCGGTGGCTGCAGTTGGCTGGCTGTGAGGAAGAAGTTGGACGATTATAAATACGAATTTCTCGCATTCGCAATCTCTATCCTCACTGCAAAGAAGGGTGTCTTCGATGGGGCGTGAGCTACACCTCGGCCCACATCCGCAGCAGGTTGTGGTATGTGCCGGTCAGCGCCACCGTCTCGTCGGTCTCGCCGAGGCGGGCGCGCAGGCTCTGGATGTTCTGGTCCAGCTCGAACAGCAGTCCGCGGCGGGCGTCGTCGCGGACCATGCTCTGCAGCCAGAAGAAGGAGCACACCCGCGCGCCGCGCGTCACCGGCTGCACGCGGTGCAGGCTGCTCGACGGATACAGCACCAGGTCTCCCGCGGGCAGCTTGACCTCGTGCGTGCCGTAGGTGTCGACCACCTCCAGTTCGCCGCCGTCGTAGTCCTGTGGGTCGCACAGGAAGAGCGTGCACGACAGGTCCGTGCGCAGCTGTCCGCCGCCGCCCGGCAGGGAGCGCACCGAGCCGTCAACATGCAGGCCATAGGTCTCGCCGCCCTCGTAGCGGTTGAACATCGGCGGCACCACCCGCAGAGGCAGGGCCGCCGAGAAGAATTGCGGATGCCGGGCCAGCGCCTCGCGGATCACGCCGCCCAGTTCCTGGGCGACGGGCGACTGCTCCGAGAGCTGCCGGTTGTTCTTGACCCGCGCGCCCTGCGGGCCCGCCGAGTCGCGGCCGTCGATCCACTCGGCGGCGTCCAGCGCCGCACGCAGCTGCCGCACCTGCTCGGGGTTCAGGACTTCGGGGACATGGACCATCATGGTGTCGTTCTCCTCGACAAGCGAAAAACCCGGCCAGGCGGCCGGGTGGATGGGGACTGCGCGCCTGAGGCGGCGGCAGGCGATCAGAAGCGGAAGTTGGCGCTCAGCAGTGCCGAGCGCGGCGTACCCATGACCAGCCGGTTGCCGCCGTTGTTCACCCGCGCCAGGTAGAACTTGTCGGCCAGGTTGTACAGGTTCAGCTGGATGCTGACGTTGCGGTTGATCTCATAACCCACCATCGCATCCCACACGGTGTAGCTCGGCACCTCGGGGAAGAAGCTGGTGGGCGTGATCGCCGCCGTGGAGGTGGAGCGTTGCTGGGTCGACACGTAGCGCACACCGCCGCCGACCGTCAGGCCGAAGGGGAACTTGTAGCTCGTCCACAGCGTGGCCGTGAGCTTGGGCGAATAGCGGATCTGTGCGCCGTTCTGCGTGGTGCTGGTACGCGAGCCTTCGAGGATCTTGGTGTCGATGCGCGCCAGACCGCCGATGACCTGCCAGGCCGGCGTGATCTGGCCGACCGCGCTCAGCTCCAGGCCCTGCACGCGCGTCTTGCCGTACTGCTCGAAGTTGCCGAAAGTGTCGACCTGCACCTGTTCGTTCTCGTTCGTGGTGCGGAAGGCGGCGGCCGACAGTGCGAGGCGCCTGTCCAGCACATCCCATTTGGTGCCGAGCTCGAAGGTCTTGGATTTCTGCGGATCGAGGCTCAGGTTGTTGACGTTGGCGGTGGTCAGCGACGTGGGGAAGCTGAAGTTGCCGCCCGGCGGCTGCGCGCCGGTCGCATAGGCGGCGTAGACGCTGCCGTTGTCCGCCGGCTTGTAGACGACGCCGAGCTTGCCGGTCAGAAGGTTGTCCGAGCCCTCCTGCGTGAGCGCCGTCTGCACACCATTCACCGGCGCGGCCAGGCTGGTGAAGCGGGTGCGGTAATGCTCCCAGCGCAGGCCGCCCGTGAGCTGCCACTGTTCGTTGAACTTGAGCGTGTCGAAGGCATACAGCGCGGCCGTGCTGGTCGTGCCTTCGGTGGTGGCGCCGGTGGGCAGCACGGGCACGAAGGCGCGGTACGGGTTCGGCATGTACAGGCTGTTGTAGGCCTGGTAGGACACCGTCCCGGCCGACACCGTGCGCACGCCGTTGGCCGCATTGATGGTGGCGGCCATCGTGGTGTTGTCCTGCTGCTCGCGCGCCAGTTCCAGGCCAGCGCTGATCGAATGCCTGATGCTGCCCGTGGTGGCCTCGGCCGTCACGTTGGTCTGGTTGGTCAGGATCTCGTTGCGCTGGCCCTTGCCCTGCGGCAGCACCCGCGTCGACCAGGTCAGCGGGTTGGTGACCGAGGGCGTCAGCAGCCCGTTGCTGAAGGGGGCGGTGAGAACCAGGTCCTGGTCGGTGCGGCCCCAGCGCGTGAGGTTGCGCAGCTTCACGCCGGAGTCGAAGTCGTGCTCGATCCGGGCCGTGAACATGTCGGCGTCCACGTTGTCGTGGTCGGACAGCCAGCCGTAGTAGTTGCTGGTGTCGGGCTGCGGGCCATTGCCGCCGATGCCTTTCAACTGGTCCAGGTAGTAGCCCTTCAGGCCGACGGTGGGAATGCCGCCGTCCGGCCTGTTGCGCTGGTTGACGTGCTGGTACTGCAGGATCACCCGCGTCGGCGTGTTCAGCCCGAAGGCGATGGACGGCGCAATGGCCCAGCCCTTGTTCTTGACATCGTCCCTGCCCGGCACGCCGCTGTCCTGCGTCATCACGTTCAGGCGCAGGGCCATCGTGCCCTCGGCGTTGAGCACGCGGTTGATGTCGGCGGTCGCGCGCTTCTGGTCGCCCGAACCCAGGCTCACGCTGCCAGCGAAGAAATTGGAGGCCTGCGGCACCTTGCTCACCAGGTTGATGTAGCCGGTGGGCGCGGTGCGGCCGATGTCGGCGCTGGCCGGGCCCTTGACCACCTCGACCTGCTCGACGTTGAACATGTCGCGCGTGACGGTGCCGACGTCGCGCGCGCCGTCCACGAAGATGCTGCCGGAGCTGTCGAAGCCGCGCAGGAAGACGGCGTCGCCGGTCGAGGTGTTGCCGTTCTCGCCCATCTGGAAGGTGATGCCGGGCGTGTTGCGCAGCGCCTCGGTCAGGGTGTTGGCACCCTGCTCCTGCAGCACTTCCTTCTTGATGACAGTGATGGTCTGCGGCGTGTCGACCAGCGGCTGCGTGAACTTGGGCGAGGAGACGGTGTCGGCCTTGAACGACTCGCGGGCGCCCTCCACGCGGACTTCGCGCAGCGTGCTGGTGCTGGCGGTGGTATCGGTGGTGGACGAGGCGGTCTGCGCGCCCGCAGGCGCGGCGATGGCCACGAGCGTGGCGGCGGCGGCGCCGGTCCAGCCCGCAGCTTTGCGCGGCACCGCGTGTTTGCGGCTCTTGATGTGTTGTGCCATGGGATTCCCTCCGGAAGCTGATTGCGTTGCGTGTTTCGCTTGGCTGGCGCAACGGGGAGGGCGCGTGGCTGGCAGGAGCCACAGCAGTCGATGCTGCAGCACCGTGAATGATAACGACTCGCAACAAGATTGGAGGGATCGAGGCGGTCTCGGCGCATCGAAATCGCACCGGTGTGGCCCTGCGGCAACGCTGCCCCACGCGCGTGATGCCGTGACGGTGTTTCCGCGCCTCAGTACACGTCGCGCCGGTAACGGCCTTCGCGGTGGAGCAACTGCATCGCCGGCTCGCCCAGGATCTGGCGCAGCGCGAGGTCCACCGCCGAGGCCATGCCCTGCAGGCTGCCGCAGACGTGGATGACCGCGCCACGCTCGCACCAGGCGCTCACCTGTGCCGCTTCGCGCAGCAGGCGGTGCTGGACATAGGCGCCATCGTCGTCGTCGCGGGAGAAGACCCGGTCCAGCCGCGCCAGACGGCCCTCGGCCTGCCACGCGGTCAATTCGTCGTCGAGCAGTCGGTCGTGCGCGCGTTGCCGCTCGCCGAAGACCAGCCAGTTCTCATGCTGCCCGCGCCGGATGCGCTCGCGCAGCAGCGCCCGCAGGCCGGCCAGGCCGGTGCCATTGCCGATCAGCAGCAGAGGTCGTTGCGCGTCGGGGTGCAGGCGGGAGCCGGGATGGGGGCGCAGCCGCAGCGGCACCGACTGGCCTGGCTGCAGCGTCTCTGTCAGCAGCCCCGACGCGGCACCAGGCCGGCCGTCCGGATGCCGGGTCTGCCGCACCATCAGCTGCAGATCGCCTTCCTCGGGAATGGAGCAGATCGAGTAGGCGCGGGGCCGCGTGGGGTCGCTGTCCAGGTGGAGGTCGACCAGGTCGCCCGCCTCCCAGCGCGGGGTCATGCCGGCAGGTGCCTGAAGGTGCAGGCGATGGATCGGCCCGCCCAGACTGCCCGGATTCAGGTGCTCGCGCTGGCGCAGGGTCCAGGGGTGGAAGGCGGCTTCGGCGCCAGCGCTGGCGGCAGGCGCGATCAGGCCGAGGTGCTGGTGCCAGCGCTGCAGCGCATCGGGATCGCCGCGATCCACGTCGATGCGGGCGAACTCGGGCGTGGCGCCCGCTGCCTGGAGCCAGGCATCCAGCCGCCGGCCGAAGCCGCAGAACTGCGCGTACTGCCGGTCCCCCAGCGCCAGCACGGCATAGCGCAAGCGGGCCAGCGCGGCCGGTTCGCGCATCACCGCATCGGCGAACGCGCTGGCGCCATCGGGTGCGTCGCCTTCGCCGTAGGTGCTGGCGATGAACAAGGCGCGGGACGTGCCGGCCAGCAGGTCGGCGTCCAATGCGTTGAGGGGCAGCACGCGCGCGGGCGTGCCGCCGCGGTGAAGGGCTTCTGCAGTGACCCAGGCCCACTGCTCGGCCAGGCCCGTCTGCGTGGCATGCACGACCAGCACCGGGGAGGCGGCTGTGCCAGCCAGGCCCGCAGCCGCCGCAGCCCGCGTCCTCGCCTGCCGCCGTTGTCTGGCGTAGATGGCGGCGCACAGCGCGGCATAGGCCAGCATGGCGCCGCCAGCCGACCAGTGACGCAGCGCTTCGCTCACGAAGCTGCGCCGATGCCGAAGCGCCAGCACCGGCTGGCCAGCCGGCGCAGCGTGCCATCCGGCTTGCGCTCGGTGAAGAGCGCGGCCACCTGATGCAGGTCGGCGAAGGCCAACCCCTCCTCGGGGCCCATGACCGTGAGCAGCGTGGCCAGCGCATCCGCATCCATGCAGGCGGGGTGCACCACGGTCACCGCGGCCAGGGCGTGGCCGACCGGCTTGCCCGTGCGGGGATCGAGCGTGTGCGACCAGTGCCGCCCCGCGTGCTCCCGCACATGCCAGTGATCGCCCGAGGTGGCCACGGCTTCGTCGCGCAATGGCAGCAGCAGCGGCGCCTGGGCATCCGTGGCAGCGGCGGCGACCTGCACCCGCCACGGCTGTCCGTCCGGGCGTTGACCGCGGGCGATCAGCTCGCCGCCGATCTCGAAGAGGAAGTCCCGCAGTCCCATGGCCGCGAGCGCCTCGGCGACGCGGTCCACGGCATGGCCCTTGGCGATGCCGGACAGGTCCAGTCTCAGGCTGCCGGGCTGTCTGGCCGATCTGCCACCCTCGTCGCTCCGCAGATCGAGCCGGTGCCAGCCGCAGCGTTCGCGGGCCGTCGCCAGTGTGTGCGGGTCCGGCCATGCGGGCGAGGCGCTGGCGTCCGGCCCGAAACCCCAGGCCGCGACCAACGCGCCCAGCGTCGGATCGAAGGCGCCACCGCTTGCCTTCGCCCATTGGAGGGCACGACCGAGCACCTGGGCGAGCCCTTCCGGCAGCGCGTGCCAGCTGCCGGGTGGTGCGTCATTGAAGCGGCCGAGTGCGGAATCCCTCACCCAATGGCTCATCTGCGCAACGACATCCGCCAGCACCGCCTCGACCGCCGCACACACGTCGCCCCGCGGCAGCATCCGCGGGTTGTCCAGCCGGAGCGACCAGTGGGTGCCCATGGTCTGGCCCGACAGCGCCTGCAGTCGCGCAGGGTCGGCCGCTCGGGGCATGCGCACCTGCGCGTAGCCGCCGGCCTGCCAGCGGGCGAAGGACAGCGCAGGCATCCCGGCCATGCGGTTGCGCTCGGTGGATGATGGGCTGCTCACGCTCAGGGCAGGACTTCGAGCGTGGCCGCGTAGCTCAGCCGCCGTTCCTTGGCCTGCGGCAGCGAGGTCTTGGTATCGCGCGTGCTCGCTTCCAGCCAGTACATGCCGGCCGCGGGCCAGGTGACGTCGAACCGCCCCTGCGCATCGGTCTTGACGGTCGTTTCATTCAGCTTGTCGCGGTAGACGGTGTTGCCTTGCGTGACTGTCACCTCCAGTCCCGCCGCTGGCTGGCCGTCGAGCAGCAGCGTGAACGCGGATTTTTCGCCCTTGGCGTGGTCGGTGGCGCTGCCCGTTGCCACGAGTTCGAGTCCCTGGCCCGCCGGCTTGAGTGCCGTCGGCTTGCCCACCGAGACGAAGGTTTCCACGCGGCCCAGCGACTGCGTGACTGCGACGTCCTGCGCATCCGCGGGGATCTCGCGGCCGATGGTCTCGGCCGTGCCGCGCGCACGGCGGGGCTGGCCGGTGGCCTTGTCCTTCCAGCTGGCGAAGACGCCGCTGTTGATCACGGCAATACGGTAGGTGCCCGACTGCGCGAGGTTCAGGTCGAACACGCTGCGGTACTTGAGCCTGGCCAGGTTCTCGGGCTTGACGGCTGCGCCGTCGGGGCCCGTGACCTGCAGGTTGTCGAGGTTGAGCGGGAAATGGTTGGCGACGAACAGGTCGTTGGAGACGGCACCGTCCACTGTCACCCAGTCGGGCTTGGACAGGACGGTGGTGGAGGGCAGCAGCCAGAGGTTGTGGGCCTGGGCGGCGACGGCGGCGCAGAGGCCCAGGGCAAGGGTCGCAAGGCGGAAGGGAATTCGCATGAAAGGGCTCCAGAGAAGGGCAGGGATCAGTTGGCAATCGGTCAGGGCTTGAGCTCGAGCCTGATCTCGCCCAACTCTTCCTTGCCGGCGGCGCCCGCCTGCTCGGCCTTCGCGGGCGGCCACTGGAAGGGGACGGTCACCACCTCGCGGCCGCCGACCTCGCGGGCAGCCTCGACGACAAGCCTGTAGCTGCCGGGCGCCAGTTGGCCAAGCGGCTTGCTGCCTTCGGTGAAGGCGAGCGCATGGCGCCCTGCCGGCTTGGTGGCGCCGGTCACGCCATCGATGGGCACCGACAGCTCGCGGCCCGTGCGCCGCCACCATTGGCGCAGATCCTTGAGCCACTTGGTGCCTTCGCCCTCGGGGTTGTTGGCGCGGGTGCGCACGTCGTACCAGACGGCCAGCGTCGTGGCCACGGTGTTGTCGGGCCGCTCGATCCACGCCGCCACATAGGGCCGGTGGTACTCGGACACGGAAAGGCGCGGGATCTCGATGTTGACACCGAGCCCGGCAGCTGCGGCCGGGCCGGCGAACAGCATCGACAAGGTGAGAGGCGCAAGGGGATAGCGAAGCTGCACGGAGCGTCCTTTGAAAGAGAAGCGAGGAAAAGGCGGTGGCGAGTCGGTCAATGGATGAGCAGCAATGCCAGCAGCAGAGGCGCGAGCAGACCCAGACCGACCATCGGCCACGTGAAGGGGCGGCGGCCCGCATGCATCTTCAGGATGAGCAGGCCCGTCAGCGAGAAGAGGAGGGCCGCGCCAGCGAACACGTCGATGAACCACTGCCACGCCGGCCCGGTGTGGCGCCCCTTGTGCAGGTCGTTGAGGTAGGCGATCCAGCCGCGATCGGTCCGTTCGTATTCGGCGCTGCCGTCGTCCAGCGCGATGCGCACCCACGCATCGCCGCCCGGTCGGGGCAGGGACAGGTAGAACTCGTCGGCCGACCATTCGGCCTCGTGCCCGCCGGCGTCGATGGCCCACTGCGACTTCAGCCATGCCGCCAGGGCGGCTGGCGCGGGGGCGCGGCCGTGGTGCTGGCCGTCGACTTCAGCCTGCTGCTGCCGCAAGGCGCCGCGCAGCGTCGGCGGCAAGGTGGCTGTCCGATGGACGACGTTCGGCCTGGCTTCGATGTCCGCCGCATGGTTGAGCGTGATGCCCGTGAGGCTGAACAGCAGCATGCCCACCAGGCACAAGGCCGAACTCACCCAGTGCCATTCATGCAGGGTCTTGAGCCAGCAGGCGCGGCGGGCGGAAGAGGCGGGAGGTGTCATCGGCGCCGCGGATTCTATGGGCGCAAATGAGAATCGATGTTATTTGAATTTTTGCGCTGGATACCGATCTTGAGGTATATCGCTCGCCCCGCGGCCGCCTGTTGCTATCAAATAGAAAGCATCCGGAGCAGGTAAAGTTTCATGAAGCAGAAAGGGCCCACGCGGGGCCCTTGATGAAAAGATCGGCGAATCGTGTCGCCGTAAGAACGGTAATCTCAGCCGGCGTCGCCCATCTGCGACTGCAGATAGTTCTGCAGGCCCACCTTGCCGACCAGATCGATCTGCGTTTCCAGGAAGTCGATCTGCTCTTCGGCGTCTTCCAGGATGTCCTCCAGCAGGTCGCGAGAGACGAAGTCGCGGACCGACTCGCAGTAGGCGATGCCAGCCTTGAGCGTGGCCTGCGAGCCCTGCTCGGTGCGCAGATCGCAGTCGAGGATCTCGGGCACGTCCTCGCCCACGTTGAGCTTGCCCAGGTCCTGCAGGTTCGGCAGGCCGTCCAGCATGAAGATGCGGTCCATCAACTTGTCCGCGTGCTTCATGGCTTCGATGGATTCGGAATATTCCTTCTTCGCCAGCTTGTCGAAGCCCCAATGCTTGAGCATCCGGTAATGAAGGAAGTACTGGTTGATGGCCGTCAACTCGATCTTGAGCTGGGCCTGGAGATGATCGATGACCTGGAGATCGCCTTGCATGTTCTCGTCCTCGGACCGGAGGGTCCCGAAGTGGCGGATTGTGCGGGCGCTCTCCAGTGCCCACAAGGCAAGACCCGGCCGGTCTGGTCTGCATGCGTTTGATCGTGAGAGGCGTTCGTATCGGTCGGGCCGCGCACACCGACTTCGTCATAGCTACAGGGATCCCGATCGATAGTGTTTATCTATCAATTTCCTTTAGCTCATGCATATACTAGAGCCTCGCAAGTTTTTTCGACCTCAAGAGGAACCGCACATGTCCGTGATCAACACCGAAATCAAGCCCTTCAAGGCCACCGCTTACAAGGACGGCAAGTTCGTCGACGTCTCCAGCGACGACGTCAAGGGCAAGTGGTCCGTCTTCTTCTTCTACCCGGCCGACTTCACCTTCGTGTGCCCGACCGAGCTGGGCGACGTGGCCGACCACTACGCCGAGTTCCAGAAGATGGGCGTGGAGATCTACTCGGTCTCGACCGACACCCACTTCACCCACAAGGCCTGGCACGACTCGTCCGAGACCATCGGCAAGATCAAGTACACGATGATCGGCGACCCCACGCTGGCCATCAGCCGCAACTTCGAAGTGCTGCGTGAAGACCAGGGCCTGGCCAACCGCGGCACCTTCATCGTCGACCCGCAAGGCGTGATCCAGGCGCTGGAAATCACCGCCGAAGGCATCGGCCGTGACGCCAAGGACCTGCTGCGCAAGGTCAAGGCCGCGCAGTACGTCGCTGCCCACCCCGGCGAAGTCTGCCCCGCCAAGTGGGAAGAAGGCGCCGCCACCCTGAAGCCTTCCTTCGACCTGGTCGGCAAGATCTGAGCATGCCCTTCGCCCGGCTGGCGTCAGGCTTCCCGTACCAGATGCTCTCCGCTGTGGAGGGATGGACGGCGCACGCCTGAACCTGCCTGCCGGGCGGCTGCGCAGCAGCTGCCCCCGAGCCCGGGGCACCCTTGTGACTCGGGCTTTTTTATTGCCGGCCCGTCCCTAGATGCTGGAGACGAGCCCCGCCGTCGGGCCAACGCCCCGAGGCCCATCTCCCATTGAAGACCCGAACGCCAGAAAGACACCGCCATGCTTGACGCCGCCACCAAAGCCCAGCTTTCCAGCTACCTGGAGCGCATTTCCCAGCCCATCGAGATCGTGGCTGCGCTGGACGACTCGCCGGCGTCGGCACAGACGCGCGAGTTGCTCCAGGACATCGCCAGCACGTCGAAGCTGGTCACCGTGATCGACCACGCCGAGAGCAATGACCGCAAGCCCTCGTTCTCGATCAACAAGCCTGGCCAGACCGACGGCCCGCGCTTTGCCGGCCTGCCCATGGGTCATGAATTCACCTCGCTGATCCTGGCGATGCTGCAGCAGGGCGGCTATCCGCCCAAGGTGGAGCAGGCCATCCTCGACCAGATCAAGCAACTCGACGGCGACTTCGAATTCGAGGTCTACGTTTCGCTTACCTGCCACAACTGCCCGGACGTGGTGCAGGCCCTGAACCTGATGGCCGTGCAGAACCCGCGCATCAAGACCACCATGATCGAAGGCGGCACCTTCCAGAAGGAGATCGAGGACCGCCAGATCATGGGCGTGCCCACCGTGTTCATGAACGGCCAGATGTTCGGCTCGGGGCGCATGAGTCTGGAAGAGATCCTGGCCAAGATCGACACCAGCGGCGTCGAGCGCGAGGCCAAGAAGCTCAGCGCAAAGGAAGCCTTCGACGTGCTGATCGTCGGCGGCGGCCCGGCAGGCGCTGCGGCAGCGGTGTACGCGGCCCGCAAGGGCATCCGCACCGGCGTGGCGGCAGAGCGCTTCGGCGGCCAAGTGCTGGACACGCTGGGCATCGAGAACTTCATCTCCGTCAAGGAGACGCAAGGCCCGCACTTCGCGCTGGCGCTGGACGAGCACGTTCGCCATTACGACGTGGACGTGATGAACCTGCAGCGTGCATCGGCGCTGGTGCCGGGCAATGACCTGATCGAAGTGCGCATGGAAAGCGGCGCCACGCTCAAGGCCAAGACCGTGATCCTGTCGACCGGTGCCCGCTGGCGCAACATCAACGTGCCGGGCGAGCAGGAGTTCAAGAACAAGGGCGTGGCCTACTGCCCGCACTGCGACGGCCCGCTGTTCAAGGGCAAGCGCGTGGCGGTGATCGGCGGCGGCAACTCCGGCGTCGAGGCGGCCATCGACCTGGCCGGCATCGTGGGCCATGTGACGCTGATCGAGTTCGACACCCAGTTGCGCGCCGATGCGGTGTTGCAGCGCAAGCTCGCCAGCTTGCCCAACGTGACGGTGCTGACCAACGCGCAGACCACATCCATCACCGGCACCGACAAGGTGAACGGCCTGACCTACAAGGATCGCGCGACCGGCCAGGAGCAGCGTGTGGACCTGGAAGGCGTGTTCATCCAGATCGGCCTGGTGCCGAACACCGACTGGCTCAAGGGCACGGTCGAGCTGTCTCGCCACGGCGAGATCATCGTGGACGCCAAGGGCCAGACCTCGGTGCCGGGTGTGTTCGCTGCGGGTGACTGCACCACGGTGCCGTACAAGCAGATCATCATTGCCGCGGGGGAGGGCGCGAAGGCGGCACTCAGCGCCTTCGACCACCTGATCCGCACCAGCGCGCCCGTGGCTGCCTGAGCGCAGGCGGCGGGCCCGAGGCGGGCGCTGCAGAGCCCGCCCGCCGGGGCCGGAATCGGTCCACTCATTACAATTCGCCCGCCGCGCAGCCGCCCCGCTGCGCGGCGTTTTCGTTTTTGGGGCCATGTAGAGGAACACCATGTACAAAAACCTCGCAGCCGCGCTCGCGGCCGCCTGCTGTTTTCTGTCTTCCCCCTTCACCCATGCCCAGCCGACGCCGTCGCAGGCGCCGCTGAAGATCGGCATCGTCTACGTCGCACCGCTGGGCGACGCCGGGTGGGTGCACCAGCATGAGCTGGGCCGCCAGGCCATCGAGGCGGCGCTGCCCGGCAAGGTGAAGACCACCTATGTCGAGAACGTGGCCGAAGGGCCCGACGCCGAGCGCGTCATCCGCGACCTGGCACGCCAGGGCAACCAGCTCATCATCACGCCCAGCTTCGGCTACATGGCGCCGACGATGCGCGTGGCGCGCGAATTTCCGCAGGTGCGCTTCGAATCGATCACCGGCTACCAGCGGGCCGACAACGTAGCCACGGCCAATGCGCGCTACTACGAAGGCCGCTACCTGGCGGGCGTGGCGGCGGGGCGCATGAGCAAGTCGCATGTCGCCGGCTATGTGGCGGGCTTCCCGATTCCCGAGGTGCTGCAGGGCATCAATGCCTTCACGCTCGGCATGCGCTCGGTCGACCCCACCGCGCAGGTCAAGATCGTGTGGCTCAACCAGTGGTTCGACCCGGCGCTGGAGCGCGATGCCGCCATGCGGCTGATGGACCAGGGCGCGGACGTGCTGGCCTTCCACACCGGCTCCTCCGCCGTGATGAAGGCGGCGCAGGAGCGTGGCCGGATGGCCGTGGCCTATCACTCCGACATGCGCCAGGTGGCGCCCGATGCGCAGATCGTCGCGGTCACGCACCGCTGGGGCGACTACTACGTCCAGCGCGCCAAGGCCGTGCTCGACGGCAGCTGGAAGAGCACCGACACCTGGGGCGGCGTCAAGGAAGGGATGATCCGTGTCGGCGACTTCGGCCCCAAGGTGCCCAAGGCGGTGCAGGACGAGGTGATGGCGCGCCAGCAGGACATCGCGGCCGGCCGGCTGCAGCCCTTCCGTGCTGTGGCCGCCGATGTGCGCGACAACCAAGGCCGTGTCGTGATCGCACGCGGCCAGGCGCTGGACGACGGACAGATCCTCAAGATGAACTGGCTGGTCGAGGGCGTGCAGGGCCGCGTCGAGCCCTGAAAGGGTGTGAACGAACGCGTCATGCCCGCTCGTCCTGCCAAAACGCGCCCACTCCGCGTTGCAAATGCTCGCCATAGCCCGAGCTATGGCTGCGCTGCGCGCCTTGATTGGGCGCGTTTTGGCGGCCCGATCGGCCACGGCGGATTCATTCACACCTTCTGACCCTGCACTGCCGCGCGGCATATAGCCGCTATAAGCCGAGCGGCAGCCGGGGCACCGCGGCTTCCAGTACGCTCCGCCGAAGTACCTGCCGCGGCCTTGGGCCGCTGCATCCTTCCCCCCGATTCCGACCGATGAAAAAAGCCTACCGCGCCTCGCTGCTGCGTTTCGACGACGCCGGCCGACCCCTGTTCGACACCGACGGCCTGCTGGTCGTCGCGCCCGATGCCCAGGGCCGCGAGCGCGTGGTCGACGCTGGCAGCCACGGCGCGGTGCAGCCTCGCCATCCCGACGTGGAGCCCGAACACCTGCCGGGCCGCATCCTGGCGCCGGGCTTCGTGGACATGCACATCCACTTTCCCCAGACGGACATCATCGGCGCGCCCGCCGACGGCCTGCTGCCCTGGCTGGAGAACTACACCTTCCCGGCCGAGACCCGCTTCGCCGAAGCCGCGCATTCGGCCGAGGTGGCCGAGGTCTTCCTGGACGAGCTGCTGCGCCATGGCGTAACCACCTCGCTGACCTTCGCGACCTCGCATCCGGCCTCGGTGGATGCGCTGTTCTCGGCCGCCCGGCACCGGCAGATGCGCCTGATCACCGGCAAGGTGCTGCAGGACCGCCATTCGCCCGACGGGGTCCGTGACGAGACCGAACGCAGCCTGGCCGACACCGAAGACCTGATCCGCCGATGGCACGGCGTGGACCGGCTCGGCTACGCCATCACGCCCCGCTTTGCACCGACCAGCACCGAAGCGCAACTGAGGGGGGCCGGCGAACTGGCGGCGCGCTACGCCGATACCTGGATCCAGTCGCACGTGGCCGAGAACAAGGACGAGGTGAAGTGGGCGCGCGAGCTGTTTCCCGCATCGCGCTCCTACCTGGGCGTCTACGACGACTTCGGCCTGATGCGCGAGCGCGCGGTGTACGCCCACTGCATCCATTTCGACGACGACGACCGTCACCTGATGCGTGCCACCCGCACCGCGGCGGCCGTCAGCCCCACCAGCAACCTGTTCCTGGGCAGCGGTTTCTTCGACTTCGAGGGCGCCCAGCGCGTCGACTACCTGCATGGACTGGCGAGCGACGTGGGCGGCGGCACCAGCTTCAGCCCCTTCCACACCATGCTGGCCGCCTATTACGCGGGACGTGAAGGGCAGACCAAGCCGGGCCTGAGTCTTGCCCCCTCGCGCCTGTGGTGGCTGCACACGGCGGGCGCCGCGCAGGCCCTGGGGCTGTCCGGCACCATCGGCAACCTGCAACCGGGCTGCGAGGCGGACTTCCTGGTGCTGGACCCGGCGGCGACGCCCTTGCTGGCGCGCAAGTCGGCCAACGCAGCCTCTCTGGAGGAACTGCTGTTCGCCCTCATCGTGCTGGGCGACGACCGTGTCATCGCGCGCACGGTGATCGCCCGTGCCGGCTGAGCCGCCGCCCGGGCCCCGCGTGCCACAATGCGGGCCCTCTTTTCCGACGCGTGCCCCGGCACGCCCAGCGCGAGTCTTCCCATGAGCATCAAGAGCGACCAATGGATCCGGCGCATGGCCGAGCAGCACGGCATGATCGAGCCTTTCGAGCCGGGTCAGGTGCGCCAGCAGGACGGTCGCAAGCTCATCAGCTACGGCACCAGCAGCTATGGCTACGACATCCGCTGCGCGCCCGAATTCAAGGTCTTCACCAACATCCACAGCACGGTGGTGGACCCGAAGAACTTCGACGAGAAGAGCTTCGTCGACATCCATGCCGACGTCTGCATCATCCCGCCCAACAGCTTTGCGCTGGCGCGGACGGTGGAGTACTTCCGCATTCCCCGCAATGTGCTGACCATCTGCCTGGGCAAGAGCACCTACGCGCGCTGCGGCATCATCGTCAACGTCACGCCTTTCGAGCCGGAGTGGGAAGGCTACGTGACGCTGGAGTTCTCCAACACCACGCCGCTGCCCGCGAAGATTTACGCGGGCGAGGGCTGTGCGCAGGTGCTGTTCTTCGAGAGCGACGAGGTCTGCGAGGTGAGCTACAAGGACCGCGGCGGCAAGTACCAGGGGCAGAGCGGCGTGACGCTGCCCAAGGCCTGAAGCCTTGCCGCCGGCGGATGCCAGGGAGGGTGCCCGGCGCGGCTGACAGCCGCTGCTTGGCGGCGCCTACAAGGATTCGCGCAGCGGGCCGCCACGCCTCGGCCCGGTTGCCCACGAGTCTTCGGCCACCCGCACGGATGGGCCGTGCAGGAGCCGCCGATGTCCCAACACCCTGCCGCACGCCCTTCCTTCCTTTCGCCCTCTCAGTGGCTGCTGATCGGCTCGCTCGCCGTGGTGGCGCTGTTCCTTCTTGCTGCGATCTACCAGGTGGCGCGCGGACAGGTCCAGGCCGCCCAACTGCGTGACGCCCAGGCGCGCATCGCCGTCCAGACGGCCGAGGAGGTCCGAGCCCAGCGCGCCCGGCTGACGGCTGCCTTCGAGCAGCCCGCGGGCGTACAGTCCGTGAGCTACACCCTGGCCCGTTGAAACAAACGCGGCGCATCGTTGCGCCATTGGCCGGCCGGGCCGATTCGAAAGGAAAGCAATGCGCTGGGAAGGCAACGACCAATCGGACAACGTCGAAGACCGCCGCGGCATGGGCGGCGGCGGTGGCGGCTTCCCCATCGGCGGCCGCAGCATCGGCCTCGGCACGGTGGCCGTGGCGGTGGTGGCGGGCTGGCTGTTCGGGATCAATCCCCTGACCTTGCTGGGCCTGCTCAGCGGAGGCGGCGGCCCCGTCGTCCAGCAGCAGCAAGCCCCCGCTCATGCGCCGCGTAACGACCGCGAGACCGCATTCGTACGCACGGTGCTGCGCAACACCGAGGTGGTGTGGGGCGAGGTGTTCCGAGAAGGCGGCGCCCAGTACCGTGCGCCCACGCTGGTGCTCTTCGACAACAGCACGCCCACGGCCTGCGGCACCGGGCAGAGTGCCATGGGCCCCTTCTACTGCCCGGGCGACAGCAAGGTCTACATCGACCTGCGCTTCTACGACACCCTGCGCGACCGGCTCGGAGCGCCTGGGGAATTCGCGCAGGCCTATGTCATCGCGCATGAGGTGGGCCATCACGTTCAGCACTTGCTGGGTATCACCGACAAGGTCGACGCCATGCGCCGGCGGCAGAACGAGACCCAGGTCAATGCGACGAGCGTGCGGGTCGAACTGCAGGCGGACTGCTTCGCGGGCGTATGGGCCCAGCGCTCGCAGGAGTCGAAGCAATGGCTTGACCCGTCCGACATCGCCGCCGCCATGAATGCGGCCGAGAAGATCGGCGACGACGCCTTGCAACGTTCCGCGGGCCGGGCGGTGGTGCCCGACAGCTTCACCCACGGCAGCAGCGCCCAGCGCCAGCGCTGGTTCATGAACGGCTACAAGAGCGGCCATGTGAAGGCCTGCGACACCTTCAACGCCTCCACGCTCTGAGCCTTGCACGGTCGGCCTGACGGCACCAGAACGCCCGTCACCCCGCTGTCACTGCCGTTTTTTGCGGCAATGCGACAATCGCGGACTTCCTATGAGTACTCTCTATTCCGACCTCGCGCTGGCGGACCCGTTGAAGCGCGCCGTGGCCGACATGGGCTACGAACATATGACGCCGATCCAGGCGCAGGCGATTCCGGTGGTGCTGTCCGGCCAGGACGTGATGGGCGCCGCCCAGACCGGCACCGGCAAGACCGCCGCCTTCTCCCTGCCGCTGCTGCATCGCCTGCTCAAACACGAGAACGCCTCGACTTCGCCCGCCCGGCATCCGGTGCGCGCGCTGGTGCTGCTGCCCACGCGCGAACTGGCCGACCAGGTCGCCCAGCAGGTGAAGATGTATGCCAAGTACACGCAGCTGCGCAGCACCGTGGTCTTTGGCGGCATCGACATGAAGCCGCAGACCGCCGAGCTCAAGAAGGGCGTGGAGGTGCTGGTGGCCACGCCCGGCCGGCTGCTCGACCACATCGAGGCCAAAAACGCGGTGCTGAACCAGGTCGAATACGTCGTGCTCGACGAGGCCGACCGCATGCTGGACATCGGCTTCCTGCCCGACCTGCAACGCATCCTGTCGTACCTGCCCAAGCAGCGCACCACGCTGCTGTTCTCGGCGACCTTCTCGCCCGAGATCAAACGCCTGGCCTCCAGCTACCTGCAGGACCCGATCACCATCGAGGTGGCCCGGCCCAACGAGACCGCCTCCACCGTCGAGCAGGTGTTCTACGGCGTGCACGAGGACGACAAGCGCCGTGCGCTCAAGCAGATCGTGCGCCAGCGCGGCATCACGCAGGCCTTCGTCTTCGTCAACAGCAAGCTGGGCTGCGCCCGGCTGGCCCGTTCGCTGGAGCGCGAGGGCCTGCGCTGCACGGCGTTGCACGGCGACAAGAGCCAGGACGAGCGCCTGAAGGCGCTGGCCGCCTTCAAGGCCGGCGAGGTGGACCTGCTGGTGTGCACCGACGTCGCGGCCCGTGGCCTGGACATCAAGGACGTGCCCGCCGTCTTCAACTACGACGTGCCTTTCAACGCCGAGGACTACGTGCACCGCATCGGTCGCACCGGCCGTGCAGGCGCCTCGGGCCTGGCCGTGAGCTTTGCCGGCGGCGGCAATGACGCCCGTCTGGTGGCCGACATCGAGAAGCTGATCAAGAAGAAGATCGAGCTGCAGCCGCTGGAGATGGACGACGAGCGTCCGCGCGGCCGCATGAACGACGGTCGCCGCCGCTGGCGCGAGGACGGCGAGACGGGCGATGCCCGCGACGCGCTCGACCGACCCCGCAGCAGCGCCCCCGCGGCGGCCGAGGGCTACCGCGCCCCGCGCCCGCAGCGCACCCACGCACCGCGCGATCCTTTCTTCGACAAGCCCTACGAGGCCGCTGGCGGTGACGAGGCACCCGCCTGGGAGCAGACCGCCAAGGCGCCCGCGCCCAAGCAGCCGGGATCGGGCAACATCCGTACCAAGCGCAAGGTGGCCGCGCTGTTCAAGTCGGCGGAGCCGCAGCAGCAGAATTGAGTGCCGCTGCGCGACCGGCCTCGCGGGTCGGGCCGCTGCGATGGTCCCCAGGGCTGGCACGCGTGCCAGCCTTTGTCTTTCTGCCGGTCGCTGGCCGGTACCCTGCATCCACAAAAAGGAGACTCCCATGCCCGGCCTGTTGCCCCACGTCGATCCCGACGGCCTGCTCGAGTTCTCGGTCGTCTACACCGACCGCGCCCTCAACCACATGTCCAAGCGCTTCACCGGCGTGATGCAGGACATCCTGGCGACGCT
The DNA here is from genome assembly GCF_017991995.1 of Pseudacidovorax sp. Lineage (GTDB taxonomy): Bacteria > Pseudomonadota > Gammaproteobacteria > Burkholderiales > Burkholderiaceae_C > Xenophilus. The sequence continues at coordinate 37,250 of NZ_JAGOPN010000012.1, read as the reverse complement.
GAAGGAGGTCTATCACGCGCGCACCGCGGTGCTGGTGCCGGGCAGTGGCACCTTCGGCATGGAAGCCGTCGCGCGCCAGTTCGCCAATCGCGAGAAGGTGCTGATCATCCGCAACGGCTGGTTCAGCTACCGCTGGAGCCAGATCTTCGACGCCGGTGGATTCGGTTTGCCCCCAGGGCCGGGCGATGCCCAGCCCGCCCCCCAAGGGGGACAAGGAAGCTTGGGGCGGCCCGGCGCTTCCTTGGGTGGCGGCGCCATCGTCTGCCAGGCCCGCCAGCAGGGCGAGGGTTCCCAGGCGCCCTGGGCGCCATGCCCTGCGGAGGAGATCGCCGCCACCATCCGTGCCGAGAAGCCCAAGGTCATCTTCGCGCCGCATGTGGAAACGGCCAGCGGCATCCTGCTGCCCGACGATTACCTGCGCACCGTGAGCGCCGCTGCCCGCGAGGTGGGCGCCCTGTTCGTGCTGGACTGCGTGGCCTCCGGCGCCGTGTGGGTGGACATGCAGGCCACCGGCGTGGACGTGCTGATCAGTGCGCCCCAAAAGGGCTGGAGCGGCTCGCCCTGCTGCGCGATGGTGATGCTGGGCGAACGCGCGCGCGAGGCCATCGAGGGCACCACCAGCAGCAGCTTCTCCTGCGACCTCAAGAAGTGGATGCAGATCGCCGAGGGCTACGAGCGCGGCCAGCATGCGTATCACACCACCATGCCCACCGACGCGCTGGTGCTGCTGCGCGACGTGATGAAGGAAACCCGCGACTGGGGCTTCGAGGCGGCGCGCCAGGCGCAGTTCGAACTGGGCGACAAGGTGCGCGCGCTGCTCGAATCGCGCGGCCTGCCCAGCGTGGCGGCCGAAGGCTTCAAGGCGCCGGGCGTGGTGGTGAGCTACACCACCGACCCCGGCATCCAGAGCGCCAAGAAGTTCATCGAGGCCGGCCTGCAGACCGCCTCCGGCGTGCCGCTGCAGTGCGGCGAGGGGCCGGACTTCATGACCTTCCGCATCGGGCTGTTTGGCCTGGAGAAGTGGCGCAACTTGGACCGCAGCGTGGGCCACCTGAAGGCCGGCCTGGACAAGGTGCTCGGCACGGCCTGAGCCGCCGCTGCCGCTGCGTGAGGGCGCGCGCTCAGCCCGGCGCCTGCGCCTGGGTGCAGCGCACGTCGATGCGCTCCCGCTCGTCCAGCGTGGCGCCGATGCGCACGGCCGTGAGGCAGCCGCCCCAGACGCAGCCGGTGTCGGTCGACAGCAGATCCGGCCGCGACAGCCAGCCCAGCGTGGACCAGTGGCCGAAGGCGACCACTGCCTCGGCAGTGCGCCGACCGGGCACGTCGAACCAAGGCATGTAGCCCGCCGGGGCCTCCGCGGCGCTGTCCTTGGCCTCGAACTCCATCACCCCGTGGGCGCTGCAGAAGCGCAGGCGGGTGAGTGTGTTGACGATCACCCGCAGGCGCGCGCTGCCCGCAAGATCGTCGGACCAGGCGGCGGGCTCGTTGCCGTACATCTCCTGCAGGAAATTGCCCAGGTTCGGGCTGCGCAATACGGCTTCGAGTTCGCGGGCGCGTGCCATCGTGTCTTCCACCGTCCAGGCGGGCAGCACGCCCGCGTGCACCATGAGCAGGTCGCGCCCGCCGATGCGCTCGTGCAGCGCCATCGCGCGGTGGCGCAGCCAGTCCAGCAAAGGCTCCCGGTCGGGTGCGTCCAGGATGGGTGCGAGCGTGTCGCGCCTTCCGGGCTTGCGCACGCCCTGCGCCACGCCGAGCAGGTGAAGGTCGTGGTTGCCCAGCAGGCTGCGGGCCGAATCGCCCAGCGCCCGCACCCGGCGCAGCACAGCCAGCGAGTCAGGCCCCCGGTTGATCAGGTCGCCGAGCAGCACCAGCCGGTCGCGGCTGGGCGAGAAGTCCAGGGTGTCGAGCAGGCGGCCCAGCGCCTCGTCGCAGCCCTGCACATCACCGATGAGATAGAGTGCCATGCCCTCATTCTCCCCTTGACCCCTCGATGGATATCCTTCTGTTGGCCTTGCTGACGACGTGCAATGCGTTGTTCGCGATGTCCGAAATGGCTCTGGCCACCTCCCGCCGCGCCCGCTTGGCGGCATTGGCGGAGACGGGCGACCCGGGGGCCGCGGCGGCGCTCAAGCTGATGGACATGCCGACGCAGTTCCTGTCCACCGTGCAGATCGGCATCACGTCCATCGGCATGCTCAGCGGCATCGTGGGCGAATCGGCCTTTGCCGGGCCGTTGGCCATCCGGATGCAGGAATGGGGCCTGGGCGAGGGGCCGGCCAGCATCCTGTCCACCGCGCTGGTGGTGACCTGCATCACCTTCTTCACCATCATCTTCGGCGAGCTGGTGCCCAAGCGCATCGGCCAGCTCTATCCCGAGCCGGTGGCGCGCTGGGTGTCGCGCCCGATGCGCGCGCTGGCCAAGGGCACCAAGCCCTTCGTCTACCTGCTCTCCGGCACCACGGCGGCCACGCTGCGGCTGCTGCGCATCGATGCCACGGGCGCGCGCGCGGTGACCGAGGAAGAGATATCCGCCAGCCTGGAGGAGGGTGTGGAGTCCGGCGTCATCGAGCGCCACGAGCACCAGATGGTGCGCAACGTGTTCCATCTGGACGACCGCCGACTGTCCTCGCTGATGGTGCCGCGCAGCGACATCGAGTGGATGCCCGCCAACCTGACGGTGGCCGAGGCCCTGCAGAAGGTGGCCGCGGCCGGCGCCATCAACCTGATGCATTCCTGGTATCCCGTCTGCCGCAACTCGCTGGACGACGTGGTGGGCGTGGTGAGCGTGGCGCAGTTGCTCAAGCTGGGGCCGGCGCACGAGGGGGCGCTGGGCACGCTGGCGCAGCCGGCGTCCTTCGTGCCTGAGACGCTGACCGGCCTGGAGTTGCTGGAGCAGTTCCGGGCACAGGCGGGCCGCATGGTGATGGTGGTGGATGAATATGGCGTGGTGCAGGGCCTGCTCACGCCCCGCGACCTGCTGGAGGCCATCACTGGCGAGCTGCACCCCCACGTGCCGGCGGACGCCTGGGCCATGCCGCAGCCCGACGGCAGTTGGGCGCTCGACGGCCTGATGCCCGTGTCGGAACTGCGGGCGCGGCTGGCCATCCGCGAGTTGCCGGACGAGGAGCGCGGCCGCTACAACACCGTGGCCGGGTTGCTGATGTCCGTGTCGGGCCACCTGCCGGCGGTGGGCGAGCAGATCGAATGCGCGGGCTGGGGCTTCGAGGTGCTCGCGCTGGAAGGCCGCCGCATCGACCGCGTGCAGGCGCGTCCGCTGGTCCCGGCGGACGCCCGCTGAGTCCGGCGCCCCGGTTCCGGTCGGCCGACGAGGCCACCGGCTGCTTCGCAGGATCGATGCCCGACCGGGCGCGCGGCCCGCGTCGCCTGTGCGTTCAATGTGCCTGTTCTGCGCGATCCGTGTCGAGTTCGCGTTCGCGTTGCTCGCGGCGCCATTGCCAGGGCGGCGTCGGGTTCGCCGCCTTCCACAGGCCGACACGCGCCCGGCGTGCCCGCGCTTCGGCGGCGGCATAGCGGCGTTGGGCGGCGGCCGTCTGCGCCTCGGCGTACTGGCGGTACCACCAGGCCAAGCCCGCCTCCAGCATGGCTTCTCCGGCATCCAGGCTGGGCGCTGCATCCGGATCTTCGGGCGGCGGCACCTGCACGGCGCAGACGGCCCGGCCATAGCGGTCGCGGTCCACGCAGCGCAGCTCGACCTCGCGGTGCAGCGCCAGCCGCGCCAACAGGCGCCGCGCGTTGCGGCCCTGGGGCTGCCCTGATTCGGGGGCGTCGATGGCATGCACGCGCACCGTCAGCGCCTCGCCACCGTCGCAGTCGGCGTGGAGGGTGTCGCCGTCGCTCACTGCGGTGACGAGGCACAGCAGCAGGGCTGCAGCCAGGGCCACCGTCAGTGGTCTTCCGAGTCGAGCACCACGATGTCGGCCGCGTCGTCGCCGAACTGGGCCTTGATCTCCAGCACGCGCGGCAGGTTCTGCTGCAGCAGCTCCACGAGGGTGGGATCGAAGTGGCTGCCACTCTGGCTCTGGATCCAGGCCATGGCTTCTTCCACGGGCCAGGCCGGCTTGTACGGGCGCACGCTGGTCAAGGCGTCGAAGACGTCGGCGAGCGCCACGATGCGGCCCACGAGCGGGATGTCCGCGCCCGCCAGCCCGTGTGGGTAGCCGCTGCCATCCCACTTCTCGTGGTGGGTCAGGGCGATGGTGCGGGCCAGTTGGAAGAGCCGCGAGGGATGGTTGCCGAGGATGTCGGCGCCGATGACCGGATGCGCCATCATCACGGTCCGCTCGTCGGGGGTGAGGGAACCGGGCTTCTGCAGGATGGCATCCGGGATGCCGATCTTGCCGATGTCGTGCATGGGCGCGGCATGCAGCAGGTCGTCGGCTTCGGCGGGCCCGTAGCCCGAGGCCAGCGCCAGCAGGTGCGCGTAGTGGCTCATGCGCACCACGTGCATGCCCGTCTCGTTGTCCTTGTACTCCGCGGCGGCACCCAGGCAGCGGATGGCCTGCAGCCGGGTGGCCTGCAGTTCCTCCATGCGCACCAGCGACAGGTGGGTGCGGATGCGGGCGCGCAGGATGCCGGCGTTGAGCGGCTTGGCGACGTAGTCGACGGCGCCGCAGGCCAGGCCCAGCTCCTCGTTGGCCTCGTCGGCCAGCGCGGTGGCGAAGATCACCGGCACGTAGCGGGTGAGTTCTTGGCTCTTGAGCTCGCGGCAGACCTCGTAGCCGGTCATGCCCGGCATCATCACGTCCAGCAGCACCAGATCGGGCGCCGCGGCCGAGGCCAGCGCGAGCGCGCTTCGCCCGTCCTTGGCGAAGACCAGGCGGTAGTCCGTGTGCAGCATGCTGCGCACCACCTGCAGGTTCAGGGGTTCGTCGTCGACGACGAGGACGGTGGGCCGCTGGATCGCGGAGAGGTCGGTCATGGATGGGAAGCCTTCTCGCCTGCCAGGGCCGCGTCGGGGGGCAGCCGGTCGATCAGCGATTCTAGGAGCCGGGCCGCGGCGCCGAACTCGAAGCCGTCCAGCGCCTGCCGCAGCGCATCGGCGGTCGGGCCCTCGCCCATGAACGCCAGCGTGGCGGCGACGTCGGGCCAGTCCTCGTCGCCGGCCATCTCGTTGCGGTGTATCGCCCGCAGCAGTTCCGCCAGCGCCGTGCGCAGCCGCGCGCCGTCCAGCATCACGCGTTCGCCGTCCGGCGTGGAGGGCGGCAAGGGCCGGCTGTCGAGCGCAGCCTGCACGGCGTCGAACGCGGCGCTGAGTGCCGGGATGCCCTGCCGCGCGGCGTCCGGCTCGCCTTGCGCCAGGGCCAGCTCGACGTTCGTCGCGGCGGCGAAGAGCTCGTCGCAGGCCAGGTTGCCGGCCAGGCCGCGCAGGCGATGGGCGATCTGGCGCGCTTCGTCCAACTGGCCGCGCTCGACCTGTTCGGCGATGGCGGCAGCGGCCCCGCCATGCTGCGCCAGCATCTTGTCCAGGGCCCGGCGCAGCGCGGCTTCATGGGTCCAGTTGCGGATGCCGCGGGCCCAGTCGACGCCCGCCGGCAGCATCGTGCCGGCGGGCGCCGCCGCTGGCATCGGCAGGGCGAGGTCGCCGCCGCGCTGCAGGCCGGTGACGCGCGCCATCTCCGCCAGGAGCTGGGCGGCCTCGAAGGGCTTGGGCACGAAGCCTTCCATGCCGGCCGTGCGCGCGGCCTGCCGGTCGGCGGGCAAGACGCTCGCACTCAGCGCGATCAGCGGGGTGGGCGGCAGGCTGCGCGAGGCCTCGTAGGCGCGGATGCGCCGGGCGGCCTCCAGGCCGTCGATGCCGGGCATGTGGACGTCCAGCAGCACCACGTGGAAGCGGTGCTTCATCAGCAGGTCCAGCGCCTTCGGCGCGTCGGCCGCGGTGCTCACCTGATGGCCGCGCTGCCCGAGCGCCAGGCGCACCAGGTCGCGGTTCTCGGGCACATCGTCCACGGCCAGCACGGACAGCGGCGGCGGCTCGACGGGCGGCTCCGGCAGGCGCGGCAGGGGAGCCGGTGCCAGCGCGGTCTTCAGCGGCAGCAGCACCCGGAAGACGCTGCCCTGGCCCGGCGTGCTCTGGACCTCGATGCGCCCGCCCATCAGCTCGGTGAGCTGGCGGGCGATGGTGGTGCCCAGGCCCGTCCCGCCGAAGCGCCGGCTGGTGGAGGCATCGGCCTGCGCGAAGGGGTCGAAGATGGCGGCCAGCCGGTCCGCGGGGATGCCGATGCCCGTGTCCTGCACCGACAACTCGACCAGATCGCCCGCGCGGCGCGCCGCAAGCCGCACCTCGCCGCGCTCGGTGAACTTGATGGCATTGCCCAGAAGGTTGGTCAGCACCTGGCGGATGCGCACGGCATCGGCGCGGAAATGCATGTCCAGCGCGTCGTCCCACAGCACCTGCAGCGCCAGGCCCTTGCGCTCGGCCTCCAGTCGCAGCGAGGTGGCGGTCTGCTCCAACAATTCCCGGAGGGAGAAGTCGGCGAGTTCCAGTTCCAGCGCGCCGCGGTCGAGCTTGGCGGTGTCCAGGATGCCGTTGAGCAGGCCGAGCAGGCTCTGGGCCGACTGGCGCACGGTCTGCAGGTGGCGCCGTTGCTCCACCGCCAATGGGCCTTCGAGCAGCAGTTCGGTGAAGCCGAGGATGGCGTTCATCGGTGTGCGGATCTCGTGGCTCATGTTGGCCAGGAACATGGTGCGCGCCGCGGCGGCCTGCTCGGCGCGGGCCTTGGCTTCGCGCAGGGCGCCTTCCATCTGGCGGCGGGGGTTGATGTCCTGCGCCAGGAGCACCACGCGCACCACGATGCCGTCGGCGTCGAAGATGGGGTTGTACGAGCCCTGGAGCCAGAACTCCTGGCCCTGCCGGGTCACGCGGCGGTATTCGCCCACCTCGAATTCGCCGCGGCGCAGGCGCTGCCACAGGGCATCGAAGGCGGTCTGGCGGCCGGCGGCGGCATCCACGAGGTCGTGGTGGTGGCGGGCGGTGAACTCCTCGAGCGTGTAGCCCATCCAGCCGAGCATGCGGTCGTTGGCCCACTCGATGCGGCCGTCCATGGCAAACACCGCGACCCCCATCACCCGCTGCACCGCCTCGGCGGTGCCGCCCTGCATCCAGTGGTGGCGGCGGGTTTCCGTGATGTCGAGCAGCACGCCATCCAGGCGCGGCGGGCCACCCTCGCGCGGATGGGTCACCTGGCCGGTGAACCAGACCCAGCGTTCGGACTCGCTGCGGTGCAGCAGCCGGAACTCCGCCGTCACCGGCCCGCCCTCGGGCAGGCCGGCCGCCAGGATCAGGGCCTGCTGGATGCGCTGCCGGTCGGAGGGATGGATGAGGTGCGCCAGGGTGCGCCGCCCCGAGGTGAAGTCGGAGGCGGGCCAGCCCGTCAGCGCGTCCACGCTGGGGCTGGCGAAGAGCGTCGTGTGGGGCTCGTCGAGCAGGGTGCTGAAGGACACGCCCGGGATGTTGTCGATCAGCCCGCGGTAGCGGCGCTCGCGCTGGCGGATCGCTTCTTCCTCGGCATGCTGCGCGCTGATGTCTGCCAGGGTGACGATGCAGGCGGCGTCGCGACCCTGGCGGTCGACGCCCAGGCCCGCGCGCGCGAGGCGCAGCGCCAGCGCGCCGCCGCCGGCCAGCGGGCGCAGCGCGCGGCGTTCGCCGGGCCCGGCCGGGCTGCTGGCCGGATCCCTGAGCCATTCCCCGAGGTCGGTGTCTGCCGCGTCGAGCAGGGTCGGGAGTGTCTTGCCGGTGGCCTCTTCCGGGCGCAGCGCCAGCAGCCGCAGTGCCGCGGCATTGGCGGCCGTGATCCGGTGCTCGGCGTCGAGCACGAGCAGGCCGTCCGGCGCGAGGTCGAAGCGTTGCTGCAAGGCGTCGAGCGTCGCCGCCTGTGCCTGCGTCCGCCGGATGCCACACACACCGATGTACAGAAGAGTCAGGGCGCACAGGCCGAACCATTGCTGCGGCCACGGCAGTTCGTTCCAGTGGGGCAGCGCCGGCGCCGCGATTGGTCCCGGCAGGGCGCCCACAGCGGCCACGACGGCGACGACCAGCGGCGCTGCCAGGGCCCAGAGCCCGGGCTGCCAGCGCATCGTGGCCGCCGGCGAGCGCGGTGCTCGCAGCAGCGCATAGGCCAGCAGCATGATCAGCGCGGCGGCGGCCAGAAGCACGCTCATGAAGCCCAGTGGCGTCGCGGTGCGGCCGATGAAAAGCGCCGTGCCCGCCAAGCCTGCCAGGCCGGCAGCCCCGGCCCGCCAGCGTGTGGCCCCGCTCCAACTGGCGGCCAGCGCCGCCGCGGCGGCTGCCCCGGGCAGCAAGGGCCAGCCCCAGGCGACCTCGTCCGCCCCGGTGCCGTGCAGGCCGAAGCCAAGGCCGGCGTGGATGGAAAGCGCCAGGGCCATCGTCCACAGCAGCGTGGCCAGCAGCGCGGCCGCGCTGCGATCGGCGGACGTCCCGGCCTGAAGGCCGGCCTGCAGCACTTGCCAGCCGCACAGCACGGCGGCGGCAGCGGCCAGCCACACGCCCGCGGCCGATTGCAGGGGCGCAAGGATGCCGAGCCAGTCGGTCTGCGTAGGCATGTGGAGAGTCTGGGGAGGGGAAGAGCTTACAGGGTCCTACAACGCGCGGGCTGCGCTTGCCGCGGACCGGGGGTGCTGCGGCCTGCGCGCGAGGGGCCAACAAAAAAGCCCGCAAGCGTCAGCTTGCGGGCTTTGGAGATGGTGCCGGCGACCGGAATCGAACTGGTGACCTACGCGTTACGAGTGCGTTGCTCTACCAACTGAGCTACGCCGGCGAAAAACTTATTCTAGGGCAAGAAGGCACTGTGGTGAGCGCCTTCGTAAGCAGCCCAGGAGTATAGCGCGAAAAAGCTCACGCCTCCAAATGGTACTTCGTCGCGCGCTCGACCTCGTTCCTGGAGCCGAGGATCACCGACACGCGTTCGTGCAGCTTCTGGGGCTGGATGTCGAGGATGCGCTCGCGGCCGTTGGTGGCCGCACCGCCCGCCTGCTCCACCAGCCAGGCCATCGGGTTGGCCTCGTACATCAGGCGCAGCTTGCCCGGCTTCTCGGGTTCACGCTTGTCCCAGGGGTACATGAACACGCCGCCGCGCGTGAGGATGCGGTGCACGTCGGTCACCATGCTGGCGATCCAGCGCATGTTGAAGTCCTTGCCGCGCGGGCCGTCCTTGCCGGCCAGGCATTCGTCGATGTAGCGCTTCACCGGAGCGTCCCAGTGGCGCATGTTGCTCATGTTGATCGCGAATTCCTTGGTGTCGGCCGGGATCTCCATCTTGTCCTGCGTGAGGATGAAGCTGCCCTGCTCGCGGTCGAGCGTGAACATGGCCACGCCATCGCCCACGGTGAGCACCAGCACCGTCTGCGGGCCATAGAGGCAGTAGCCGGCGGCCACCTGCTTGCAGCCCGCCTGCAGGAAATCGCCTTCCTGCACGCCCGGGTGATCGTCCGGCTTCTTGAGCACGCTGAAGATGGTGCCGATGCTGACGTTGACGTCGATGTTGCTGGAGCCGTCGAGCGGGTCGAACATCAGCAGGTATTCGCCTTGCGGATAGCGGTTGGGCACCACGTAGATGCTGTCCATCTCCTCGCTGGCCATGGCGGCGAGGTGGCCGCCCCATTCGTTGGCCTCGATCAGCACCTCGTTGGCGATGATGTCCAGCTTCTTCTGCACCTCGCCCTGCACGTTCTCGCTGCCGGCGGTGCCCAGCACGCCACCCAGGGCGCCCTTGTTGACCGAGAGGCTGATGCGCTTGCAGGCGCGGGCCACCACCTCCAGCAGCAGGCGCAGCTGGCCAGGGATGAGGCCGTCGACGCGTTGCTGCTCGACGAGGTAGCGGGTGAGTGAAATGTTCTGAGAGGCCATGGGGACTCCTGGGAGGGTTTCAAAAATCAGGGGGCGAGGGCGCGGCTGACGACCTCGAGCGTGTCCTTGCTCAGGCCCGGGCGGGCCGCCACGCGGGCGATGGCCTCGCGTGCGGCGCCCCGGTAGGGCTCGGCCAGCTTGTTCCAGCGGTCCAGCGCGCGCGCCAGCCGGGCGGCGACCTGCGGGTTGATCTCGTCGAGCTCGATCACCCGATCGCTCCACCACACGTAGCCGGCGGCGTCCAGGCGATGGAAGGCGCCGGGGTTGGCGCTGCAGTAGCTGAAGATCACGCTGCGGGCGCGGTTCGGGTTCTTGAGGGAGAAGTCCGGATGGCGCGTCAGCTGCTTGACCAGCGGCAGCACGTCGCCGCCGCGGTCGGGCGCGCCGGCCTGCAGGCTGAACCACTTGTCGATGACCAGGGCCTCGTCCTTGAACATCGCATGGAAGCGCGCAAGCGCCTGCGCCGCCAGCGGGTGGCCCGACACGACCAGCGCCGTCAGCGCGTTGAAGCGGTCGGTCATGTTCGAAGCGTCCTTGAAGCGCTGCAGCGTCTTGCCGGGCCAGACGGCGTCGCCCGACTCGCGTGCGGCGATGCACAGGTGCGCCAGCGCCATGCCGGCCAGCGCACGGCGGCCGGCCGAGACCGGCTCGGGCCGGTACGCGCCGGTGTCCTTGTTGTCCTCGTAGGCCTGCTGCCATTCGGCGTACAGAGCCGTCGCCAGCTGGATGCGCATGGCCTCGCGCACGCGGTGCACGCGCTGCGGATCGACCACGTCCAGCTGCTCGGAGATGTAGACCTCCGAGGGCAGCGTCAGCACCAGTTCCTTGAAGGCGGCATCCAGCGTTCCATTGCGCAGCACCTCGCGCATGGCGCCGACGAAGGCCTCGTCCAGCACCGGTGCGTCGGGCTGGCGGCTGTCATCGCCGATGGCAGCGAGCGCGGCACCGAGCGCCAGGCGCTGTCCGGCCTCCCAGCGGTTGAAGGGGTCGCTGTCGTGCGCCAGCAGGGCCAGCAGCTGTTCGCGCGTGTAGTCGAACTGCAGCACCACCGGCGCGCTGAAGCCGCGCAGGATGGAGGGCACCGGCGCCTCGTCCAGGCCGGTGAAGGTGAAGCGCTGCTCGGCTTCGTGCAGCACCAGCGTGAGCGATTCGCCGGCGGGCTGCGGCTCGCCTTCCAGCTGCAACGGGAGCGCGCGGCCATCCGCACCCAGCAGCCCCACGGCCACCGGAATGACGAACGGCTCCTTCACCGGTTGACCCGGCGTCGGTGGGCAGCTCTGCGTGAAGGCCAGCGTGTACGTGCGGGCCTCGGCGTCGTAGTGCCCCGTGGCGGCCAGACGTGGCGTACCGGCCTGGCTGTACCAGCGCTTGAACTGCGGCAGGCGGCGGGCCAGCTCGCTGTCGGGGTTGGCATCGGCGATGGCCTGGGCGAAGTCGTCGCAGGTCACGGCCTGGCCGTCGTGGCGTTCGAAGTACAGCGTCATGCCGCGGGCGAAGCCGTCGCGGCCCACCAGCGTCTGCATCATGCGGACGACTTCGGCGCCCTTCTCGTAGATGGTGACGGTGTAGAAGTTGCTGATCTCGATGTAGCTGTCGGGCCGCACCGGATGGGCCATCGGGCCCGCGTCCTCGGGGAACTGGGCGGTGCGCAGCACCCGCACGTCCTCGATGCGCTTGACCGCGCGCGCGGACGGTTCGGCGCACAGGTCCATGCTGAACTCCTGGTCGCGGAAGACCGTCAGGCCCTCCTTGAGCGAGAGCTGGAACCAGTCGCGGCAGGTGACGCGGTCGCCGCTCCAGTTGTGGAAGTACTCGTGGCCCACCACGCTCTCGATGTTGGCGTAGTCGGCATCCGTCGCGGTGGCTTGGCTGGCGAGGACGTACTTCGTGTTGAAGATGTTCAGGCCCTTGTTCTCCATCGCGCCCATGTTGAAGTCGCTGGTGGCGACGATCATGAAGCGGTCCAGGTCCAGCGGCAGGCCGAAGCGGGCCTCATCCCACAGCACCGAGTGGATCAGCGAGTTCATCGCATGCTCGGTCTTGTCCAGGTCGCCGGCGCGCACGTAGACCTGCAGCAGGTGCTCGCGGCCGTTGCGCGCCTTGATGCGCTGCTCGCGCGCCACCAGCTTGCCCGCCACCAGGGCGAACAGGTAGGCGGGCTTCTTGAAGGGGTCGACCCACTTGGCGAAATGGCGGCCTTCCGGGAGCTCGCCCTGTTCGACCAGGTTGCCGTTGGACAGCAACACCGGGTAGGCCGTCTTGTCGGCGCGCAGCGTGACGGTGTAGCTGGCCATCACGTCCGGACGGTCCAGGAAGTAGGTGATGCGGCGGAAGCCCTCGGCCTCGCACTGGGTGAAGAAGGTGTTCTGGCTGACGAACAGGCCCATCAGCTTGGTGTTCTTCGCCGGGCAGCAGGTGGTGAAGATCTCCAGCTCGAACTCATCGGGCAGGCCGTCCATCACCAACTGGCTGCCTTCCATGCGGAAGGCGGCGCCCTGGCCGTTGACCAGCACGCGGGCCAGGTTGAGCTCGTCGCCGTCCAGGCGCAGCGGCTGGGCCGCCACGTCCGGGTTGCGCCGCAGCTTCATGCGGTTGAGCACGCGCGTCTTGGCCGGGTCGAGGTCGAAACACAGGTCGACGGTGTCGATCCAGTAGGCCGGCGGCGAATAGTCCTCGCGCTGGATGGCGACGGGCTGGGCCGATTGGGCGTCACGAGAGAGCAACATCGAGCGTCTCCAGAAAATGAGAGCGGAGGAGGGAGTGGTAGTCGGGCACGGCCGCGATCACATGCGGACCGGCGAGTTCGTCGGCGCCATGGGTGCTGCACACGGCCACCGCATACATGCCGGCGCGGCGCGCGGCCTCGATGCCGAAGGGCGCGTCCTCGAACACGATGCAGCGCGCGGGATCGGCGTCGATGCGGCGGGCCGCTTCGAGAAAGATGTCGGGCTCGGGTTTGCCACGCAGGCCCTCGTCGCCGCCGACGATGGTCAGCGGCGGCGGGTCCATCTTCAGGCGTTCAAGGGCGAAGGCCACGTTGTGCCGGTCGCCCGCGGTGCCGACGGCAACCTTCAGGCCGCGCGCGGCGGCTTGCCGCGCGAAGGCGGCGAAGCCCGCCACCTCGGCAAAGGGCGCGTCGAAGAGTTCGCGGTAGATCGCTTCCTTTTCGTTCACCAACGCGAGGCATTCGTCCGGCGGCAGCTCGCGCTCGAAGACCTCGCGCATGCATTCGGTGCCGGTGCGGCCCGTGGTGCGGCGCAGGATCTCCTCCGCCGGCATCGTGATGCCATGCCGCTGCGCGAAAGCCACCCACGACTTCGCATGCCAGGGCATGGAGTCGATCATGGTGCCGTCCATGTCGAAGATCAGGGCCTGCACGGGCAGGGCGGCGCCCTCGGGGCGCGGGCTGCGGTCGGGCATCAGACGCCCTGCTTCAGCGAGGCTTCGATGAAGGGATCGAGGTCGCCGTCAAGCACCTTCTGCGTGGCCGAGATCTCGACGCCGGTGCGCAGGTCCTTGATGCGGCTGTTGTCCAGCACGTAGCTGCGGATCTGGTGGCCCCAGCCGACGTCGGTCTTGCTGTCCTCCAGCTTCTGCTGTTCTTCCATGCGCTTGCGCATCTCGAAGTCGTACAGGCGCGAGCGCAGGCGCTTCCAGGCCACGTCGCGGTTGCTGTGCTGGCTGCGGCCGTCCTGACACTGCACCACGATGCCGGTCGGGATGTGCGTCAGTCGCACCGCCGAGTCCGTCTTGTTGATGTGCTGGCCACCGGCGCCGCTGGCGCGGTAGGTGTCCACGCGCACGTCCGAGGGGTTGATCTCGATCTCGATGGAGTCGTCGATCTCCGGATAGACGAAGAGCGAGGCGAAGCTGGTGTGGCGGCCGCCCGAGGAGTCGAAGGGCGACTTGCGCACCAGGCGGTGGACGCCGGTCTCGGTGCGCAGCAGGCCGAAGGCGTATTCGCCCTCGACCTTGATCGTGGCGCTCTTGATGCCCGCGGTTTCACCGGGGGATTCGTCCTCGACCGTGGTCTTGAAGCCCTTGCGTTCGGCGTACTTGAGGTACTGGCGCAGCAGCATGCTGGCCCAGTCCTGCGCCTCGGTACCGCCTGCGCCGGCCTGGATGTCGACGAAGCAGTTGTTGGGGTCGGCCGGGTTGTTGAACATCCGGCGGAACTCGAGCTGCTCGATCTCCTTGCGCAGTTCCTCGGCGTCGTCGGCGATGGCCTTCAGGCCCGCCTCGTCGCCTTCTTCCTTGCTCATCTCGTAGAGCTCGGTGTTGTCGGCCAGGTCACGCTCCAGGCGCTGGATGGCCAGCACCACGCCGTCCAGCGCCTTCTTTTCCTTGCCCAGTTCCTGGGCCTTCTTGGGGTCGTTCCAGACCGTCGGGTCTTCCAGCGAGGCGTTGACCGTCCTCAGGCGTTCGGCTTTGGCATCGAAGTCAAAGATACCTCCGCAAGTCGGCCGTCCGGGTGCTCAGGTCGGCCAGGGTGGTGCCAATGAGGTTGATCTGTTCTGCGTCCATGGTGCGATCCTGTTCTTGCGGGTGTTCGGGGAAACGCGAGATTTTCTCACGCGGCGTCTTCGGCCGAGGGCGGCTCGAAGGGCAGCACCACGCGGAAAGTGGACCCTTCGCCCGGCGTGCTCTCCAGTTCGATGCGCCCGCCGTGGCCCTGGACGATCTGCTGGGTGATGAACAGGCCCAGCCCCAGGCCGCTGGCCACCTCGCGGCGGCCCGATTCGGCGCGCTCGAACTGCTGGAAGATGCGGGCCTGGTCCTCCGGCGCGATGCCGATGCCGCGGTCGCGCACGCTCATCACGGCCTCCTCGCCGCGCAAGCCGACGTGTACGTCCACCGGCTTGCCGCCGCCATAGCGCAGGGCGTTGGTCAGCAAGTTGGTCAGCACCTGCTCCAGTCGGAACTCGTCCCAGACGCCGGTGAGTGGCTCGGGCGCCTCCAGATGGATGGCGGCCCCGGCGGCCTCTGCCTGCTGCGCCAGCGCGGCGACCACGCGCGCCGCCATGGCGCTCAGGTCGAAGGCCTGCGGGCTCATCGACAGCCGGCCATTGCGCATGCGGGTGACGTCCAGCAGGTCGTCGATGAGCCGCACCATGGCCTGGATCTGGCGCTGGTCGCGCTCGGCCGTTTCCTTCAGCCGCTCGGGCGTGAAGAAGAACATGTGGCCCCGCGCCAGGTGCATCTTGCGCACCTGGGTCTCCAGGTAGAGCGTGTTGAGCGGCGTGCGCAGCTCGTGCGAGACCATGGACATGAAGTCGTCGCGCATGCGAACGGCGCGCTCCAGGTCGGCACGCGCCTCGCGCAGTTCGGCCACCAGCGCCTGCTGCTCGCGGTGGAGGGTGGCCAGGGCGTCCATCTCGCGCTGGAGCGCCATGCGGCTGTGGTAAAGCTCGACGAAGACGCTGACCTTGCTGCGCACCATGTGCGCGTCCAGCGGCTTGTGCAGGAAGTCGACCGCGCCGCTTTCGTAGCCCTGGAAAGCGTAGTTGAGCTCGCGGCCCGCGGCGCTGACGAAGATGATCGGGATGGTGCGCGTGCGCTCGGTGCCGCGCATCAGCTCGGCCAGCTCGAAGCCGTTCATGCCGGGCATCTGCACATCCAGCACGGCCAGCGCGAACTCGTGCTCCAGCATCAGCGCCAGCGCCTCGTCGCCCGAGCGCGCCTGGAACACGCGCCGACCCGGGTCGCGGATCAGCGCTTCGAGCGCGATCAGGTTCTCTTCCAGGTCGTCGACGATCAGGAGCTTGGTTTCGATCTCGGACGGGTCAATGGGCATGGTGCTGGGCGTCGAGCAGGATCAGCAGCCGGCGCAGTTGGGCCAGGGGCAGGACGTAATCGGGCTGGCGCAGGGCCAGGGCGGACTGGGGCATCTGGGGCGCCATGGCTTCGCCCGGCGACTGTACGGCAGTGAGGCCGCCCGCGGCGGCGATATCGGCCAGCCCCTGCGCACCGTCCTCGTTGGCGCCGGTCAGCAGCAGGCCGGCCAGGCGGGGCCCGTAGGCGTCGGCGGCGGAACTCATCAGCAGGTCGATGGAGGGCCGCGAAAAGTGCACCGGCGGCTCGCAGCTCAGCGAGAAGTGGCGGTCCGCCTCGATGAAGAGGTGGTAGCCCGGCGGTGCAAAGTGCAGCGTGGCCGCCTCGACGGCGGCCTTGTCGCGCGCCTCGCAGGCCGGGATCGGCAACCGGTGCGAGAAGATGTCCGCCAGGCGGCTCTCCCGGTCCTGCGGCAGGTGGAGCACCGCGATCAGCGGCAGGTGCCACGGCGTGGGCAGGGCCGCCGTCAGGCGCAGCAGGGCGTCGACGCCACCGGCGGAGGCGCCGACCACCACTGCATCCACCTGCGGCAGCGGGCCGGGGTCGAAGTCGCCATCGTCCGGCGCCGACGGCGGCGCGGCGTGACCGGCGGTGTAGGGGGAGCGGATCGCCGACATCAGGCCGCCTTGCGGAAGATGCGTTCCGCCCGCGCCACCGGCTCGAACCGCTCGGCATAGGCCGAGAAATCCACGCTCTCCTTCGCGCCCAGCCCCAGGAAGCCGCGGTGGCACAGCGAGTCGTGGAACAGGCCCAGCGCCCGGTCCTGCAGCCGGCGGTTGAAGTAGATCAGCACGTTGCGGCAGGAGACGAGGTGCGTCTCGGCGAACACGCTGTCGGTGGCCAGGCTGTGGTCGGCAAAGATCACGTTGGTCCGCAGCGCGGGGTCGAAGCGCGCACCGCCGTAGGCCGCGGTGTAGTAGTCGGAAAAGGACTTGCGACCGCCGGCGCGCTGGTAGTTGGCCGTGTACTCGCGCACCGCGTCGGCCGGGAAGATGCCCTGCCGTGCCTTCTCCAGCGATTGCGGATTGATGTCGGTGGCGTAGATCAGCGCCCGCTCCAGCAGTCCCTCCTCGCGCAGCAGGATGGCCAGGGAATAGACCTCTTCGCCCGTGCTGCAGCCCGCCACCCAGACCTTGATCGACGGATAGGTGTGCAGCACCGGCACCACCTGCTGGCGCAGCGCGAGGAAGTAGTCCGGGTCGCGGAACATCTCGCTGACCGGCACGGTGAGGTACTGCAGCAGCCGGCCGAAGACCTGGTCGTCGCGCAGCACCTGCTCCTGCAGTGCGGAGATGCTGCGGTAGCCCATCTGCTCCAGCGCATAGTTCACCCGGCGCTTCTGCGAGGCGCCGGTGTAGTCGCGGAAGTCGTGGCTGTAGCGCAGAT
Organism: Pseudacidovorax sp.; assembly: GCF_017991995.1. Lineage (GTDB taxonomy): Bacteria > Pseudomonadota > Gammaproteobacteria > Burkholderiales > Burkholderiaceae_C > Xenophilus. The sequence continues at coordinate 20,149 of NZ_JAGOPN010000012.1, read as the reverse complement.
AGATGGCCTCCATCAGCAGGCGCAGCTCGATGTCGGAGGCGCTGGGCGGCGGTGGCGCGGGGCGGTCGGCGTCCGTGCCCGACGGGGCAAGGCCCGGCGGGCGCGGCGTCTCGAGGCGGCCCCCGGCTTCCTCGGCGTCCGGGCTGGCGGGGCGGGCGCTCACAGGCGCTCCATGTGCGGCATCCACACCCGCAGCAGCGAGAACAGCCGGTCCAGGTCGATGGGCTTGGCCAGGTAGTCGCTGGCGCCGGCGGCCAGGCACTGTTCCTGGTCGTCCTTCATGGCCTTGGCGGTGACGGTGATGACCGGCAGCTTGCGAAAGCGCGGGTCGCTGCGCAGGCGGCGCGTGGCCTCCAGGCCATCCATCTCCGGCATCATGACATCCATCAGCACCAGGTCGATGTCGGGCACCGCGTCGAGCTTGTGCAGCGCCTCGCGGCCGTTGCGGGCCACCTCGATCTTGGCGCCGCGCTGCTCCAGCGCGCTGGTGAGGGCGAAGATGTTGCGCACGTCGTCGTCCACCAGCAGGATGCGCCGGCCTTCGAACACGCGGTCGCGCTCGCGGGCCGTGCGCAGCATGCTCTGCCGCTCGGCCGACAGCTGCGACTCCACCTTGTGCAGGAACAGCGTCACTTCGTCCAGCAGCCGCTCGGGCGAGCGCGCGCCCTTGATGATGATCGAGCGCGAATAGCGCAGCAGCTCGGCCTCCTCGTCGCGCGTAAGGTTGCGGCCGGTGTAGACGATGACGGGCGGGAAGGAGCAGATCTCTTCCGACGACATGCGCTGCAGCAGTTCGCCGCCCTGCATGTCGGGCAGGCGCAGGTCGGTGATCATGCAGTCGAAGACGCGCTCGCGCAGCAGCGCGAGGGCTTCCTCGCCGGTGCCGACGGCGGTGATGGCCACGTCGTCGTCGCCGATCAGGTGCACCACGCTCTCGCGCTGCACATCGTCGTCCTCCACCAGCAGCACCTGCTTGACCTTCTGGGCCAGGCGCGCCTCCAGCCGCGAGAACACGGCCTGCAGCTGCTCGCGCGTGGTGGGCTTGAGTGCATAGCCTACGGCGCCCATGTGCAGCGCCGCCTCGGCCTGGTCCTGCGCCGAGACCACGTGCACCGGGATGTGGCGGGTGCCCGCATCGTCCTTGAGCTGCTGCAGCACGGCCAGGCCGGAGCTGTCGGGCAGGCGCATGTCCAGCAGGATGGCGTGCGGCTGCAGCTCCTGCGCCAGCGCGAACCCGTCGGCGGCCCCGTGGGCCACCAGGCAGCGCCAGCCGTATTCGTGCGCCAGGTCGTACAGGATGCGGGCGAACTGCGGCTCGTCCTCGATCACCAGCACGCGCCGGACGTCCTCCGCCAGCTGGTCGCGGTCGTCCGCGAAGGTGGGGGCGGGCGCTGGCTGGGGTGCCGGCGGCGCGGCCTGCGCCGGGGCGGCCAGCGGGGCCAGCGCGACGGGCGCTGCGGCCGTGCTGCTGCGCGGCAGCGGCGCGGCGTCGTCGCCCTCCAGGCGCTGCGCGATGTCGGCGGGCAGGCTCAGCGTGAAGGTGCTGCCCTGGCCCAGTTCGCTGCTCACGGTGAGGGTGCCGCCCATCAGGCGCGTCAGGTCGCGCGAGATCGAGAGCCCCAGCCCCGTGCCGCCGTATTTGCGGCTGGTGGTGCCGTCGGCCTGGTGGAAGGCCTCGAAGATCAGCGCCTGCTGGTCCGGGGCGATGCCGATGCCCGAGTCGCGCACGTCGAAGCGCACGCCGCCCTGCGGGCCTGGCTGCACGCTCAGCAGCACCTCGCCCCGGTCGGTGAACTTGATGGCGTTGGACAGCAGGTTCTTGAGGATCTGCTCCACGCGCTGACGGTCCGAGATGAGGTGCGTCGGCGCGTCGGGCGAGAGCTCGATGCGCAGCGCGAGCGACTTGTTCTGCGCCAGCGGCGTGAAGGTGGACTGCAGCGATTCCACCAGGCGCGCCACCGGCAGGTATTCGGCATGGATGTCAAGCCGGCCGGCCTCGACCTTGGCGATGTCCAGCACGTCGTTGATCAGCGTGAGCAGGTCGTTGCCCGAGTCATGGATCGACCGTGCGAAGCGCACCTGCTCCTCGCTCAGATTGCCCAGGCTGTTGTCGGCCAGCAGCTTCGACAGGATCAGCGCACTGTTGAGCGGGGTGCGCAGCTCGTGCGACATGTTGGCCAGGAACTCGGACTTGTAGCGGCTGGCGCGGGCGAGGGCGTCGGCACGTTCCTCCAGGTCGGACTGGGCGCGGCGCAGCGCGGCATTGCGCTGGTCGAGCTGCTCGGTGCGCTCGGCCAACTGGCTGTTGATCTGCTCCAGCTCGGCCTGCTGGTTCTCGAGGTTGACCTGGCTTTCGGTGAGCGCGCGGGACTGCTCCTCCAGCTCCTCGTTGGCGGTGCGCAGCTCTTCCTGCTGCACCTGCAGTTCCTCGTTGAGCTGCTGCGTCTCGGCCAGCACCTGCTGCAGGCGCTCGCGGTAGCGCGCGGCCGCCATGGAACTGCCGGCGTCGTCGGCCACGCCGCGCAGCAGTTCCAGCTCGCGCGGGGAGGGCGAGGCGAGCAGGCCCAGTTCGACGACCCCGTTGACCTGGCCCTCGTGCGAGATCGGCAGCAGCAGCACGGTGTGCGGCGGGGCTTCGCCCAGGCCCGAGCTCACGCGCAGGTAGCCGGGCGGCACTGGCGTGATGTCCATCAACTCGCCGCGCGCGGCGGCCTGGCCCACCAGGCCTTCGCCGGGCAGGAAGCTCTGCGAGGCGGCCTCGGACTCGCGTGAGAAGCCATAGCTGGCCACACGGCGAAGGCTGCCGTCGGTGTCGTGTACGTAGACGGCGCCCACGGCGCTGCGCAGGTGCTGGGCGCAGAACTCCAGCACCTGGCGGCCCAGGTTCTGCGCCGTCAACTGGCCCACGGTGCGGCTGGCCAGTTCGTTCTGGGCGCCGCGCAACCAGGCCTGCGCCTCCATGCGTTCGGAATGATCGGCCTGCTCGGCCAGTGCCTGGCCATAGCGGTCGGACAGATGCAGCATCTGCCGGCGGCCGAGGATGGACAGCACCACGCTGATCAGGACGCTCAGCAGCAGGTAGCCGGCCACCACGCCCACGGCGGCGCGGTTGGCGCTGCGGTTGCGCTCGGCGCGAAGGGCCTGTTCGGTGGCGAGGAAGGCATCCAACGTGGAGCGCGATTCGTCGGCGATGCGCTTGCCGCGGCCGGACTGCAGGCGCTCGCCGATGTCCTCGCCGCGCTGTTTGGACTCCACCACGTCGTCGGCATAGCTCTCCCACGCCCGCTGCAGCTCGTCGAGCTTGGTGGCACGGCCGACCTGCTGAGGGTTGTCGGCCACCAGCACGCGCAGCTCGCCCAGCAGGGCGTGGGCGCGGGTGCGCGCCGCGTCGGTGGGCTGGAGGAAGGCGCCGTTGCCCGTCAGCAGGTAGCCGCGCACGGCGGCCTGCATGTCGGCCTGCAGCAGCTGGGTCTCGGTGGCGGTGCGGGTGACCCGGTCCGTGTGCTCCACCCAGCTGATGACCGACAACAGGTAGCCGATGAGCGCCACGAAGACGACCGCCCCCAGGGCACCCAGCAGCAGGGGCAGCTTGACGTTGCGGCTGAGCAGGCGGCGGAACTCATCGTTGGCGATGGCAGGGCGTCGGTCCATGGGTGGGGCTTGGTCGGAGCAAAACCGACCGAGTCTGCCCGAGGACGTGCCCGGGGGGTGTCGGAAAACGCCGCTTATGCCAAGACCGGCGGGCGCTGGCCGACCACCTTGGCGCCGCCCGCGTTCATGACGGCTGGAAGAAGTCTTCGATCAGCGCCGCCACCTGGTCCGGCTGGTCGTGATGCAGCATGTGGCCCGCGTCCTCCACCCGGGCGGTGCGCAGTTCGCGCAGCACCTCCAGGCGCCGGTGGAATTCGTCGAGGGTGTAGCGGCCGTTCCACCAGCCGTGCAGGCTGTCGTCGCTGGCCACCACGGCCAGCACCGGCGCGGTGATGGCGGCATAGAGGGCCAGCGTCTCGTCCACGCGGAAGATGTTGGCGTTGATCACCTTGTGCGCGGCATCGCCCTGGATCTCCCAGCGCTCGCTGCCATCCTCCTGGCGCACCGGCCGGGCCCACTGCCGGGCCAGCCAGTCGGCCTTGTCCTGCGACAGCCGGGGGTTGGTCTTCATCAGGCGGCGCGCTACGCCATCGGGCGTGCTGTAGCCCGACAGGCGCATGCCGCCTTCATGCAACTGCCTGTTCTCGTCGATCCAGCGCGCGTAGCGCCTGGGCGCCTCGTCGGGCGCATAGGCGGGCATGCCGAATCCCTCGAGATTGACCAGCCGCCGGATGCGGCCCGGTCGCACGCCCGCATAGTGCATCGCGACGTTGCCGCCCATGCTGTGGCCGACCAGGTCGACGGCGCGGTCGGCGGCGTAGTGGTCGAGCAGCCAGTCGAGGTCGGCCAGGTAGTCGGGCATCCAGTAGTTGTCGACGTCGCCGCCGCCGGTCTGGCCGAAGCCGCGCCAGTCGGGCGCGATGACGAAGCGCTCCTGCGCCAGGGCATCGATGACGAACTGCCAGGAGGCCGCCACATCCATCCAGCCGTGCAGCAGCACCAGGGGCGGACGCGTCAGCGAGGGCGTGCCCCAGGTGAGCACGTGGTAGCGCAGGTTGCGCACGGGAACGAAGTCGGACTGCGGCAGGCGGCGGGGAGCGTACATGGGCGGCGATCATAGAAAGGCGCCCGCCAGCGGGCAGTCCGCCACCGGACACGTCCACCGCCGTCAGGCGGCCTTGATCCCGCGCATCAGGATGACGCCGCCGAGCGTGGTGGTGTCGCTGCGGATGCGTCGCGCGAGCGCCTCGGGCGTGCCGCCGCGGGCCTGCCAGCCGGCCTTGAGCAGGGCCTCGCTCACCTCGGGGGTGCGCAGCACCGTCTGCAGCGCGCCATTGAGCCGTGCGATGGCCGTTGGCGACTGCCCGGCCGGCGCGGCCAGGGCCGTCCAGATCTCCAGGTCCGCGCCGCGCACGTCGGCCTCGCGCAGCGTGGGCATCTCGCCCGTCAGGGGGCTGCGCTCGGGCGCGGTGATGCCGATGGCCTTGAGCCGCCCCTGGCGGATGTGCGGCAGCGCCAGCCCCGGCGGCAGCAGGGCCAGCTGGATCTGGTTGGCCAGCATGGCCTCGATCACCTGCGGATTGCCGGCAAAGCCCTGGTACTGCGCGCGGATGCTGGTGCGCATCTTCAGCAGCTCCATACCCAGGTGGCCGACGGTGCCGTTGCCGGGCGTGCCGTAGCGGGCATCGGTGCCCAGGTTGCGGGCCCACAGCAGCAGCTCGTCCGGCCGGGTGCCCTGGGCCTGCGCCGTGACCGCCAGCACCAGCGGTGCGGTGCCGATCAGGCCGACCGGGGCGAAGTCGGTCTCGGGGTCGAAGGGCACGGCAGCGTCCAGCAGCCGGGCGATGGTGAGGTTGCCGTTGATCAGCGCGCCGAGGGTGTGGTCGTCGCGGGCCTTGGCCACCGCGTTGGCGGCGATGTTGCCGCTGGCACCGGGCTTGTTCTCGACACCCACGGTCTGGCCGAGCAGCCGCGCCAGCGGATCGGCCACGATGCGTGCCGCGATGTCGGGCGAGGAATTGGGCGGAAATCCCACCAGCAGCTTCACGGGCCGGGTGGGCCAGCTGGCGCCGCCATCCGGCGCTATGGCGGGTCGGGGCGACTTGGTGCCGGATTGCGCCCAGGCCGGCAGGCAAGCGCTGGCCGCCAGGGCGGCACAGGAATGGAGCAGGCGGCGCTTGTCGACCATGAACGTGTCCGAGATTGACTAAAGTTACAAGACGTTAACGGACTCGCTGCCGCCGCGCAAGGCGGGCTTGCCGGGCTGGTATCGACGTGCTGCGGGTGGCGAGGCGTCTGCACAACGCGCAGTGCCGCGCGCCCGCTGACGGGGTCAATCCGGCGTCTTGTCGAGCTGGACCGTGACCGGGGCGCCGTCTTCGCTGCGCGTGGCGGCTGGTGGCGGCACGTCGCCGCCCTTCTGGCGTTCGCGGAACAGCGCAGCCCGCGTCAGGAAGATGGTGGTGATCGGCGCCGTCAGCGCCACGAACATCGCGATCAGCGCCGCGTGCAGGAACAGGTGCGAGCCCTGCGCCGAGAAGTACACCGCCGTGGCCAGGGAGATCGACCACACCCCGGCGGTCGCGCCCAGCGTGGGCGTGTGGATGCGGCGGAAGAAGCTGGGCATGCGCACCAGACCGAAGGAGCCGATGGCGGCAAAGCCGGCGCCCACCACCACCAGGAGGGCCGTGAGTGCCTCGGCCCACAAAGGCAGCGGTCCGCTCATTCGATCACCTCGCCGCGCAACAGGAACTTGGCCAGCGCCGTCGTGCCCACGAAGCCGAACAGCGCGATCAGCATCGCCGCTTCGAAGTAGACGGCGCTGGAGTAGACGATGCCCAGCGTCAGCATCATCAGCATGCCGTTGATGTAGAGGCAGTCGAGCGCCATCACCCGGTCCTGCGCCGTCGGGCCCATCAGCAGCCGCGCCAGCGCGCACAGCATGGCGACGGCCAGGAGGAACAACGCGCCCTTGAGCGCCCAGAACAAGAGTGGCGTCATGACTCGAAGATCTCCATCAGCACGGTCTCGTAGCGCAGCTTGATGCGCTCGATCAGGTCGCTTTCGTCGTCCACGTCGAAGACGTGCAGCAGCAGCTGGCTGCGGTCGACCGCCAGCTCGGCCCAGGCCGTGCCGGGCGTCAGGCACAGGATCATCGCCAGCACGGCCAGGCCGTTGGGGTCGCGCAGGTCCAGCGGCACGCGCACGAAGGCCGAATGGATCTGCGGCGTCCGGCGGGTGAGCAGGGCGCGCGCCACGCCCAGCGCCGACACCAGCAGGTCGGCCATCACCAGGCGCAGGAGCCGCAGCGCCGCCAGCGGGCGGCGCATGCGCACTGTCGCCGGCCGCAGGCCCTTGGTGAGCAGCGGCACCGCCACCGCGAGCACCGCACCCAGCAGCATGGTGGCCGGATGCAGCGACTGGTTCAGCAGCAGCCATACCACCCACAGTGCCATGGTGAGCGGGGGCGAGGGAATCAGGCGTCGCATCATGGCCGGACCTCCGCCCGCCCGGTGGTCGTCGGACCGGCCTTCTGGGTGGCCGCGAACACGGCGGCACGGTAGTCGCGGGTGTCGGCCAGGTTGGCGGCGGTGGCCTGGGCGTGCAGGAGCACCGGGCCGGCACCGACCGCCAGGGCGATGCACGCGGCCAGCAGGCCCGCCACCGGCAGCACCTCCAGTGCACGCAGCGCCGGCAGCGAGCCCTGTGTGTGGGTCCAGAAATGCCGGATGCCGCTGCGCGAGAACGCGACCAGCGTCATGAAGCCCGAGACCAGCAGCAGGCCCATGAAGGCCCAGCCCCAGCGGCTGACCTGCTGGGCGTCCAGCAGGCCCGACAGCATGGCGAACTTGCCGATGAAGCCGGGCAGCGGCGGCAGCCCGGCCAGCAGCAGCACGCAGCACACGAAGGCCAGGCCCAGGAAGGCGACGCCGGCCGGGATGGCGCGGCCATACAGCGCCTGCGCCTCGTCGTCCAGGTTGACGTCGTCCAGGGCCTGCAGGTCCTCGGTCAGGAAGGGCGTGGTCGCGGCCGATTCGTGGGGCGCGATGCTGTGGCCGGCGTTGCGCCAGCGCTCGATCATGTCGATCAGCAGGAAGAGGGCGCTGGCCGCCAGCGTGGATCCGAGCAGGTAGTAGAGCGCGCCGGCCCAGACGCCTTCCTGCCCCAGCCCGACGGCAGCCAGCAGCGTGCCGGCCGACACCACCACCGCGAAGCTCGCCAGGTGCGACAGCCGCTGCGAGCCGAGCAGCCCCAGCGAGCCGACGGTCAGCGTGGCCAGCCCCAGGCCGATGATCACCGGCTGGCCATACAGCGCCGAGTCGCCCGCGTCGGGGCCGAAGAACAGCGTCCAGGTGCGCAGCACCACGTACACGCCCAGCTTGGTCAGCAGCGCGAAGACGGCGCTCACGGGCGACACCGCCGCGCTGTAGCCGGGCACCAACCAGAAATTCAGTGGCCAGGCGCCGGCCTTGGCGAAGAAGGCGGCGGCCAGGATGGCGACGCCGGCATGCAGCAGCCCCCGGTCGGCCGGTGCCACCTCGGCAATGCGCTGGCTCAGGTCGGCCAGGTTGAGCGTGCCGGTCACGCCGTACAGCATGGCTGCGCCGATCAGGAACAGCGACGAGGCCGCCAGGTTGATGGCGATGTAGTGCAGGCCAGCGCGCACGCGCAGGGCGCCGGAGCCATGCAGCAGCAGCCCGTACGACGCCGCCAGCATGACCTCGAAGAACACGAACAGGTTGAAGAGGTCGCCCGTGAGGAAGGCGCCGTTCAGGCCCATCAGCTGCAGTTGGAGCAGCGGATGGAAGTGCACACCGGCCCGGTCCCAGCGCGAGGTGGAATAGATCGAGGCTGCGAAGGCCACCACGCCCGTCAGCGCCACCATCATGGACGACAGGCGGTCGGCCACCAGCACGATGCCGAAGGGTGCGGCCCAGTTGCCGGGCAGGTAGACGCCGATGGAGCCCGGGCCACCGCCGGTGTCGGGCGTGTTCACCCAGCGCAGCAGGGCGAGCGCCACCAGCAGGCCGAACAGGCCGGAGATGACCGTGAGTGCCGACTTGGCGCGCCGGCGCTGCTCGCCCATCAGCAGCATCAGCGCGGCCGTGAGCAGTGGCAGCAGGATGGGCGCCGCCACCAGGTGCGGCATGGTGGCGTCGAGCAGTCGGTCGAGCAGCGCGAGGATTTCGTTGCTCATGTCTCCTCCCGCTCCTGGCCGTCCACGTGGTCGGTGTCCGAGATGCCGCGCGAGGCCAGCATCACCACCAGGAAGAGCGCCGTCATGGCGAAGCCGATCACGATGGCCGTCAGCACCAGGGCCTGCGGCATGGGGTCGGCCGTGTTCTGCAGCGTGGCCTCCACGCCCTTGCGCAGCACCGGCTCGCTGTCGACCTTGAGCCGGCCCATGCTGAAGATGAACAGGTTGACGGCATACGAGATGAGCGTCAGGCCCATGATCACCTGGAAGGTCCGAGGGCGCACCAGCAGGTACACGCCCGACCCGGTGAGCACGCCGATGGCGATGGCGAGAACGGCTTCCATGTCAGACGGCTCCGCCAGTGATGCGGATGGCCTCGGCATTCGCAGCTTCGAGGGCGGCCCTGGCCGCGGCCTTTTCTTCCTGCTCCTCGGCCCAGCGGTGGCTGCGGATGGACTGGTGCGCCAGGGCGGTGAGGATCAGCAGCGTGGCGCCGAGCACCAGCGCGAAGACGCCGATGTCGAAGAACATGGCGCTGGGCACGTGCAACTCGCCCAGCACCGGCAGCGTGACATGGGCCGTGTGGGTGGTCAGGAAGGGATAGCCCATCGCGATGGCGCCGGCGCCCGTGGCCAGCGCGATGAGCAGGCCCAGGGCGATCCAGCGCCGCGGGTAGATCCGCAGGTGCTCCTCCGTCCAGGCCGCGCCCGAGACGATGAACTGCAGCATCAACGCGGCCGACATCACCAGCCCGGCCACGAAGCCGCCGCCCGGCTGATTGTGGCCGCGCATGAAGAAGTACACCGACACCATGGCCGCCAGCGGCAGCAGCAGGCGCACCAGCACGGCGGGCACCATCAGGTAGCCGATGGCCGTGTCCGTGGCGCGGCGCGGATTGACGAGGTCGGTGCCGCCCTGGTCCTGCTGCACCCGCTGTTGCGGCGGCAGCGCCATTGCCTCGGCGGCCGGGCGGAAGCGCCGCAGCAGCGCATAGACCGTCAGCGCCACGATGCCCAGCACGGTGATCTCGCCGAAGGTGTCGAAGCCGCGGAAGTCGACCAGCATCACGTTGACCACGTTGGTGCCGCCGCCCTCGGGCAGGGCGCGTTCCAGGAAGAAGGGGGAGATGCTCTGCGGAAAGGGCCGGGTCATCATGTACCAGGCCAGCGCCGCCATGCCGCAGCCAGCCACCGTGGCCAGCAGCAGGTCGCGCCCGCGGCGGCCCCAGGGGCGCATGCGCTCGCGCGGGGGCTGGACTTCGGCCTTGCGCATCGGCAGCCAGCGCAGGCCCAGCAGGATGAGCAGGGTGGTCACCGTCTCGACCACCAGTTGCGTCAGCGCCAGGTCGGGCGCCGAGAACCAGATGTAGGTGATGCAGCTCACCAGCCCCGCCCCGGAGGCCAGCATCAGCGAAGCGAGCCGGTGGAACTTGGCCTGCCAGGCGGCCGCGACCGCGCAGGTGCAGCCGATGACCCAGGTCATCAGGAACATGGGCGAGAAGGGCAGGCGCTGGCGGCTGCCCGTGTCGGCAGGCGCCAGCCACAGCGAGGCGCCCGCGCCGAGCACCGCCACCATCACCAGCAGGAGCAACTGCGGCTGCAGCCGGTTGGTCGAGAGCACGCGCCGGCCATTGCGTCCGAGCTGGGACAGGCGCGCCAGCAGGTTCTCGAAGATGCGCTGGCCGTCGAACATCCAGATCACCGGCGTGCGGTTCAGGCCGCCATGCGCCCGGCTGCGACGCTGCATCAGATAGATGGCGGCGCCGCCCGCCAGCGCCACGACGCTCATGGCCAGAGGCAGGTTGAAGCCGTGCCAGACCGCGAGGCTGTATTCGGGGAGCGTGCCGCCGACCACCGGCGCCGCGGCCGTCGCCAGGAAGGCGCCCACCGACCAGGCTGGCACCACGCCGACGACCAGACACAGCAGCACCAGGAACTCGACCGGCACCCGCATCCAGTGGGGGGGCTCGTGCGGCGGCTTGGGCACCTCGGTGTCGCAGCGCGGGCCGAAGAAGACGTCGAAGACGAAGCGTGCCGAATAGGCCACGCTGAAGGCGCCGGCGAGGGTGGCGAGCACGGGCAGCGCGATTTCCAGCCAGGGCGCGCCGTCGAGGAACACCGTCTCGGCGAAGAACATCTCCTTCGACAGGAAGCCGTTGAGCAGCGGCACGCCGGCCATGGAGGCGCTGGCGATGATGGCCAGCGCGCCGGTGATGGGCATGGACTTGAGCAGCCCGCTCAGCCGGCTGATGTCGCGGGTGCCGGTCTCGTGGTCGATGATGCCGGCGGCCATGAACAGCGACGCCTTGAACGTGGCGTGGTTCATCACATGGAAGACCGCCGCCACGGCGGCCAGCGGGCTGTTCATGCCCAGCAGCAGCGTGATGAGGCCCAGGTGCGAGATCGTCGAATAGGCCAGCAGCGCCTTCAGGTCGCGCTGGAACATGGCGACATAGCCACCCAGCAGCAGCGTGAAGGCGCCCGCGCCGCCCACCAGCCAGAACCACAGGTCGGTGCCCGACAGCACCGGCCACAGGCGCGCCATGAGGAACACACCCAGCTTCACCATGGTGGCCGAATGCAGGTAGGCCGACACCGGCGTGGGCGCCGCCATGGCGCGCGGCAGCCAGAAGTGGAAGGGGAACTGCGCGCTCTTGGTGAAGGCGCCCAGCAGCAGCAGCACCAGCGCCAGCGGATAGAGCGGATCGGCCCGTACCACGTCGCCCGAATTCAGCACCACGTCCAGTTCGTAGCTGCCCGCGATGCGGCCCAGCAGCAGCACGCCTGCCAGAAGGCAGAGGCCGCCCGCGCCGGTGACAGTCAGCGCCATGCGAGCGCCGCGGCGGGCGTCGCGGCGGTGGTGCCAGTAGCCGATCAGCAGGAAGGAGAACAGGCTGGTCAGCTCCCAGAACAGCACCAGCTGGATCAGGTTGCCCGACAGCACCACACCCACCATCGCGCCCATGAAAGCGAGGAAGAAGGCGAAGAAGCGGGGCACCGGGTCCGAGGAGGACATGTAGTAGCGCCCGTAGAGCACCACCAACGCCCCGATGCCGAGCACCAGCATGCAGAACAGCCAAGCCAGACCGTCCATGCGCCAGGACAGGTCGACGCCCAGGGTGGGGATCCACCGATGGCCTTCTTGCAGCACCTCGCCGGCGGCGAGCGCCGGGAACTGCCAGGCGGCGAAGACGGCACAGCCCAGGGCCGTGAATCCCGCGATGGCCGCCCCTCGGTTGCGGGCGTCGGACGGCATCATGGCCGCCAGCGCACTGGCCAGGAAAGGGAGGAGGACGAGGGCGACCAGGGGCATCTCAATCGATTCTATCGACCGACCTTCCCACCTCCATTGCAAAAACCTCTGCATGGCGGCCGGTCTTTGGAGGACTCGGCCCCATGTCGCCGTAGGCGTTTTTCAAGGCGCTGCGGGCCCGCCCGCGCACAGGCTCCCGCGCCCGGCGGCATGTGCCGTCGCGACGATCAGCGGCCGGTGTCGAACCAGGCCTTCCACTGCGGCACGGCCGTGGCAAAGGTGCCCCGGTGCGTGGTCTTGCCGGTGGAGACGGCCTCGACCATCGGATTGCCGGCGCCCAGCGCCTGCGCATACGTTTGTGCCATGCGGCCCACGCCCACCGTGATCGCCTCGTCGGTTTCGCCGTAGTAGTTGCGCACCGGGGACTTGATCACCCAACGGTACGACTGCGTGGCGGCGATGAGCTTGCCGAAGGCGGAGTCCGCGAAATAGTGCGGATCGAAATACTCCGCCTTCAGCAGCTTGTGCAGGTCGCTGGGGATGTCGGCCGCGTTGAAGGGTTGGCGTTCGTAGGCCTTGCGGGCGGCGTCGTAGTAGGGCTCGTTGATCAGCGAACGGGCGAGGCCGGGGACGCCGTAGTAGTTCTCGTACGAGAAGGCTGACAGGATGAAGATGCTGTTGAGCCAGACCGCGTCGAAGGGCCGCGGGTAGCTCAGGAAGCCGCTCATCGCCACACCCAGGTCCAGCGGGGCGCTGGCCGTCGCGGCGCCGTCGACCTTCACGCCCGAGCGCTCCAGCTTCTCCAGCAGCGCCATGGTGACGAAGCCGCCCTGCGACCAGCCGGCCAGGTAGAGCTTGCTGGACTGCCGGCCCAGGTCGGCCATCACGCCCTTGGCGGCCACCAGGAAGTCGAAGCAGGCCTGCTGGTGGCTGGCCTTGACCAGGTAGCCCTCGGGCTCGGTGGAGATGCCCATGCCGAAGTAGTCCGCGCCCACCACCGCATAGCCTTGCCCGGCGAATTGGGCAATCATGAGCTGGGTCTCGGGCGACTGCTCCGGGAAGCCGGGCACTTCCTGGCGGCCGTACACCGTGCCATGCTGGTACGAGACCACCGGCAGCGTGGCGCCAGCGTTGTCGGGGAGCGCCAGCAGGCCCGAAGCGCGTATCGGCTTGTTGCCCTTCTCCGGAACGACCGAGTCATAGCTGATGCGGTAGAGCCGGACTCCCGTGCGGGCTGGCGTGTAGGAAACGGTGATGCCGGCGAACTTCGGCGTATCGGTGCTCAGGATGGTGTTGAGCCGGTTGACGTCCCATTGGCCGATCAATTCGTACTGCACGTTGCCGGCGATGGTCTTCGCGGACGGCGTTGGCGCCGCGACCGGCGCCTGGGCATGTGCGGGCAAGATTGCCGCGGCGGCCAAAAAGCCGGCCAAGAGCAAGGGCTTCAAGAACTTGAACATAGGGATCCTCCTGTTGGACGTGGTGATGCGGCGGGGCCGCATCGCTCGTCACATTCAGCCGCAGGAGGGACGGGCACACCGTTCCGGGGCCCATGCTTGCTCCCACCGCAACCCTCCCAGGTTGTTTCTGAATGTGCTAACTCTTAACTGGAGGTAAAAGCGTAGTCCAAGCAAAGCAGGCGAGCAAGGTCAGGTCCGGCGGTTGCGGCGAAGTCGCAACAGGCGCGGCCGACGCTGCCCGCTCTACATCTGGCGCGGCAACCAGGTGACCAGCGCCGGGAAGGCATAGATGATCAGCACCGCCAGCACCATGAGCAGGAACATCGGCAGGGTGACCCGCGCGATGTAGAGCAGGTCCCTGCCGGTCATGCCTTGCAGCACGAAGAGGTTGAAGCCCACCGGCGGCGTGATCTGCGCCATCTCCACCACCAGCACGATGAAGATGCCGAACCAGATCGGATCGATGCCGGCTGCCGTCACGGTGGGCATGATCACGCCCATCGTCAGCACCACCATCGAGATGCCGTCCAGGAAGCAGCCCAGCACGATGTAGAACACGGCCAGGATCAGCACGAGCTGGAATCGGCTGAGACCGAGCGAGCCGATCCATTCCGCCAGGTGGCGCGGCAGGCCGACATAGCCCATGGCCAGCGTCAGGAAGGCGGCGCCGGCCAGGATCAGCGCCATCATGCAGTAGAGGCGGGTCGCGCCCAGCAGCGAATCCTTGAAGGTCTGCCAACGGAGGGAGCCCTGGGCGGCCGAGATCACCAGCGCGCCCAGCACGCCCACGGCGGCTGCTTCGGTCGCGGTGGCGATGCCGGCGTAGATCGAGCCCAGCACGGCAAGGATGAGCAGCGTCACAGGGATCAGGCTGCGCGATGCAGCCAGCTTCTCGGCGAAGCGCATCCGGCCGTCTGGCGCGGGCACCTGGTCCGGATGCAGCAGGGCCCAGACCGCGATGTAGCCCGAGAACAGCAGCGCCAGCAGCACGCCCGGCACGACGCCGGCGATGAACAGGCGGGCGATCGACACATCCGCCGCCACGCCGTAGACGATCATGATGATCGAGGGCGGGATCAGCAGCCCCAGCGTGCCGGCGCCGGCGAGCGTGCCGATGACCATGTCCTGCGGGTAGCCGCGGCGGCCCAGCTCCGGCAGGGTCATCTTGCCGATGGTGGCGCAGGTGGCGGCGCTGGAGCCCGAGACGGCCGCGAAGATCGCGCAGCCCACCACGTTGGTGTGCAGCAGCCGCCCGGGCAGGCGCTGCATCCAGGGCGACAGGCCCTTGAACATGTCCTGCGACAGCCGTGTTCGAAAGAGGATCTCGCCCATCCAGACGAAGAGCGGCAGCGCGGTGAGCGTCCAGCTCGACGCAGAGCCCCAGATCGTCACGGCCATGGCGTCTCCCGCCGGGCGGGAGGTGAAGAGCTGCATGGCGATCCACGCCACGCCCGACAGCGTCAGGCCGATCCAGACGCCGCTGCCGAGGATGAGGAACAGCGCCAGGATCAGCAGGCCGGCAATGCCGAGGTCACTCATGGCGCAGCATCTCCCCGTCGGTCTCGCGCACGCGTCCGCGCCACTCCAGCACGCATTCGTCCAGCGCCGCGATGGCGAAGGTGACCGTGCCGATCGCCATCGACAGCTGCGGCAGCCACAGTGGCGTGGCGTCGTTCGAGGTGGACATGTCGTTGAACTCGTACGACTGCAGGACCAGCCGCACGCTGTAGAAGGCGAAGAGTGCGGCGAGCGCCGCGCTGGCCAGTGCCGCCCACCGCTCCAGCCAGCGGCGCGGCGTGACGCCCATGGCCGTGAGCACGAGCGTCACGCGGATGTGCTCGCCCTTCTTCAGCGTATGGGCCAGCGCCAGGAAGCCGGTGCCGGCCATCAGGTAGCCGGCGTAGGCATCGATGCCCGGCACGTTGAAGTGCAACTGCCGCGCGAGGATGGAGGTGAGCACCGCGAGCAGCAGGCCCACCATGGAAAGCGCCGCCAGGCCGGCGGCGGCGTCGTAGAGGGCGTCCAGGGCCTTTCGCATCGCCGGCGCCGGAGGTCACATCTTGCGGTAGGCGTCGAGCACTGCCTGGCCGTCTGCGCCCGCCTTCTCCGACCACTCCTTGATCATCGTGTCGCCGACCTTCTTCATGTCGGCCTTGAGCTGGGCGGACGGCACATGGATGGCCATGCCGTTCTTCTTGAGGAGGTCGAGGTATTCCTGCGTCTTGGCCTTGGAGACCTCCCAGCCGCGCTTCTCGGCGTCGGCGCCAGCCTTGAGCAGGGCATCCTGGCTGGGCTTGTCCAACGCATCGAAGGCCTTCTTGTTCACCAGCACGGCGTTCTTGGGCAGCCAGGCCTGCGTGTCGTAGAAGTTTTTGATGTACTCGTAGGTCTTGGTGTCGTAGCCCGTGGAGCCGGAGGACATGTACGACTCCACCACGCCCGTGGCCATGGCCTGCGACAGCTCGGCCTGCTGCACCGTCACCGGCTGGGCGCCCACCAGCTCCGCGATGCGGGCGGTCGCCGGGCTGTAGGCGCGCCACTTCACGCCCTTGAGGTCGGCCGCCGAGGCGATGGGCTTGTTGATGAAGATGCCCTGCGGCGGCCAGGGCACGGTGTAGAGCAGCACGATGCCCTGTTCCGCCAGCTTCTTGGAGAGCACCGGCTTCTGCGCCTGGTAGAGCTTCCAGGCGGCGTCGTAGCTGTCGGCCAGGAAGGGGATGCCATCCACGCCGAAGACCTGCCACTCGTTCTGGAAGTTCACCAGCAGGATCTCGCCCATCTGCGCCTGGCCGCCTTGCACCGCGCGCTTGATCTCGGGTGCCTTGAACAGCGAGGCGTTGGAGTGCACGGTGATCTTGAGCTTGCCGCCGGTGGCCTGGTCCACCTCGCCCGCGAACTTGGCCAGGTTCTCCGTGTGGAAGTTGCTCGGCGGATAGGCCGTGGGCAGATCCCACTTGACCTGGGCGGACGCGGCGGTCGCAAGGGCGAACGTGGCCAGTGCGAGGCTGGACTTGAACTTCATGAATGAACGCTCCGACTGTTGTTGAAGATATGGAAATCCAGGATACGTGCAAATATCAGGCCACCGGCTGGGGGTTTGTCTGGCCGCATGCCGGTGCAAAAACGACAAGGCCGCCCAAAGGCGGCCCTGGTCTGAGCGATGTGGCCTCGTTCCTATTTCTTCTTGCTGGCGGCTTCCTTGGCCGGGGCACCGGCACCGTCGAAGGGCTTGCCGCCCACGGTCATGCCGGCGGCCGACAGCTTGGCGGCGGACTTGCTCTTGATGCCCTTCACGCGGGCCATGAGGTCGGACCAGTCCTTGAACTCCCCCTGCTTGCGCGCGTCGACGATGCGCTGCGACATGGCCGGCCCCACGCCCGGCAGCGCGTCGAGCTCGGCGGCGCTGCCCTTGTTGACGTCGACGGCGGCGAAGGCGCCCAGGGCCGACAGGCCCAGCACCAAGGATGCGACGAGCTTCTTGATCATCATGAATTTCCTCCTGAATGTGATTGGAATGCGCTGCGCATTGCGCGCAGCCCGACCATCAGAATTCAGGCGGACGGAGGCTGTCAATGCATCCAGTGCCGGCGCGCGTGAAGCGCGTCACAGTTCCTCGACGCGACGGGGTGGATAGCTGTCCCAGGCCTGGCAGCCCGGGCAGTGCCAGAAGTACTGGTGGGCCTCGAAGCCGCACGCGGCGCAGCGGTAGCGCATCTGCGGACGGGCCACCTGGTCCAGCGCGCGCTGCACCGGCGGATGCGTGCGTGCATCGTCGCGCAGGGTTTCGCCGGCCAGCCAGCGGGAGGCGGCCAGCAGCGAGCCCGGCTGGCGGGCCAGATGCTCCAGGTAGCGGTCGCGTGGCGCGTCGCCGCCGGTGGCTTCCAGCGCCATGAGGGCTTCGAGCACATCGATGGATGGCTCGGCTTCGTAGCGGGTCCGCAGCAGGTCTGCGGCCGCGGCCTGTTCGCCGGCGGCCTGTGCCGCCTGCTGCAGCGCGGCCGCGTAAAGCGGCAGGGCCAGCGGCGCCGTGCGGCTGAGTTCCGACAACGTGGTCCAGGCTTCCATGGCCCGTCCCTGACGCAGTTGCAGTGCCGCGGTGTCGATGGCCGGGCGGGGCGCGTCGGGCGCAAGCTGTGCCGCCTGCTGGAGCAGGTGCAGCGCCGCGTCCGCAT
This sequence comes from Pseudacidovorax sp., assembly GCF_017991995.1. Classification (GTDB taxonomy): domain Bacteria; phylum Pseudomonadota; class Gammaproteobacteria; order Burkholderiales; family Burkholderiaceae_C; genus Xenophilus. The sequence goes on along the minus strand of NZ_JAGOPN010000012.1, from coordinate 2,477 downwards.
CGCCGCGGGCGCTGTGCTCCGCCGCCTGCTCGCACAGGTGATGGGCACGCCGGGCGGCGTAGCTCGCCTGGTCGGAGGCATCGAGCTTGGTCGCCACGGCCTCGGCCTGCGCCCATTCGCGCGAGCGTTCGTAGATGGCGAGGAGGGCGAGCCGGGACTCGTTCTCGTAGCGCGTGCCTTCCAGCTTCTGCAGCGCCGTCTCGGCCCGGTCGAGCAGGCCGGCGCTCAGGAAATCCTGCGCCAGCGCATGCTGGGCGCGGTCGCGGTCGGCGCGGTTGAGATCGGCCCGCGACAGCAGGTGCTCGTGCACGCGTACCGCGCGCTGGTACTCGCCCCGGCGGCGGAACAGGTTGCCGAGGGCGAAGTGCAGCTCCTGCGTGTCGGGGTCGTTCTGGACCGCCTCGATGAAAGCGTCGATGGCCTGGTCCTGCTGTTCGTTGAGCAGGAAGTTCAGGCCGCGGAAGTAGGCCTTGGGCGCCTGCCGGTTCTCGAAGCGCAGTTGGCGCAGGTCCAGGCGCGAGGCCAGCCAGCCCAGCACGAAGGCCAGGGGCAGGCCCAGCAGCAGCCAGCTCAGGTCAAAGTCCATGGCGTCGGGCGTGGGAGGGTTCTGCCACCGGGGGCGGGGTCAGCGGCACATCTGCCACACCGTCCGGGGGCGCCGGCGGCTGGCGCAACGCAGCGGCCGCCGAGCGATGGCGCCACCACCCGGGCAGCATGCCGAGCGCACCGACCACCAGGCCGGCGGCGAAGGCCGCGAGCACCACCAGCACCAGCGGCCCGCGCCAGGAGGTGCCGAAGAAGAAGTGCACGGTGGTCTCGTGCTGGTTGTTCAGCGCGAAGGCGAACAGGGTAAAAAAAATGGCTGCCTTGAGCAGCCACAGGAGGTATTTCATCGCCAGGCCACTCCGGTGCGAACTGCGGTCCGGTGAGGGGGCAGCGGCCACACGAAGCAGGGCGCGTGAAGGCAATATCTCGTCATGAAGGTCCCGATGGCGGGACGATTCTAAGTAGGAGGCCTTGGCCCATCCGCCCCCATAAAGGACGAAGGGCCGCGGCTTGGCTCATGCCTCGCTCGAACGGTCCACGGCTTCGCGCAGGGCCTTGCCCGGCTTGAAGTGCGGCACGCGCTTCTCGGGGATCTGCACGCTTTCGCCTGAACGCGGGTTGCGGCCCAGGCGAGGCGGGCGGCGGCTCACCGAAAAGCTGCCGAAGCCGCGGATCTCGATGCGATGCCCCCGCACCAGCGCGTCGCTCATGGCGTCAAGAATGGTCTTGACGGCCTGCTCGGCATCGCGGTGCGTGAGCTGCGCAAAGCGGGCGGCGAGTTCTTCGACCAGATCGGAACGTGTCATTGCTGGCACACGGCGGGTTCAGGCGTCTGCACCCCTGCGACCCGCCGCGATCCGGGTCGATTACTTGTCGCTGCCGTCCAGCTTGGCACGCAGCAGGGCGCCCAGGCTGGTGGTGCCGGCGTTCTCGCGGGCCGACTGCTGGTTCAGGCTGGCCATGGCTTCCTGCTGGTCGACCATGTCCTTCTGGCGGATCGACAGCTGGATGCTGCGGTTCTTGCGGTCCACGTTGGTGACCACGGCCGTGACTTCGTCGCCTTCCTTCAGCACGTTGCGGGCATCTTCCACGCGGTCGCGGGAGATTTCCGAAGCGCGCAGGTAGCCGACGACGTCGCCGCCCAGGTCGATCTCGGCGCCACGGGCGTCCACGGTCTTGACCTTGCCGGTCACGATCTGGCCCTTGTCATTGACGGACGAGAAGGTGGTGAACGGGTCGCCGTCCAACTGCTTGATGCCCAGGCTGATGCGCTCGCGGTCCACGTCGACGGCCAGCACGATGGCTTCGACTTCCTGGCCCTTCTTGTAGTTGCGCACGGCGGTCTCGCCAGCTTCGTTCCACGACAGGTCGGACAGGTGCACCAGACCGTCGATGCCGGCAGCCAGACCCACGAACACGCCGAAGTCGGTGATCGACTTGATCGGGCCCTTGACGCGGTCGCCGCGCTTGGTGTTCTGCGCGAATTCCTGCCAGGGGTTGGCCTTGCACTGCTTCATGCCCAGGCTGATGCGGCGCTTGTCCTCGTCGATTTCCAGGACCATGACTTCCACTTCGTCGCCCATGGAGACGATCTTGTTGGGAGCCACGTTCTTGTTGGTCCAGTCCATCTCGGACACGTGCACCAGGCCTTCGATGCCCGGCTCGAGTTCGACGAATGCGCCGTAGTCGGCGATGTTCGTGACCTTGCCGAACAGACGCGTGCCCTGCGGGTAGCGGCGCGACACGCCCAGCCACGGGTCGTCGCCCATCTGCTTGAGGCCCAGCGAGACGCGGTTCTTCTCGGTGTCGAACTTGAGGATCTTGGCGGTGATTTCCTGGCCGGCCTGAACGACTTCGCTCGGGTGGCGGACACGGCGCCAGGCCATGTCGGTGATGTGCAGCAGGCCGTCGATGCCGCCGAGGTCGACGAA
>NZ_JAGOPN010000011.1 GCF_017991995.1 Pseudacidovorax sp. | reverse complement strand
TTGCGCCCTTCGAAGGTCAATCTGGCATTCTTATGGCTGTTCACTCGGAAGGTCCCTCTGGTGACTGAAGCGTGGTAACTCCAGTCTCCCAGACCCTTCCGGGTGAACAACCTATTGAGACATGACAGCTAGTGCTGCAGCAAACAGTATTGCGGTTGAGGATTGGCGTGCGCGTAACGCTGCCGTGCTCGGCGAGATTGAAACCCGTTGGCAAAGGTTACTTGAACAGAAGGCCGGGGGCAGCGTCAGTCGGCGTGAGGCGCTAGATGCTTGGTCTAAAGAGCTCTACGAAAGCACCAAGAAAGATTTCTACATCCAATTGAGAAGGGGTGGCGAAGACGTGTATCGAGCCCGGTGTGAAGGTTTCCCTCGTTACCTGCATACGGCCCAACGCATGCAACTTGGAGTCGCGTTTTCTGACACCCTTCGACGTATTCGTCAAGCGCCAAAGTGAAGTTAGCTGTGTGGCACACGAGCGTCTGCATTCTGGCGGCGCGAATGTCTCTGATGGGCCCTCAGCGGACTTTGGCGCCGCTCAAGACCGGACGCTCGCGGGCCTCTGCAGTCCAGTGGCCTTGCAGCCTTTTGGACCGCTGACCATGGGCGGCCATGTGTAGCTGGCGAAGACAACATCCGCCGGCTAATGGCTTAGCGTGTGCGCGAAGAGTTGGCAGATGCGCTGCTCTTCCCGCTGCAGCTGTCGTTGTTGAGTGATGTGAACTTGGACGAGGCGGTACGCTCTACGCCCGCGGTCAATGGGCAGAAGGATCCTAAGGGGGATTCCACGCCCAAGCGATAGACGTCAAGATTGGCGCAAAAACATCTCAAGGGAGGCATTCATTGTCGTACTTTCAAGATAACGCATCTCGATTTGTACTGCGCGAGGGGACTGGCCCAAACACGGGCCTGCGGCGAGGTCAGGTTGGAGCGCTTTATGCTCTGGCGGCGCACCTTATCGAACGACAGGAACCAGGCATCCTTTCGCTGCCAACGGGCTACGGAAAGACCGCCGTCCTCACCGCTGCCTGCTTTTTGGCCAGATGCCGGCGAGTTTTGGTGGTCACGCCAACCAACGCGCTGCGCACGCAAACTGCCAAGGCATTTCGCAGCCTTGAGACGCTCAGGAAGCTGACGGCGCTGCCCTCTGAAGCTGAGCTACCGGGCCCGGCCGTAGAAGTTGTCGAGGACCGCATCAACTCAATTGAAGATTGGCGGCGCCTCGAGGCCTTCGACGTGGTGGTCTGCACACCGTACTCCGCCAGCCCGGAGATTGCCGGAGTGCCCGTGCCACCCGACGACCTGTTTGACCTCGTGCTGATGGATGAGGGCCACCACTCGCCAGCCCGTACTTGGTCCGAGTTCATTCGAGCCACACCGAATGCTCGTCACGTACTGCTCTCGGCCACCCCGTTTCGACGTGACCGACGCCAGCTCCCAGGTCGGCTGGTCTTCTACTACCCCTTGCGAAGAGCCGTTGAAGAGAGTGCCTTTGGCAAGGTCAGTTTCGTCCCGGTCGTCGTAGCTCCTGAGGCGCTGCCAGAGGCGAAAGATGCTGCGCTTGTCGCTCGCGCGGTGGAGGTTTTCCGCCGTGACCAGGCGCTTGGCCTGCAGCACCGAATCCTGGCCCGCACCGAGCGCGTGGTGGATGCGGAGCGCCTCGCCACGGCCTACGTCGCGGCGGGTCTTCGCGTAGAGGCTGTCTCAAGCCGAAAGTCTAAGCAGCAGGTAGAGGAGACCGAGCGCAAGCTGCAAGACGGGGAGCTTGATGGCGTCGTCTGCGTGGACATGTTCGGAGAGGGCTACGACTTTCCGAAGTTCAAGATCGCGGTCCTGCATAGCGCCCACAAGACGCTCGTACCCACACTTCAATTCATCGGACGGTTTGCTCGTACCAACGACCAAAACACAGGCGCCGCTACCTTCCTTGCGGTGCCCCGTGAAGTTGACTCCGAGAGTTCCGAGCTCTACCGTGAAGGTGTCGACTGGGATGTTCTCCTTGCCGACGTGGTGGGGGTGCGCCAGCAACTTGCTATTCGGGAGCGAGAAGCTCTTCAGGCCTTTGCGCAGGCCGGACACCCTTCAGCCGACTACGAAGCTGTCAACCCAGGTGCTTTCCGTCTCTCACAGCACATAGCTGCTTACCGGACCGGTCAGCCGCCCGACTTCGACGAGTCGCCCGAGGCCTTGAAGGCGCTACAGGTGACGAATGCTTGGAAGAGCGACGATGGCACGACTTACCTGCTGCTGACCAAGTTGGTGCGCTCGCCGGTCTGGTACCGCGACGACCATCTCATCGACGCGTCGCACGAGTGCTTCTTGCTGAAGTATTTCCCTGCCTCGCAGCTGCTGTTTATCACTGCCACTGAAAGGTCCGAGCGTTACTACGCAGAGCTCATCGAGTTCTTCTTTGACGGCAGCGCCATACCGCTGGCGTTCGAGCAGCTGCGCAAGGTCCTCAATGGTATGAGCGACCAGGAGTTCTACAGCGTCGGCATACGAAGCACTTCACCCACCGCCACCGCAGAGTCCTACCGCATCGTTGCGGGCAGCAACGCTGACCGAGGAGTGCGCGACACGGACGCCGCGAACTTCACCCAGGGCCACTTCATGGGCCGCGGCCAAGTCAATGGTGCGGCTGAGGTGATCGGGGCAAGCGCAGGCGGCCGAGTATGGTCTAACGGCAAGCTATCGATTCCAGAGATCATTGACTGGATGGATGCCCTCCATGGCCGCATCACTGCAAACCAGGTCAACATCGGGCGTTCGGGTCTTGACTTGTTGTCGTTTGGTGAATCCCTTCAGCGCTTGCCTGCAACAACCTGCATGACGGACTGGGGCAAAGATGCGTACCGTGACAACCCGCAGGTCTTGATTGGCGATGGCGGTGAAGCCGTCTCGACCTGCGTGCTTGACCTCGAAGTCAGCAACATTGCGGTTGCTGGTGATGGCTTGTCCTTGCAGTTCCGTGTCGGGGATGGTGTCCGCCATCGGCGTGTGCGGTACCGGCTTGCCCAAAGCCCGCACTATGCATTGCTCGACGATGAGCCGCGCTTTCGCGTCAACTCTTCAGAGGGGCAGTACGAGTCCTTGGAGGAGTGGCTTGAAGACAACTCGCTCACCTTCTTCACCAAAGAGCTCGACTCGTTCACCCGCAGCACGCTGACTCGACGCCGGCAAGGAGCCGGACTGCGGCCAGAGAGCATCGTGGTGCACGACTGGGCAGGCTGCGACATAGACGTCGAGTTCGACAACCGCAACCCCGCGCGACCGACCGTCCAGAAGTTCTTGCAGGACCATCTTGTCGCCAATGCAGGCGCAGCCTTCGTCTTGTACGACCACCGATCAGGAGAGGCGGCCGACTTTATTGTTGCCAAGGAGCTACCTGGACAGCGCTTATCTATCTCGCTGTATCACTGCAAGGGCGCTGGTGGGCCGGTGTCGGGCGAGCGGGTTGACGACGTCTACGAGCTCGCGGGCCAGTCTGCCAAGTCAGGAAAGTTCCAGCGCAAAGAGCTTCTGCTGCGCCACGTCGAAAGGCGCACGTTGGCCCGGCCACGGGGCGGTGTGTCGCCGTTCATTGTTGGCAATCGGAATGATGCGCTTGAGCTGCTTAAAGCCTACGACCCAATCGCTTATCAGCTCAACGTCTATGCCGTTCAGCCTGGGTTGGCATCGCAAGGCATTGTGGAGAATGTTCGCACTGTCATGGCCGCAGCCAACGACAGCTTGACTGCACAGGGTGTCGAGCTGCGCTGGATGGTAAGCAATCCTTAGGCAAGTGGCCCGACCCTTTGGCCCCAGGCACAAGACGGACGAAGTCAATCGCGAGGTCCATCGCTGGCTGATCTCCGTCCAGCGTCTCCTCCCGCACTGCGGTCTTGCGTCCGCTCTCGGGCGTTACCCGTGATGTCAGCTTCTGGCCGGAACCGGCCGGTCGAGAGGATAGCCGGAAGGACGGCTACCGCTGCAAAGCCGCCGCTGAAGACGGGAGGCGTGGACACCGGCCCCGATGTCCCGCCCGAATACCAAGCACGGGTCTTTGACCGCTTCTTTCGTATGCCAGGCGGCAACACAGACGGCAGCAGGTTGGCGGCGCGGCTTGAGCAGGAAGCTACTGCTGGCGCCACGCTCGGCGAGATCAAGAGCCGCCGTGCCGGCGGACCTGCCCAGCCGGGCATTTGACAGAGCGCAAATCGCGTTCCTGAAGGACGCGCACGATGGCGACATCCCTTCTTCGTCGATGGGATGCGTCCGTTCCGCCTTGAGCGCCGACGCGGCGAGACGCTCGTGCCGTCGGCGCATGCGAGAGGCGCAACCATGTCGACCCTACCCCGATCCATCCTCGTCCACCTCGACAGCTCGCCGCACGGCGCCGCGCGGCTGAGACTCGCGGCGGAGCTCGCGCGGGCCTTCGATGCGCACTGCCATGCGCTCCCGTGCATCCTCAGCGCGTACGAGCGCTACCCCTACGCCATGGATTTCACCGGTGCGGCGCTGTCGTCGCTCCAGACCCTGGATCGGGAGGCGCTCGACCGGGCACGGACGACCTTCGACACCGTGGCCGCTGACACGGACCGCATCGGCTGGCTGTCACCGCGCGGCAGCACGCCCTGGGCCTTCGCGCAGTGCGCGCTGTTCCACGACCTGGTGGTGCTGGGTCAGCGCGATCCGTCCGATCCGCAGGTGGACGAGGTTTCCGCCGGCTTCGTCAGCGCCGTGATGATCGCGAGCGGCAAGCCCACGCTGATGGTGCCGTGGGCGGGCCGCTTCGACATCCTGGGCCGGCGCGTGCTGGTGGCCTGGCGGCCGACGCGGGAGTGCGCCAGGGCCGTCTCAGCGGCCATCCCTTGGATGCGGCTTGCGCGGGGCGTCGACCTGGTGTCGTATTCGGACGCGGCCCTGCAGGAACTGGCGCCGTTGAAGGAGTACCTGCAACAGCACGGCATCGACGCCGTGGTCCATGACGGCGGGCGCGAGCACGGCGACGCGCCCGAGCGCCTGCTTTCGCTCGCCGCCGATCTGGGCTCCGGGCTGCTGGTCATGGGTTGCTGGGGCCACAGTCGCGTTCACGAGTGGGCGACGGGCGGCATGACGCGGAGCGTGCTGGCATCGATGACCCTGCCGGTGTTGATGGTGCACTGACGGGCGACTCACGCCGGGCGTAGGCGCCGGCTCCGTGCAGCCTGCGTCTACCCTCGCGGCAGCGCGCTCAGGCGTGCCGACAGCGCCTTGGCCTGCCGTGCCGTGGCGGCCTTGCCCGTGATCGCCACCGCCGGCGCATGCGCGAGCATGCCCTCGAACACGGCGCGCACTTCATGGGCGCCGATGTCCTCGATCAGCGCCAGGGCCTCGTCCATGGGCATCACCGTGCCGGTGGCCAGCAGCTCTTCCACCGCCTGCTCCATCGTGCCGTAGGTGCGTTCGGCGGTGCGCACGCGCGACACGGTCAGCTGGTTGCGGGCGCGCTCCAGGTGCACGGGATCGACGGCCGTCGCATGCGCGCGCAGCAGGTCGCCGGTGGCCGTGACCAGCGCGTCCAGCTTGTCCGGCGTGGTCACCGCACTGACCACGAAGTTGGCCCAGATGTCGCCCTTGTCGATGCTGGCGTCCACGGTGTAGGCCAGACCCAGCTTCTCGCGGATGGTGTCCGACAGCGGGGACGACATGCCGTTGCCCAGCAGGTTGGCGGCCAGCTGGGCCGTGAGGCGCCAGCGTGTCTGCGCCACCGCATGCGTGTCCGACGGCGCGATGGGATAGGCGATGTTCACGAACACCTGCGACACCTGGGTGAAGCGCCGCGCCAGGGCCTGGCCGACGTAGGCGGCAGGCGCAGGCGCCTGCGTCGCTGGTGCAGCGGGTGAGGCCGGCATGGCGCCGAAGAGTTCTTCCGCCAGCGCCAGCCAGCCTTCGACGTCGAAGTGGCCGGCGGCCGCCACGACAGCATTGCCGCCCACATAGTGCGCCTGCACATGGCGCACGAGATCGTCACGGCGGAAACCTTCGATGTTCTCCAGCGTACCGATCACCGGCATGCCCATCGGGGCATCGCCCCAGATGGCGCGGTCAAGCAGGTCGTCGGCGCTGTCCTGGGGGTCCTCGTCGTACTCGATGGCCTCCTGCCGGATCACCTCCAGCTCGCGCTGCAGTTCGTCTTCGGGAAAGGTGCTGTTGAGCACGATGTCCGCCGTCATGCGAAGCAGGTCGTTCGCATGCCGACCCAGGCCGGTCATGAAGTAGGCGGTGCTGTCCTTGCCGGTGAAGGCGTTGACGTCGGCCCCCAGGCGCTCGGCGTCGAGGTTGATGGCCTGCACCGAGCGCGTGGCCGTGCCCTTGAAGGCCATGTGCTCCAGCACATGGCTGATGCCGTTGGTGGCCGGCGTCTCGTCGCGCGAGCCGACGCGCAGGAAGACGCCAACGCTGGCGCTTTGCACCTGCGGCATGGGCACGGCGAGCAAACGCACGCCATTGGGCAACGTGCGGACGAGGGCGGCCGAAGGCGAATGGGAGATCGACGCCATCGCTCAGCGGCCCCGCGCCTGCAGCGGCTGCACGCAGATGCCGTACAGCGCCAGCAGGCCGACCATGTGGCCGACGGAGACGCCCGGCTCGCCGGATTCGATGCGGCCGATGGTCTGCACGTGCACGCCCAGGCGCGCAGCCGCGGCGGCCTGGCCTTCGCCGGCGGCCAGCCGGGCCGCCTTGGCCGCGGCGCCGAGGGTCTGGATGGTGTGGAGGGCGTCGTCGCCGATGTCGGTGGAAATGCGCTTGCCTTGGGCCATCGGGGCATTGTCGCTGGCAGCCCGGCGTGGGGCTGCGCCACGTCGGCCCCATCACGCCCGCATCGCGCTGTCAAGGCCATGAGTATGGCTGTCGAGCCCTGTGCCGCCACTTCCATACTGCCCGCCAGACAGACCAAGCGGGGCATGACAAGGGTGATGGATGCGGATTCGGCACAACGCAGCCTGCCACGCATGAGGCGTGCGAGGGCATGGCAGGCCGGCGCGTGGTGTGTCGGCACGCTGGCCGTCGGCGCCTGGATGCCCTCGCAGGCGCAACCCCTGCCTGGCGCACAGGCACCCGTTCCGCCGCGCCTCGAAAGTGTGGTCATCCTGGGCCGCTCGGGTGTTCCGGCGGAGCGGCTGCAGGCCGCCGTGGCGGACCTGCAGGGGAAGCCGATGGACGAGGCCCTGCTGGAACGTGTGCGTTTGACGGTGGCCGCAGCCCACGATGCGGCAGGACTGCGGCTGGTCAGCGTGGACCGCCCCGTGGCACAGGGTGGCGTGCTGCTGGTCCGGGTGCATGCTTTGCGGGTCGCGCGCATCGCCGTGCTGGCCGACGACGGGACGACGGACGGGGCCGCCGCGGGTCTGGAGGCTGTACACGCGGCGCTGCCCGCGCTGCGCGAAGGCGAGAGCCCCAATCTGGACGTGCTGGACCAGCAGCTGCGACTCGCCAATCTGCAGCCGCACCGGCGCTGGGCGCTGGACTTCCGGCCGGTCGACGCGCCTGCGGCGCCCGCTGCGCCGCCCGCGCCCACGCAGCCCTTCGACAGCCAGCCGGGTCAGACCATCGCCTCCGCGCAGGACACGCCGCGCACGCAACCGCCGCCGGGGCGTCCGCGGCTGGCGCCCCGCGATGTCCCGCCGCCACTGGAGGCACGCGTGCGGGTCGAGGGCGACGGCGCGTTCTACGGCCGTGCGCTGCTGGACAACGCCGGCCAGGAAGCCACCGGCCGCGAGCGGCTGCGCATGCAGCTCGGCCATGGCGATCTGTTCGGCGCGGGTCGGTCGCTGGACCTCACGGCCATGACTTCGCTGCGCCAGCCCTCGCGCCAACACCAGTTCGCGCTGCGCTACCAGCAGCCGCTGCCGACATGGAGCAGCCTGGTGTCGGTGGAACTGCAGTCCTCGCGCAGCCGGCCCGGGCGCGTGAACGACTACTTCGACGTGGCCGGCAACAGCGACGGCGGCGTGCTGGCGCTGCGCCGGCTGCTGCCGCGCGTGGCCGGGCTGGAGCCCTATGCCGAGGTGGCGCTGGAGTATGCGGTGCATGAGGACGTGATCGATTTCTCGGGCACCAACCTCGGCGGCAAGGTGGGCATGGCACCGCTGGCATTCGCGCTGGGTGCCACCTGGCAGAGCGGGCCCTGGCGCGCATTCGGGCAGGTGCAGTGGCGGCACAACACCGGCTGGGGCGCCCATTCCTCGGCGGCCGACTATGCCCGTGCCCGCGCCCAGGCGCCGGTCCACTGGAACAGCCTGCAACTCGCGGCCGAGTTGCGTCGCGCGCAGGGCGCCGGGCAGGAATGGGTGCTGCGCGCGCAAGGCCAATGGAGCGACGACGCGCTGGTGCCGGCCCAGCAGATGCGCACCGGCGGCGCCACCCTGGTCCGCGGACTGGAGGAAAGCGAGCTGTCCGGCGACCGGGGCCTGGCGCTGGCCACCGAGTACTGGTGGCCGCTCAGCGCCGGCCATCGCTGGGGCCTGATGCTGGATGCCGCCGCCCTGCATCGCCAGGCGCCGCAGGCGGGCGAGGCCCGCTCGGCCAGCGCCGTGACGGCGGGGCTCGGCTGGCAATGGCAGCCCAACGCGGCCCGCGGCCCGCGCCTGTCGGCCGCCCTGGGCCAGGTGCTGCGCGAGCGCCATCTGCCCGTGAGCCGGCGCGGCGACCGGCGGCTGCACCTGCAGCTCGACTGGCCCTTCTGATGTGTGCGGCATGGGCTTGCGCCCGCAAAGGCTTCCGATGAAACCCAACACCTGCTCCGCGCGCCGCCCGCTTCGGCCGATGCGACCGCTGCGTCTCGCACCGCTGGCCCTGGCCGCGCTGCTCGCCTGCGCCCCGTCGGCCCGCGCCCAGTTGCCGCTCAATGCCCAGCTGGTCAACGGCTCGGCCGTGATCAACCAGTTCAGCAACGGGCTGCAGATCATCAACAGCCCGGGCGCCATCCTGAACTGGGACAGCTTTTCCATCGGCGCCAACCGCACCGTGCGCTTCGACCAGCAGACGGCGCTCAGCGCCGTGCTCAACCGCGTCACGGGCACCGCCTTCAGCGACATCCAGGGCACGCTGCAGTCCAACGGCCGGGTGTTCCTCATCAACCCCAACGGCATCGTCTTCGGTGCCGGTGCGCGGGTGGATGTGGCCGGGCTCGTGACTTCCACGCTGGCACTGCGCGACGAGGACTTCCTGGCCGGCAACTACCGCTTCGCCTGCGCCAACGCCATCGCATGCGAGTCCGGCGTGGACGTGCTGAATCCGAATGCCAACCGCATCCTGCTGCAGGATGGCGCGCAGATCACCACCCGCACGGCCGGCGAAGGCGGCCAGGTGTGGCTCATCGCGCGCGAACGCATCGTCAGCGAAAAGGGCAGCCGCATCGAGGCCCCCAGCGGCCAGGTGATCGCCGCTGCGGCGCGCGAGGTCAGCATCGCCAGCCCGCAGCTGGGACAGATGACATTCACGCTCACCGGGCCCGTGGGCAGCCGCATCGACCTGGCCGGAGAGATCGAGGCGCCACGGGGGGCGGCCGGCTTCTTTGCGGACACCGTCCGGCTGGCCGGGCCGGTGAGGGCGTTGTCCGATCCTCGGGCGGCGGGGCAGATCGTGGCGCGCGCCGCCAGCGAACTTCGCGTGGAAGGCGATGCGCGGCTGGACGTGTCGGGCACGCCCGGTGCCGATGCGGGCGCGATCCGGCTCTCGGCCGGCCAGACCGTGCGCCTGGCCCCGTCGGTGGACGTGGCGGCCGATGGTGGTACTGCCGTGGCGGGCCAACCCCTGGCCACCGGCGGGCTGATCGACATCGAGGCAGCGCAGGTGCTCCTGCCACCGGCGACGCGAGTCGTGCACGCACGCGGCCATTCCGCGGAGGGCCCCGACCTGAGGCAGTACGGCCGCGTCGACGTGCGCGAAACGGGCGAATTCACCTACGAACGATCCAGCCTCGTCGAGTTGACCGGCACCGGGCAGTCCACCAACACGGCAGGACCGGTCGGCAACGGCGGCTTCCAGTGGCAGAGCAGCGATTCGGCGGACAAGCACACGCTGGTCGATGTGGCGCAGGCCGGCGACGGCCAGTACGTCGTGCTCACCGTGCAGCGCCTGGAAAGCGGCGTCAGCACGTCGACCACCGCGGCCGACGAAACGCATACCGAGTCGCAGAGCCGATCCGTCTTCGAGACCTATACCCTGCGCCGCATCGACGCCACGGGCCGGGTGGTGCAGACACTCGCGGTGGGCACCCAGACCCGGTCGGGCACCGACACGGCACCGCCGACGGAATACAGCGTGAAGGGCCTGAGCCAGGGCGGGTGGGTGATCGTCGAGCGCGGCGGCAGCGACCGGATGCGCTTCCTCGACGCCAGTGGACGTGAAGCCGCCACGGTGGCACTGGCCTCCGGCAGCGTGGTGCAGGTGCTGGCCAGTGGCGGTGTCCTGGTCGACACGGGGGATGCCGCGACACGGCAGGTGTACGGCGCGGACGGTCGGCGGGTGACCAACGCCGCGGCAGTCCTGGCGGCCGAGCCGCCGACGGTCGCCGTGGCGCCGGGACGGCCGGAGCTGCAGTTCAGCGTGCAGCCCGGACTGGACGAACGTCGGGGCTGGCGCATGGGCGCCGACGGCACCACCGTCGAATACGTGGACCGCACCACGGGCGAAGTCGAGCGCAGCGTGCCGATGGCGGACCTGCGCGGACTGACGAATGGCGTCGGTGTCGATGCCATCGCCTATCCGACGCTGACGCTGCGGGGGTCGCCGGTTCAAAGCAGTGCCGCCAGCGGAGGACGATCCGAGTTCAGCGAAACCACCAGCGGCGCGCTGCTGGACGGCCAGGTTTTCTTCCGGCTGCCCGACAGCAGCAGCCGCAGGGTCTCCGAGCGCACCTCGGCGTCCACCGAGGCGATGCGCTACGACGAGAGCCTGGCCGGCGTCCGGGCCGTCGGCTTCGGCCGCCAGGTGCTGACCGTGAGCACCCTGGCTCAGCAGGGCCAGCGCGAAGGCCTGAATTCCAGCTCGACCGAGGCCCGCACGCTGGCGGTCAGCGAGTTGCGCCGGGTGCTGGTCCAAACGCCCGAGGCGCTGGCCACGGTGACTGCCTCGGCAGCCACGCCGCCGCAGCTGGCGACCGCCCCTGGCCAGTCGAATGGGGTGAGGGAGGTCCCGCCCCCCGCGCCACCGCCGCCATCGCCTCCGCCTCCGCCTCCGGGCCCTGGCCCTGGCCCTGGCCCTGGCCCTGGCCCGGCTCCGCAGCCGCCATCTCCAGCGCCACCGCCGTCTGCGCCTTCACCTACGCCGGCGCCAGCGCCTGCGGCAGCGCCCACCGCGCCCCCGGTACCGGCCGCGCCCGCGCCGGGCGTTGCGCTGGTCCCAGAGCCCCGGCCCAGCGATCTGCCACCGCCGCCGCGCCCCCTGTTCGAGCCGGGGCCGCCGGCACCATCGAGCATGCCGGGCGTGCCGGCTTCTGTGGTGCGCGACGACAGCGGGGACGGTGGGCTGGCCGAGTGGACGCAGGCGGCGGAGGACGTGGTGCGCGAGACCCTGGGCGAGCGTGGACTGAAGCGCTTCCGCGAGGCCGAGTCGCGCCGCGAGCAGGACGGGGTGCTCGCCGAGGCTGGCTATGCCCAGGCCGTGGGCCCCGAGCTGTACCAGGCCACCGAGTACATGGGGCCGCACATGCGCCAGGCACTGTTCAAGGGGCTCGGCACGCTGCAGGGCCTGGGCTACGGCGAGGGCGAGAGCGACCCCTTCTGGGAAGGCCTGCAGCGCGCGTTGACCGTCAAGAAGTCCAGCACCAATCCCGACGGCACACCCGGTGTCGCACGCACGCCGCTGGAGGTGCCGCTGGGCATCCTGGCCGCCGAGCTGGAACAGGCCGAGATGCCTGCCGAGCGCGACGCCGTCCGGGCCCGGATCCTGCGCGAGATGGTGATCGCCGGCCGCGAGGAAGCCGGCGAGACCGTGGACGACACCGAGGATGTGGTGATCTACGAAGGCGAGAAGGGCGGCACGCGCGTCGTCATCACGCCCGAGGGCGAGGTGCGGCAGACGCAGTGACGCGTTCCGTCGCGGGACTGGCCGCCGCGCCGGGCGCGGCCGCAGGTCCCGATGCGGCGGCCGGCAGCCGCAGCCGGACCAGGGTGCCGGGGCCCGGCCGCCGGGGCGCGACCGCCAGATCCACGCCGGCCTGCCGTGCACGCTGCGCCATCGATGCCAGCCCGTTGCCGCGTCCCTCGCCCAGGCCGCAGCCGTCGTCCTCCAGGCGCAGCGCGATCGCCGTCGGTTCCGCCTCGGCATGCACGACGAGCGTGGTGGCGCGGGCGTGCTGCAGCACGTTGGAGATGGCCTCGAGCAGGATGTACTGCAGGTGCCGCATGGCGGCTTCGGTGGCGCCCGCCCAGGGCGGCAGCATGGGGACCGACCATTCCAGCTGCAGGCCGGCGTCCTCGATGCGCCCTTGCAGGCGAAAGCGCAGGCTGGCCAGCAGGGCATTGACGTCGCCCAACGGCAGGTTCAGCGCGTCGATGGACAGGCGCAGCTGGTCCAGCGAATCGCGCAGCGTCTGCATGACCTGCGCCCGGGATGCCTGGCCGCCTTCGATCTGACGCATCGCCGTCACCAGGTGGGCCCCGGCGCCGTCATGCATGTCGCGAAGGATGCGCTGGCGCTCCGCGGCCACCGACCGCTCCACTTCCAGGCTCTGCAGCCGCGCGTGCTGCACGGCCAGCTCGCGCTCGCGCTCGGCCAGACGCGATTGCAGCGACTGCTGGAAGCGGTCGACCTGCCGGCGTGCCTGCTGGAACCGCGTCCCGGCGATGCACAGCACGGCGATGTCCACGAACATCGCAGCCAGGACGGTCCAGCCCAGTGCTTCGTAGCCCGCTCCCAGGATCCGCGCCAGCAGGACGTCGCGCACCAGGCTGGCCCAGCCGATGAGCAGCATGGCCAGCATCCACAGGCGCGCGCTGTCGGGTCGGACGCCTGCGCGCCAGAGCGTCCAGCCCAGGTGCAGCGCCAGGGCCAGCCAGGCGGTCACGAGCGCGACCATCCACGCGGTCACGGCATTGGCGGCCACAAGGGGCGGCAACCACCATCCGGATGCCGCGACCATCGGGCCGGCCGCGAACAGCGCCCACGCGAGGCGCGACTCCACGCGGGGCCGCCGCTCCCAGACGCTGCGCACCAGCAGGTAGGTGATCAGGCATCCGAGCCAGAAGATCAGCAGCGTGATGCGGAACCACAAGTGCCAGTCGAAGCGGTCGCTTTCCCAGGTCAGCGTGGCGATGCGCAGGCTCCACAGCAGCACGCAGCCGGCCGCCAGCAGGTACAGGCGTTCGCGTTGCTGCAGCCACAGCATCAGCGCGAAGGCGGCGATCATGGCCGACAGCAGCGACACCGCGCGCGGCAGGGTGACGCGGCGCCATTCCTGGGCGTCCCACGCCACGCGCATGGTGTGCTCCGGTCCGACCTGGACCACGCCGATGCCGGCGCGCCGGCTGCTGTCGGCGCGGATGACGATCTCCAGTTCGTTGTCCGCCCGCAGTTGTGCGACGGGCAGCAGGATCAGCACGGGCCGCTTGTTGGACCAGCCGTCGTTGATGCGGTCGATGCGGCCGGCGGCGCCCACCACCGCGCCATTGAGCCGCACACGGTAGGCATTGCCGATGCGCCCGATCATCAGGGCCATCGACTCGGCGCCAGCGGGCATGTCGGACTGGAAGCGCAGACGCAGCACGGCCCAGCCGGCCTGGCGGGGGCGCAGGACGTCCCAATGCAACGGCAGTCGAACTGGCAGGGCCTGTTCGGTGCCACCGCGCGCCAGACGGATGTCCACCACGCCCGTGTCCAGCGTCTGCACGCCGGCTGCATGGGCCCACGGCGATGCGGCGACGCCGGTCAGCACCAGCAGCAGCCACAGCGCCAGCGATGACAACGGCGCCCGGCCCACGGCTCGCCTCAGCGCCCGCCCAGCAGGCCCATGCGGCCTGCCTCGAAAACGGCTTCACCGCGCGAATGCACCGCGAGCTTGGCATAGAGGTTCTTGATGTGGCCCTGCACCGTGTGCTTGGTGATGCCCTGCAGCCGGGCGATCTCCGCATAGGAATAGCCGCGGGCGATCAGGTCCAGCACCTCGGCCTCGCGCGGCGTCAGGCCGGGGCTGCCACCCTGCTCCGCGGCCGGTGCTTCGTCCGCCGGACGCCGCATCCGCAGCAGGAGCTTGCGCGCGATCATCGGCGAGATGGGCGAGGCACCCTGCTTGATCTCCACGAGGGTGCGGGCCACGTCGGCCGGGGTGGAGTCCTTCTGGATGTAGCCGACGGCGCCGGCCTCGACGCAGGCGAGCACCGTGTCCTCGTCGCCGAAGACGGAGATGACGAGCACGTCGCACCCCGGCTGGCTGCGCGCCACCTCGCGCAGGAGCGACAGCGCATTGCCGTCCGGCAGTGCCAGGTCCGTCAGCAGGATGTCGGCCTGGCCCGCATCCCGGAACCAGGCCTGCGCGTCGGCCAGCAGGCCGAACTCGCCGGCCAGCGCCAGATCGGGATGCGCCCGAACGCAGTCGGCGAAGAAGCGTCGGATGTCTGCATCGTCCTCGAGGAGGACGACGCGCCAGCGCGAGGTCGGCGAAGGGGGCGGATTGGGCATGGGCAGGCCCGAGCTTAGCGTCAGGCTTGCAGGTGGAACCCCCATGGACATGGGGGCACCCTGCGTCCGGTCGGCCATCCTCGCTGGCGGCGAGGGGTACTTGGGCACCGCTCCCACGCACCGGCCCGATTGGAAGGTTTCGCCAACGCCCCCGACCGATCCAGCCATTGGGTGCGGCGCCGGCGCTGCCTACGCTCGGGCCGTCTGAACGAACCCGCCCCGAGCGTCCGCACCGTGTACCTCACCCAAGGCCTGCATCGCGCCCTGCAGAGACATCCCGAGAAGATTGCCCTTACCCACGTCGGTGACGGCTTCGTGCGGCAGCACCGCTTTGCGCAACTGCTGGACGACGTCGCGCACCATGCTGCGGCCTTGCGCGGGCGCGGCGTGGCGGCCGGCGATCGCGTGGCCCTGCTGGCGCCCAACGACGACCTGCTGGTGCGCGCCCTCCATGCCTGCTGGTGGCTGGGGGCCGTGGCCTGTCCGCTCAACGTGCGCTGGTCGGCGGCCGAGGTGGCCCACGCGGTGGCCGACAGCGGCGCGCGGCTGCTGCTGGTGGGCGACGGCCTGGCGTCCGCGATGCCGGACGGCCTCGATGTGCCGGTGCTGCGCCTGGCGGCGCTGGCGGACGAAGCCGCCACCTGCCCGCCGGTGCCCGACACCCGCACCGGCGGCGATGCGGTGGCCTGCCTGCTCTACACCGGCGGCACCACCGGGCGCGCCAAGGGCGTGGTGCTCAGCCATGCGAACTTCTGGACGGCGTCGATGACGCGCGGTGCGGAGCTCAACAACGCGCCGGAGTCGGTGTCGTTGCTGGTGGCGCCGCTCTTCCACGTGGCGGGCCTGGGCCGCCTGGTGGGCCAGACGCTGGTCAGCGGCAGCGCCATCACCATGGCCCAGTTCCGGCCGGCCGATGTGCTCGCGGCCATCGAGCGCCACGGCATCACCGACGTGATCCTGGTGCCGACCATGCTGCAGGCCCTGCTGGACGAGCCGGGCTTCGCGCCCCGGCGCGTGCGCAGCCTGGACCGCATCGCCTTCGGTGCGGCGCCCATGCCGCCCGACCTGCTCGACCGGGCCCTGCTGGCCTGGCCGCATGCCGAGTTCTTCCAGGCCTATGGCCTGACCGAGACGGCCGGCGCGGTGTGCATCAACCTGCCGGTCAACCACCGCTCGGCCGAGGCGCGTGCCGCGGGCCGCCTGCAGTCCGTGGGCCGCGCCGGGCTGGGCGCCGAGATCGAGATCGTCGACGAAGGCGGCCAGCCTGTGCCCCGTGGCACCGTGGGCGAGATCGTGGTGCGCGGACCCATGGTCACGCGCGGCTATTGGCGCAACGACGAGGCCACCGCGGCGGCCTTCCGTGACGGCTGGTTCCGCACGGGCGATGCGGGCTGCATGGACGCCGAGGGTTACCTGCGCATCGTCGACCGCATCAAGGACATGATCATCACGGGCGGCGAGAACGTGTACTGCGCCGAGGTGGAAGGCGCCCTGCGCAGCCATCCGTCCGTGGCCCAGGCGGCCGTGATCGGACTGCCCGATGCCCATTGGGGCGAGCACGTGCATGCGGTGGTTGTCGCCCGGCCGGGCACCGAAGCACCGACGCTCGATGCACTGCGCGACTGGTGCCGCGAGCGGCTGGCCGGCTACAAGTGCCCGCGAAGCCTGACGGTGCTGCCGCAACTGCCGCTGTCGGCCGCCGGCAAGGTGCTCAAGAACGTGCTGCGCGAGCAGGCGCGCGCCGCCTCATGAGCGCCGCGCCGCAGGCCCCCGTTGCCGGTCCGCGCCCGGTGACGGGCGACGATCCGCGCCAGCTCTTTGCCAGGGTGCCCTTCTGCGCGCTGCTGCAGATGCGGCGCGAGCACTCGGCGGGCGGCCGCGCACGCATGAGCCTGGACGCCCGCGAAGAGCTGGGCAATGTCATCGGCGCCGTGCATGGCGGCGTGGTGTCCACGCTGCTGGACGTGGCCATGGCCAGCGCGGCCGTCTCGCAGGTGGACTTCGCGCGCACCGCCGTCACGCTCAACCTGAGTACCAGCTTCCTGGAGCCGGGCCACGGCACGCTCACCGCCGATGCGCAGGTGGTGGCCACCGATGGCCAGGTGGTCTGGTGCCGCGCCGTCGCCACCGATGCCGGGGGCCGCACGGTGGCGCGGGCGCATGGCAGCTTCCGCTACCTGCCGCTTCCACGCTGACCGCGCACTGCCTGCCGACCCCACCACAACGAAGGAGACACGACCCATGACCACCGTCATCGCCTCGCCGCGCCGCCGGCGCCTCGTCGCCGGCCTGGCCGCACTGAGTGCCGTCCCGATGGCCTTCACGGCCCGGGCCAATGCGCCCTACCCCAGCCGCCCCATCCAGCTGGTGCTGCCCTTCCCGCCAGGCGGCTCCTTCGACCCCGTGATCCGCGCGCTGGCCGAGGCCGCCTCGCGCGAGCTCGGCCAGCCCGTGGTGCTCATGCACCATCCGGGCGCCGGCGGCGTGACGGGCACGGCCAACGTGGCGCTGATGAACGAGGCCGACGGCTACACCATCGCCGTGATCCACAACTCCGTGATCCGCGCCCCGCTGGTGCAGCGGGTGAACTGGGATCCGCTCAAGGACTTCAGCTACCTGGGCAACCTGTTCGGCCTGACCACCGGCGTGTGCGTGGCGGCCGATGCGCCCTGGAAGCGCTTCGACGAGCTCATGGCCGACGCCAAGGCGCGGCCCGGCAAGATCAGCTGGGGCAACGTGGGCGCCATCAGCATCAACCGCATCACGGCCGAGCGCCTGGCTCGCTCGGCGGGCACCTCCTTCAACATGGTGCCCTACAAGGGCGGCGGCGAAGCCTTCCAGGCGCTGATCGGACGCCACCTGGACGTGTACTCCGATCCCGGCTTCGGTGCCCAGGTGCAGGGCGGGCGCGTGCGCCTGCTGGCCACCTTCACCGCGCAGCGGCTGCCCAACCATCCGGACGTGCCCACGCTGCGCGAGCTGGGCCACGACTTCGTGATCGAGTCGCCCGTCGGCCTGGTCGCGCCCAAGCGGCTGCCTGCGCCCATGGTGCAGCGGCTGCACGAGGCCTTCCGCGCGGCTTCCGCCTCGCCGGCCTACCTGCGCCAGCTCGACCTGTACGACATGGTGCCGCAGCCGAGTTCGCCCGAGGCCCATGCCGCCTTCGCCCGCGAGCAGTTCGCGCGCGACCAGAAGATGCTGGCCGAGATCGGCTTCAAGCCCGAGTAGCGCAGCCCGCTGCCCACGCCCTTCCACAGGACCTTTGCCATGACTGCATCCCCCGCCGCTCCCGTGTTCGACTTCTCCGGCCGCCATGTCTTCGTGGCCGGCGGCTCTTCCGGCATCAACTTCGGCATCGCGCAGGGCTTTGCGCGGGCCGGTGCGCGCATCGCGCTCATCAGCCGCTCGGCCGACAAGGTGGCCACTGCCGTGTCGCAGCTCGAAGCCAAAGGCGCCGAGGCCTTCGGCCAGGCGGCCGACGTGCGCCAGCCCGAGGCCGTGCAGGCCGCGCTGGAAGCCGCGGCCGCCCGCTTCGGGCCCATCGACGTGCTGGTGTCCGGCGCGGCCGGCAACTTCCTGGCCAGCGTGCTGGACATGTCGCCCAATGCCTTCCGCACGGTGGTGGACATCGACCTGCTGGGCAGCTTCCATGTGGCCCGGCTGGCCCATGCGCACCTGCGACAGCCGGGGGCATGCGTGATCCAGATCTCCGCCAGCCAGGCTTTCACGCCCACGCCCTTCCAGGCGCATGTGTGCGCGGCCAAGGCGGGCGTGGACATGCTGACCCAGGTGCTGGCCATGGAGTGGGGCCCGCAGGGCATCCGCGTCAATTCCATCGTGCCCGGGCCCATCGCCGACACCGAAGGCCTGCGCCGCCTGGCGCCCACCGACGACACGCTGGCCGCCATGGCCCGGCGCGTGCCGCTGCGCCGGCTGGGGCAGACGCAGGACATCGCCCGCATGGCCATGCTGCTGGCCAGCGACTGGGGCAGCTATGTGACCGGCGCCATCATCCCGGTGGACGGCGGCCTGGCGCTGACCGGCCCGCGCGACTTCAGCGCCGCTGCCGCGGCCAGCCGCCGATGAGCGCCGGTGCCGGCAGCGACGTGGAGGCTTGCGCGGCAGGCGACGACGCCCTGCGCAGCACCGTGCTGCTGCATGCCGCCCTGGCCCGCGCGGCCCGCAGCCGGCTGGACGATGTTCGCCGCCCGCTGGCGGCCATCGACATGCAGCTGATGTTCAGCGGCGTGCCGGGGGATTCGCCACAGGCCCAGGCCCAGGCGACCGGTGGCGGACGGTCGGTGTGCTTCTGCGAGGCCGAGTTGCGCGATGCGCAGGGGCGGACCGTGGCGCGGGGCATGGCGACCTTCCGCTATGCGGCGGTGGGGGCGTCGAAATAGGGCGGAGAGCTGGGGCGGCTTTTGACCGAAGGGGGCCGATGGATGCGCCCCCTCTCCCCACCCCCTCTTCCGCGAGGGGAGAGAGGCTCTGGCTGCGGCGCGATGCGGCCCGCCTTGAGCCGTCCACCGCAGTCGAGGCTTCTTCAGTTCAACCGGATCTGCGCGTCCCGGATGATGGCCGCATAGGCCGCCGCATCGCTGCGCAGCACGGCGGCGAACTCGGCCGGCGTGTCGCCGGCGGGCACCAGGCCCAGCGCCTCGATCTTCTCGCGCACGTCCGGCAGCGCCAGGATGCGCAGCGACTCGGCCGAGAACTTCTGCACCACCGGCTGCGGCGTGCCCGCCGGCAGCAGCATGCCGAACCAGCCCAGCGGCTCGAAGCCGGTGAGGCCCTGCTCCTTGAAGGTGGGCACATCGGGCAGCCAGCTCACACGCTGCGTGCCGGTGATGCCCAGCAGCTTGAACTTGGGCAGGTGCGGCCGTGACGAGCCCGCGTCCACGAACGCGGCCGACAGCTGCCCGCCCATCATCGCGTTGACCAGCGGGGCGCCGCCCTGGTAGGGCACGTGCACCATGTCCAGGCCGCCCTGCAGGTTCAGCAGCGAGCCCTGGATGTGCGACGAACTGCCCGCCCCGTAGGAGCCGTAGCTGTACTTGCCCGGCTGCGCCTTCACCAGCTCCACGAACTCGCGCACGTTCGAGGCCGGCGTGCTGCGCGGCACGGCCAGGATGCTGGGGCTCAGGGCCACGCGCGTGACCGGCACGAAGTCCTTGAGCGGGTCATAGGGCAGGTTCATGAGCGGGATCTGCTGCACCAGCGCCACGATGCTGAAGAGCACGGTGTGGCCGTCGGGCGCGGCGCGCGCCACCAGCTGTGTGCCCAGGGTGCCGCTGGCACCGGGGCGGTTGTCGACCACCACCGGCACCTTCCAGGCCTCACCCAGCTTCTGCGCCACCAGGCGCGCGAGCACGTCGGTGGCGCCGCCGGCCGGATAGGGCACGACCATGCGGATGGGCCGGTTGGGATCGGGATAGGCGGGCGAGGCCTCGGCCGCGGCCGGCAGCGAGCCGGCGAGGCCCAGCGCTCCCGTGGTGCCGGCGAGGGCCAGCCCGAGCAGCGAACGGCGTGCAATGTGCATCATGGTGTGTCTCCTGGGTTCTTCGTGGTGGATGCGGGAAGCGGCTCAGCGCGCGGCCTGGCGCACCATGTTGCGCGCGATGACCATCTGCTGGATCTGCGTGGTGCCTTCGTAGATTCGGAACAGGCGCACGTCGCGGTCGAAGCGCTCGATGCCGTGCTCGGCCATGGAGCCCGCGCCGCCGAAGATCTGCACTGTCAGGCCGCGGGCGGCCAGCTGAAGGGCAGCGGGCGTTTGTCCAGGAAGGCGGCCACGGCTTCGCGGTGGGCCGGCGTACCGGCCGCCACGGTCTGGGCATTCGCCTCGGCGTCGAGCGCCTGGGCCAGGGAGGGCATGCCGTCGGCCAGTGCGCGCTTGATCAGGCTCACGGCCGTGGGCGATGCGCCGGTGAAGCTGCGCGCAATGGCCCAGGCGCGCGGCAGCAGCGCCTCCGGTGCATGCAGCTCGCTCACGATGCCCAGGCGCAGGGCCTCGTCGGCGCGCACGTCGCGGCCCGAAAGCATGAGCTCGCGCGCCCGCTGCACGCCGACCACGCGCGGCAGCGTGTAGAAGGCGCCCACGTCCGGCACCAGCCCGACCTTGATGAAGGACATGGCGAACCAGGCGCGCGGCGTGGCGATCACGAAGTCCGCCGCCAGCGCGAGGCTGAAGCCCGCCCCCGCCGCGGCGCCGTCGACCGCGGCGACCACCGGGCGGTCGAGCGTGAGCAGGTCGCGCAGCCATTCGTGCACGTTGCCCAGGCGCTCGCGCCACTGGCCGCTGTCGATCTGCAGGCTGCCGATGTTGCGCAGGTCGCCGCCGGCACAGAAGTGGCCGCCCGCGCCGGTGAGCACCACGGCGCGGATGTCGCGGTCGCGCCGCACCGTGCGCACGGCTTCGGCCAGCTGGTCACGCAGCACCAGGTCGAAGGCATTGCGCTTCTCGGGGCAGTCGAGGGTGAGGGTGGCGACCTGTTCGCGCACCTCCAGGCGCACCATGTGCCGGGCTTCTGGCGATGCCGTCATGCGGCCTCCTGGGTGGGGATGAGGGCCGCGCGGGCTTCGGCCTCCTGCAGGGCACGCCAGGCGACCTTGCCGGTGGCCGAGCGCGGCAGCGCGGACAGAAAGCGCACGCTGCGCGGCACCTTGTAGGCCGACATGCGCGTGCGGCACCAGTCGAGCAGGCCGGCCTCGGTGAGGGTGCGGCCGGGCCGCGCGACGACGAGCGCCCGCACCGTCTCGCCGCGGCGCGGGTCGGGCACGCCGACCACGCAGGCTTCGAGCACGGCCTCGTGCTCGTAGAGCATGGCCTCGACCTCGGCGGGCCAGACCTTGAAGCCGCTGGCATTGATCATGCGCTTGAGGCGGTCGCGCATGAAGAAGTAGCCCTCCTCGTCCACATGCGCGAGGTCGCCGGTGCGCAGGTAGCGCTGGCCGTCGATGGTGACGAAGGCCTGGGCATCGGCCTCGGGCTGGCGCCAGTAGCCGAGCATGAGCTGCGGACCGCGGGTGACCAGCTCGCCTACCTCGCCGGGCGGCAGCGGCGCCAGCGACTCCGGATCGACCACCAGCGAATGCACACCCTGCGTGGGCAGGCCCAGGCACTGGCGCTTGCCGCGGTCCACGGGGTTGGCATGCAGGAAGGCCGCCGTCTCGGTCAGACCGTAGGCCTCGTTGTAGGCCAGGCCGAAGCGCGCCTGCAGCATGGCGGCCACCGCCTCGGGCATCGCGGCGCCGCCGCCGGAGAGCATCGAGAGGCTGCTCAGGTCGGCCGTGGCCGCCTCGGACTGGGCGAAGAAGTCCATCACCATGGCCGGCGGTGCGGCCCACGCGCTCACGCGGTGGCGGGCCACCAGGGCCACGGCCTGGGCCGCGTTCCAGCGGGGCATCATGACCACGGTGGCGCCCAGCGTGATCGGCAGGTTCATGCCGTTCTGCATGCCCAGCATGTGGAACAGCGGCGCCACGCACAGGAAGACAGATTCCGAATGCAGCCCGCGCCACACCTGCGAGGCCAGGTTGGAGGCCAGCAGCGTGGCGTGCGAATGCCGGCAGCCCTTGGGCGCGCCGGTGGTGCCCGAGGTGTAGGGCAGCGCCGCCAGCGCATGCACATCGGCATGCCAAGGCGGCGGTGCCAGGCCTTCGGCAATGGCCGCCTCGAAGCCGTGGTAGGGCCCGTCGGGCAGCGGGCGTCGTGCCTCGGCCAGCGCCGGCACGCCCTGCACGGCCTCGGCCTGCGTCGAGGCGCCGTCGCCCGAGAGCGCATCGGCATAGGCCAGCACGAGCACCGCATCGAGCAGGCCGTCGGCCACCGCCTGCTGCACCGGCCCAAGCAACTCCTGCGCGCAGATGGCGACGCGTGCGCCGCTGTCGTGGGCATAGTGGGCCAGCTCCGGCGCGGTGCTCATCGGGTTGACCGGCACCACCGCCGCGCCGGCGCGCTGGATGCCGAAGGTGGCGACGACGAACTGCGGGCAGTTCTGTGCCACGAGCAGCACGCGGTCGCCCGGCCGCACGCCCAGGCGCTGCGCCAGATGGCCGGCCAGCGCGCAACTGCGCTGCCAGAGGCCCGTGTAGTCCAGCGTGCTGCCGGCGAACACGATGGCCGGCTTGTCGGGCCAGCGCTCGGCGGCGGTCTGCAGGAAATGCGTGAGCGGCACCTGGGGCACCCGCACGTCGGCGGGCACGCCACGGGGCCAGAAGGGACGGGGGAGCGAGGGCATCGGCGTTGTCTCCGTTCATGCGCGCCGCCCTGCACCGGGGCGGCGGAGTGGGATCACGGGGCGGTCACAGGTTGCGGGCGATGAGCTCCTTCATCACCTCGCTCGTGCCGCCGTAGATGCGCATCACGCGCGAGTCGACGAAGGCCCGGCAGATCGGGTAGTCCATCATGTAGCCGTAGCCGCCGTACAGCTGCAGCATCTCGTCCAGCGCGCGCCCGAGCTCCTCGGTGGCGAAGAGCTTGGCCATGGCGGCCTCGTCCAGCGTCAGCCGGCGGCGCAGGTGTTCCGCCAGGTACTGGTCGACCATCATGCGCACCGCCGTCGCGCGGGTGCGGATGCCGGCCAGCGCGAAGCGGGTGTTCTGCATGTCCAGCAGCGGCTTGCCGAAGACGATGCGCTCGCGGGTGTAGCGCACCGTCTCCTCGTACATGGCCTCCAGCTTGGCCGCCGCGCCGAGCGCGATGACGAAGCGCTCCTGGGCCAGCTCCTGCATCAGGTAGCCCAGCCCCTTGTTCTCCTCGCCCAGCAGGTTGCCGGCGGGAACGCGCACCCCATCGAAGAAGAGCTCGGCCGTGTCGGCGGCTTCCTGGCCCATCTTGTCGAGCTTGCGCCCGCGCCGGAAGCCCGGCCGGTCGGCCTCCACCAGCAGCAGCGAGACGCCCTTGCCGCCGAGGTCGGGGGCGGTCTTGGCGACGACGACCACCAGGTCGCAGTTCAGGCCGTTGGAGATGAAGGTCTTGCTGCCGTCGATGACGTAGTCGTCGCCCTCGCGCCGGGCCGTGGTGCGGACGGCGCGCAGGTCGCTGCCGGCGCCGGGCTCGCTCATGGCGATGGCCAGGATGGTCTCGCCGCTCACGCAACCGGGCAGCCAGCGCGCCTTCTGCGCCTCGGTGCCCAGCCGCGCGATGTACGGCGCGACCACATCGGAATGCAGGCCGAAGCCCAGGCCCGAGATGCCCGAGCGGCCGATCTCCTCGACGATCACGGCCGCATGGCCGAAGTCGCCACCGCCGCCGCCCCAGGCACTGTCGAGCGTGGGGCACAGCAGGCCCTCGCGGCCGGCCTTGAGCCAGGTCTCACGGTCCACGCGGCCTTCGCGGTCCCACTCGGCCTGGCGCGGGCGGCATTCGCGGTCCAGGAAGCGGCGCACGGTCTGGCGCAGCAGCTCATGGTCGTCGCGGAAGACCTGGCGGGGGTAGGTGAGGATGCTTTCCATGGTCGCCCTCGCGTGCGCCGGCTCAGGGCTTGCCGCCGCCGCAGACCAGCACCTGGCCGCTGACGAAGTCGGACTCGGGAATGCACAGCAGGTAGACGGCGCCCGCGGCTTCTTCGGGCGTGCCGCCGCGGCCCAGCGGAATGGTCTGCTCGATGGACTTGAGGATCTGCGGATTCACGCCCACGCGGATCTGCCGGCCGGCGATGTCGATGCTCGCGTCACTGCCCGCGGCCGCCTCGGTCAGGCGCGTCATGATGAGCCCGAAGGCCACGCTGTTGACGTTGACGCGGTAGCGGCCCCATTCCTTGGCCAGCGCCTTGGTCAGGCCGTTGATGCCGGCCTTGGCGGCGGCGTAGTTGGCCTGGCCGGCATTGCCGTAGACGCCCGACACCGACGAGATGTTGACCACCTTGCGATGCACCGGCCGGCCCTCGTCGGCCTCGCGGCGGGCGGCGTCGCGGATGAAGTCCGCGGCCGCACGCAGCACGCGGAAGGGCGCCGTCAGGTGCACGGCGAGCATGGCCTCCCATTGCTCGTCGCTCATCTTCTGCACCACGTTGTCCCAGGTGTAGCCGGCGTTGTTGACGATGATGTCGAGCCCGCCGAAGGTGTCGATGGCGGTGGCGACGAAGCGCTCGGCGAAGCCGGCTTCGGTGACGCTGCCGATGCAGGCCACCGCCTGCCCGTCGCGGGCCTGGATGTCGCGCACGGTCTGCTCGGCCGGGCCGGCGTCCAGGTCGTTGATGACCACGCGGGCGCCTTCGCCTGCGAGCTTGAGGGCGATCTCGCGGCCGATGCCGCGGCCGGAGCCCGAGACGATGGCGACCTTGCCTTCGAGTTTTCTTGACATGGAGTTCCTTCGGCGGAATGGGGAGCGGATGCGGTGGTCGGTGGTTCAGTCCAGGGCGACGACGGCCTCGCCCTGCAGCTTGATCTGGCCGGCCTCGTTGGTCGTCTGCAGCAGCAGCCGCGCGCGGCGCTCGCCCTGCTCGACGACGATCCCGGCCACTTCGCCGGTGCAGCGGATGGCCTCGCCGACCTGGGTGATGGCGGCAAAGCGCACATCGAAACGGCGCACGGCTTGCTGCGGCACCCAGTCGGTGAGCAGGCGGCCCAGCCAGGCCATGGACAGCATGCCGTGCGCGAACACGTCGGCCTGGCCGGCGGCGCGGGCGAAGTCCCTGTCCACGTGAATGGGGTTGTGGTCGCCCGAGGCACCGCAGTACAGCGCCAGCGTGAGGCGGCTCACCGGTGGCAGCTGCAGCGGCGGCAGCCGGTCGCCCACGCGCAGTGCGGCGAGCTGTGCGGGCGCGAGCCGGGTGGCGGCGGGCGCGGTGTCGGCCAGGACTTCAGCCATGGCGCATCACCGTCACGCTGCGCAGGTCGGCCACATGCTCGCCGCGCTGGTTGCTCACATGGGTCTGGCGTACGACGAACTCCAGCGCGCCGCCCTTCTTGTCGTAGATGTCCTCGATGCGCTGCGCAAAGCGCAGGCGGTCGCCGGCATGGGCGAGCCGGTGGTAGGCAAAGCCCTGCTCGCCATGCAGCAGCCGGCGGTAGTCCAGCCCGAGCAGGTTGCGGATGGCGGCCGGATCGGGCGACTCCATCTCCAGGCAGAACAGGAAGGTGGGCGGCACCGGCAGGCCCGGATGGCCCGCGGCGCGGGCTGCGGCCTCGTCGGCGTAGACGGGGTCCGTCTGGCCGGTGGCCTTGGCAAAGAAGCGCAGCCGGCCCGGCTCCACGTCCACCTCGAAGGGCGGCATGGCATGGCCGATGTACTGGCGGTCGATCATGCGCCGACCTTCTCGTAGAGCGTGACCACGCAGGCGCCGCCCAGCCCCAGGTTGTGCTGCAGCGCCAGCCGTGCGCCTTCCACCTGCCGCTGCTCGGCCTGGCCGCGCAGTTGCCAGACCAGTTCGGCGCACTGGGCCAGGCCCGTGGCGCCCAGCGGATGGCCCTTGGACAGCAGGCCGCCCGACGGGTTGGTCACCACCCGGCCGCCATAGGTGTTGTCGCCGTCGAGGATGAAGCGCTCGGCCGTGCCCTCGGGCGTGAGGCCCAGCGCCTCGTAGGTGATGAGTTCGTTGGCTGTGAAGCAGTCATGCAGTTCGACCACGTCCAGGTCTTCCGGACCCACGCCGGCGGTTTCGTAGACCTGATTGGCGGCGGCCACGCTCATGTCGTAGCCGACCACGCGGCGCATGTCGCCGCTGTCGAAGGTGCTGGGGCGGTCGGTGGTCATGGCCTGGGCGCGGATCGCCACGCTGGAATCCAGGCCGTGCTTGCGGGCGAACTCCGCCGAGCACACCACCGCGGCCGCCGCACCGCAGGTGGGCGGGCAGCACTGGTAGCGCGTGAGCGGGTCGAACACCGTGGGCGCGGCCATCACCTCTTCAAGGGTGAGCGTCTGCCGGAACACGGCCAGCGGATTGCGGGCCGCATGCTGGCGCGCCTTGACCGAGATGCGGCCGAAGGTGTCGGGCCGGATGCCATGCGCGCGGATGTAGTCGCGCCCCGCGCCGCCGAAGAACTGCGCCGCGCGCGGTGCGGCCGCGTCGAAGCCCTGGTGCTCGGTCATGACCTCGGCGAAGCGGGCCATGGGCGACGGGCGGTCGCCCCAGGCGCCCTTGAGCGCGCCGGGCTGCATCTGCTCGAAGCCGAGGGCGATGGCGCATTCGACCATGCCGCTTTCCACCGCCTGGCGCGCCAGGAAGAGCGCACTGGAGCCCGTGGCGCAGTTGTTGTTGACGTTGAACACCGGAATGCCGGTGAGGCCCACGCCGTAGATCGCGGCCTGGCCGGCGGTGGAGTCGCCGTAGACATAGCCCACATAGGCCTGCTGCACCTCGGCATAGTCGACGCCCGCATCGCGCAGGGCGGCCTGGGCGGCGCGCATGCCCATCACGGTGTAGGGCTCGCTGGCGCCGGGCTTGGTGAAGGGGATCATGCCCACGCCCACGACGTGGACGGTTCGGCCGGTTCGGGTCATCGGTGGTTCCTCTGGCGTTGCTCCATGGCAGCCAGTGTGGCCAGCGCCCCCCGGACGGCCAATCGCGGATCGGCGCAAAAGGATTGGCAGAAAACATCGCCGGCCCGGGGGCCGACAGTCGCCGTCAGTGCGACAGCTGCGGCTCGGCGGACGGCGCCGCCGCGTCCTGCGCCCGCGCCAGGTAGCGCTCGCGATACGCGCCGGGCGCGAGCCCCGTCCACGCCTTGAAGGCACGGTGGAAGGTGCTGGCCTCCGAATAGCCCAGGCGCTCGGCGATCTCGATCAGCGTGAGGTCGGGCCTCGACAGGTACTCCACCGCCACGTCGCGGCGCAGGCTGTCCTTGATGGCCTGGAAGCCCTGCCCTTCGCGCTGCAGCCGCCGGCGCAGGGTCTGCGGCGTCATGGCGAGCGAGGCGCTCACCTGCTCCAGCGACGGCAGCTCCTCGTGCAGGTGACGGCGCAACACGCGGCGGATGCGTTCGGTCAGGCTGGTGTGGTCGCGGTAGCGCACCAGCAGGTCGCCGGGCACGCTTCGCAGGAAGCCTTCCACGCTCTCGGTGCTCTGCACCACCGGCAGGTCGAGCCAGCGCGACTCGAAGCGCAGGCCCATCCAGTCGCGGCCCGCACTGACCGGCGCCTGGAAGAGGCGCGAGGCCTCGGAGCGCTGCACATTGACCGAGCGGTCGTAGACCACCTCCTGCAGGGGAATGCGGCGCGCCACCAGCCAGCAGGCCACGCCGAAGGCGAAGAACATGAAGGAGCGCTGGGCATACTCGAGCGGTGCCGAAGGGGGCTGCCGCGTGTCGATGCGCAGCGTGACCAGGCCGCCGTGGCGCTGCACATGCACGCCGATATCGGGCAGCACCTGGTGCGCATAGCGGGCGCCCTGGCGCAGGGCCTCGCCCAGCGTCTCGCAGCGCACCAGCATGCGGCAGCCGGTGGCGAAGGTGCCCAGCGGCACCGGTCGGCCGGCCAGGCCCCAGAGCTCGTCGCGCATGCGGCGCGTGAGCTGCACGACCAGCGTGGCGTACTGCGCCTGCGTGACGCGTGCGAGGTTCGAGCCCAGCAGCGTGGGCGCGATGCCCGCGCGGCGCAGCAGCGCATCGCAGTCCAGCCCGCGTGCGCGGGCCCCCTGCAGGATCTGGTCGACCTGCGCGATGGCGATGGTGTGCTGGACGGGGCGGGCGAAGCTGGGAGGCATGGCAAGGGGCGCGGGCCGCGGCGGGCCGGCGCCGACCGTACCCGAAAGCCACCAGCGGCTCAATGGGGCCTCAGCCGATGGCGGCCACGCGCCGGAGCTGCTCCCGCTCCTCCTCGCTCCAGCCGAGTTCGGCCAGCACCTCGTCGGTGTGCTGGCCCGGCGCGGGTGCATCGTGCCGGACGGCGAAGTCATGGCCGCTGATGCGCACCGGCGGGCCAAGCTGTTTGTCGCCCGCAGGAGCGGTGACGGCCATGCCCCGGGCCTGCATCTGGGGATGGGCCAGGGCCTCGTCCAGCCGAAGCACGGGCGTGACGCAGCAGTCCTCCTGCGCGAAAAGGGCGGCCCAGTGGGCCTGGCTGTGTTGGCGCAGCACGGCGGCGACCTCGGCCTTGACGGCATGGCGGTCGGGCGCCTCGGCGTCGGGCAGGTGGTCCGCCAGGTCGGGACGGCCGATGCACGTGCAGAAGCGGCGCCAGAACTTCGGCTCCAGGGCACCCACCGCCATCCAGCGGCCGTCGGCGGTGGCGTAATGGTCGTAGCAGGCCAGCGCGCCGGTGAGCTTGTCGGTGCCCAGGGGCCGAGCCCGGCCACCGCGCGCGACGGCCATGTGGGGAATGACGGCATGGGCCAGCAGCCCGTCGGCGATGGCGACATCCACATGGCGCCCGCGGCCGGTGCGAGACGCGTCGAAGAGCGCCGCCAGGATGCCCATCACCGCGGGCATGGTGCCGCCCAGCAGATCGGCCACAGGGATGCTGGACAGCGCGGGCGGCGCGTCGGCGCGGCCCATCTGGTCGGCCACGCCGGTCAACGCGGCGTAGTTCATGTCGTGGCCCGCGGCATCGCGCATCGGCCCGGTCTGGCCATAGCCGGTGATGCTGCAGTAGATCAGCCGAGGGTTGTGCGCCTGGACGGCGGACACGCCCACGCCCAGCCTGTCCATGACGCCCGGGCGAAAGGACTCCACCAGCACGTCGGCCCGCTCGCACAGCCGCAGCAGCGTCTGTACGCCCTGGGGCTGCTTGAGGTCGAGGCGGATGCCGCGCTTGTTGCGGTTGACCTGCCGGCGCACGCCGTCGACGGCATAGTCGCCGGCCCCCAGGTCCTCGATCTTGATCACGTCCGCGCCCAGGTCGGCGAGGTGCAGGGTGCACATGGGGCCCGGCAGCAGCCGGGTCAGGTCCAGCACGCGCACGCCCGCCAGCGGCGCGCCCTGGGCGCTGGCGGCGGGCGAGGTCGGGAGTCGGTCTTGGGTGTCGTTCCACATGCGGGCCACTCTAGGCAGCGCGGGGCTGCGCGGGAATGGCCCAAAGCCTCATCCGGCTTCGCAGGAACGATCAAGCCCCGGAAGGGTCGAGGTTCAGCCGCCCGCCTTGTCGACCTGGTCGTCGTTGGTCGAGGCCCGCGTGCCCTTGAGGTGCATCTCGACGTCGGGGGCCTTGTCACCCACGGCGGCCACGGCCTCCTTCAGCTGGACGGCCGTGACGTCGAGCTTGCGGCCCCAGCGCTCGAGGGCTTCGGGGGAGTCGACGTCGATGCGTTCAATGCCGTCGGCGCGTGCGGAATCGTTGGAAGGGGTCATGTTCAGGGTCTCCATAGGAAAGGGGCGACGACCCATGCTGCGGTGTGGGACGCTTGGCGCCTGTAGGCTGTCGCCGCCCGGCGTCGCGGGCCATTCAAGCCTTCGGGATCGCCGGGGCGGATGAAGACTCGTCCGACAGCGGGTGGCGCTGCCCACGCGCGGCGTGCCGCCGGGCCACTGGCACACTGCCCGATTTGCAAGGAGTTGCCGTGTCCTCTTCCGCCTCACCCCAGACCGCCGTGCTGAACGTGAGCACGCGGCCCTTCTCGGTCAGCGCACGGGTCGAGGTCACGCCCGGCGGCATGCTGGCCATTGCCGCGCTGGTGACGGGCATCCTGCTTTCCACCGCCTTGATCGTCCAGGTCGCCAAGCGCTGAGCGGGTGAAGACGGGCGTGCTCGCCAGCGTCCGCTTCGGCACGTCCGCTCGAACGCGTTCGACCTGCCGGCACCGACCGGCAAGGCTTCCCGTCAGCCAACCATCCGTCCGGACGCTCAGCCGCTGTCTGCCTCGTCCGACGCGCATGGGCCCCGGCCGATGCGCCAATGAATCCGTGCCATCAATGTGGCGCCGCGGCCCCCGCATCGGCGGGCTGTGTCGAACAGGGATTCGCATGGACCTTCATCTCGAACAGAAGCGCGTGCTCGTGACCGGCGGCAGCTCCGGCCTGGGGGCCGCCATCGTCAAGGCCTTCGCCGACGCCGGCGCCCGCGTCGCCATCAATTACCGCTCCAAGCCCGAGGCCGCGGAGGCGCTGGCCGATGCCTGCCGTCACACGCCGGCTGGCCGGCCGATCACGGTGCATGCCGACATCGCCGACGCGCAGGCCGTGGACGGCATGTTCGAGGCGCTCGACCAGGCGTGGGGCGGCATCGATGTGCTGGTCAACAACGCCGGCATCGACGGCGAGCATGCCCTGGCCTGGGAAGCCGATGCGAAGGCCTGGGGCCGCGTGATCGACGTGAACCTCAAGGGGGCCTTCCTGTGCGCGCACCATGCGCTGCGTCGCATGGTGCCGCAGAAGTCGGGCGTGATCCTCAACACCACCAGCGTGCACGAGACCATCGCCTGGAGCGGCTACAGCGCCTACTGCGCCAGCAAGGCCGGCCTCACCATGATGGGCCGCACGCTCGCGCAGGAGGCGGCGCCGCACGGCGTGCGCGTGCTCAGTCTGGCGCCCGGCGCCATCAGGACGCCGATCAACCGCGACGTGTGGGAAGACCCGGAAGGCCATGCCGACCTGCTGCGCAAGATCCCGCTTGGCCGCATGGGGGAGCCGGAGGACATCGCCGACATGGCGGTGGTGCTGGCCTCGCATGCGGCGCGCTACATGACCGGCACCACGGTGTTCGTGGACGGCGGCATGACCGATTACCCCGACTTTGCGCACGGCGGATGAACGGCCCGCGTCCGACCACGACCCCTCGCGCCGCGGTGGCCGAGGGCGAAGCCGCCGTGCCTTCCGTCCCGCACCGCCGCATCGAGGACTACGCGCTCATCGGCAACATGCTGTCGGCGGCGCTGGTGGGCCGCGACGGTGCCATCGACTGGCTGTGCCTGCCGCGCTTCGATTCGCCCGCCTGCTTCGCGGCCTTGCTGGGCGAAGAGCGCCATGGTCGCTGGAAGGTGGCCCCCGTCGACGCAGACCCGCAGGTGAGCCGGCGCTACCTGGCCGACTCGGCGGTGCTGGAGACCCGCTTCCAGACCGCCACCGGCGTGGTCACTGTCACCGACTTCATGCCCCGCAGCGACGACGACCCCGCCCATGTCGACGTGGTGCGCATCGTGGCGGGCGTCGAGGGCGAGGTGGCGATGCAGCTCGACCTGACGGTGCGCTTCGCCCATGGCTGCACGGTGCCGTGGGTGCAACGCAAGGACTATGGCCTCAGCATGGTCGCGGGGCCGGATGCCATCGAGCTGCATGCCGACCTGCCGCTGGAAGGCCACGGCATGAGCACGCGTGCGCGCTTCACCGTACGCGCCGGCGAGCGCGTGCCGATGACGCTGGCCTATCACCCCTCCAACCGGCGCCCGCACTTCGTGGAGGACCGGGACGAATCGCTGGAGCGCACGGTTCTCTGGTGGCACGACTGGGTCGGCCGCGCCACCCTGCCGCCGATGCCGCCGGCTTGGCGCGGCGCCGTGGTGCGCTCGCTCATCACGCTCAAGCTGCTGACCTATGCGCCCACCGGCGCCATCGTCGCGGCGCCCACCACCTCGCTGCCCGAGGCCATCGGTGGCACGCGCAACTGGGACTACCGCTACTGCTGGGTGCGCGACTCCGCGCTCACGCTGTATGCGCTGCTCAATGCCGGCTACCGCGAGGAGGCGCAGCACTGGCGCCAGTGGCTGATGCGCGCCGTGGCCGGCTCGCCGAACCAGCTGCAGATCATGTACGGCATCGGCGGCGAGCGATGGTTGCCCGAGTACGAGTTGCCATGGCTGCCCGGCTTCGAAGGCAGCCGGCCGGTGCGCGTGGGCAACGGCGCCGCGGGCCAGATGCAGATCGACGTGTACGGCGAGCTCATGGACACCCTGCATGCCGCCCGGTGCGCCGAGCTGCAGCCCAATGCCGAGGGCTGGGCCATGCAGAAGGCCCTGCTGGTGCACCTGGAGAAGGTCTGGCGCGAACCGGACCAGGGCATCTGGGAGACACGTGGCCCGCCTCAGGCGTATACCCATTCGCGCCTGATGGCCTGGGTGGCCTTCGACCGCGCGGTCGCTGCTGTGGAACACCATGGCCGGGACGGCCCCGTCGAGCACTGGCGCGAGGTGCGCGACGCCATTCATGCGGACATCTGCGTGCACGGCTTCGACTCGCAGCTCGACACCTTCGTGCAGTACTACGGCGGCAAGAGCCTGGATGCGGGGCTGCTGCTGATGCCGCAGGTGGGCTTCCTGCCGGCCACGGATCCGCGCGTGGCCGGCACCATCGCCGCCATCGAGCACGGGCTGATGCAGGACGGGCTGGTCCAGCGCTATTCGACCGGCGCCACGGACGATGGCGTGGGCGGTCGGGAAGGCGCCTTCCTGGCCTGCAGCTTCTGGCTGGCCGATGCCTATGTGATGGCGGGGCGGCACCACGATGCCGCGGCACTCTTCGACCGCCTGCTGGGCCTGTGCAACGACGTCGGCCTGCTCTCGGAGGAATACGACATGCAGGCCGGCCGGCAACTGGGCAACTTTCCGCAGGCCTTCTCCCACATCGGGCTGATCAACACGGCGCACAACCTGGCGACCGCGCAGGGGCCGGCGCGGCAGCGCGCCGCGCGGTCGGCGCCGGGAGGCCGTGCTCAGAAGGTGTGAGTGAATCCGGCGTGGCCGAGCGGGCTGCGAAAACGCGGCCAATCAAGGCGCAAAGCGCAGCCATAGCTCGGGCTATGGCGAGCATTTGCAACGCCGAGTGGGCGTGTTTTGGCAGGACGAGCGGACATGGCGGGTTCGCTCGCACCTTCTCAGTAGACGCCGTCGAAGTCCTCGCGCCCGCGCCGGTAGTTGACGTTGGTCAGCGCCGTGTCGCGGTTGACGAGCACGCGGTTGTACAGAGGGTGACGGGTGCTGCGCACCTCGTGCTCGACCTGGAAGAGGCGACGACCATCCCGTGGATCACAGATCCACTCGAAGCGCCACTCGTGAGGCGCGTCGTCCCGCGTGAGCAGGCCGTGCTCGCGCAGCCAGGCATGCGGGCTGGCGAAGTCCGCCAGGTAGATCAGGAAGTGGTGGCCGTCGTAGTCCGGCAGTGGCGCTTCGCGCTCGGTGAAGCGCAGGGTCTGGAACAGGCCGGCGCGCACGATGGCCCGGCGACCATTCACCTGCGCAGGGGTCCCGATCACCTGGGTGTAGAAGCGGGCGATGCCGTCCACGGTGCCTGGCGGCACGTCGAAGTCAATATAGACCAGGCCGAGGTGCACGCCATCGAAGGCGTCGGAGGGGGCATGGCAACGCACACGGGTGCCCCAGGGGCAGTACAGGTCGATGCAGTCGGGCCCGTCCATGGCGTCGAACTGCAGGGCGCGGCCGGGCGCCACACGCTGCATCTCTGCCCGGGCAAAGCCGAGGCGTGCGCGCATCGCGTACAGGTCCGGCACCACGAAGCCCAGCGTGCCTCGCAGCAACTGCGACCGGGGCGACGCGCCGCGGCTGGGCAGGTGCACCTGCGTGCGGCCGAAGTTGACCCACATGTTGTCCAGGCCCGTGAACAGGTAGGGGTCGCGCGTGCCGCCCAGCGCGGTCACGTAGAAGAGCGTGGCCAGGCGCTGGTCGTCCACGGTGGCGTTGTAGTGCTCCAGCAGCACGATGTTGCCGATGCTGTCGGCGGCGCGGTCGGGGGCGGTCATCGTCGTTTCCTCAGTGGCCGTGTGCCGGATGGGCGAAGCGGTGTTCGGGCAGGCCGGGCACGTCCACATCGATGGCCAGCACCGAGCCGGCCAGCGGTTCACGCAGCAGCTGCGTGCGATCCAGGAACTTGCGGGCGGTGGTGACGAACAGGGTGCGTCGCTCGGGGCCGCCCAGGCAGACGCAGGTGGGGTTGGTGACCGGCAGCTCGACCACGCGGTCGACCTTGCCGTCGGGCGTGAAGCGGATGACCTTGCCGGCCGCGAAGATCGCGTTCCAGACATGCCCCTGCGCGTCGACGCAGGCGCCGTCGGGTCGCCAGCGTTGCGCGCCATGGTCCACGAAGACGCGCCGGTTCGTGGCCGTGCCGGCGGCCGCGTCGAAGTCGAACTGCCATGTCGTGAATCGGCGCGTGTCCGAGAAGTACAGCCGCCGCTGGTTGGGCGAGAAGGCCACGGTGTTCGACACGATCACGTCGCCGAACTGGCGATGCACGGATCCGTCGGCGTCGACGCGGTAGAACGCACCGTGCGGTCGGTGCAGTTGGTTGTCCATGGTGCCCACCCAGAAGCGGCCCTGCGCGTCGCAGCGGCCGTCGTTGAGCCGGTTGTCCAGCGCGGCGTCTTCCACCTGGCAGAGCGGCTGCAGTTCACCGCGGCCCATGTGGAACAGGTACAACCCCAGGTCGATGCCCAGCAGCACCACGGATGGATCGCGCGTCAGCGCGAGCGAGCCGACGAAGCGCTGCGTGAAGTCGTGGCTGTCGTGGCGGCCGCTCTCCGGATGAAAGCGCTGCAGTCGGCCGCCATCGATGTCCAGCCACAGCAGGGATTGCGTCGCTTCGCACCACAGGGGCGACTCGCCCAGGAGGTCATGGCCGGGAACAAGGCAGCGGATGTCGGTGCTCATGAGGGGCTCCATGTCAGGGGTCATCGTGCGGCGCGCACGGTCTTGCGCGCTGGCGGCGGCGGCTTGTCGCCCACATTGCCCCAGGTGCCCAGGTTGGCCGACTTGAGCAGGGGGGAGGCCGCGCCCGTCGCGGCCAGCTCGTTCGCCGCGGCGAGCAGGGCCGGGCCGAAGCGGTTCATCTTGGCCGTGCTCAGCCGCAGCGACGGACCGGCGATCACCAGCACGCCGGTGGCTGCTTCGCCCTGCCGCTGGATGGGCGCCGCCATCGAGCTCATGCCGGGCGCATACACGTCCTGGATGATGCTGAAGCCCCGCTTGCGGTGCTCGTCGAGCATCTTGAGCAGGGCCCGCACCGAGGTGGGTGCATTGGGACCGAAGTTGCGCGGCGTGCCCAGGCCCTGGCGGCTCACATGCCCGATGGCCAGGTCCTCCGGCAGCGTCATCAGCCAGGCATGGCCGGCCGCGCTGCAGGACAGCCGCAGGTCGATGCCCATGTCGGGGTCATAGAGCAGGCCCGAGCGTGCGCCCTGCGCCTTGGCGATGAGCGTCAGGCGCTCGCCGTCCACGATGGCCAGGCGGACCAGTTCCTCGGTGCTGCGGGCCAGCCGGTCGATCACCGGCTGGGCGATGTCCACCACGCCGGACTTGCCGATGAAGTTGAGTCCCATGGCGGGCAGTCGCGTGGTGAGGGCGTAGTCGCCGCGGGGGGTCTGTCGCACATAGCCGAAGCGCACGAGTTCCTGCAGCGTGCGATGGCAGCCACTGCGCAGCTGGTTGAGCTCGGTCGCGATCTGGCCGAGGCTGACGCCGTCGGGATGGTCGACGAGGTATTCGAGGATGGCCAGTGATTTTTCGAGGGCGCCGCTCATGCCACTTCTTTCGTGGAAGCCATTCAAATTTTGAATCTTATCGCCAAGTTGAATGGCATTCACAACTCTGGCAGCATCCGGCCCAATTTCAGGAACACGGGTTGGAGACGAGTCATGAAGCAAGCGATGGATGGGGCGGCTGCAGGGCGGCTGCGACGGTGCGGCCCGGGCCCGCAGGTCTGCTGAGGGCGCGGCAATGGCAATGCTTGGCAATGCGGCCCTGGCCATGTGGTGGGACATGGCACCGGCGATGCGACCGGACTTCGAAGACTGGCACGCGCACGAACATTTTCCGGAGCGCCTGGGCATCCCGGGCTTCCGACGGGCCAGCCGCTGGTCCTGCGCGGAAGGGGGCGAAGGCGTGTTCGTGCTCTACGAGCTCGAGGACTTCTCGGTGCTCTCGTCGCCGGGCTATGCGGCGCGGCTGAACGCACCCACGCCGTGGTCCACGCGCATGATGCCGCACCACCGGCACATGGTGCGCAGCCAGTGCCGTGTGCTGGGCAGCGAGGGCGCGGTCACGGCGCGCCAGGCGCTCACGGTGCGGCTCTCGCCCGCGCCAGGTCAGGAGGCCGCGCTGCGTGACGCGTTGGGCCGCCTGGGTCGGGAGCTTCGCCTGCGTCCGGGCCTGGTGGGGTTGCACGTGATCCGTCATGAGGCGCCACCGATTGCGCCCACCGAGGAGCAGCGCATGCGCGGCCTGGCCGACCGCTTTGCCGACTGGGTCCTGATCGCCTGTGGCTACGACGCGCAGGCCGTGCAGGCGCTGGCACAGGCCGAGTTGTGCGCCGACGCGCTGCAGGTCCTGGGCGCGCAGGAAGGTGCGGTGCACCAGCGCTTCGCCCTGGCCTATTCGGCCACACCTGGAGACGTGCGATGAGCGTCGCGCGGTGCGCCCGGCCTTCGCCCGGGGCTGCGCATGGCCGCGTCCTTCAGCCATCGACGACCCGTCGGCACCATGGCCTGGGACGCTGAATTCGACTTCGTCGTGGTCGGCGCCGGCAGCGCCGGTTGCGTGCTCGCCGACCGCCTCACGGAGGATGGCCGGCACCGGGTTCTTCTGATCGAGGCTGGCCCGCCCGACCGCAGCCCCTTCATCCACGTACCCGCGGGCTTCCTGCGCCTCATCGACCACCCGCAGCTGAGCTGGCGCTACCGGATGGCCGCCGACCCCGAACTCGGTGGCCGCGAGGTTCCGCTGCCACAGGGCCGCATGCTGGGCGGCACCGGCTCGATGAACGGCATGCTGTACGTGCGCACCTCGCCCGAGGAGCATCGTCGTTGGCTGGCGATGGGCTGCGCCGGCTGGAGCCATGAAGAAGCGCTGGCCTGCTACGCGCGCATCGAGGCGACGCTGCCCGACACGGCCGGGCCTCCGCTGCCCGTGAGCGAGTTCATGGAGACGCATG
The DNA here is from genome assembly GCF_017991995.1 of Pseudacidovorax sp. GTDB lineage: Bacteria > Pseudomonadota > Gammaproteobacteria > Burkholderiales > Burkholderiaceae_C > Xenophilus. The sequence goes on along the minus strand of NZ_JAGOPN010000011.1, from coordinate 180,952 downwards.
CACTCAGCGCCGCCTTTCTAGCGGCCTGCGGCGAGGCGGGCATGCGGGTGCGGCCGAGCGTGAATGGCCCGGAGCGAGAAGGCGCGGCGCCCTTCCAGCAGAACCGCCATGGCCGCTTCCGCCGAGGTCCGGCCCAGACCTATTTGCGCCGTGCGCGGCGCCGCCCCAATCTTCGGATCATGACCGGGGCGCTGGCGCAGCAGGTGCTGTTCGACGGCATGCAGGCGGTCGGCGTACAGGTGCGGCACCAGGGCCGCATCGAGCAGTTGCGGGCGCGGCGCGAGGTGATCGTGGCCTGCGGCGCGATCCGCTCGCCGCACCTGCTGCAGCTGTCGGGCATCGGCCCGGCCGAGCTGCTGCGCACGCTGGGCGTGCCCATCGTGGCCGATCGCCCTGCCGTGGGCGAGAACCTGCGCGACCACTACTCGGTGCGGCTGACCCAGCGCGTACGCGGCATCCGCACGCTGAACGAGCGCACCCATGGCCTGGCGATGCTGGGAGAACTGGCGCGTTACGCCGTGCAGGGCCGGGGACTGCTCACGCTGGGCGCCAGCACCTGCGCCGCCTTCGCGCGCAGCGATGCCGGACAGTCCTTTCCCGATCTTCAACTGAGCTTCGCGCCGGCCAGCTTCGAGCCGGGGACCTACCGGCTCGAACAGGCGCCGGGCATGACCATCAATGTCTACCAGTCCCTGCCCGAGAGCCGCGGCACCGTGCGGGCGCGCTCGCGGGACGCAGCCCAACCGCCACACATCGCGGCCCGTTACCTGAGCCATGAGGCCGACCGCGCCGCCGTCGTGGCCGGACTGCGGCTGGGCCGCCGTCTGTTCGCCATGCCGGCGCTGCGGCAATGGGGCATCCAGGAGACGCTGCCGGGCCCCGCCGTCGACGACGACGCGGCCCTGCTGCGCTATGCCCTCGACCGCGGCGTCTCGGGCTACCACCTCGTCGGCACCTGCCGCATGGGCGGCGACGAGGACTCGGTCGTCGATCCGCAGCTGCGGGTGCGCGGCGCCCAGGGTCTGCGGGTCGTCGATGCCTCGGTCATGCCTACCTGCACCTCGGGCAATTCCAACGCGCCGACGCTGATGGTGGCCGAACGCGGCGCAGCGATGGTGCTGGCCGCGCACCGGGCCTGATCCTGCGCCTTCTTTTCCCTTCCCAACCAGAACAGGAGACCTCCGTGAAGCTCATTCAATTGATCCGTGCGGCCGCGATCGCGCTGGCCTGCGCCACCGCGGCCCATGCCCAGTCGCCAGCGCCGATTACGCTGCGCTTCGGCCATGTGGTGCAGCCGGGCCATCCGATCTCGCTGGGCGCGCAGAAGCTTGCCGAGATCCTCAATACGCGCAGCAACGGGCGCATCAAGCTGATGGAACTGGGCGGCGGCTCCATCGGCGGTGAGGCGCAGCAGCTCAGCGCCGTGCAGGGCGGCGTGCAGGACATCACCCTGCCCTCCGCCACCATCATGGGCGGGGTGATCAAGGAGTTCACGCTGCTGGACATTCCCTTCTCCTTCAACAGCGCGCAGCAGGTCGATGCGCTGCTGCAGGGGCCCTTCGGCCAGCTGCTGATGAGCCGCCTGCCCGACAAGGGCATGGTCGGCCTGGACTTCTGGGAGACGGGCTTTCGCAACTTCACCAACAGCCGCAAGCCCATCGTCAATGTCGAGGACCTCAAGGGCCTGAAGCTGCGGGTCATTCCCAACCCGCTGTTCCTCGACAGCTTCGCGGCCCTGGGCACCAACCCGGCGCCCATGCCCTTCCCCGAGCTGTATGGTGCGCTGGAGTCCCGCGCCATGGACGCGCAGGAAAACCCGTTCTCCGTGGTGCTGACCAGCAAGTTCTACGAGGTGCAGAAGTACCTGAGCGTGACCAACCATGTGTACACCGCCAACCCGGTGGTGATCAGCCGCAAGACCTGGGAGAAGCTCTCGCCCGCCGACCAGCAGCTCGTCAAGGCGGCCGTGCAGGAAGCGGGCGCCTTCCAGCGCCAGACCAGCCGGGAGGCCTCCACCGTGGCCCGCAAGGAGCTGGAGTCGAAGATGCAGGTCAACGACGTGCCGCCCGCCACGCTGGCGCGCATGCGTGAGCTGACCAAGCCCGTGGGCGAGAAGTTCGCCGCTTCCTACGACCAGAGCGTCGTCAAGGTCTACCGCGCGGAGCTCGAGAAGGTCCACGCCAGCGTCAAGTGAGTGCCACTTCCATGGCCGCAACGGCACTGTGCATTCCGGACCTGCGGAGCCAGGTGGCGCTGGTGACCGGCGCCAGCCTGGGCATCGGCGCGGCCGTAGCGCGCGCCTGCGGTGCCCAGGGCATGCGGGTGGCGGTGCACTTCCACAGCTCGCGCGGTCCCGCCGAGGCGGTGGCCGCCGACATCGAGTCCGCCGGCGGACAGGCGCTGCTGGTGCAGGGCGATGTGCGCGACCCCGCGGCGATCGCGCGTTGCGTGGCCGAGGTGGAGGCCGCCTTCGGCGAGATCGCGGTGCTGGTCAACAACGCGGGCAGCATGGTGGCGCGGGTGCCGTTGGCGGACCAGTCGGACGCCTTCTTCGACGAGGTCATGCACACCAACGGCCGTTCGGTGGTGGCCTTCACGCGCGCGGTGCTGCCTGGCATGCGGCGACGCGGCGGTGGCAGCGTGGTGAGCACGACCTCGGTGTCGGCCCGCAGCGGCGGCACGGCCGGTGCGTCGCTCTATGCCGCGTCGAAGGGCTTCGTGAGCACACTGACGCGCTCGCTGGCCCGTGAGCTGGCCGCCGACCGCATCCGGGTGAATGCGGTGGCGCCGGGCGTGATCCAGACGCCGCTGCAGGACAAGTTCTCGACGCCGGAGATGCTCCGCGGCTTTACCGCAGGCATTCCGCTCGGCCGCATCGGCACGCCGGAGGACTGCGTGGGCGCCTACCTGTACCTCGCCTCGGAGGCGCTGTCGGGCTACATGACCGGGCAGGTGCTCGAGGTCAACGGCGGGCAGCTGATGCCCTGAGCATCGATCAGCCCATCGTCATCAGGCTGGCATTGCCGCCCGCAGCGGCGGTGTTGACGCTCAGCGAACGCTCGCTGAGCAACGCCGCGAGCACCGTGTCGGCATCGGCCGGCGGCCAGGGATCCAGTGCGACGATGGGCCCCTGGCGCTCGGCCAGCTGACGGGCCACGGCCAGCCGCTGTGCTGCGTCGCCCTCGTGAAGGACCCGTTCGAGCACTGGGCCGTCCGCGCCCAACGGATCGGCGGCGAGCGTCACACGGGCCTGCACGCTCGCTGGCAGCCCGGCAAGCAGTGAGGCCGTCGATGGGCTGGCGGGCCATACGGCGCGGCTTCCGGCAGCCAGCACGGCTGCGAGTTGTGCCAGGCGCGAGGGGTCGTCCTGCGCCAGGCACAGCACCTCGGTACGCGGATGCAGGGCGTAGCGGTTGCGCTCGCCCGTCGGCCCGTCGAGCAGCCAGGCCGTGGTGCGCGGCATGGCGTGGTGCAGCTGCGCGCACTGCTCGGCGAGCTGCGCGTCGCCTGTGCTGCGGGCCCAGTCCTGCAGGGCCCGCAGCGGCGCGCGGTCCGCCGCGGTCATTTCGTCGGCCTTGGCGTTTGGCAGCGCGCAGGCGACGGCGCCGGCCAGGAAGCCTCTAGGCCGTTGCGCCAGCAGCCGGTACAGGTACAGCGGCCCGCCGGCCTTGGGCCCGGTGCCCGACAGGCCTTCGCCACCGAAGGGCTGCACGCCCACCACGGCGCCCACGATGTTGCGGTTCACATAGACATTGCCCACCGGCGCGGCCTGCACCACACGCTCGATGGTCTCGTCGATGCGGGTGTGCAGGCCCAGGGTCAGGCCATATCCCGTTGCGGCGATCTGTGCGAGGAGCGCGTTGAGTTCGGGGCGCCGCCAGCGCAGCACATGCAGCACCGGGCCGAAGACCTCGCGCTGCAGCTCGGCCAGGCTGTCGATCTCGATCAGCGTGGGTGGCACGAAGGTGCCCTTCGCCGTGGCGCCCGTGCTCGCGCGGCCGGCGCGTTGCACGCGGCGGCCGCGTGCCTGCATGGCCTGCACATGGGCCTCAATGCCGGCCTGCGCCTCGGCGTCGATGACCGGGCCGACATCGGTGGGCAGCAGCGCAGGATCGCCCAGATTCAGCTCGGCCATGGCGCCGCGCAGCATGTGCAGCAGCGCGTCGGCCGACTCCTCCTGCACGCACAGCACGCGCAGCGCCGAGCAACGCTGGCCCGCGCTGTCGAAGGCCGAGGCGAGCACGTCGGCCACCACCTGCTCGGTGAGCGCGGACGAGTCCACGATCATGGCGTTCTGCCCGCCCGTTTCGGCGATCAGTGGAACGGGGCCGCCATGTGCGCCGAGTCGCTGCGCGAGGCTGCGCTGCAGCAGGCGCGCGACCTCGGTGGAGCCGGTGAACATCACGCCCTGCACGCGGCCGTCGGCCACCAGTGCAGCACCGACTGTCTCGCCGTCGCCGGGCAGCAACTGCAAAGCCGCGCGAGGGATGCCGCCCTCGTACAACAAGCGCACGGCCTCGGCCGCGATCAGCGGCGTCTGCTCGGCGGGCTTGGCGAGCACCGGGTTGCCGGCCGCGAGTGCGGCGGCGATCTGGCCGGTGAAGATGGCCAGCGGGAAGTTCCAGGGGCTGATGCACACGACAGGGCCCAGCGGCGCGTGGTCGTCGCCCTGCAGCGCGCGGCGGGCCTGGCCGGCGTAGAAGCGCAGGAAGTCGATGGCCTCGCGCACTTCGGCGATGCCGTTGGCGAAGGTCTTGCCGGCCTCGCGGGAGAGCAGCGCGACCAGCCGTGGCATGCGGGCCTGCATCAGATCGGCCGCGCGTTCGAGCGAAGCGGCGCGCTCCGCGGGCGGCGTGGCGGCCCAGGGGCTGGCGAAGTCGTGCGCTGCGGCCAGCGCGGCGGCCACGTCGTCGGGCGTGGCGGGCCGCACGATGCCGACGATGTCGCCGTGGCCGGCGGGGTTACGAACGGGCAAGGGGGCGGAGGTGGATGTGTTCGCCGTGGCCAGATGGTCGACGGCCGAAGGGGCTGCCAGCGGCGCCGCCGTCGCCTGTGGCCCACCCGCGACCATCGGCGCGGCCTGCCAGTCGATGCGCCTGCTTTCGGCCACGGCCGCGTCCAGCTTCGTCAGTTGCGCGTCGTCCGCCAGGTCCATGCCCTGCGAATTGGCGCGCGCCTCGCCGTACAGCCGCAGCGGATGGGCGATGGCCGGGTGCGGGGTGCCGGCTCGGCCCTCCCTGGTCGCCAGTCGGTCCACGGTGGCGACAGGGTCTTCCACCAGCGCCTCGATGGGCAGCGTGCAGTCGGCAATGCGATGCACGAAGGAAGTGTTGGCGCCGTTCTCCAGCAGGCGGCGCACCAGGTAGGCCAGCAGCGTCTCGTGGGTGCCCACGGGCGCATAGATGCGGCAGGGCCGGCCCAGGCGGCCGTCCTCGGTGCGGCCCACCACCTGCTCGTACAGTGGCTCGCCCATGCCGTGCAGGCACTGGAACTCGTACTGGCCCGGCTGCCAGCGGGACGGATCGGCCATCGTGTAAATGGCCGCCAGGGTGTGGGCGTTGTGGGTGGCGAACTGCGGATATACCTGCGCGGGCGCGGCCAGCAGCCTGCGTGCGCAGGCCAGGTAGGCCACGTCGGTGTGCGCCTTGCGGGTGTAGACCGGAAAGCCGTCCTGCCCGTCCACCTGCGCGCGCTTGATCTCGCTGTCCCAGTAGGCGCCCTTGACGAGGCGCACCATCAGCCGCCGGCCGCTGCGCGCCGCCAGGTCGATGAGAAAGTCGATGACGAAGGGGCAGCGCTTTTGATAAGCCTGCACCACGAAGCCCAGGCCGTTCCACCCCGCCAGGGCCGGCTCGAAGCACAGGCGCTCCAGCAGGTCGAGCGACAGTTCCAGACGGTCGGCCTCTTCTGCGTCGATGTTGAGGCCGATGTCGTGCTGCCGGGCCAGGGCGCTCAGGTCGCGCAGCACCGGGTACAGCTCGTTCATCACCCGCGACTTCTGCGCCCGGCTATAGCGCGGATGCAGGGCCGAGAGCTTGATCGAGATGCCCGGCCCGTCGATGGGCCCGCGGCCGGCGGAGGCCTGTCCGATTGAACGGATGGCCTCTTCGTAGGCGCGGCGGTAGCGCGCGGCGTCCTCGGCGGTCATGGCGGCTTCGCCCAGCATGTCGTAGGAGTGGCGAAAGCCTTGCGCCTCCAGGGGGCGCGCCTTTGTCAGCGCCTCGGCGATGGTCTGGCCGGTGACGAACTGCTCGCCCATCATGCGCATGGCCAGGTCCACGCCCTTGCGGATCAGCGGCTCGCCGCCCTTGGCCACCAGCCGGCCGAGCTGGGCCGAGAGACCTGTCTCGCTGTGCGTGGCCACCAGCCGGCCCGTCAGCAGCAGGCCCCAGCTGGCGGCGTTGACGAACAGCGAGGGGCTGCGGCCGAGGTGGGCCTGCCATTCGCCCTGGGCGATCTTGTCGCGGATGAGGGCATCGCGGGTGGCCGCATCGGGAATGCGCAGCAGCGCCTCGGCCAGGCACATCAGGGCGACGCCCTCCTGCGAAGACAGGGTGTATTCCTGCAGCAGGCCCTGCACCAGGCCGCTGCGGCCGCTGCCCGTGCCGCGCTCGCGCAGGTGCTGGGCCAGGCGGCAGGCGAGTTCGTGGGTGGCGCGGGCCTGTGCGGGCGACAGGCGGGCCTCGCCCAGCAATGCCTGGACCGCCGTGGCCTCGTCCTGCCGGCAGGCCCCGGCGACGGCATGGCGCAGGCGCGGTGCCATGGTGGCTGCATCGATGGTGCCGCTGCCGGCATGGTGTGCAGCGGGGACGGCGAGGGTCGGTCGAGGCGTGGCGAGGGCAGTCATGGCAGTCCCGCAGATGGGCGCTGGGTTAGCGGATGCCTGAATAATCCCGCAGACTTCGCCGAATATTCGTTCAAATCCTTCTCATCATGCCGAACAAACCACTGGACGCAGCACCGGAACTGGACCGCCTGGACCTGCGCATCCTGGCCACGCTGCAGGCCGACGGCCGAATCACCAACGTCAAGCTGGCCGAGACCATCGGCCTCTCGCCCACGGCGGTGCTGGCGCGGGTGCAGCGGCTCACCGACGAGGGCTACATCCTGGGCTACGAGGCGCGGCTGAACCCGCTCAAGCTGGGCGCGGGCATGCTGGTCTTCGTGGAGGTGCTGCTGGACCGCACCACGCCCAACGTGTTCGACGCCTTCAAGGCCGCGGTGCAGGTGCACCCGGAGATCATGGAGTGCCACATGGTGGCCGGCGGCTTCGACTACCTGCTCAAGACCCGCAGCGCCGACATGGCCGACTACCGCCGCTTTGCGGGCGCGGTGCTGTGGCAGTTGCCGGGCGTGCGCGAGACGCGGACCTATGCGGTGATGGAAGAGGTCAAGGATTCGGCCCGGCTGCATCTGCCGGGAGGCTGATGCCGGCGAGGTCGTGCGCTGCGGAACGCACCCCGGCGCCGATCCGCAGGGCTCAGGGCGCGGCCTCACGCACCAGCCGGATGCCCACCAGCGTGTAGCGCGTGTCCGGCGCATTCCAGTTGCGGTAGCTGGCGCGGGCATAGAAGGGCCAGGTGTGCCACGAGCCGCCGCGCCGCACCCGCACCGAACCATCGGCAGGGCCCTGCGGATCGTCGTCGGGCGAGCGGGCGTAGTAGTCCTCGCCGTACCAGTCGGCCACCCATTCCCAGGCGTTGCCGTGCATGTCGTACAGGCCCCAGGCATTGGGGGCGCCGCTGCCCACCGGCGCCGTGAAGGCGAAGCCGTCGTCGGCCGGCAGGGCCATCGCCTTCCACTGTGGCCAGTAGGCCGCGGTGCGCTGGTCGAAGACGTTGGCGCTGCCGCGCAGCGAGGCCGGGTCGTCGCTGGTGCTGTAGCGGGTGCGGGCGCCAGCCCGGCAGGCGTATTCCCATTCGGCCTCGGTCGGCAGGCGGTAGCGGCGGCCCTCGGTGCGGCTGAGCCACGCGGCCAGGGCCTGCGCGTCGTTCCAGGTGACGTTGACCACCGGGTGGTCGTCGCCCTGCGCAAAGCCGGGGTTGTTCCAGGCGTAGCGCGGGTCGCGGCCTTCGAAGGCATCGCCGCGCGCGGTCTTGGCGGGGTCGTAGTCGGCGCGCCAGCCATAGCCGCCGGTGCCATCGGCGATGGATTCCGGCACGTAGCCCGAGCGTTCGAGGAAGCGGCGGAACTGGCCCACCGTGACCTCGTGCTGGCCCATCCAGAAGGCGTGCGTGATGCGCACCTTGTGCACCGGGCCTTCGTCACCCAGCTGGGCAAAGCGCTCGGGCGGCAGCTGCGGAAAGTCGCGGGCCAGGGTGGCGGCCGGCTCCTCGCTGCCCATCAGGAATTCGCCCGCAGGGATGCGCACGAAGCGCATGCCCAGGCTGTTCGTCTGCACGGCGGGCGCATCGGCCGACGGCGGTGGCGCGGCGATGGGAAGCGCGCATCCGGCGATGGCCAGCGCGGCAGACACGATCCAGAGGCGGCGGCGGAAGTCCATCGGCCCATGCTAGCCAGGGCCCGGGCTGGCGCCAACTGGGCGAACGGCCGAGCCCTGCCGCTATTCTTCGGACGTCTTCTTTCTGCCGGAGCCCTGCCATGCCTTCCCTCATCCGCCCGTTGGCCCTTGCCGCTGCCCTCCTGGCCGTCGCCTCTGCCCATGCCCAGGTCACCGTCAAGGACGCCTGGGTGCGCGCCACCGTGCCGCAGCAGAAGGCCACGGGCGCCTTCATGCAACTGCAGTCGGCGCAGGATGCGCGGCTGGTGTCGGTGAGCACGCCGCTCACCGCCAGCGCCGAGGTCCACGAGATGGCGCTGCAGGACAACGTGATGCGGATGCGGCCGATGCCTGCGCTGGACTTGCCCGCTGGCAAGCCGGTGGAACTCAAGCCCGGCGGCTACCACGTGATGCTGATGGACCTGAAGCAGCAGGTGAAGGAAGGCGAGACGGTGCCGCTCACGCTGGTCTTCGAAGGCAAGGACGGCAAGCGCCAGACGGTGCAGGTGCAGGCGCCGGTGCGGCCGCTGCGGCCCGAGGCCATGCCGATGCAGCACGGCGAGCACAAGCACTGAGGCTGTCAGCGCCAGTGGCCGGAGTCGAAGACCACCAGTCGCTCCGTCCGACCGGCCATGAAGGCCTTCATCTCCTGGTGCACGGCGCTGACCTGGTAGCGCTCGTGGGCCGCCTCGTCGTCGAAGCAGGCGACCACCGCATGGCTGAAGCCTTGCGCGCGGCTGGCCTCGTTGGGCGCGTAGAGGTAGCTCACCAGGCCGGGTGAGCCCGCGCGGACCTGCGCCGCGAAGTCCTGCACGCGCTGGTGGAAGGCGTCATCGGTGCCCGGCTTGAAGGCCATCAGGACGGCATGGATGAACATGGCTCAGCCCCCCTTGCCCGCGCCGGCCGGATTGCGCCGGCCCAGGCGGTTCCACGCCTGCACGGCCAGGCCCACCAGCCCTTCGCGGAAGAGCAGCACGCAGGCGATGAAGATGACGCCCTGCACGATCAGCACCCAGGAGCCCAGCGGCGCCAGGTAGTTCTGCAGCGTGACGAAGGTCAGCGCGCCGACGATGGGCCCCAGCAGGGTGCCGATGCCGCCCAGCAGGCTCATCAGCACCACCTCGCCCGAGGCGTGCCAGTGCACGTCGGTGAGCGAGGCCACGCCGAACACCAGCACCTTCATCGAGCCCGCCAGCCCCGCCAGCCCCGCCGACAGGGCGAAGGCCTGGAGCTTGTAGCGCGACGTGCCGTAGCCCAGCGAGCGGGCGCGCTGCTCGTTGTCGCGCACCGCGCGGATCACCTCACCGAAGGGCGACTGCAGGATGCGCACCACGAACAGGTAGGCCGCCAGGAAGACGGCGAGCACCACGTAGTACATGACCATCGAGTTGCCCAGGTCGAACAGGCCGAAGAGCCTGCCGCGGGGCACGTTCTGCAGGCCGTCCTCGCCCCCCGTGAAGCCGGCCTGCACGGCCACGAAGTACACCACCTGCGACAGCGCCAGGGTGATCATGGAGAAGTAGATGCCCTGCCGGCGGATGGCCAACGCGCCGAACACCAGCCCCAACAGCACGCCGGTGGCCGTGCCGGCCAGCAGGCCGAGCTCGGGCGTGAGCGCCCAGGCCTTCATGGCCATGCCGGTCGAATAGGCCGCCGCGCCAAAGAACGCCGCATGGCCGAAGGACAGCAGGCCGACGTAGCCCAGCAGCAGGTTGAAGGCCGCCGCGAAGAGCGCGAAGCACAGCACCTTCATCAGGAAGGTGGGGTAGAGCACCAGCGGCGCCACCAGCGCCAGGGCCAGCAGCAGCCACCAGCCCAGCACCTGGTACCGGCGCGCCAGGCGCAAGCTGACGCGGGTGGCCTCGGCCGCCACGGTGTTCTGCACCTGCAGCGGCCGGCCGAACAGGCCCGAAGGCTTGACCAGCAGCACGATGGCCATGATCACGAAGATCACGAAGTTCGACGCCTCGGGATAGACGACCTTGGTGAGCCCCTCGATCACGCCCAGGCCGAGGCCGCTCACGATGGCGCCGCCGATCGAACCCATGCCGCCGATGACCACCACCGCGAACACCACGACCACCAGGTTGGAGCCCATGAGCGGGCTGACCTGGTAGATGGGCGCGGCCACCACGCCGGCGATGGCCGCCAGCGCGACGCCCAGGGCATAGGTCAGCGTGATGTAGCGAGGAACATTGATGCCGAAGGACTTGACCGTCGCGGGGTTCTCGGTGGCGGCGCGCAGCACCGCGCCCAGCCGCGTGCGCTCCATCAGCAGCCAGACGCCCACGCACACCACCAGCGAGACGACGATGGCCCAGGTGCGGTACAGCGGCAGGAACATGAAGCCCAGGTCGATGCCGCCCAGCAGCTGCTCCGGGATGGCATAGGGCAGCCCCGACACGCCATAGGCCTGCCGGAACGCGCCCTCGATGCACAGCGCCAGCCCGAAGGTCAGCAGCAGGCCGTAGAGGTGATCCATCTTGTAGGTGCGCGCGATGATGGTCTTCTCCAGCACCACGGCGAGCACGGCCATGATGAGCGGCGCCAGCACCAGCGCCCCCCAGTAGCCGATGCCCAGGTAATTCAGCAGCATCCAGGCGATGAAGGCGCCGGCCGTGTACTGCGCACCGTGTGCGAAGTTGATGATGTTGAGCAGCCCGAAGATGACGGCCAGGCCGATGGACAGCGTGGCGTAGAAGGCGCCGTTGATCAGCCCCAGCAGCAGCTGGCTCAGCAGCGCGGAGGACGGAATCCCGAAGATGTCGAACATGGTGTGATTTCCTGCTGCTGCGTCAGACGCCGAGCTGGCGCCGGATGCGCTCCGGCTGCGCCGCGGCTTCGGCGGCGTTCAGGTGATCGACCACGATGCCGTGGTCCATGATGTAGAGGCGGTCCGCCACCGAAGAGGCGAAGTGGAAGTTCTGCTCCACCAGCACGATGGTGAAACCGCGCTGCTTGAGGGCACGGATGGCGGTGGCGATCTGCTTGACGATCACGGGCGCCAGGCCCTCGGTGGGCTCGTCCAGCAGCAGCATGCGCGCGCCGGTGCGCAGGATGCGGCCGATGGCCAGCATCTGCTGCTCGCCGCCCGACAGATTGCCGCCGGTGCTGCCGGCGCGCTCCTTCAGGTTGGGAAAGAGCGCATGGATCTCGTCGACGCCCAGGCCGCCAGGCGCGAGCACCGGCGGCAGCATCAGGTTCTCGGTCACCGTCAGGCTGCGGAACACGGCCCGTTCTTCCGGGCAGTAGGCCAGACCCAGGCGCGGGATGCGGTGGTCGGCCATCGCGATGGTCTCGGTGCCGTCGAACACGATGGAGCCGGTGCGCCGCTCGATCATGCCCATCAGGGCGCGCAGCGTGGTCGTCTTGCCGGCGCCGTTGCGCCCGAGGATGGTCACCAGTTCGCCCTGGCGCACTTCGAGGTTCACGCCCTGCAGGATGTGCGACTCGCCATACCAGGCGTGCAGGTTGCTGACCTGGAGCATCATGCGGCCTCCTGCGCGGGTTCGACGCCCATGTAGGCGGTGATGACGCGCTCGTCGGTCGAGACGCGCTGGTAGTCGCCTTCGGCCAGGATGCTGCCCCGCGCCAGCACGGTGATCGTGTGGCACAGCTCCGAGACCACCGACAGGTTGTGCTCCACCATGAGCACGGTGCGATGGGCCGACACGCGCCGGATCAGCGCGGTGATGCGGGCGACATCTTCCTGGCCCAGGCCGGCCATGGGTTCGTCGAGCAGCAGCATGCGCGGGTCCAGCGCCAGCGTCATCGCGATCTCGAGCGCGCGCTTGCGGCCATAGGGCAGTTGCGCGGCGCGGGTGTTGGCATCGGCCTCCAGCCCGACCTCGCCCAGCAGCCGCACGGCCTCACCGTCCAGATGGCTCATGGCGCGGGCCGGTCGCCAGAACTGCGGGCCCAGGCCGGGGCGCTGCAGCAGCGCGACGCGCACGTTCTGCAGGGCCGTGAGGCCCAGGAACACGGCCGAGATCTGGAAGGAGCGGACCATTCCCAGCCGCGCGACCGCCTCCTGCTGCAACCGGGTGACGTCGCGACCGAAATAGGCGATGCGGCCGGCATCGGGCTGCAGCACCTTGGTCAGCAGGTTGAAGCAGGTGGTCTTGCCGGCCCCGTTGGGACCGATCAGCGCGTGGATGGTGCCCTCGCGCACGGTCAGCGACACGTTGTCGACGGCCTTGAAGCCGCCGAAGCGCTTGGTGAGGCCCTCGCAGGCGAGGGCGATGCGTTCAGCCATGCGGTCTCCTCACATGCGGGCGAGCATGCCGCCGTCGATGGCCACCACCTGGCCGTTGATGAAGGCACCGCCCCGGCCGGCAAAGGCCACGACCAGCGGCGCGATGTCTTCGGGCTCGGCCCAGCGGCCGGCGGGTACGGCCTGCTCGATGAAGGCCTGGAAGTCTTCGCGGGCCTGCAGCGCCGACGTGAAGCGCGTCTTGACGAAGCCGGGTGCCAGCGCATTGCAGGTGATGCCGTGGGGGCCGTACTCGACGGCGATGGCCCGCGTGAGGGCGGCCAGTGCGCCCTTGGCCGTGGCATAGGCCGCGATGCCCGGCATGGTGGCCTGGCCCGCCACCGACGACATGTTGACCACCGTGCCGCGGCCGGCCGCCACCATGCCCGGCAGCACGGCGTGGCAGCAGTTGAAGGCGCCTTCCACATGCACCGCCTGGATCTGCTTCCACTCGTCGAGGGACATCTCGACCAGCGGCTTGCGGTTCTGGTTGCCGGCGTTGTTGACCAGGATGTCGGGGGCCCAGCCCGTCGTCTGCAGCTGCGCGACTTCGGCATGCACGGCATCGCTGTCGGTCACGCTGAAGACGGCACCGCGGGCCTCGATGCCCGTGGCCTCCAGCTGCGCGACGGCGGCAGCGCAGGCGTCGGCGGCCAGGTCGTTGACCACGACGCGGGCGCCCGCGCCCCCGAGGCTGCGCGCAATGGCGAAGCCCAGGCCCGAGGCCGCGCCGCTCACCAGCGCGGTGCGGCCGGCAAGGCCGAAGGTCTCGGCCAGAAAGGCTGAATTCAAGCTTGTCTCCTTGTTCGATGGCGGCAGCCAGGTGCCGCACGCATGGCGTTGCGCCATGTGCTGAATAAATAAAAGTCTCGTTTCATGAGACTTGACACGATTTCTACTATACGAAAGAATTTTTCGGCCATCCAAGCTTTCGACCTCCGGGGAAACCCGGCCCATCCATCCAAGGAGACATCCGTCATGGCGCTAGAAACACCCGGCGAGGCCGGGGCCCATCTGCTCGGCCCGCTGGCCTCCCATTACCTCGATGTGGAGGCACTGCCGTGGAAGCCGACGCAGGTGCCCGGCATCGACATCAAGGTGCTCGTGCAGGACAAGGAGACGGGGCTGCTCACGGCCCTCTTCCGCTGGCAGCCGGGCACGGAGCTGCCCATGCACGAGCATGTGGAGATCGAGCAGAGCTACATCCTCGAAGGCTCCATCGTGGATGCCGAGGGCGAGGCGCGGGCCGGCGGCTATGTCTGGCGACCGCGCGGCAATCGCCACGTGGCCCGGTCGCCCCACGGCGCGCTGGTGCTCTCGTTCTTCCTCAAGCCCAACGTGTTCATCGACCAGTTCGCCGGCCAGAAGCTGGAATAGCGCGGACGACTGCCGCCTTGCATCCCATACCGACAACAGGAGACAACCCATGAAGAAGCATCCCACCCTCGCCTGCGCCGCCGCGGGCCTGCTGAGCCTGGCCGTGGCCGGCGCCGCCCATGCGCAGACGGTGTCCAACGACGTCGTCAAGATCGGCCTGCTGAACGACCAGTCGGGCCTGTTTGCCGACATGTCGGGCAAGATGTCCATCGAGGCCGTGAAGATGGCCATCGACGACTTCGGCGGCAAGGTGCTGGGCAAGCCGATCCAGATCGTGTCGGCCGACCACCAGAACAAGGTCGACATCGGCCTGGCCATCGCCCGCAAGTGGTACGAGCAGGAAGGCGTGGACATGATCCTGGACGTGCCCAACTCGGCCATCGCGCTGGGCGTGCAGGAGCTGACCAGGCAGATGAACCGCGTGGCCATCTTCACCAGCCCCGGCACCTCCGACCTCACCGGCAAGGCCTGCTCGCCCAATGGCGTGCACTGGACCTACGACACCTATGCCTATGCCTCCGGCGCAGCGTCGGGCGTGATGGCCGAGGGCGGCAAGAGCTGGTTCTTCATCACCTCCGACTACGCCTTCGGCCATGCCCTGGAGCGCGACGCCTCCGCCGTCGTCAAGGCGCAGGGCGGGCAGGTGCTCGGGGCCATCCGGCACCCCATCGGCAGCTCGGATTTCTCGTCCTATCTGGTGCAGGCCCAGGCCAGCAAGGCGCAGGTGATCGGCCTGGCCAACGGCAGCGCCGACACCATCAACACCATGAAGCAGGCACGCGAGTTCGGCATCGGCACCGGCAAGCAGCGCATCGCGGCGCTCTACATGGGCATCAACGACGTGCACAGCATGGGCCTGGCCATCGGCCAGGACATCAACCTGGTGGAGGCCTTCTACTGGGACCAGAGCCCCGAGAGCCGCCAATGGTCCGAGCGCTTCTACAAGGTCGCGGGCCGCATGCCTTCGGGCGTGCAGGCCAGCAACTATGCGGCCACGCTGCACTACCTCAAGGCCGTGCAGGCGGCCGGCACCGACGAGGCCGGCGCGGTCATGAAGAAGATGCACGAGATGAAGATCAACGACCTGATGACCAAGGACGGCACCATCCGCGAGGACGGCCGCGTGATGCGCGACCTGTACCTCTACAAGATCAAGAAGCCGTCCGAGTCCAAGCGCCCCTGGGACTACTACACGGTGGTGCGCACCATCCCCGCGCAGCAGGCCTTCAAGGCGCCGGACCCGGCCTGCCCGCTGGTCAGGAAGTAAGCCGGAACACACAGCGGCCGGCATGCGCGCGGGCCTGCCCGCAAGGGCCCGCGCGATAAACTGCCGCCGCACCTGGAGAGCCCCGTCCCCGATGTCCCACAGCGATCCTGACGAGTCCACCGACGCTGGCGGCGCCCGCGGCAATGGCACGCCCGATGGCAGCCTGGACAAGATGCTCAGCATCCTGAACCTCTTCACCGAGGACAACAGCGCCATCACCCAGGAGGGCATCGTGGCGCACATCGGCTGCTCGCGCGCCACGGCCTATCGCTACCTGAAGTCGCTGTCCACCGCGGGCCTGATCAGCCCGGTGCACGGCGGCGCGTATGTGGTCGGCTCGCGCATCATCGAGCTAGATCGCCTGCTGCGCCTGCGTGATCCGATCCTGCTGGCCGCCCGGGAGGTGATGGCCACGCTGGCCAGAGAGCAGAAGGTCAACGTCATGCTGTGCGCCTATTACGGCGACAAGGTGATGTGCGCCGACACCGAGTGGCCCGACACCAGCTACACCTCCAGCTACGAGCGCGGCAAGCCGATGCCGATGTTCCTGGGCGCGACGGCCAAGGCCATCCTGGCCCACCTCACGCCCTACCAGCTGCGCAACCTGATGCTGTGGCACCCCGCGGAGATCCGGGCGGCAGGTCTGGGCGACAACTGGGACGAGTTCCGCGCCAACATGCGCCGCGTGCGCAAGGAGGGCGTGGTCGTCTCGCACGGCGAGATCGACAAGGGCCTGATCGGCGTGGGTGCACCCATCTTCAGCGCCGAGCAGAAGGTGCTGGGCAGCCTGGTGGCCATCGTGCCGGCCAAGGGCCGGGCGGCCAGCGCGACGGCACTCGAACGCCTGCGCGGTGCGGTGCAGCAGGCTGCGCAGGCCCTCACGGACAAGTTGCGCGCCGGGCAGCGCGATGCTCCGCCCGCGCGCGCCTCGCGGCCTCGGCGCATCGAGGGCTGACCGCGCGGCCCGCGGCGCGGGCCGGGCCGATCAACCCTTCTTGCCGGGTGCAGCGGCACTGTCGCGCTCGTGCTCGAAGATGCTGGCCGTGCGCCGGTAGTGCTCCGCCAGCAGCGTCCGTGCCTGTTCCAGCTCGCCCTGCATGACGGCGTCGAAGATGGCGCGGTGCTCGTCGTGCTCGTTGCGTCGTTTGTAGGCTACGCGGGCGGCGAGCTGGCGGAAGCGGTAGGCCTGGTCGTAGAGCTGCTCGCAGAAGCCCAGCAAAAGTGAGGAGCCGCAGCCCGCCAGCAGGGCGCGATGGAAGGCCCGGTGCTGGCGCTCCCACTCCGGGTTCTCGGCATACGCGTCGTCGGAGATCGACCGGGGCGTGCGCGACAGGCGATGGAAGGCCAGCACCAGCGGCTCCTCCCACTCCGGTCCGCGGCGGGCGAAGGCCTGGCCGATGGCCAGCGACTCCACCGCGACGCGGGTGTTCACGAGGTCTTCCAGCTGGGCCTGCGTGGCTTGGGCCACCGCGAAGCCACGCTGGTCGTTGTGCACCACCCATTCCTCGCTGGCCAGGCGGTTGAGTGCCTCCCGCAGCGGACTCGCGCCCACCTGGTAGCGCTCGCGCAGCTCGTGCATCAGCAGCTTGCGCCCGGGCTGCCAGTGGCCAGCCAGCACGTCGGCACGCAGGCGCTCGTAGGTCTGGCGCGCCAGCGTGGGCGACGAGGCGTCGGCGACAGCCCCGGGCACTGGGAAAATCCCTGAATCCATTTTTATCGACAAAACATCCTCTAGATACTTAATATCGCCAAACACCAGTGAACAAGGGTTTGTCGAAATTATGTCCAGATATGCGCGCGTGACGCCACCAGGGCGCCCCACCCAATGGGCCGTGGAGCGCGGAGGCGAGTTGTGGGGCCTGGGTGACCAGGTGCCCGCCGGAGTGCACGACACGGCCTGGCTCGACCTGCTGGCCCATGGCCTGAGCGCCCGGCAACTCGGGCAGGCCGAGCCGTTGGCGCCCGAGTCGGTCCGCTGGGAGCTGCCGGTCGCGCGCCCGGGCAAGGTGATCTGCCTGGGCCTGAACTACGCCGCCCATGCCGCCGAGGGCGGCAACGCGGCGCCCGAGTACCCCAGCTTCTTCATGCGCGGTGCCAGTTCGCTGATCGCCCATGGCGCGCCGCTGGTGCGGCCGCGCGTGTCCGACAAGCTGGACTTCGAGGCCGAACTTGCGGTGGTGATCGGCCGCCGCGCACGGCACCTCACCGAAGCGGATGCCCTGTCGGCCGTGGCGGGCTATGCCTGCTTCAACGACGGCACGCTGCGCGACTACCAGCGCCGCACGGCCCAATGGACCATCGGCAAGAACTTCGACGGCACCGGCGGCTTCGGCCCCTGGCTGGTGCCGGCAGCCGACCTGCCGCCCGGCGCGGCGGGCCTGAAGGTCGAGTCGCGCCTGAACGGCCGCGTGATGCAGAGCGACGACACCGGCCACATGATCGTGACGGTGGCCCGGGCGCTGGTGCTGCTGAGCGAGGTGCTCACGCTGGAGCCGGGCGACGTCATCGCCATGGGCACGCCCTCGGGCGTGGGCTATGCGCGCACGCCGCCGGTGTGGATGCAGCCGGGCGATCGCATCGAGATCGAGATCGAGGGCGTGGGCCTGCTGGCCAACCCCGTGGTGCAGGAGGAAGTCTGAGATGGAACCCGTCATCACCCGCCTGCCCGACGACTTCCGCTGGCCGGGCGGCCACCGGCTCGCCGTCATCTTCAACATCGCCTACGAGGCCTGGTCGGACGGCCAGGCGCCGGGCATCGGACCGATGGGCAATGTGCTCAAGCCGGGCTTCTTCGACACCAATGCGCATTCCTGGGCGAGCTTCGGCCTGGTGCGCGGCATCCACCGCCTGCTGGGCATTGCGCAGAAGCACGGCGTGCGCACCAGCGTGATGGTCAATGGCGTGATCTGCGAGCGCGACCCGGCCACGGTGCGCAAGCTGGCCGAACTGGGCCACGAGGTCATCAACCACTCGTGGGGCATGGACGTGATCCCGGTCTACTTTGACGAGGCCGGCGAGCGCGCCAACCTCGCCCGCAATCACGAGCTGCTCACGGCCACGGCCGGCGTGGCGCCCCTCGGCTGGATCAGCCCGCGCGGCACCGGCAGCCCCATCAGCTCGCGCCTGCTGGCCGAGGCGGGCTACCTGCACCACGGCGACGTCAACGACGACGACCGGCCCTATGTGATGGACTTCGGCGGCAGGCGCATCGTGGGCATTCCGCTCACCATGGACGTGAACGACCTGCCCACCTGCATCCGCTACGGCCAGGGGCCGCGGCACATGCTGGAGACCTTCGAGGACACCTTCGCCGCCATGCGCGCCGAGCCGGTGCCGCTGATGTTGGACGTGACGGCCCACACGCACGTGATGGGCCGGCCCTCCGGCGCCTGGGTCTACGACGAGATCATGGCCCGCGTGAAGCAGGCCGGCGACGTGTGGATCTGCACCCGCGAGGAGATGGCGCGGCACGTGCTCGCTTCCGTCTGAGCCACCGGGCTGCCGGGCAGCCCACCGGTCCGAGCCGTCGCAGAAGCGGCCGGGCCATTTCCCAGGAGACAAAGACATGGCATCCAAGCTCTGGCGGCGCCTGCTGCCGGCCCTCGCCCTCGCGGCGCTGCCGCTGGCGGCGCCGGCGCAGGACAAGTGGCCCACGCGTCCGGTGCGCTTCGTGGTCGCCTTTGCGCCGGCCGGCCCGGCGGACATCATTGCCCGGCTGCTGGCGCATCGGCTGGCTCAGCCGCTGGGCCAGAGCGTGGTGGTGGAGAACAAGCCCGGCGCCGGCGGCAGCGTGGCCTCGGCGCTGGTCGCGCGGGCCGAGCCCGATGGGTACACGCTGCTGATCAACACCAGCTCCTATGCCGTCAACCCGTCGATGCAGCGGCAGCTGGGCTTCGACCCCAAGGGCGACCTCACGCTCGCGGCATTGGTCGCGGCCAGCCCCAACCTGATCGTCACGGCGCCCAACCTCAAGGCCCGCACGCTGCAGGAGGTGGTGGCCGACGCCAAGGGCGGCAGCTACAACTACGGCACGGCCGGTGCCGGCACCACACCGCACCTCACCGCCGAGTACCTGTTCAAGGTGCTGGCCAAGGTGCCGGTCACGCATGTGCCCTACCAGGGCGCGGCGCCGGCGCTCAACGCCGCGATGAGCGGCCAGACGCAGCTGGCCAGCGTGGCGCTGCCCGCGGCGGTGGAGCTGGTCAAGTCCGGCCGCGTGCATGGGCTGGTGGTGACGGGCGCGCAACGCTCGCCGGCCCTGCCGGAGGTGCCGACCGTGGCGGAGTCGGGCTTTCCCGGCTTCGAGGACGTGACCTGGGTCGGCGTCTTCGCGCCGGCCAAGACGCCGCCTGCCGTGTTGCAGCGGATCAACGACGAGGTGGCGCGCCTGCAGAAGGACCCGGAATTCCTGGCCCGCCTCGCCGCCACCGGCTTCGAGCCCATGGGCGGCAACCTGGAGGCCGTGCGCGGCTACCTGGACCGCGAGCTGGACAAGTGGGCGCGCGTGGTGCGCGAAACCGGCGCACTGCCGAACTGACGCTTCGACGCACGCGTCCGAGCTTCACAAGAGAGGAGACATCGCCATGATCCATCGCCGGCACTGCCTGGCCACGCTGGGTGCGCTCGCTGCGGCCCCGTTCACGTCCGCCTTCGCGCAGGGCGCCTACCCCAACCGGGCGATCAAGCTGCTGGTGCCTTTTTCGGCCGGCGGCAGTCCAGACCTGCTGGCCCGCGTCATTGGCACCCAGCTCGGCCAGCAGATGGGTCAGGCCGTGTTGGTGGACAACCGCCTGGGCGCCAACGGCATCGTGGCCGCGGAGGCCGTGGCCCGCTCCGCGCCCGATGGCTACACGCTGCTGGTGACCACCGGTTCGCAGGCCATCAACCCGAGCATCTACAAGAGCCTGCCCTACGACACGCTGGCCGACTTCGCGCCGGTCACGCTGTTCACCATCGCACCGGCGCTGACGCTGGTGGTGGCGCCCGACTCGCCGTACAGGAACTTCGGCCAGTTCCTGGAGGCGGCGCGCAAGCCCGATGCCCAGATCACCTACGGCTCGCCCGGCAACGGCAACACCCTGCACCTGGCCGGCGAGCTGCTCAACGAGACGGCCGGCACCCGCATGCTGCATGTGCCCTACAAGGGCGCGGCACCGGCACTCAATGCGGTGATGAGCAAGGAGGTGACGGCCTGCTTCCTCAGCACCGCCGCGGCCACGATGGCGGTGAAGGCCGGGCAGGTCCGGCCGCTGGCCGTCACCAGTGCCAAGCGCATCGCGGCCTTTCCGGACGTGCCCGCCATGGCCGAGAGCGGCGTCGCAGGCATGGACTACAACGGCGGCTGGGTCGGCCTGTTCGCGCCCGGCAAGACGCCCGAGGCCGTGGTACAGAAGCTGGCCGCCGAAGTGCAGCGCGCCATGCAGGTGCCGCAGGTCAAGGACAAGATGGTCGGCTGGGACAGTCCGCCCGCCACGCTGAGCACGCAGGAGTTCGCTGTCTTCTTCCGCCAGGAGATGGACAAATTCGCCCGCATCGTCAAACAGGCCAACGTGCCGCTGCAGTAAGAAAAGGAGCCCGAGGAGGATGAGCGCCATGCCCAATCTGGAAACCCGCACCACCGTCGAGAACGGCCTGGTGTTCATGCGTGACGTGGCCGTGGCCATGTCCGACGGCGTGACCTTGCGCGCCAACGTGTTCCGCCCCGAGGCGCCCGGCCGCTATCCGGTGGTGATGGCCATGGGCGCCTACGGCAAGGACGTGCACTTCGAAGACGCCTTCAACCCGCAGTGGCAGGTGCTCAAGCGCATCTACCCGGGCCTGGACACCGAGGGAAGCACCGGCCGCTACCTGCGCTGGGAAGTGGTGGACCCGGAACGCTGGGTGCCCGAAGGCTTCGTGGTCATCCAGGTCGACTCGCGCGGCACCGGCCGGTCTGAGGGCTACCTGGACCCTTTCGGCCCGGTGGAGACGCGCGACTTCTACGAATGGATCGAATGGGCCGGCACGCAGCCGTGGAGCAACGGCAAGGTGGGGCTCATCGGCGTGTCGTACCTGGCCATCAAGCAGTGGCAGGTCGCGGCTTTGCGGCCACCGCACTTGGCGGCCATCGTGCCGTGGGAGGGCTCCAGCGAGTTCTACCGCGACGGCGGGCACCACGGCGGCATCCTGAGCAACAGCTTCACCTTCGAATGGTGGCCGCGCCAGGTGCTGGCCAACCAGTACGGCAGTGGCAAGAGCACGCACCGCGACCGGCTCACGGGCGAGCGCACCACTGGCCCCGCGCTGTCGGACGAGCTGCTGGAAGGCAGCCGCGCCGACCATCCCAACGACCGCCTCTCGCACCCGCTGGACGACGCCTGGAACCAGGCGCGTGCCGCCAACCTGCCGGCCATCGAGGTTCCGCTGCTGTCCGCCGCCAACTGGGGCGGCCCGGGCATGCACCTGCGTGGCAACTTCGAAGGCTGGCTGCGTGCCGGGTCGCGGCAGAAGTGGCTCTTCGCGCACATCGGCACGCACTACGAAAGCTTCTACCTGCCGCACTACGTGGCCATCCAGCAGCGCTTCTTCAAGCACTTCCTGGCGGGCGAGGACAACGGCTGGGACCGCGAGCCGCCTGTGCAACTCGCCATCCGTCATGCCGATGGCACGGCCGAGATGCGAACGGAGCAGGAATGGCCGCTCGCGTGCACCGCCTGGACGCCCTTCCACCTGGACGCCGCCGACGGCTCGCTGGGCGACGTGCCGCCGCGCGGCGCCGGCCGGGCCAGTTTCGAAGCCATGGGCGAAGGCCTGAGCTTTTCGACCGCGCCCTTCGCGCAGGACACCGAGTTCACCGGCCCGGCCGTGCTGCGGCTGTGGGTCTCGTCCAGTACCACCGATGCCGACCTGTTCGTCGTACTGCGCGTCTTCGATCCGGACGGGCAGGAGATGAGCTACGTGGGCGCGCATGAACGCGTGCCCATGGCCATGGGCTGGCTGCGTGCCTCTCACCGCAAGCTGGACCCGGCGCGCAGCCTGCCCTGGCGGCCCTGGCATGCCCATGACGAGGTGCAGGAGCTCGTGCCCGGCGAGGCCTATCCGGTGGAGGTGGAGATCTGGCCCACCTGCCTGGTCTTTCCCAAGGGGTGGCGTCTTGTGCTCACGGTGCAGGGCCACGATTTCATCGTGACCCCGCCCGGTCGCATGCGCCACGACCATCCCGAGGACCGGCCTGTGGCGGAGTTCGGCGGCGTGACCACGGTCCTCACGGGTGGCGACCACGACAGCCGACTGCTGATGCCGCTGATTCCGGCGCGACGCTAGGGCCGCGAGGCTTTCAATCCCGGTGGCTGGCGCATTGGCCGTTCGGCTTGCGATAGCCGGGCCCGCCGCGCGAGCCGCAGCCCCCGCTGCCACCCCCGCCCCCAACCCCGCCTGCACCGCCCCTGTAGGTCGCGTGGCGGCTGCCGGACGAGTGACCCCCACGTCGGCCCCGCGCGTCGGCGTTGGCGCCCACACCCCCGAAGAGGGTGGCAATCAAAACCGCTCCCAGCAATCGGCGCTTCATGGCTTGCGTGTCCCTTCCTTGCCGGTGTAGGGATTGACGTTGCCTTTGGTGCTCCAGTTGTCCAGCTTGGTCTGGTTCGGATTGGTGGCATGGCTGGGCGCGACGTGGGTTCCGTCGTGCCGGGTGTAGCTGCTCACCGAGTGGCTGCCCGAATGAAGGCCGCCGCCGCTGCTGTGCCCTCCGCCTCCGCCCTTGGCGGCCACGGCGGCACACAGCGACAAGGCTGCGGCCAGGATCATTGCTTTCTTCATGTGCCTGTCTCCTCTCGCGCCGGGTTCGGCGCAACGGGATGCTGCACTTAAGCATTTGGCAATACAAGTCAACATTCGGCCGTTTGGTCTAAGGGGTTTGCCGAGGCCGGGGTGAGGGACGGCGCGGCATGGGGCTGTGAACCCGCCGCGACCCGGGTGGAATCTCCAAGTGGAAAACATTTCCTCTTTAGATAGAGTGCACGCATGCATGCGTTCACGCCCTCCCCTTTTCTCTATGCCTGCCGTCTGGCGCTCTCGCTGGCGGCCGTCGCGACGCTGTCCCTCGGCACGGCCATGGCTCAGCCGGCAGCGGCCGCCGACCCCGACCGCACCGTTCTGCCCGAGCAGCGCGCGCCCCTCGCCTTCGTCTCGCCCACACAGCTCACGCCGCTGGGTGAGCGCCGTGCGGTCTTCACCGCGGTGCATGCGCTCAGCGGCCAGGAGCTGTGGATCACCGACGGCACGCCTGGCGGCACACGCTTGGTCAAGGACATCCTTCCGGGTTTCCGCGGCGCCTATCCCTCCAGCCTGACGCCATACCGGGGCCGCATCTATTTCGCCGCGACCGACGGTGAGCACGGCGTGCAGCTGTGGCGCACCGATGGCACCGGGCGCGGCACCGTGCCCGTCGCGCGCCTCCCCGGCGCGCCCGGCAGCGATGGCGCCCTGCCCGCCGAACTGACGGTCTTCAAGGACGCGCTTTATTTCGTGGCCAAGGAGCCGGACGGCGGCTTCCAGCTCTGGAAGACGCAGGGCACGGCCCAGAGCACCGTACGCGTGGCGGCCATCGCGCCGGGGCCACGGGCCCTGGTGCGGCAGCTCACCGTGGTGGGCGACCGGTTGTTCTTCACCGCCACCACGGCCGAGCATGGCCATGAACTCTGGGTGACCGATGGCGGTGCCAAGGGCACCCGGCTTGTGAAGGATGTCAGAGCCGGGCCCGAGGACGGCGGCATCGCGCGCCTGACGGCCGTGGGGCGGCAGCTGTACTTCACCGCCAACGACGGCCAGCACGGCACCGAGCTGTGGACGAGCGATGGCACGGCGGAGGGCACGCGTCTGGTGAAGGATGTCCGAGCCGGCGAGGCCGCGTCGCAACCGCGGCACCTGACGGCGATGAAGGGCGCGCTGTACTTCGCGGCCGACGACGGCCGCCACGGCATCGAGCTGTGGCGCAGCGACGGCACCGTCGACGGCACGCGCCTGGTCAAGGACATCCAGCCCGGGCCGCGCGGCAGCCTGTCGAGCCCCATGGCCGTGATGAACGGGCGGCTCTACTTCGCGGCCACCGATGGCGAATCCGGTGCCGAGCTGTGGAGCTCGGACGGCACGGAGGCCGTCACGCGCCGCGTGGCCGACATTGCCACCGGCGCATCGAGCGCGACGCCCTCACGCTTCGAGGTGGCGGCGGGCCGGCTGTGGTTTTCGGCCGGCGATGCCACGCATGGCGTGGAGCCCTGGTCCACCGACGGCACGGCCGCCGGCACGCGCCGCATGGCCGACGTGGTGCCCGGCGCGGCGCATTCGATGCCGGTGGGCTTCACTGCAGTCGGCGATGCCGTTCTGTTCACCGCCGATGACGGCCACGGCAACGAGCGGCTCTGGCGCATCGACCGCGCCGGGCGGCTCAGCCTGCTGGGCGATCCGCTTCAGCAGCGGCTGCGCTGAGCACGCGGCTAGCTGCCGCTGGACGCATAGCGGCGCAGGCCCAGGCGCCACACGCCGAACGCGAGCCCCAGAAAGACAAAGCCCGCCAGGGGCGAGACGGCGCCCACCCAGGCGGGCGCGCCCAGCGGATCGGCGCGGCCCAGCACCCACAGTGCGGGGTAGTAGGCCACGCAGGCCAGCGGCACGCCGAAGGTGAGCAGGCGCCTGAACCACCGCGCGTACAGCGACATGGGGTACTGCCCCGCCTCCACGCCGCCATAGGTGAACACGTTGGCGATCTCCAGGCTCTCCACCGTCCAGAAGGCGAGCGCGCCCTGCAGCACCAGGATGCCCAGGAAGAGCGCCACGCCGCCCGCGACGGCGAACACGGCCACCGCGATGGCGGCCGGCGTCCAGTCGATGCCCGCCTGCACGCTGCCGAAGGCCAGCACCAGCCCGGCCTGCAGCAGCCGGCCCAGGCGGCTCAGCCGCAGATCGTGCCCCATCAGCTGCAGCGCCACCGGCCTCGGGCGCAGCAACAGTCGGTCGAAGGCGCCGGTACGCAGCAAGTCGGTGCCCAGCACGTCGAAACCGCGGCCCAGCATGTCAGCCAGCGCGAACATGGCGTGCACCAGTCCGTAGAACAGCGCCACCTCGCCGAGACGCCAGCCCTGAAGGCTGCCGAAGCGGTCGAACAGCGCCCAGATGCCGACGACCTCGATGCCCGTGGCCAGGAACTGGCCGGCGGCCAGCATCAGCGCCGATGCGGGATAGCGGGCCTGGCCCGCGATCGAGGCCGCGGCGAAGCGCAGGAACAGGCGGGCGTTGCCCATGGAGCCGCTGCGTGCCATGGCCTCAGCCGCCCTGCACTTCCAGGCGCGCGAAGGCAGCCTGCAGCGCCCACCGACCGGCGGCCGCCAATGCCGCGATCCAGAAGACCTGCAGCAGCAGACCGCCAACTGCGTCCGCGCCCGCCAACTGCCCGAAGTAGATCCGCGCCGGGATGTCCAGCAGCCCCGCCAACGGCTGCAGCAGCAGCCAGCGCTGCCAGCCGTCCGGCAGCAGCGCCAGCGGCACCAGGTTGCCCGACAGGAGGATCACCACGGGCAGCGCCAGCATGTTGATGCCGCGGGCGTCCAGCGCTGCCACGGCGGCCACGTTGAGCAGCATCACCAGCGCTGCCGACAGCAGCAGCGCCAGCACCATCGATACCCCGAAGGCCGCCCCGGCCGCGATGCTCACGGGCGGGCGCCATGACCAGTCGCCCCAGCCCGCCAGGGGCAGCAGGATCGCCGCGAAGGCGGCCATCAGCGCCAGGCGCGGCAGCACCCGCGCCGCGATCCAGCCCGCGCTGCGGACGAACCACAGCCCGTAGGCGTCCACCGGCCGCAGGCGGTCGTAGGCGACGGCACCGGTGCGCACCGCCTGCGCCACCTCGGGGTCGCCCGCCCACGGCAGCAAGGCCAGCAGCCCCTGCGCGAGCCAGGTGTAGGTGACCGCCTGGGCGAGCGGCATGGGCGCAGCGTCGGCCGCGTAGAAGGCCGCGAGCACCATGACCTTGATGCCGCCCCACCAGCACTGGGTGCCAAAGCCGGCAAAGGCCGCGGTGCGGTACTGCAGCATCTGCAGGAAGCGCGAGACGAAGGCCGCGCGGTAGGGCCGCAGCGCGCGGCCATCCGGCACCGATCGGCGGCCGCTCATGCCTCGGCCGCGCCGTGCAGGGCGTAGAAGCGGGCGATGACCTCCTCGATCGACGGCGACTCGATGCGGATGTCCTCCACCGCATGGGCCGCTGCGATGCGGGCGATCAGGTCGGCCGCGGGCGTCTGCTGCGGGTCGAAGCGCAGCACCAGCGTGCGTCCCTCCCGCGTCGCGACGGGCGTGCCGGCGAGTTCAGTTCCGTCCGGCGGCGTGCCGGCGAAGTCCACCACCAGGCGGCGCTCGGCCAGCACCTGCCGCCGCAGCGCCTCCACCGGGCTGTCGGCCAGCACCCGGCCATGGCCGACGATGATGACCCGCTGGGCCAGCGCCTCGATGTCGTGCATGTCGTGCGTGGTGAGCAGCACCGTGGTGCCACGCTCGCGATTGGCCCTGCGCACGAAGTCGCGCACCGCGAGCTTGGAAGGCGCATCGAGGCCGATGGTGGGCTCGTCCAGGAACAGGATGTCGGGCCGGTGCAGCAGCGCCGCGGCGATCTCGGCACGCATGCGCTGGCCGAGCGAGAGCTGGCGCACCGGCTGGCCGAGCACGCCCTCCAGGTTGAGCAGCGCGACGAGTTCGTCGCGCGTGCGGCGGTAGTCGGCCGCGTCCACCCGGTAGATGTCGCGCAGCAGGTCGAAGCCGTCTTCCACCGGCAGGTCCCACCACAGCTGGGTGCGCTGCCCGAACACCACGCCGATGCGGCCCACATGCGCTTCGCGCTCGGCAAATGGATCGCGGCCGTCGATGGTGATGCGTCCGCCATCGGGCCGCAGGATGCCGGCGAGCAGCTTGACCGTGGTGGACTTGCCGGCGCCATTGGGCCCGATGAGCCCCAGCAATTCGCCGCGCTGCAGCGCGAAGGAAACCCCGGCGAGCGCCTCCACCGTCCGGTAGCGCCGCCGCCAGAGGCCGCGCAGCGCCCCGCGCAGGCCCGGATCGCGCTCGGCGATGCGGTAGACCTTGGTGAGGCGGTCGACGTGGATGTGGGCAGTCATGGGGGCGTGTCCGCACGGCGCAGGCGCCTGCGATGCAGAGGCTGCGGCCGTGGGGGGCGCGATGCTATCCGATGGCCTGGGTGACGGCATGCGACGGTGGTTGAGGCTTTGGCTTTGGTGCGCTGGCTGGGGCGGGCGGACGATGCGGCGACGTGCCGGGGCGAAGGGCCGGCCTCGGTCTGAGAGCGGCTGCGGTTGGTCTGGGCCAGCCACTCGCTTGAGCGTCTTGAACTTACGCTTTGCAGCGGACGCCGGCGTTCGGGCTATCCTCTCTGCCGGCGGGTTTCGGCCAATGGCAGACGTTTGGAACAGATCCGTGAACATGCGCTTGTCAGCAAGGAATTCATCAGTCGATGCGGAATCTGCCGCATTGATAGTTTGCGCACGATGATGGTCGCCAAGAGACAATTGATTTTTGCGTTCGTGATTGCCACGTTTGGTGTTTCGCTCCTTGTCTACGGCGTGAAGGGGGTCCTCCTCGAGCGCTCGCAAAGTAGTTGGCCGCGAACTGACGGCATCGTGCGCTCAGTGAAGATCGTTTCGTCGGATGGAAAAGCCGGCCGCTTATGGTGTCCCGAATGGAGCTATGAGTACGTTGTGGATGACAGGCGCTACGTCAGTCGTCGTGTGGCGTTTGGCACATACGGGTGCAAACACCAACACAGCCAAGCAGAATTGCAGGCGAGCACTCGTCCCATTGGGAGTTGGGTCTCCGTTATCTACGAACCAGGCAATCCACATAATGCTGCGCTCGAGGTTACACAGGACGGTGGCGCGTTCCACTGGCTTCTTGTTGCGTCGGGTCTCTTGCTTGGCATCACCACGCTCCATCCAGCATCGTGGCGTGGGAAGGAAAAGTGACGCACCTTAATGCCGCAAGCGCCGCAAATTCTTCTGGCGGACCGGAAGTCTGCTACGGACGAAGTAGGCGCTATCGCTGAGGTGCGCAACGAACTGGCCGTTGGCCGGTTGATCGGTCGCATACGCCAAAACGACCATCCCGCGCCCGGCCTCGATCTCAACAAGGCCGTCATCAGCTCCCCGGATGGTGCAACGGTCAGAGACGACCGGGCGGCCTGCGCACTGGCGCGTCCCTCCGTCCGACGGCAGCACCGTATCCGACCACACGACGGTCACCAGCGCGCCACGGCCGACGCGCCGAACGGCGATAGCGCCACGATGCACGCAAGCACACACCCGCGCGTCGAATGAACCGTGCGCTAGGACAATTTGCCCAGTTCCCGCCCAACGCACCGACGTATCCAATCTGTCCCATGGAATGGGTTCCCGTCGGCTTCATCACTCTGAAGGCGCTCGTCTTCTGCGCAACGATGTTCTTCGCCATCAAGTGGCATTACGAACAGGGTCAGGGCTTGAGCAAACGCGCGCTACTGCTCACGGCGGGCAAGGTCGCTGCCGTCTTCATCCTGGTGCTCACGGCCGTGCTGCTCCTCACCTTCGGCGTGGCCCAGGCGCTCGGCATGGACCTGAGGCTTCCTTAGGAAAAAAGGGCCGCGGTCGTGAACCGACGCGGCCCATGCCAGGGCACCCGAGGAACTGGCTCCGCCAGGCCTCTGGGTGCGCCCCCTCCAAGCCGAAGGCGCTAGAGAGGGGGAGCCGCGAAGCGGCTTGGGGGTGCCTGTCAATACACCACGATCTTCCCCGTAGGCCGCGGGCTGTAGCAGTCGTTGTAGAAGTACTCGCCCTTCTGCGTGAAGGTGTAGTTGGCCGACTGCCCCGGCGCCAGACGGAAGTTGAACGCTCCTTCGAAGAACTGCGTGGCGCAGTGCGTGTTGGGGTTGTCGGCCGGATTGGTGAAGGTCACCGTCGTATTGGCCGGCACACGCATCCAGGTGGGCGTCATGGCATTCACCGCCGTCGACTCGGTGGTGCCGGGTGCGTTGGTGGCGGTCTGCACGCGGGCCAGGAACACCGTGTTGGGCGTTGGCAGCGCGGCGCCTTCCACCGCTGAGCCTGAGACCGGCCGGCGCACCTCGGGCGGCGTGGGCGTGGCGGCCGGTGGCACGGTGCCGCCCACCTTGAAGGCCCAAAGGTAGTCGCCCCGCGGTGCCGAGTTGCCGTATGGGATGCTCGTGCCGCCCGCATACACGGCGATGTACTGCTCGCCATCGATCTCGTAGGCGATGGGGCTGGCACTGATGCCCGAGCCGGTCTGGAAACGCCACAGCTCGCTGCCGTCCTGTGCGTCCAGGGCCAGCAGATTGCCGTCGGGCTGGCCGATGAACAGCAGGTTCGACGCCGTGCTCAGGATGCCGTTCCCATGGGCGAGCGAGTACGGCATCGGCTTCTTCCACTTGACCAGGTTGGTGCTCGGGTCGACCGCCACCACGGCACCGGTCTGGTACTCGCCCGGCGGCCGCAGGCCGTTGCTGGCCTCGGTGAGCGAATGGGCCGCGGCCACATAGCCCATGCCGGTGTAGACCAGCCCGGTGCGCGGACTGAAGGACTGGTGATTCCAGTTGGCGCCGCCCCCATGGCCGGGGATGGTGAGCACCGGCACGTCCCAGTGCGGGTCGAACAGGCAACCCGTCAGGTAGTTGGGAACGGCGCGGTTCGGATCGCCCGGAATCGCGGTGCCCAAGGCCTGATTGACCATGCAGGTCTCGGTCCAGGCGCCTTGCCGCGGGAAGGGCTGCGTGGGCGACGTGGCCTGCCGCACGTCCTGCTTGACCGGGATCTCGTCGATGCCCAGCGGCGCGCTGCCGTCGCGGCGGTCGAGGATGTAGTACATGCCCGTCTTGCTGCCGTAGATGACGACCTTGCGGTCGGCACCGTTGATCTTCACATCGGCCAGCACCGGCGACATGACGTTGTCCATGTCCCAGATGTCGTGGTGCACGGACTGGAAGTGCCACTTGTAGGCGCCCGTGTCCATGTCCAGCGCCACGATGGAGTTGGCGAACAGGTTCTGCCCCGGCCGCGTCGAGCCGTTCTGCGACGAGCCGCCGCGCACGTTGCCGAAGGTCCAATACACGGTCTTGAGGGCCGGGTCCACCGCCGGGTGGATCCAGGGCGTGGCGCCGGTGCGGTCGCTGTCGGGTGCACCGCCCCAGGTGTCGTAGCCCATCTCGCCGGCGCGGGGCACGCCCCAGAAGGCATTGAGCACCTTGCCGGTGGCCGCGTCGGCCGTGAAGGCGGCGCCGCGGTTGCCGTCGTTGG
This sequence comes from Pseudacidovorax sp., assembly GCF_017991995.1. Taxonomy (GTDB): domain Bacteria; phylum Pseudomonadota; class Gammaproteobacteria; order Burkholderiales; family Burkholderiaceae_C; genus Xenophilus. The sequence goes on along the minus strand of NZ_JAGOPN010000011.1, from coordinate 150,236 downwards.
TGCCGATGAACAGGCGCTTGTCGTGGTAGACCAGCGCCACCTTCTGCACCGCGCCCAGGAAGGCCGCATCGGACGACGAGGTGGGGTACTGCTTGACGTAGACGACCTTGCCCGTGTCCTTGTCCAGGGCCACCAGCCGGTTGCCGCCGCCGATGGTGAAGACCAGGCCCAGGTCCTTGGCCACCGCGGCGCCGCGGCGGGTGATGGCGCCGTAGGGCGTCGTCCACTTCCATTTGGTGGCGCCGGTCTTGCCGTCGACCGCGATCAGGTTGCCCTGCGCCGATTCGATGTACAGCACGCCGTCCACGGCCACCGTGGTGCTCTGGCTGTTGCCGCTCACGACGCCGCCTTCGACGCGGTTGACCCAGGCGCCGCCGAGCTGGCCGACGCGGCTCTTGTCGATGGCGCCCAGGCTCGTGTAGTTCTGGTTGCCGAGGTTGCCGCCCACCTTCGGGAAGTCCTTGTCGCCGGCGGTGCAGCAGTCGGACAACGCGGCGGCCGGGGCTGGCGCGGGCTGTGGGGCGGGCGTTGGCGATGGGGACGGCGCCGGGGTGGGCGCGGGCACGATGGGCAGCACGCCGCCGTTGTTCGAGTCGCCGCCGCAGCCGGCCAGCAGAAGGGGGGAACCGATGACGCCGGCGGAAAGCAGCACCGTCGCCAGGTGGGTGAGTCTCATGACGTTGTCTCCGAAGAATGCGTGAGGCAGAACGAGGCGCGGCCGGCAGATGCCGGCCGCGTGTGGCCCGGTCAGGGCGTGGTGCAGAAGGGCGTCAGGCCCATGGCCGACTTCACGCCCTGCACGACCAGCTTCTGGAAGAACTCCGAGCCCACGCCGGAGTAGTTCTCCGCGAAGGAGTCGCCGTTGTGGCCCAGCGAGGTGACCCAGGCGCGGCCGCCGTCGTAGTACTGGCACCAGGCCACCGGATGGAAGCCTTCATGGCCCGGATGCGGCGCGGCCGTCAAGGGCTTGAGCGTGGAGGTGTCCACGGTCGCGAGGAACTTCACGTTCGTCGGAAAGGGCTCGAGGTTGTACCACTCGTCCTGGAAGGAGAAGCGCTTGGGCAGGTCCTTGGTGGAGGGGTCATCGGCCACGATCAGCACGTCGCCCGCGCGGTTGGGGCCGTGGTTGTAGAAGTTGGCATTGCCCAGCAGGCCTTCGTAGTAGGGCCAGGTGTATTCCGCACCGAAGGCGTTGTGCAGGCCCACGAAGCCACCGCCACGGCGCATGTAGTTACGCAGCGCGGTGCGGGCCGCGTCCTTGCTGGTGGTGACCGCGTCGTTCCACAGCGTGTCGCGGTTGGGGCTGGCGAAGATCACTGCCTTGTAGTTGTTGATGCGGCCCGAGAGCACCGACACATCCTCCGTCCAGTCGGCCGTGATGCCCTCTGCCTTGAGCATGCGGATCAGCCCGGCCTGCATGAGGTTGTCGGGGTTGAGCGTCGGGTTCAGCCCCGCGGCCATCGGTGTGCCCAGGTTGGCGTGGCGCGGACCGGCGGTGCGCGAGTAGATCAGCACACGGTCAGGCGTCGAGGCGAAGGCGCCCCAGTCGTGATAGCACTTGGGATTGGTGCCCCGGCACACGTTGTAGTAGGTGTCGAAGCTGTCGTCGTCAGGATCGGCGGGTGCCGGATCGTCGGGTGGGGTGGTCGTCGGCGGTGTGGTGGCCGGTGGGTTGTTGCCGCTGGCGGGCGGGTTGTTGGCCGAGGCGGCGGCCAGCAGCGCAGCGGCCGCTGCGTTGTCGTTGCCGCCACTGCCGCCGCCGCATGCGGCCAGCGCCAGGCCGAGGCATGCGGCCGTTGCGGCGCGCAAGAGTTGGGCATGAAAGAGGGTCAAGGTTGTCTCCTGGGTTTGCTGAGAAGGGCGGCCGGGGCGCGCAGGGGCACGCCCGGCCATGGCGCATCGGCGCCGGGCGGTGAAAGGGGTTGGGGAAAGGCGCGACGACGGACGGCCCGCACTTCAGGCGGGTCGGTCGGGGAATCGTGGGGGTGGGTCGCCGCGCGCACCCGGCGCGCTGCGTGCATGCATGGCGTTGGTCTCAAGGTCCGTCGTACGAAGGCGCAGGCACCTTCGACGCGGCCATCTGGCTGCGTTCACGCGTGTCTCCTGTTCTCTTGATGCTTCCCGTGTGGGCGCATCGTAATCAAACAGGAAAAGTTTTCCAAGAAAAAATGTTGTTCCGATTCGAGCCTCGGTGGCTGCTCAGGGCTGGCCGCGAATGGATGGGACGCCTGCGCACAGGCACAGGCACGCGCATGTCGTGGCGCGATGAAGGCAATAAGGGCGGGCGGCTTGACCGGCGCCGCAGGCGTGGGCGCGCACGCGGCTCACAAGGAGCAGTTGCGCGACGGCGGGGCTGCGAAGCAGCGCCAAAGAGCCGGCAGGATGATCCGCGTGCGGCCTGCCTGCCGAGTGCGGGTGGCTCAGGCCCGGCGGCGGAACAGCGGCGAGGCGCCGCTGGCGCGTGAGACGTCCTGTGCGGTCTCCAGCAGCGCGGGGCCCAGCTCTTCCATGCGCTGTGGCGTCAGGCGCACGGCCGGCCCGGCGATGGTGATGACGCCGATGGCCTTGTCGCCGGGGCCGGCCACAGGCGCTGCCATGGCGGTCATGCCGGGTGCGAACACCTCGTTGATCATGCTGAAGCCGCGTTGGCGGGCGGCCTTCACATAGGTCATCACGGCCTTGATCGAGGTGGGTGCCTTGGGGCCGAAGTCCTTGGGGCTGCCCAGCCCGCGCCGCGCCACGATGGCCAGTGCCTCGTCGTCGCCCAGGGTCGACAGCCAGGCATGACCGGCCGCGCTGCACGACAGCTCCACCGACAGGCCCATGTCCGGGTCATAGCGCAGGCCGCGCGTGGCGCCCTGGGCCTTGGCGACGAAGGTCAGTTCCTCGCCATCGACCACCGCCAGCCGCACCAGCTCGCCCGAGGTCTGCGCCAGCTGCTCGAGCAGCGGCTGCGCCACATCCACGACGCCGGAGCGGCTGAGGAAGGCCAGGCCCAGGGCAGCGAGCTTGATGGTGATCTGGTAGTGGCCGTCGCGCTCGTCCTGCCGCACATGGCCGCAGCGCACGAGGTCCGAGAGGATGCGATGGGTGGCCGACAGCGGCAGCTGCAGCTCGCTGGCGAGCACCGACAGCGCGCAACCCTGAGGATGGTCGGCAAGGTATTCGAGCACCTTGAAGCTGCGTTCCATCACACCACTCATGTTTCGGCTCCCGGCCGACAGAGGTCGGCGATTTCTTGGACGGGCGCCACTGTACCAAAGCACCGAATAGATTTTCACTGTGGAAATTCTTTCCACATGTGCTTATGATCGCGCCGCCTGGCGGGTCCGAGTGGCCGGCCACCGTCCAACCCTCATGGAGACAACCTTGAAGAAATTCGTCCGAGCCTTCGTCGCCGCGGGCCTCGCCGCCGCGTTCGCCCTGCCCGCCGTTGCCCAGCAGGAGCGCACCATCCGCTTCGGCCACCTCAACAACCCCGACCATCCGGTGAGCTTCGGCGTCAAGCGCTTCGCCGAACTGCTCTCGACCAAGAGCGGCGGCAAGATGAAGGTGCAGGAGTACCCGTCCAACCAGCTGGGCAACGAGATGCAGCAGCAGGCCGCGCTGCAGGGCGGCGTGCAGCAGATGTCGGCGCCGGCCACCACCTCGCTCGCGGGCATCGTCAAGGAGTTCGGACTGGTCGACTTCCCCTTCTCGGTGGCCACCTTCGAGCAGGCCGATGCCCTGCTCGACGGCCCGCTGGGCCAGGCGCTGATCGCCAAGCTGCCCGAGAAGGGCCTGGTGGCACTGGGCTACTGGGACCTGGGCTTCCGCAACGTGACCAACAGCCGCCAGGCCATCACCAAGCCGGAAGACCTGGAGGGTTTGAAGATCCGCGTGATCCCGAACCCCGTGTTCCTCGACACCTTCAAGGCCTTCAAGGCCAACCCCGTGCCGATGCCTTTCGCGGAGCTCTATGGTGCGCTCGAATCCAAGGCGGTGGACGGCCAGGAAAACCCCTTCTCGGTGATCCTGTCCAACAAGTTCTACGAAGTGCAGAAGTAAGTCAGCGCCACCAACCACGTGTACGCCGCCAACATCGTGCTGGTGAGCAAGAAGTTCTGGGACCAGCTCACGCCCCAGGAGCAGAAGTGGATGCGCGAGGCCGCCGACGAGTCGCGTGCCTACCAGCGCCAGGTGAGCCGCGCCGCCGCGCAGAAGGCGCTGGGCGAGCTGCAGGCCAAGGGCGCGCAGTTCAACGAGCTGTCGGCCGACCAGCAGGCCCGCATGCGTCAGATCGCCCAGCCGGTGATCGACAAGTTCGCCGCGCAGTACGACCCCGCCATGGTCAAGCTCTACAAGGATGAGCTGGCCCGCATCCGCAAGCAGTGATTTCCGCAACCCGCATGAGCGCTTCCATGAACATCCTCGTCCTGCACGGACCCAACCTCAACCTGTTCGGCCGCCGCGAGCCGCACATCTACGGCACCACCACGCTGGCGGAGATCAATGCGCGCATCGCCGCCCTGGCGGAAGAGCTGCGCGTGCAGGTCCACACGCTGCAGTCCAACCACGAAGGCGCGTTGATCGACTTCCTGCACGAGCACATCGACAGCGCCGACGGCGCGCTGGTCAACCCTGCCGGCCTGACGCAGCACGGCGTGCCGCTGCACGATGCCATCAAGGCCATGCCCTTCCCCGTGCTGGAAGTGCACATGTCCAACATTGCCGCCCGCGAGAGCTGGCGGGCGCATTCCATCATCTCGCCCGCCGTGCGCGGCACGATCCAGGGCCTTGGGCCTCAGTCGTACCTTGCGGCGCTGCGCGGGCTGGTCGAGATCGTGCGCGAGGCCCGGCGCTGACGCCCGGCCTCCACAGGAGCGCGCCCGCTGCGGCGCGCTCCGGGAGATCCTCATCATGAATCGCTGGATCGACCGCGCCTGCCGCGCGGTGGAGAACCTGGTTGCGCTCATGCTGGCCGTGATGGTCGTGCTCGTGTTCGGCAACGTCGTGCTGCGCTACGGCTTCAACTCGGGCATCCTGCTGTCCGAAGAAGTCTCGCGCTGGCTCTTCATCTGGATGACCTTCCTCGGCGCGCTGGTGGCGTTGCACGAGCGCGCCCATCTGGGCGTGGACATGGTCGTCGGCCGCCTGCCGCCTGCCGGCAAGAAGCTGTGCCTGCTGCTGAGCCAGCTGCTGATGCTCTACATGCTGTGGCTGCTTCTGCAGGGCAGCATCGTGCAGACGCGCATCAACTGGGACGTGGAGGCGCCGGTCACCGGCCTCTCGATGGCCATCGTCTACAGCGTGGGCATCGTGTTCGCCATCGGCGGTGGCCTGCTGCTGCTGATCGACCTGGGCCGCCTGCTTACGGGCCGCCTGCGCGAGGACGAACTCGTCGCCGTGCAGGAGTCGGAAGAGGCCGCGGCGCTGGCACAGGTGCTGGGCAACGCCCAGGCCTCGCAGGCACAACCGAACCCACATTCCCAGAAAGGCCGGCCATGACGCTGACCGTGTTCATCGGATCGCTGCTGCTGGCCATGGCCATCGGCATGCCGATCTCCTTCGCGCTGCTGGCCAGCGGCGTGGCCCTGATGTGGCAGCTGGACCTGTTCGACGCGCAGATCCTCACGCAGAACCTCATCGGCGGTGCCGACAGCTTTCCGCTGCTGGCCGTGCCCTTCTTCATGCTCGCCGGCGAGATCATGAACGTGGGCGGCCTGTCCAAGCGCATCGTCAACCTGGCGCTCTCGTTGGTGGGGCATGTGCGCGGCGGGCTGGGCTATGTGACCATCATGGCGGGCTGCCTGCTGTCGGCCCTCTCGGGCTCGGCCGTGGCCGATGCCGCGGCGCTCACGGCACTGCTGCTGCCCATGATGACTGCCGCCGGTCACGACAAGGCCCGCGCGGGCGGGCTGATCGCGGCCACCGGCATCATCGGGCCGGTGATCCCGCCCAGCATCGGGCTGGTGATCTTCGGCGTGGCGGCCAATGTGTCGATCTCCAAGCTCTTCCTCGCGGCCATCGCGCCGGGGCTGATGATCGGCGGCGCGCTGTGGATCACCTGGGCCTGGGTGGTGCGGCGCGAGAAGGTCGCGCCGCCGCCGCGCAAGAGCCGCCGTGAGATCCTCGCGGCCGCGCGCGAGGCGGGCTGGGCGCTGCTGCTGCCGGTGATCATCCTGGTGGGCCTGCGCATGGGCGTGTTCACGCCCACCGAAGCGGCGGTGGTCGCGGCGGTGTATGCCTTTGCCGTGGCGACCTTCGTCTACCGCGAGCTGAACTTCTGGCAGTTGCGCGACGTGTTCGTAGCGGCGGCCAAGACCAGCGCGGTGGTGATGTTCCTGATCGCGGCGGCCATGGTCAGCGCCTGGCTCATCACCGTGGCCGACCTGCCATCGAAGGTGGTGGGACTGCTGGAGCCCTTCATGGGCAACAAGGTGCTGTTGATGATCGGCATCATGGTGCTGGTGATGGTGGTCGGCACCGCGCTGGACATGACGCCGACCATCCTGATCCTCACGCCGGTGCTGATGCCGGTGGTGATCAAGGCGGGCATCGACCCGGTCTACTTCGGCGTGATGTTCATCATCAACAACTCCATCGGTCTGATCACGCCGCCGGTGGGCGTGGTACTGAACGTGGTGGCGGGTGTGGGCCGCATGAAGATGGACGAGGTCACCCGCGGGGTGCTGCCCTTCATGGCGGCGGAGTTCGCCATCATGTTCGTGATGGTGCTGTTTCCCCAACTGGTGATCGTGCCGGCGCGCTGGTTCGGCGGCTGAGGCGCAGCGGGGCGAGGCGGGTCGCCTCGCCGCGCCTCGCCGCTGCGGCACGGCTCGCGGCGTGACATCGCGTTGCGGCCCCGGGGCTGCGAGGGCTCGCCGGCGGAAGAATTCGGCATGGTTATTGCTGTCGTCGCGGACCGCCTGACGTCCCTGCGCCAAAACCATGCATACCTGGACCACCGAGAACCTTTCAGGCCGGGACAAGTTCGGGTTCTGGCGTGACGTGCTCTGCCAGACCTATGTGGCGCTGGATCCGCGGGTGGCCGACGAGCGGCAGTTCGTGGGGCGGGTCAGCGCACATCCGCTATCCACGATCAACGTCACCACGATCTCGTCGTCGCGCCAGGAGATCTACCGGGGAGCATCCGAGATCCGGCGCATGCCGACCGAGGTGTACTTCCTCAACCTGCAGACGCGGGGACAGTGCCGAATGATCCAGGGCGGACGCGACGCACTCCTCGGTCCCGGTGAGTTTTCGATCGTGGATTCGACGCAGCCTTACCTGAACGATTACTGCAGCGACGACTGGGAGCAGCATTCGTTCCGGATTCCGCACCATCTGCTGCGACCGCTGGTGCAGCGCCCGGAACAGAAGACTGCGATCAAGGTCGCCAACGATGGCGGGTTGGGGAGCATGGCCATCGATTTCCTGACCCTGATCGCGCAGCGCGCGCAAGCCGTTCCGGATGCCGCCGGTGCGAAGCTGGGAGAGAGCCTCGTCAACCTGGTCGCGCTCTCCCTTGGTGCCACGGCGCAAGCCCGCGAGTCCGCCCAGCAAAGCGCCCGGCAAGGTTTCTGTGCCACCGTCACCAAGCACATCGAGCTGAACGCGGCGGACCCGCATCTTTCACCATCGAGCGTGGCTGCCCACTTCCGGGTATCTGCACGCTACCTGCACAAGGTGCTCGAAGAAGGTGGTCGGTCCTTCGGGCGGATCCTTCTGGAGAGCCGGCTCGAGCACTGTGCGCAGGACCTGCGCAGCGCCGAGCCGGCGCTGTCCATCTCGCAGATTGCCTACCGTTGGGGCTTCAACGACCTCTCGCATTTCAGCCGCACCTTCCGCGCGAAGTTCGGCCATACGCCGAGGGAACATCGGGCCGCAGCCGCCCGCTGAATACGCACGAAGCTCGGCCGAGCGCTCGCGCATCGTGCGCGAGGCGGCAGGCGACATCCCTGTTTCACTGTCGCGCAGACGCCGCGGCTTTGCGCCGTCGACGTGCCGCATCAAGCCATTCCCTCGCAGAACAATGCGCGTGCGCGCAGAGCCAAGACCCGGGTCGGAGGGCTTCCTAGACTGGAATCTCCCAACGCCCACAACCCGGAACTCCTCATGCGTAAACGTCTGATCTTCAATTGCTTCTCGATGAATGTGGTCTCCCACATCTATCACGGCACCTGGCGTCATCCCGAAACGACGCAGATGAACTTCGATGACCTGGACACCTGGAAAGACCTGTGCAGGCTCCTCGAAAAAGGCAAGTTCGATGCGCTGTTCCTGGCGGACATCCTGGGCATCGATCCGGCCTACAACGGATCGTGGGACACGTACATCAAGGAAGGAATGCAGATCCCGTGCAACGACACCGGCGCGCTGTGTGCCGCGCTGATCGGGGTGACCGAGCACCTGGGGCTGACCTTCACCAGCTCCATCATGTCGGAGCATCCGTTCAGCTTCGCGCGCCGCATGTCCACCCTCGATCACCTGAGCAAGGGCCGCATCGGCTGGAACATCGTCACCAGCGCCACCCACAACGCCGCCCAGAACTTCGGCTTCGACCAGATCGTCGAGCATGACGAGCGCTACCGCTGGGCCGAGGAATACATGGACGTGGTCTACAAGCTGTGGGAAGGCTCCTGGGACGAAGGCGCGGTTCTGGCGGACCGTGCCAACGGCATCTATGCCGATGCGGACAAGATCCATCGCATCTATCACCAAAGCAAGCGCTACAGCGTCCTCGGACCGCACATGGTGTCGCCCACACCGCAGCGCGTGCCCGTGCTCTATCAGGCGGGCTCCTCCAAGGTGGGACGCGAGTTTGCTGCCAGGCATGCCGAAGGCACCTTCGTGCTCTACCCAACGCTGGAAGGCGCGCGCAAGGGCATCGCGGAGCAGCGCGAGCTGGCCGTGGCCGCAGGACGTCGTGCCGACGACATCAAGTTCATTCAGGGCTTCTCCTTCGTGGTGGGAAGCACCATGGAGGAAGCCTGGCGCAAGTCGGAAGAGATCGACCGGTGGGTGAGCTACGACGGCCTGGCCGCGCACATCAGCCGCGACATGGGCATCGACCTGGGCGGCCTCGACCCCGACATGACGCTTGACCAGGCCAACATGTCGGGCGTCCAGGGCTATGCCCGCATGTACGAGGACTCCCACAACGGCCAGAAGGCCAAGGTGTCCGACCTGGTCAAGGCCCTGTCGTACAGCGGCCGGATGGTCGGAACGCCCGAAAGCATTGCCGATGAACTGGAGAAGTGGCAGGACGCGGGCATCGATGGCGTGAACATGATCGCGCAGTTCTTCCCGCAGTCGTACAAGGACTTCATCGAGCATGTCATTCCCCTGCTGCAGGATCGTGGCCTGGCCCAGCGCGAGTACGCCTCGGGTTCGCTTCGCCAGAAGATGTTCCCCGAGACGGGCGGGCGCCTGCCCGAGCGGCACGCGGCCGCCCGATACCGCGGTGCCTTCAAGGGCGCGGCCGAGAAGAGCGCTGGCGGGACGGGCGTCAGCTGGAACAAGGAGACGGCGGCGGCTTGAGGTGCCGCTGCCGGAAGCACTCCATGGTCACCGATGAACTCCACGTCCCGGACGCTTTCAAGACCGGCATGCGCCGGCTGGCCGCTGGCGTTTCTCTGATCACCAGCCAGCTGGACGAGCGGCGCGTCGGACTGATCGCCACCGCGGTCAGCTCGGTGGTGGCGGATCCGCCGACCCTGCTGGTCTGCATCAACCAGGGTGCCTCGGCGCACGCCGACATCCTGGCGGCAGGCATCTTCGCGGTGAATGTGCTGGCGGCGTCCGACCAGGGCATGGCTCAGGTCTTCAGTGATCCGTCACGGCGTCATGAGCGCTTCCAGACCGGCGTCTGGGACCGCGCAGTGACGGGGGCGCCGCTGCTTGGCTCCGCCATCGTGGCATTCGATTGCGCGGTGGTTCGGCAGATACCCTACACCACGCACACGATCTTTCTCGGCGAAGTGCGTGCGGTGCGGACGGCCGGGTCGACGTGCGACCCGCTGGTGTACCTCAACCAGCAGTTCAGGCGCGTGGCGGCGCTCTGAGTCTCACGTGGACGGCGGGGGTGATGCCAGTCCCGAGCCGGGGATCGTGCGGCTCGCTGCCTCGGCGGCTCAGTCCAGGATGGCGCGGCGCACGTCTTCCTGCAGGCTGCGCAGGTGCGCGCGCATGGCCTCGCGCGCGCGGTCCGCGTCGCGGCTGCGCAGCGCCTCCAGGATGCGGCCGTGCTCGTCGTGGTTCTCGCGCTGGCGGTGCAGCGGACTGTGCAGGCGGAAGAGCCGGGCATTCACCCGCAGCTCCTCCACCAGGCGCGGAAACACGACGTTGCCGCTGGCGCCGGCCAGGAACAGGTGCAGCTTGTCGTCGAAATGCCAGTGGGCGGTCTCGTCGTGCTCGCCCTCGTCCAGGGCGCGTACCTCGGCTTCGAGCGCGTCGAGTTCCTCGTTGGAGATGCGCGGCGCGGCCAACGCGATGGCTTCGCCCTCGATCACCTCGCGCGCGCGCATGCAGTCGAAATATTCCTTGGTGCCCAGCGCGCGCACGGCGTACGAGCGCGCGTCGCGCCGCACCAGCAGGCCTTCGCCGGCCAGGCGTACCAGGGCCTCGCGCATGGGCGTGCGGGAGATGCCCAGCTCTTCGGCCAGGCGGCCTTCCTGCAGCGGGCTGCCGCCCGAGATCTTGCGGTCGAGGATGAGCGTGCGCAGCCGGTCGTAGGCCTGCTCGGCCAGACTGGTCGAGCGCACCTCGAGCGGCGCGATCGTGATGGTGGCCGGCTGGGCGGGGCTGGGCAGGGTGGGCATGCGAAACGGCGTGGCGCGAAGGGCAAAAGCTTAGCAGGCCGACACGTTCGCGAGCGGGGCGCCGCAGGCTGCGCCTGTGATGGACGCGCCCGTCGCAACGGCGGGATGGGCACTCAGAGCCATTTTTCCAGCGGATTGCCGTCGCGGGGCGCGCGCGGCCGCAGGCAAGGCAGGAAGAGCCCGGAGCCCGGCGCCGCATCGAATCGCCCCCCGTGCCACACAGGCCGGCCACGGGAGACCGTGGTCGCGGGCCAGGCACGCAGCTTCATGCCTTCGTAGGGCGTGTAGTCGGCCGCATGGTGGAGCATGTCGTTGCGGATGGTGATCTCTTCGCCCGGCGCGAACTGGTCCCAGATCACGAGGTCGGCGTCGCCACCGACCGCGATGGTGCCCTTGCGCGGGTACAGGCCATACAGGCGCGCGGGGTTGGTGGCGGTCAGCTCTACGAAGCGGTGGATGTCGATGCGCCCGGCCATCACGCCCTCGCTCATCAGCAGCGGCAGGCGCGTCTCCACGCCCGGGATGCCGTTGGGAATGCGGTCGAAGGAGGCATCGTCGCCCGCGACGCGCTTGCCATCGGGCCCGTTCATGTTGAAGGGCGCGTGGTCGGACGAGACGATGGTGAAGAGCCCGCTGGAAAGGCCGTTCCAGATGAACTGCTGGTTGGCCTTGTCGCGCGGCGGCGGGCTGCAGATGCAGCGGGCGCCGTGCATCGGGTCGCTCTCGTCGATGCCCAGGTCCTCGGCGCTGAGGAAGAGGTACTGCGGGCAGGTCTCGGCGTGGATCGGCAGGCCGCGGCCCCGGGCCCAGTGGATCTGCTCCACCGCCTCGCGGCCCGAGACATGCACGATCAGGATCGGCGTGTCGATCAGTTCCGCCAGGGCGATGGCGCGGTGCGTGGCCTCGCGCTCCACGGCCATCGGCCGCGAGGCGGCGTGGTAGCGCGGCGCGGTGAGGCCGGCGTCCAGCAGCTGTTCGGTGAGCCAGGCGATGCAGTCGCTGTTCTCCGCATGGATCATGGTCATGGCGCCATGGCGGCGGGCCGTGGCCAGGACCTCGATGATCTGGCGGTCTCCCAGCTTCAGATCGTCGTAGGTCATGTAGATCTTGAAGGAGGTGTAGCCCTTCTCGATCAGCTGCGGCAGCTCGCGCTGCGTCACGTCCTTGGTGGCGTCGGCGACGATGAGGTGGAAGGCGTAGTCGATGCAGGCCTTGCCTTCGGCGCGGCGGTGGTATTCGTCCACCGCGGCCTGGATGCTGTGGCCGCGCTGCTGCAGCGCGAAGGGCAGCACGGTGGTGGTGCCGCCGCAGGCGGCGGAGCGGGTGCCGCTTTCGAAGTCGTCGGCGAACTTCGAGCCGTCGCTGGTGGGCTGGTCGAAATGGCAGTGCCCGTCCACGCCGCCCGGCGTGACCAGGCGGCCGGCGGCGTCCAGCTCGCGGGCGGCACTGCCTTCGAGGTCCTGCGCGATGGCGCTGATGCGGCCACCCTTGACGCCGATGTCGGCGCGGTAGCGGTCGCCGACGGTGGCGATGTCCGCGTTGCGGACGATGAGGTCGTAGTGGGCCATGGTGGGGCGATGCGGGTCTGTACTTCAGCGCTGCTCAAGGGCGGCTTCGCCGGGTACGGGCCCATGCGACTTGGACTCGGCGCCGTGCCCGTAGGCGCGGCCGAAGTGGCGCTCGATGCGGCGCTGGATCAGGTCCCAGGCCGTCGTCATGAGCAGGTAGTAGATGGCCGCGACGAGGAACAGCTCCAGCACCATGAACTTCTCCTGGATCAGCACCTGCGTGCGGCGCAGCAGCTCTTCCATCGAAATCACGGAGGTGACCGAGGTGGTCTTGAGCAGGCCGTTGATGCTGTTGCCCAGTGTGGGGATGATCAGCCGCATGGCCTGTGGCAGCACGACGTAGCGCATGGTCTGCGCGCCGGTGAAGCCCATCGCCCGCGCGGCATTGGTCTGTCCGGCCGGGATGGACTGGATGCCGCCGCGCACGATCTCGGCCAGGTAGGCCGCCTCGTTGAGGATCAGGCCCAGCAGCGCCGACTCGATCACCGACAGCTTCAGGCCCATCTGCGGCAGGCCGGTGTAGATGATGATGAGCTGGACCAAGAGCGGCGTGCCGCGGAACACCCAGATGTAGAAGTGCGCCGGGGCCGAGAGCCAGCGGTGGCGCGACAGCCGCGCCAGCGCCAGGGCGCAGCCCAGGAGCAGGCCGCCCGCGATGGCGGCCAGCGTCAGCCACAGGGTCGTCACCGCGCCCTGGAGGATGTAGGGGTTGAACAAGTAGTCGGCGAATCCCGACCAGCTCCAGCCTTGGCCCATGTGGCGTCCTTCGTGTCGCTTCGATGGCACCCCCGCCGGGGGTGCGCCTCACGCCCATCCCGTCGTGGGACGGGCGCCCTGCCCTGTCAGGCCGCCGGTCCCTTGACGACCACCGGGCCGTCGATGGGCTTCACGCCGTACTGGTCGAACAGCTTCTGGAAGCTGCCGTCGGCCTTCATGTCGTTGAGCACCTTGGCCACGGCGTTGGCCAGCTCCTTGTTCTTGGTGGCCAGCGCCACGGGCGTGGGGAAGAGGCCCGACAGCACGCGGTCGAAGTCGCCGCGCTTCTGGTACTCGGCCCCCGTGGAGTCGATGGACAGGGCCACTTCCACCTGGCCGGCGCGCAGCGCCTGGAAGGCCATCGCGAAGTTCTCGAAGGTGCGGATGGTCATGCCCTTGAGGCCCTTGTCGGTGAGCTGCTTGTCCAGCTCGCGTGCCTTGCGCTCCTCGAAGCCGCCGATCTCCACGCCGATGGTCTTGCCCGACAGGTCCTCGGGCTTGGCGATCTTCAGCGGGTTGCCCTTGGCGGTGCTGATGCTGATGGCCTGGTCTTCGTACTGCAGCATCTGCATCAGCTTGGCGCGTTCCTCGGTGTAGAAAATGCCGGTGTTGATCAGGTCCCAGCGGCCGGCCTGCAGGCCCGGGATCATGGCCGAGAACTCGATGCGCACGTACTCCGGCGTCAGGCACAGGCGCTTGGCGATGGCTTCGCCCAGCTCCACGCGCATGCCCTTGAGCGCACCGGTCTGGTCCACGAACTGCATCGGCGGCAGCGTCGGGTTGACCGACATGGTCAGCGTGCCCTTCTTCACCAGTGCCGAATCGGGCACGGGCGACTTGCAGGTCTGGGCGGAGGCGAGGCCGGTGGCCAGCAGGGCCGCGGCGGCGACGGAGGCGAAGCGCAGTTTCATGGGAAGTCCTCGGGGGCAGGTCGAAGTGAAGGGAATGGGGTGAGGCGCGGCGGTGCTCAGGCGGCGATGGAGTCGAGCAGGCCCAGGCGGTCGAGCTCGGCGCGCAGGTCGGCCTGGTCTTCGGGCGGCAGCGGCAGGCGCGGCGCGCGGGGCTGGCCCACGGGCAGGCCCATCATGGCCAGGCCGTCCTTGGAGGCGGCGACATAGCGGTGGCCGCCGACCCAGCGCACGATGGGCAGGATCTTCTTGTAGAGCGCCAGGGCCGATTCCATGTCGCGCTCGTCGGCCACGAGCTCGAAGAGGCGGGCCGAGTCCTTCGGAATGAGGTTGGAGCACACGGCCACCCAGCCCTGCGCGCCCAGCCAGAAGGACTCGTAGCCCAGGATGCCTGCGAACACGGTCATGCGGTCGCCGCACAGCTCGATGATGTCGCGCACCCGCGTCACCTCGAGCGTGGACTCCTTGATGTACTGGCAAGCGTCGATGCGCGACAGGCGTGCCACCAGTTCGGGCTTGAGGTCCACATTGGCCGTGGCCGGGTTGTTGTAGACCATGATGGGGATGTCGATGGCCTCGCCCACCTTGCGGTAGTGCGCGAACAGCTCGTCGTCGGTGGGCGTGCTGTAGAAGGGCGGAATGATCATGACGCCGTCCGCGCCCATGGTCTGGGCTTCGCGCGACAGGCGCACGCATTCGTCGGTCCATTCTGCGCCGGTGCCGATCAGCACGGGCACGCGTTTTGCTGCCGTGGACACGCAGGTCTCGATCACCAGATTGCGTTCCTCGGCATCCAAAGACAGGAATTCGCCGGTGCTGCCCAGGGGGATCAGCCCGTGGATCCCCTCCTCGATCTGCCAGTTGACCAGCTTCTTCAGGGCCGGCACGTCCACATGCTTGCCGTCGGCGGTGAGAGGGGTGATGAGCACCGTATAGGTGCCACGGAACGCTGTCATGCCCGGTCCTTGCTCGAAAAAGGGTCGCGATACGGTTGGTATACGTGCAGTATACGTATACGATATGTGAAATCAACACGATTTCGCAGCCGTTCTTTTTCGCGCCGATGACCGACCTTCGCCTTCGCCATCCCTCTATCGCCACGGCCGGCCGCACCATCCGCATCCATTACGACGGGCAGCCCGTTGCGGCCCTCGAAGGCGAGACGGTCGCTGCGGCGCTGACCGCTGCCGGCCATGTGGCGTTGCGCCACACCCGCAGCGGCGAGCGTCGCGGCCTCTATTGCGGCATGGGCGCCTGCCAGGACTGCCTGGTCACCATCGACGGCCGGGCCAGCCAGCGGGCCTGCCTGGCCAAGGTCGAGGACGGCCAGGACATCCGTTCACAGATGCCGGCCGGCACGCCGGACGATCCCCTTCAGCCCTTGACGCCGGCCGCCGGCGCGGCACCCGACGAGCGCACGGTCGACGTGCTGGTGATCGGCGCCGGCCCCGCCGGCCTGGCCGCCGCGCGCACGGCCGCGCGCACCGGACTCTCGGTGCTGGTGCTGGACGAGCGACCGCAGGCCGGCGGCCAGTACTTCAAGCCGCTGGCGCCTTCGCACCGCAGCGATACCCCGCTGGACCGGCAGTTCGCCCAGGGCGAAACCTTGCGCCGGCAAGCCGAGGCGGCCGGCGTCCGCTTCGAACAGGGCGCCCAGGTCTGGGCGGCGTTCTCGCCCCAGGAGGTTGGTGCGCTCATCGACGGGCGGGCGACGGTGGTTCGCTGCCGCCAGCTGGTGATCGCCCCGGGCGCCTACGAGCGGCCCGTGCCCTTTCCGGGTTGGACGCTGCCCGGCGTGATGACGACCGGCGCAGCGCAGACCCTGGCTCGCGCCTACCGCGTCGCACCGGGCGAGCGGGTGCTCATCGCCGGCAACGGTCCGCTCAATCTGCAGTTGGCAGTGGAACTGCTGCAAGGCGGCGCCAAGGTGCTGGCCGTGGTGGAGTCCGCGCCGGCGCCTTCCGCCGCGCAGATCAAGCCCGCCCTGGCGGCGATGCGTGCGGCGCCCGACCTTGTGTGGCAGGGCGCCCGCTACCTCAGGCTCCTGCGTCGCGCCGGCGTGCCCGTGCTTTGGGGCCGCCATGTGGTCGCGGCCGAGGGGGACGCGCGGGTATGCCGCGTGGTGATCGCCGAGCACGCCGCGCCGACGCAGACCACTGCCTTCGACGTGGACACGCTGTGCCTGGGCTACGGCTTCATCCCGTCGACGGAGCTGGCCCGCATGCTGGGCTGCGCGCACCATGCGGCTGGCCGGCACCTGGGCCATCTCGCCACGACGACGGCCGAGGACGGCGCCACGTCCATCCCTGGCGTCTACGTGGTGGGCGACGGCGCCGACCTGGGCGGCGCGCGGGTGGCGCTGGCCCGCGGCACGCTGGCCGGCGGCGCAGCGGCGCGTGCCCTGGGCCGCACCGTGGCCGCCGACGCGCGCACGCGGACCGACCTGCATCGGGCCGAGGCCTTCCAGCGCGCCCTGTGGACGCTCTACCAGGCACCGCCGATGTCGCTGGCCGAAGTGCCCGACGAGACCGTGCTATGCCGCTGCGAAGAGATCCGCTTCGGCGACGTGCGTGCGCAGATCCGCGCCGGCCGCGACTCGCTGGCCGCCATCAAGCGCAACACCCGGCTCGGGATGGGCCGCTGTCAGGGCCGCTACTGCGCCGTGACCGCCGCCAAACTGGTGACCGAGATGACCGGCCGCGCCGTGGCGCCGGAGCAGTACCTGGCACCGCGCCCCCCGGCCAAGCCGGTGCCCGCGGGGGCACTGGGTTTCGAGAAGCCCGAATGGGGCGGCCACAAGCCGGCCATCACGCCCAACCTGGCGCGGCCCGTCGAGAGCGCGCCGCTGCCCGACATGCAGGCCGACGTGGTCGTCATCGGCGCGGGCGTGCTCGGCGCCTCGCTCGCCTACTACCTGTCGCAGGCCGGCCAGGATGTGCTGGTGCTCGACCGGGACGAGCTCAACCTGCAGGCCTCGGGCGCCAACGCCGGCAGCCTGCATGTGCAGCTGCTGAGCTTCGACTTCGGCGCCAAGGCCCAGGCCGGTGGCGGGCCGGCCGCCGCCACGCTGCCGCTCGGGCCGCTGTCGGTGCGGCTGTGGCAGCAGATCGAGCAGGACTGCGGCGAGGACCTGGAAATCAAGATCACCGGCGGTCTGATGGTGGCCGACAGCGAGGCCGGCATGCGCTTCATCGAAGCCAAGGCCGCGCTGGAGCGCCAGCACGGCATCGAGGCCCATGTGATCGACGGCACCGAACTGCGGCGGCTCTCCCCTGCCCTGTCCGAAAGCCTGCTGGGCGCGGAGCTGTGCCCCATGGAAGGCAAGATCAACCCGCTGCGCGCCACCTATGCGCTGGCCGCCCGCGCGCAGGCCCGCGGGGCGCGCTTCGTGCGAGGCTGCAACGTGCAGTCCATCGAACGGCAGCCCGGCAACGGCGCCGGTTTCGTGCTCGCCACCTCGCGCGGCACCGTGCGTGCGCGCCGGCTGGTCAACGCCAGCGGGGCCTGGTCCAGCACCGTGGGCGACATGCTGGGCGTGCGCATCCCGGTGCAGGGCGCGCCGCTGCAGATGATCGTGACCGAGCCCGCGCCGCCGGTGGTGGATCACCTGATCGCCCACGCCGACCGGCACCTCAGTCTCAAGCAGGCGGCCAGTGGCGGCCTGCTCATCGGGGGCGGCTGGACGGCCGCCTTCGATCCGGCCATGCGCCTCAACCGCGCGGTGCGCGACAGCCTCGAAGGCAGCCTCTGGGTTGCGCGGCACGTGCTGCCGGCGGTGGCGGGCCTGCACATGGTGCGTTGCTGGGCCGGCATGAACGTCAACATCGACGGCGCGCCGATCCTGGGCGAGGTGCCCGGTGTGCCGGGCTTCTACAACGCCGTGACCTCCAACGGCTACACGCTGGCGCCCATCGCCGGCAAGCTGGTGACCGAACTGCTCGTACATGGCGATGCCGGCATGGACCTCACGCCCTTTCGCATCGACCGCTTCCTGTGACCTTCTCTCGAATGACCGAACCGACCCTGACGCCCGAGGCCGCGCGCACGCTGATGCGCGGCTTCATCGACGACCACTTCGACGCGCAGGTCGACATGCTCGCGGCGCTGGTGCGCTGCCCATCCGACAACCCACCCGGCGACTGCGCGCCCCATGCCGAACTGGCCGCCCAGCTGTACGAGGCGCAGGGCTTCACCGTCGAGCGCCACCCGGTGCCGGCCGAAGAGGCCGCCCGCCACGGCATGCGCAGCGTGGTCAATCTGATCGTGCGCGAGCGCTTCGGCGACGGCCCGGTGGTGGCGCTCAACGCGCATGGCGACGTGGTGCCGCCCGGTGCCGGCTGGACCACCGACCCCTATGGCGGCAAGGTGCAGGGCGGCTGGCTCTATGGCCGCGGCGCGGCCGTGTCCAAGTCCGACTTCACCACCTACGGCCAGGCCCTGCGCGCACTGCGCGCCGCCCATGCGGCCGGCCTTTCGCTGGCCGGCAGCGTCGAACTGCACCTGACCTACGACGAAGAGACCGGTGGCATGACAGGTCCCGGCTGGCTGCTGTCGCAGGGGCTGAGCCGGCCCGACTATGTGCTGTCGGCCGCCTTCAGCCACCATGTGGTGGTCGCCCACAACGGCTGCCTGCACCTCGAAGTGACGCTGCACGGCCTGTCGGCCCATGCGGCGCGGCCCGACACCGGCCACGATGCCATCGAGGCCGCCGCCCATCTGCTGCCGGCCCTCTACCGCTACCGCGACACCCTTGCGCAGCGACCCTCGGCCACGCCGGGCATTACGCATCCGACCCTGGTCGTTGGACTGATCGAAGGCGGCATCAACACCAACGTGGTGGCCGACCGGCTGACGCTGCGCATCGACCGACGCATCGTGCCCGAGGAAGTGCCGGAGCAGGTCGACGCTGAGCTGCGCGAGGTGATCGAAGGTGCCTGCTCGGCGCTGCCCGGCATCCGCGCCGAGGTGCGACAGATCCTGCTGGCGCGGCCCTTCGCGCCCGCGCCCGGCAGCGAAGCCTTTGTCGAACTGGTCTGCCGCGAGGCCAGCGCGGTGATGGGCCAGCCGGTCACGCCCATCGGCGTGCCGCTCTACACCGATGCGCGCCTCTATGCCGAGGCCGGCATCCCCACTGTCATGTTCGGCGCCGGGCCGAAGAGCCTGATCGAGGCCAACGGCCACCGGGCCGACGAGCGCGTGCCGCTGCACGAGCTGCGGCTGGCCACGGTGGCGGTGGCCAACGTGCTGCTGGAACTGCTGACGCCTCGCTGAGTGCGGGCGCAGGCGCCCGCGGATGCTGCGCCGGCCCGCGTCCTGCTCGCGCCCGGCGCACGAGCGGGTGCCTAACGCGCCGAGGCGCCGCCGTCCACCGGAATGATGGCGCCCGTCATGTAGCTGGAGGCCGGCGAGGCCAGCAGCAGGGCCAGGCCCTGGATCTCGCGCGGGTCGGCCACGCGGCCCAGCGGGATGTAGGTGCGCATGCGCTCGACCGATTCGGGCAGGCGCAGCCGGCCGCCATTGATGCCGGTCGCAAAGGGGCCCGGCGCGATGGCGTTGACCAGCACGTTGAAGGGCGCAAGCTCCATCGCCGCCTGCCGCACCAGGTTGTTCACCGCCGCCTTGGACGCCACATAGGCATAGCCCGACAGCGCCTCCGAGCGCAGCCCGGCGATGGACGAGGTGACCACGATGCGTCCCTGGCCGCGCGGCTTCATGTGCCGGGCGGCAGCACGCACCGTCACCAGCACGCTGTCGAGGTTGATGCGCAGCACACGGTCCCAGTGGGCCATGTCCAGGTTCTCCAGCCGGCCGGTGTCGACCATGAAGCCGCGGCCTGCGCTGATGCCTGCATTCGCGAACACGCAGTCCAGCGCGCCGTGCCGCGCGGCGACATCGTCGATCAGCGCATCGACCGCGCCGGGCGCGGTGACATCGAGCACGGCGGACTCGGCCAGGGGATGCGTGGCGTGAAGGCGCGCATGCTCGGTGGCGAGCGCGTCGGCGTCCACGTCGGTCATCACCGTGCGTGCGCCGGCCTGCAGCATGGCCTCCGCGATGGCCAGGCCCAGGCCGCTCGCCGCGCCGGTCACGACCACCGTGCGGCCGGCGAGGTCGAAGAGCGCGGGCACGCTCATTGCGCAGCCTCCTTCTTCTTCTGCACGGGCAGCAGGTGTTCCCAGTGCTCGGCGGCCTCGATCATGTAGTGCACGGTCAGCACCACGCGCTGGAAGAGCCAGCGCCCGTCGAGGCGGATGTATTCGTCGTCGAAGCGGCCGACCACGTACAGGCTCTTGCCCTGGCTGACGGGGCGGCCGTCCATGTAGCTGCGGCCGGTGCCGCGGTCGCCCTGCAGCTCGATCTCGTGCTGATGGATGAACTGCCGCGCATGCTGCACCGGAAAGTCCTGGAAGAAGCGGCGGATGGCCTCGCGGCCCCGCACCTCGGGTCGGCCGTTGTAGACCACCGTGGCGTCGGGCGCGAAGAGTTCGTACAGGCGCGGGCCCTCGTCCTCGTTGACCAGTTCGTGGTAGCGGTTGCGCAGGGCGCGGATGGCGTCCAGGTCGTCCTGCCGGTCGAGCCGGGCCTGGAGCTGCGCGACCTGGGCGGCCAGGCGCGCCAGTTCGGTGTCGGGGGTGGTCGTCATCAAGGGTTCCTTCAGGGTTGCGCGGTCGGCCCGCCCTCCGCCGTGGGCAGATGCTGGGCACGGAAGTCGTCGAGGATGCGGTGCATGCGGCGCTCGACGGAAGCGCCGGTGTGGGCATGGGGAATCACATAGAAGCACTGCTGCCGGATCGCCTCGATCGTCAACGCGGCCACGTCGGCAGCGTCGATGGTGGAGGCCGCCATGCCGACCCGCACCCGCTCTTCGTAGGCCGCAGCCGGGGGCACGGTGCGATCGAGGCCGGCGGGTCGGTTGCGGCCCGACTGGTGGATGCCCGTGGGCAGCAGCGAGGGACACAACACCGACACGCCGATGGCGGCACCGGCCTGTTGCAGGTCGTGCGCGAGGCATTCGCTGAACGCCACCACCGCATGCTTGGTGGCCACGTAGACGCTCGACCCCGCCAGCGTGGCGAGCCCGGCGGCAGACGCGGTGTTGACCACATGCGCGGGCGTGCCGCGGGCCAGCATGCGGGGCACGAAGCTGCGCACACCATGCGCCACGCCCATCACGTTGACGTGCCACAGCCATTGCCAGTCGTCCGCGGTCGCCAGCCAGGCCGGACCGAGGATGGCCACGCCGGCGTTGTTGAAGAGCCAGTCCGTGCCGCCGTACTCGGCCTCGCAGGCCAGGGCGAAGGCCTCGACGTCCTGGGCCTTGCCGACATCGCCCGCCTGGCTGATGACCGGTGCGCCGAGCGCGACGGCCAGGGCCGCGGTCTCGGCGAGCGCGCCGGGCTCGATGTCGGTCAGCGCCAGGGCCATGCCCTCGCGTGCGCAGGCGAGCGCCAGCGCGCGGCCGATGCCGCTGCCCGCGCCGGTGATGGCGGCGACCTTGCGGGTGCTCATTCGGGCGTCACCCCGGCCTCGCGCAGCACCGTGGTCCACTTGGCGGCCTCGGTGGCGACATAGGCCTGGAACTGCGCATGCGGCATGTCGACGGTGAAGCTCTCCACCGACTCCAGGGCGCCCCGGACCTCGGGCGTCTTCAGCGTCTCGTCCACCGCGTCGGACAGGCGCTGCACGATGGCCTGGGGTGTCCTGGCGGGTGCGAACAGGCCGCCCCAGCTCTGTGACTCGATGCCCGGAAAGCCGGCCTCGGCCATCGTCGGCACCTCGGGCAGGCTCGGCATGCGCTGCGTGCGGGTGACGGCCAGCGGCCGCAGCTTGCCGCTGCGGATCTGCGGGCCCGAGGTCTGGACGAAGTCGAACATGGCATCCAGGTTGCCCGCCATCAGGTCCACCAGCGCGGTCGAGCTGGACTTGTACGGGATATGCGTGAAGCGCGCGCCGGTGCGCGTCTGCAGCAGTTCCAGGCAGAGGTGGCCCGAGGTGCCCTTGCCGCCCGAGCCGAAGTTGAGCTTGCCGGGGTTCGCCTTGCCGTAGGCGACGAGCTCGGCCACTGTCTCGATCTTCAGCGTCGGGTTGACCACCAGCACCGACGCATTGCCGGACAGCCCGTGGATCGCGACGAAGTCCTTCACCGGGTCGTAGCGGATGGTCTTGTAGATGGCGCTGTTGGTGCCCTGGGTGCCCTGCGTGCCGATCAGCAGGGTGTAGCCATCGGGCGCGGCGCGCGATGCGACCTCGGCGCCGAGCGAGCCGCTCACGCCGACGCGGTTGTCGATCACGATGGGCTGGCCGAGCCGGCTGGCGAGCACGCGGGCGATCGTGCGGGCCTGCTGGTCCACCACGCTGCCCGCGCTGAAGGGCACGATCAGCGTGATGGGCCCCTGCGGGTAGGCCTGGGCGCGAGCCAGCGGCGCGACGCCCAGCGCGCCGATCGCGAGCGAGAAATGGCGGCGGTTCAGGTTCATGGCCGGTC
Source organism: Pseudacidovorax sp. (assembly GCF_017991995.1). Lineage (GTDB taxonomy): Bacteria > Pseudomonadota > Gammaproteobacteria > Burkholderiales > Burkholderiaceae_C > Xenophilus. The sequence goes on along the minus strand of NZ_JAGOPN010000011.1, from coordinate 127,717 downwards.
TCCTTGTGCGGCTTGCGCGCCGAGCACGCCCGACCAGCCCGCAAAGCCGGCCAGCGGGTCCTTGTCCTCGATGTCCACCTCGAAGTTCTCGAGGATGCGGCACACCATCATGTAGTAGCCGATGGTCATGACGATCTCCATCAGCTGCTGGTGTGGCAGGTGGGCCGCCAGCGCGTCGAAGCAGTCGGCGGGCGCCTTCACCTGGCGCACCACGGCATCGGTGAAGCGCAGCACCTGCTGCTCCAAGGGGTCGAAGGAATCGTCGGGCGCGTGGCCGCCCTTCCCCGACAGAACGGCCTCGATCTGCGCCGCCGGCACGCCCGCCTGCGCGGCCACGCGGCGGTGCTGGAACACCTCGTATGACGAACCGCACAGCGCGCCCACGCGCAGGATCACCAGCTCGCGCAGCGTGGCCGGCAGCGATGAGTGGCGCAGGATCGCGCTGCCCAGCCCCAGGAAGCCCTCGCCCGTGCGCCCGCCGTGAGCCACCATGCGGTAGATGTTGAGCGGCGGCCGGTCGTTCAGCAGGCGCTGGAAGCCCTCGGGCGCCTGGCTCAGGTCGAAATAGGGAATGCGTGCCATGGTTCGTTCAGTCCAGTCGGATGCCGGCGGCGTGGAGCACCTCGCGCCAGCGTTGGGTTTCTTCGATGACGAAGGCGGCGGCGGCTTCGGAACTGCCACCCACGGGCTCGACGGTGAGCTCGCGCATGCGGTCGACCACGGCGGCGGTGGCCAGGGCCTGGTTCATCTCGGCATTGAGCCGCTGCACGATGGGCGCCGGCGTGCCCGCAGGCGCCCACAGGCCACCCCAGGCCGCCATGACGCAGTCGCGCAGGCCCAGTTCCTCGAAGGTCGGCACGTCGGGCAGCAGCGGCAGGCGCTTGGCGGCCGTCACCGCCAGCGGGCGCAGCTTGCCCGCGCGGATGTGGGTGATGGTGCCGGCCACGTTGTCGAACAGGATCGGCACCTGCCCGCCGATCACGTCGGTGACCGCTGGCGCGCTGCCCTTGTAGGGCACATGGGTGAACTGCACGCGGGCCGAGCGCTGCAGCAGCACCAGAGACAGGTGGCCGCTGGTGGCATTGCCCGGCGTGGCCACGGCCAGGCTGCCCGGCGATGCCCGCACCTGCGACAGCAGGGACGCCACATCCGCCGGGCGGAAGGCCGGGTGGGTGCACATCACGTTGTAGACCTTGCCTTCCAGCGCGATGGGCACGAAGTCCTTGATGGGGTCGTAGTCCAGCCGGGGGTACAGGCTGACGTTCATCGCCTGGGTGGCGTTGGTGTCATAGAACAGCGTGTAGCCATCGGCCGCACTGCGGGCCGCCGCGGCGGCGGCGATGTTGCCGGAGGCGCCGGGGCGGTTGTCGATCACGATCGGCTTGCCGAGCTGGCGTGACATCTGGTCGGCGAGCCGGCGCGCCGACTGGTCCGCCGAGCCGCCGGCCGGAAAGCCGACGATGAGCCGGATCGGCCGCTCGGGATAGGTCGAGGCCTCGCCCGCGGCCAGGGCCGTGCGGGCACCGATGCCGGCCAGTGCCGTGCCCAGGACCAGTTGCCGGCGTCGAAGCGATGAAGGCTGCATGGCCGCTCCTACTTGCGCGAGATGCCGCCGATCAGGCCGCCGTCGACCACCAGCGCATGCGCATTGACGTACGACGATTCGTGCGACATGAGGAAGAGCGCGGCATGCGCCACTTCCCAGCCCGTGCCCTGCCGGCCGAAGGGCAGCGGCATGGCCAGGCGGTCGGTGCGGCGGCGCGTGGCCGCGCGGCCGATGGGCGTGTCCATGAGGCCCGGCAGCAGGCTGTTGCAGCGCACGCCCTTGGCCTGCCCTGCCATCGCGATGGAACGCGCCAGCGAGACCTGCGCCGCCTTGGTGGTCTCGTAGGCCGGGTTGAAGCTGGAGTTGCGCAGCGCCGCGATGGACGACAGAAGAATGATCGAGCCGCCCGGCGCCATGTGCCGCAGCGCCTGCTGGCCGAACAGCATGCAGGCGCGCACGTTGACCGCATGCTCCGCGTCCCATGCCTCGGCCGACTGCGCGTCGAGCGCGAGGCCACTGGCCACGCCCACCACCATCACCAGCCCGTCCAGGCCCTGCATGCGGGCGGCGGCGCGCTCGACCACACCGGGAATGGCCTGGGCATCGGCCACGTCGGCCACCTCTTCATGCGCGGTGCCGCCGGCCTCGCGCACCAGGGCGCAGGTCTGCGCCAGCGCGGCGGGGTTGATGTCCACGCAGGTGAGCGTGGCGCCCTCATGGGCGAACAGCTGCGAGATGGCGCGGCCGTTGCCCACGGGCGGCTGCGGATCGTCGATGTCGCGCTGGCCCGCGCCCACCACGAGGATGCGGCGCCCCGCCAATCGGCCGGACGATGGACGCAACCGGCCCAGCGCCTCGTCGTAGAGCTGGGCATCGGGTTGGATGGCGGGGGCGGATGAGGACATGGGGGATGGCTCCTTGTGTTGTCTGCAACGCTTCGGGAAGGCTGCATCGTGCCGAGGTGGAAACGTTTCCGGCCTAGCGCTAACCCTCGACTGCTGTCACCTAAGATGCAGCCATGCTGTGGACTGGAAACGTATCCGGATGAAGACGGACAAGGCACGCGTGGACCTGCGCGACGTGGCGCGGCTGGCGGGTGTGTCGCTGGGCAGCGCCTCGCGCGCGATGAACGGTGCGGGCGCTTCTGCGGCAACGCGCGAGAAGGTCGAGCGGGCCGCCGCCACCCTGGGCTGGCGGCCCAACCATGCCGCGCAGGCCCTGCGCTCGCGGCTCAGCCGCACGGTGGGCTGCCTGCTGCCGGACATCGGCAATCCGCTCTATGCACAGGTCTTTCGCGCGCTCGAGGACGAGTTCCTGGCACTGGGCTATCTGCCGCTGCTGGCCAACGGCGCCAACGACCTGGAGCGTGAGCTGCGCACGCTGTCGATGTTCATGCAGCGCGGCATGGACGGCGTGATCCTGGCGCCCGGCAACGAGCGCAGCCCCGAACTCGTCGAGGCGCTACGGACGCTGCCCATGCCGGCTGTGGTCTTCGACCGCGAACTGCCAGGCGTGCACGACAGCGTGGTGATCGACCATGCGGCCGGCGTGCGGGCGGCGGTGGAGCGGCTCATGGCGCTGGGCCACCGCGCCATCGCGCTGGTGCTGTGGCAGGGCGAGACGCGGCCCGTGCGCCGGCGTATCCAGGGCTACAAGGCGGCCTATGCCGGTGCGGGCCTGCCGGTGCCCGCGCTGATCGTGCAGGCGCAGAGCGTGACGGCCTCCGCCTTCGACGAGATTGCGGAACTGTTGGCCCGGCCCGGCCGGCCGACGGCGCTGATCGTGCAGGGCACGCACATGCTCAACAGCGCCCTGCGCGCGGTGGCCTCGCGCGGCCTGCGCATGCCGCAGGATGTCTCCATCGTCGCCATCGGCGACACGGCCTTCGCCCGCGACCATGAGCCTGCGGTATCGGTGCTGACCATCGACATGGCGGATGCGGCGCGGCGGCTCGCCAGGCTGCTCGTGGACCGCATTGCCGAGCCGGGCCTGCCGGCGCGGCGCGAGCGGGTGGAGCTGCGCTATGAAGAGCGGGACTCCGTCGTCCCGCTCGGCGACGAGGCCAAGCCTGCCGGCCGGCGCCGCTGAATCGCGACCGGCCATGCGCACGGCTCAGCGCGCCGCGCCCTTGTACTCCGCCCGCAGCTGCCGCACGAGCGCTTCCACGCTCTGCACCTCGCGCACGGCCGACACCGTGTGGCCGCCGCTCCAGATGTCGGTCCAGCGCTGGCTGGCCGCGCCTTCCGATCCCCCGCCCCAGCGGCGGCGTGCCTCTTCGACCGACACGCTTTCGTCCAGCGTGTTCACGTCGATGCCCAGCCGCTCGGCCGACTGGCGCAGGAAGCTGGCCGGCAGTCCGGTGAAGGCCCGCGTCAGCAGCACGTCGTCGATGTCCGCATCGCACAGCATCTGGCGGTAGCCCTCGCTGGCCAGGCTCTCCTGCGCGGCGATGAAGCGCGTGCCCATGATCCCGAGGTTGCAGCCCAGCGTGATGGCGGCGCGCAGGGCCACGCCGTCGGCCATGCCGCCGGCCAGCACGATCGGGCCGTCGAACACGCGGCGCACGGCGCGCACGAAGGCGAAGGGATTCGCCCAGCCCGTGTGGCCGCCGGCACCCGCGGTCAGAAGCACCAGGCCGTCCACGCCCGACTGGATGGCGCGCTCCGCATGGTGCAGCGAGGCCACGTCCGCAAAGACCCGGCAGCCGCCGTCGTGCAGCACCGGCACCACCGACGACGGCGAGCCCACGCTGGTAATGACCAGCTGCGCGCCATGGCGGGCGATGAGGTCCACCTCGGCCCGCACCTTGGCCGGGTCGCGCCGCATGATCAGGTTGGGGCAGTACGGTGCCACCGTGTCGCCGCCGGCGCGTGCCTCCTCGTCCAGGCGCGACATCCAGGCGTCCAGCTCGTCGAGCGAGCGGCAGTTGGCGGTGGGAAAGGCGCCGATCACGCCGCTGCGGCAGGCAGCGGACACCAGCTCGATGCCCGACACGCGCAGCATGGGTGCGGCGATCACGGGCACGGCCAGGCGGCCGAGGAAGTCCAGGGAGGAGTTCATGGCAGAAGTGCTGGAAGGGCGCGCATCGCGTCCCGGCACTGGGCCAGGAACTCGTCGACGATGGCGTCCAGGGGTTGGATGCGGTGGGCGAAGGCGATGGCGGGGCCCAGGGACAGCATGCCCTGCTGCCAGTCGCCGCCTTCGTAGCAGGCGTCGCGCGCGAGGCGTCCGGCGATCAGCGGGCCGAAGGCCGCGTGGTCGGTGACGCCGGCGCGTTCGATGGCTTCAATCCGGCGCGCCGTCTCGTTGCGCAGCACGCGCCAGGTGTTGCCCAGCGATTGCAGCAGCCGAACGGTGCTGTGCTCGTCGCAACCCACCAGGTGCGCCTTGTAGGCCGGATGGGCCGAGATCTCCTCGCAGACCAGGAAGCGGCTGCCCATGAGCACGCCGTCCGCGCCCAGGGCCAGTGCGGCAGCCAGTTGGCGACCGTGGCCGATGCCGCCGCCCAGCACCAGCGGCACGCTGATGCGCCCGCGCGCCAGTGCGCCCATCAGCATGGTCGGCAACTCGTTCATGCCGGGATGGCCGCCCTCCTCCATGCCCACCAGCGCAATCGCGTCGGCACCAGCGGCCTGCGCGGCCAGGCCATGGCGCAGGCTGGAGGCCTTGTGGATCACCACGCCGCCCGCGGCATGGATGGTCTCGATCAGCGTCTGCGGGCCGTAGCCCGCCGTCTCGAAATGGCGCACGCCATGAGCGAGCGCCATGTCGAGCCAGCGCGGGACGTCGGCGTTGGCCTCGGGCCGGGCCGAAAGCGTGAGGTTGACGCCGAAGGCGTGGCCCTCGGCCAGCTCGCTGCAGCGCTGCAGTTGGGCGCGCCATTCGGCCTCGCCCGGAAAGGAGCGCGGCGTCAGGAAGCCCATGCAGCCGGCCCGGGCCAGCGCACTCACGTACGCGGCATCGGACAGCCACATGAGCCCGCCGCCCAGCACCGGATGGCGGATGCCGAACAGCTGCGTCAGCCGGGTCTGCAGCAGGGCGGGCGTCACGGTGCAGTGCCGGCGCTGTCCAGGCGCGGGGCGCCAGCGAGCGCCCGCGGGTCGACCCCGCGCAGGTTCACGGGAAAGGGCACCGCTGCCAGCGGCTCGCTGCCGAGGAAGCGGCCACGCTCGGCGAACTGCGCGGTGGCGGCCAGCTCCGTCGGTGCCACCACCGGCGCGACCGGCAGGTCGGCCCGTGCCATGCGCTCGAAAGCCGCATCGGCATCGAGCGCCGCGACCTGCGCGGCCAGCCGCGCATTGATGTCTTCGGCCTCGGCCTTGCGGGCCGCGAAGCCGCCGTACCGGGCATCGTCGAAGGGGCCCATGTCCACCACCATGCACAGCCGCGCCCAGAAGTGGTCTTCCAGGGCGGCGACCGACAGGTGCCGGCCATCGCGGCAGCGGAAGATGCCGTAGGCCGGCTTGACCAGCGCCACGCTGCGCTGCTCCTCCAGCTGGGTCGTGCCGCCATCGCGGAAGCTGCCCAGCCGCGGCGTCATCCAGTGCAGGGCGCAATCGGCGAGGGCCACGTCCAGGTGCTGGCCCAGGCCGCTGTGCTGGCGTTGCAGCAGGGCCGCCAGCGTGGCTGAAAGCGCATACATCGCACCGCACAGGTCCGCGGCCGGCAGCCCGAAGCCCGGCGCCGGTGGCCCGCCCGGCTCGCCCGACAGCGCCATCACGCCCGCGGCCGCCAGGTAGTTGATGTCGTGGCCGGGCAGCTGGGCCCAGGGCCCGTCCTGCCCGTAGCCGCTCAGCGACACATAGACCAGGCGCGGATGCGCGGCCTGCAGGCTGGCGTGGTCCAGGCCCAGGCGGGTCATCACGCCCGGCCGGTAGGACTCGACCAGCACGTCGGCGCCCGCCAGCAGGGCATGGGCCCGGGCGCGGCCGGCCTCGTCCTTCAGGTCCAGCAGCACGCTCTTCTTGCCGCGGTTGACGGCCTCGAAGCCGCCGGGCCCGAGGCGCCGGGCGTTGTCGCCATGCGGCGGACGCTCGACCTTGATCACCTCGGCGCCCATCTCCGCCAGCATCTGCGTGAAGAAGGGGCCGGGCAGCAGCTCGCTGAAGTCGAGCACGGTGATGCCGGCGAGCGGCGGAGCGGGTTCGCTCTTCATTCGCTCTCCAGCATCACGATGACGGCATCCAGCGGCAGCGCGCCCTCGCCCTCGCTGCCCACCCATACCGGGTTCAGGTCCATCTCCTCCAGGCGGGCCGAATGGGCCGTGACGAAGTCCGACACTGCGAGCAGCAGCCGCTCCAACGCGGCCACGTCGGCGGGCGGCTTGCCGCGCGCGCCCTGCAGCAGCGGGTAGCAGCGCATTTCGCGCACCATGGCGCTGGCATCGGCGGGCCGCAGCGGCAGCAGGCGGCGCGTGACGTCGCGCAGCAGCTCCACATAGATGCCGCCCAGGCCGAAGGTCATGACATGGCCGAAGACCGGGTCGCGCGTGACGCCCACCATCAGCTCGAAGCCGCCGCGCGGGGCCATCTTCTCGATCAGCAGGCCATCGATGGCCGCCTGGGGCTTGTGGTGGCGCACCGAGGCCATGATGTCGTCCCAGGCCAGCTCGACCTGGGCACCGTCGCCGATCCCTACCTTCACGCCGCCAATGTCTGACTTGTGCACCACGTCCGGGCTGGCGATCTTGGCGACCACCGGATAGCCCATGCCGTCGGCGATGCGGCGCGCTTCTTCGCGCGTGGCGGCCACGGCGGCAGGCAGCAGCGCGATGCCGGACTGCGCCAGCAGCTGCTTGGCCTCCAGCTCCGAGAGATTGCGCACCATGCCCGTCGCCGGCATCGCGGAGGGCGCGGGCAGCGGCCTGCGAGGCTCGCCCAGCCCGCCGGCACGCTGCCAGCGGCCCCACTCCGTCCAGCGCTGCACGGCCTTGAGGGCCTTGCCCACCGAGCGCGGCGGCGCGAAGCCGCCCTCGACGAGCAGCCTGTAGCCCTCGCCCAGGCGATCGCTCATCCAGATCGGGATGATGGGCGTGCTGCTGCGCTGCTGCGCGGCGCGGATGGTGTGGGCCAGGCTCACCGTCGTCGCGCCGTATTCGAGCGCGATGGGCGCGAGCACGCAGCCCAGGTTGGGGTCGGTGGTGACGGCGCCCAGCGTCTGCTCGATCAGGTCGGCATCGCTCAGGATGGCGGCCGTGGTGTCCACCGGGTTGTCGATGGCGGCGTAGTCGGGCAGGCGGCTGCGCAGCAACTCGCGGGTGTGCGGCGCGAATTCGGCCAGCTTCAGGCCCGCGGTGCCCACGGCATCGGCCGCGAGCGCGGCCGTGCCGCCCGAGGAGCAGTAGATGCCGATGGCCTCCTGCGCCGGCGGCATCGCACGGGCAAAGAGCCAGGCCGTGTCCACCAGCTCGTCGATGTCGTCCACCTCGATCACGCCGTACTGGCGGAAGACGGCACTGTTGACCTCGGCCGAGCCGGTGAGCGACGCCGTGTGCGACTGGGCGGCGCGCTGGCCGTATTCGGACTTGCCCACCTTCAGCGCGATGACGGGCTTGCCGTTGTCGGCCGCGCACTGCAGTGCGGCCAGCAGGCGGGGGCCGTCCTTGATGCCTTCCAGCAGGGTGACGATGACCTTGATGTCCGGCGCGGTGGCCATGTAGTGGATGAAGTCGGCCACCTGCAGGTCGACTTCGTTGCCGGTGGAGGCCCACAGGCCGATGCCCACCCCGCGCTCCATGGCCTGCATGACGTTGCGGCCCAGGCCGCCGCCCTGCGTGGCCAGGCCGATGGGGCCGGGCACCAGGTCGTGCGGGAAGGAGGGCGAGAAGGTCATGCCCAGCCGGGCGTTGATGTTGCACAGGCCCGGGCAGTTGGGCCCGTAGATGCGCATGCCGGCGGCGTCGGCGATCTCCTTCAGGCGCTGCTGGGCGCGCTCGCCTTCGGCGCCGGCCTCGCCGAAGCCGGAGGTCAGGATGACCAGGAAGGGCACGCCGCGGGCCGCGCATTCCTCGGCGACGGCCAGCACGCCGGCCGCGGGCACCGCGATGATGGCCACATCGGGCGTCTGCGGCAGCGCGGCGACGCTGGGCCAGCAGCGTCGGCCGCGCAGCTCGGTCTTGGTGGGATTGACCAGGTACAGCTCGCCGCGGATGGTCGAGTGGTCCATCAGGTTGGTCAGCGTGCGGCCGCCGATGCTATGGGGCCGGTCGGAGGCACCGACCAGGGCGATGCAGGCAGGGTCGATCAGGCGCGCCAGGTCGGCGCGGTGGGTGGAGGTCGTCATGCGTGCTCCTGCGGCTCAGGCGATGGCCGAGATGCCCAGGATCTCGCGGCCGACGATCAGCGTCTGCACCTCGGTCGTGCCTTCGGGGATGGTGCCGCCGCGCGTGTCGCGGAAGATGCGCTCGATGGGATAGTCGGTGGCATAGCCCAGGCCACCGTGCACCTGCAGCGCCATGCTCGCCACCTCGTGCGCGGCCTCGGTGGCATAGAGCTTGGCGATGGAGGCGGCCGTGCGGGCCTCGCCTTCGGAATCCAGCGCGGCGGCGGCGCGCAGGCCCAGCGCGCGGGCGGCCTCGACGCGGATCGTCATGTCCACGATCAGCTTCTGCACCAGCTGGAAGCTGCCGATGGGCTTGCCGAACTGCGTGCGCGTGCGCGCATGCGCGATGGACAGGTCCAGCGCGGACTGCGCCGCGCCCACGGCACCCATGGCGATGTTGACGCGGGCGCTGTCCAGGCCGATCAGCATCTTCTTGAGGGCCTTGCCCTCCTCGCCCAGCAGGTTCTCGCGCGGGATGCGGACGTTGTCGAAGTTCAGCTCGGCGGTGCCGGTGCTGCGCAGCACCATGGTGTCCACGCGCCGCACCTCGAAGGGCGACACATCGCGCTCGACCAGGAAGGTCGACAGCTGGCCGTTGCAGTCCGGGCTGAAGGTGCGGGCCACCACGATGCCGAAGTCGCCGAAGGCGCCGTTGGTGATCCACAGCTTGCGGCCGTTGAGCACGTAGTGGTCGCCCTGCAGGTCGGCACGGGTCTGCACCTGCGCGATGTTGGAGCCGGTGCCCGGCTCGCTGATGGCGCTGAAGCAGCGGCGCTCATTGGTCAGCAGCGGCCGCAGGAAGCGCTCCTTCTGCTCGGGCGTGGCTTCCTGGGCCAGCTTGTTGATGGCGGCGTTGGTGATGTTGAGGATGGTGCGCAGCGACAGCCAGGCATAGCCCGCCTCTTCCATCAGCAGGGCCCAGGTGAGCTGGTCCATGCCCATGCCGCCTTCTTCCTCCGGCAGGCGCCCGCCCAGGTAGCCGAACTCGGCCAGCTTGCCGAGCACCTCGAAGGGAAAGGTGCGGTCCTGGTCGTGGCGCGACACGATGGGCGCGATCTCGGCCTTCATGAAGCGGCGGATGCTGTCGCGCAGCATCGTCTGCTCGGAAGAAAGGGTGAACATGGTTTTGTCTCCTGGGTGGTCGGATGGATGGCCGGCCTGGGGGCCGTGCCGGGGTGGCACTAAGCCCGGGCCTTGGTTCGTTTGGAAGGTGCGGGCGCTGGGGATTCGGCGGACGCCGCGGCTTCGGCCACGGCCGCGTGTTTGCGGAAGACGAGGGCCTGCACTTCCTGCAGGGCCTCGATGCACAGGGTGCGCTGGGCGCGCATGCGGTCGGTGAGGCCAGCCACCGACAGGGCGATGGCCTCGCCGCCGATCTGGCCGGCGACGGCGACGGCCGTGAGGCCTTCGCTGCCTTCGTTCTCGATCCAGATCCAGCCCTGCTCCTTGGCCTTCGCCACCTGGGCCTCCAGCGCGGCCAGGTCGGTCAGCGTGCCCGAGGCCAGGCTGCGCAGCGGCTTGAGCCGCAGCTGGCGCGCCGCCTCCTCGGGCGTGCCGATGGACAGGATGGCCTTGCCCAGCGCCGAGACGTGCAACGCCAGCTTGTCGCCCACGTGCTGCATGTAGCGCAGCGGATGGCGGCCTTCGCTGAGCGCGATCACCTTGACGATGCCGTTCTCCAGCCGGCCGCACAGGCCGGTCTCGCCCGTGCGGTCGCGCAGCAGTTCGCAGGCCTCGGCGCCCACGGCATAGAGCGGGTCGCTGGCCGAGATCTCCTTGGCCACGGCCAGCAGGCGGGCCGTGGGATAGAAGCGCCGGCTGCGCGCCGTGCGCAGCAGGTAGCCCAGCTCATGCAGGGTGTGCAGCAGGTCGGAGCAGCTGCTTTCGGGCAGGTCCATCAGCCGGGCCAGGTCGGAGTTGGACAGCTCCCGCTTCTCGCGGGCGAAGACCTCCAGCAGGGTCATGGTGCGGGCAGCGGCGGGGACAAGGGTGGGCATCGTCTCTCCGATATTTCGTAGAAAAACACGATGGTACAGACCGTGCCGGTTCCGGCGTCTGGCTGACTTTCCGTGGTTGCGCTGTGAGTTCATCGATTTCGATTTGCTTTTCTACGAGGTGTTGAAGTAGTCTACGGCATACCGAATATCAAGAGCAACCGGAGACATCCATGAAACGCGCTTTCCACGCCCTCGCGCTGACCCTCGCGGCGCTCGTCGCCCACGGCCCCGCCAGCGCCGCACCCGACGACGCCTGGCCCACCAAGCCGCTGACCTTCGTCGTGCCCTTCCCGCCCGGCGGCATCACCGACAACACCGCCCGCGTGCTGGCGCAGAAGGTGGGCGACAAGCTGGGCCAGCAGGTGGTGGTGGACAACCGGCCGGGTGCGGGCGGCTCCATCGGCGCCGAGTACGCGGCGCGGCAGCCGGCCGATGGCTACACCTTCCTGTATGGCACCCAGGGCACCCATGGCGCCAATCTGGCGCTCTACAAGAACATCCGCTACGACCCGGTCAAGGACTTCGTGGCGGTGCACGGCATCTCGGAGTCGCCGCTGGTCCTGGTCATCAACCCGAGCCGCAGCTTCAAGACCGTGCCCGAGCTGGTCGCCTATGCGAAACAGAACCCGGGCAAGCTGAACTTCGGCTCCGCCGGGGCCGGCACCGGCACGCACCTCACGGCCGAGCTGTTCCAGGCTGCGACAGGGACCAAGCTGACCCATGTGCCCTACAAGGGCAGCAGCCCGGCCCTGACCGACCTGATCGCCGGCAACCTGGACCTGGCCTTCGACTACGCGGCGGTGGTGATGCCTTTCGTTCAGGCCGGCAAGCTCAAGGCCCTGGCGGTGACCAGCAAGACCCGACTGGCGAACGTGCCCCAGCTGCCCACGCTGGGCGAACTGGGCATCTCGGGCGCGGACTCCACCGCCTGGGGCGCGGTCTTCGTGCCCGCCAAGACGCCGGCCCCGGTCGTGCAGCGTCTGTCCGATGCCGTGGCCGCCGCCATCGTCGACCCCGAGTTCGTGGCCATCAGCGAGAAGAACGGCAGCCTGCCCATGCGCGGCATGCGCGGCGAGAAGCTCGATGCTTTCGTCAAGTCGGAGATGACCCGCTGGCGCGAGGTGGTGCAGAACTCCGGCGCCAAGGTCGACTGACCGGCCTTGCCTCCCATTTGCTCTTTCATCCCTAGGACTCTCATGACCCTCGACCTGCGGGGCTACCAGCCCCGCCATCCCACGCTCTACCAGCTGGCCGCCGACGGCGAATCGCTGGACTTCGTCTTCGCCCAGTGCCCGGCCTGCGGCCACCTGGCCTTTCCGGCCGACGCGCCCGGCTGCAGCCAGTGCGGCGACCCGATGAAAGACGCCGCGCGCATCACGCGCCCCGGCACGGGCACGCTGCTGGAGTTCGTGACCCTGCACGTACCCCTGCTGCCCGGCATGCAAGTGCCGCGCATCGCCGCCGACATCCGCCTGGGCGAGGACGGCCCCATCGAGGAAGGGGTGATGGCCACCACCGACGAGTCGCAGTTGCGCGTGGGCATGCCGCTGCGCGCGGTGGCTCATCCCTTGCCGGAGGGCGAGGTGTTCGACTGCCGCTTCGTGCCGGCGACGGAGGCCCAGCGATGAGCGCGTGGATCGACGACAACGACGGCGTGTACGTGGCCGGCATCGGCATGCATGCGTACCAGTTCCCCACCGAGACGCCCTACACCCACCTGGGCCTGACCGCGGTGCGCCAGGCCCTGGCCGACGCGGGCCTGGCCTGGCCGCAGGTGAACAGCGCCTACATCGGCACCACCTCCATCGGCATGGCGGCGGGGCGGGTGATGCTGCGCCATCTGGGCTCGACCGGGCTGGCCGTCACCCAGGTCGAGAACGCCTCGGCCTCGGGCTCCTTCGCCTTCCGGCAGGCCTGCCTCGAGGTGGCGCGTGGCGTCAGCGACGTGGTGCTGGCCGTGGGTGTGGACAAGCACGGCGACGGTCGCCGCGCGGCCGACAAGGACGGCCTGGCGCACCTGAGCGACACCGCCAACGTCCCGGCGGTCAAGTTCGCCATGATGGCGCGCACCTACCTGCGCGAGCGCAATGCCGACGTCGCCTCGATGGCGCAGGTGGCGGTCAAGAACCATGGCAACGCTTCGCGCAACCCCTATGCACAGTACCGCAAGCCGCGCACGCTGGAGCAGGTGCTGGCCTCGCCGCGCGTGGCCGGCGACCTGACGGTGCAGCAGTGCTGCCCGCGCGGCGAAGGCGCGGCGGCGGCCATCGTGGTCTCGGGCCGCGCCCTGCGCCGGCTGGGCCTGGACCCCAGGCGCTGCGTGCGCGTGCGGGCCTCCACTGCCTGCAGCGAGACGCCCGAGACTGCCTACGGCCAGGCCGCCGTCGACCTGGTGCGCAGCAGTGCGCAGTCGGCGCTGGAGCAGGCGGCCATCTCGGCCGAGACGCTGGACCTGCTCGAACTGCACGACGCCTTCTCGGTGGAGGAGCTGCTCTACAGCGAGGCCATCGGCGTGTGCCCGCCCGGCGAGGGCGCGAGCTTTTTGATGCGCGGCGACTCGCGCATCGGCGGGCGCTGCGCCATCAATGCCTCGGGCGGCCTGATCGGCATGGGCCATCCGCTGGGGCCGACCGGCATCGGCCAGATCGCCGAGTTGACCCGGCAGCTGCGCGGCGAGGCCGGCGAGCGCCAGCACAGCCATTCGCGCTGGGCCATGGCCCACATGATCGGGCTGGGCTCGGTGGCCATCGCCCATGTTCTTTCCGCACCCGACGCCTGAAGGAGGTCGATTCGCATGACCACCCCGACCACGCCCCCCGACCACGTCGAACTCGGCACCCTCACCTATGCGGTGCAGGGCCATGTCGCCGTGATCACCCTCAACCGCCCCGAGCGCATGAACACCATCGGCAGCACGATGAAGCCCGACCTGGCGCAGGCCTTCCTGCAGCTGGCGCGGGCCGACGAGCGCGTGCGCGCCGTGGTGCTGACTGGCGCCGGCGACCGCGCCTTCTGCGCCGGTGCCGACATCAAGGAGCGCGCCGACCACCAGATCAGCGCCAATGAATTCTTCGTCGCGCAGAAGGCCACGCACGACCTGCTGCGCGACATCGAGGAGTTCGAGAAGCCCGTCATCGCCGCCATCAACGGCGTCGCCCTGGGCGGCGGGCTGGAGATCGCGCTGTGCTGCGACCTGCGGATCGCCGCCGACCATGCGAAGTTCGGCCTGCCCGAGGCCCGCATTGGCGCCCTGCCGGCGGCCGGCGGCACGCAGCGGCTGCCGCGGCTGATCGGCGAGGCGCGCGCCAAGCACCTGATGTTCACCGCCGCCCAGATCGACGCGGCCCAGGCCCTGCAGATGGGCATCGTCACGCAGGTCTGCCCCGGCGCCGAGCTGATGACCGACGCGATGAAGTTGGCCGGTACCGTGGCCGCGATGCCGCCGCTGTCCATCCGACTCATCAAGCGCGCGGTCAACCGCGGCATGCAGACCGACCTGGACAGCGGCCTCGAATACGAACGCTACGCCGCCGCCATGCTGATCGACAGCGAGGACCGCAAGGAAGGCATGCGCGCCTTCGTCGAGAAGCGGGCGCCTGTCTTCAAGGGCCGCTGAAGCGCGGACTCTCCAATCCCATCATTCACAAGGAAACACCATGAAACTCAATCTGGAGCGCCGCGTCGCGCTCGTCACCGGGGGCGGCCAGGGCGTGGGCCGTCAGATCTGCATCGAGCTGGCGCGCGAGGGCGCGCGCGTGGTGGTCAACGACCTGTTCGCACCGCGCGCCGAAGCGGTGGCGGCCGAGATCCGCGCCCAGGGCGGCGAGACCCTGGCCGCACCGGCCGATATCACCCAGGCCGAGCAGGTGCGCGCCATGGTGGACCAGGCCGCGAGCCATTTCGATGCGCCGGTGGAGATCCTGGTGAACAACGCCGGCATCATTCCCGAGCGCCGCGAGAAGGGCGGGCGCACGCCGGCCTTCGTCGACATGCCGGTGGAGGACTGGGCCAAGATCATCAACCTCAACGTGTACGGCACGTTGCACTGCTGCCACGCCGTGCTGCCGGGCATGGTGGCGCGCAAGGGTGGGCGCATCGTCAACATCATTTCCGAGGCCGGCCGCATCGGCGAGGCCAACATGGCCGTCTACTCCGGCGCCAAGGCAGCCATCGCCGGCTTTGCCAAGGCCCTGGCCAAGGAGCATGGCCGCCATGCGGTGACCGTCAACTCCATCGCGCTGGGCGCCGTCTCGCACGAGGGCATCAAGGACGGCCCGCTGCATGTGGACGCCACGCCGCAGAACAACGAGCTGCTGGCCAAGATGCTGGGCATCTACCCCATCTCCAAGGGCGTGGGCCGGCTGTCGCGGCCGGACGACGTGTCGGGGCTGGTGGCCTTCCTGGCCTCGGACCGGGCGCTGTTCATCACCGGGCAGACCATCGGCGCCTCGGGCGGCTTCGCGATGGTCTGAGGGGCAGGGCGGCGGCGGCCCGCCGCCGGCCCGCCCTTTATGATCCGGCCCGCGTGCAAGACGCCTCCGGGTCCGCGGGAAGGGTTGAACCCACTTGCCTGTCTTGCGGCATCCATCGCGGTGCCGCCTCCTCACCACCTTGGGTGCAGCCGGTCTTGCGGGCCATCGGCGTTCGATGCACAGAGGTGTCCATGCAATCCCTCCCTCCCCGGCCCGACATCGGGCATCTGAAGAAGCAGGCGAAGTCCCTGCTGGCCGACTACCGGCGCGGCGCGCCCGCGGCGATGCAGCGCTTCCGGTCGGCATTGCCCGCCGCGCGCGGCCGGGACGATGCCGCCCTCGCGGCCGCATCGCTGCGGCTGCACGATGCGCATTCCTGTATCGCACGCGAGCACGGCTTTGCCAGCTGGGCGGATCTGCTGGGCTTCGTCGAGGCGCGGCGGGCGCTCCTCGACGACCCACAGGCGGCGCTGCTGCACTGGCTGCGGCTGGTCTATGCCGGCGATGTGGCCGGCGGCAACGGCGCCAGCCGGCCCGCGGTGGCGGCACGGCTGCTGGCGGAACATCCTGCGCTCTTGGCTGGCGCCGATCCCTGGCTGGCTTGCGCCATCGGCGACGAGGCGGCGCTGCGGGCCGCCACGCAACGCGATCCGTCCTGGGTCCACCGGCCCGGCGGCCCGTTGCGGCTGCCGCCGCTGGTGGCGGTCACCCATTCCGGCCTGGCGCGCGTGCCCGGTTTCGCGGAGGGCCTGCGGGCCTGCGTCGCAGGGCTGCTGGCCGGCGGCGCCTCGCCCAACCAGTCCATCGGCAGCCGGTGGACGCCCGCCTCGCTGGACGCGCCGGACGAGTCCTTGCGCGTGTCGGCGTTGTACGGCGCGGCGGGCCAGGCGGGCGACGCGGCCATGACGAAGCGGCTGCTCGATGCTGGCGCCGAGCCGGACGATGGCGAGTCGCTCTACCACGCGCTCGGCACGCCCGCCTGCGCACGCCTGCTGCTGGAGGCCGGCGCGACGATCGCGGGCACCAACGCCATCTACCGCGCGCTCGACTTCGACGATCCGCAGGCCCTGCAACTGCTGCTGGCGCATGGCGGCGATCCGGACGAGCCGCCGGCCGGTCCGCCGACCTCGGACTGGGGCACGCCGCTGCTGTGGGCGATCCGCCGGCGCCGTTCGGTGGCGCATGTCCAGGCGCTGATCGACGCAGGCGCGCGCACCGATGTGCGCACGCCCGACGGTGTGACGGCCCGCGTCCTCGCGCTGCGCTTCGGCCTCCCGGAGATCGCCGCGCTGCCGGCGTTGGCCGCGTCGGGGAGTCCAGGCAGCGACGACCTCGACACGGTCGAGGCCTTCGTGGCCGCATGCGCCCGTGGCGACACGTCGTCCGCGCTGTCCCTCCAGCGTGCCGAGCCCGATGTGCTCGCCCGGCTGGACGACGCGCAGCGGCGCCTGCTGCCGGAACTGGCGGCCGATGGATGCGACGCCGCCGTGCGTGCCATGGTGGCCTGTGGCTGGCCGCTGGAAGTTCGCGGGGGCGACATCGACGGCTCGGCCCTGAACCAGGCCGTGTTCCGCGGCGATGCGGCGCTTGTGCGCCTGCTGCTGGAGAACGGCGCCGACTGGCGCGCGCCGCATGGCTTCGGCGACGACGTGCGTGGCACGCTGTCCTGGGCCTCGCTCCACATGCCGTCAGGCGAGGGCGACTGGGCCGGCTGCGCGCAGGCGCTGCGGGGCCACGGCATGCCGGCCGCCCTGCCCGATCCGGACGGGTCGGACGCGGTGCTGATCGATGGCCGCCGTTATCTGTTCGCGGACGAGGTGCGGGCCGTGCTGCTGGGCACGGGGGTGTTTCACCTCAGTCGGCCGTGCATACCCGGTCCCGACCGGACTGCTTGGCCTTCAGCATCGCCAGATCGGCCCGGTGCAGGGTCTGCATGACGGATTCGTCTGCCCGTAGCACGGCGATGCCGACAGAGACGGTCAGGCGTTCATCGGGCCGCGGCACCTGCGCGAGCAGCAGACGCAGGCGCTCGGCCACCGCCACGGCCTGGGCTTGCTCCTGGCCCGGGAGCAGCACGCAGAACTCCTCCCCGCCGAGCCTGCCCAGCACGTCATGCTGCGGCAGGGCCTGTCTCAGCGCCCCGGCCAAGCCTCGCAGCACCGCGTCCCCAGCCGCGTGGCCATGGCTGTCGTTGAGCCGCTTGAAATGGTCGATGTCCAGGTACAGCAGGGCAAGCGGGGCCCCTGTCTCGCGCGCCAGGCCGGCCACCTGTTCCGCCTGGTGCAGGAACTCGGCCCGGCTGCGGGCGCCCGTGAGGGCATCCGTGGCGCTGAGCTCCGCGAGCCGGCATTCCTGGTCGAAGGCGCGGCGTTGGTAGTCCTGGACGCGGCGGTGGGTGACGAAGGCTGTGGCGAGGGCGATGCCCGCATAGAGCAGCGCGAAGACGGTGTCGGTCCGGTTGGCCGTGTGGTCGAACACGAAGGGCAGGAAGAAGGCATAGCAGGCCAGCGAGCCGCCGACCCACTGCGCCAACGTGATCCAGAAGAAGCTGGTGGTGACGACGACGATGATTGCCGCGGGGAGGAAGTACATGAGCGGCCGGTCGGTGCCGAGCGCGCCCAGATAGCAGTTGAGGCTCACCGTGGCGATGGTCGCCATGCAGGCCAGGCCGTAGGTCTGGACCGAGGGTGCGCGGGCGATGAGGAAGGCGAACAGCGCAGTGAGCGGCAGCAGCAGTACCCGCAGCCCCACATACTCGGGCATCGGGATCAGCAGCCGCGCCAGCAGCGCCGCCAAAGAACCGGCCACGGCGGTCACGCCCATCTCGACCGCCGTGAGCTGCAGGCGCTGGCGGGTGTGGTCCCGGTAGATTTCTTCTCGGTCGTCGGCGGGGGCGGTGCGCAGGCGCATCAGCTTCTCGTCCCCCCACCCAGTGCCTTGCGCTCGCGCCAGGCCGTCTGGACGAAGGGATCGGTCACCGCATAGACGCCATGGCCCTTGCGGATGATGAGGTTGGCGTCGCGCAGTTCGTCGGCCACGCGCTGCACCTGGTCGGCCGTCACCTCGCGAGCCAGTTGGGCGGTGTAGTCGGCCAGGGCCTGGGCGCCGAACAGGCCGGTGGCGTCGCCCTCGGCCCGGGCCACGCGGTCGAACACGGCGCCGGCGAGGGTGCCCAGGTCTTCCACCTTGCGCAGTTCCACGTCGGCCGCCGCCGTCTTGAGCGTGGCGGCGATCACGGGCAGGAAGCGGTCGGCCTCGGCCGGGTCGGCCTGCTGCAGCTGGCGCAGGGCGCGGATGAGCTCTTCCGGGCGCCGGCCCAGGGTGTCGAAGGCCTCGATGGCGACGGCCAGACTGGGCTGGACGCGGGCGCCTTCCAGGGCGATGCCGTCCAGCACATGGGCCACGTAGTCGCCGTCCAGCGTCGGGTAGTCGACCGAGGTTGCGCCGGCGAAGGCATGTTTGCCCTGCAGCGTCATGCCCACCACCTGGGCACGGTGCGAGCCCGTGCCGATGAAGATGAAGTGGCCGGGTGTGGCGGGCCGCGGGTTGATCGCGTCGCGTGCCGCCTTGATGGCCAGCAGCATCTGCGCGCCGTCTTCGCCGGCCAGCGCCTGCTGCACCTCGTCGACGATCAGCACCACGTCGGTCCGGGCCTTGTCGACCACCTCTGTCAGTGCGTCGGCCAGCGTCACGCCGCCCTTGGCGCCCACCTCGTTCAGCTGGAAGCCGAACTTGAAGCCGGCGGCGCCCACATCCAGCCCTTTGAGCCGCTTCAGGCGCGCGAGCACGCCCGAGGCAGGCGTCTGCAGTTCGCCCAGCGCGCGCTGGATCGCCGTGTGGATGAGCGTGGCGGGGTTGGCCCGCGTATCCGTCCAGAGGTCCACATAGATGACGATGGCGCCCAGCGCCTCCAGGGCCGGGATCAGGTCCTGCCGCAGGAAGGTGGTCTTGCCGGTCCGCCGCAGACCCGACAGGAACAGTCCGGAGCGCAGGCCCTGGTCGAGCAGGCCCGGACGCAGGAGCTGACGCGCCATCTGGTCGGCCAGGGCTGTACGGTGGAACAAGGTCATTTCGGCGATTTTACCCAGATCGGCTAATTAGCTGAAATCCATAAAACACGCGAAAGGGGCGGCCCCTGCGTGCGCCCGCCACGGACCGGCACGCGCGGGTACGCAGAGGGGCCGTGGCTGCAGGCCCCGTCCCACAGCCACCTGCGTTGCGCCCGCACGCGGGGCGGCCGGACTGTGCATCGAAGGTTCGGCCAGACCGGTCGAGAGGCGACCGGTTTCACGTGACCAACTATGAAAGGAACAGTCACCATGAAGCAACGACAACAACAACGATCGCACCGTCTCCTCGCCTGCGCCCTGTTGGGCGGATTGCTGGCCGTCGGCGGCCATGCACAGGCCCAGGGCGTGGGGGTCGGCGTGGGCGTCAATGCTGACGTGAATGCATCCGGCTCCGCCGCCGGCCAGCGCGCGGGCGTTGGCATGTCGACGGGCACCAGTGCGGGTGCCAATGCCGGCACGACCCACAACGGCGCCCACGCGGGCGGCAACGCCCGCACCGGCGGCAGTGCCGGCGCCCAGACGAGCGGCGCCGGCAACGCGGCGGGTGGCGTGGGCAACGCGGTCGGCGGCGTGCTGAGCGGCGTGACCGGCGCCGTGGGCAATGCACCCACCGCCGTGGGCGGCGTGGCCAACAGGGTGGGCGGTGCCGCGAACACGGCCACCGGGGCCGCCACGTCTGCAGGCGGCGCGGCAGGCGGCCTGACCAACACCGTGGGCGGCTCGCTCAACGGCACGGCCGGTGCGGCGGGCTCGGCGGTCGGTGCATTGAGGGCGCCGGGTGCGGCTGTCGGCGGCAGCGGCAATGCCCAGGGCTCGGGCGCGGTGAACCTGCAGAAGTAATCCGCAGTCTCTGACTTGGAAGGCCCGCGGCGCGAAAGCGCGGCGGGCCTTTTGGCGTGGGCACAAGGTCAGGCTGGCATGGATGCTGCAGGGGAAAACCAGACTGTCGATTGTTAGACAATCCAACAAAATCCCCGCCGGCCTTCTTGCCAGACGCCGATCCATCCTTCCGCTTTTCATGACCCAGCCCATCCTGCGCATCAGCGGCCTCCACAAGCGCTTCGGCGATCACCATGTGCTGCAGGGCATCGATTTCGACGTGCAGCCCGGCGACCGCGTGGCCATCCTGGGCTCCAGCGGCTCGGGCAAGAGCACCTTCCTGCGCTGCCTCAACTTCATGGAAACGCCCAGCGCCGGACGGATCGAACTCAAGGGCCAGCCCATCGGCCAACCCGACGCGCGCGGCGGCGATGGCGTGCGCTACACCCAGGCCGAACTGGCACACGTGCGACGGCAGGTCGGCATGGTGTTCCAGCAGTTCAACCTGTTCCCGCACATGACGGTGCTGGGCAACGTGATGGAAGGCCTCATCACGGTGCGCGGCATGGGCGCCGCGGCGGCCCGGGACATCGCCCTGCGCGAACTCGACAAGGTGGGCATGGCCCACAAGGCCGACGCCTATCCCGGCCACCTGTCTGGCGGCCAGCAGCAGCGCGTGGCCATCGCCCGCGCGCTGGCCATGGCGCCCGACGTGCTGCTCTTCGACGAGCCCACGTCCTCGCTCGACCCGGAGCTGGTGGGCGAAGTGCTCAACGTCATCCGCGACCTGGCCGAGGAAGGCCGCACCATGCTGCTGGTCACGCACGAGCTGGGCTTCGCCTACCACTACGCCAACAAGGTGCTCTTCCTGGCCGACGGCCTGATCTACGAAGCCGGCACCCCCGACGAGGTGCTCAAGCACCCGCGCAAGGAGCGCACGCAGCGCTTTCTCGAACGCTTCACGGCCTTCAGCTTCTGAATCGGCCGTTTCCTCATTCCGCGCCCTCTTCCCATGCAGCTTTCCAACCCCGCCTCCGCCACGAGCTCCCAGGCCTACCGGGCCGATGACCGCAACGAGCAGGTGCTCGTCTATCTCAACGGCGACTTCGTGCCCCGCAGCGAGGCCAAGGTGTCGATCTTCGATGCCGGCTACGTCTGCGGCGATGGCGTGTGGGAGGGCGTGCGGCTGGTCAACGGCCGCGTGATCTCCTTCGACGCCCACATCGACCGCCTGTTCGAAGGCGCCAATGCCATCGCCATGGACATCGGCCTGACCAAGCAGCAGGTCAAGGACGTGATCCTGCGCACCTTCGAGGTGAACGGCATGCACGATGGCGCGCATGCACGCCTCATGGTGACGCGCGGCCTCAAGAAGACGCCCAACCAGGACCCGCGCTTCATCATCGGCAGCGCCACCGTGGTCTGCGTGGCCGAGCACAAGGTGGTGGACGCCGCGGCCAAGAAGCGCGGCCTGGCGCTGCACACCAGCACCATCCGCTGCAGCACGCCCGACGTGTTCGACCTGCGGCTCAATTCGCACAGCCGGCTCAACTTCATCCAGGCGCTGATCCAGGCCATCCACGTCGGCGCCGACGAAGCGCTGATGCTGGACACGAACGGCTTCGTCTCCAGCTGCAACTCGACCAACTTCTTCATCGTGCGCGGCGGCGCGCTGTGGACCTCGTCCGGGCGCTACTGCTTCAACGGCATCACGCGCGCCACGGTGCTGCGCCTGGCGCGCGAAAACGGCATCCCGGTGCACGAAGGCGACTACACGCTGGCGGAGGTCTATGCCGCCGACGAGGCCTTCGTCACCGGCACGCTGGGCGGCCTGACGCCCGTGGCGGCCATCGACGGGCGGCGCCTGCCGACCGAAGGCTACGGCCCGCTCACCAAGCGCCTGGCCGACCTGTACCAGGCCTACATCACGGCGCCGGCCGCCTGATTCCCCTTTTCCAACTTTCCACCTCGTAGGAGCGACGAATGAACATCCTGTCCCGCTTTGCCGCCGTCCGCCGCGGCCTGCTGGTCGGCCTGGTCGGCCTGGGTCTGCTGGCCGGCATGCCGGCCCAGGCCCAGACGCTGGAGAAGGTCAAGAAATCCGGCGAGCTGCGCATCGGCGTGGCGCCCGGCGACCCGTGGTACTACCGCGACCCCGCCACCGGTCAGTGGACCGGCGTGGGCGTGCTGATGGGCGAGCAGATCGCCAAGAACATCGGCGTGAAGATGGTGCCGGTCGAGACCACCTGGGCCAACAGCGTGGCCGGCCTGCAGTCGGGTCAGTTCGATGTGATGTTCGTGCTCGATGCCACCGAAGAGCGCAAGCGCGCCATCGACTTCCCTACCGCGCCCATGCTCTGGTACGCCCAGGGCGTGCTGGCCAAGGACGGCCTGACGGTCAAGAACTGGAGCGACCTGGACAAGCCCACCGTGCGTGTCGGCGTGGCCCTGGGCACCGCCACCGACCGCGATCTCACCAAGCGCCTGCCCAACGCCAGGATCGAGCGCTTCACCAACACCGACGAGACCGTGGCCGCCTTCAATGCCGGCCGTGTGGATGCCATCGGCTTCTACCACTCGGTGCTGACCATCGCGTATTCCAAGATCAAGAAGGGCAGCGTGCAGATCCCGCAGCCGGTGGTCGCCATCGCCACCAGCGCCGGCGTGCGCAAGGAGCAGGACCCGGCCTTCCGCGACATGCTCGACGAGCAGTTCAAGAAACTCTATGCCTCGGGCCAGACGCAGGCGCTGTACGCCCAGTACCTCAAGACCAAGGGGCTGGATCCGGACAAGATGCCTGGCGTGACCAAGGAGTCTCTGGAGAAGTAGTGACACCCCCCAAGTCGCTTCGCGACTCCCCCCTCTCTGTCGCCTTCGGCTTGGAGGGGGGCGCACCCGGTGGCCTGGCAGAGCCAGTTCCACGGGTGCCTTGGCATGGCCTGCTCCGCGGCCATTCGAGTCGCCCTCGCGCCATCCGGGTTGCGCGCGGCGCCACGGACACATGACATGAACTACGACTGGGACTTCGGCGCCGTCTGGGAATACCGCCAGATGCTGCTGACGGGCGTGCTCGGCACCTTCCGCATCGCGGCGGTGGCCATCGCCATGGGCGTGCTCATCGGCGCCGTGCTGGCCACCATGCGCCTGACGAAGACGCGCTGGCTGCAGTGGCCGGCGCTGTGGTTCACCGAGTTCTACCGCAACACACCGCCGCTGGTGCACTTCTTCTGGGCCTTCTATGCGCTGCCCGTGGTGCTGGGCGTGAGCCTGGACCCGTACGTGGCGGCCATCATCGCCCTTTCGACCCAGTCGGGCGCCTTCTATGCCGAGGTGTTCCGCGGCGGCGTGGTCAGCATCGACCGCGGCCAATGGGAAGGCGCCCGCGCGCTGGGCATGCGTCCGCCCGCGGTGCTGCGGCGCGTGGTGCTGCCCCAGGCGCTGCAGCGCATGCTGCCGCCCTTCATGGAACGCTCCTTCGAGCTCATCAAGACCACCGCCCTGGCCTCGACGCTGGCGTACTCCGACCTGCTCTACCAGGCCATGCAGGTCAACAGCATCACCTTCCGCCCGCTGGAGGTCTACACCGTGGTGGCGGCCATCTTCTTCGTCACGCTGTTGGTCCTCAGCACGCTGGCGCACCTGCTGGAGGCGCGGCTGACCCGCGCCACCCGGCCCGTTTCCGCAACCGCGAGGTGACCGGCATGGACTTCTCCTGGGACTTCACCCCGGTGCTGCAGAACTGGCCCGTGCTCCTCAAGGGCGTGGGCATGACGGCGCTGCTGTGGGTCATCGCCTTTCCGCTGTCGATGGTGCTGGGCCTGCTGCTGTCGCTGGCCACCGGCTCGGGCCGGCGCGTGCCGGTGCTGCTGGGGCGCAGCTGGGTCGAGCTGTTCCGCAATACGCCGGTGATGGTGCAGCTGATCTGGTTCTTCTATGCCTTCCCGATCCTCACCGGCGTGCAACTCACGCCGCTGGTGGCGGCGCTGTGCGGCTTGGTGCTCAACGCTTCGGCCTACTGTTCCGAGATCTTCCGCGGCGGCATCGCGTCGTTGCCCGTCGGGCAGTGGGAAGGCGCCCGCGCGCTGGGCATGACGCGCACCCAGCTGATGCGCCGGGTCATCGTGCCGCAGGTGCTGGCGCGCATGCTGCCCGCCTTCACCAACCGTGGCATTGAGCTGGCCAAGAACACCTCCATCGCGTCGGTCATCGCGGTGCAGGAGTTGATGTACCAGGGCCGCGCGCTGTCGGCCGCCTTCTACCGGCCGCTGGAGATCCTCACGGCCGTGGGCCTGATCTACTTCGTGCTGATCTATCCGGGCTCGTACCTGGCCTCGCGGCTGGAGAAGCGCTTCGCGCTGCGGGCCTGAAGCCCTTGCACCCCGCGAGCCGCATCAGCCCCTGGCCGAGAATCGCGCCCACACCATGAGCAGCATCCCCCGTTTCGAGCCCCTGCCCACGCTGACCCGCCGCGACCAGGTGGCCGAGACGCTGCGCCGCGCCATCCTCTCGGGCCGCATCGCGCCGGGCACGCAGCTGGTCGAAAGCCGGCTGGCCGGCGATCTGGCCGTGAGCCGCGGGCTGCTGCGCGAGGCCATCCGTGAGCTGATCGAAAGCGGCCTGGCCACCAACCGGCCCTATGCCGGCACCTTCGTCACCGAGGTCAATGCCGCCGTGCTGCGCGACGTCTACGAGATGCGACGCGTGATGGAAAGCCAGGCCTACCGCCGCATCTGGCCGCTGCGCGACGCCGCCTTCCGCGATGAGCTGCAGGCCCGCTTCGACCACATGATCGCGGCCGTGCGCAGCGACGACCTGTCGGAAGAGATCCGCGCCGAGGCGCATTTCCACGGCCTGGTCTACGAGCGTTGCGGCAACCACCTGATGCCCGCGTTCTGGCAGCAGATGACGCAGAAGATCCAGCTCGGCTTCGCCATCTGTCAGATCGCGCATGCGCCCAAGGTGGACTTCGAGGCCAACCACCGGCGCTTCCTCGACTGCGCGCTGGGCGACAGCCTGGACGAGATGGTGAGCGAGCTGAACGTGCACCTGGACCGCGGTCTGGCGACGATCCAGTTCGAAGCGGGCGCGGCCGCAGCCGCCTGAGCCATGACGAAGGCCGCTGCGGCCAGCTCCTGAGGCCAAACGTCCGACCGCCACTTTGGGCGGCGTCTGCGGCCTGGTGTCAAGTCGCTGAGCAAGCGCTCATGGCGCTCCCGCCGGAAGCCCTCCACCCATCAGGCCTCCCTTGAGGAAACGGAGGTAGGTCTTCATCACCGCATCTGGTATGCCGGAAGACTGCGTCCGTCGATGCAGGTGGTAGAGGTACAGGTAGTCCCGCGCGGCAATGAGCAGATAGGCCAGCGTGGCGAGTTCATCTTCACCGTAGTTGATGATTTCTCCATCTCGCTTCGCACGCTTGAGAAACTTCACGTAGCGACGCACCACCTCTTCGTGGTGACGGGACCAGGCCTTGGGCGCCTCAACTTCCGCTTCGTTGAGGACGCGCCAGAACCACGGGTTTTCCGAAAGGTATTCGAAGACTGCGCGGGCGCCTACCTCCTCCACCTCGAAGAAGCCCTTGGCGCCGTGCGCACGCTGGCGCACGAGCTCGAGCATCTGGACGCCGAAGTACGGCAGGAGCTCGTCGAAGAGCGCTTGCCGAGATTCGAAGTAGAGGTAGAAGGTGCCTTGGGCAATGCCTGCCTCTGCCGTGATGCGCTGGACTGAAGCATCGCGGTAGCCGAACTCGCCGACCACCTTGGCGGCAGAGACCATCAGGCGATCGCGGGTGCGCGCTGCCTTCTCCTCGCGGCTGAGTCGCACAGCGGCTGATTTTTTTCTCGCGGTGCGAGGGATGCCTGTCGCGGCGGCCAATACGCGTCCTTTCTGGCTTCGCTCGACGGCGAATAGCCTCCGTCCCAGTCTACTGAAGCGGCTCGGCGTGCCGAGCCGCAGCGTTTTCCCTAGTGGTCAGCGCATCGGATCGGACGAAACTGAATTATGACTCATCGTTCATTTTGTTTGTGTGATGCTGAACAGCCCTGCCTTTGAAGCCGAACAACGCTTTCGCCAGGAAGTGCGCGACTACTGCGAGAACGAGCTGCCGCGCAACGTTCGCGACAAGGTGCAGGCGAACCTCTTTCTGACCAAGGAAGACAACCTCGCCTTCCTTCGTTCGTTGGCACCCCGCGGATGGGTGGCCGGCCACTGGCCGCGGGAACACGGCGGCGCGGCATGGACGCCGCTTCAACGCTTCGTGTTCGAGGAGGAGAGCATGCGCTGCGGCGCGCCGTGGCTGATTCCGTTCGGCGTGAACTACGTCGGGCCGGTGATCTACACCTTCGGCTCCGAGGCGCAGAAGCGACGCTTCCTGCCGCCCATCCTGTCGTCGCAGGAGTGGTGGGCGCAAGGCTATTCCGAGCCCGGTGCCGGCTCGGACCTGGCCGGGCTCAAGACGCGGGCTGTGCGGCGCGGCGACCGCTACGTCGTCAGTGGCCAGAAGATCTGGACCAGCTATGTGCAATGGGCCGACTGGATGTTCTGCCTGGTGCGCACCAGTGACGAAGGCCGGCCCCAGCAGGGCATCTCGTTCCTGCTCATCGACATGCGCAGCCCCGGCGTGCAGGTGCGTCCAATCCGCACCATGGACGGCTGCCATCATGTCAATGAAGTTTTCCTCGATGAGGTCGAGGTGCCCGTGGAGATGCTCGTGGGCGAGGAGGGCAAGGGTTGGAGCTACGCCAAGTTCCTGCTGTCCAACGAGCGCATCCTCTCGGCCGAGACGGGCCGCGCCACGCGCCAGCTGCAGCACCTTCGTGCGTTGATGGCCGAGGCGCCCAGCGATGCGGTGCGCAATCTCCCCGTCTTCGAGCGGCGGCTGGCCGAGCTGGAACTGCGCCTGCATGCGCTGCGTGCCTTCTGCCTTGCCTACGCCCGCACCATGGACCCGGCGGCACCACCGGGGGTCGAAGCGTCGATCATGAAGATCCGCGGCACCGAGCTGCAGCAGGCCATTGCCGAGGCCACGCTGGATTGGCTGGGCGCCGCAGCCGTGGTCTACGACCCCCTTTTCGTGAACGCCGACACCCTCGCGTCCCCCGTGGGGCCTGCCACGACGCCCGGTGCAGTGCGCGAGTATTTGCATGGCCGCGCGTCGACCATCTATGGCGGCTCCAACGAGATCCAACGCAACATCATCAGCAAAGCGGAGCTCGGCCTGTGAACCCGACGACCTGGATGGACGACACCGATCAGGCCCTCGAATCGGCTGCGCGCCGGTGGGTTGCACAGCGCCATCGTTTCGAGGACCGGCAGCACCTCGCGCCCGACAGGCGTCGCCATGATCCGGCAATTTGGCGCTCTCTTGCGGAGCTGGGTTGGTTCGCGGTCGCCACCTCCGAGACCCACGGCGGCTTCGGCCTGCGCCCGTCGTCCATCGCCCTGCTCTGCCAGATCGCGGGAAGCGCATTGCTCACGGAGCCGCTGCTGAGCTGCGGCGTACTCGCACCGCAGCTGATCGAAGCGCTGGGCGACGCCGCGCAAAGGTCGAAGTGGCTGCCTGAGATGCAGCAAGGCACCCGCCTTGTGGTTGCCCTGGTCCCACCCGATCAGGTCGTGAGGCCGGGCGTCACGCTCACCGCAGACGGTCGACTGCAGGGCCGCCTCGAGGTGGCGGTGGATGCGGACATCGCCGATGTCCTGCTGATTCCCGCAGATGGCCGGCTCTGGTACCTGCCGGTCTCCGCAAGCGGCGTGCAACGCCAGCCGTATCCGCTGCTCGACGGACGTGGGGCTGCCACGGTGCATCTGGCCGCAGCGATTGCCGAGCCGCTGGCTGACCCCGAGGGTCGCTTTGCCGACGCCATGGCCCAGGCCCGCGCACTGGCGGCCGTCGCGGTAGCGTCGGATTCGGTCGGCCTGATGCAGTCGGCCTTCGATCAGACGCTGGAACATCTGAAGACGCGGCGGCAGTTCGGCATGCCCATCGGCAGCAACCAGGCCCTTCAGCACCGTGCGGTGGATGCATACATCCGGATCGCCGAAAGCCGTGCGGTCATCGACGAAGCCGTTGCCGCCTTGTGCTGCAACGCCCCACCCGTCGAGGCGGCGCGTGCCGTGCATGCTGCCAAGGCGCTGGCCTGCGAGAACGCCCGCAAGCTGACGCAGGAAGCGGTGCAGATGCACGGCGGCATCGGCATCACCGAGGAACACGCGGCCAGCCACTATCTGCGCCGCGCCCGCGTCAACGCGCAATGGCACGGTGCAGAGGACCTGCACCTGGCTGCGTTCGTCCGCGCCGGCGGCGCGCCCACTCCACAGGAGATCTGAATGGACTTTTCCAGCTACACCTGCATCGAGTTCGAGCGCCAGGGTCGCGTGCTGACCATCGCGCTCAACAGGCCCGAGCAGCGCAATGCGGTCAATGCGCGGCTGCACCACGAGCTGTCCCGCGTCTTCACCGACGCGCAACGCGACGAAGGCAGCGACATCGTCGTCCTCACCGGCCGAGGCCGTGCCTTCTGTGCCGGTGGCGACATCGACTGGATGCAGCAGTCCATCGATGAGCCCGCCGAGTTCGAGCGCACCGCCCGAGAGGCAAAAGACATCGTCTATTCGCAGCTCGACCTGGAGAAGCCGCTGATCTGCAAGCTCAACGGGCACGCGACCGGCCTGGGCGCCAGCCTTGCATTGCTGAGCGACGTGATCATCGCCTCCGACGAGGCTCGCATCGGCGATCCGCATGTGAGCGTGGGCCTGGTGGCCGGCGACGGCGGCGCGTTGATCTGGCCGCAACTGGTGGGTTATGCCAAAGCCAAGCGCTATCTGCTGACCGGCGAACTGCTGGGTGCCAAAGAGGCCGAGCGCATCGGTCTGCTCACCGAGGTGGTGCCGCTCGCACAGCTCGACGGCGCCGTCGACGCCTTGGCATCCCAGCTGGCATCGGGCGCCACCAAGGCCATCCGCTGGAGCAAGATCACCGCCAACCTGCCGTTGCGCCAGCTGTTCCACAGCTACTTTGATGCCGGCGTGGCCTACGAATGCATGTCCAACCTCACCCAGGACCATGCCGAGGCCGTGCGCGCCTTCCGCGAGAAGCGCAAGCCCGTCTTCAGCGGGCGCTGAGCCTGCCTTTGTCGTCCCTGACCTTCCACCGCCACCAAGAGCAATCCGGAGACACACCATGACATCCCTGCATCGCCGCACCCTCTTCAAGCAGGCCGCCGTCGCGGCGACCGTCGCCAGCATGCCGGCCTGGGTCCGTGCCCAGTCCGGGCCGCTGCGCATCGGGCTCATCACGCCGCTGAGCGGCCCACAGGAGTTCATCGGCTCCTACGTGAAGAACGGCGCCGAGATCGCGGTGGAGCAGATCAACAAGGCGGGGGGAATCCTGGGCCGTCAGGTGGCCCTGGAACTGCGCGACGACAAGGCCAATCCGGCCGCTGCGCTCGCGGCGGCACGCGAGCTGCTCGGCGCCGGCATCAACCTGCACACCGGCGGCATCTCCAGCGCCGTGGTGCTTGCGCTGGCGCCGGTGATGCAGCAGGAGAAGGGCGTCTTCATGACCTGCGGCGCGGGTACCGAGAAGATGAACCACGAGAACTACTCGCCCAACGTGTTCCGCCCCGGCGACGCGCCCGATGCACGCACCCGGGCGCAGGCCAAGCTGATGGCACAGAAGTACCCTCAGATCACGCGATGGACGGGCCTGGTGCCCGACCACGAATATGGTCGCACCACCTGGAGCATCTTCGTCGACGCGTTGCTGGAGTTCTATCCGGCACTCACCGGCAAGAAGCCCGAGATCATCGATCCGGTGCTCATGCCTTATGGGGTTTCCGACTACCGCAACTCGATCACCCAGGCACTGCGCCAACCGGCGGACGGTGTCTTCAACTGCACCTATGGCGGCGATGCGATCACCATGTTCCAGCAGGCCCGCGGCTTCGGCCTGATGAGTCGCTACAAGGTCATCTGCGATGCTGCCAACGAGTTCCTCGTCGCGCGCGGACTCAAGCAGCAGCTGCCGGCGCAATGGACGGGCATGCACTACTACGCTGCTGCCAACAAGGGCAACCCGATCAGCGACCGCTTTGTGGCCGACTACACGGCACGCACCAAGGACCCCGAACCCCTGGGCTGGGCCGCAGAAGCGCATGCCAGCCTCTACGCCCTGCTGAAGGCCATCGAGAAAGGCAAATCGACCGACACGGAGGCCGTCATCGCCAACCTCAAGGGCCTGACCTGGGACACCGTGACGGGGCCGCGCACCATGCGCGCCGAAGACAACCAGGCCATCAAGGATGTCGAGCTCGTCTACCTCGAACCGGCCGATGATGCGAAGGGCTACAAGGTCGCCCAGTACGTCAAGGTGGACGGAAAGTCGGTCCTGTTCCCGCCGACCCCGGGCAAGAAGCTGCAGTTGCGCACTGCCTGAGGACGGTCCTGTCATGGCGCTGTCGGACATTGCCACGCTGCTTGTGAACAGCCTGACCTGGGCCATGGCGACTTTTCTCGTCGCCGCCGGCCTCACGCTGGTGTTCGGAACGCTGCACATCCTCAACTTCTCGCACGGCGGCTTTTTCATGATCGGTGCCTACGCGGCGTACTCTCTGACGCAGGCGCTGGGCGGCGCGGGCTCCATCGCCTTCTACCTGTTCGCGTCGCTGGTGGCCGGGGTGGCGGTGGCGCTGCTGGGCCTGGTGGTCGACCGCCTCGTGTTGCGGCGGCTGTCGGGCGTCGACGACGCCTATGTGCTGATCGCCACCTATGCCCTTCTGCTGGTGTGCGAAGGGTCCACCAAGCTGCTGTGGGGCCTCAACTATCACAGTGTGATGCCGCCTGCGGTGCTGGACGGCGCCTGGTTGCTCGGCGACGCCGTGCTCCCGCGCCTGTCACTCTTCATCATCGTGTGCGGTGTCGTGGTGTACCTGGGGCTGGAGGGCTTTCTCAACCGTACGGCGCCTGGCCGGCTCGTCAAGGCGATCGCGGCCGATGCCTGGATGGCCCGTTTGCTGGGCATCCGGGTGCGCTGGGTGTACACCGGCGCGGTGGCGCTGGGGTTTGCGCTGGCCGGACTGGCCGGCGGGCTGCTGTTGTCCAACCAGACCTTGTCGCCGACGCTGGCCAGCGCCTTCGTGATCCAGGCCTTCGGCGTCATCATCATCGGCGGCATGGGCAGCATCAGTGGCGCATTCGTGGGGTCGCTGTTGCTCGGGTTGATCGACGCGGTGGGGCAGTGGGTGCTGCCCGGTCTGCCCGGTCTGCCCTTCTTCCTGGCCATGACGCTGATATTGCTGCTTCGCCCACAGGGCCTCATGGGAAAGGCCCGCGCATGAACGCCGCTTCCGCGCCCGTCAAGCGGGGCGTCGCCATCTCCCGGCGCGACTGGATGGTCCTGGCTCTTCTGGTGCTGGTGTCGCTGCTGGTGCCCGCCGGGCTGAACCGCGGGCTGGTCTTCATCGCCGGCATGATCTGGATCAACGCGGTCTTTGGCCTCGCCTTCAACCTCCTGTTCGGCATGTCGGGTGTGCTCAGCTTCGGCCAGGCGATGTTCTTCGCAGCCGGCGCCTACCTCTGCGCGCTGCTGCTGCAGTCGCAGGCCGTGCCCTTCGTGCTGATGGTGCCGCTGGCCGGGCTGCTGGGTGCGGCTCTGGCCACGGCAGTCGGCATGGTGGCGCTGCGGCGTAGCGAAGGCGTGTACTTCGCCATCCTCACCCTGGCCTTCGCCGAGCTGGTGCATCTGCTGATCGCCAACACCTCGGTGCTGGGCCGGAACGACGGGTTGGCCGGCCTGGCGCGCCCACGTCTGGGCGGAGCGACCTGGGGGCTCGATCTGGCGCAGGGTGACCGCTTCTACTTCGCCATCGTCGTCACATGCGCACTGCTCATTGCGTTCGTGCGCTGGCTGCAGGGGACCCCCTTTGCGCGGGCCCTGCAGGCGCTCAAGCAGGACCCGGACCGCGCGGAGTTCCTGGGCATCCCGGTCAAACGGCATCGGCTGGCAATCTTCGCCATCGCGGGGGGTGTCACGGCTGCTGCCGGTGCGCTGGTGGCGCCCTGGGCCCAGATCGTGACGCCGGAACTGGCGCATTGGTCCAACTCCACCAACCCCATCCTCTACACGCTTCTGGGTGGTAGCGCGTATTTCTGGGGGCCGGTGCTGGGCGCCATCGTTCTGTCGTGCGTGTTCTACGCCACCCGCACACTGGTCGGGCTCTCGGACATGGTCACCGGCCTGCTGCTGCTCGGGGTGGTGTTGTCCTTGCCAGGTGGCATTCTGGGTCTGGTGGATCGGCTGCGCCGCCCGGCGCCGGAACCCCTCACCCTCCCCGCGACCCCTCGAGAGGTCACGCGATGAGCAACCCCAATGCCGCTCGGAAGAGCACACCGCCCCAAGGCGAAACCAAAGGTCGCTTCGCGGCCGCCCGCCTGGAAGCCCTTGGCCTGATCAAGGCGTATGGACGCATCCCCGTCCTGCGCGATGTGAGCCTGACGGTCGAGCCGGGTGAATCGCACGTGGTCATCGGCCCCAACGGTGCAGGAAAGACCACGCTGTTCAAGGTCCTCACGGGAGAGCTCGTGGCCGACCGGGGGCAGGTGCGTTTTGCGGGCGAGGATCTGGGCCGGATGCCCGCCCATGCGCGCGTGCACCGCGGCTTCGGCCGGACCTTCCAGGTGGCCAAGGTCTTCACCGGCCTGTCGGTGCGCGACAACCTGCGCGTCGCTCTGGAGGCGCGGGAGCGCCGGGCCCGGCCGTGGCGCGGCATCTCGCGCGCGACAGCGAGGGGCTTCGAGGATGCGATGCCGCAACTGCTGGCCGACACCGGCTTTGCCGGTCGGCCTGACGTGCCGGCGGGCAGCCTTTCGTATGGCGACCGCAAACGGCTCGAACTGGCAATGGTGCTGGCCCTGCGGCCCACCATCCTGTTTCTTGACGAGCCCACGGCCGGCATGTCGGCTGCAGAGAGGCGGGCCACGGTGACGCTGCTCAATGCCGTGCGGCAGCGCCATCGGTTGTCGATGCTGCTGACCGAGCACGACATGGACGTCGTCTTTGGCCTGGCCGACCGCATCTCCGTACTGCACCACGGTGAGCTCATTGCTTCGGGCACGCCAGCGCAGATCCGCGCCGACGCCCGGGTGCAGGAGGTCTATCTGGGCGCCGAGGAGGACATGGCACATGCTTGAGATCCGTGGCCTGCACGCTTCCTACGGCGACAGCCAGGCGCTGTTCGGTATCGACCTGCGTGTGCCCGCCGGTGCCGGCGTGGCCCTGCTCGGGCGCAATGGCGCGGGCAAGTCGACGCTCATGAAGTCCGTGCTGGACGCGGGCCCGCGCACGCAAGGAGAGTTGCGCTTCAACGGCGTGGCCCTGCAGGGGCAGTCCACCGAGGCGCGCGCGCGGATGGGCCTGGCGCTGGTGCCGGAGGACCGTCGGCTCTTCGCGACTCTGACCGTCCGGCAGAACCTGGAGCTGGCCTGGTATGCCGCGCCCCGTGACCGACCCCGCATGACCGTGGACGCGGTAGTAAAGCTGTTTCCCCTGCTAGCTCCGCTGCTGGAGCGGCTGGGCGATCAACTCTCTGGCGGCCAACAGCAACTCGTGGCCGTCGCGCGGGGCCTGATGGCATCGCCGGCCCTGCTGATGCTCGACGAACCGGCAGAAGGCTTGGCGCCCAAGGTGGCCAACGACCTTGCGCGCGAGGTGCGCGCGGCACGGACGGCGCTGGGCCTGACGGTGCTGGTGGCCGAGCAGAGCATCGCCTATGCGCGGCAGTGCACCGAATACGTGTACCTGCTGGACAGCGGCCAGATCGTCTTCGCCGGCGACTGGGCCGCGTTCGATGCCGACCCGCAACTCAAGATGCGCTATCTGGCCGTGTGAAGCGGCCGCCTGAGGAGATCCGAGGATGAAGACCGACGTGAGCGGCTGGCAGTTGCAGTGGGACGCGGCCCGCGCCCGAGAGTGGTGGGCCGACGGCCGATGGCCTCGCCGCACCGTGGCCGCGGCGCTGCGCGACATGGCCGAGCGCGAGCCGGACCGGGTCACGCAGGTCTGCGGTGGCACGCCGGTGACCGCCGGCGCAGTGTGGTCGCAGGCCCGCGCGCTGGCGTCGTACCTGCAGGCGTCCGGCTTCCGCCCAGGCGATGTGCTGGCCTTTCAGACCCCCAACTGGCACGAAGCGGCTGTCATCGATGTGGCCGCCTGCCTGCTGGGCGTGGTCGTGTGCCCGATCGTGACCATCTATCGCGACAAGGAGGTCGAGCTGATCCTTGCGGACAGCCGTGCCAAGGGCATCTTCATCGCGCCCGAGTTCCGCGGCTGGGACCATGCCGCCATGCTGGAGCGCTTGCGGCCCCATCTGCCCGACCTGGCCCATGTGTGGACCGTGCGTGGCCCGCACGGCTCCGGTCGCGATCTGCGTGAGTTGGTCGCCAATGCCCCGCCGCCCGCGCCGCTGCCGGCCGTGTCCACCCAGGCGGTCAAGCTGGTGCTCTACACATCCGGCACCACCGGGCGACCGAAGGCGGTACTGCACACGCACGACACGCTGATCCGCGCCACGCTGATGTGCGCCCGGCACTGGGGCCTGAAGGCGGGCGACACGACGCTCATGCCGTCGCCCTTGACCCATGTCACGGGCTTCAGCCACGGCATCGAGATGCCCTTCTATGTCGGCACACGCTGCGTGCTGATGGAGCGGTGGGACGCGGCCCGCGCCGCGGACATCATCGAGCAAGAGGGCGTGTGCTTCACCATCGGCGCCACGCCGTTCCTGCAGGAGCTGATGGATGTGGCCGAACGCGAGCGGCGCCGCTTGCCATCGCTACGGCTGTTTCCCTGTGGCGGCGCCGCAGTTGCGCCGGAAGTCATCCATCGCGTGTCGCGCGTCCTCCCGGGGTGTACCGCCTTTCGCGTCTATGGCTCCAGCGAGGCGCCCATGATCACCCTGGGATTCAGCCGTCCCGACCAGGCCCGCCTGGCGGCCGAGACCGACGGCGAGGTGGTGGACTACGAGGTGCGGGTGCTCGACCCTGCCGGCCATCCGCTGCCGCCGGGCGGTGAGGGTGAGATCTGCGCGCGGGGCCCTTCGCTCTTCGTCGGCTATGTCGACCCGCAGCAGACCCGCGAAGCCTTCGATGAAGACGGCTTCTTCCACACCGGCGACGTCGGCTATCTCACGCCCGACAACGCGGTGGTCTTCACGGGTCGGATCAAGGATCTGATCAACCGCGGTGGCGAGAAGATCAGCGCCAAGGAGGTGGAGGATCTGCTGCACCAGCATCCTTCGGTGACGGGCGCCGCAGTGGTTGCCATGCCCCATGCCCGGCTGGGAGAGACCGTGTGCGCCTTCCTGATCCTGCGCGCCGATGCCCCGCAGGAGACATCGGGAATCGAGGCAATGCTGGCGGCTGCGGGTGTCGCGCGGCAGAAGCTGCCCGAGCACTACTTCCTGGTCGGGGAATTTCCCACCACGGCCTCCGGCAAAGTCCGCAAGGATGTACTCCGTGCCCAGGCTCGGGAGGGCGCCCCGCCCCTTCACAGCCAACCCCCCGCGCGGATGGCCGATTCGGGAGATGTCAAGGCGTAGCGCCGACGCTGGCCGCCCTACCCCACCCGGCTCGCAATCAGCACCGCATTCGTCCCGCCGAACGCAAAGGCGTTGGACATCACATGCCGGATGTCGCCGTTGGCGCGTGGCGCCAGGCCGTGCACGAGGTCCACGCCCAGGGTGGAGTCGGGCGCGGTGGCGCTGGCGGGCAGCTGGCCGAGTTCCATCGCGCGCAGGGCGCACAGCAGTTCGATGGCCCCGCCGCCGCCCATGATGTGGCCGTGCAGCGCCTTGGTGGCACTCACCGGCACACCGCGCGCACCGAAGATCTCGGCGAGCGTGGCGGCCTCGGCGGCATCGCCGGCGACGGTGCCGGTGCCGTGCGCATTCACATGGCCGATGTCGCTGGCGGCCAGACCGGCGTCGGCCAGCGCGGCGCGTACCGCGCGCACCTGGCCTTCGCTGTTCGGGTTGCTGATGTGGCTTGCATCGCAGCTGGTGCCGTAGCCGGCCAGCAGCGCCTGCACATCCACGCCGCGGCGTTCGGCCGAGGCGACCGATTCGATGATCACCGCGCCCGCACCCTCGCCCAGCGCGAAGCCCGCACGGTCGGCCGAGAAGGGCCGGCAGGTGTGGGCGGCATGCGCCTCCAGCGGCGCCAGCACGCGCATGGCCTGCCAGCTGGCAATCACGCCCGGCGTCAGCAGGGCCTCATGACCGCCGGCGATGGCCACGTCCACCCAGCCGCCGCGCACGGCCCGCATGGCCTCGCCGATGGCCACCGCCGACGAGGCGCAGGCGCAGGCGTAGCCCACGGCCGAGGCGCGTGCGCCGAAGGCCAGCGCAAGCTCGGCCACGGCCGCATTGGGCATGGTCGTCAGCACCGTGGTGGGCCGCAGGCGGCGCTTGCGGCCGTAGAGCTGCTCGGTGGACTGGTCGAAGCTGCTCGCGCCGCCCATGCCCGTGCCCCAGAACACGCCCAGGCGCTCGGGCGCCGGCTGGCGGCTGCTCTCGAACAGGCGCGACTGCTCCGCGGCCTCGAAAGCGGCGCTGAGGGCCATCGCCGTGCCGCGGTCGAGCGTCACGCCCGAAGGTGCGCGGCTCTTGCGCTCGTCGAACTCGCTGCAGGCCGCCACGCCGACGGTGAAGCGCTCCACCCCGTCGATGACGACTTCGCGCGGTGCGATGGCGCACTGGTTGGCGGCCAGCGCCCGGTCCAGGGCCTGGACGCTGGTGCCCAGCGGGCTGACCAGGCCCAGACCGGTGATGGCGACGGGCGTGCTCACAGCGTCACCTCGGCCTGGCCTGCGTCGAGGGTGCTCATGCGTGGGCCGGCGTGGCGCCGCCGGTCTGCTGCTGTGCCATGTGCGCGTCGATGGCGTCGCACAGGTCGCCCAGGGTGATGCCGGCCTCGCGCGGGTCCAGCCGCTCCTCGGGCAGCCGCAGCTTGAGCGCGTCCTCGACCGAGAAGATGAATTCCATCAGTGCCAGGGAGTCGAGGCCCAGGTCGGCCAGCGGCACCTCGGGGCGCAGCAGGGCCGGGTCGCAGCGGTGCTCTTCCTGGGCGATGCGGGCGATGGTCTGGAAGGTGGTCGACGGCATGGATCAGCTTTGGTTGGAGGTGGAAGGGGCGCGGCCTTCGGCCACGGCGCGGGCGAACTCGATCGTCTCCTCGGCCACCTGGCGGCGGTCGTTGTCGATCGAGATCATGTGGTAGCTGTTCTCGAGCACCACCGTGTGCAGCGGCGCATGCTTGAGGCCCTGGGCGAGCAGGTCGATGTTGGACAGGCTGGCCACCTCGTCCTCGCGGGCATGCAGGGCCAGCACGGGACAGCGCACGCGGTCGAGGCTGCGGCGCACGGCGCGACGAAGACGGTCGTATTCGCGCAGGTGGGCCACGCCGATGGCGGCACAGCCGGCGCGGGAAATCTGGCGGTCCTTGAGCTCCTGCTCGATCCATTCGCGCACGCGCTGGTTCTTGACGCCGTAGGGCGCGCGCTCGCGGTAGCGCCACAGGCGGCCCAGCGGCGTGTACAGGGCCAGCGGCAGCAGCCAGCGGCTGCGGCCCACGCTCCAGCCGTCCATGCGCAGCGTGGTGGACATCAGCACCACGCCGGCCGCGGCCTGCCCCAGCCGCGCCACGGCGGCCAGGGCCAGCGCGGCGCCGGCCGAGATGCCGGCCAGCAGCACGGTGCCGTACTGCTGCTTGAGCTGCGCGAACTCGGCGCACACCCGGTCCACCCATTGGTCGAAGCCGGTGCTGCGCTGGCCGTCGGCATCGAAGGAATAGCCCGCGATGTGGGGCGCGCTCACATGCCAGCCGCTTCGGCGCAGCGAGGACTGCAGGTGCAGCAGTTCGTCGGCGGTGCTGCACAGGCCGGGCAGCAGCAGCACGGCGCCGCGCACGGGGGACGCAGCAGCGTCGGACAGGAAGGATGCGGTCATCGTCGGCTCCACGGACCCCTGCCTCGTGCGGGCGGGCCATCCGTCGTTGGGGCCGCAGATTACGCAGCGCTGCCTGAAGAAAGTCCCAAGAAATCCTGAAGACTTCTTCAGGCGGAAAACGGGCCTGCAAAGGCATACTGCCTGCCCCATGTGCCCGCCATTGCCCATTCCCGATGCGCATCCTCCTGGTTGAAGACGACCGCAAGGCCGCCCGCGTGCTGGCGCGCGGCCTGCAGGAGGAGGGCTTCGTGGTCGACGTGGTCCATTCGGCCGAAGAGGCGGACGAAGAGGCCTTCGTCACTGCCTACGGCCTCATCGTGCTCGACCGCATGCTGCCGGGCCAGGACGGCCTGGGTTGGTGCCGCGACCTGCGCGAGCGCGGCGTGACCACGCCCGTGCTCATGCTCACCGCCCGCGATGCATTGGTCGACCGCGTGGAGGGCCTCAACCTCGGCGCCGACGACTACCTGACCAAGCCCTTCGCCTTCGACGAACTGCTGGCGCGCGCGCGGGCGCTGCTGCGCCGCTCGGACCTGGCCCGACCCTCGGTGCTGGTGGTGGGCGCGCTGCGGCTCGATCCGCTCAGCCATGCCCTCACCGGCCATGGCCAGCCCATCGACCTCACGCAGAAGGAGTTCGCGCTGCTGCACATCCTGATGCGCCATCCGGGCGAGGTGGTGAGCCGTGCCCGCATCGCCGAGCAGATCTGGAAGGACGACCTGCTCGCCATCGACAACCTCATCGACGTGCACATGGGCAACCTGCGGCGCAAGCTGGAGGGCATCGCCGATCCTTCCATCGTCACCGTGCGCGGGCGCGGCTTCCGGCTGGACGTGGGGGCCACCGCATGACCATGCTGAGCTTCCGCCGGCGCCTGGCCATCGTGCACTTCGCCGTCGTCTCGCTGGTGATGGCGGTGGTGGCGGCCGTGGGCATCTGGGCCTTCTCGACCGACCTGCGCGGCGACCTGGACGACGCCATCCTGGCGCTGGCCGAGCTGGAGTCCGGCATGCTGGCCGTGGCCGAGCCGGGCACGCCCGCCGTCGTGCACGAGGCCGCGCGCAACCGCGGGCCTTCGTATGCGCGGGTGGATCGCCTGGTGCAGGTGGTGGACAAGGACGGGCAGGTGGTGGCGCGCAGCGCCAACCTCGGCTCGGCCACGCTGCCGGTGCCGGCGGACCTGCGGGCCCAACTGGTCGGCGGCGGCCCGCTCTACGAGGACCTGGAGCGCTTTGCCGGTGAACCCACGCGGGTGGTGTCGGTGCCGGTGCCCAACCGGCCCGACCTGATGGCCGTGCAGGTCGCCGCCTCGCTGGAGGACCTGAACCACGCGGTGGCCAGCGCCGGCGTCATGATGCTGCTGCTGACCGTGGTGCTGATCCTGGCACTGGGCATCGCGGGCGAGCTGCTCACCCGCCGCGTCTTCAATGCCATCGACGACATCGTCGAACAGGCGCGCCGCATCGGCCAGCGCAACCTGGCCAGCCGGCTGCCGCACCCCGGCGTGCCGGACGAGATCGGGCGGCTGGTGGACACGCTCAACGAGATGCTCGACCGCCTGGAGCGCGGCATCGAGGCGCAGCGCAACTTCACGGCCGATGCCTCGCACGAGCTGCGCTCGCCGCTGTCGCGCCTGCGGGCCGAGCTGGAAATTGCGTTGCGCCGCCCGCGCGATGCCGCCAGCTATGTGGAGACGCTGCATTCCGCGCTGGACGAGGTGGAATCGCTCACCCTGCTGGTGGAGGAGCTGCTGGTGCTGGCCCGCCTGGATGCCGGCCAGGAGCGCGGCGAGATGGAGTCGCTGTCGCTGGCCGACCTGGTGCGCGAGACCATGCGGCGCATGGCCCCGGTCGCGCGCCAGCGCCAGGTGGTGCTGACGGTGAGCGAGGGGGCCGACCTGCAGGCCGTGTCGGCCCGCGTGCCGGTGCAACTCGCGCTGACCAACCTGATCGACAACGCCATCAAGTACTCGCCGCAGGGCGGTGCCGTCAACGTGAGCCTGCTGGCCGATGCGGCGGCCCGCGAGGCCATCGTGCGCGTGACGGACGACGGCCCCGGCATCGAGCCCAGCGACCTGCCGCACCTGTTCGAGCGCTTCTACCGCGGCGCCCGCGCCCGGGAGGCGGCGGCCGGCCTGGGCCTGGGCCTGTCGCTGGCGCAGGCCGTGATGCACGCCCACGGCGCCCGGCTGGAGGCGGGCAATGCGCCGGGTGGCGGGGCGCGCTTCGACCTGCGGCTGCCGATGGTGGCGGCGGGCTGAGTACGCCGTTGGCCGCCATGGTCCCTGCAGAGGCAGCCCTGCCGACGCTGCGGTCCTTGCGCGCGGCCATGGCGGTGGCCGCGCACGGCAGCACGACCGCCGCAGCCGGGGCGCTGCACCTGTCGCAGCCCACCGTGGCGCGCGCCATCGCGCAGATGGAAGCGGCGCTGGGCCTGCGCCTCTTCGAACGCAGCCGCCACGGCATGCGGCCGACCGCGCAGGGCGCGCCGCTCTTCGCGCGCATGCGCGAGACCCTGGCCCACCTCGCGCGTGCGGATGCAGGGCCCTGGCGGACGGCGGTCGGCGGCGGTCGCCTGGCCGCCCAGGTGAGCGAGCGCCAGCTGGACGTGGTGGTGCTGCTGGCCACCGCCGGCAGTCAGCGCCGCGCGGCGTCGCGGCTGGGCATGGCGCAGGCCTCGGTGCAGCAGGCACTGGCGCAGGTGGAACACCTGGCGGGCGAGCCGCTGTTCGACCGTCTGGCCGGCGGCCTGCGCCCCACCAGCCGTGGCGCCTGGGTGGCCCACCATGCGGCGCTGGCGTTGCGCGAGATGCAGGCGCTGGCCGAAGATGCCGCAGCCGCCCGCGGTCGGCTGCGTGGCCGCCTGGCCATCGGCACGCTGCCCTACTCCACCGGCGCCGTGGTCTCCGCGGCGCTGCAGCACGTCAGTGCGCGCTGGCCCGAGTTGCAGCTGTCGGTGGTGGACGGTACCTACGACACCTTGCGCAGCAGCCTGCAGCAGGCGCAGATCGACATCATGGTGGGCGCCTTACGGCCCCAGGTGCCAGCGGACCTGCGACAGGTGCAGCTCTTCCATGACCCGCTGGCGTTTCTGGTTCGCGCCGGCCACCCGCTGCTGACGCGTCGCCGGATGCGCCTGGCCGACCTGGGGCGTGCCCAATGGGTGTTGCCGATGGCGGGCTCGCCCGCCTGGGAGGCGCTGGCCCGCGCCTTCGATGCCCACAACCTGCCCGCCCCGAGCGGCGTGCACATCAACAGTCCGGCGCTGATCGCGACGTTGCTGCAACAGAGCGACCGGCTGGCGGTGGCGCCGCCGAGCCAGTGGCACGGCGAGCTTCAGGCCGGGCTGCTCGCGACGCTCCAGGTCGCGCTGCCGCATCCGCCGCGGGCCATCGGCTTCACCGTGCGCACCGGCTTCGCGCCGACCCCCGCCCTCGCGGCGTTCCAGGAGGCGTTGGCCGCCGCGGCGGCCCCGCGACGGTGACAGGCAGAACGCATGGAAAGGGGCGCACGCGCATGGTTGCGCGCTGCGCTGGAGGGCATCCTGCGACGCTCGGGCTGGAGCCCGCATCGACAGGAGACGACATGATCCCAGGCAACACCGGGCGCACACAGCCGCCCGCACAACCCGGCCGCCGGCGGGCCCTGGCCACGGCGCTGGCAGCCAGCGCCCTGCCCTGGCTGCCCTGGGCCGCGCGGGCGCAGTCCGCATCGAAGGGGCCGGTGCGTGTCATCGTGCCGCATCCGCCCGGCGGGCCGGCCGACCAGATCGCGCGGATCACCGCGCAGGGCCTGCAACAGGCGCTCGGCACGCCCTTCCTGGTCGACAACCGCCCGGGCGGCGGGGGCATGCTCGGTGCCCAGGCCGTGGCCCAGGCGCGGCCCGACGGCGAGACGCTGCTCGTCAACGCCTCGGTGCACGTCACCTATCCCGCGCTGTTCAAGCATGTCGGCTTCGACGTGATCGAGGACTTCGCGCCCATCACGCAACTCACCCGTGTGCCAATGCTGCTGCTGGTGAATCCGCAGCTGCCGGTGCGCGATGTGCGGGGCCTCATCGCCTATGCCAAGGCGCATCCGGGTGCGCTCTCCTTCGGCTCCTCCGGCAACGCGGGCGCCGCCCATCTGGCGGGCGAACTGCTCAAGCAACTCGCGGGCGTCGACATGGTGCACGTGCCCTACCGGGGCGCCGCGCCCGCCCAGACCGACCTGATCGGCGGGCAGATCCAGGTGATGTTCGACTCGGCCTCCTCGTCGATGCAGCAGGTGCGCGCGGGCCGGCTGCGGGCGCTGGCGGTGACCTCGCAGGCCCGCATGGCGATGCTGCCGGACCTGCCGACGATGGTCGAGTCCGGGCTGCCGGGCTATGTGCTGACCAACTGGTACGGCCTGTGGGCACCCAGGGGCACGCCCGCCGCCATGGTGCATCCGCTGCAGGCGGCCACGGCCCGTGCGCTCCACACGCCCGAGGTCGAGGCGCAGATCCGCCCGACCGGCGCGGAGGTGGTGGCCAGCACGCCGGAAGAATTCGCCCGCTTC
Organism: Pseudacidovorax sp.; assembly: GCF_017991995.1. GTDB lineage: Bacteria > Pseudomonadota > Gammaproteobacteria > Burkholderiales > Burkholderiaceae_C > Xenophilus. Next base: position 84,956 of record NZ_JAGOPN010000011.1, on the reverse strand, counting down.
GTCGTGGCGGAGAAGGCGCTCTGGGCGCAGATCGTCCTCAAGTCGGGAGCCAAGCTTGACTGATGCGCCCACCACCCCGTCGCAGCCGTCCCGTCCCTTGCTGCTGCTGATCCCGGGCCTGCTGTGCGATGAAGCCGTCTGGGATGCCCAGGTGCAGGCCCTGGCACCGGTCGCCGACTGCGTCGTCGCCCGGCACGGCGCAGCCGACACTATCGAGGACATGGCCCGGCAGGCGATCGCGATGCTGCCGGCCGGGCAGGCTTTCAGCGTCGCCGGCCACAGCATGGGCGGCCGCTGTGCGCTGGAGATCTGGCGGCAGGCGCCCCACCGCGTGCAGCGGCTTGCGCTGCTGGATACCGGCTACCAGGCGCGCCCCGCCGGCGCGACCGGCGAGGCCGAGGCCACCCAGCGCATGGCGCTTCTGGCGCTGGCCCGGGCGGACGGCATGCGCGCCATGGGCCACCAATGGGCCCGAGGCATGGTGCATCCGGCGCGCTGGGATTCGCCGGTGTTCGCGCGGATCCTGGACATGATCGAGCGCTTCACGCCCGCCCAGTTCGAGGCGCAGATCCGCGCCCTGCTCCAACGGCCCGACGCCACGGACCTGATGGCCGGCATCCGCGTGCCGACGCTGCTGCTGTGCGGCCGCGAGGATGGCTGGAGCCCGCTGTCGCGCCATGAGGAGATGCAGCGCCACATCCCCGGTGCGCAGCTGGTGGTGGTGGAGGAATGCGGGCATATGAGCACCATGGAGCAGCCGGGGGCGGTCGCAGCCGCGCTGGGGCGATGGCTCCGATGACCCCGTTCCAGGTGCCCGCTGGGTCGGGTCTTGTGGTGAGCCCGGACCTTGTCTGCGCCGCGGCGCTCAGAACGACCAGCGGGCGCTGATCCTCGCGCTGCGCGGCTCCATCGGATGGATGTGCCGGCCTTCGATGCCGCCGCTGCCGCATTCGCCCCGCGCCAGCTCGCCGGCCGTGCACGACGCATAGAAGTACTCGATGTCGTTGCCCTTGCGTCGGGTGAGGTTGAACCAGTCGAGGCCCAGCGTCAGGTGGCGGTTGACGGCATAGCGGGCACCGAAGTTCAGCAGGGTGGTGGACCTGGAGCGGACGCTGTCCAGCGTGTCCAGCGCGCGCGGCCCCAGATACCGCAGGCGCAGCGATGCGGTGAGCGGGCCATCGGTGTAGGTCAGGCCGGCGGCCAGGACGCGCTCGACGGCGTTGTCGATGAAGTTGCCTTCGCCTTCGGGCGCGAGGCCGCGAAAGCGCGCACGCGACAACGCGGCGTCGGCCTCCAGCCGCCAACGTCGATCGACCTTCCATCGCAGCGTGGCCTCGATGCCCCGCCGGGCGCTGGCACGGCCCGGCTCCGTAGTGCCGGCGTCGCCGACATAGACCAGCTCGGAGTCCAGCCGGAGTTGCCAGAGCGCGACCGTGGCGGTGAAGTCGCCATCGGGCTGGAAACGCCAGCCGATCTCGGCCCCGCGGCCCTTGACCAGCGCCGGCACCCGCTCGGCCGGCAGGCCGCTCTGCGGATCGAGCTGGATGGTGGCGCCGCGCACGTCGTTGCTGTGGAAGCCGACACCTGCATTGAGGTAGAACTCGTGCGCGGGGGTCATCGTGAAGGCCAGCCCGGCCTTGGGACTCGCCAGCGCGTCGTGGCCGCGGCCGCTGTTCACCGGGCCGTAGATCGGCTCACGCCCATCGACCGTGTAGCGCAGCAGGTCGCCGCGCATGCCCACATAGCCCCGCAGGCGCTCGGTGAAGTTCACCAGTTGCTGCCCGTAGATCGACATCAGGTCCTGGGACACCCTGTCGTTGCGCACCGTCGCCGTGCGCTGACGCGCCACGGTGTCGTAGAGGCCGACCTCCCCGATGCGGTCGCCGCGCCACTGCGCGCCGAAGCTCAGGATGCCGTCGAGCCCGCCCAGCCGGTTCGGCAGGCTGTGCGACGCCTGCGCACCGAAGATGCGCCGCCGGTCGGTCTGCTCGAACTGATCGCCGGTGTCGGGCCGGTCCAGGAAGTAGGTGAAGTCCGAGAACAGGTCGAAGCGGTAATCGATGGCATAGGCGCTGATCTGCGTGTTGCCCTGCGGGCCGTTCTCGAACCACTTGCCCGACAGGCTGAGGCGACGCGTCCTGCCGCCGTCCGTGGGGTCGAGCGAGCCGAAGCGGGACAGCTCGCCGCTGTCGACCAGCCGCTCAGGAATCTGGTCGGTCGAATTCCAGCGGCTCTGGTAGGCCATGCCGGTGATGCTCAGGCCGCGCGTGGGCGATCCCTGCGAATAGCGGACCACGGCATTGGCCTTGCGCAGCCGCTCGGGCGTGTCCCAGGGGCCGTCGTTGCCCTCCAGTTCCACGGCGCCGAGCCAGGTCTGGTCCGCAACCGTGCGCGAGCCCGCGGCGAGCAGCCGCCGGAAGTTGTGGCTGCCGAGCGTGACTTCCGCGAAGGGGGCCTCGAGTGCGCTGACGTAGTCCAGGGAGGCGCTGCCGGCCAGCGAGAAGTCGCCGCTGTCCACGAAATAGGGGCCCTTGCGGTAGCGAACGCCCGACACGAGGTCGGGGATCAGGAAGTTGAGGTCGGCGAAGCCCTGGCCGTGTCCATGCGTGGGCATGTTCACCGGCATCCCGTCGACCGTCACCGCGAAGTCGGTCCCATGGTCGAGGTTGAAGCCCCGCAGAAAGTACTGGTTGGCCTTGCCGTCGCCGGAGTGCTGGGTGGCCACGACGCCGGGGACGGCTTCCACGATGTCGCCCGGCCGCAGCTTGGGACGGGCCTGGAACGAGGCCTTCTCGGCCGCGCCCTCGCTGGCGGAGTCGGCGGTGCCGATGGCCGCATCGCGTGGGCCCCGCACCGACACCTCGGGCAGGTGGCCGTCCTGGCCCCAGGCCGGCACGCCGGTGAGGAGCGCTGCGACAGGCAATGCGGCGCAAGGGAGAAGGAATGTGCGCAAGGGTCTTCCTCTGGCAGTGACGCATGGCCCGGGACGCATCAGGGCGCACGCCCTGCAAGCCGGTCCAGCGTGAACTCGAAGCACGCGCCACCCGAAGGCAGGTTCTGCGCACGCAGCAGTCCGCCGTGGCGCTCCACGATCCCGTAGCTGATGGACAGGCCCAGCCCCGTCCCCTTGCCCACCGGCTTGGTCGTGAAGAAGGGTTCGAAGATGCGGGACAGATGGGCGGGCGAAACGCCGGGACCGTTGTCGGCCACCCGCAGATGCGCATGCGTGTCGGACGTGACGATCTCGATGCGAACCTCCGGCGCCTGGCCTGACTGTTCGGCCGTGGCATCGAGTGCGTTCTGGAGCAGGTTCATGACGACCTGCTGGAGCTGTCCCGCATTGCCATGGATCCAGCAGGGTGCCCCTCGCCGCCAGTCCAGCTTCAGGCCGCTCGGCGCGCCCTTGGTGACCCAGAGCACGGCGCGGTCGACCACCTCGTTCAGGTCGATATCCTGGCGGGTCTCGGGATCGATGGCCGAAAAGCGTTTCAGGCCGTTGACGATGTCGGCCGTGCGCTGCGCGCCTTCCAGCGTGCCTTCCAGCAGCGACGGCAGGTCGTCCAGGATGTGGTCGACGCGCAGCCTCGTGCGCATGGCCTGGCGTTCGTCGGCGTCGCGGCCCTCGTGCACGGCCTGCAGGTAGTCGCGCAGCCGCTCGCTGTAGCGGCTCAGGGCGTGCACGTTGCCGAGGACGAAGCTGATGGGATTGTTTAGCTCGTGCGCCACGCCCGCCACCAGTCGCCCGAGCGAGGCCATCTTCTCGGAATGCAGCAGCTGCTGCTGCGTGCGCTTGAGCGCCTCGTGGGCGGTGCGCAGCTCCTCGTAGGCGCGGCGGATCTCGGCCGTCGGGCGGGCCACCAGCACGGTGCCGACGCGGCGCTGCGACGCCGCGAAGCGCGGCGTGCAGTTGGCATCCACCGGCACGCCCTCGCCGCCCGCACCGCGCAGGTTCAGCTCGATGGATTCACCGCGCCGGGTTGGGCTGCGGTTGGCCATCACCGAACGGGCTGCGGCCACACTCGTCTCGTCGGCCAGCAGGTCGTACAGCGAGGTGCCGCGCAACTGCTGGTCACTGCGGCCCACCAGCTCGCACAGCGCGGCGTTGGTCTCCTCGATCAGCCCCTGGGCATCGCAGACGACCAGCACGTCCGACATCGCCGACAGCACGCTGAAGATGAACTGCTGCGACTGCTCCAGCTCGGCGTTCTTCTTCTCCAGCTCGATCTCGTCGGTGACCAGCTGGGAATAGACCTCGTCCATCTTCTGGATCACGTCGACCCAGGCGGCGTCGTCCATGCCTTGCGGAGGCAGGGGCGGTGGCGTGTCCGTGCGGCGGGGGCGAGGCATCAGTGCACCGTGCAGACCATGCAGGGGTCGAAGGAGCGCACGATGTGCTGGATGGCCACCGGCGTGGTCTCGCCGTCCTGCACCGGCGCGTCGACCAGGGCCTGTTCCAGGGCGCCGGGCGTGCCGGCGGCGTCGCGCGGGGAGAAGTTCCAGCTGGTCGGCGCCACGATCTGGTAGTTGGCGATCCGGCCGCCACGCACCTGCAGCCAGTGGCCGAGTGCGCCCCGTGCGGCCTCGTTCAGGCCCATGCCTTCGCCCTCGTCGGGCAATGCCGCGGGCACGCAGTAGGGCTCGCCGGGCTGCAGCGCCTGCAGCCAGCCCTCGATGCGAGGCACCACGCGGGCCAGCTCCAGCACGCGGGCCAGCACACGCGTGAACACGGTGCCGCCATGGCGGCGCACGGCATCGTGCACCAGCGCATGGCCCGCGGCGAGCTGGCGGGCGATGGCGCCGGTCTCCACGACCTGGCCGGCCAGGCGCGGCGCCTTGTTCCAGGTGTAGGCACCGGGCTTGTCGGCGTCGGGCTCGGTCAGGCCCGAACGCGGGTGGCGAGGGCCGCCGGCGTCCAGCAGCCAGGCATGCGTGGCGTCCTCGGTGATCGCGGCCGTGTCCAGCGGCTGCAGGGCGCCGAGCGTCGCATCCCACAGGCCGGCCGCGAAGCCGTGAGTGCCGTCGGGCTGCGGATATGCGCCATAGCTCAGGTAGCGCCCCGGGCCGGGTCCGAGGGCAGCGAGCACCGGATCGAGCATGGCGCTGAGGAAAAGGCGGAAGTCGCCGCGCGCGGGCTGGTGGGCGTGCCAGGTCCACAGGGCCTCCTCGTCGGGCAGCGCGTCGAAGGCTTCCAGCGTGGTGCCGCCGAAGAGCTCGCGTTCCAGGAAATTCCGGAACTCGCGCACCCGCGCCAGCAGCCGGGTGCGCTCGGCGGGCTCGATGGCCCGCGACGAGCCGCCCGGCTCCAGGCTCTGGGTGTGGGGCCATTTGCCGGCCAGCGTGCCCAGCAGCTCGAACCAGCGCTGGCGCGCCGCGATGGCCTTTCGCACCTGCTCACCGCGCCCGGCGGTGAAGCGCTCCACCGCCTCGGCATGCCAGGGGCGGCCGGCATAGGCGGCGCGCGTGAAGTCGGGCATGAAGAACAGGTAGAAGTGGGTCAGGTGGTCGGCCAGGTTCTCGATGGCGAGGATCGTGTTGGTCACGTGGCGGCCGTTGGGCGGCATCGCCGCGCCGGCCAGGTCGGCCAGCGCATGCGCCGCGGCGACCGACTGCGAGACCGAACAGATGCCGCAGATGCGCGGCACGAACACCAGCGCATCGTGTGGCGACTTGCCGCGCAGGATCTGCTCGAAGCCCCGGTACATGGGTGCATTGACGTGGGCTGCGCGCACACGGCCCTCGGCAATGTCGAGCGTGACCTCGAGGTCGCCCTCGACGCGGTTGAACGGTCCGACGAGAAGCCGCGTCATGCGTTCACTTCAGCCGTGTCCGGCGGATGGCCGGCGTGACGACGCGGTGGTCGGCCGTGGCGTTGAGCTTCACGCGCCGGGGCGTGGCCGACTTGGACAGCGAGGCCAGTGCGACGAACCAGGCCTTGGGCATGTCGGTGGGCAGGCCGATGGGGATGCCGGCGATCTTGGGCGTCTCGTGGAAGGGATGCCCGGGCTCCTGGAAGCCGGGCTCGGTGCAGGCGATGCAGGCATAGCCGCCACGCGTGCAAGAGCCCTCCCCGTTCCACAGCCGCGTGTTGCAGTCCGCATGCACCTGCGTGCCCTTGCAGCCCATGTGCTCCATCATGCAGCCGAGGTCGGAGGGCTTCTCCGCGCTGGCCTTGAACTCGTAGAACTCGTTGCGGGTGCAGCCGTGGTGGACCAGCTGGTCGGCATACAGCCGCGGCCGGCCCAGCGCGTCCAGCGCATCGGCCGTCAACTCGCCCGCGGCCATGGCCATCAAGGTGTCGATCACCCATCCGGGATGGGTCGGGCACCCGGCCACGTTGACCACGGGCAGGCCCTCGCGAGACCGGAAGCCGGCGCCCAGCAGGCCGCCGATACGGTCGTCTTCGTACTGCAGGCCACAGGCATCGGTCGGATTGGCGCCGCCCGCCGTGATGCCGCCCCAGGCCGCGCAGCTGCCGATGGCCGCGACCACGCCGGCCCGCTCGGCCAGGCGCTGGACCCAGTGGATCATCGGCAGGCCCGTGCCCGCCAGCACATGGAAGCGCCCCGTGCCGTTGGGGCCGCGCAGCAGCGCACCTTCCACGCACAGCGCATCGAGCCGCACCCGGCCTTCCAGCACGTCGTCCAGGATCGCCACCACGTCGCCGCCCGTCTCCAGCGACAGCGAGGGATGCCACAGCAACCGGATTCCGGCGTCGCGCAGCAGCCCGTGGAAGTCCGTGGTGTCGGCGCACAGCAGCGACATGCTGCAGCCGCCGCAGCCGCCCGACTGCAGCCAGAGCACGTTGAAGGGGTCGGTTTGCGTCATGTCGGTCTCCTTCAATCCTCGAGGCCGAAGCGCTTCATCTTGCCGCGCAGGCCTACGCGCGACAGGCCGAGCTCCAGTGCTGCCCGGGTCTTGTTCCAGCGGTGGCGCAGCAGCGTCTCTCGCAGCAGCATGGCCTCCACGGCATCCAGCCGCTCGGCCAGGGTGCCGCTGGACGGCAGAGCCTGGGCCTGGGCCTGGACGCTGCGCCCGGCCTGCCCCTGCAGCACGCGCGAGGAGAAGGCGGCGGCGGTCATTTCCTCGCCCTCACCCAGGGCCACGGCGCGCGAGATCTCGTTGCGCAGCTCGCGGATGTTGCCCGGCCACGGATAGGCCAGCAGCGCCGCCAGGGCGTCGTCGCCCAGCCGGACCGCGCCGCGGCCGAGCGCGGGACCGATCTCGGCCAGCAGGCGCCGGGCGATGGGCCCGATGTCGCCGCTGCGCTCGCGCAAGGGCGGCACGGTGAAGGTGACGCAGGCGATGCGGTAGTAGAGGTCTTCGCGGAACAGGCCGTCGCGCACGCGCTGCTCCAGGTCGCGGTGGGTGGCGGCGATCACCCGCACGTCCACCGGCACCACGCGCGTGGCACCGACGGGCCGCACCTCGCCTTCCTGAAGCACGCGCAGCAGCCGCAGCTGGAAGGCGGGCGAGGTCTCGCCGATCTCGTCCAGGAAGATCGTGCCGCCGTGGGCGCGCTGGAACAGGCCGACATGGTCCTCGAAGGCGCCGGTGAAAGCGCCCCGCTTGTGGCCGAAGAGTTCCGATTCGAGCAGCGTGTCCGTCAGAGCCGCGCAGTTCTCGACCACGAACGCACCGGCCGCGCGTGGGCTGGCGTAATGCATGGCGCGCGCCAGCAGCTCCTTGCCGGTGCCCGACTCGCCCTGTATCAGCACGCTCAGGTCCACCCGCGCAATGCGCCCGGCCAGCGCACAGACGGCATCCATCGGGCTGCCGGGCAGGCGCTCGATGCGGTCGAAATCGAAGGTGGCGCGGGCGCGGTCGAGCTTGTGTTCGGCCCGCCAGCGCAACACCGACGTGCTGGTGCGCAGCTCCAGATCGAGCCGGCTCATGTCGCGCTGCAGCGTGCGGGCCTCGGCCGCGTTGCGCACCGTGCCCAGCAGGTGCTGGGGGATCCAGGGTTTGAGGATGTACTGGTAGATGCCGGCGTCGTTGATGCCGGCAATGATGTCCTCGGAATCGGTGTAGCCCGAGATGACGATGCGCACGGTGTCGGGCCAGCGCTCGCGCACCTCCTTCAGGAAGGCCACGCCGCTGAGGCCGGGCATGCGCTGGTCGCACAGGATGACGCTCACCTCCTGCCGCTCCAGGTGGATGCGGGCCTGGTCGGCGCCGCTGGCAGTGAGCACCACGAAGTCCTCGTCCAGCGTGCGACGCATCGCATCCTGCGAGCGCACCTCGTCGTCGACGACCAGCACGACGGGCAGGGGCTGAGCGGGGTCCATGTCAGGCGGTGACACCGCGCGCCGGGCGGCGGGGATCGAAGCCGAAGAAGTTGCGGTGCATGCGGGGCGTTGTTCCTGGCGATGGGGGCGATGCGCCGTGTGGCCGGCGGCGGTGCGCCGGATTGTGCGACAGGGTGCCGGCCGCTCCCTGTGCCGCAGGCATCAGCAGATGCGTGGCAGCTGCTCGCCGCTGAGCCAGTCCACCACCCGGCGGCCACCGAAGCGGGTGGCCATCTGCACGAACTGGTGGGGGTCTTCGGTGACGCTGCCGATGCGCGCGGCCGCCCTGCCATGCGCATGTGCGCGCATGGCCGCCAGCACGGCCCCGGCCGCCTCGGGCGCGCAGACGGCCACCAGTTTGCCCTCGTTGGCCACGTAGAGCGGATCCAGCCCCAGCAGCTCGCAGGCCGCATCGACCTGCGGCCTGACCGGGATGGCGGCCTCCTCCAGCAGCATGCCCACGCCGGACTGGCGGGCGATCTCGTTGAGGGTCGTCGCCAGGCCGCCGCGTGTCGGATCGCGCAGCACACGCACGCCGCCCGGCGCGGCGGCCAGCATGTCGGCCACCAGCCCGTGCAGCGCGGCGGAGTCCGACTCGATGGTCGTCTCGAACTCCAGCGACTCGCGCTGGGACAGCACCGCCACGCCATGGTCGCCGATGGTGCCGGACAGCAGGACCACGTCGCCCGGCCGGGCGTTGGCGCCCGACACGTCCACGCCTGCCGGCACCACGCCGATGCCGGTCGTACTGATGAACACGCCGTCGCCCTTGCCCTGCTCCACCACCTTGGTGTCGCCGGTGATGACGGGCACGCCCGCCTCGCGCGCGGCGGCGGCCATGGAGTCCACCACGCGCTTGAGCTCGGCAAGCGGGAAGCCCTCTTCCAGGATGAAGCTGGCCGACAGGTACAGCGGCTTCGCGCCGCACATGGCCACGTCGTTGATCGTGCCGTGCACGGCCAGCGCGCCCAGGTCGCCGCCGGGAAAGAAAAGCGGCGAGACGACATGGGCATCGGTGGCCATCACCATGCGGGCCCCCTGGGGAATCGCGAAGGCCGCGCCGTCGTTGCCCTGCGCCAGCCATTCGTTGGCCAGCGCCGCCTGGAACAGCTCCTCGATCAGCTGGGCCGAGGCCCGGCCGCCCGCGCCGTGGCTCATGTCCACGCGGCCGTGGCGGATGTCCAGCGGGCGGATGTAGCCCTTCTTCGCCGGGGCGTTCACGCCACGGCCTCCACGCGCACCGGGATGTCCCGGAAGCGCCCATACGAGTAGTGCGCCGCGCAGGCGCCTTCGGAGGACACCATGCACGAACCGACCGGGTTTTCGGGCGTGCAGACGGTGCCGAAGATCCTGCAGTCGGTCGGCTTCTTCACGCCGCGCAGGATGGCGCCGCATTCGCAGGCCTTGTTGTCCGGCACGGCGCGGTAGTCCAGGCCGAAGCGAAGCTCGGCGTCGAATTCGGCATAGGCCGGCCGGATCCTGAGCGCGCTGTGCGGCACTTCGCCCAGGCCGCGCCATTCGAAGCTCGGCCGCAGTTCCAGCACCTCGTCGACCAGTGCCTGCGCGTGGCGGTTGCCCTGGCGGTTGACGGCGCGGGTGAACTCGTTCTCCACCTCCGCCCGGCCGTCGTTGACCTGGCGCACCAGCATCAGCACGGCCTGCATCACGTCCAGCGGCTCGAAGCCGGCGATGACCACCGGCTTGCGATAGGCCGCGGCGAAGGGCTCGTAGGGGGCCGAGCCGATGACGATGCTCACGTGTGCCGGGCCGACGAAGCCGTCCAGCGGCACGGTGCCGTACTGGCGCACCTCGGGCGATTCGAGGATGTGGGTGATGGCCGCCGGCGTCAGCACATGGCAGCACAGCACGCTGAAGTTCTTGAGCCCTTCTTCCTTCGCCCGCCGGATGGTGACGGCGGTGGGCGGTGTCGTCGTCTCGAAGCCGATGGCAAAGAAGACGACCTCGCGGTCCGGCTCGCGGCGCGCGATCTCCAGCGCATCGGCGCCGGAATAGACCATGCGGATGTCGCCGCCGCGCGCCTTGGCCCGCACCAGCGACAGGCCGTCCGAGGCCGGCACCCGCATGGTGTCGCCGTAGGTGCAGACGATCGCGCCGCGCGCCAGCGCCAGCTGGATGGCCAGGTCGATGCGGCCGATGGGCAGCACGCACACCGGGCAGCCGGGGCCGTGCACCATGCGCACGTTGGCCGGCAGCAGCTCGGCCACGCCGTAGCGCGAGATGGCGTGCGTGTGGCCGCCGCAGAACTCCATGAAGCTGTACTGCCGGTCGGGCAACGCCTCGGCCTGCAGCCGGTCGGCGATCTTGCGGGCGATGTCGCCATCGCGGAACTCGTCGATGTACTTCATGTCACTGGGCCTCCTGCGCGGCGAGTTCGCCGAACATGCGCAGCGTGCGCTCGGCCTCCTCCGGGTCGATCCGGCCGATGGCGTGGCCGACATGGACGATCACGTAGTCGCCCACCACCGCCTCGGGCACGAGGGCGATGGAGATCTGCTTGCGGATGCCGCCGAGGTCGACGAGGGCCTGTGCGCCCGGGCGGATCTCGATCAGACGGGTGGGAATGGCTAGGCACATGGGGCGGCCTCGGTCAGGGTTGCCAGTTGGCAGGCGGCGACCCAGGCCTGGCCCAGGGCCAGGCCGGCGTCGCCGCAGTTCGTGGATCGCGGCGCCAGCACACGCAGGCCGTGCGACGCGAGCCGCCCGGTCACGTGCGTTGCCAGCACCGCGTTGAAGAAGCAGCCGCCGCCGAGGCAGACGGTGCGCACGCCGGTCTCGCGCGCCGCGGCCGCCGCCCAGTCGGCGAGGGCATGGGCCAGCGACAGGTGGAACCACGCCGCCGCCTCGGGCGCCGCAGGGCCGTCGAGCGGGTGGGCAAGCAAGTGGCCGAGCAGCGGTCGCAGGTCCAGGCGCTGCAGGGCCTGGGGATCGACGAGGTCTTCTCGGGGCTGCACCTCGGCCTGCGCCAGGTGCTGCGCCGCGAGCTTCTCCAGCGCGATGGCCGCCTTGGCCTCGTGCGCCTGCCTGACGCTCAGGCCGAGCGCACCCGCGGCGGCGTCGAACCAGCGGCCGGCACTGCTGGTGACGGGACAGTTCAGCCCCGCGGCCAGCATGCGCTGCACGGCCTTGGCGGCCGGCGCGCCGACGACGGGCGCGAATCGCGCCGCGATCTCGCCGCCGCGCCCCAGGGCCTGCAGGGCCGACGCCGCCATGCGCCAGGGCTCGCGCGCGGCCACGTCGCCGCCGGGCAGCTGCAGCGGCCACAGCCCGCCGATGCGGCGCCATTCGCGCGGCGCCACCCACAGCAGCTCGCCGCCCCAGGCCGTGCCGTCGGTGCCCAGTCCGACGCCGTCGAGAGCCAGGCCAAGAACGGGTTCCTCCAGGCCATGGTCGGCCATGACGACACCGATGTGGGCATGGTGATGCTGCACGGGCACCGCCGGCACGCCCCAGGCGGCGGCCAGCTCGACGGCCAGGCGGGTGCTGAAGAAGTCCGGATGCAGATCGTGTGCGATGCCGGCCAGCGGCCGGCGTGCCTGCGCCGCCAAGAGCCGGACCGATGCTTCCAGCGCGCGGCATGCCTCGGGGTCACCCAGGTCGCCATGCACCGGCGACCACTGCGGGGTGCTGCCGTCCAGCAGGCAGGCGGCGTTCTTGAGCCAGGCGCCGAAAGCGAGGACGGCCGGCATCAGCGGTCCAGGGCGGCGCGGGCATGGGAGAGTTCGGCTTCGAGCGCGGCGACCCGGGCACGCAGCGCCGCCTGGCTGTCATCCCTGGGCGCCGTCCATTCGAGCAGCCAGTCCAGCCAGGCGTCCATGCCTTCGCCGGTCGTTGCCGAGAGCTGGATGACCTGCAGCGTCGGATTCACGCGCCGGGCCATGTCGATGCAGCGCTGCACGTCGAAGCGCAGGTGCGGCAGCAGGTCCACCTTGTTGAGCACCATCAGCTCGGCGGCGGCGAACATGTCCGGGTACTTCAGCGGCTTGTCCTCGCCCTCGGTCACCGACAGCACGACCACCTTGGCCGCCTCGCCCAGGTCCCACAGCGCCGGGCAGACGAGGTTGCCGACGTTCTCGATGAAGAGCAGGCTGCCGGCCGCCTCGCCATGGCCGTGGTGGTGGTGATCGTGGCTGTGCAGCTGGCCGAAGGCCTCGGCCACCATGGGCGCGTCCAGGTGGCAGCCCTTGCCGGTGTTGACCTGGATGGCCGGCGCGCCGGTGGCGCGGATGCGGTCGGCGTCGAAGCTGGTCTGCTGGTCGCCTTCGATGACGGCCACGTCCACGCCGGGCGCGCGGCGCTTGAGCGCCTCGATGGTGGCGCACAGCAGCGTCGTCTTGCCCGAGCCTGGGCTGGACAGCAGGTTGAGCGCCGTCACGCCGTGAGCCTGGAAGTGGCTTCGGTTCTGCCGCGCGATGCGGCGGTTCTCGCCCAGGATGTCGGCCTCCAGCTTGACCGTGCGCGCCTGGCTCATGCCCGGCACCGACACGCGCGCAGCGCCCGCACCGAAATGCAGGTCGCCATGCGCCGGATCCACCTGCACATGGCCGTGATCGTGACCATGGCCATGTTCATCGCCATGGCTGTGTTCATGGCCATGGGCCTTCGTTGCTCCGGCGCCGGCATCGGCGCATCCGCACACCACACACATCGTCGTCTCCTCAATCGTCGACCAACAGGTCAAGCACGCGCAGCTCCGTTCCACCGGTCGGCTGGAGCTGGTGGCGGGCGCATCGGGGGCAGGGGTCGCCGCGTTGTGCCAGCGGCACGGTGGCGGCGCACGGCAGGCACCAGGCCTGGCCTTCGGGTTCGTCGATGGCGATCTCGGCGCCCTGCATCACCGTGCCGGGCGCGATGGCTTCCAGCGCGAAGCGCAGGGCCCGCACCTCAACGCCGGCCAGCCGCCCGGCCTCCAGCCGCAGCGCCGTCACGCGCCGGAAGCCTTCCCGCTGCGCGGCGTCTTCCACGAGTTTCAGGATGCCTCCGGCCAGGCTGGCTTCATGCATGGGCGCGTTCCTCTTCCATCGGCGGCGCCTCCACCTCGAAGCGCACGCAGGGATCGTAAGCCGCCATCAGCGCCGCGATGCGACGCTGCGCAAAGGGGCCGTGCGCCGGGCGCAGGCGCTCCAGCGCGGTGGCGACGGGACCCTGGGCATGGAAGTTCCATTCCGTCGGCGCGAGGACGTGGTAGGCGGCCACACGCCCTGTCTCGTCCAGACTGGTGTGGTGGACGAGCAGGCCGCGCGCCATCTCCGCCCACGCCAGCCCTTCGCCCGGCGTGATCTGAAGCGCGCCGAATGCCAGCCAGCCGCTGCCGCTGCGACCCGGCTCGTCGGGCAGGCTCAGCCGCACCAGCTCGGCCACGCGCGCGCCCAGCCGCTGCCAGGGCGTCGGGGGCATGGGGCGAGCAGCATCGTTCAGGCGGGTCCAGCTGCCGGTCTCGGCAACGTGGTCTTGCCAGAGCGGCTGGCGGGTGAAGCTGGGCGTGGCGCGCAGGCGGGCGGCGAGCCCACGCAGCGACGCGGCGTCGGCGTGCACATGGAGCGGTGCGGCGGCGGGCACCGGCCAGTCGGCGCCAGGGCGTGCGTCGCGCGCCAGTGCGGGCAACCAGCCTTGGCTGCGCGTGCTCCAGTCGGCCCACCAGTCGGGTGACACATCCCAGCTGCGCAGCCAGTCGGCTGCCGGCATGGCCAGCAGATGCTGCTGCAGCCACTCGAGGGTGTCGCGCGGATCGGCTTCTCGCACGCGCAGCGGCGGGCAAGCCTGCAGTGACGATGTCGCCGCAGCCGCTGCAACCGGCGAGAGCGCGGCGGGCCAGTCCAGCGCGATACGGCGCACGTGTTCGCACAGGGTCTCGTGCTGCAGCGCGCCGGCCGCCGCGGCATCGGCAGGCGCTTCGCCGTGCTCCGCCGCCTGCAGCGCCATCTGCGCGCACAGCCGATGGGCATGGCCGCAGAGGCTGTAGAGGCCGGCCAGAAGCCCGGGCACCTCGGCCGACGGCTTGCCGAGTGTCAGCCTGCCGGCCCAGTCGGGCCGGTCGTTGCGCACGCTGCCCGGCCGGGCCGCTCCAGGACGCAGACGCAGCACGCCGGCGAGGCGGTCCAGCTCGCTCATGGCCGCGTCTCCACGGCCGAGCGGCCGAGCAGGAAGCCGCGGCGGCCTTGAGCAACGGGCGGGGCGGGGGGCGCGGCCAGCCGCAAATCGGCCAGGACCGCCCGGGCGGTGGCACGGGCCTGGGCCTGGTCGGGGAACGCGAACATCGGCGATGCCAACGAGCAGGCCTCGTAGGCGCCCAGTCCGGGTGCGTGGGCGCCGATGAACTCGAAGCGCGTGGCGCCCACGGCCCTCACCCTGCCCTGCCCCACCCGGTCGGCCCGAGCGTCGGGCTGTAGCGGCAGCCACACGAGGTTCATGAACCAGGGCGTCAGCAGCACGCCCACCGCAGCGGGGGGCTCGTCCGGCTCGGCCGGCACGGGCTCGAAGCCCACGGCCTCGACCTGCAGGGCGGCGTTGAGCACCGGCACACCTGCCATGCGGGTGCGCTCGACGTGGCGGAACAGCGCCACCAGGGCCTGCACACGCGCCGCCAGCTCGGTCATGGCGACAGCACCATGAACTGCTCTGCATCGCCATCGCACTGTGGGCAGCGCCACCAGGCCGGCAGCTCGGCGAAGGCGGTGCCGGGCGGCACCTGCCAGACCTCGTCGCCCAGGGCCGGGTCGTAGACCCACCAGCAGATCTTGCACTCCAGCCGCGCGTCGGCCGGCAGCCGCGCGGCATCGCCCAGGTAGCTGCCCTCGAAGCTCATGGGCGTCCCTCGCCTGCCTCGGCGACGTCCGTCGCCCCGAGGGCATGGGTGCCGGCAGGGAGACGCAGCGCCGCCCGGAACGCGGTCATGCGTGCTCCACCCATGCCAGCACTTCCGTCAGGCGCTCCAGCGAGTCCGCGAGATCCTCGGCGGCCGCCTGGGCCACCTCCGGGAGTTCGCTGATCTCCACGGTGTTCAGGATGACCACGTCCTGCGAGTTGTAGTAGACGACCCGCCAGGTGTGGGGCCGCAGCGTGTTGGTGATGCGGCAGTTGCCATAGCCGCGCGACAGGATGAGCACGCGGCCGGTGCCCAGGTGGTGGTCGAGAAAGCCGATGTCCTCCACCGACATGGGCAGCAGCGTGAGGTTGACCACATGGGCCGCCTGGCCCGGGTGCCACAGGCGCCATTGGTCCTCGATCTCGGCGAGCAGGGCCGGGGCGTTCTGCACGTTGGGGGGCAGCTCGCCCTGCCAGTGCGGCACCACCGGGTCCACGTCCTGGCGGGCCGCAAGCTTGAGCACCTCGGGGATGGGACCGAGCTCGATCATGTCGGACAGCACACGGCCATGCGCCGTCGTCACCACGCGCCAGACACCGGCGAACACCGCCTCCTGCACCTGAACGACATGCCCGGCTTCGTCGGCCGCATGCACCACGGCGCTGACCTCACCCTCGCCGAGCACCTGGTTCACCAGCGCGAGGTCGGCAGCGTCGAGGCCAGCCAGGTCGACCTGGCGGTTGCCGGCGCCCTGGCAGACGGTCTCCAGCTGGGCCAGTGCCTCGCGCAACGCCGCATGGGCACGCTCGCGGCCGGCGAGTTCCTCGGGTTCCGGCATCCGCGGCGCGCGGAAGGTCTCCATGCCCTGAGGCATGGGCATGTAGTCGAGCACCTCGTCCTCGACCTGGCTGCCGGGGCCGATGCTGCGCACGGGGATGGGGAAGTCTTTCATGGGGCGTCCGGAGTCAGGGTTCAATGGCAGCCATCGCCGTTCGTCGCGGCGGCCACAAGGGGAATGCCGATGCCCGGCGGCCGCGAGACGGGAGCGGCCAGGGCCTCTTCGGTCTTGCGCAGGAAGACCTCCCAGTCGTGCATGCCGGGCAGCGTCGTCACATACTGACCATCGCGCAGGAAGAGCAGCGTTGGCCAGCGATGCGAGCCGAAGCGGCGGGCCAGCGCCTCCTCCTCGTGGCGCCGGACGACGCCGACCTCGAAGCGGCCCGGCAGGCTGCGCTGCAGTTCGGGCAGCACCACGGCCACATCCAGTCCTTCCGGATGGCGCACCGGGTCGCCGGCGAGGAGCACGACGCGGTCGCCCCCCAGCGCCGCCCAGGCGTCGATGGTGTCGGCGTCCACCCAGGTGGCGCCGCATGATTCGGCCAGGCGGCTGACCAGCGGCGCGGTGTCCGGCACGGATTGGGGAGCCTGTACCGGCAGGCTCAGCAGGGATTCGGTACTCATGGGTGCGTTTCCGTGATGGGGGTGGCGCCGGTCAACGCCGAGAGATCGGCGGCGCTCAGTTGCGAAGGCAGGGCGAAAGCCGCGTCCCGGTCGCCGCCATCGCCGGCCTGCACTGCGGCCAGCAGGTCCAGGGTGGCGTTGACCTCGGCGGCGCGCTCGGGCGAGATGCGCTCCTGCGCGCTGTCCAGGAACACCAGCAGCCAGTCGCCGGGCCAGGGGTCGCCGACCAGCGCGGTGCGCACGCGGCGGCGCTCGCCGCGGCCGTCGCACAGCGCATGGCCGGGTTCGAGGGACAGCACCTGCATGGGAATGCCGATGCACATGGTCAGGACGCCTCCCGCGCGGGCATGAAGCGTTCGTCGCCGGTGCGGCAGGCCACCTCCTCGGGCGGGCGCTCTGCCTCGTAGCGGCCCAGGGACAACTCGGCGAAGGTGACGCTTTCGACCTCACTCAGCGGACGCTCGCGCGGAACCGGTTGCGCGCCCCAGCGGCGCAGCGTGTCCACACCCAGCGCCAGCGCATCCTCCAGCGCCTGCCGGACCGCCGGCCGCAGGCTGCCGCCGTAGTCCTCGATCTCCTCGGGCTGGCACCCGATCAGCAGCACCTCGTCGGGGTACTTCTCGGTCAGCAGAGCCAGCATCAGCACCTCCTGGAAGCCGGTCTGGTGCAGGCTCATCTTCTTGGCGCCCATGAAGCGCGGCACGTCGTCGTTCTCGACGAGCTTGAGCTCGCCCGGTGCCAGGCCGTAGTCGATGGCGTCGAAGATCATCAGCCGGCGGGCCTGCTGCACGTGCTGCACCAGGTACAGGCCCTGAGTGCCGCCGTCGATGAGCTGCACCTGGGGCGCGAACTCGTAGCGCTGCTGCAGCGCCTCGATGCAGCGCACGCCGAAGCCCTCGTCGGCCCAGAGCACGTTGCCGATGCCCAGCACGCAGATCGTCTCGGAGGTGTCACCCGAGGGGTGACGGGCGCCTTCGGGCGCAGTGGCGTAGGGCGGGCGCATGGCCCTTTCAATCCTTGAAGGTCCGGTGGCCCGAGATCATGGTGCTCACGATGCTGGAGCGGCCCATGATGTCTTCGCGGATGGCGGCGTAGACGTGCAGGATGATGAAGCAGATCAGCGCCCACATGCCCACGTGATGCCAGGTGTGCACGTCCTGCGACTGGCCGAACAGCGGGATGACCCAGCCGAACAGCCGGTCCTGCCAGGAGTCGCGCTGCGCCCCTTCGGCATACAGCGCAAAGCCGGTGATGATCATGAACAGCGTCAGCAGGAAGAAGCCGAAGAACATCGCGAAGCGCGCCAGCGGGTTGTGGCCCACGTAGCGCCCGGGTCGGGCGGCGACGAAGGCGTACCACTTCACCATGCCCCACATCTCGACCCAGTAGGCACGCTGGAACAGCGGCACCCAGAAGAGTTCGCGGGCATGGTGGTTGCCCACCAGTGCCCAGTAGATGCGGCCGATGAGTCCCACCGCCAGCACATAGCCGGCGGCGAAGTGGGCAAAGCGGATGTAGCCCATGAGAAAGTTGGCGCTGGCCTCGCCGGGCTGCGTGGGCAGCGGCGAGCCGATGAAATAGCCCGTCACCGCGAGAACCGTGATGGCGGCGGCGTTGACCCAGTGCCAGATGCGCACCGGCGCCTCATACACGTAAACCGACTTGAGCGAAGGTGCCGCGGCGACCTCGCGGGCATTGGTGATGTCCTCGCGGCTCAGCCCGTGGTGGGTGGTGGTGTCGGACATGGTGTGCGCTCCTGTGGTGGCCTGCTCAGAGGCGCCCGACCAGCAGGGCCATGCCGCTGAGACCCATCAGGCCCGCCGTCGCCCGCCATGCCCATCCGCGCCCCGACTGCAGCCGATTGCCCAGCCCGAGGCCGACCCCGTGCAGCAGGGCCGACGCCGTCATGAAGCCGAGCGCGTAACCCGCGAAGGAATGGCCCGCCTGCAACTCGGCACCGTGGGCCATGCCATGCAGCAGCCCGGCCATGCCCACCAGCGAGAGGCCTGCCGGAACAGGCAGGCGCAGCGCCGCCGAGCGGGCCGCGATCATCAGCACGCCCAGGGCGACCACGCTCAGCGCGACACCCGCTTCCACACCCGGCAACTGCACCCCGGACTGCGGCAGCGCCGCGCCCACGAGCAGCATGGCCAGGAAGACGGCGGGGCCGGCCAGGCGTCGACCGGCCGGCAGGGCCGCCGCCGACCACAGGCCCACCGCGAGCATGGCCAACAGGTGGTCGAGCCCGGAGAAGGGATGGGCCAGGCCGTCGACGAAGCTCTCCGTGCCATGTCCGGGGTGGGCCTGGGCGGCCCCCGCCGCGGCCAGGGCCAGCAGGGCCAGGCCGCACCGGCAGGCCTTCTTGTTCATGCGTTGCATCGTGTGTCTCCTGTTCCTGGGGGTCAACGAACCTTGACGCTGGTGAGTTCCTGGCCGTCCGGGCTCATCACATGCGTGGAGCAGGCGAGGCACGGGTCGAAGGAATGCAGCGTGCGCAGGATCTCGACCGGCTGCTCGGGGTTGACCATGGGCGTGTTCATCAGGCTGGCCTCGAAGGCGCCGATCTGGCCCTTGGTGTCGCGCGGCGAGCCGTTCCAGGTGGTGGGCACCACGCACTGGTAGTTTTCGATGCGGCCGTCCTTGATGCGGATCCAGTGGCCCAGCGCGCCGCGCGGCGCGGCCACCGTGCCGACGCCTTTCGCTTCCTTGGGCCAGGTGGCCGGGTCCCACTTCTCGACGTTGGCGGTGGCCGTGTCGCCGGCCTTGATGTTGCCGATGAGCTCCTGGTAGTCGGCCAGCATCATCTCGCCGCAGTACTGGGATTCCAGCGCACGCGCCAGCGTGCGGCCGATGGTGGTGGGCAGCAGCTGCTTGGCCGTGTAGGCCGTCGTCGGCAGGCCCAGGGCCTTGGGGAAGTCGGTGTTGATGATGCGTGCGGAGCTTTCGACCTGCTCCTTCACGCGCTGGGAGTACTTGTGGCCCTTGAGCGCATGCGCATAGCCCAGGATGTAGCGCGACAGCGGCCCCACCTCCACCGCGTGGCCGCGCCAGCGCGGCGACTTGATCCAGGAGTACTTGGCGCTCTCGTCCAGCTCCTGGATGTTGGTGCGGGTGCCCTTGGTGCCCGCGCCGAGCTGGTAATTGGGTTCGGTGACGCCGTCCCAGGGGTGCAGGCCCTTGGTCTCGTCGGCGTACTTGTACCAGCTGTGGGCCACGAACTCCTGCACCTGCTCGGGGTCGCGCGGGTCCACGGGCAGGATCTCGTCCCAGTTGCCTCCGATGATGGCGCCGCCCGGCAGTTGCTGGGTGGCGGCCTGGCCCATGACCTTCTCGTAGGTGCCGTAGTCCATCACGTTGGTGGCCGACAGGCCCCCGCCATGCAGCCAGCCGGCCTGCTTGTAGAGGGTGCCGATGGCCAGCACGTCCGGGATGTAGACGTTGTTGTTGAACTCGATCATCTCCCGGATGCGGGCCTCGACGAAGTTCAGGCGCTCCATGTTGATCGGTGCGCCCGCGGCCCCGGTGCCGTCGAGGTTGATGGCGCAGGGCACGCCGCCGACCAGGTAGTTCGGGTGCGGATTCTTGCCGCCGAAGATGGTGTGCACCTTGACCCATTCCTTCTGCAGGTCCAGCGCCTCCAGGTAGTGGGTCACGGCCATCAGGTTGGCCTCGGGCGGCAGCACATAGGCCTTGCTGCCCCAGTAGCCGTTCATGAAGGGACCGAGCTGGCCGCTGTCGACGAACTTCTTCAGCCGGTTCTGGATGTCGCGGAAGTAGCCGGGCGAGGACAGCGGATGCGAAGGCGACACCGTCTGCTGCAGCTCGCTGGTCTTCCTGGGGTCGGCCTTCAGGGCCGAGACCACGTCCACCCAGTCCAGTGCATGCAGGTGGTAGAAGTGCACGGCATGGTCGTGCACCTGCAGCGTCTTGGCCATGATCTCGCGGATCAGGTAGGCGTTCTTGGGGATGGTGATGCCCAGCGCGTCCTCCACCGCCCGCACCGACGTCAGCGCGTGGCAGCCGGTGCACACGCCGCAGATGCGCTCCACGAAGGCCCAGGCATCGCGCGGGTCGCGGCCCTTGAGGATGACCTCCAGGCCGCGCCACATCGTGCCGGTGGAGACGGCATTGCGGATCACGTTGTTGCTGTCGACGTTGACCTCGCAGCGCATGTGGCCCTCGATGCGGGTCACCGGGTCGACGACGATGCGCCGCCCGGAGTTGTCCATCTTGAAGCCTTGAGTTTCGTAGGCACCCATGTCGTGTCGTCTCCGTCTCAGACCCTGGAGGTCGTGTCCTTGCTCTGCTCGCGCTTCTGCGCGGCGCGCTTGATGGCCGAGGCGGCGGCGTGGGCCACCGCGGCGGCCCCCACCACGCTGGCAGCCGTGGCACCGACCTTGTCGGCATTGGCCTCGACGCCGAACTGGTGGATGTCGGTCAGCCGGTTGTAGAACGAGCCCTTGTCCCAGAAGCCGTCCTCCGAGCAGCCGATGCAGCCATGGCCGGCCTTGATCGGGAAGCTCGTGCCCTCGTTCCACTGCACGGTGGAGCAGGCGTTGTACGTCGTCGGGCCCTTGCAGCCGACCTTGTAGAGGCAGTAGCCCTTGCGCGCGGACTCGTCGTCGAAGGCCTCGACGAACTGACCCGCGTCGAAGTGCGGCCGGCGATAGCACTTGTCGTGGATGCGCTGGCTGTAGAACATCTTCGGGCGGCCCTGGCGGTCCAGCTCGGGGATGCGGTCGAAGGTCAGCATGTAGGTGATCACGCCCGTCATCACCTCGGCGATGGGCGGGCAGCCCGGCACCTTGATGATGGGCTTGTCGAAGATGACCTTGTGGACGGGTGTGGCCTGCGTCGGGTTGGGCTTGGCGGCCTGCACGCAGCCCCAGCTCGCGCAGGAGCCCCAGCTGATGATGGCCTTGGCGTCCTTGGCGACGTGCTTCAGCTGGTCGATGAAGGGCTTGCCGCCGATGATGCAGCTCATGCCGTCCTGGTTGAGCGGCGGGTTGCCCTCCACGGCCAGGATGTAGTTGCCCTTGTACTTGGTCATGATCTCTTCGAGGATGGCCTCGGCCTGGTGGCCGGCGGCGGCCATCAGCGTGTCGTCGTAGTCCAGTGAGATCATGGACAGCACCACGTCCTTGGCGAGCGGGTGCGCGGAGCGGATGAAGGACTCGGAGCAGCAGGTGCATTCCAGGCCGTGCAGCCACAGCACCGGCGTGCGGGGCTTGGTCTCCATGGCATGGGCGATCTGCGGCACGAAGGCCGGGCCCAGGCCCAGCGACGTGGCGGTGAGCGAGCAGTACTTCAGCAGGCTGCGGCGCGAGATGCCTTGCCGGCGCATGACCTCGTAGAAGGTTTCCATCTGGGCTTGTCTCCTTGACCTGTTCGGGCCTCGTCGTGGGACCGCTCCTCGGCGGTAAGAGGCTTCTTACAAGTCGCGGGCCAACTCCAGGGCGCTCAGGGAAAACACCGAACGGGCGCTGTTAACCCGTTGAAAACGCTGAAACAGGAAGCGCGCGTGCGTCTTCGCGCGCACCGGTCACCGAAAGCCCTGCTTCCGATCGCTGCGACACACTGGAAGGCCGGCTTCCAGCGTCAGTGCGCCGCGGCGAGATGGCGTCGCAGGCGCCGCAGGTTCCACATCACCACCAGCACCACCACCGGCACCAGCGCGCCGACCAACCAAACCTCGTTGATGGCCAATGCCTTGGCCAAGGGCTTGAGGGCATAGGCCGCGAGACCCACACCGTAGTAGCTCATCGCGATGACGGACAGTCCCTCCACCGTCTCCTGCAGCCGCAGCTGCATGCCCTGACGCCGGTCCAGCGAGGCGAGCAGGGCCTGGTTCTGGCGCTCGCGCTCCACCTCGGATCGTGTCTGCAGGAGCTGCGCGGCGCGGGCGATGCGCCCGGACAGTTCCGCCTGGCGCGCGGCCGTCGCCGCGCAGCTCTCGACCGCCGGGCGGAAACGCCGGTCCAGGAACTCCGACAGCGGCTGCAGCCCCGGCACCACCACCTCGCGCAGCTCCGCCATGCGCCGGTCCACGATGCCGCCGTAGGCCCGGGTGGCGGAGAAGCGGGCGCCGTGGTCGGCCAGCGCATGCTCCACGCGCGCCGCGAGATCCACCAGCTCCCCGAGCAGGGCTTCGTCGCCGTCGGCCGCGCCGCGAAAGCGCTCCATCAGCGACGCGAGCTGGGCTTCCTCCCCGCCCAGTTCTCCCATGCGGCGCATCGCCAGCGGCAGGCTCAGCAGGGCCATCATGCGGTAGGTGTCGATCTCCACCAGCCGCTGCGCGGTGCGTCCGGCGCGCCGCCGGTTCAGCGTATGGTCGAAGACCAGGAAGCGGGTCACCCCATCCACCGCCCGCAGGTCGGTCACCACGGTGGCCGCCCCCCCGGCGATGCGGTTGCCGACGACCGGCTCGCTGCCGAACAGCGGCGCCACCTCACGCACATGCGGGGTCTCGCCCGGACAGGGCAGCAGCGACACCAGCGTCGCCGACACCATCGCGCCTGGCAGCCGCGCCAGCCAGCCCGGGGGCAGGGCGTCCAGCCAGGCGGTGTCGAAGGCGCTGCCCTCACCGTCCTCGCAGAACAGGCTCAGGCTGAAGAACTCGGTGTGGCGCTCCCACTTGATGCGCAGGCCGCGCCATTGGAGGCGCACATGGGTGGCGCCGCTGGCGTTCGTGGTCGCAGGGTCCAGCTCCGCGAGATGGGCCAGGCATTGCACGTCCTGCGCGGCGCCCGTCCTCAGCGTGGCGATCGACAGCACCCGGCCCGGGCTGGCAAGAGTCTCGAAAGGGCGCGCGTGGAGTTCGTCGGCCAGCCGCTGGCGCTGCGGCAGTTCGCGCGGCAGCGCCAGTGTCTGCGTGGAGGGCAGGAGGTTCATGCAAGGCTCCGCCGCACATTGCGTGCCTGCGCCGCGCCGGAGCGTCGGCTGCGAGCTGTCACCGCCGCGGTGGCGGCCCCGGCGCGCAGCTGTTCGAGGATGAGTCGCTGTCCGTCATCGGCCAGGAACTGCTTGAAGGCCGACGCCACCTGCGGCAGCCGGCGCGAGGCCAGGTGCATGGCATGCCATTCGCGCTCCAGCGGGTTGTCGGCCATGGGCAGCAACGCCAGCAGACCGGCCTCCAGCTCCAGCCCGCAGGTGTGCAGCGACAGGAAGGCCGCGCCGAAGCCGGCGGCACACATCTGCTTGATGGCCTCGTTGCTGGACATCTCCGAGCCGATGCGCAGCGGCAGCCCGGCGTCCTTGTGCAGGCGCTCCAGCGTCGTGCGAGTCCCCGAGCCGCGCTCGCGAACCAGCAAATTCGCGCCTGCAAGGTCAGCCAGCGTGAGGTCGCGCCGGCTCATCAGCGGGTGCTTCGGCGAGGCCAGGAAGGCCATCGGGTGCCTGGCGAAGGCCACCGCCGTCGTCTTCAGTTCCGCCGGCGGGCGGCCCATGATGGCGATGTCCACCTCCTGGCCGCCGAGCATGGCGACGATCTCATCGCGATTGCCCACGCGCAGCTTCACCTTCACGTGCGGGTGATCGGCCGCGAAGGCCACCAGCAGCGGCGGCAGCAGGTACTCGGCCGTGGTCACCGCACCGACGCGCAGCGTGCCCGAGAACTGGCCGCGCTGGGCCGCCATCTCGTCGCCCGCCTCGCGCCAGAGGTCGAGGATGCGGGCCGCGTAGTCGGCCATCACCTCGCCCGCGGCGCTCAGCCGGATGCCGCGGCCGTGGCGCTCCAGCAGCGGCGCGCCGGCCGCCTCTTCCAGCAGCTTGAGCTGGATGGACACGGCCGGCTGCGTCAGGTGCAGCTCGCCCGCGGCGCGCGACACGCTGCCCAGGCGCGCGACCGCGTGGAAGGCGGCGAGCTGGCGGAAGGTGGCGTTCTTCAGCATCAGTCAAAGCCAATGAATGGCGCAAAAGAATTAACTATTGCGAATGTATTCGCGTCCCTACATTCGCGTCCATCGCCACCGACCCGCCGCAGGAGAAGGCCCATGGGCAACATGTCAGAAGCCACGCAGATCACCGACGCGAAGAAGCGCTATGCCGCCGGCGTCCTCAAGTACGCCCAGATGGGCTACTGGGACGCCGACTACGTGCCCAAGGACACCGACATCCTCGCCCTCTTCCGCATCACGCCCCAGGACGGCGTGGACGCCATCGAGGCCGCCGCCGCCGTGGCCGGCGAGTCCAGCACCGCCACCTGGACGGTGGTCTGGACCGACCGCCTCACCGCCTGCGACATGTACCGCGCCAAGGCCTACCGCGTGGACCCGGTGCCGGGCACGCCGGGCCAGTACTTCTGCTACGTGGCCTACGACCTGAGCCTCTTCGAGGAGGGCTCCATCACCAACGTCGCCGCCTCCGTCATCGGCAACGTGTTCAGCTTCAAGCCGCTCAAGGCCGCGCGGCTGGAGGACATGAGGTTCCCGGTTGCCTACGTGAAGACCTTCGCCGGCCCGCCCACCGGCATCGTCGTGGAGCGCGAGCGCCTGGACAAGTTCGGCCGCCCGCTGCTGGGCGCCACGACCAAGCCCAAGCTGGGCCTCTCGGGCCGCAACTACGGCCGCGTCGTCTACGAGGGCCTCAAGGGCGGGCTGGATTTCATGAAGGACGACGAGAACATCAACTCGCAGCCCTTCATGCACTGGCGCGACCGATTCCTCTTCGTGATGGACGCCGTCGCCAAGGCCAGCGCCGCCACCGGCGAGGTCAAGGGCAGCTACCTCAACGTGACCGCGGGCACGATGGAAGAGATGTACCGCCGCGCCGAGTTCGCCAAGTCGCTGGGCTCGGTCATCGTGATGGTGGACCTCGTCGTCGGCTACACCGGCATCCAGAGCCTGAGCCACTGGTGCCGCCAGAACGACATGATCCTGCACCTGCACCGCGCGGGCCACGGCACCTACACGCGCCAGAAGAACCATGGCGTGAGCTTCCGCGTCATCGCCAAGTGGATGCGCCTGGCGGGCGTGGACCACATCCACGCCGGCACGGCCGTCGGCAAGCTCGAAGGCGACCCGCTGACCGTGCAGGGCTACTACAACGTCTGCCGTGACACGCACACCGTGGTCGACCTGCCGCGCGGCGTGTACTTCGACCAGGACTGGGGCGCGCTGCGCAAGGTCATGCCGGTCGCTTCCGGTGGCATCCATGCCGGCCAGATGCACCAGCTGCTCGACCTCTTCGGCGACGACGTGGTGCTGCAGTTCGGCGGCGGCACCATCGGCCACCCGCAGGGCATCCAGGCGGGCGCGACGGCCAACCGCGTGGCGCTCGAAGCGATGGTGCTGGCCCGCAACGAGGGCCGCGACATCGCCAACGAAGGTCCGCAGATCCTGCGCGACGCGGCCCGGTGGTGCACGCCGCTGGCCGCGGCCCTGGAGACCTGGGGCGACATCACCTTCAACTACACGTCCACCGACACCTCGGACTTCGTGCCCACGCCGTCCGTCGCCTGACCTCAGCCATTCCAGCCGCCAGCGTGGCCGCGCGAGTTCGCGGCCGGCGCGGGCGGCACTCGCCCCGCACACCCCAGGAGCGCACCCATGCGAATCACCCAAGGCACCTTCTCCTTCCTCCCCGACCTCAGCGACGCGCAGATCGCCCGCCAGTTGGAGCACTGCCTGGCCCGCGGCTGGGCCATCGGCATCGAGTTCACCGACGACCCGCATCCCCGCAACACCTACTGGGAGATGTTCGGCAACCCGATGTTCGACATCGCCGACGCGGCCGGCGTGATGCTGGAGCTGAGGCGCTGCCGCGAGGCCTTCCCGAGCCACTACATCCGGCTGGCGGCCTTCGACTCGTCGCACGGCACCGAGTCCGTCGTGCTGTCCTTCATCGTCAACCGGCCCGCCGCCGAGCCGGGCTTCCGGTTGGTCCGCACCGAGGAGCCGGGCCGCACGGTGCGCTACGCCATCGAGAGCTACGCCGTCCAGCGCGCCCCCGAAGGCCAACGCTACTGACCGCACGACGATGAGCGCCCTGCCTGACACCGCCGTCGACCCGACGCCCGCCGAGATGCTCGAAGCCTCGGGCGTGCGCGAGGTGCTGGACCAGCTCGACCGCGAACTCGTGGGCCTGGCTCCGGTCAAGGGCCGCATCCGCGACATCGCGGCGCTGCTGCTCATCGACAAGCTGCGCGCCGCCCAGGGCCTGCAGGCAACAAAGCCTTCGCTGCACATGTGCTTCACCGGCAACCCCGGCACGGGCAAGACGACCGTCGCGCTGCGCATGGCCGCCGTGCTCAGGCAGTTGGGCTATGTGCGCAAGGGCCACCTCGTGGCGGTCACGCGTGACGACCTGGTGGGCCAGTTCATCGGACACACGGCGCCCAAGACGCGCGAGATCGTCAAGAAGGCCATGGGCGGCGTGCTCTTCATCGACGAGGCCTACTACCTCTACAAGCCCGAGAACGAGCGCGACTACGGCCAGGAATCCATCGAGATCCTGCTGCAGGCGATGGAGAACCACCGCGACGACCTGGTCGTCATCCTCGCCGGCTACCGGGACCGCATGGAGACCTTCTTCTCCAGCAACCCGGGCATGGCCTCGCGCATCGCCCACCACATCGACTTCCCCGACTACAGCGAGCCTGAGCTGATGCGCATTGCGCAGCTGATGCTCGAACAGCTCAACTACCGCTTCGACGCCGAGGCCGAGCCGGCCTTCGCCCGCTACGTGGGCCTGCGCCGGCAGCAGCCGCATTTCGCCAACGCGCGCTCCATCCGCAATGCGCTGGACCGCATCCGGCTGCGCCACGCGACGCGGCTCTTCACCGCCGGCACCGCCCCGAGCCGCGAGCAGCTCTGCACGCTGCAGGCCGAGGACGTGCTGGCCAGCCGCGTGTTCACGGCAGCAGGAGCCCGCCATGGCGATTGAGGCGCTGGTCTTCGACGTGGACGGCACGCTGGCCGACACCGAGGAGGCCCACCGCGTGGCCTTCAACCTCGCCTTCGAGCGCCACCGCCTGGGCTGGAGCTGGAGCCGCGCCGACTACCGCCAGCTGCTGGAGGTGACCGGCGGCAAGGAGCGCATCGCCAGCTACATCGACACGCTGCCCGTCCCCGCCGGCGAGCGCGCCCGGCTGCGCGGCCTCGTGCACGAGCTGCATGCGGACAAAACCCGTTTCTACACGGCGGCCGTGCACGACGGCGGGCTGCAACTGCGCGAGGGCGTCGCCCGCCTGATCGAAGAGGCCGTGGGCGCCGGCTTCCGCCTGGCCATCGCGAGCACGACGACGGCGGCCAACATCCACGCGCTGCTGGCCGCCACCCTGGGCACGCGCGGGCTGGACCTCTTCAGCGTCATCGCCTGCGGCGACCAGGTGCGCGCCAAGAAGCCCGCGCCCGACATCTACCGCCTGGCGCTCGCCACGCTGGGCCTGCAGCCCGAACGTGCCGTGGCGCTGCAAGATTCCGTCAACGGCTTGCGCGCCGCCACCGCCGCCGGGCTGTGGACGCTCGTGACGCCGACCTTCTGGACCGAAGGCGGCGACTTCTCCGCCGCCGGCCTCGTGCTGCCGGGCCTGGGCGATCCCGCCGCACCGCTGCCCGGCGAGCCCGGCTGCCAGCTCCGCAGCGCCGGCTGGCTGCGCTTCGAGGAACTCTGCGAGCTGGCCAGCCCGGCCGCTGCCCTCACTCCCCTGCAAGCCCTGTATCGGGGCCTTCCGTCATGAGCACTGCCATCCTGCGCATCGCACCCAGCCTGCTGTCCGCCGACTTCGCCCGCCTGGGCGAGGAGGTGCGCGCCGTCATCGACGCCGGCGCCGACCTCATCCATTTCGACGTGATGGACCACCACTACGTGCCCAACCTGACCGTCGGCCCGATGGTCTGCCAGGCCATCGCGCCGCATTGCCGCCGGGCCGACGGCAGCGCCGTGCCCATCGACGTGCACCTGATGGTGCAGCCGGTGGACGCGCTGATTCCCCTGTTCGCCGAGGCCGGCGCCAGCCTCGTCACCTTCCACCCCGAGGCCAGCCTGCACGTGGACCGCACGCTGCAGCTGATCCGGTCGCTGGGCATGAAGGCGGGCCTGGCCCTGAACCCGGCCACGCCGCTGCACCTGATCGACCATGTGATGGAAAGGCTGGACCTCGTGCTGCTGATGTCGGTCAACCCCGGCTTCGGCGGCCAGGCCTTCATCGAGAGCAGCCTGCCCAAGATCGAGCTGCTGCGAAAGCGCCTCGACGCCAGCGGCCGCGACATCTGGCTGGAGGTGGACGGCGGCGTGAACGTGCGCAACATCCGCCGCGTCGTGGCGGCGGGGGCGGACACCGTCGTCGCCGGCTCGGCCGTCTTCAGCGGCGGGGACTACCGCCGCAGCATCGCCGCGCTGCGGAACGAAGCCGCCGGAGGACCGGCATGAAGCCACGGATCCAGGCCATCGCCTTCGACCTGGACGGCACGCTGGTGGACAGCGCCGCCGGCGTCGCCCTGGCGCTGAACGCCGCACTGATGAACGCCGGCCTCATGGCCTTCGACGCCGCCACCGTGCGCGGCTGGATCGGCGACGGTCCGGACGCCCTCGTTCAACGGGCTTTGCGCGCCTCGGCGCTCGACGACGTCAACCCCGCGACGCTGGCCTGGCGGCTGCGACGCGACTTCGACGAGGCCACGCTGCAGGACCCGTCGGCCCAGGGCTTGCCCTACCCCGGCATCGCCGCGGTGCTGCGGGCGCTGGCGGACGCCTGCCCGCTGGTGGTCGTCACCAACAAGCCCACGCCGCTGGCACGCGCCGTGCTGGAAGGGGCGGGGCTGCTCGCGTATTTCGCGGCCGTCCATGGCGCCGACACCCTGGCGCAGCGCAAGCCGTCGCCGCTGCTGATCGAGCAGGCGGCGCAGCGCCTGGGCCTGCCCACCACCGAGCTGCTGATGGTGGGCGACGGCCCGGCGGACCTGCGCGCCGCCCGCGCCGCCGGCAGCCGCGCCGCCTGGGTGAGCTGGGGTTATGGCGAGCTGACGGCGCCGCTGGGCGGCGACGTCTGGCGCGTCGACGCCCCGCGCGATCTGATCGAACTGATTGCCCGCCTGCAGCCCGACACCGCATCGATTCCCTAAATCCAAGGAGACCCCCATGCCCACCGGAGGCCGTTCCACCCTCACCCAGTTCCTCATCGAGGAGCGCCGCCGCCACCCCGACGCCACCGGCGACCTCAACGCGCTCATCACCGACGTGTCGCTCGCCTGCAAGGCCATCGCCCGCAAGGTGGCCTACGGCGCGCTGGCCGGCGTGCTCGGCAGCGCCGGCACCGGCAACGTGCAGGGCGAGGAGCAGAAGACGCTGGACGTGCTGGCCAACGACATGTTCCTGCGCGCCAGCGAATGGGGCGGACATCTCGCTGGCATGTTGTCCGAGGAACTGGAAGCACCGTATTCGCTGCCGCCCCAGCACCCGCGCGGCAAATACCTGCTGCTCTTCGACCCGCTGGACGGCTCGTCCAACATCGACGTCAACGTGTCGGTGGGCAGCATCTTCTCGGTGCTGCGCGCCGCCACGCCGGGTGAGGACCCGCAGCCCGAGGACTTCCTGCAGCCCGGCAGCCGCCAGGTGTGCGCGGGCTATGCCATCTACGGCCCGTCGACCATGCTCGTGCTGACGCTGGGCCGCGGCACCCACGCCTTCACGCTGGACCCGCAGCTCGGCGAATGGGTGCTGAGCCACCCCGACCTCAGGCTGCCGGAGCGCACGCGCGAGTTCGCGATCAACGCGTCCAACAGCCGCTTCTGGGAGCCAGCCGTCAAGCGCTACGTGGACGAATGCCTGGCCGGCCAGGCGGGCCCCCGCGGCGACGACTTCAACATGCGCTGGATCGCCTCCCTCGTGGCCGAGACCCACCGCATCCTGATGCGCGGCGGCGTGTTCCTCTACCCCCGCGACAGCAAGGACCCGGCGCGCGCCGGGCGGTTGCGCCTGCTCTACGAGGCCAACCCCATCTCCTTCCTCGTCGAGCAGGCGGGCGGGCGCGCCAGCACGGGACGGCGCCGGCTGATGGACGTGCAGCCTGACGCCCTGCACCAGCGCATCGGCTTCGTCTTCGGCTCGGCGCAGGAGGTGCAGCGCATCGAGACCTACCACGCCGAGGAGCCGGCGCAGAGCTACGACTCGCCCCTCTTCGGCCGGCGCGGCCTCTTCGCCGCCAACGCCTGACCCAGCCACGCAACGGGAACCCCCATGTCCGCCAAGCACCCCATCATCGCCATCACCGGCTCCTCCGGCGCGGGCACCACGTCGGTGACGCGCACCTTCGAGAACATCTTCCGCCGCGAAGGCGTGGCCGCCGCCCTCATCGAGGGTGACAGCTTCCACCGCCACGACCGCCAGGCCATGAAGGCCGCCATGGCCGAGGCCGAGAAGAACGACCAGCCGCACTTCAGCCATTTCGGCGAGAGCGCCAACCTCTTCGACGAGCTGCAGGAGCTCTTCCGCAGCTACGCCGAGACCGGCCAGGGCCAGAGCCGCAAATACCTGCACAACGAGGAGGAGGCGGCGCCCTACAAGCAGCCGCCGGGCACCTTCACCGCCTGGGAGCCGCTGCCGGCCAGCGACCTGCTGTTCTACGAAGGCCTGCACGGCGGCGTGACGACCGACAAGGTCGACGTGGCCCGCTTCGTGGACCTGCTGATCGGCGTCGTGCCCGTCATCAACCTGGAGTGGATCCAGAAGATCCATCGCGACCGCAGCACCCGCGGCTATTCCACCGAGGCCGTCACCGACGTGATCCTGCGCCGCATGCACGAGTACGTGCACTACATCTGCCCGCAGTTCACGCGCACCCACATCAACTTCCAGCGCGTGCCCGTCGTCGACACCTCCGACCCCTTCATCGCGCGCACCATCCCGACGGCCGACGAGAGCCTGGTCGTCATCCGCTTCGCCAACCCGCGCGGCTTCGACTTCCCCTACCTGCTCAGCATGCTGCACGACTCGTGGATGTCGCGCGCCAACACGCTGGTGGTGCCGGGCGGCAAGATGGAGCTGGCCATGCAGCTGATCTTCACGCCGATGATCCTGCGGCTGGTGGAGCGGCGCCGCAACCTGCTGGCCGCCTGAGGAGCACGTCATGAAGAACGACCTGCCCTCCCGCACCCTGCGCCAGCAATGCGCGAACGCGCTGCGCATGCTCGCCGTCGACGCGGTGCAGGCCGCCCACAGCGGCCACCCCGGCATGCCCATGGGCATGGCCGACATCGCCGAAGCCCTGTGGCGCCACCACCTGCGCCACGACCCGGCCGACCCCGCCTGGCCCGACCGCGACCGCTTCGTGCTGTCCAACGGCCACGGCTCCATGCTGCTGTACGCGCTGCTGCACCTGAGCGGCTACGAGCTGCCGATGGACGAGATCAAGCGCTTCCGTCAGCTGCACAGCAGGACGCCCGGCCACCCCGAGGTCGACGTCACGCCGGGCGTGGAGACGACGACCGGCCCGCTGGGCCAGGGCATTGCCAATGCGGTGGGCATGGCGCTGGCCGAGAAGCTGCTGGCCGACGAGTTCAACCGCCCCGGCCACGCGGTCGTCGACCATCGCACCTACGTCTTCCTCGGCGACGGCTGCCTGATGGAGGGCCTGAGCCACGAGGCCTGTTCGCTGGCCGGCACCTGGCGGCTGCACAAGCTCGTCGCCTTCTACGACGACAACGGCATCTCCATCGACGGCGACGTCAGGGGCTGGTTCGGCGACGACACGCCCGGCCGCTTCGAGGCCTATGGCTGGAACGTGCTGCGCGGCGTGGACGGCCACGACGTCGACGCGCTGGACCGCGCCATCGCCACCGCGCACGCGGCCGACAAGCCCGTGCTGATCTGCTGCCGCACCACCATCGGCAAGGGCTCGCCCAACCGCGCCGGCACGGCCAAGGTGCATGGCGAGGCGCTGGGCGCCAAGGAGATCGCGCTGACGCGGGCGGCGCTGGGCTGGACGGCCGCGCCCTTCGAGGTGCCGGATGAGCTGCGCGAGGCCTGGTCGGCCCGCGAGCGCGGCGCGGCGCTGAACGCCGCCTGGCGCGAGCGCTTCACCGCTTACGCCCTCGCCTACCCCGACCTCGCCCGCGAGCTGCAGCGCCGCCAGCCCCGGCGCGCGCCGCTGGGCACGCAAGCCGAGGAAGCCCTCGGGCAGGCCTGCGCGGCTGCCGAATCCCGGGCCGCCGCCGTGGCCACGCGCAAGGCCTCGCAGGATGTGCTGCTGGCGCTCGGCCCCGCCACGCCCGAGCTGCTCGGCGGCTCGGCCGACCTGACGGGATCGAACCTGACCGACTGGGCCGGCCACCGTGCGCTGAAGGGCACGGGCACCGGCAACCACGTGCACTACGGCGTTCGCGAGTTCGGCATGGCGGCCCTCATGAACGGCGTCGCGCTGCACGGCGGCTACCGGGCCTTCGGCGGCACCTTCCTCGCTTTCTCGGACTACGCCCGCAACGCGGTGCGCATGGCGGCACTGATGAAGCTGCCGGTCGTGCATGTGTACACGCACGACTCCATCGGCCTGGGCGAGGACGGCCCCACCCACCAGCCGGTGGAGCATGCGTCCAGCCTGCGACTCATCCCCGGCCTCAACGTCTGGCGGCCGGCCGACGCGACCGAGACGGCCGTCGCCTGGCGCGAGGCCATGCGCCGCGCGGACGGCCCGAGCGCCCTGCTGCTGTCCCGCCAGGCGCTGCCCCATGCCGGCGACGGCCGCGCGCGGCTGGACGACATCGCCCGCGGCGGCTACGTGCTGCGCCAGCCCGATGGCGAGCGCCTCGCGCTGCTGGCCAGCGGCTCGGAGGTCGGCATCGCGCTCGCCGCCGCCGCGCTGCTCGTCGACGCCGGCCTCCCGGCGCGCGTCGTGTCACTGCCCTGCCTGAACGTGTTCGACCGCCAGGACGCCGCCTGGCGCCATGACGTCATCCCCCGCCACCTGCCGCGCCTGGCCGTGGAGGCGGGCAGCACGGGCCTGTGGTGGAAGTACGTCGGCGAGCACGGCGACGTGGTGGGCCTCGACCGCTTCGGCGAATCCGCGCCGGCGGGCGAGCTGTTCCGGCTCTTCGGCCTCACCGCCGAGGCCGTGGCCGCACGCGCCCGCGCCCTCGTCCCATCTCACCTCGACTGACACCGACCCCCAAGGAGCCCCCGATGCCCATGATCTCCCTGCGCCGCCTGCTCGACCATGCGGCCGAGCACCGCTACGGCGTGCCCGCCTTCAACGTGAACAACCTGGAGCAGATCCAGGCCATCATGCAGGCCGCCCACGCGACCGACAGCCCGGTCATCCTGCAGGCCTCGGCCGGCGCACGCAGCTACGCGGGCGAGCCCTTCCTTCGCAAGATGGTGGAGGCCGCCGCAGAGATGTACCCGCGCCTGCCCATCGTGCTGCACCAGGACCATGGCGCCAGCCCCGCCGTGTGCATGCAGTCCATCCGTTCGGGCTTCACGAGCGTGATGATGGACGGCTCGCTGCTGGAGGACGCGAAGACGCCCGCGCCCTACGACTACAACGTGGCCGTGACGCGCCGCGTCGTCGAGATGGCGCATGCGGTGGACGTGTCGGTGGAGGGCGAACTCGGCTGCCTGGGGTCGCTGGAGTCCGGCACCGCGGGCGAGGAGGATGGCGTCGGCGCCGCAGGGCAGCTGACCCACGAGCAACTGCTGACCGACCCCGAGCAGGCCGCCGACTTCGTCGCCCGCACCGGCGTGGACGCGCTGGCCATCGCCATCGGCACCTCGCATGGCGCCTACAAGTTCAGCCGCAAGCCGACGGGCGACATCCTCGCCATCGACCGAATCAAAGCCATCCACGCGCGCATCACGAACACGCACCTGGTGATGCACGGCTCGTCGTCCGTACCGCAGCAGTGGCTCGCCGTCATCCGCGAACATGGCGGCGACATCAAGGAGACCTACGGCGTGCCGGTGGAGGAGATCCAGGAAGGCATCCGCCACGGTGTGCGCAAGATCAACATCGACACCGACATCCGCCTGGCCATGACGGGCGCGATGCGGCGGGCGATGGCGAACAGGCCCGACGAGTTCGACCCGCGCAGATTCCTGAGTGCTGCCCTCATCGCAGCCCGGGACCTGTGTGCCGAACGCTTCGAGGCCTTTGGATGCGCGGGCATGGCGTCCAGGATCTAGAGCGGGACGGGGCAGGCGCTTCGGGCAGTCGCAGGATTCCAGGCGGATCACCAAAGGGCCGCGTCCCGCTGCCGCGGCAGGCCCGGGCCAACTACCCGCGCGCGGCCGCGACGGAGGCGCAGCGATCGCCGGTTGCCGACTGCTCATGCGGCAGCACCAGGCCCCAGCGCATCGACACGGTCCTCGCACTTCCCTCGGCCCAGGGGAGCTCGATGCGGCCCTGACAGTCGGCCTGGGCCAGCCGCGTCTCCAGCGTGGGCCATTCGGACTGGAAGGGCTGCGTGTCGAGGATGACGACCATGCCGCCGCCGCGCTCCAGTGCGCCGGGTTCGATCCAGGGCGAGGTGCGTTCCTCGCCATCGATCCACAGCTGCACCGCGGGGCCCATTTTCAAGGCGACGGCACCGCCGAACCAGGTATCGCCGACGAGCATGGGCAGCGGCCGATCGGGCACCCGGGCGTGCCAGATCTGCTGCAGCCGGTCAGCGATCTGCTGCGAGGGCAGGCTGCCGCGGGTGATGTGGCCGCGCCGGGCCTCGCCGCCGCCTTCGGCCCAGGCACCGCCCATGGCCGCCATGACATGGAACAGGGCTGCCGCGCCCAGCAGCACACCCCACCGGCGGCGACGCCAGTGCTCCGCCTCCAGCCCCGGCACCACCATGGCCAGCCACAGCGGCAGCGGCAGGAAGAAGGTGGTGAACCAGTGGCCATGCGCCCTGGTGCCCAGCAGGGTGATGGCGGCCAGCACCAGCACCACCGGCCCGAAGGCCGCCCAGGCCAGGAAGCGCCGGTCCGCGGCCTGGATCGCCGCGGTCGGCTGGGGCCCGGTCGGCACCGGTGGCGTGGCGGTCCGCGGCCGCAGCACGCAGGCGAGCGCGACCACCACCAGCATCGGCAGCAGCCGCCCGATCTGCATGCCCAGCTGCTGGCGCAGCTGCAGCGTCCGGTGGGGTCGGTGTCCACGGGCCTCCATCGATGCGGCGGCATAGCCCAGCGTCTGGTCCGTGTGGGTCAGGGCCCAGTACAGGTGGGGCGCCAGCAGCACCAGCGCCACGATCATCGCCAGGCCCAGGCCGCGCCAGATGCGCGGCTCGCGCCAGCGGCCCGCCTGCATCAGCAGCAGCGCGCCGACGGCGAACTGCACCACCGCGCTGTACTTGGTCAGCAGCGAAAGGGCCGCGAACACGCCCAGCGCGATCCAGTGCCGCGGCTTCGCGTCGGCCCGGCACAGGGTGCGCCACAGCATCCACCAGTAGCCGGCCAGGGGCAGCAGCTGCACGGTGTTGTGGTTGAAGACCACGGTCCGCGGCAGGTGGTAGGCCACCAGCGAGGCCAGCACCACGGCCAGCAGCGCGCGCTGCGGCGGCATGCATTCGCGCGCCCAGCGCCACAGCAGATAGAGGGCGCCCGCCCCGCAGCCCACGCCCGCCACATAGGTCAGCCAGGGCTCAGGTCCCGCCAGGCGCACCAGCACCGCCATGATCCAGGTGGGCAGCGGCGGGTGCTTGTAGTAGCCCCACTGGAAGCGCTGGGCCCAGAACAGCTCTTCCACGTTGTCCCACGGCGGCGACTGGTAGGCCAGTACCGGCGGAAGGGCCCACAGCAGCACGAGGGCCAACAGCACGAGCGGCACGGCGCCGCGCGGCAGCTGCGCAGGCAATGCGGGTGCGGCGGGCGACGCGGATCCGCGGGGCGGGGAGAGTTCGAACGACAACATGGGCGGCGGTTTGTACGACGTTCTGCCTCACCAGCGTCTGACGAGCCCGGAGCATGTAGGGCCATTCGGACGGGCGGTAGGCCTCGCGCATACTGGCGCGCCCTTCAGCCTGCCGCCCCGCCCCTGCCCTCTTCATGCGATCGCTGCGCCTGCAACTTGCCGTTTTCTGGGCGCTGCTCATCGCCGTCTGCCTGCTGCTCGGGGTGGTGCTCCTGGGCCTGTACCGGCTGAGCCCCGCCATGCAGATGAAGGTGGGCCGCGCCCGGGTCGAGCAGGCCTGCGAACAGCTGGCCCAGCGCTACGCCCAGTCGGCCCCGCCCGCGCCCGTACTCCAGACCGACCTCGCGCGCGTGCTGCTGCAGCTCGTGCTGACCGAGGCGCCCTATGTGGAGGGCGGCGTGTGGAGCCGCGCTGGCGGCATGCTGGGCTATGCCTATCCCACCTACGAGGGCGCCGGCGTGAAGACCGACGTGCCGCCCGCGGAGCGTCCACTGCTCGAACAGCTGGCGCGCCAGGCGGTGGACACCGGCCGCGCCCAGACCCAGCAGGTGCGCGGCAGCCGCGAGCTGCTGATCGTGGCCGCCTGCCCCTTGAACGTGGGTGGCGCCTCGGCCTGGACCATGACGCGCACGCAGCTGGGCGCGGTGGCGGCCGAGGGCGGCCTGCGCGCTGGCATCGCCGCGCTGGTGGCGGCCATCGTCTTCTCCGGGCTGTGGCTCGGCTGGCTGCTCTACCGCGGGCAGGCACGGCTGCGGCGGCTTGAAGGGGCCCTGGCCGCGGCGCCCGCCGACGCCATGCCCCGGCTGCCCCGCACCGGCCTGGACGAGCTGGACCGCATCGTCGCCAGCTACAACGGCTTCGCCGGCCGCTTTGAGGAAGCCCGCGCCGCCGCCCGCGAGGCGCAGGCCCAGCGCAGCCGCGACATGCGCCTGGCGGCGCTGGGCCGCATGAGCTCGGCCGTGGCCCATGAGATACGCAACCCCATCGCCGCCATGCGCCTGAAGGCGGAGAACGCGCTGGCCGGCGACCCGGCGACCCAGGGCCGGGCGCTGCAGACCATCGTGGGCCAGATCGACCGGCTCGATGCCGTGGTGCAGAGCCTGCTGGCGCTGGTGCAGCCGCTGGACCTCAAGCCACGGCCGGTCGACCTGCCCGCCTGGCTGGACGAGCGCCTGGCCGCGGCCGGCGCGGGGGCCGCGTCCCGCCAGGTGCGGCTGGTGCTGACCGAGGGCGCACCCGATCGCGCCGTGTTCGATCCCATGCACCTGGCCCGCGCCGTGGATAACCTGCTGGACAACGCCGTGCGCCACGCCCGCAGCCCCGGCGGTCAGGTGCGGATCTCGGCGCGCCATGACGCCGACCGCGGCCAGCTCGTCCTGACCGTGAGCGACGACGGCGAGGGCGTGCCGGAGGCGCTGCGCAGCCGCCTCTTCGAACCCTTCGGAACCGGCCGGGCCGACGGCACCGGCCTGGGCCTGGCGCTGGCGCGCGAGGTCGCCTTTGCCCATGGCGGCGAACTGCGCCACGAGCCCGGCGCGCCCGGCGCCCGCTTCATCCTGGAGATGCCATGGCAGACCTGCTGATCGTTGACGACGACGCGGCCTTCGCCGATTCGCTGCGCGAGACGCTCGAAAGCCTGGGCCACACCGTGCAGACCGCGCCCGGCGGCGAGGACGGCCTGGCGCTGCTGGGCGCGCATCGCTTCGACCTGGTCTTCCTGGACCACCGCATGCCCGGCATGGATGGTCTGCAGACCCTGGCCGCGATGAACGCGCGGCTGGCGCGCCGGCCGCCCGTCATCGTGCTGACGGCCCATGCGGGCAGCGCCGGCACCATCGAGGCCATGCGCCTGGGCGCCTTCGATCACCTGGCCAAGCCGGTCAGCCGCGACGCGGTGGTCGACGCCGTGCGCCGCGCGCTGGCATCGGCCACGCCCGCCTCGGCCGCGCCGGCGCCGCAGCCCGTGGCGGACGACGGCGAGCTGATCGGCGTGAGCGAGGCCATGCGCGAGGTGCACAAGCGCATCGGCCTGGCGGCTGGCAGCCGGGCGCCGGTGCTGGTGATCGGCGAGACGGGCACCGGCAAGGAGCTGGTCGCACGCGCCCTGCACCGCCACTCCGACCGGGCCGACGGACCCTTCGTGGCCGTCAACTGCGCCGCCATCCCGAAGGACCTGCTGGAAAGCGAGCTCTTCGGCCACGTCAAGGGCGCCTTCACCGGCGCGGTGGCCGAGCGGGCCGGCTGCTTCAAGGCCGCCCACGGCGGCGTGCTGCTGCTCGACGAGATCGGCGACATGGCGCTGGAGGTACAGGCCAAGCTGCTGCGCGTGCTGCAGGAGGGCGAGGTCACGCCCGTGGGCAGCCACCGCGTGCAGAAGGTGGATGTGCGCGTGGTGGCCGCCACCCACCGCGACCTGGCCCAGGCCGTGCGCGACGGCCGCTTCCGTGAAGACCTGCGCTACCGGCTCGACGTGCTGGCGATCCGCCTGCCGCCGCTGCGCGAGCGCTTGGCCGACATCGTGCCGCTGGCGGAGCATTTCCTGCGGCTGGCGGCGGCACCCGGCCCGGCCAAGCGGCTGTCGGCCGAGGCGGCCCGCGCCCTGCTGGCCTACGACTGGCCCGGCAACGTGCGCGAGCTGCGCAACGCCATGGAACGCTGCCACGCTTTGCAGCGCGGCGCCGTGATCGCGCAGGTCGAGCTGCCGGGGGCGGGAAGCGTGGGAAGTGCGGCCGAGGGCGCTGGCGGCCTGTCGGCCGACTGGTACGACGGTACCCTGCCCGAGGCCGTGGAGCGGCTGGAGAAGCTGTTGCTGCAGCATGCCCTGGCCGCAGCGGGCGGCAACCGCTCCATGGCGGCGCGGCAACTGGGCATCCATCGGCAGCTGCTCTACACCAAGCTCGCGCAGTACGGGCTGGAGTGACGCCACGCGCAGGCCGCTGTCCTGTTCCCGGACAGCCGCTGTCCGCCACGCGGCCAACCCACGGCGCCCACCCGCAGCCAAGTCCTTGATCTGCAAGGCAAGCGCGGCTGGCACGTCTTTTGGGACAGGTCAGGCATCCGTCAACAGGAGCCTTCCATGACCTTGACTCGATTCCCCCTTCGCGCCGGCCTGCTCGCCGGCCTCGTCGTCGCCTCCGGCATCGCGGGCGCCCAGCCGGCGCTACAACCGGTGCCGCCCGCCGCGCCCGTGTTTCCGATGACCGATGCGGCGCCGCGACCCATGGCCGCACCGCGCGCTGGTGCCCTGCCTGCGCCCATGCCCGAGGCGCGGCCCGGCGCGCTGGCGGCGCCCCTGCCTGAGCCTCGGCCGGTGCCGGTGGCCGGGCCGATGGGCCTGCCGCCTCCCGCCCAGACCCAGGCCACCGTGTCGGGCACGCTGGCCCGCTGGCTGATCAACCCCAACGGGGAAGCCGACGGCCTGCTGCTGCAGGACGGCACGCAGGTAAGCTTTCCGCCCCACCTGTCGGCCGAGCTGACGGCCCTGGCCCAGCCCGGTGAGCGCATCGACGTGAGCGGCTGGCGTGCCACCGACGGCGGCGTGCTGCAGGCGCAGCAGATCGGCGCGCGGGGTCGCACGGTGGTCGACCAGCCACCGGCGCCGGGCGCCGTGCCGCCCGCACCGCGCGCCATGGGCGCCCTGGCCGCGATGGACGCCGGAGGCCGCATCGCCCGGGTGCTGTCCACCGGCCGCGGCGACGTCAACGGCGTACTGCTGCAGGACGGCACCATCGTGCGCTTTCCCCCGCACGTCGGCCGCATGATCGGCGGCCTGCTGCAACCCGGCGCGCCGCTGTATGCGCAGGGCTGGGGCACCCGCGGCCCGCTGGGCACGGCGCTGGAGGCCACCCGCCTCGGCGCCTCGCCGCAGGCCCTGCAGGACGTGCTCTCGGGCAGCGCCGACATGCCGGCACCCCGCCCCGGCCCGGTGCCGGGCCCGCAGCGTCGGCCGGTCTGACGGCTTTCTGCGCGGCGCGTTGGCGCCGCGCCACCTTTCCTCCCCTTTTCCAAGAACCCGGAGCATCCATGCCTCATCCCGAAGAAATGATCGACGTCTATGCCGTCGAAGGCCAGTTCCAGCACCTCATCTACAGCCCGCGCGGCGGCTACGAAGGGCTGCTCATCGACACCCACGGCATTCCCACACAGTTCGTGTTCGACAAGCACGACGAGACCGCCGCCGATGCCTTCGCGAACGTCAAGCCGGGCCAGTCGGTCACGGTGGAAGGCAGCCTGCGCCTGCCTTCCGACAAGGGCGAGGGCGACCACGTGGTCTACGACTTCCACCGGCTGAGCCATGTGGCCGGCAGGCCCGTGGACGCGGCAAGCACCGACGGCCCCGTGCGCGGTAGGGTGGTGCGCATCAACCATGCGAAGCACGGTGCGCCCAACGGCGTGGTGCTGGACAGCGGCGACTTCGTGCACCTCAAGCCCGATGGGTTCGTGCATGCCGGCCTGAAGATCGGCGACGCGGTGGAGGCCGAAGGCCCCGCGCGTCCGCTGGCCGGGGGCCGCGGCCGGGTGATGGAGGCCCGCACCGTCAACGGCCAGCCGCTGCCGCAGCACTGACGCTGCAGGAGAGGCGCGCATGACCACCACCCCCACGCTGGCGATGCCCATGGCCGCCCCTTCGCGCCCGGCCCCGGCTGCCGCAGCCACCGCGGGTTCGCTCACGGCCCTGGCGTGGATGGCCTTCTTCCTGGCCGACGTGCGCGATGGGCTCGGGCCCTTCCTGGCCACCTACCTGCAGAGCCAGCGGGTCGAGCAATCACTGATCGGCCTGACGCTGACCGCGGGCGGGCTGGCTGCCGTGGTGATGACGCCGCTGGCGGGTGCGTGGGTGGACCGGTCCGCGGCCAAGCGGCTGCTCTTGGTCGTCGCGGTGATGCTGGTGCTGGCCGGCAGTGCCTGCGCCTTCACCACGCGCTCGCCGGCCCTGCTGATCGCCTCGCAGGCCGTGGCGGGTGCGGCCGGGGCGCTGCTGGCGGCGGCGCTGGCCGGCCTGACGCTCGGCCTCGCGCGCCGCGAGGGCCTGCGCCGACAGACCGGCCGCAACGAGGCCTGGAGTCACGCAGGCAACATCGTCTCGGCACTGGGGGCGGGCGTAGTGGCCCACCTGTTTGGCGCCCCCTGGATGATGGCCGTCATGCTGGCCATGTCGGTGGGCGCGCTGCTGTGCGTGGCGGCCATCCGCGCGCAGGACATCGACCATGCCGCGGCCCGGGGCGTGGACCCGGCCGCGTCCGATGGGCCGCCCACCGCCGCGGCGCCCGAGGGGTTTTCCGAGCTGCTGCGGCACAAGGCCCTGTGGCTCTTCGCGCTGACCTGTGCCCTCTTCCACCTGGGGAACGCGGCCATGCTGCCGCTGCTCAACCAGCGGCTCGCAGCCACCCAGCCCGACGCGGCGCCGCTGCTGTGGACCGGCGTCGCCATCGTGGTGGCACAACTCACCATGGTGCCGGTGGCGCTGTGGGTGTCGCGCAGCCGGCGCTGGGACCTGTCGGCCTTCGTCTACCTGTCCATCCTGATCCTGCCGGTGCGCGGGCTGCTGGCCTGGGCCTTCCCGAGCGTGTGGGCCAACCTGCCGGTGCAGGTGCTGGACGGCATCGCCGCCGGTGCGCTGGGCGTGGCCACCCCGCTGATGGTGGAGCGCTATGTGCGCGGCTCGGGCCGCTACAACCTGGCCCTCGGCCTGGTGCTGACGATGCAGGGCGTCGGCGCGGCCTTCAGCGCCGGCCTGGCCAACGGCATCGTGGGGCACGGGGGGCACTTCGGGCTGGCGTTCGCCGTGCTCGCCGGTTGCGCACTGCTGGCGCTGCCGGCCTTCGTGCTGGCCCAGCGGACGGGCGGACGCGTCCACGCCGGCGCCGCCATTCCAGCCCACGCTGGCGCTCTGCCGCGCGTGCCGGATCTCCGCGCCTGAGTGGCAACTGCCGCGCCACTCCTCCGCCGGTGTCGCGACAAAGTGATGCGGCGGGGGAAGCCGAGCCATTTCGCATTGCGCCCTGCGCACAATGCGGGGCCATGGCCGCCTCTGCTCCCACCATCCTCGACGCCAAATGGCGGCTCTTCGTGCATGTGGCCCAGGCTGGCAGCGTCACGGGGGCCGCGGGGACGCTCGACATGCCGGCGTCGGTCGTCAGCCGCAACATCGCCCAGCTGGAGACCGATGCGGGCACCCGGCTCTTCCGGCGCACGGGTCGCGGCGTCGTGCTCACCGAGTTCGGCGCGCAGGTGCTGCCGCGCATCCAGGCGCTCATGCGCGAGGCCGAGCAGCTGGCGGACGACATGCGCACCCGCAGCGGGCTGCCCATGGG
Organism: Pseudacidovorax sp.; assembly: GCF_017991995.1. Classification (GTDB taxonomy): domain Bacteria; phylum Pseudomonadota; class Gammaproteobacteria; order Burkholderiales; family Burkholderiaceae_C; genus Xenophilus. The sequence goes on along the minus strand of NZ_JAGOPN010000011.1, from coordinate 42,245 downwards.
CGATGTCCGGGTCGGCATGCTGCCGTCCACCGTGGGCGTGCTCGCCGGTCCGCTGTTCACCGAGGCGAGGCGCCGCTGGCCGGAGGTGCGCCTGCACCTGACCGAGGGCGCCAGCGGCCAGCTGGAGGAATGGCTGGGCCAGGGCCGGCTCGACATGGCCACGCTGCTGCGCGAGACCGACACGCCGGACGACGCCACCGAGCCGGTGCTGGCACGGCTGCACCTGAACCTCGTGATGCCGCGCCAGCATCCGCTGGCCGGGCGCAAGACCGTCTCCTTCGACGAGCTGGCCGGACTGCCGCTGGTGCTGCCGAGCGACCCGCATCCGCTGCGCGCCCGGCTGGTGAAGCTGGCGCGGGACCGTGGCGTCGCGCTGACCTGCGCGCTCGAGGCCGATTCCATCCGGCTCCAGCACCAGATGGTGGCCAGTGGCGGCGGCGTGGCCATCACCGCCGGCACGCTCGACGCGCCGCTTGCGCGCCAGCTTGCCGTGGTGCGCATCGCGCGCCCGACGCTCACCCGCGCGGTCGTGCTGGCCGAGACGGCCCAAAGGCCGAGCACGCTGGCCACGCGATCGGTGGCGGCGCTGCTGCGCACCCTGGCCCCGGGCGTGCTGCGGCTGCACGGCTGAGTCCGCCCGCTTTGCATTTGCGCGAATGCTGCTTTCGCGCCGATGCGCTCGCCTGGGAGGCAGGGGCTCCCTAGCATCGGGTCTCTTTCCAAGGAGACACCATGGGCTCGTCCCACCCAGAAGCGGCTTCTGCGCCGCCGCCCACCCTGTTCCTCAGCGACGAGGACGTGGCCGAACTGGCCGATTGGCCGGCGGCCATCGAGGCCCTGCGCCAGGCCTATGTGCAGCCAATCGCGCCGGCCGCGGTGCCCCCACGCTCCATGGCCCGTGGCGACGGCCTGTGGCTGCGCGGACTGAGCGCGGTCTCGCCCACCGGCGCGCACATGGGCTGCAAGCTGATCGCGGCCTCGATGACGGCGCGACGTGCCAGCTACCTGGTGTCGCTGTTCGACCAGCGCAGCACCGCGCTGGCAGCGCTCATCGACGGCAACCGCATCACGGGCATCCGCACCGCCGCGACGGCCGCCCTGGCGGTGGACGCCGCGGCGCCCCGGCGTCCGCTCGCGGTGGCCGTGATCGGCGCCGGCTTCGAGGCACGCGGCCTGCTGTCTGCGCTGGCGGCCGTCCGCGCACTCTCGCGGGTGCGGGTCTACAGCCCCACGCCGCAGCGCCGCGAGGCCTTCGCGGCGGACTTCCACCGGCAGCTGTGCGACGACGTGCAGGCCAGTTCCAGTGCCGAGGCGGCCGTGGCCGAGGCCGAGGTGGTGCTGTGCGCCGCGCGCAGCCGCGACGAGACGCCCGTGCTGCAAGGCCGCTGGCTGGCCGCTGGCGCCACGGTGGTTTCCATCGGCTCCACGCTGCCGGAGCAGCGCGAGGTCGACGTCGACACCCTCGCCCGCAGCGCACTCATCGTGGCCGACATGCCCGACGAGGTGGCGCACGACACCGGCGACATGCTGGCCGCCCGCGCCGCAGGCATCGCCTTCGAGGACCGGCTGCATCCGCTGACCGAGCTCGTCGCCGGCCGGCTGGTGCGTGGCCCGTCCGACATCGTGCTCTACAAGTCCGTCGGCTCGGCGCTGCAGGACGTGGTGGTGGCCGAGATGCTGTTCGAACGCGCCCGGGCCAGCGGCCGGGGCGAGGCGCTGGCGCGGTCCATCGTGCCCGTGGCCAAGTGAGCCCTTCCCCTTCATTCCCTCGGAGTACCCCCATGCCTTCCTATGCCCGCAAAGACGCCCGCGCCTGGGCGCGCGAACACCTGACCGGCTGCTCGGCCGTCACCATTCCCAGCTACTCGGCCGACCTCAAGCGGCTGAACGAAGGCGGCATCCGCCATGACGTGGCCCTGGCGCGCGAGCTGGGCTACCGCTACACCCTGCTGTGCAGCGAGGTGGCCATCACGCCGGAGGAGAACGCCCGGTTCACCGCCTGGGCCCGCGACACCGTGGGCCAGGACATGGGCCTGTTCTTCCATGCCGCCTTCGGCACGCTGGCGGAGAACATCGAGGCCGTACAGCTGGCGCAGAAGGCCGGTGCCGACATCGTGCTGCTGTCGTACCCGCCGCAGTTCTGGCCCACGACCGAGCAGGAGATCTACGACTACACCCGCGCCTTCTGCGAGGCGACCGACCTGGCGGTGATGCTCTTCCCCATTCCCTTGTGGGGCTTCGAGCGGGTGCACCCGGCCGGCATGTCGGTGGGCCTGGTGCGTCGGCTGCTCGACGACTGCCCGAACATCGTTGCCATCAAGTCCGAGCAGGGCTATCCGCTGATCGGCGGGCTGTGCGAGATGTACCGCCACTTCCGCGACGAGGTGGTGATCAGCTGCCCGATCGAGGCCGACGCCATTCCCATGATGAGCCTGATGCAGCTGCAGTTCTCGGGCACCAGCAACACGCAGTGGATGAGCCACTACTACCCGCGCGCCTTCGATCTGGCTCGTCGCGGCGAATGGGACGCCGCCATGGAGGCCTACTGGCGCGTGGGGCCGGCGCGAAACGCCAACGGCGCCGCGGCCCAGTCCTACGCCGGCGGCACCGGCGTGCTCAACCGCACGATGTGGAAGTACCAGGACTGGCTGGCCGGCTTCAACGGTGGGCCGCTGCGCGGGCCCGCCATGCGGGTGCCCGACCGGCTGATGAAGATGCTGCGCCAGGGCCTGGTGGCCTCGGGCCTGCCGGTCACGGCCGATGCCGACAGCGCCTTCATGACGGGGCGCCATCCATGCTGAGCGCATCGCCCGTCGCATCGCTGCTCCAGGACGCGAGCCTCCTGCGAAGTGCGGCCTTCGTCGATGGCCGGTGGATCGACGAGACGCCCCATGGCCGCTCGGCCGTGCACAACCCCGCCGACGACACGCTGATTGCCGAGCTGCCGCGGCTGCGCGAGGCCGAGACCGAGGCCGCGATCGAGGCCGCCCAGCGCGCCTTCCTGCGCTGGCGAGCGACCACGGCCCGCGAACGGGCCGACGTGCTGCGGCGCTGGTACGACGGCATGGTGACGCACCGTGAAGACCTCGCGACGCTGATCACGCTCGAAGGCGGCAAGCCGCTGGCCGAGGCGCGCACCGAGGTGGACTATGCGGCCTCCTTCCTGCGCTGGTTCTCCGAAGAGGCGACCCGCGTGGCCGGCGAGGTGCTGGCCGGGCCGCGCACCACGGCGCGCATCGTCACGCTGCGCGAGCCCATCGGTGTGTGCGCGGCGATCACGCCCTGGAACTTCCCTGCGGCCATGATCACCCGCAAGGCCGGACCGGCGCTGGCGGCCGGCTGCACCATGGTGGTCAAGCCCGCGAGCCAGACGCCCCTCACGGCCCTCGCGCTGGCCGAGCTGGGACGGCGCGCCGGGCTGCCCGACGGCGTCTTCAACGTGCTCACGGGCCACGACACGCGGGCCATTGGCGGCGTGCTGTGCACCCATCCGCTGGTACGCAAGATCACCTTCACCGGCTCCACCGAGGTGGGCCGGCTGTTGCTGGCGCAGGCCGCCGGCACCGTCAAGAAATGCTCGATGGAGCTGGGCGGCAACGCGCCCTTCCTGGTCTTCGACGACGCGGACATCGATGCAGCCGTGGAAGGCGCCGTGGCCGCCAAGTTCCGCAACACCGGACAGGCCTGCATCAGTGCCAACCGCCTGCTGGTGCAGTCGGGCGTGCACGATGCCTTCGTGGAGCGCCTGGTGCGGCGCGTGGCGCAGCTGCGCGTGGGCCATGGGCTGGAAGCCGGCTCGCAGCTCGGTCCGCTGATCGACGATGCGGCCGTGGCCAAGGTCGAGGCCCACATCGCCGATGCCTGCGCGCACGGCGCCCGCGTGGCCCACGGCGGCGGGCGGCATGCGCTGGGCGGTCGCTTCTTCCAGCCCACGGTGCTGGTCGGCGCCACGCCGGCGATGGCCGTGGCGCGGGAGGAGACCTTCGGGCCGCTGGCTCCGGTGTTCCGATTCGACGCCGAGGCCGAGGCGCTGCAGATGGCCAATGCCACCGAATTCGGCCTGGCGGCCTATCTGTACAGCCGCAACGCTGCGCGCCTGTGGCGTGTGTCGGCCGACCTTGAATCGGGCATGGTGGGCATCAACTGCGGCCTCATTTCGAACGAGGTGGCGCCCTTCGGCGGCGTCAAGCAGAGCGGCCTGGGCCGCGAGGGCTCCCGCCATGGCATCGACGAATTTATGGAGATCAAGTACCTCTGCTGGGACGGGCTCGTGCCCGCGGGCGGCTGAGGGCACAGCCCCACCACGACAACGACCGACAACAACGGAGACATACCATGACAGCCCACCCTTCCCTGCTTCGCCGCTCGCTGCTGCTGCTGGGGCTCGGTGCCCTCGCCTGTGGGCCGGCGCTGGCCCAGTCGCAGGCCATCAAGATCGTCGTGCCCTTCCCGCCGGGCGGCGTGACCGACGTGGCCGCCCGCGCGCTGGCCGAGCGCATGTCGCGCCTGCTGGGCGAGACGATGATCGTGGAGAACCGCCCCGGCGCCGGCTCGCGCATCGGCATCGACGCCGTGGCTCGCGCAGCGCCCGACGGGCGCACGCTGCTGTTCACCAACACCAGTTACAGCATCCTGCCCATCGTCGACCCGACGGCGCGCTACGACCCGACGCGGCTGCTGGCGCCCCTGGCCATGGCCGGCACCTACGGCCTGCCGGTGGTGGTGAGCAACAAGCTGCCGGTGACCGACCTGCAGGGCCTGATCGACTATGCCCGCAGCCATCCGGGCAAGCTCAGCTACGGCAGCGCCGGCCAGGGCAGCGGTACCCACTTCGGCGGCGAGTACTTCAAGCTCCTCACAGGAACGAACATGGTCCACGTGCCCTACAAGTCCACCGCGGCCGCGGCGGCCGACGTGGCAGCGGGCTTGCTGGACCTGACCTTCGATGCGGCCTCCAAGGCCTATGCGGACGCGGGCAAGGTGCGCATCATCGCGGTGACCGGTTCGCGGCGCGACCCGCGCCTGCCCAACGTGCCCACGGTGGCCGAGGCCGGGCTGCCCAAATTCACGCTCGACTCCTGGGTTGGCCTGCTGGCACCGCAGGGCCTGCCGCAGCCACTGATGGAGAAGCTGCAGCGCGCCGCAGCGACGGCCCTGGCCGACCCGGGCCTGCGCCGGACACTGGAAGACCTGGGCCTCAATGCAGCCAGTGGCGAGCCGGGCCAACTGGGCCGCGCCATTGCGGAGGACATGACGCTCTACCGGCGCATCGTGGCCGAGGCCAACATCCGGATCGAATGAGCGATGCGCAGGCTGCCCGGGCCCGGTCCTGCGCGCCGCCGCGCTCGGGGGGCTGACCGCTCATTCGGCCGTGATGTGGTTGTCCTTGACCACCTTGGCCCAGGCGCGGGCGTCCTCGTCCAGGAACTTGCGGAAGGCCTCGGGGCCTTCGCCCACGGGCGTGAGGCCGTAGTCGAGCAGCTTGGCGCGGAAGGCCGGGTCGGCCATCACCTTCTGCGAGGTGGCCAGCAACGCCGCCTGCACGGCGTCGGGCGTGCCCTTGGGCACGAAGATGCCGTGCCAGGAGTCGCCGACGAAGCCGGGATACAGCTCCGCGATGGCGGGCACGTCGGGCAGGCCCGCAATGCGCTGTGCGCTGGTCACGCCGAGGGCCCGTACCTTGCCGGCACGCACCTGCGGAATGGCGCCGGTGCTGGCGTCCAGCGCCACGTCGATGCGGCCGGCGATCACGTCGGGCACGAACTGGTCCTTGTAGGGCACATGGGTCATCTTCAGGCCGGCCTGGTTCAGCCACCGTGCCAGGGCGACGTGCGTGCCCTGGCCGATGCCCGCGCTGGCGTAGCTGAGCGCATCGGGCCGGGCCTTGGCCTCGCGCACCAGGTCCTGCAGCGTGCGGTACTTCGAATCCACCGAGGTCACGAGCACATAAGGCACCGACAGGATGCGCGTGACGGGCACGAAGTCCTCGGCCTTGTACGGCAGCTTCTTGTAGACGTAGGGGTTGATCGAGAAGGTGTTGTTGACCGTCCAGAGCAGCGTGTAGCCGTCGGCCGGCGCATTGGCTACGGCCTGGGCGCCGATGATCGTGCTGGCACCCGGGCGGTTCTCGATAACCACCGGCTGGCCCGTGAGGCGGGTGAAGCCCTCGCCCCACAGGCGGGCGATCACGTCGGGCGACACGCCCGGTGGAAAGGGCACCACCAGTTTGACGGCCTTGGCGGGATAGGCGGACTGGGCCAGCGCCATGCCGCCCGGCAGGCCGGCGACCAGGAGCGAAGCAACGGCCACGCTGCACAGATGGCGTCGTGAGAGAGAGGAGAAGCGCATGTCGTTTGTCTCGTGATGTTCAAGGAATGGGCACGCCGGCCGCTGGCGGGCCGGGCGTGGCCGCGGTGCGGCGACCGGGCGAGGAGGCGATCAGGCCTTCAGGTCGAGTCGGCGCACCAGCGGGGGAAATTCGGCCATGTCCTGCCGGATCAGCGCCTCCAGGGGCGCGGGGCCACCACCGGCCAGCTCCCAGCCGTTGACCTGGGCACGCGCCTTCATCTGGGTGTCGGCCAGGGCGGTGTCGAGGGCCTTCGACAGCCGGGCGATCACGGCGGCCGGCGTGCCCTGCGGCACGGCCAGGCCGATCCAGAACGAGGCATCGAAGCGCGGGAATCCCTCTTCGGTGAGCGTGGGCACCTCGGACATCGAGGACAGGCGCCGCAGGCCGGTCTGCGCCAGCGGCACGATGCTGCCGCCCTTGAGCGCCGGCTGGGCCGACGAGAAATCCAGCAGCGCCAGTTGCACCTCGCCCGCCATCAGGCCGGTGATGAGCGGACCCGAGCCTTTGTAGGGCACATGCACGAGCTCGATGCCCGCCAGCGTCTTGAACTGCTCCAGGGCAATGTGGTTGGTGGCGCCGATGCCGGCACTGCCGTAGAAGAGCTTGCCCGGCTGGGCCTTGGCGGCGGCGACCAGCTCGCGCAGGCTGCGCCAGGGCGAACGCGCGGGCGTCGCCAGGATGCCCACCGCGCGCAGCGCCAGGCCCACCGGCATCAGGTCGCGTGTCGGCTGCACCGTGGCGCCCTGCTGCACCAGCGGCGCAATGATGTGGTTGGAGCGCGAGGTGACCAGCACCGTGTAGCCATCGGCCGGCGCCGCCGCGGCGGCGGCCGTCCCGATCAGGCCTGCGGCACCGGGCCGGTTGTCGATCACCAGGGGCTGGCCCAGGCTGGCGCGCATGCTCTCGGCCAGGAAGCGCGCCACGATGTCCGAGGGGCCGCCGGGCGGCTGGGGCACCACGAGCTTGATGGGACGCTGCGGGTAGGCGCCCTCTTCCGCCGCGAAGGCGGACGTCGGAATGGCCAGCGGCAACGCGAGCGGCGCGATGCCGGCGAGGAAATGGCGGCGGGTGGATGCCATGGTCATGTCTCCTTGTGGTTCTGCGCTCAGCGGGCGGCGGTGATGCGTCCGCCCAGCGTCTCGGCCACCCAGTCGGCGATGTAGGCGCCGGCGTTGGCCGAGTTGTCGAAGCTCGAATGCTGCGCGCCGCCTTCGCGGTCGGTGAAGATCTTCAGCTCGCGCTTCGGGCTGTTCACCAGTTGCTCGTAGGTGCGCTCGGCCCACTTGAGCGGGATCTGCGAGTCCTTCTGCCCATGCGTGACCAGGAAGGGCACGCGGATCTTCTCGACCACGCCGTCCAGATGCACCTGTTCGGCGATGCGCATGAAGTCGTCCATGTCCCTGGCGCCCCAGACCCAGCGCACATGCTCCCAGTAATGCGGCACCGGAAAGCTGCCTTCCTTCTCCAGCCGGCGCTTCTGCACGTCGCGCCAGTCGTGGTTGGCACCCCAGACCACGCCGCAGGCGAAGCGCGGCTCGAAGGCGACGGCGCGCGGGCAGTAGTAGCCACCCAGCGAGACGCCTTCGCAGCCGATGCGCTGCGGGTCGATGTCTTCGCGTGCCTCCAACCAGTCGACCACGCGGCTGGCCCAGTGCTCGGCGTCGAAGCGGGCCGTCATGCCATGCAGGCGCAGCGCCTCGCCGGTGCCGGGCTGGTCGAGCACCAGCGACGAAATGCCGCGCTGCGCCAGCCAGTGCGGCAGCCCGACGCGGTACTTCATCTCCTTGGTCGAATCCAGGCCGTTGAGCTGCAGCAGCAGCGGCGCGCGGCCCTGCACGCCCTGGGCGCGCACATAGAGGCCGGCCAGCACGCCGCCCTCGTAGGGAATCTCCACCCGCTCGCAGTTCTCGCCCGCCAGCGTGATGCCGCGCGCGAAGGTGTCGAGAAAGCGCCGGTACAGCGCCTCGCGGCCCGCTGCGCCGTGGCTCTGCATGCGCTCGGCCGTGATCAGGTAGGTGGCGGCGCGGCCGAGCTTGTCGCCGGCCGAGATCAGCCGGCCGCGGGCCTCGTCCTCGGCCGCGAGTTCGCACAGCTGGTCGGCCATGCGCTCCCAGCTCTGCCGGAAGGCCAGCGACGCGGCCGCATCGGGCTGGTGCGCGGCCTCCTTGAGCGGCGCGCACATGGCCTCGATCTCGCCGATGCGGGCGCCCATCTCGATGGCCAGATCGACCGAGAGGTTCCAGACGTAGTTGGTGGGGAAGTACTTGAACATGGCTTTCTGTCTCCTTGCCCTTCGTCGGGCTGGTTGTCGGGGGCGGACGCGCGCCGCTCAGCTGCCGTCCGAGATCACGGTGCCGCCGTCCACCACCAGCGTCTGCCCGGTGATGAAGCCGCCGGCCGCCGAGGCCAGCATCACGGCGACGCCGGCCACCTCGTGCGGTTCGCCCACGCGGCGCAGCGGGGTGGCCGCCAGCCGGCGGGCCATGAAGGCCTCGTTGGCCATCAGGCCTTCGGCCAGCGGAGTACGGATCAGGCCCGGGGCGATGGCGTTGACGCACACGCCGCGCGGGCCCCACTCCACCGCCAGGTTGCGCGCCATCTGCGCCAGCGCTGCCTTGCTGAGGCCGTACAGGCCGATGGCGCCGTTGCCGCGCAGGGCGGCGATGCTGGCCATCAGGACCACGCGGCCGTGGCCGCGCTCGCCCATGGCCGGCACCAGCGCGGCGCACAGGGCATGGGCGCTGGCCAGGTTGACCTGGAACACGCGCGCCCAGTCTTCGGCCGGCGCCTCCAGCAGCGGGCCAGCCGGGCCCTGCATGCCGGCATTGCAGACCAGCAGGTCGATGCGCCCGAAGGCGGTGCGGGCCTGTTCGGCCAGCGCCTGCACCTGGGCGGGCACCGATAGATCGGCCACCACGGTCCGGACTGCGCCGCCGAGCGACGCGCAACGGGCCGCGATGTCGCGCAGCGCAGCGTCGTCGCGGTCCGACAGCACCAGGCTTGCTCCGTGCTGCGCATAGGCCAGGGCGATGGCCTGGCCGAGGCCGCCGGTGGCCCCGGTGACCAGCGCCACCTGCCCCGCCAGCGAGAAGAGACCGGGGGCCCTGGTCGCCTCACTCAAGCTTCACTCCCACCTGGTGGATCACCTGGCCCCAGCGCGTGGTCTCGGTGCGGATCAGCTCGGCGAACTCGGCGCGGGAGCTGGGCGCCACGATCAGACCCAGGTCGGTGTAGCGCTGCACCACGTCGGGCGCGGTCACGGCCTTGACGAGTTCGTCGTGCAGCCGGTTGGCGATGGGCTCGGGCGTGCCGGCGCGCACCACCATGCCGGTCCAGCCGGGGATGTTGAGGGCGGGCTGCCCCAGCTCGGCGATGGTGGGCACCTGGGGCAGTTGCGCCAGGCGCTTGTCGCTGCCCACCACGGCCAGGGCGCGGGCCTTGTTCTCGCGCACCAGCGGGATGGCGCTGGGTGCCACGTCCAGCATGGCGTCGATGTGGCCGGCCATCAGGTCCTGCACCGCGGGCGCGCCGCCCTTGTAGGCCACATGCGTGAGGTTGCCCTTGATCTGGCCGCGCAGCATCTCCATCCAGATGTGCGGCTGGCTGCCCATGCCGTAGGAGCCGTAGTTCAGGCCCTTGCCGCCGGCCTGCGCCGCCTTGACGAACTCCTGGAAGGTCTGGAACGGGCTCGAGGCCGGCACCAGCAGCGCGGTGGGCGAGACCAGCAGCCGCGTCAGCGGCATGAAGTCCTTGAGCGTGTCGTAGCTCAGCTTGGGATACAGGCCCGCGTTCATCGAGAACGGGCCGAGGTCGCCGTAGAACAGCGTGTGGCCGTCGGCCGGCTGCTGCTTGACGAAGTTGGCGCCGATCTGGCCACCAGCGCCGGGCCGGTTGTCGATGACCACCGGCTGGCCCAGGCTGGCCGAGAGCTTCTGCGCCAGCATGCGCGACAGCGCATCGCCGAAGCCGCCGGCCGGATAGGGCACCACCCAGGTGATGGGGCGTGAGGGAAAGCCGGCCTGGGCACGGGCGGCGGTGCCCGCCAGGCCCAGTGGCGCGGCGGCCAGGGCGGCGGCGCCGCGCAGCAGCGTGCGGCGGGTGGGATGGGCGAAGGACGAGGCGGAATCGGTCATCGAAGAAGGTCTCCTGAATGGGTGAAGTCAAAAATCGTCGGCCTCGCCGGCCGGTGCGAGCGCCCGGCGCACCAGCGCCCGCGCGTCGCCGTCGTCGCGCAGGCCCAGGGCGCGGGGAATGCGGTCGTCCAGTGGCGGATAGCGGCCGAACACGGCCTCCACGGCCGGCTGCGGCGCATGGCGTACCAGGGCCCGGCCGTCCACGCCGAACTCGGCCGACAGCGCCTGCACGATGTCGTCCATCGACAGGTGCAGCACGGGCAGCGGCCAGGCGCGTGCCGGGTCGTTATCGACCGGCATGGTGGCGGCATGCACCAGGTTCCAGGCGCAGCGTCGCGCCGACATCCACCAGGCCGTGGCCTGCGGCCCCACGGGCAGCGTGACGGGCTCGCCCGCGGCCAGCGCATGAAGCAGCTCGCTCATGAAGGCCGACACCAGGCCGGAAGGCGCGCGCGGCCGGGCCACGATGCCGGGCAGGCGCAGCGCGCGGCCATCGAGCCGGCCGCGGCGCGAGAAGTCCGCCAGCAGCACCTCGCAGGCCAGCTTGTGGGCGCCGTAGATCAGCGGCGGCCGCAGCGGCGTGTGCGGCGTCACCACCTCGGGCAGTGCGCTGCCGTAGACGGCGATGGTGCTGGCGTAGACGACGACCGGCGGCGCCGCGCCGGTTCCGGCCGCGGCCAGCGTGTCGAACAGGTCCAGCGTGGTGTCGAGGTTGACGCGGCGGCTCAGCGCCGGATCGGCCTCGGCCGCACCGCCGGGCACGGCCGCCAGGTGGAAGCACACGTCGGGCGCGAGGGCGGCGATGCGCGCCAGCACCTCGTCGCTGCCCAGGTCGCCTTCCAGCCCGAGCACTCCGTCCGGCAGCATGCCCAGCCGCTGGTCTGCGGCGGCCAGCACGTCGATGCGCCGGCCGCCCACCTGGCCCTGCCGGTGCAGCAGCGCGAGCACATGCGCGCCGATGAAGCCACCAGCGCCGGTCACGAGTACTCTCACGCTCAGTCCTCGAAGATCGCCACGGCCCGCGTCCAGCCCGCCGAGGCGCCGCGGATCTTGTGCGGGAAGCAGCAGATCGTGAAGCCATCGCCCGGCAGCGACTCCAGGTTGTGCAGCTTCTCCAGGTGGCAGTAGCCGATGTCGCGGCCGGCCTTGTGGCCTTCCCAGATCAACGCGGTGTCGCCGGTCTCGGCGATGCGCTGCGCGGTGTACGAGAAGGGCGCGTCCCAGCTCCAGGCGTCGGTGCCGGTCAGGCGCACGCCGCGCTCCAACAGGTACATGGTGGCCTCATAGCCCATGCCGCAGCCGGTGTTGACGTAGTCGGGCTGGCCATAGCGGCTGCCGGCGCGGGTGTTGACCACCACGATGTCCAGCGGCTGCAGCACGTGGCCGATGCGGGCAAGCTCCGCCTCCACCTCGGCCGCGCTCACCACATGGCCATCGGGCAGGTGGCGGAAGTCCAGCTTCACGCCCGGGCGGAAGCACCAGTCCAGCGGAATCTCGTCGATGGTCATCGAGGGCCGCGCGCCGCCGGCCTTGGCGTCCTGCGTCGCGTGGAAGTGCCAGGGCGCATCCAGGTGCGTGCCGCTGTGGGTGGTCAGCGTCACCCATTCCGCGGCGGCGGCCTGGCCCTCGGGGTAGTCCTCGGCGCGCGTGCCGGGAATCAGCTGCAGGAACTCGGGCAGCGTGTCCTGGTGGGTCTGGTAGGTGATCTTCGGCGCCAGCGGCGGCGGGTCGGAGAGCACATCGTTTTCGAGATAGATCGACAGGTCGACGAAGCGGGGCATGCGGACGTGCTCCTTCAGGCGGTGGGCGGCAGGGCCTGCACCACGCGCTGGTCGATGGCGCCGAAGACCGGCGCGCCCTGCCATTGCGCCTCCATGCGCACGCGCTCGCCGAAGTGCAGGAAGGGCGTGCGGCTGGCGCCGTGCTCGATCAGCTCCATGGCGCGCCGCTCGGCGATGCAGGCCGAGCCGCGCTGGCCGCCGGCATTCGAGACGGTGCCCGAACCGACGATGGTCCCGGCCGTCAGTCGGCGCGTGAACGCGGCATGCGCGATCAGCTGGTCGAAGCCGAAGCTCATCTCGCCACCATTGGGATGGCCGAATCTCTCGTCGCCGCGCATCACCGTCAGGTCCAGGTGCACCCGGCCATCTCGCCAGGCCTCGCCGATCTCGTCGGGCGTGACGGCGACCGGCGCGAAGCTGGACGAAGGCTTGGCCTGGAAGAAGCCGAAGCCGGTGCGCATCTCGCGCGGGCCGAAGCCGCGCAGGCTCACGTCGTTGATCTGCACCAGCAGGCGCACGTGGCGCAGTGCCAGCGCGGCGGGACAGCCCAGCGGCACGTCGCCGACGATCACGCCGAACTCGCCCTCGAAGTCGATGCCGTGGGCCTCGTCGGGCAGCGGCAGGTCGTCGTGCGGGCCCAGCAGGTCGTCGGAGCCGCCCTGGTACATCAGCGGGATGCGGTCCGAATCCGGCGCGGGCTCGATGTTGAAGGCCTTCTCCATCAGCCGGCCATGGTTGAGGAAGGCGGAGCCATCGCACCACTGCGGCGCGCGCGGCAGCGGCGCGGCGGCCTGCGTCGGGTCGAAGGCAAAGGCGCCCAGCGCATCGCCGGCGTTGAGCTGCGCATACAGCGCCTGCAGCAGCGCCTCGGTCTGCGTCCAGCGTTCGATGGCATCGAGCATCGTGGGCGCGATGGCGTCGGCATCGATCGCCTGGTGAAGGTCGCGCGAGACGACGACGAGGCGGCCATCCTTGCGGCCGTTCTTGAGGGTGGCTAGTTTCATGCGGGGAAGTCCTCGTTCCAGTGGATGGGGGCCTGTCCGGCCACCGGGGCGCGGAAGCTGGGCAGGGTGGTGCCACGCAGGCTTCCGAGGTAGACGGTCTGCAGATCGGGGCCGCCGAAGCTCAGGCTGGCCATCCACGGCGCCAGCGTGCCGTGGGCGGCGGCCATGATTTCGGGCGTGAGCGTGCGGGCCTCGTAGTGCGCATCGAGCGCCTGCGTGGCGGCGGGATTGCTGTCGTCCAGCAGGGTGAGCAGCTCGCCGTCGGGCGTGATGGCGACCAGGCGGTCGGTCATGATCAGCGTGACCCACAGGTTGCCGAAGACATCGAAGGCGAAGCCGTCGGGAAAGCCCGGCAGCCGGGCCGGGCCGTACACCTCACGCTCGCCCAGCGTGCCGTCGGGCCGTACGCGCAGGCGCGAGATGCGGCGGGCATTGCTCTCGACCACGTACATCCACTCGCCGGCGTCGTCCAGGCGGATCTCGTTCGTGCCCTCGAAGCCGTCGGCCACGATACGGGCCTGGCCGTGTTCGTCGAAGAGGGCGATGTAGCCATCGGTGGCGCGGGCGTTGATGGACTCGGTCCAGGGCTGCATGCGCGTGGTCACCGTGAGGTAGAGCCGGCCCTGCCGGTCGCGCAGCGGGAAGTTGGCCTTGCCCAGCGGCTGGCCGTCGATGCGGTCGAAGAGGCGGCGAACGCGGCCCTGGCGGTCCATCACCTCGACGGTGTCGGTGCCCCAATTGGCGATCAGCAGGTCGCCGTTGGCCAGGAAGGTCATGCCGTTGGGCAGCGAGCCTTCGCTGCGCACATAGCGCTGGTCGAAGTCCACGGCATCGTCGGCAGCGGGTGGTGCGACGGGCACCACCAGCTGCTGGCTGCCATCGGGCGCGATGCGCATGGCGCCGCCGCGGGCATCGGCGGCCCAGACGGTGCCGTCGCGCTGGCACAGGATGCATTCGGGGCGCTGCAGGTCGCGGCCGACGTGGCGGATGGCGGCGCGGTCGACCTGCCAGCCGCGCAGGGGGTTGTCTCTTGTCATTGGCGGAATCTCGAAGCGGGCCGCAGTGTGGTCCGTCCGCGCCGTGAAGACCAACAGATTCGGCCGATGCGAGCCATCGGCCGGCGCGATGCCTGGGCGCGGCAGGCATGCGTGTCGCTTATCGCGCGCACCGCGGCGGCGCCTCCTTATGATCTGCGCCCCACCTGGAGACGACCTGCATGCGCTACCAACGCATCGACCTCAACCTGCTCGCCGCGCTCGACGCCCTGCTGGCCGAGCGCAACGTGACCCGTGCGGCCGAGCGGCTGCACATGACGCAGTCGGCCATGAGCGGCGTGCTGGCCCGCCTGCGGGACTATTTCGGCGACGCACTGCTCGTGCCCGTCGGGCGCACGCTGCAGCTCACGCCGCGGGCCGAGGCGTTGATCGCGCCGGTGCGCCAGATCATCCTGCAGGTGGATGCCACCTTGGGCGTGCAGCCCGAGTTCGAGCCGGCCACGGCGCGCCGGCATTTCACCGTGATCGCCTCGGACTATGTGGTGCAGGTGCTGATGGCGGAGGCGCTGCGGCGCATCGCCCAACTGGCGCCGGGCCTGAGCTTCGACGTGCGGCCCACGCATGCCGCCATGGCGCAGGACCTGGACCAGGGCCGCGTCGACCTGCTGGTCACGCCGGCGCACCTGACGCTGGCCGACCATCCGCAGCAGCAGCTGTTCGAGGACACCTACCACGTCGTCGCATGCGCACAGAACGCTGCGCTGGCGGGCGGCATCACGCCCGCGCAGTACGTGGAACTCGGCCATGTGGTCTACCAGGCCGACCTGGGCGCCAACCCCTGGTTCGAGCAGTGGTATGCCAATGAGCATGGCAGCGACCGGCGGGTGGAGGTGGTGGCCCATGGCTTCCTGCTCATGCCGCGCTTCATCGTGGGCACGAAGCGCATCGCCACCATCCAGACCCGGTTGGCCCAGCAGTTCGTGCAGGCCATGCCGCTGCGGCTGCTGTCGCCGCCCATGCCCACGCCGCGGCTGACCGAGGTGCTGCAGTGGCACCGCCTGCGTGACGACGACCCCGGCGTGCGCTGGGTGCGCGAGCAGATCGTGGCCGTGGCGCAGCAGTTGCCGCCGGTCGCCTGAACACAGCCTGACGATCCACACCCGCGGGAGTGCGGTCGGCGCGGCGAATGACGTGGGCCGGCTGTTCGCCTACGCGGGCGGCGCGCCCGGGCCGACCCCGCAATATGCCTCGCGGCCCGACCCTCGCGGGATGACCCGAGGCTCCACCGATTCCCAAGAACCCATGGCCGCCGGCGGCTGGCAGTCGCTCAAGGCCGTGGCCCGCTACACGCTGGAGGAAGGCAATGTGGCGCAGATCACGCGCGCCCTGCTCCAGCAGAACAAGACCGACGGCTTCGCCTGCGTCAGCTGCGCCTGGGCCAAACCGGCCGAACCCCGGGTGGCCGAGTTCTGCGAGAACGGCGCCAAGGCCACGGCGTGGGAACTGACCGCGCGCCGCCTGTCGCCCGACTTCTTCGACGCCCATCCGGTGAGCGAACTGCGCGGCTGGTCGGACCATGAGCTCGAAGCCGGTGGCCGGCTCACGGCGCCGATGCGTTACGACCTTGCGACCGACCGCTATGTCGAGGTGAGCTGGGACGAGGCCATCGCGGACATCGCGGCCCGGCTGCGTGCCCTCCGCGCCGAGGACCCGAGGTCCGCCGTCTTCTACGCCTCGGGCCGCGCCTCGCTGGAAACCAGCTATGCCTGGCAGCTGTTCGCCCGCGTCTACGGCAACAACAACCTGCCCGACAGTTCGAACATGTGCCACGAGAGCACCTCGGTGGCGCTGCCGCAGAGCATCGGCGTGCCCATCGGCACGGTCCACCTGGAGGATTTCGCGCAGGCGGACTGCCTGCTCTTCGTGGGCCAGAACCCGGGTGTCAACAGCCCGCGCATGCTGCATCCGATCAAGGAGGCGCGCGACCGCGGGGTGCCGATCATCAGCTTCAACCCGCTGCGCGAATCGGGGCTGGTGCGTTTCATCGATCCGCAGTCGCCGGTGCAGATGCTCACGCCGGCCTCGACCACCGTTTCGACCCAGTACCTGCAGGTGAAGGTGGGCGGCGACCTGGCGGCCCTGACCGGCGTGGCCAAGGCGCTGCTGGCGGCCGCGGCGGCCGGCGGGCAGGGCCTGGACCGGGAATTCATCGTCGAGCACACGAGGGGTTTCGATGAGTTCGCGGCCTGGGTGACGCAGCAGTCGTGGGAAGACATCGAGCGCGAATCGGGCCTGGCTCGCGCGGCACTTGAGCGCGTGGCGGCTGTGGTGGGCGGCGCCAAGTCGGTGATCGCGGTCTACGGCATGGGCCTGACGCAGCACCGCCTGGGCGTGAAGAACGTGCAGATGCTGTGCAACCTGCTGCTGATGGGTGGCCACATCGGCCGGCCGGGCGCGGGCATCTGCCCGGTGCGCGGCCACTCCAACGTGCAGGGCCAGCGCACTGTGGGCATCACCGAGAAGCCCGAGCTGGCGCCGCTGGACCAGCTGGCCCGGCAGTACGCCTTCGAGCCGCCACGCGACAAGGGCCTGGACACGGTGGGCGCCTGCCAGGGGATGCTGGACGGCAGCGTGCGCGCCATGCTCAGCCTGGGCGGAAACCTGCTGCGCTCGGTGCCCGACAACACTCGGCTGGAACCCGCTTGGTCGCGGCTGGCGCTGACCGTGCATGTGGCGACCAAGCTCAACCACACGCACCTGGTACCCGGCGAGGCCAGCTACCTGCTGCCCTGCATCGGCCGCATCGAGATCGACCGGCAGGCGGGCCGCGAGCAGCGCGTGTCGATGGAGGACTCGACTGGCTTCATCCATGCCTCCCAAGGCGTGGCCGAGCCGGCCGATGAGCGCCTGCGTTCGGAACTGGCCATCGTCAGCGCGCTGGCGCAGGCCGCCGTGGGCGATGCCGCCCAGGTGCCCTGGGCCGAGTGGCGCGAGGACTACGCCCGGGTACGCGCCGCCATCGAGGCCACCTATCCGCAGATCTTCCATGGTTTCGAGAGCCGTTTCGCGCAGCCCGGCGGCTTTCCCAAGCCCAATGCGGCGCGTCAGAGGGAATGGAAAACGTCCACCGGCAAGGCCAACTTCATCGTGCCGGGCTCGCTGGTGGCCGACCCCGATGCACCGGGCCACCCGCCGCAGACGCTGCGCCTGATGACGATGCGCAGCGACGACCAGTTCAACACGACCATCTACAGCCTGGACGACCGCTTCCGCGATGTGAGCGGTACGCGCGATGTGCTGTTCATGAATGAGGCCGACATCGCCCGCCACGGCCTGCGGGCGGGCCAGCGCATCGACGTGCGCACGGCCGTCGACGACGGTGTGCCGCGTGAGCTGCGCGGCCTGACCGTGCGCGCCTACGACATTCCCGAAGGCTGCGTGGCCGGCTACTACCCCGAATGCAACCCGCTGGTGCCGCTGTGGCACCACGCGGAGGGCAGCCATGTGCCGGCCTACAAGTCGGTGCCCATCCTCGTCCAACCCGAGAACGCCATCCCATGACCCCACCCTCCCCCGCTGCCGTCGCGCCCCTGGCCTACCGGCCCGAGTTCGAGCACACCGAGGACGACGAGCTGCAGACCGCACGCGAGCTGGGCGAAACCATGATCGCGATCGCGCAGAAGGTGCATCGCGACGAAGGTCACGCCTACCGGAGCGTGCACGCCAAGTCGCACGGGCTTCTTCGTGCCGAGGTCGAGGTGCTGTCGGGCCTGCCGCCCGGGTACGCCCAGGGCCTGTTCGCCACGCCGGCGCGCTATCCGGCCGTGATGCGCCTGTCCACGCCGCCGGGCGACCTGCTGAGCGACAAGGTGTCGACGCCCCGCGGCGTGGCGCTGAAGCTGGTGGGCGTGCCGGGCGAGCGCATGGAAGGCTCTGAGGGGGAGGTGACGCAGGACTTCGTCATGGTCAACGGGCCCGTGTTCCGCACGCCCAATGCGAAGAAATTCCTGGGCAACCTCAAGCTGCTGGCCGCCACCACCGACCGTGCGCCCAAGGCGAAGGAGCTGCTCTCGGCGGCCCTGCGCGGCGTGGAGAAGACGCTGGAGGCCGTGGGTGCAGAAAGCGGCGCGCTCAAGTCCATGGGTGCGCATCCGCTCACGCACCTGCTCGGCGAGACTTTCTTCACCCAGGTGCCGATGCTGTACGGCACATACATGGCCAAGCTGCGCCTGACGCCGGTGTCGCCGGAGCTGCGGGCGCTCAAGGACCAGGTGCTGGACATGGGCGACAGCCCCAACGCCATCCGCGATGCCGTTGTAGAGCACTTCCGGACGCAGGGCGGCACATGGGCGCTGCAGGTGCAGCTGTGCACCGACCTCGACGCGATGCCCATCGAGGACGCGACGGTCGAGTGGCCGGAGGACCGTAGTCCCTACGTGACGGTGGCCCGCGTGACGGCCGGGCCGCAGAACGCCTGGAGCGAAGCGCGGGTCAAGGCCATCGACGACGGCATGGCCTTCTCGCCCTGGCACGGCCTGGCGGCGCACCGGCCACTCGGGTCGATCATGCGCGTACGTCGGATCGCGTATGCGACGGCGGCGGCTTATCGGGAGGCAGGCAATCGCACCTCGGTGGCGCAGCCGACGACGCTGGACGATCTGCCCGATTGAGGTGGCCGGCAGGCGGAAGACAGGTCGCGGCTTTGCCGCCTCTGCCGCCTTTGCACAACTTAACCCAGAGACCCCCGGGGCCGGGCCGCGGGTGCGCCAGAGTCGGGCATGGTCGCTCCTGTCCTTCCATGGCCTTGCCCCGATCCCGCTGGACCCCGCCCGTGCCGTGTGCTTGGCGGTGGATGGGCCGCCGTCTTGCTGGTCCTGCAGGGTTGTGCCGCACCGGCCGGCGCGCCTGCGCCGCCGCCTGCCCCCAGCGCCACGGCCGCGCCCGCCTCACCGAAGGCTTCCGCAGAGCCCCCCGAGCGTCCCGCGGCCTCTGCCGATCGTTGCAGCGTGGTTCTCTATGGCGACTCGATCCTGCATGGCGGTTATGGCGGCAACCAGCGGCTCGCGGAGCCGCCAGCGCGTACGCTCCAGCGGCTGCGACCACGCTACCGGGTGGAAGACCGTACCGCCAATGGCGAAACTGCGACGGCCCGGGCTGCCCGCTTTGCCAGCGAACCGAGGACGGCGCACTTCGTGGTGATTGCCCATGGCATTAATGACGTGGCGCAGGGGCTGCCCGTCCAGCCGCCGTTGCGGCAGATGGTGCGCCAGGCGCAGCAGGAGGGCCGGCAGGTGGTCCTGACGGGGCTCTCGCGGCCCGCGCTGGCGATGCCGGGCCGCTCGGCCGCGGATGCGGCCATCCGGCAGGTCGCCGCGGAAACGGGCGCGGCCTTTGCCGGCTGGGGCGACGTCACCCGCGGCCCGGACGAGATGGCGGATCCGCTGCATCCCGCCAAGCCTTATTCCGACCGCCTGGTGGCGCGCATCGCGCTCACGCTCGACGCGATGGCACCGGAATGCCGTTGAGGCCAGGCCTCAGCGCAGCGGCAGCCTGACCGTCACAAGCAGGCCGCCATCGACCGGCAGGCTGGCCGCGATGCTGCCGCCGTGCAGCACGACCACGCGGCGCACCAGGGACAGCCCGAGTCCTGCGCCGCGGAAGGGCTCGGCGTTCTCCAGGCGCACGAAGGGCTCGAAGATCGCCTCCAGGCTGGCCTGCGGTACGCCGCTGCCGTGGTCGCGCACGCGCAGGACGAATTCCTGCGGGCCGGGCGACAGCTCGGCCTGCACGTCGACCTGCGTGCCGACGGCGGTGAACTTCACCGCATTGCGGATGATGTTCTCGAAGGCGCGGTACAGCAGCTCGCCGTCCACCTCGGCCACGAAGGGCCCCTCGGCGTGCAGGCCGACGCCGCGGCCGGTGGCCTGGGCCTCCAGCGAGGCGTCCTCGACGATGGCCTGCAGCAGGTCCATGAGGTCCACCCGCTGGCGCGCGTCGGTGCCCGCGGCCGCCTCCAGCCGGTGCAGCGTGAGCAGTTCCTCGATCAGCACGTCCAGCCGTTCGCTGTCCTTCTGGATGCGGTCGATCATGCGTGGGACGCTGGCGCCGTCCTGGCGCATCAGACCGATGGCGGCCTGCATGCGGGACAGCGGCGAGCGCAGCTCGTGCGAGACATCGTGCAGCAGGCGCTGGCGCGATTCGGTGAGTTGCCGGAGCTGCACCACCATGCGGTCGAAGTCCCCGGCCACTTCGGCGATCTCGTCGGAGCGCCGGCCGAGCAAGGGCTTGAGCCGTACCTCCATGTTGCCGCGAGCGATCTCGCCCAGTGCCCACTGCAGCTGACGCAATGGGCGCAGGATGTACCAGGCCAGCCCGCCGCCGACCACCAGAAAGGCCAGCACACCTGAGACCATCGGGACCATCGGCACGCGCCCCAGCGTCAGCTCACCCGGGGGCGGCGAGGGAATCACACCCCCGGTCAGGCGGATATAGGCGAAGGCCCCGAGGATCGACAGCAGCATGCTGCAGCACAAGGCCAGGAAGACCTTGTAGAACAGCCGGGACCGGAGTACGCCTGCGCCCCGCATCATTCGTCCACCAGCAGCTGGTAGCCCTGGCCGCGCACGCTCAGGATCCAGTGCGTTCCGTCCCCGCGCAGGCCGAGCTTCTGCCGGATGCTGCTGATGTGCACGTCGATGCGCCGGTCGAAGCGCGCCAGCGGCTTGCCGAAGACCTGCAGCGAAATGTCCTCCTTGCCCACGAGCCGGCCCGCGCGGCGCGCCAGCGCCTCCAGCAGGCTGAACTCGGTGCCGGTGAGCACCAGTGGCGAACCCTTCCACTGCGCGCGCCGCGCGGCACGCCACAGCCGCAGGTGGCCGGCCTCGATCACGGGCGGTGCATCCGCGGTCGCGCCGGCCTCCCGGCTGCCGGCACGCCGCAGCACGGCCCGGATGCGGGCCGTCAGTTCGCTCGGCGTGCAGGGCTTGGGCACATAGTCGTCGGCGCCCATGTCCAGGCCGATGACGCGGTCCACGTTGTCGCCCTTGGCGGTGAGCATGAGCACGGGCACGTTGCTGCGCTCGCGGATGCGTCGCAGCGCATCGATGCCGGACAGCCGCGGCATCATGATGTCGAGCACCACGGCGGCATAGCGGCCGCTCGTGGCCTCCGCCACGCCGGTGGCCCCGTCGTGCACGGCATGCGCCGAGAAGCCTTCGCGCAGCATGTATTGGGACAGCAGCGAGGCCAGCACCTGGTCGTCGTCGATCAGCAGTACAGGGATCATGGGCCCGCGAGTATCGGTGCGGGCCGGCCGTCTGCCGCGGTGGCGGCGGCCGGCTTTGCCTACCTTAACACTCGCGTGCGTCCGCGTGCCGAAGCGCTCCCTAGCATCGGCACGACCACGGATTCACCATGTTCTGCGCTCCCATCCTTTCCCGCCCGCGCCTCGGCACGCTGCTGGCCACCGGCATGCTCGCCGGCTGCGGCGCGGTCGGCCCGGACTACACGCCGCCGCCCGCTCCCGCCCCCGTCCAATGGCATGCGCCCGTTCCGCACGATGGCAGCGTGGCTGCGCTCGACGCGTGGTGGCAGCGCTTCGACGATCCCGCGCTCGGCCTGCTGCTGCGGCAGGCGGAGCAGGACAGCCCGACGCTGGAGAGCGCGGCGGCGCGCATCGACGCGGCGCGCGCCACGCTCGCCTCGGCCCGCGCGGGCGGGCGGCCGTCGGTGACCGGGCAGTACGCCGCCACGCGCGCCGGCGAGAAAGGCAGCAGCGGCCAGGTCACACGCACGGCAAGCCTGGATGCGTCCTGGGAGCTGGACCTCTTCGGCAAAGTCCGGCGCAGCACGCAGGCTGCCCAGGCCCGCGTCCAGGCCAGGCAGGACGACTGGCACGACGCGCGGATCTCGCTCGCGGCCGAGGTGGCAGACACCTATGTGCAGTACCGCGGCTGCCTGCTCCTGGCCGATGCCTATGGCCAGGAGCTCGAATCGACCCGGCGGACGCTGCGGGCCACGGCCGCGCTGGTGCGCGCAGGACTGGACTCGGCCGCGGACGAGGCGCTCGCCCGGGCGAGTGCGGCCTCGGCGGCCAGTTCGCTGCTGGGCCAGACGCAGGACTGCGAACTGCTGGTCAAGACGCTGACCCAGCTCACCGGCCTGGCCGAGCTGGCCCTGCGTGCGGCGCTGGCCCATCCGGCATCGCCGCTGCCACGGCCGGCGGCCCTGGCGGTGCCGGCCCTGCCGGCGGACGTGCTGCGACAGCGGCCCGACGTCGCCGCGCTGGAGCGCGAGCTGGCGGCGGCCAGTGCGGAGATCGGTGTCGCGCAGGCCGCGCTGCTGCCCAGCGTGTCGCTCGGCGGCACCTTGAGCGGCACGCCGTCGCTCACCAGCTGGAGCTTCGGCCCGTCCCTGTCGCTGCCGCTGTTCGATGGCGGCAGTGGCCGCGCCGGGGTGGACTCGGCCCGGGCCTCCTTCTTCGTCGCCAGCGCCGCGTGGCGCTCGGGCGTGCGGCAGGCGGTGGCCGATGTGGAGCAGGCCCTGGTGCGGCTCGACGGCACGCAGCGGCGCGAGGCGCAGGCCCGCGAATCTGCGCTGCAGTACCAGCGCTACTTCCTGGCCACCGAGGCCGAGTGGCGGGCCGGGACGCAGTCCCTGCTCACGCTGGAGGACGCCCGCCGCCAGTCCCTCGATGCCCAGGTCACGCTGGCCGCGCTGGAGCGCGACCACGTCCGGTACTGGATCGCCCTGTACAAGGCCATCGGTGGTGGCTGGCAGGACGACACGCCCGCAATCCGATCCGCCCCGCTGTCCCGACCATGATTCCACGCCGCCTGAACCCTGCCGCCGCCGTCGCGGCCGTCGTCGTCCTGCTGGCCGCCACCGGCCTGGCACTCATCCACGCCAGGAGGGCCGATGGCGCCACCGAACGCTCGGAGCCGCCCGCCAGCGCGCTGACGGTGGAGGTGGTGAGCCCGGGCCGCGAGCGCTGGCCACGGAGGATCCAGGCCGACGGCAGCATGGCCGCCTGGCAGGAGATCATCGTCAGCCCCGAGACGGGCGGGCTACGGATCGCCGAGCTGGCCGTCGAGGTGGGCGCCTCGGTGCGCAAGGGCCAGGTGCTGGCCCGGCTGGCCGACGAGTCGGTCAAGGCCGATGTGCGCAAGCAGGAGGCGCTGGTCGCGCAGGCGCAGGCCGCGCTGGACAAGGCGGTGGCCGACCTGCGGCGGGCGGCGTCGCTGGGCGTCGAGGGTGCCCTGGCGCCCCAGCGGCTGGACGAATACCGGTCGACCGAGGCGAGCGCCCGTGCGGCCCTGGCCTCGGCCCAGGCGGACCTCGGCAGCGCCCGGCTGCGGCTGGGCTACACGCGGATCACCGCGCCCGACGATGGCGTGGTCTCGTCCCGCGCCGGCGTCCTGGGCAACGTGGTGAGTTCGGGGGCGGAGCTGTTCCGCCTGATGCGCCAGGGCCGTGTGGAATGGCAGGCCGAGCTGGACGCGACCGCGCTGGCCCAGGTGCGGCCAGGCCAGCGGGCGGTGATCCTGCTGCCGGGCGGCGACCGCGTCGACGGCACGGTGCGCCTGCTCGCGCCCACGCTGGGCAGCGGCAGCGGACGGGGCACCGTGTACGTGAGCCTGCCCGCCCATGCGCAGGTGCGCCCGGGCGTGTTCGCCCGCGGATGGATCGAGTTGCCCGAGAGCACCGCGACCACGTTGCCGGAGTCGGCGCTGGTGCCGCGCGACGGCCGCACCTACGTGCTCATGCTGGGCGAAGGCAGCAAGGTGTTCCGCCAGGCGGTCGTCGTGGGCCGCCGCCAGGATGACCGGGTGGAGATCCTGTCGGGCGTCGAGGCCGGCAGCCGCGTCGTGGCCCGCGGCGGCGCACTGATCCTGGATGGCGCGGTCGTGACCGTGTCCGGCTCGACGGAGGCCGCGCCGCGATGAATGTCTCCGCCTGGTCCATCCGAAACCCGGTCCCCGCCGTCCTGCTCTTCGTCCTGCTCACCGTGCTCGGGCTGCTGGCCTTCAGCCGGCTGCAGATCCAGGACTTCCCGGACATGGAGCTGCCTACCGTCACGGTGACGGCCAGCCTCGAGGGCGCGGCGCCGTCGCAGCTGGAGACCGACGTCGCCCGCAAGATCGAGGACAAGCTGGCCTCGCTGTCGCTGCTGGACCACATCACGACCACGCTGACCGAGGGCGTCGCCACGATCAGCGTGAGCTTCGACCTGGCCAAGAACGTGGAGGAGGCGCTGAGCGAGGTGCGCAACGCGGTCGACAGCGCCCGCGCCGACCTGCCGGCGGGCATGGCCTCGCCCACGGTGGCCAAGGTGACGACGGCCTCTGGGGCGCTGCTCACCTTCACGGCCGAGGCGCCACACATGGACGAGCAGGACCTGTCCTGGTTCATCGACAACGACATCGCCAAGGTGCTGCTGTCGGTCAAGGGCGTGGCCTCGGTGTCGCGCCTCGGCGGGGTGGACCGCGAGGTGCTGGTCGAGCTCGATCCGGTGCGCATGGCCGGCCTCGGCGTGACCGCATCGACCGTGTCGGCGCAGATCGCCGCCGTGCAGCGCGAAAGCTCGGGCGGGCTGGGCGGTGTCGGCGGGCAACGTCAGTCGACCCACACCATCGCGACGGTGGGCACGGCCGCGGAACTCGCGGAGCTCAGCATTCCGTTGGCCGACGGCCGAAGGCTTCGGCTGGACGAGATCGCGCGGGTCAGCGACCACCATGCCGAACGCAGCACGCTGGCCTTCCGCGATGGCCGCCCGGCGATCGCCTTCCAGGTCAAACGCTCGAAAGGCTACTCGGACGTCGGCGTCGTGCACGACGTCAGACAGGCCATGGATGCCTTCTCGGCGGCGCATGCGCAGGTGTCGATCCGCGAGGCAAGCAATGCGGTGGCGGCGATCCAGGACAACTACGAGGGGTCGATGCAACTGCTGGTCGAGGGTGCGCTGCTGGCCGTCGTGGTGGTGTGGGCCTTCCTGCGCGACCGGCGCGCGACGCTGATTTCCGCCACCGCGCTGCCGCTGTCGATCCTGCCCACCTTCGGGGCCATGTACCTGCTGGGCTACTCGCTCAACACCGTCACGCTGCTGTCGCTGTCGCTGGTCATCGGCATCCTGGTGGACGATGCCATCGTCGAGGTGGAGAACATCGAGCGCCACCTGCGCATGGGCAAGACGCCCTACCAGGCGGCCATGGAGGCGGCCGACGAGATCGGCCTGGCGGTGATCGCCACCACCTTCACGCTGGTGGCCGTCTTCCTGCCCACGGCCTTCATGGGTGGCATTCCGGGGCTGATCTTCCGGCAGTTCGGCGTCACGGCGTCAGTGGCGGTGCTGGCCTCGCTGCTGGTGGCGCGCTTGCTCACGCCGATGATGGCAGCCTACATGCTCAGGCCGGTGGCGGGCGGCACGGCCAGCCACGTCGCCGACGGCCGTCTGATGCGGCGCTACCTCGGCTGGGCGTCCGCAGCGCTGGCGCACAGGAAGGCGACCCTGCTGGCAGCGGCCCTCTTCTTCGCGGCCGCACTGGCGCTGGCGCTGTGGCTGCCCACTGGCTTCATGCCGGCGCAGGACCGGTCGCAGACGCAGGTCTCGCTGACGCTGCCGCCCGGCAGTTCGCTGGACGACACCCGCCAGGCAGCGCTGCGGGCGTCGACCCTGATCCGGGAGGTCCCGGGTGTGTCCGGCGTGTTCACCTCCGCGGGCACGGCCGCCAGCACCGGTGGCATGGGAAGCAGCGCGGTGGCGGATGTCGCCAGCGCCACACTGACCGTGACCCTGGCCGATCGCGGCGAACGTGCGCTCAAGCAGTCCGAGCTGGAGACGCTGCTGCGCACGAAGCTGCAGGCACTGGCCGGCGCACGCGTCTCCATCGGTTCGGGCGGCAACGGGGAAAGCATGCAGATCACGCTGGCAAGCGACGATCCGATAGCGCTGTCGAAGGCTGCGGACCGCCTCGAAGGCCAGTTGCGCACGTTGCACGGCATCGGCAACATCACCTCTTCGGCGGCGCTGGAGCGGCCCGAGATCCAGGTCCGGCCCGATGCGGCCCGCGCCGCAGCCTACGGTGTCAGCACCGAGGCGATTGCGGAGGCGGTGCGGCTGTCCACCTACGGGGACTACGCCACCGCGCTGCCCAAGCTGAACCTGCCGCAGCGGCAGGTCTCGATCCGGGTGCGCATGGACAGCGCCTTGCGGGACGACCTGGACGCCATGTCACGCCTGCGCGTGAGCGGCCGCGATGGGCCGGTGACCGTGGGTACCGTGGCCGACCTGTCCATCGGGGGCGGACCGGCGCAGATCGACCGGATCGATCGCTCGCGCAATGTCACGCTCACCGTGGAGCTGGCTGGCCGCGCCATCGGCGATGTGCAACACGAGGCGATGCAGCTTTCCGCGCTGCGCGAACTGCCGGCGGGCGTTCGGCAGGTGCAGTCGGGCGAGCTGCAACGCATGGGCGAGCTCTTCCAGAGCTTCGGCACCGCGATGGCCATCGGCATCTTCTGCGTCTGGGCGGTGCTGGTGCTGCTGTTCCATGATTTCCTCCAGCCGGTCACCATCCTGTCGGCCCTGCCGCTGGCCCTGGCCGGGGCCGTGGCCGCGCTGTGGGCGTCGGGACAGGCTTTCTCGATGCCAGCGGTCATCGGCGTGCTGATGCTCATGGGTGTCGTCACCAAGAATTCGATCCTGCTCGTGGAGTACGCGGTCGTGGCCCGGCGCACGCCCGGCACCCGCCGCCGCGATGCCATCCTGGACGCCTGCCGCAAGCGGGCCCGCCCCATCGTCATGACCACCATCGCCATGGGCGCCGGCATGCTGCCCAATGCCCTGGGCGTGGGGGCCGAGCCGAGCTTCCGCCAACCGATGGCCATCGTGGTCATCGGCGGGCTGCTGACATCCACCGTGCTGAGCCTGCTTGTGGTGCCGGTGGTGTTCACCTGCGTGGACGATCTGCTCCAGTGGCTGCTGCGGCGGCTGCGCCGGCCGGCCTGAACGGACGCTGCCCCGGTGTACGCGCGATGCTTCGGCCCAGCCCGAAGCATCGCGCGGCAGGCGGCGCCTACGCTCGGGCCACTTCTTCAATGCAAGCGCCCATGACCCTCACCTGCTTCATCCGCTACGAGATCGACCCCTTCCAGAAGGAGGCTTTCCGCCTCTATGCCCAGGCCTGGGGCCGCATCATTCCCCGCTGCGGCGGCCACCTGCTGGGCTACTTCCTGCCGCACGAGGGCTCCAATGTCGAGGCCTGGGGCCTGGTCGCCTTCGACAGCCTGGCCGCCTACGAGGCCTACCGTGCCCGCCTGCGCGACGATGCCGAGGGCCGCGCCAACTTTGCCCATGCCCAGCGCGAGCGCTTCATCCTGCGGGAGGAGCGGCGCTTCCTGGAGGTCGTGCCCGAGGCGTGGCTGCGGCCGGCCGAGCTGCCGCCGCCTGCCGCGGGAGCGGCGGCGTGATCGCCGTCCTCTTCGAGGTCGAGCCGCAGGACGGCCGCACGGACCAGTACCTGAGGATCGCCGCAGGGCTGGCGGAGGAACTGCGCGGCATCGACGGATTCATTGCCGTGGAGCGCTTCCAGAGCCTGTCGGTGCCCGGCAAGCTGCTGTCGCTGAGCTTCTGGCGGGACGAGGACGCCGTGCGGCAATGGCGAAGCCGGCCTGCCCACCGCGGCGCGCAGCAGGCCGGGCGAGGCGGCCTGTTCCGCGGCTACCGGCTGCGCGTGGCCCAGGTGCTGCGGGATTACGGACTCGACGAACGTGCCGAGGCGCCGGCGGACTCCCGCGAGGCGCACCACGTGCCCCCCATGCACGACGCGCACGACGCCGTGCGCTGAGAAGATCGCAGGATGACCTCCCCCACCGACGAACCCCGCATCGCCCGGGTCGCGGCCCAGATCGCGGAGCCCGCCCGCGCCCGTATGCTGACCTACCTGATGGGCGGCGACCTGGCCAGCGCCGGCGAACTGGCGCGCACGGCCGGCGTGGCCGCCTCCACTGCCAGCGGCCACCTGGCCCGGCTGGAGGCCGAAGGCCTGGTGACGGCCGAGGTGCGCGGCCGTCACCGTTACTTCCGGCTCGCGGGCGAGGACATCCTGCGCGTGTTGGAGGCGCTGGCGCTGGTGGCCGAGCGCGAAGGCCGCGCGCGGGCCTGGTCCAGCCCGGCGCGGCTGCGCCTGCGCTGTGCGCGCAGCTGCTACGGCCATCTGGCCGGACGCCTGGGCGTGCAGATGCTGGACGCGATGCTGCGGCAGGGCTGGCTGCGCAGCGTGCCCGGCGGCTACGGCCTGACTGCGGCGGGCCGTGAGGCGCTGGTGGCCATGGGCGTGAAGCTGGATGGGCTGGAGGCGAAGCCGGCCGACGCCGCCATCGCCAAGCCATGCCTGGATTGGTCGGAACGCCGCGATCATCTGGCGGGCCCGTTGGCCAATGCGCTGCTGCGCCATTGCCTGGACGCCGGCTGGCTGCGCCGACGCGACGGCGAGCGCTCGCTCGCGGTCACACCGCCCGGCCTGCAGGCCCTGGGCCGCTGGATGACGGTGCCGGCCCGCTGAGCGGTGCACGGCGGCGGCTCAGAGCCCATCATCCAGCACGGCCAGCTGCTGCGATGGCGAAACGAGATCGACGCTGGCCAGGTTCTGGCGCAGGTGCACGACGGACGACGTGCCCGGGATCAACAGGATGTTGGGCGAGCGCTGGCGCAGCCAGGCCAGGGCCGTCTGCATCGGCGTGGCGTCCAGCTGACGGGCCACCGCGTCCAACTTTCCGGACTGCAGCGGCGTGAAGCCGCCGAGTGGAAAGAAGGGCGTGTAGCCGATACCCAAGCGGGCCAGTTCATCCACCAGCGCGTCGTCCTGGCGATGGACGAGGTTGTAGTGGTTCTGCACGCACACGATGGGCACCATCGCTCGGGCGGCGCGCACCTGGGCAGGCGTGGCGTTGCTCAGCCCCAGGTGGCGGATCAGACCGCGCTGTCGCAGCTCAGCGAGGGTAGCGAGTGCGGGCTCGATGTCGTCGTCGGCCGGGCCTTCCACCGAGAACATGAGGCGCAGGTTGACCACCTCCAGAACGTCGAGGCCGAGGTTCCTGAGATTGTCGTGGACGGCCGAAGTCAGGGCTTCGGGCGAACTGGCGACCTCCCACTCGCCCTGGGGGCCGCGACACGCGCCGACCTTGGTCACCAGCGTCAGATCGTCCCGGTAGGGATGCAGGGCCTCGCGGATCAGCTGGTTGGTCACGTGGGGACCGTAGAAATCGCTGGTGTCGATGTGGTCGACGCCGGCCTCGACGGCTTCGCGCAGCACGGCCAGGGCGCTGTCCCGATCGCGCGGGGGGCCGAAGACGCCGGGACCCGCGAGCTGCATGGCGCCGTAGCCCATGCGGTGACGGGCGCCAGCGCTTCGCAGCTCAGCGAGGCGCTGCGCCGGCTGGAGTTACGCCTGGGCATGCGCCTGCTCAACCGCACGACGCGCACCGTCGCGCCCACCGAGGCCGGTGCCCGTCTGCTGGAGCGTCTGGGGCCCGCCCTCGCGGAGGTGGAAGCCGCGCTGGACGCGGTCAACCTGTTCCGCGAGCGGCCGGCCGGTCCGCTGCGGCTGAACGTTCCGGCCAGTGCTTCGCGTCTGGTGCTGCCGCACATCGTGCCGTCTTTCCTGCAGGCCTTTCCGGACATCGAACTGGAGGTGGTCGTCGAGGAGCGCTTCGTGGACCTGGTGGCGGAGGGCTACGACGCCGGTATCCGCTACGAGGAGCGTCTGGCGCTGGACATGGTGGCGGTGCCCATCGGGCCGCGCCGCCAGCGCATGGCCACCGCGGCATCCCCCGCCTATATCGCACGCGCGGGACTGCCCTTGCATCCGCGCGATCTTCTGGCGCATGCCTGCCTGCGCGGCCGCTTCGCGGGACGGGCGATGCCGGACTGGGAGTTCGAGCGCGACGGCGAGCAGGTGCGCATCCAGCCCCGGGGGCCGTTGACCGTGGCGCTGGGCGCCGGCGCAGACCTGGCGGTGCACGCCGCAGTGGCCGGCCTGGGTATCGTCTACCTCTTCGAGGACTGGCTGCAACCGTACCTGGATCGCGGTGAACTCGTGCCGGTGCTCGAGCCTTGGTGGCCCGCATTTTCCGGCCCCTTCCTCTACTACCCGGGGCGCCGGCTCATGCCCGCGCCGCTGCGGGCCTTCGTCGATTTCGTGACCGGTCTTCAGGTCGGCAGTCGCTGAGGCGCGCGCATGCGGAATGGCTCAGGCGATGTCCTGCGCCGGCACGGGTGCGCTCATGCCGACCGCCATGCGGTTCCAGGTGTTGATCTGGGCGATGGCCCAGCTGAGCTCAACGATCTCCTGCTCGCTGAGATGCGCACGCAGGTGGTCGAAGACCTCGTCATGGCCTGCGTGGCCATCGGGCAGGCGCGTCAGGGCTTCGGCCCAGGCCAGCGCGGCGCGCTCCCGTTCGGTGTAGAGGCGCGCGTCGCGCCAGGTGGCCAGGCTGTTGATTCGCTGCCAGGGCTCGCCCAGCTTGCGCAGGTCGCGCACATGCATGTCGAGGCAGAAGGCGCAACCGTTGATCTGCGAGACCCGGGTCTTGATCAACTCGATGAGCACCGGGCCGAGGGAGGACTCGGCCAGCGTGGCGCCAGCGGCGATCATGGCCTGGTAGGGCCTGGGCGCGATGCGCATCCAGGAGAGTCGGGGTTGGTCGTGCAGGGTCATGGCGGTCATCTCGAAGAGGGGTGGAACACACCCTCAAGACGAGCGGGACCCGGCCCCTGTGACAGCGGCCAGCGGCCGGCCCAGTGCGGCGGCGATGCGGGCCAGCTTGTCGGGATTGCGCTGGGTATGGACGACCTGGATGCGCTGACCGTCGGTCTGGAAGGTCTGGGCCGATTCGAGCGCCTCGTCGATGAAGCGCAGCACGCTCCACTGGCCGCTCAGCACCATCACCTCGTAACGCGCGCGTGCGCCATGGCGCCGGTGCACGGCCCAGTAGAGCTGGGCGATGCGGCGCGACCCCACGAGCGGAATGCCAAAGCTCGGCACCTTGCCGCCGCCGTCGCTGACCAGTTGCGCATCTTCGGCCAGCAAGGCCTGCAGGTCGGCGAACTGACCGCTGGCGGCCGCGTCGGCGAAGCCGCGCAGCAGGCGCAACTGGTGCTCGGGCGGCACATGATGGCGGGGCCGTGCGTCCTGCAACTGGCTGCGGGCCCGGTGCACGATCTGCCGGCAGGCGGCCTCGCTCTTGCCCAGGGTGCGGGCGACCTCGTCGTAGCCCGCATCGAAGACCTCGCGCAGCAGGAAGGCCGCACGGGCCTCCGGGGCCAGGCGTTCGAGCACCGCGAGGAAGGCCACCGACAGGTCGTCGGCCCGCTCCAGCAGGGCCTCGGGCGAGGGGGCGCCTTCGTCGGCCATCAGAGGCTCGGGCAGCCAGGTGCCGACATAGTGCTCGCGCTGGTGCTGGGCACTGCGCAGCCGGTCGATGGCCAGGCGCGTGGTGATGGTGACCAGCCAGGCCTCTGCGCTTTCGAGCGCATCGTGCGGGCTGGACTGCCAGCGCAGCCAGGCGTCCTGCACCACGTCCTCCGCCTCGGCGGGCGAGCCGAGCATGCGGTAGGCGATGCCATGCAGCCGGGGCCGCAGGCGCAGGAACAGGTCGGTCGTGTCGCTCATGACCGGCAGACGGATGGGACGGGCCGTTTGTGA
The DNA here is from genome assembly GCF_017991995.1 of Pseudacidovorax sp. Classification (GTDB taxonomy): domain Bacteria; phylum Pseudomonadota; class Gammaproteobacteria; order Burkholderiales; family Burkholderiaceae_C; genus Xenophilus. The sequence continues at coordinate 10,281 of NZ_JAGOPN010000011.1, read as the reverse complement.
CAGGTCGTGGCGAGGGCGCTGCCGAACGGATGCGCTCAGCGCCGGGGAAGCACGTCGCGATGCGTGAGGACCACGTCCTCGAAGGCGGCGGCCAACGTGTCGCATTCGGCGTCGCCGAAGGGCAGCGAGAGCGCAATCATCCCGCGGCGGGCCATGAAGATGCCGCGTTCGAGCAGGGCGAAGAAGACCAGGTCCTTGGCACGGCCGTCGGTGCCCGCCAGGTCGGCCGGCGAGCGCACCGGCCGGGCCGTGGCATGCAGGGTCATCAGGGAGCCGAGACCGGTGAACTGCATGTCGACGGCCTGGTCCGCCAGCGTGGCGTTCAGGCGCTCGCGCAGCGCGTCGCCGCGGCGGTTGAGCACATCGAGCGCCGCGGCCGTCAGTACCTGCGTCAGTCCTGCCAGGCCGGCTGCCATGGTCAGCACGTTGTTGTTGAAGGTGCCGGCATGGGCCAGGGCATCGGGCCGGCGCGGGTCGAAGCGGGCCATGATTTCGGCCCGTCCGCCGAAGACGCCGAAGGACAGGCCGCCACCCAGGTACTTGCCGGCCGTGGTCAGGTCGGGCGCGATGCCCAGCAGCGCCTGGCGTCCGCCGAAGGACAGGCGCGAAGTCATGACCTCGTCGAAGATGAGCTGCACGCCGTGTGCAGTAGCCAGCGTGCGCAGGCCGCGCAGGAAGGCCGGGTCACCCGGGATCGTGCCGCCGGCGCCGAGCATCGGTTCGACCAGGATGGCGGCCACGTCGGGGCCATGGGCGGCGAGCAACGCCTCTACGCTGCCCAGGTCGTTGTAACGCGCGAAGACAAAGTCGTGCGGCACGTTCATGGGCGAGGGGCCGCCGCCGAAGGTGAGGACGCCGCCGTGGTAGGCACCCTCGAACACCACGACCTTGCCGCGGCCGGTGTGGGCCTTGGCCGCAGCCAGCGCCAGCAGGTTGGCCTCGGTGCCCGAGTTGGCGAAGCGCAGCAGCGCCATGCCGGGGAACCGCCGTTGGATCTCGCGGGCCAGCGCGGCCTCGCGCGCCGTGTGGGACGAGAGGTTCAGGCCCGCCGACAGGGCTTCGGAGATGGCCGCACGGATGTGCGGGTTGGAGTGGCCATAGAGGGCAGCGGTGAACTCCCCCAGAGCGTCGAGGTAGGCATGGCCGTCCTCGTCCCATAGGCGGCAACCCTCGCCACGGCTCATCGCGAGCGGGAAAGGTGGGTGAAAGAGCACGCTTCGGGTGTTGCCGCCGGGCATGGCCGTCGCCGCTTCGTCGAGCAGGCGGGCGCTGGTTGGATTGCGCGCCGCATAACGCGCAATGGCGGCTTCGAGGGCGTGGGAAAGGGCGTCGTTCATGGCTGGCACGAAGGGGTGATGCGGCAAGCCGGCCATCTTAGGCCGCAGGAGGCGCCTGCTCGCAAAGTCGACGGCCCACGTGGCGGGGTCGGATGGCTCCTCAGCCGGCGGCCTGGTCGTCCTGCTGCCGGGATGGCTCCTGCGCGCCCTCCTCCCGCTTGATGAAGCTGATCTTTCCGTTGGGTTCGAGCACGGCCCAGGCCACGTCGCCCATCGATGCGATGCCCGCCAGGCGCATCTCGGATTCGATCTCCGAGCGCGTCAGCCTGTCGCGGCGCAGGCTGTGTTCCAGCAGGCGGCCGTGCTGGATCAGCACGCGGGGCTCGCCCTCCAGCAGGCGCTCTGCCTTGGGCGACAGGTAGGAGGCCCAGCTCAGCACCACGCCCCAGAAGGCAAAGGTGCTGATCGCCAGCGTGGCGCCGGTCAGGCTGAAGTCGTTCTGCGTGATGCCCTGCTGGATCAGGTCGCCCACCACGACCATGACGATGAATTCGAAGGGGGTCATCTGCCCCAGTTCGCGCTTGCCGAGGACCCGCACCAGCAGGTACACGACCGCGAACATGGCGGTGGCGCGCAGGACGACTTCCATCAGGGCAGCACACGCAGTCGGCGCGGCGCACGCACCAGAAGGTGGTCGCCATCGCGCAATTCGAGCTCGCCTTCGAGGACGCCATGCAGGCGAGGGTTGACCTGCGCCGAGATCTTGATGCGCATCTCCTTGCCGGCGCGAAGCGGACCGAAGTCGAAGGTGTAGGCCTCGCCGTCCGCGCCTTCGGACTCGGGCTGAGGGACCATCGCGTTGACGGTGATCTCCCTCCAAAGACTGACCGGTACGGCCAGGGTGAGTTTGGCAATGTCCTCGCCGGCCTTGACGTGCAACCGCGTCTCGAAGAAGTCACCCGTGCGGATCACCACGGGCATCTCGACATCGAGGGTGTGCGATCGCGTGTCGCTGCGGTACGTGTCACGGTCCATTCCCGCATGGCCGAGCAGGCCGGAGATGCCCAGCAGCAGCACCCCGCCCAGTACCAGCAAGGACAAGGGGCTGGCATGCCGAACCAGCCCTTTGTGCGGCAATGTGTGGGCTCGGACGATGCCGTCGGGTGCCCGGGTCATGGGTAGCGGGTTGTTTTCCTGGGACATGGATGCGGGTGGTTGCCGCGTGTGATCGTCCTGGGTTGGGGAGGTCTGTCCGTCAGCGGGTGTTGACGGGCCGTGCCAGCATTGGTGGGGAGTTGGGCGAGCCGTACAAAAAATAAGTTAACGGCATTAAAACTATCTGAACAACCCAGCATTCAATCCAGGAGACACTACGCCCGTTAACTTATTTTCTGTGGCGACTCCCCTCCCATGATCGGCACGTCCCTTCCCCCCGTCTCCATGGACTTCCAACATGCCTTCGAGGCATGGGCTGCCGACCAGCAGGGTGCCGGCGTTCTTCGCAAGGCAGGGGCCCACGAGGTCTACCGCGCGATGTGGGAGAGCTTTGCTACCTGGTGCATTGGCCAGTCCCCCGCCGTCCGGCTGGACGTCATCGACCCGCGCGACCTGCATGCCTTCCAGGCGGCGCGTTATGGACGCAAGGCGTCGGACCAGTCCCTCTCGCCCCGCTACGCGCTGCGGCTGATGCGGCTGATCGAACGGGTGCTTTCGCACCATGCCAGCCGCACCGGCCGCCGCCCCAATCGCGCCCCTGCAGACTGGGTGCGTGCGAATCCCCAGGTGCGCTATGCCGAATCGCAGCAGGCCGACCCGCCACCCGAGGTGCTCACGCCCCAGGAGGCGGGGCAATTGCTGACCCATCTGTCGGCCGCCCGGCCCCGCCCGGGCCAGGATCCCACTGCCCTCGCCAGCCTGCCCTGGCAGGATGTGCGCAACCGCGCCTCCGTCGCGCTCCAGTTGGGCGCCGGGCTGGCGCCCAGCGACGTGCGCGCCCTCACGCTGGCGTCACCCGTGATGAACGGCGTGGGACCGAAGGCACGGACCTGGAAGCTGCGCGTGCCCGCCAATGGCACGATCCGGGCACGCGAGACGCCGGTCGCGCCCTGGGCAGCCGAGTTGCTTCACCATTGGCTGGAAGTGCGGGCGGCCTCGCGCATCGCTGGCGAGTTCCTGTTCCCCTCCACCCGCACCGGCAAGCCGTGGCTGGCCGATTCGCAGTACCAGTGCGCACGCAAGGTGCTCGAAGCCGCCGGCGTGGCAGGACGCGGCGGCGCCGGCGGCTCGTTCCGGCTGCGGCACACCTTCGCGCTGCGGCAGTTGCGCCGCGGCACCCGGCCCGAGATGGTGGCGCGATGGATGGGGGTGGAGCCGGGGGAAATGAAGCGATACGACCGCGTGCTGCCGGGCCCCGAAGTCGTGGTGTGACGCGCAGGCGCGCGCCCCAGCGTCAGGGCATCCATGACGTCGATGCCACGGGTCGAAGCCGATCGCAGAGCGCACCGCCAGCGCATCATGAAGGCGCCCTGCCTTGGGGGACGGGCACCGCAGCTCCCCGCGTATGACGACAGCCTGGCCGGGCGATGACCGACAGCGCAGAGGACCTGTCGGCGGCAACCTCGTCGGCGTGTACCTCCTGCGCCGTCGACGCGTGCCCGCCGGGCCGCGGTCACCGGCGCCTCACGCGAAAGGCTTCCATGGCACGCATCACCGGCGTCCTCTTCCTCCTGCTCGGCCTGGCGCTGGCTGCGGCCGGCGTCTGGCTGCTCACCCTGGGCGGCAGCGCCTATTACCTGATCGCCGGCGCGGTGCTGGCCATGACGGGCATCCTGCTGATGCGGCGGTCCGCATCGGCACTGTGGCTGTACGCCGCCCTGCTGCTTGGCTCGGCCGCCTGGGCCTTGTGGGAGGTGGGCCTGGATTGGTGGCCATTGGCCGCGCGGCTGGACGTGCTCTTCGTCCTCGGCTTCTGGCTGGTGCTGCCCTGGATGCGCCGGGCGCTGTCGCGCGACATCGCGCGCCCCCGGCCGTTGGAGCGCGGGCTGCGGCCGAAGGTCGTGGCGCCGCCCGCGAGTCCGGCGGTCGGTCGCGGCCGGGCGGCATTGGGCCTGGTACTGGTGGCTTCGGCTGCGCTGGCGGTGACCTCCTGGTTCCGTACTCCGCATGAGGTCGACGGCGAGCTGCAGGCCGCAGCTGCCGCGGCGGCGCAGCCGCCCTCCCCTGCCGTCCCGCCCGGCGAATGGCATGCCTACGGCCGGACGGGCGAAGGCCAGCGCTATTCGCCCCTGTCGCAGATCACGCCGGCCAATGTGGACCAGCTGAAGCTGGCCTGGGAATTCAACACCGGCGACCTGCGCGGCCGACCCGGCGATCCGGAAGAAACCACCTTCGAAGTCACGCCCCTGAAGATCGGCAACCGGCTCTTCCTGTGCACGCCGCACCAGTCCGTCATCGCCCTCGACGCGACCAGCGGCAAGCAGCTGTGGCGCTTCGATCCGCAGATCGCGGGCGATCTCGCGCTGCAGCACCTGACCTGCCGGGGCCTTTCGTACCACGCCGCGTCCGTGGCCGCGAGTGCCGCGGAGACAGCGGCACAACCCGCAACGGAGGCTGCCACCGCACCCGCACCCGCGCCCGCACGACCCGGCGCCGGCACCGCGGCCAACCCGACCCCGATGAGCGCCCCCACCGGCGAAGACTCGAAGCAGGAGGACAGCCATCCCGCGACCCAGCCCCTTCCGGTGGCCGCGCGCCAGGGACCCACGGCGCCCAGCTGCCCCGCCAAGCTCTTCATGCCCACCGCCGATGGCCGCGTGATCGCGCTCAACCCGGAAAACGGCACCGTGTGCGCCGACTTCGGCCGCGGCAGCGGGCAGATCGACCTCTGGCGCCACATGCCCAACGTGCGGCCGGGTGCGTACTACTCGACCTCGCCCGTGGTGGTGACCGAGCGGCTCATCATCGTGGGCGGGACGGTGCTGGACAACGCGTCCACCAAGGAGCAATCGGGCGTCATCCGCGCCTTCGACATCCAGACCGGCGACCTGGTCTGGAACTGGGACTCGGGCAACCCGGACGACACCGCGCCCCTGCCCCCGGGCCGCACCTACACGCCCAACTCGCCCAACAGCTGGTCGATCTCGTCCGTGGACGAGGCCCTGGGCATGGTGTATGTCCCCATGGGCAACCAGCCGCCCGACCAGTGGGGCGGTAGGCGCAGCGAGGCGGTGGAGCGCTACTCGTCCTCGGTGGTCGCCCTCGACCTGGCGACCGGCCGCGTGCGCTGGCACTTCCAGACCGTGCACCACGACCTGTGGGACTACGACGTGCCCTCGCAGCCCACGCTGATCGACCTGGACATCGGCGGCCAGCGCGTGCCGGCGCTGGTGCAGCCGACCAAGCAGGGCGAGCTCTTCGTGCTCGACCGGCGCACTGGCCAGCCGCTGCTGCCCGTGACCGAACGGCCCGCGCCGCAGGGCGCGGCCGAAGGCGACCACACCGCGCCGACGCAGCCCAAGTCCGCCCTCTCCTTCGAGCCGCCGCCGCTGGCCGAGCGTGACATGTGGGGCGCAACGATGTTCGACCAGCTCGCCTGCCGCATCGCCTTCCATCGCCTGCGCTACGAAGGCCGCTTCACGCCGCCGTCGGAGCAGGGATCGATCATCTACCCGGGCAACTTCGGCGTCTTCAACTGGGGCGGGATCGCGGTCGATCCCCGGCACGGCTGGGCCTTCACCACACCGACGTACCTGGCCTTCGTGTCGCGGCTGGTGCGCCGGCCCGACGACACCACGCTGATGGTCCAGGACGGCGGGCCGCCCAAGGGCTCCCTGCCCGCGTTGAACGAGAACTTCGGTGCGCCCTTCGCGGCCTCCATGAAGCCCTTCATGTCGCCCGTCGGCCTGCCCTGCCAGGCGCCGCCCTGGGGCTATGTGGCGGGTGTGGACCTGCGCTCGGGCCAGGTGGCCTGGAAGCACCGCAACGGAACGGTGCGCGACCTGTCGCCCCTGCCCCTGCCCTTCCGCATGGGCGTGCCCGGCATCGGCGGGCCGATGATGACGGCGGGGGGCGTGGCGTTCTACTCCGGCGCGCTGGACAACTATGTGCGGGCCTACGACGTGCGCACCGGCCGCCAGCTGTGGGAAGACCGCCTGCCTGCAGGCGGCCAGGCCACGCCGATGAGTTACACCGGCGAGGACGGCCGCCAGTACGTACTCGTGGCCGCCGGCGGCCATGGCTCGACGGGCACCAAGCCGGGCGATGCCGTGCGCGCGTATGCGCTGCCCGCCGCCACGGGGTCGCCGTAAGTCAAAGGGGTCGGCGATCCGGCCCCGGGGTCCCACGCGGGGGCGTGAATCGTCTGACTGAGAGGGCGGGCCTGCAGCCTAGTCTGGCCAGAGGCCGGCGCATTTTGGCGCCGCCTTCTTTTAGAAAAGGACCGTCATGAACCGCCAACAAGCCACCTGCCTGCACGCCCTGGGCTTCGCCGCCACGCTCGCCCTTGGCCCTGCACTGCTGCACAGCGCCGCCGCCCAGCCGGCGCAGACCTCGCCCACCGCACCCGCGGCGCCCCAGCCGCCCGCGCAGCGGGCCACCGCCCAGAAGACGCCCGGGGTCGCCGTGGCGGACCAACGCATGATGCGGGACCTCGCCCAGGCCAACCTGGCCGAGATCGAGACCGGCCGCCTGGCGCAGGAGAAGGCCGGCAGCGAGGACGTGAAGCGCTTCGGCAGCCAGATGGTGGAAGACCATCAGAAGGCGCTTTCCGAGCTGCAGGAACTCGCCCGCGGCAAGAACGTGGATCTGCCGACGGAGCCTGACGCCAAGCACAAGCTCGTGGCCACGGGCCTCAAGGCGCTGAGCGGCGAGGCCTTCGACAAGCAGTACATCCGCATGGCGGGCGTGACCGACCATCGCCAGACGGTCGAGAAGCTGCAGCGGGTGCAGCGCGAGACCGGCGACAACGACCTGCGTGCCTATGCCGCCAAGACCCTGCCGGTGGTGCAGAAGCACCTTCAGCATGCCGAGGGCCTGCACGGCGCTCAGGCGCGCAAGTGATCGATGGCATCGCCCGACGCGTGCGTTGACGGGGCCTGCGCACGGTCCCGGTGTCTGCTCAGGCGTCGGGGAGATGCGGCCTGCAGCGCCTGCCGCTGCGGCTCGGGCATGCCGGCGCTGCAATGGTGCAGGAGCCGCTTGATGGCCTTGTAGACGCCGCCTCGGCTCAGCCCGACGACACGGCTGTCGCGCACGTCGAAGATCAAGGGAAGTTCCGCGTTCCCCTCGTCGCACGGATCGGCCGTGCGGCCCATCGTGCGCAGCAGCGACTGCAACTGCGCGACCAGGGCGGCCGGCACCTCCAGCATCGCATCCTGTTGCGCCGCCCTGCGCCTGCCGCGACGCTCTCCTTGCACACGCAGTCGCCATGGTGCGTCAGCAGCGCCGGTGGCTGTGGGCGGAACGAGATCCGCACAGCGGGCGCGGGCCAGCGCGCCGGGTTGGACATCCGTTTCCTGCAACCATGCCGCCACGCGCCGGGCGCGCACCAGGCCCGGCGTCGCCGGAACCATGAGGGAGGATTGCTGGACATCCAGCGCCATGGGCTGGGCCGCGCTTGTCGTGCAAGCGTCGGACGCGCTGCTCCCGACCTCTCCCCGCAGCCCTGCCGATGGATCGTGCGTGAGATAGCCGCAGTCGTGCAGAAAGCGGAACAGCGCCCGCAGCACGGCGATGCAACGCTGCAGCGCTGCGGCGCGCAAAGGACCTTCGAACGGCCGCCAGAGGGGCGACCAGCGCTCGTGATGGCGCGGACCGCACCATTCCGCCGGCGGTGAACGGGCGAACGCAACGAATGCGGCACAGTCTTCCTCGTCCAGCGAGGACAGCGCTTTTCCTCGTGCCAGCACTGCCCACAGCAGCAGGCGCTCGGCTTCCTTGCGGTAGGCCCGCCGCGTCTCTTCGGCGGGCGCCCCAGCTTCGTCACCGCCCGTACGACGGCCACGGCGCTGAAGCCAGACGGCCACCGCCTCCAGATCATCGGGCGCAGAGATGCGGCAGGCGGCCGGCGGTGCCCGAAAGTGCCCGGTCCTGCCGCGCAGCGCCTCGGGCACCACGAACTTCTCGAGCGGGCGCACCGCAGTCGCAGGGGGCACCACGGGCTGCAAGGCCGCGCGACCCAGGCGAGAGATCGGCGCGAAGGCGTGGGGCCCCAACGCCAGACCCGTCTCCTGTTGATGGACGCGCAGCCACTCGACGATGCGCGCCGCCTTGGTGGGACCGACGGCCGGCACGGTCGTCCACCATCGCATGCCGACGGCCTGGATGCGGTCCGCCACGCTGCGCAACGTAGGCATGCCCGCCGCCGCGACGCGCTGCGCCAGGGCGGGCGCGAGCCAATCCTCTACAGGGTCGTCGGCCCTGGGGGCGCGGGAGGCCAGCCCCTCCAGCCACGAGAGCGCTTCCAACTGACGATCCACCAGCCGCCGGCGCTTGGACTGCTGACGACGGCCCTCCGTCTCGGCACCCCAGGCTTCCTCGAAGGCGGCGAGCTGGTCCTCCAGCGAGAAGTCTTCGAGACCGCGCTCCAGCGCGAACTCCTCCAGGCTCGGACGGGCTCGGGTGGCGTCGGGGAGCCCGCTTGCGTCCATGAGCACCAGGCGGGCGGTGCCCGGACGCGCATGGCGGCGCGCCGCCGCCGCCAGCTCGTCCCGGTAGGTGTTGATGACACGGCGGATCAACCGCTCGTCCACGCGGTCGTCCTCGCCCTGCATGTAGCGCGACCATGCCTGCCGCGTGTCGATGCCCTGGATGACGGCCCGCATGAAGGCGAAGTGGCCGCGATGCAGCGCACGCTGCTTGGCAGCGGGTGCGGAGACGAGGGCGGTCTTGGAGGCGCGAGCGGGCGTCATGGGTGGGAAGGTAGCGGCTTGAGGGCGGCATGGGATCGACGTCGTGGGGCGCACGGGCCGTCCTGCACGTGGCTCAGCGTCTTCCGGTTGTAGAACCGGAAGACGGAACCTTGTCGGCGCTTGAAGTTTATTACCAATACATCGTTTTTTTGAGGTTTAGCCTGAACTTCTTCTTTGAATACCTTCTGACTCCTGGGCAACTATTTGATCGACAAGGACTTTTCGCATTGAGCAAGGGCATTCGAACGATGTCCCGCCAAGCCAACCCTGGGAGCGGTGAACCATCGGTGGGCGGCATTGGTGGCACGCTGCGCGTGCGAGCAGCCTCCTTGAGGCGGCAGAGCTACGGGGTCCGCGGGCGGAGATTGGCGCGGATGGCCGTGCCGTTCCTTAGGGCCTTGGACTGGCCCAAATGGATGGAGCGGTCCTGCCCCGGCGTATCCACGTTCCGCTAGGGCGAAGTCAGTGCGGCCCGCCTCGGAGGTCACTGGAAGGCCTGCCCTGCCCTGCCCTGCCCTGCCCTGCCCTGCCCTGCCCTGCCCTGCCCTGCCCTGCCCTGCCGATCAACAGGATTTCAAGATTCCCGCCTTCCAAGTTGAGACCCACCCCGGCTGGGAGCTGGGGCGTGTACTCAATCAGAGGAAAGCGTACCTATGCGGCGCATGGCCGAGAGCAAGCGAAACCAGGCAGGCTCGAACCCTGCCTTCAGACGATTTAGACGGCGCTGAGAGGGACGTCGACGTCGCACACCAGGCGCCCAAATGGATGCTCACGTTCGTGGGCCGATAGGCGGGCGCGCCTCCACAGTGCCCAGCGCCCCACCTTCGAGGGGCAAGTTCCGCCACCGAATGTTTGAGAGGACGATGAACTCGGCCAGTCGGTGTAGCAACGGGGCGGCGCAAGAGTGAGCGTCTGGCAATGGTTCTGATCTAGGGCGTGTGCGATGCCAGCGCCGTCCGAACGCACGGCCAAGTCTGCCCCCTGGATGGGGGATGGTGATACGAAATACCAGACCTGTGCACATGCATCGGCAAAGCACTGCGCCATCGCCAGCGAGGACGATTCCGGGGATCGGGGGGACGCGAGGCGGGGGGGGG
>NZ_JAGOPN010000010.1 GCF_017991995.1 Pseudacidovorax sp. | reverse complement strand
AAAGACCCGATTCCCAGGAGCCTTGTAGGGGCCAGCAGAGGGGAAGCCAGGTCAGGTTTCGGAAAGCACCGGCATATGTTGAACTCGCCTAAGTTATTGATAAACCTGCTGTATCGGGCTTCGGCGTAGTCCAGCGAAGTTCGGTGCTGGAGTCATGGTGAAATGAAAAAGGCCCGCGCGAGGCGGGCCTGTTCGAGCCGTGAGGCGGGCGCACCGAAGGTGCGCAGCCTCGGGCGAAGAAGCAATTACTTCTTCTTGCCTTTGCCCTTGGCGGGCTCGGCAGCCGGAGCGGGCGCAGCAGCAGGCGCCTCTTCCTCGACCACAGGCGCCACGGCCGACACGATCACGGGGTTCGGCTTGCCATGGGTGATGGCCTTGGCGCGGCCGGGCAGCTTGATGTCGGCCAGGTGCACGGTACCGCCGGCAGCCAGACCCGACAGATCAACCTCGATGAACTCGGGCAGGTCGGCCGGCAGCACGCTGATTTCGATTTCCGTCATCACGTGGTTCACCAGGTTCTGGTGCAGCTTGACGGCTTCGGACTCTTCCTCACCCTTGAAGTGCAGCGGCACCTTCACGGTCAGGCGGGTACGGGCATCGACGCGCTGGAAGTCCACGTGCTGGACCAGTTGCTTGTACGGGTGGTACTGCACATCGCGCAGCAGCACCTTGGTCACGTTGCCGCCCAGGTCCATCTCGAGGATGGAGGAGTGGAAGGCTTCCTTCTTCAGGGCGTGCCACAGGGCGTTGTGGTCGAGCTCGACCAGTTGCGGCTGGCCTTCGCCACCGTAGACGATGCCGGGCGTCTTGCCCGAATTGCGGAGACGGCGGCTCGCACCCGTGCCCTGCTTGGCGCGCTCGAAAGCGACGAATTTCATAAGTGACTCCTGTGAGGCCTGGGCCGAAGGCCCGCCTCTGTGGCACCCACCGCGACCAGTGCGGTGCCGTTCGACAAAAAGGCGCCGCGAGGGCGCCCACTGAAAGTTCCAGGACCGGAATGTGCCTCAGGCGGCGCTGTCCGAATCCGAGAACAGGCTCATGACCGATTCGCCATTGGCGATACGGTGGATGGTTTCCGCGAAGAGGGGGGCCACGGACAGCTGGCGGATCTTGCCGCAGGCCAGGGCGCCGTCGGACAGCGGGATGGTGTTGGTGACGCAGACCTCATCGAGCGCGCTGCCCTGGGCGATGCGTTCAATGGCGGGACCCGAGAAGACCGGGTGCGTGCAATAGGCGTACACCTTCTTGGCGCCGCGCTCCTTGAGCACCTCGGCAGCCTTTACCAGCGTGCCAGCGGTGTCGATCATGTCGTCCATGATCACGCAGTTGCGGCCTTCGATCTCGCCGATGACGTGCATCACCTCACTGACGTTGGCCTTGGGGCGGCGCTTGTCGATGATGGCCAGGTCGCAGCCCAGTTGCTTGGCGATGGCACGGGCACGCACCACACCGCCGACGTCGGGGCTCACCACCATCAGGTCTTCGTAGTTCTTGGTGCGCAGATCGCCCAGCAGAACCGGAGAGGCGTAGATGTTGTCGACGGGGATGTCGAAGAAACCCTGGATCTGGTCGGCGTGCAGGTCCATCGTCAGCACGCGCGATACGCCGACGGTCTGCAGCAGGTTGGCGACGACCTTTGCCGAGATCGGCACGCGCGAGGAGCGCGGGCGGCGGTCCTGGCGGGCATAGCCGAAGTAGGGGATCACGGCGCTGATCCGCTCGGCCGAGGCGCGCTTGAGTGCGTCGACCATGATCAGCAGTTCCATCAGGTTTTCGTTCGTGGGCGCGCAGGTGGACTGCACCACGAAGACCTCACGCGCCCGCACGTTCTGGTTGATTTCGACCGTGACCTCGCCATCGGAGAAGCGGCCGACGCGCGCAGCGCCAAGCGAGGTGCCGAGATGCTGAACGATCTCTGCTGCCATGCCCGGGTTGGCATTGCCGGTGAAAACCATGAAGTCAGGATGTGGGGCCTGCATGTGTGCTTCCCGGCGGTCAGAGAGAAAAGGTGGGGCCTGATGCTTTAGAGCATTTGGCAGGGGAGGAAGGACTCGAACCCTCGAATGCCGGAATCAAAATCCGGTGCCTTAACCAACTTGGCGACTCCCCTACACAGGAGGACGGTCCAGTGACCATCCACCGATGAATGTCGCAACCAATCGCGAGCGACTGGTTATTGCCTACGCGGCCCAGCCCTGGAGGGGATGGTGCGCGAGATTGCTGCAGATCCGATATTGCCAACCCTCGGGAAGATCCTTCGAGAGATGATCGATCGGGCCTTGCGGCGCATCGTTCGGCAGCTGCGCGAAGACGGCACTTCCGGAGCCGGTCATCCTGGCACTGAGGCCTTGTGCATCGAGCCACTGAAGGGCCTGACTCACTTGCGGACAGAGCCGCTGGGCAACCGGCTGCAGGTCGTTGTGTCCGAATCGGAAGATTCGTTTGCCGTCCTGAGCAGCGAAGACAGAAACTATAGCAGGTTTTGTGGCCCTGTGAAGATCATCCGCAGAAAAAATACGGCGTGTGTCGAGTCCAGCCTCTGGCTTGAGCACGGCGAAGCGGGCTGCGGGCACCGTCAGCGGAGTGATCTGCTCGCCGATGCCCTCGACCCATGCATTGCGGCCGCGCAGAAAGAAGGGCACGTCGGCGCCGAGCTTGAGGCCGATGCGTTCGAGTTCGGCAAGTGGCAGATCCAACCGCCAGAGCCGGTTCAGTGCCAGGAGGCAGGTGGCCGCATCCGATGAGCCGCCGCCCATGCCCGCCTGCGCCGGTATGCGCTTGTGCACGCCGATGTGGGCACCCTGCTGCGTGCCAGTCGCGCTCTTCAGCGCGCGGGCGGCGCGCAATACGAGATCGTCGGCGGGCAGGGGTTGTCCCAGGTCTTCGCGCGACAGGCCACCGTCCAGGCGCAAGTCCGCATGCAGCGTGTCGCACCAGTCGATCAACATGAACACCGACTGCAGCAGGTGGTAGCCATCTGCACGCCGACCGGTGATGTGAAGGAAGAGGTTCAGCTTGGCAGGCGCGGGCAGGTCATAGAGGGCCTTCACGGCGAAGGGCGCTCGAAGACGACACGCAGCTGCGCGGTGGGCAAGGGGGCATCGCGCGTCGCCTGGAGTCGGCCTTGCGCCACCTGCGACAGTTCGGCCCGCCAGCCCGGGACCGGGGCCGGGCGGCCCTGCAGCCATTCGAACAATGCATCGATGGGCAGCGCCGCGCCGGTCACGGCCTCGGTCAGCGCGGCGATGGAGGCGAAGCGTCGCTGCTGTGCGCCATCGCGCAGCACGGCGGTGCCCGGGCTCCATTGCAAGGCGCCCAGGGTGTTGCCAAGCGGCGTGGTCAGCAAGAGCTCGCCTTGCTCCGGATTGCCGTCCAGCTCGAACACGGCTGCGAAGGACTGCGGCGGGTTGCTGTCGACCGACAGGGACAGACGGCCGCTCCAGTGGCTGCTGCCCGTGTCCGCGCGGCGTGCCGCCTGGGGGGCGGCACAGCCGGCCAGCGCAAGGGTGGCGCCCGCCACGCCGGCCATCAGCACGCGTCGCTTCACAGCTTGACGCGCAGGCGCCGCAGCGTGGCCTGCAGGGTCTCGTTCTCCGCGTCCGCCATGGAGGCCTCGCGCCAGATGCTCAATGCACGGTCGCGTTGGCCCTGCGCCCACAGCACCTCGCCGAGGTGGGCCCCGATCTCCGGATCGGGCCGCGTCTTGTAGGCGCCTTCGAGGATGCGCTGCGCCTCGGCCATATTGCCGAGCCGGAACTCGACCCAACCCAGACTGTCGGCGATGAAAGGGTCGTTGGGCGACAGTTCCACCGCCTTGCGGATCAGCTGGCGGGCTTCGGGGAGACGGACATTCCGATCGGCGAGCGAATAGCCCAGCGCGTTGTACGCGTTGGCACTGTCCGGCTTGAGGGCGATCACGCGGCGCAGCAGCCGTTCGGTCTCGTCCACGCGGTTGAGCTTCTCGGCCGCCATGGCGAGGTCGTAGAGCAGGTCGGTGTCGTTCGGTGCCTGGGCACTGGCGGCGGCAAGCAGGTCGTACACCGCCTGGTTCATCTTGGCCTCACGCAGCACCTGGGCTTCGGCCTGCAATTGCTGGCGGCGGTCGGCATCCGTGCGTGCGGGCATGCTGCGCACGATCTGGCGTGCCTCGGCGACCTTGCCCTGCTTGGCCAGCAGCATCGCCCGACGCAACTGGGCGGACGCCATGTCCTCGTCGCCCTCCACGCGCGACAGGTACTGTTCGGCGGCGGCGAAATCCTTGCGACGTTCTGCCAACTGGGCGAGCTGCAGGTATGCCTGAGCAATGCCGCGGGCGCGCTCGTCCGCATCGCTCTGGCGGGTGGCGAGGTCCAGGTAGCGCTGCAGGGACGTCTGCGCGGCCGCGTCCTGATGGACCTGCGCCTGCAGGGAGCCGAGCAGCAGCCAGGGATCGGGCAGGTCGGGTCGGCTGCGCGTGAGCGTCTCCATCTGCGCCGTGGCCTCGTCGTAGCGCTGCCCCAGTGCCAGTGCGCGGGCATAGGCCACGCGTGCCTCGGGCAGGGCGTCCTCCTGGCTCAGGTAGCGGCGCACGAGTGCCTCGGCTTCGGGCCGGGACGGATCCATCAGTTCGAGTGCCAGCACGGCAGGCGCGTCGGCCTTCGGGTCGGCGGCGTTGCCCTGCTGGGCAGCCGCCAGGGCGCCGGCGGTGTCGCCCGCGTTCAGGCGCAGACGGCCGACGGCCGCCCAGGCCAGGCCAGCCGAGCGGGCGCCCGCCTTCAATTCATCCGACAGGCCTTGTTCGAAGGCCTGGGCAGCGGCCTGCTTGTTGGACGCCCGGCTGTAGGCCCGGACGGCGCTCGCGAGCGCTGCGGGGCGCTCCGGTACCGGCGTGGCGGCGAGGTCGGCACGCAGCGGGTCCACGGTCTCGGTCAGGCGGCCCAGCAGGATCAGGATCTGCAACTCCAGCCGGCGCGGCTCCCGGGCGTCGGGAATGGCCTGTTTCCAGGCGCGAACCGCCACCAGGGCAGCCTCCGGCGAGCGTGCGCGCACGGCGACATCGACGGCGCGCTGGAAGAGGGCCGGCTCGCGGGTACGGCGAGCGGAGTCCAGGAGCAGTTGGAAGCCCTCGACCGGATCGCCGTCGCGGGCGTTGAGTTCGCCCAGCAGCACTTCGTAGAACAGCTCGGCCGTCATGGCCGAGGGCTGGGCAGGTTCCGCGGCCGGGGCGGGCGGCGCGGGTGGTGGGCCGGGGGGCACCGACTGCGCGGCGGCGCTGAGCGAGGCGAGGGTCAGAACGGCTGTCGCCAGATGGCGCCGGCGGGGCAAGGGACTCATCGAACCATAATAATCCAAGCCTTTGTCCGCATCTGGGGCGAGGGCGATGGTCCGCTGCTCCTGTGCATGCGGCGTGTTCCGATGCCCGAGCTCCCAGAAGTCGAAGTCACCCGCCGCGGTTTTGCCGACCGCATCGCCCGCGGCGTCATCACCGCCCTGCGTGTGGGCAAGCCGCTGCGATGGGCGCTGGAGGTGGATCCGGACGCGCTGGTCGGGCGCACCGTGGTGCAGGTGCGGCGGCGTGGCAAGTACCTGCTGGTCGATCTCGACCGGGGCATGCTGCTGGTGCACCTTGGCATGTCGGGCAGCCTCCGGTTTGCGCCGGCGCTGCCCGAGCCCGGACCGCACGACCACTTCGACCTGACCACCACGCGTGGCACGCTGCGGTTGAACGACCCGAGGCGCTTCGGCGCGGTGATCCACGTCGATGGCGAGGATGCGCCGCTGGCGCGCAAGCTGCTGGGTGGGCTGGGCATGGAGCCGCTCGGCGATGCCTTTGACCTCGGCCGCTTCCACGAAGGTCTCAGAAGACGGCGCGCGCCGGTCAAGCAGGTGCTTCTGGCCGGCGACGTGGTGGTGGGGGTGGGCAACATCTATGCGTCCGAGGCATTGTTCCTTGCCGGCATCCGGCCGACGGTGCCGGCGGCCCGCATTTCACGGCCGCGTGCCGCGCGGCTGCATGCCGCCGTCCGCGAGGTGTTGGCGCGTGCGGTCGAGGCGGGCGGCAGCACGCTGCGCGATTTCTCCCACATCGACGGTCAGGCTGGGCACTTCCAGCTGCAGGCCATGGTCTACGGACGGGCAGGCGAGCCCTGCCGGCAGTGCGGGGTGCCGATCCGGCTCCTGCGGCAGGGCCAGCGCTCGACCTATTTCTGTCCGAATTGCCAGAAGGCTTGAGGGCCCTGCGGGCCGGCCTCGCCGGGTGCGACCACCTTGCCGCTGGGCTGTGAGGGGCATTCGCAACTGTTATATTTTGTAAATTCTTCTGCAGGCGTCCGTGAGCGTTCCTTTCTCCCAGCAGTTCGAGCAGCACGGCGCCTGGCGACGCAGCCTGGCACATCGGCTTCGCTGGCTGGCTTCCTGGCTGGGCGACAACGACCTGCTCGACGACGCCGTGGCGGAGCGGCTGAGGGATGCCGAGTCCCTGATGCGTGACAGCCGGGTCATGGTGGCCTTCGTCGCGGAGTTCTCGCGCGGCAAGTCTGAGCTGATCAACGCCTTGTTCTTTGCGGACTATGGCCGGCGCATCATGCCGGCCAGCGCCGGACGCACCACCATGTGCCCTGTGGAGCTTCGCCATGACGCGGGGCAGGCCCCCGGGCTGCGGCTGCTGCCGATCGACACGCGGCTCGTGCCCCGGTCGCTGCAGCAGTGGCGCGAATCGTCCGAGGGCTGGACCGGGATTGCCCTGTCGCCCGATGACGGCGAGCAGCTCGCGGCCGCCATGCAGAAAGTGGCCGAGGTCGACCGTGTCCCGCTCGAACGGGCCAAGGCGCTGGGTTTCTGGCGCGACGATGCCGGCGAAGACGCCCTGCCCGTGGATGCCCATCGGCACGTCGAGGTCCCGCGCTGGCGCCATGCGGTGCTCAACCTTCCGCATCCCCTGCTGGAGCAGGGCCTGGTCATCCTGGACACGCCGGGCCTCAATGCCATCGGCGCCGAGCCCGAACTCACGATGAGCCTGCTGCCCCAGGCCCACGCCGTGCTGTTCATCCTGGGGGCCGATACGGGGGTGACCCGCTCCGACCTCGCCATCTGGCGCGAACACCTGGGCGGGGCCGCACCGGCCGTTGCCTCGCGCATCGTCGCGCTGAACAAGATCGACACGCTGTGGGATTCGCTCAGCGCACCCGGACAGATCGAGGCCCAGATCGAGCGGCAGTGCGCCCTGTCCGCCGACATGCTGGGCGTGCCCCGCCGGCGCGTGCTGCCGGTGTCGGCGCAGAAGGGCCTGCAGGCGCGCATCGCAGGCGATGCACCGCTGCTGCAGGCGAGCCGGCTGCCGGCCCTTGAGGCGCTGCTGGGCCAGGGGCTGCTCGCCGAAAGGGAGGCCATCCTGCGCCGCGCCGTGGAGGGCGGGCTGGACGCCTTGCGCGCCGAGGCGCAGCGCATCCTGCGCCTGCGCCAGCGGGAGCTGACGGAGCAGGGCATGGAGCTCGAAGGCCTGCGCGGCAAGAACACCGCCACGCTGCGGCACATGATGCGCCGGGTCGAGCAGGAACAGTCGGAGTTCGAGGCGGGCGCCGAACGCGTTTCGGCCCTGCGTGCCGTCCTTGGCAAGCGCATGCGCGAGATGCAGGCCGTGCTCGGCCCGACGGCACTCAGGTCCGACATGGCGCAGTTCGCGCAGGCATTGGGCCGGCCCGGCATCAAGCTGCAGCTTGCGCAGGTCTACGCCCGCACCTTCGACGGGCTGCGCACCAACCTCGGCGATGTGCAGGCCACCATGGCCGAGCTGCAGGCCATGCTGCATGCGGCCTTCCGCCAGCTCAATGCCGAACATGGCTTTGCCCTGCAGGCCCCGGCCGAGCCCGATCTGTCGAAGTACATTGCCGAGATGAGCAGCATCGAGCAGAGCCATCTGCACTACCTCGGCATGGGCAACATCCTGCGCCTCGTGCAATCTGAATTCTGCGAGCGGCTGGCGCAGGCCCTGTCCAGCCGCGTGCGCACCGTCCGCGACGCCGCGCTGGGCGAGATCGAGGACTGGCGCCGCAGCGCCTTCTCCCAGATGGACCGCCAGATGAACGAGCGCCGCGCGACCTATGCCCGGCGCGTGGAGTCGATGGCCCGCGTGCGCGACGCCGCCAGCAGCCTGGACGAGCGCCTGGCGGAACTCGCCGGCCAGGGCGCGCAGCTTCGTGCCCTGGAGCAACGGCTGCGTGATCTCTGCGAGGTGCTCGTCGGCCGCAAGCCCGAGCCTGGCGCCCCGCCGGCTGCCGGCGACACCCAACTGCGCGCGGCGTGAGATCCGCCGCGACCGACGCCGCACCGGTCGTGCGGCAGGCGCGCCAATGCGCCGATGCTTTCTGGCTGCGCCTGGTGACCTGGCAGAAGACGCATGGCCGCAGCAGCCTGCCCTGGCAGAACACCCGCGACCCCTACCGGGTCTGGCTGTCCGAGATCATGCTGCAGCAGACGCAGGTGTCGACCGTGCTGGGCTACTACGAGCGCTTCCTGGCGCGCTGTCCCACGGTGGCGGACCTGGCTGCCGCACCTGAAGACGAGGTCATGGGCCTGTGGAGCGGACTGGGCTACTACAGCCGCGCACGCAACTTGCACCGCTGCGCCCAGGACGTGGTCGCGCGCTTCGGCGGCAGCTTTCCGCACAGCGCCGAACTGCTGCAGACGCTGCCCGGCATCGGCCGCTCCACGGCGTCCGCCATCGCCGCCTTCTGCTTCGGTGAGCGGGTGTCGATCATGGACGGCAACGTCAAGCGCGTGCTCTCGCGCCTGCTGGCCTTCGAGGGCGACCTGGCGAGCAGCGCCAACGAGAAACTGCTGTGGAAGGCGGCCGACGAACTGTTGCCGCCCGAGGGCGACACCGAGGCCATCTCCCGCTACACGCAGGGGCTGATGGATCTGGGCGCCACGGTCTGCCTGCCGCGCCAGCCGCAGTGCCTGATCTGCCCGGTCGAGGCGCTGTGCGAAGGCCGCCGGCAGGGCGATCCGGCGCGGCTGCCCATCAAGACGCGCAAGCTCAAGCGCAGCGCGCAGTCGCTGTGGCTGCTGCTGGCGCGCTCGGCCGACGGGCAGGCGGTGTGGTTGCAGAAGCGGCCGGCCAGCGGCATCTGGGCCGGCCTGCATGCGCTGCCGGTCTTCGACAGCGCCGAAGCGCTGGAAGCGGTCATGCCAGAGACCTTGCGCTCGGCGTTGCAGCATCTGCCGGCTTTCCTGCATGTGCTCACGCACAAGGACCTGCATCTGCACCCCGTCCAGGTCGACGCGGCGCGCAGCGACATGGCCGGCCTGGAGGGGCGGTGGGTGGCGGCCGAGGACTGGCCGGCGCTGGGCCTGCCTGCGCCGGTGCGTCGGTTGCTGGAAGAGCGCGCCGCCCGGATCGGCTGAGTCCGCCGGGTGGGACCCCGGGTCAGGACGCCTCGCCCGGGGCTGTGGAGCCCGGGCCACCAGTGGTTATTCGGCGTCCATCTCGCGGTGCCGCCGCAGCGTCACCCAGCGCTCGCCGAAGGTGCGGGCCAGTTGCTCGACCAGGAAGACCGAGCGGTGCTGACCGCCCGTGCAGCCGATGGCCACGGTGACGTAACTGCGATGGTCGTCCGCAAGTGCGTCCATCCAGTGCTGCAGGAACTGTTCGATGTCGCCGAACATGCGGGCCACCGCATCGTGCTGGCGCAGCCAGTCGATCACGGGCTGGTCGCGTCCGGTCAGCGGGCGCAGCGACGCGACGTAATGCGGGTTGGGCAGCATGCGCACATCGAAGACGTAGTCGGCATCGAGCGGAACGCCGCGCTTGAAGGCGAAGGATTGGAACACCAGGGTCAGCGTGCGCTGCGGCGCCTCGATCAGCGCCTTGATGTAGGTGCGCAGCTGGGCCGGGCGGATCAGGCTGGTGTCGATCAGGTCTGCACCTTCCCGCAATTCGGCCAGCAGTTCGCGCTCCAGCTCGATGGCCTGGATCAGTGCGCGCTCCTGCTCGGGCGCATCGACCCCGCCGTGCTGGCGCGACAGCGGATGCCGTCGGCGCGTCTCCGAATAGCGGCGCACCAGCGCCTCGGTGGTCGCATCGAGGAACAACGAGCGCACGGCCATGCCTTCCTGCCGCAGTGCCGCCAGGCGGATGGGCGCCTTCGACAGCGAGGTGCCGCTGCGTGCATCGATGGCCACGGCCACCAGCGGCGCCTGGTTCTCCTTCTGCAACCGGATGAAGTCATCCAGCAGTTCGGGCGGCAGGTTGTCGACGCAGTAGTAGCCGGCGTCTTCGAGCGCGGCCAGGGCCACCGACTTGCCGGAGCCGGACATGCCGGTGATCAGCACCAGGTCCATGGAGGGATTCATCGTCGTCAGCTTTCCTGCGGGCTCAGCATTTCGCGGGCATGGGCGAGCGAGGCGGCTGATACCCGCTCACCGCCCAGCATGCGGGCGATCTCCTGCATGCGGCCTTCGCCGTCGAGCGGCGCGACCGTGCTTTCCGTGACCGGCTGCGGCTTGCCGCCCTGTGCGGTCGCCGCGTTCAGTGTGCGCTTGGCCACGCGCAGATGGTGGTCGGCGCAGGCGGCCACCTGCGGCAGGTGGGTCACCGCCAGCACCTGGCGATCGCGGCCGAGCTGGCGCATCAGGCGACCCACGGTGTCGGCCACCGCGCCGCCGATGCCGGTGTCCACCTCGTCGAAGATCAGCGCCTGCGCTGTGCCCAACTGGCTGGTGGTGACCGCGATGGCCAGTGCGATGCGCGACAGCTCGCCGCCCGAAGCCACCTTGCCCACCGGCCGCGGCGTGCCGCCGGCATGGCCGGCCACGAGGAAGGCGATGTCCTCCATGCCGTGGCGCGCTGGTTGCGGCAGCGGCTGCAGATCGACGGCAAAACGGCCGCCCTGCATGCCCAGGCCCTGCATCGCTTCGGTGATGGCCGCGGCCAGCTTGGGGGCGGCCTTCTTGCGGGCCTGGCCGACGGCGCGTGCCTCCTTGTCGAAGGCCTGGCGCGCCCGCTGCTCGGCCTGCTCCAGCGCGGCCAGGTCGGCCTGGGCTTCCAGCGTCTGCAGTTCCTGCCGCCAGCTGGCGAGCAGGGCGGGCAGCTCCTCGGGGGGGCGGCGGTAGCGGCGGGCCAGTGACATCCACAGGCCCAGGCGCTCGTCCAGCGCCTGCAACTGGTCGGCGTCGGTCTCGGTGCGGCGCAGGTAGCCGTGCAGCGCATGCAGTGCGTCGGAGGCCTGAGCCAGGCTACCGGCAAGTTCGTCGCCCAGCGTCTTGAATTCGGGTTCGATGTGGGCCAGATCCTGCAGGCGGTCGGCGGCGCGCGAGAGCAGGGCCAGGGCGCCCTGTTCGTCCTCTTCCAGCAGGCCGGCGGCGGCCTGCGCGGCGTCGATCAGCGACTGTGCGTTGGCCAGCCGGGTGTGCTGGCTGGAGAGTTCTTCCCACTCGTCGGCGCCGGGCGCCAGCTTGTCGACCTCGCCGATCTGCCACTGCAGGCGTTCGCGCTCGCGCAGCAGGCTTTCCTGCGCATTGCGGGCGGCTTCCAGCGCAGTGCCGGCCTGGCGCCAGTTCTGCCAGGCGGTCTCCAGTGCGGCGGTTCGGACCCCGGCATAGGCGTCCAGCAGGCCGCGCACGGCATCGGGGCGGGTCAGGCTCTGCCACGCATGCTGGCCGTGGATGTCCAGCAGGTGCGCGCCCAGTTCACGCAGCTGCGTGGCGGTGGCCGGGCTTCCGTTGATCCAGCCGCGGCTGCGGCCCTGGGTGTCGACGGTGCGGCGCAGCAGCAGGGTGTCGCCGGCCTCGAAGCCGCCTTCTTCCAGCCAGGTGCCGAGCGCCGGGTCGGCGTCGAATTCGGCGCTCACATCCAGCCGCTCGGCGCCTTCGCGCACGGAACCGGCGTCGGCCCGGTTGCCCAGCGCCAGTTGCAGGGCGTCGATCAGGATCGACTTGCCGGCGCCAGTCTCGCCCGTGAGCACGGTGAAGCCCTCGGCCAGGTCCAGGTCGAGCGCGCGGACGATGACGAAGTCGCGCAGGACGATGCGTCGCAGGGCCACTCAGGAGCCTCCTTCGTTCCAGTGAAGTTTCTTGCGCAGGGTGTCGAAATAGCTCCAGCCGCGCGGATGCAGGAAGCGCACCCTGTGCTCGGAGCGCCGCACCAGCACCTGGTCGCCATGGGCGAGGGAGGCGAGGGACTGCATGTCGAAATTGGCGCTGGCGTCGCGCCCGCCCACCACCTCGACCGAGATCTCCTCGGCGTCGGGCAGCAGGATCGGCCGGTTCGACAGCGTGTGCGGCGCGATCGGCACCATCACCCAGCCGGGGATGGAGGGATGCAGCATCGGCCCGCCCGCCGACAGTGCGTAAGCGGTGGAGCCGGTAGGCGTGGCGATGATCAGGCCGTCGGCACGCTGGTTGGCCACCAGATGCCCGCCGACCGAGACGCGCAGCTCGACCATGCCGGAGGTGGCGCCGCGGTTGACCACCACGTCGTTCATGGCCTGGGCGGTGAACACGACCTCGCCGGCGCGCATGACCCGGGCCTGGATCAGGCTGCGGTGGTCTTCCTCGTACTCGCCGGCCAGCATCGGCGTGAGTGTGGCCTCGTAATGTTCCAGCGGGATGTCGGTGACGAAGCCCAGGCGGCCGCGGTTGATGCCGATCAGCGGCACGCCGTAGCGGGCGAGCTGCCGGCCGATGCCCAGCATGGTGCCGTCGCCGCCGACCACCAGGCCCAGGTCGCACTGCTCGCCGATCTCCTGCACCGTGAGCAGGGGCCAGCGGCCCGCGCGCGGCACGCCGTCCTCGCCGCATTCGGCGCTGCTGCGCTCGAGCACCACGACGCAGCCGCGCGACTCCAGGAACGCCGCAATGCCCTCGATGACAGCATCGCGCTCGCGCGCCGCCGTCGCCTGGTACTTGCCGATGAGCGCCACATGGCGGAAGGGTGCGTGCATGGGGACAAATTACATCACGACACCGGAGGCGTCCCACCGCCTGGCAAGGCCTTGTCCGCCGCCTAGGGATCGCGGGCCGCGGGGTATCATTTGCCGATGCTGGACGACCGCGCCAAGCTGCTGCTCAAGACCCTGGTGGAACGCTACATCGCCGACGGCCAACCCGTCGGCTCGCGCACGCTCTCGCGCGCCGCCGGTCTCGAGCTTTCCCCCGCCACCATCCGCAATGTGATGGCCGACCTCGAGGACCTGGGGCTGATCGTCAGCCCCCACACCTCCGCCGGCCGCATTCCCACTGCGCGCGGCTACCGGCTGTTCGTCGACACCATGCTCACGGCCCAGCGGGCCCAGTTGCAGTCCACGCCGCCGAGCCTGCCGCCGGACCAGCCCCAGAAAGTGATCGCCAGCGCGGCACAGCTGCTGTCGAACCTCTCCCAGTTCGTGGGCGTGGTGATGGCGCCGCGGCGCACGACGGCCTTCCGGCACATCGAATTCCTGCGGCTGTCGGAGCGGCGGCTCCTGGTCATCATCGTCTCGCCCGACGGCGACGTGCAGAACCAGGTCATCTTCACCGACCGGGACTACACCCAGTCGGAGCTCATCGAAACCTCCAACTACCTCACCGCCCACTACGGTGGACTGTCCATCGAGCAGGTGCGCGACCGTCTCAAGGGCGAGATGGACGGCCTGCGCGCCGAGATCGCCTCGCTGATGCAGGCGGCAGTGCAGGCGAGCTCGCAGGCGTTTTCGCAGGCACAGGAAGAAGTCATCATTGCCGGCGAGCGCAACCTGCTGGCCGTGAGCGACTTCTCCAGCGATATGGGCCAGTTGCGCCGTGCCTTCGAGTTGTTCGAGCAGAAGGCCGAGCTGATGCGGTTGCTGGACATGTCCAGCAAGTCCGACGGCGTGCGCATCTTCATTGGCGGCGAAAGCCAGGTGGTGCCGTACGAAGAGCTGTCGGTCGTCAGTGCCAACTACGAAGTCAACGGCGAGGTGGTCGGCACCCTGGGCGTGATCGGACCGACCCGCATGCCCTATGACCGCATGATCCAGATCGTGGACATCACTTCCCGCTTGGTTAGCAACGCGCTGAGCCACAACAACAAGTAGCCGTTCGGCGCCGCGCCGACATGGCGTAGAGAGACGGGGCACGCCGTTCGGACGACCGCGGATCAGCGCGCCGGCGCTTCCCCCGCCAGCGCCTGCAGCGCCGGCACGTCGCGGATCAGTACGACGTAGCCATGCATCTCGATGCATCCCAGTTCCACCAGTCGCCGGAAGCAGCGGGACAGCGTGGCCTGTGCCATCACCAGCTGGCGCGCAATGGAGCGCTTCTGCACCGGCAATCGCACCGAGCGGTCCTTGCCGGCGGCTTCGAAAGGCTCGCGCAGCAGCCAGGCGGCCAGGCGCCCCAGCACGTCCTTGGTGGCCAATTCGTGCCGCCCGTCCGTCAGTTGGCGGATGCGCTCGGCCATCACCAGGCCGACGGCGCGCTGAAGGGCCGGATCCTGCCGAGCGGCTTCCAGCAGGTGCTCCAGCGGCAGTGCGGCCAGGGTGACGCGAGCCGGACACACGGCTGACTCGATCCAGTCCGACTCCAGCCAGGCGGAGGCGAGATCCAGCCACTGGCCCGGGCCGAGAACGCGGTTCTCGACCAGACCCCCATCCGCACCAATGCGGCCGACCACGATGCGGCCTTCGGCAACGAGCCACCACGACGGTGGATGGTTGTCCGGCATGGCGGCGATGGCGCCCTTGGGCAGCACATGCAGGCGCAGGGCGCCGGCCAGCCGCTCCAGCGTGGCCGGTGCTGGCTCGCAGGGGGCGAAGGCGCCGCGCAACAAGGGCACGCCGGACAGGACGACCGGCCGCCGCCCGGTGGCGGCTTTCCAGCGCCGCGCTTCGGGGCGCGGTGCGTCGGAGGTCAGGGAAGACAGGGCCGGCAGCATGAAAGGTCGGGGTGGCGTCAGGTGGTCGATGCCCGACTCTGCCCACGATGCGACCGCGCTGCCTTGAGCCAGCGCAAGGGTTGGCGGATCGGCCGCCGCCCGCCATCAGCCGCACAGTCCGGTGAAGCCGCAGGCGGTACAGAAGCTGCAGCCATCCTTGCGGATCAGGGTGGCGTTGCCGCATTCGGGGCAGGCGGCGCCGGCCATGGCCTGCTGCACGCCCGGCGCTGTGACGGCAGGGGCGGCCAGGATGCCCATCTCCTGAAGCGGAAAGCCTTCCTCGTCCAGCACACCGAGCATGGCGTAGCGATGGATCACCAGCCGCGCCAGGTAGGCCACGGTCGAGGGCCAGGTCTGCTGCCGCCGCACCTTCGGATCCAGGCTGGGCACGAAGGCCATGAAGTGGCCCAGCGGCTCGGCATAGCTCAGCAGCTTGCGCAGCTTCATGCCAATCCATGCCGGGTCGATCACCCGCATGTCCAGCGACAGCACGCGCGCCAGTCCGTCGAGCGCGCGCGGATAGTTGCCCGAGAAGCCCAGGGCGCAGGGCCGGGTGTGGGTGGCGCCGCTGGGGCTGGGCAGCAGCACCTCCTTGAGCGTGAGGGTGAAGGCTTCGCCCGTGGCCGGGTTCTCGATGTCCACGGCCCAGGCCAGCGTGCCGGAGGGGCCGGTGTGCGGCTCGTCCAGGCTGAACAGGGCGTCGAGCACCGGCGTGCCGGGCGCGGGCGGGTTCCACAGACCCAACTGCTCGCAGCGCCAGCGCAGCACGGCGGCGGTGGCGGCAACCACGCCGGGGAATGTGCGCACCTCGCCATGGGGTGGGAAGGGCATGTCGAAGGGGCGCTCCTCCTGCACGGTGGCCAGCGCGTCGAGCTTGAGGCGCACCCATTCGGCGTCGCGCGCCCGCAGGTCCATCGACAGCGTCTTGGCCAGGGCGCCCAGGCCGCGGGGCTGCTCGGCGCCGTTGACCCACACCTCGAAGGGCAGCGGCCGGGCGCCCTCGCCGCCGTCCGGGGCTTCGCCGACGAAAAGCGCGAACTGCCCGTGCGGATGCCGAACCATGGTGCACCAGGCCGCATTGCCGGCGGGAAAGTCCGGCCGGCCGGGCCAGCGCAGCGAGGCCAGCACCGGCTCGCGCGGCAGGCGATCCAGCGCCAGGCGGCGGTCGGCGATGCCCGGCGCGGGCAGGGCGGCGTCCGGCTGCGGCACGCTGAGCACGGCGCCCAGCACGGCATTGGGCCGGTAGGTGGCCAGGCCCTTCAGGCCGGACTGCCACGCCTGCAGGTAAAGATCCTGGAAGGCCGCGTAGGGATAGTCTGCCGGCACGTTCACCGTCTTGCTGATCGAGGTGTCGATGAAGGGCGCGACGGCCGCCACCATGGCCGCATGCGACTGGGCGCTCATCTCCAGCGCCGTGACAAAGGCGGGCGGCAAAGGCGCGTCCGGCCCGCGCAAGTGGCGGAACAGGCGCCAGGCATGGTCCTCCACCGCGAATTCCTGGAAGGTGCCGTCGGCCATGCGCTTCTTGCGCTGGTACGTCCAGCTGAACGGCGGCTCGATGCCATTGCTGGCGTTGTCGGCAAAGGCCAGGCTGATGGTGCCGGTCGGCGCGATCGACAGCAGGTGCGAGTTGCGCAGGCCGTGGCGGCGGATGCGCTCCCGCAGCGCCGCCGGCAGGCGCGCGGCGAAGCGCCCGCGCTGCAGGTAGAGGTCGGCATTGAACAGGGAGAAGGCGCCACGCTCGCGCGCCAGTTCGGCGGAGGCGGCATAGGCCGCGTCGCGCAGCCGCTCGGCGATGCGCGCCGCCATCTGCCGCGCCGGCGCCTCGTCGTAGCGCAGCCCGAGCATGGCCAGCGCATCGCCCAGTCCGGTGAAGCCCAGGCCGATGCGGCGCTTGGCCATCGCTTCCTCGCGCTGGCGGGGCAGGGGCCAGAGCGACACGTCGAGCACGTTGTCCAGCATGCGCACGCAGGTGGGGATGAGCGCGTCGAAGGCCGCCTCGTCGAAGCGTGCCTCGGGCTCGAAGGGCTGGCGCACGAAGCGCGTCAGGTCGATGGAGCCCAGGCAGCAGCAGCCGTAGGGCGGCAGCGGCTGCTCGGCGCAGGGATTGGTGGCGGAGATGGTCTCGCAGTAGCCGAGGTTGTTGTTGGCATTGATGCGGTCCAGGAAGAGCGCGCCCGGTTCGGCGTGGTCGTAGGTGGCGCGCATGATCTGGTCCCACAGCGCACGTGCGGGTACGCGGCGGTAGACCCAGGCGCCATCGCCACGTGGATGGGCACCTTCGGCCTTCTGCGCCTCGCCAGGCTCGGCGCGGTGCACCAGCTCGATTTCGGCATCGGCCTGCACGGCCTGCATGAAGGCGTCGGTGATGCCGACCGAGATGTTGAAGTTGCGCAGGTCGCCCGCGTCCTTCGCGTGGATGAATTCCTCCACGTCCGGATGGTCGCAGCGCAGCACGGCCATCTGGGCGCCCCGGCGCGCGCCGGCCGATTCCACCGTCTCGCAGGAGCGGTCGAACACGCGCATGTAGCTCACCGGGCCTGAGGCGCTCGATTGGGTGCTGCGCACCCGTGCGCCCTTGGGGCGGATGCGCGAGAAGTCGTAGCCCACGCCGCCGCCGCGCCGCATGGTCTCGGCCGCTTCGGTCAGGGCCGTGTAGATGCCGGGATGGCCTTCATCGTCCTCGGCGATGGAATCGCCGACCGGCTGGACGAAGCAGTTGATGAGCGTGGCTTCCAGCGTGGTGCCGGCGGCCGAAAGGATGCGCCCAGCGGGGATGAAGCCAGCCTCCAGCGCATCGACGAAGACGTTTTCGAAATGGGCGCGGCGCTCCGGTGCCTCGACGGCAGCCAGCGCCTGGGCCACCCGCCGCCGGACGTCGCCGACTTCGCGTTCGTCACCCTTGGCGTATTTCTCGCGCAGCACGTCCTGGCTGATGGCCTGGGCGGGCAGGACGGTGCAGTTCAGGATGGGCATGGGCAACTCCTGTTGGGTGGCGGCCGCTGTAGTGCCCGGCAGGCAAGCGGCAGCGATCGGGTGAACTGTATGAAAAACCAGCCCTTCGGTCTGTCGGAAAACCACTCTGCTGCCGTGGGCTGTAGCTTTGTCGTTTTTCTTGATCTTTCAAGATATATCATTGATTCATCTTGAGCTTTCCGAAGGATTCGCATGACTGAAGAATGGATGCACCCGGGGCGCGGCGGCGGTCGAGGCCATGGCCATCGGCGTTCAGGTGCCGACACGCTGGCCGAGGGGGCGATGGAGGGCCGCGGTGGCGGCCGGCGCCCGCGCCAGTTGGAGCCCGGCGACCTTCGCCTGCTGATGCTCCATGCGCTGGCCGCCCAGCCGAGCCATGGCTATGAGCTGATCAAGGCGATCGGGGAGTGGGTGGGCGGCGACTACACCCCCAGCCCGGGAACCGTCTATCCGACGCTGGCGTTGCTGGAGGACCTGGGCCTTGCCCGCTCGGAAGCCAGCGATGGCGGCCGCAAGCGCTTCCATCTGACGCCCCAGGGCGAGGCGGAACGTGCTGCGCAGGCGTCGGCCATCGAGGCGGTGCTGGAGCGCCTGGCGCAGGCGCGAGCCCGCGCCCACGCGCGCCGCTTGCCCGAGATCCGCCGTGCCATGGAGAACCTGAAGATGGCGCTGCGCCTGCGCCTGGAAGGCGAGATGGAGTCGACGGAACTGGTTCGTCGACTCGCCGAGATCATCGACCGCGCCGCGGTCGAGGTGGAACGCGCCTGAGTGGCGCCCCGACAGAGAGACCGACCATGAAACAACACCGCTACCGAATCACCGTCGAACACCTGGCCGATGCGCACGGCAACCCGTCCACTCACCCCGAGCCGCTGCGCTTCGAGGCCGGCAACCACGACGACATCCTCGCCATCGCTGAGCGCATGCGCGGCCGCGGCGAATTCCCGCCCGACACGGCCAACGCGCTGGCGGTGGGCCTGAAGCTGTTCAGCGAGGTGATGCTGGAGAACCGAGGCCATCCACTCTTCGCGGATTTCGCGCCGCACTTCCGTGCCTTCATGCAGCACCTGAAGAAGAGCCCGCAACGGCTGGGGGGCGATGCGCCGGCGGCCGACGTTTCGCCTGCAGCCGGCCAGGCTCAGTAGTTGAGCCGCTCCGGCCGCAGCTCCTGCAGGATGGTTGTCGCGATCTCTTCGATGGACTTGGTGGTGGTCGACAGCCAGCGGATGCCGGCCCGGCGCATCATGGCCTCGGCCTCGCTCACCTCGTAGCGGCAGTTCTCGATGCTGGCGTAACGCGAATTGGGCCGCCGCTCGTTGCGGATCTCGGCCAGCCGCTCGGGCTGGATGGTCAGCCCGAAGATTTTCTTGCGGAAGGCGATCAGCGCCGGCGGCAACTGCCGGCGGTCGAAGTCCTCGGGGATCAGCGGATAGTTGGCCGCCTTCAACCCGTGCTGCATGGCCAGGTAGAGCGAGGTCGGCGTCTTGCCGCTGCGGCTCACGCCCACGAGGATGACGTCCGCCGCCTCCAGATCCGCATGGCTCTGGCCATCGTCGTGCTGCAGACTGAAGTCGATGGCGGCGATGCGGTCGTGGTATTCCTTGCTCTTGCTGATGTCCGAGAAGCGGCCGATGCGGTGGTTGGACTTCATCGCCAGCTCGATCTCCAGCGGCCGCACGAAGGTGCCGAAGAGGTCGAGCAGCATGCCCTTGCAGCCGGTCTCGATCACCTCCAGCACCTCCATGTTGGCCAGGGTGGTGAAGACGATGGGCCGATAGCCTTCGAGCTCGGCCGTGTGATTGATCTGCCGCACCGCCTGGTGGGCCTTGTCGACCGTGTCGGTGAAGGGCATGCGCACGTGGCGTGCCTTGAGTTCGAACTGGTTGAGCACGGCATTGCCGAAGGTCTCGGCGGTGATGCCGGTGCCGTCCGAAACGAAGAAAACGGTGCGCTTGTGCATGGGGGCGGCCTGTAGTTTCTGTCCTGCGGCGGCGGTCCGGACCGCCGCCTACAATCCCGCAGATTATCGGCGCGTGCCCTCCGCGCGCCGCACCCGCATCCCTTCCCATGCAGTCGCCCCGCGCACCCAGAGCAAGAAGAACGATCGCGCCCGGCTGCCTGCTGCATGGAACGCACCGCTTTTTAAACTCCGGAGTCTTCCCATGTCTGCCCTGTTCGAAGCGACCGCCCTGGTCGTGCCCTTCGAAAACCTGAGGATGAGCGATGTCGAGGCCGTTGGCGGCAAGAACGCCAGCCTCGGCGAGATGATTTCCCAGCTGCCCGAGGGCGTGCGCGTGCCCACCGGCTTCGCCACCACCGCC
This sequence comes from Pseudacidovorax sp., assembly GCF_017991995.1. Lineage (GTDB taxonomy): Bacteria > Pseudomonadota > Gammaproteobacteria > Burkholderiales > Burkholderiaceae_C > Xenophilus. The sequence continues at coordinate 200,856 of NZ_JAGOPN010000010.1, read as the reverse complement.
CATGCCTTCCGCGAGTTCCTCGCGCACGAAGGCCTGACGCAGCGCATCAGCCAGCGCCTGGCTACCCTGGACATCGAGGACGTGCGCGCCCTGGCCGCCGCCGGCGCCGAGATCCGCGGCTGGATCGAGGCGCAGCCCTTCCCCGCCGACCTCGAAAGGGCCGTGCGCGAGCACTTCGCCAAGCTGAGCGCGGGCAACGACCAAGCCAGCTTCGCGGTGCGTTCCTCGGCCACTGCCGAAGACCTGCCCGACGCTTCCTTTGCCGGCCAGCAGGAGACCTTCCTGAACGTCGTCGGCATCGAGGACGTGCTGCACAAGATGAAGGAGGTGTTCGCCTCTCTCTACAACGACCGTGCCATCAGCTACCGCGTCCACAAGGGCTTTGCCCACGACGTGGTGGCCCTGTCGGCCGGCGTACAGCGCATGGTCCGCTCCGACCTGGGTGCCGCAGGCGTGATGTTCACCATCGACACCGAATCGGGCTTCGACCAGGTCGTCTTCATCACCTCCAGCTACGGTCTGGGTGAGACGGTGGTGCAGGGCGCCGTCAACCCCGACGAGTTCTACGTCCACAAGCCGATGCTCGAAGCCGGCAAACGCGCGGTGATCCGCCGCAACCTGGGCTCCAAGCTGATCCAGATGGAATTCGCCACGCCCGAGGAGAAGAAGGCCTCGGGCAAGCTGGTCAAGACCACCGACGTCAAGACCGAACTGCGCAACCGCTATTCGCTGACCGATGCCGAGGTGGAGCAACTGGCGAAGTACGCCATGGTCATCGAGAAGCACTACGGCCGCCCGATGGACATCGAGTGGGGCAAGGACGGCACCGACGGCCAGCTCTACATCCTGCAGGCCCGTCCCGAGACGGTGAAGAGCCAGCAGCAGGGCAAGGTCGAGCAGCGCTTCAAGCTCAAGGGCAAGAGTGCCGTGCTGGCGGAAGGCCGCGCCATCGGCCAGAAGATCGGGACCGGCCCCGTGCGCCTGGTGCACAGCATCAGCGAGATGGACAAGGTGCAGGCCGGCGACGTGCTGGTCACCGACATGACCGACCCCAACTGGGAGCCGGTGATGAAGCGCGCCAGCGCCATCGTCACCAACCGCGGCGGCCGCACCTGCCATGCGGCGATCATCGCGCGCGAACTGGGCATTCCGGCCGTTGTGGGCTGCGGCGACGCCACCAGCCTGCTCAAGGACGGCACGCTGGTCACCGTGAGCTGCGCTGAGGGCGACACCGGCCACATCTACGACGGCCTGCTGGAGACCGAGGTCACCGAGGTCCAGCGCGGCGAGATGCCCAAGATCCCGACCAAGATCATGATGAACGTGGGCAACCCGCAGCTCGCCTTCGACTTCGCCCAGCTGCCCAACGAAGGCGTGGGCCTGGCGCGGCTGGAATTCATCATCAACAACAACATCGGCGTGCATCCCAAGGCCATCCTGGACTATCCGCAGGTCGATCCCGACCTGAAGAAGGCCGTGGAATCGGTGGCCCGCGGCCATGCCTCGCCCAAGGCCTTCTACGTCGACAAGGTGGCCGAGGGCGTGGCCACCATCGCGGCGGCCTTCTGGCCCAAGCCGGTGATCGTGCGCCTGTCGGACTTTAAGTCCAACGAGTACCGCAAGCTGATCGGTGGCAGCCGCTACGAGCCGGAGGAAGAGAACCCCATGCTGGGCTTCCGCGGCGCGGCGCGCTACATCAGCGCCGAGTTCGGCGAGGCCTTCGCCATGGAGTGCGAGGCGCTCAAGCGCGTGCGCAACGAGATGGGCCTGACCAACGTGCAGATCATGGTGCCCTTCGTGCGCACGCTGAAGCAGGCCGAGCGCGTGACCACGCTGCTGGGCGAGCACGGCCTCAAGCGCGGCGAGAACGAGCTCAAGATCATCATGATGTGCGAGGTTCCCAGCAACGCCATCCTGGCGGACGAGTTCCTGCAGTACTTCGACGGCTTCTCGATCGGCTCGAACGACCTGACGCAGCTCACCCTGGGCCTGGACCGCGATTCCGGCCTGGAACTGCTGGCGGCGGACTTCGACGAACGCGACCCGGCGGTGCAGGCCATGCTGTCGCGCGCCATCGAGGCCTGCAAGAAGCAGGGCAAGTACGTGGGCATCTGCGGCCAGGGCCCCAGTGACCATCCCGACTTCGCCCTGTGGCTGGCGGACCAGGGCATCGCATCGATCTCGCTCAACCCGGACAGCGTGATCGAGACTTGGCAGCGACTGGCGCAGCGCTGATCGCAGCCTTCAGCGCTGCGAGACCGACCCGGCATGTCGCCGGGACGGACGCACATTGAAAAGGGCGGCCCGTCTGTGCGGGCCGCCTTTGTCTTTGCAGGTTCTGGAACTAAGCTGGCGAGGTTGGCCTGTTCCGGTATATACTCGTGGGCTTTCCCTTGCCACACTGCCTGGACGCGGCGGGTGGCTTTTCTGGACCTCGCGCATGCGCGCCTGGTCCGCAAACCCCCAAGGAGTGTCATGCGTCACTACGAAATCATTCTGCTGATCCATCCGGATCAAAGCGAGCAGGTTCCGGCCATGCTGGAGCGTTACAAGGGCATGATCGCCGCCGGCAACGGCAAGGTGCATCGTGTCGAAGACTGGGGCCGCCGCCAGCTGGCCTACCAGATCAACAAGCTGAACAAGGCCCACTACCTGTGCGTCAACATCGAGGCCGACCAGGCCGTGATGTCCGAACTGGAGCATGCCTTCAAGTTCAACGACGCCGTGCTGCGCCACCTGACCGTGCTGAAGAAGAAGGCCGACACCGGCCCCTCCTCGATGATGAAGACCGTCGAGCGCGAGGAAGCCCGCAAGGCCCAGCAGGCCGAGTACGCCGCCAACAACAGCAGCAACTGATGTGGCTGCGCCTGCGGCGGCCAACCATCTGCTCCTGACGGCCTGCATCGAAGAGATCGCCGCCTTGCGTTTCACCCCGGCCGGGCTCCCGGCCATCGACCTGCGGCTCGACCATGAGTCGACCCAGGACGAAGCCGGACAGACCCGGCAGGTGAAGGCGGCACTCAAGGCAGTGGCCTTTGGCGCAGTGGCCGAGCGGCTCGCGCGGCAGGCGCTGGGCAGCCAGTGGCGGTTCCAGGGTTTCCTGGCCAACCCCCGCAACGGCAAGCACCCGGTGCTCCACGTCACGGATTTTCAGCAAGATTAATTTTCGACAGAGGTCCCTCCATGGCCACGTTCAAGAAATTCAACAAGGACAAGCGTCCGAAGCGCAACACCCAGTCGCTGCTGTTCAAGCGCAAGCGTTTCTGCCGCTTCACCGTCGCCGGTGTCGAAGAGATCGACTACAAGGACATCGACACCCTGCGCGACTTCGTTGGCGAGAACGGCAAGATCGTCCCCGCCCGCCTGACCGGCACCCGCGCCATCTACCAGCGTCAGCTGAACACCGCGATCAAGCGCGCCCGCTTCCTCGCGATGCTGCCGTACAGCGACCAGCACCGCGTCTGAGCCGGAAGGAGTACATCCCATGCAAGTCATTCTTCTGGACAAGATCGTCAACCTCGGTGCGCTTGGCGACATCGTCAAGGTCAAGGACGGTTACGCCCGCAACTTCCTGATCCCCACCGGCCGTGCCCGCCGCGCCACCGAATCGGCCAAGGCCGAGTTCGAAGCCAAGCGTGTCGAGCTGGAAAAGGCTGCCGCCGCCAAGCTGGCTGAAGCCCAGTCCCAAGGTGAGAAGCTGTCTGGCTCCACCGTCAAGCTGACCCAGAAGGCCGGCGTCGATGGCCGCCTGTTCGGCTCGGTGACCAACCACGACATCGCCGACGAACTGAAGAAGTCCGGCTACGACGTGGCCAAGTCGCAGGTCCGCCTGCCCAACGGCCCGATCAAGACCGTTGGCGACACCACGGTGAGCGTGGCCCTGCACACGGACGTGGTCGTCGAGATCACCGTCACGGTCTACGGCGAAACCGCCTGATCCCCCTGCGAACGGCCGGCGGATTTCCGCTCGCCTTCACATCCCAAGGCCGCCTCCGGGCGGCCTTCTCATTGGCGCACCGGCCAGTTGTCCCGGCCTGCGCACCGGAAGCCCACGGGTTGTCCCCAGACTTATCCCGTGACTCGGCTGCCATGGCGGCCTAGCATCGCCGCCTGCACTGCACGCCATGTCCGCTGTCTTTTCTCCCTTTGCTCCCAACGATCCTTCCGGTGACCGCCAGGTGGCGCAGCTGCGCGTGCCGCCGAACTCGGTGGAAGCCGAATCCAGCGTGCTGGGCGGCCTGCTGCTCGACAACAGCGCCTGGGACCGCGTGGGCGACCTGCTCACCGATGGCGACTTCTACCGTCACGAGCACAAGCTGATCTTTGGCGCCGTCGGCCAGCTGATCAACGGCAACAAGCCGGCGGACGTGATCACGGTGCACGAGCACCTGCAGAACCTCGGGCAGTCCGAGGAAACGGGCGGCTTGGCCTACCTCAACTCGCTGGCCCAATTCGTGCCCAGCGCGAGCAACATCCGCCGCTACGCCGAGATCGTGCGCGAGCGGGCAGTGCTGCGAAAGCTGATCTCCGCCGCCGACGAGATCTCCACCGCCGCCTTCAATCCGCAGGGCAAGGCCGTCGACAAGATCCTGGACGAGGCCGAGCAGAAGATCTTCAACATCGGCGAAGAGGGCTCGCGCAACAAGCAGGGCTTCCACAGCATGGACTCGCTGGTGGTCGAGCTGCTGGATCGCGTGACCGAGATGGCCGACAACCCCAACGACATCACTGGGGTGCCGACCGGCTTCTACGACTTCGACCGCATGACCTCGGGCATGCAGGCTGGCGACATGATCGTGCTGGCAGCGCGCCCGTCCATGGGCAAGACCTCGCTGGCCATCAACATCGCCGAGCACGTGGCGCTCAACGAGGGCTTGCCGGTGGCGGTGTTCTCGATGGAAATGGGTGCCGCTCAGCTGGCCATCCGTATCGTGGGCTCCATCGGCCGCATCGACCAGGGGCACCTGCGCACAGGCAAGCTGACCGACGAGGAATGGCCGCGCCTGACCGAGGCCATCGAGAAGCTGCGTAACATCTCGCTGCACATCGATGAGACCCCGGGCCTGTCCACGAGCGAGTTGCGTGCCAATGCGCGACGCCTCGCGCGCCAGTGCGGCCAACTGGGCCTGATCGTGGTCGACTACCTGCAGCTGATGAGCGTGTCGGGCGGCATGGCCGACGAGAACCGCGCGACGGCCGTGGGCGAGATCTCGCGTGGCCTCAAGATGCTGGCCAAGGAACTCAAGTGCCCGGTGATCGCGTTGTCGCAGTTGTCGCGCGGCGTGGAAAGCCGCACTGACAAGCGTCCGATGATGAGCGACCTGCGCGAATCGGGCGCCATCGAGCAGGATGCGGACGTGATCATGTTCATCTACCGCGACGACTACTACAACAAGGACTCCAAGGAGCCCGGCGTCGCCGAAGTGATCATCGCCAAGCAGCGGAACGGCCCGACCGGCACGGTGAAGCTGGCCTTCCTGAAGCCGTTGACCAAGTTCGAGAACCTGGCAGGCGGCTTCGGGGGCGATGACTTCTGAGTAGGAGCGACCGCCGACTCGCTGGTGAATGCGCACGTCGGGAGGTCGGCGTGGCTGGAGGCGCTCCCGATGCTGCATATGCGGCGCGCCGTCGTGGCAATCGGCACGCTCTATTTCTTGAACGTCGCCGGTCGGCCGCTCAGATGCTGCGGTCGTCCGCGCAGTTGGCTTCGATCCGGCGGCGCAGGTCGGCCAGTGTGCGACCGGGCTCGTCCCTGAAGCCTTCCTCCAGCATCCGCGCATCGCGGATCCGGTCCATGCGGAAGGCGCGGAAGTCCTGCCTCAGCTCGCACCAGGCGGCCAGCGTCCAGACCTTGCCCCAATAGAAGCAGCCCAGCGGACGCACCTGGCGCTCGCTGGGCTTGCCGCCCTCGTCGCGATAGTCGAGCCAGAGCTTGCGGCGCGCCTGCGCCGCCTCGCGCAAGGTGCGCAGGTGGATCCGGGTCACGTCGTCCAGGGCAATGGCAGGCGCGTACAGCGCGAGCGATTCGGCGGCCGCCCGCGCCGTTGGCGGCAGCACCGACAGGATCTTGCCCAACGCACTGTCTATGTTGTCGCCCAGCGCCGGATCGACCCAGCTTTGGGCCAGCCGTGCCGCAGCCACCAGCGCCCGGGCCTCGTCCTGCGTGAACATCAGCGGCGGCAGATCGAAACCCTGGCCCAGCCGGTAGCCGATGCCCGCTTCGCCCTCGAGTGGCACACCTTGGCGCTGCAGGTCGGCGATGTCGCGGTAGACGGTGCGCTCCGACACCTCCAGCCGCCCGGCCAGGAAGGCGGCGGTGGTCAGCCGACGGCCGCGGATCAGTTGGACGATCTGGAACAGGCGGTCGGCACGGCGCATGGGGCAAACGGATCAGGTGGGATCGGCGGTGGGAAGGCGGGCCTGCATGGCGGCGGCGATACGTCGCATGTCGTCCGCGCCGATTTCGAACAGGCCGAAGCGCAGCTTATAGCCCCATCCGCGGCGGTCTCGGGTGAAGTCCAGCTGGTCCACCAAGCCGGCGATGGGCACCTCGCAGGCCTCGGCATAGTGCACGTCGCGCCGCCAGGGCACGAAGCCACCGCCCATGTCGGCCTGGTAGGGGGCCGACGGCGCCACCGTGCCCACCGAGACGAAGGCCTGCAGCCGGTCACGCGCGCCGAAGCGCTCGGCGGGCGCGTAGTAGGCCACGCAGTCGCCCGCCGCCAGGCGCCGCAGCGGCGCGCCGCGGCCATGGCAGACCTGCATGAAGCCGGCGGGCCGGTGATCGCGGCCCAGGCGGGCATGTTCGGCGCTGGCCACGGCGATCCAGTGGCGGGCCGGCCGGGCGGACGCGCTGCACGGCGGCATGAGCAGGCCGAAAGGTGGGGGCGGCACGGCGTCAGTCCAGGGCATGCAGACCGACCACATTGCCCTCGGGATCGCGCACCAGGGCGAAATAGCCGATGCCGGGGGCGATGAGCGTGCGCGGCGTGACGACCTGGCCGCCGGCTTGCATGGCGCGGTCGAGCGCGCCTTGCACGCCTGGCTCGCAGTCGAGGTAGACGACGGTGCCGCCTTCGGCCGGACGATGCCCCTCGCGGCGCACCAGGCAGCCGCCCGCGCCGGGCTTGTCGTGGGCGAACACGGCCATGGTGTCGCCGCCCATGTCCTCCGTGCCGCGCATCGCGCGGTCGAGCATGCGTTCGTAGAAGCGCTGGGCAGCAGCAAGGTCGGTGACGGGGATCTCGAACCAGGTGTTGGCGTTGCGCATGGAAAGCTCCTTTCGGTGGTGATGAACAGGAGCGTGATGCTGCGCCGGGGCTCCTGACAGCGTGTTGTCAGGAGGCCGGCGGTGGTACGCGTTCGGCCGGTGAGCGCCCAGGAAAAAGCCCGCGCGGCCTGGCGGCGGCGCGGGCAGTGACGACGATGCGGCCGTCGATGGACGAGCGTCAGAGCACGTCGCTGGCGAAGTCGGCCAGCCGCGAGCGCTCGCCGCGCGCCAGCGTGATGTGGCCGCTGTGCGGCCAGCCCTTGAAGCGGTCGACCGCGAAGGTGAGGCCCGAGGAGCCTTCGGTCAGGTAGGGCGTGTCGATCTGCGCGAGGTTGCCCATGCAGATGATCTTGGTGCCCGGGCCGGCGCGGGTGATCAGCGTCTTCATCTGCTTGGGCGTCAGGTTCTGCGCCTCGTCGATGATCACGTACTTGTTGAGGAAGGTGCGGCCGCGCATGAAGTTCATGCTCTTGATCTTGATCTTGGAGCGGATCAGTTCATTGGTGGCCGCACGGCCCCATTCGCCGGCGCCGCCGTTTTCGCCCTTGGCCAGGAACTCCAGGTTGTCGTCCAGGGCGCCCATCCAGGGGCCCATCTTCTCCTCCTCGGTACCGGGCAGGAAGCCGATGTCCTCGCCCACGCTCACGGTGGCGCGGGTCATGATGATCTCGGTGTAGCGCCTGTCGTCGAGCACCTGCGTCAGGCCCGAGGCCAGGGCCATCAGCGTCTTGCCCGTGCCAGCGGTGCCGGTCAGGGTGACGAAGTCGATGTCCGGGTCCATGAGCAGGTTCATGGCGAAGTTCTGTTCGCGGTTGCGCGTGGTCACGCCCCAGACGGCGTTCTTGCCCGAGCTGTAGTCCTTCAGCGTCTTGAGCACCGCCGTCTTGTCGCGCACCTCGGTCACACGGGCGTACATGCTCGGCTCGCCGGGGGCTTCGAAGTAGACGAACTGGTTGATGTAGAGGCTGGGCACCAGCGGCCCCGTGATGCGGTAGAAGGTGCTGCTGCCCGACTGCCAGCTTTCCACCGCCTTGCTCTGGCGCGTCCAGAAGTCGGCCGGCAGCGCGAGCGAGCCCGAATACAGCAGGTCGCCGTCCTCGAGCGCCTTGTCGTTCTGGTAGTCGTCGGCGGCCAGGCCCAGGGCGCGCGCCTTGACGCGCATGTTGATGTCCTTGGACACCAGCACCACCTCGCGCCGGTCCGCGCCCTTGTTCTTCTCGTGCAGCGCGCGCAGGGCCTGCACCACACCCAGGATCTGGTTGTCCGCCTTGCCCTGGGGCAGGCTGGTGGGCAACTGGTAATCGAGCGGCTGGGTCTGGAAGAACAGCCGGCCACCCGCTTCCTTGTGGCCGGTGGTGTCGAGCTTGAGCCCCTCGCTCATGTCGGCGCCCTGCGCGGCGGCCAGGGCGTCGAGCGTGCGGCTGGCCTGGCGGCCATTGCGCGCGACTTCGGTCGTGCCTTTCTTGTGGCCGTCCAGTTCCTCCAGCACGATCATCGGCAGGTAGATGTCGTGCTCCTCGAAGCGGAACAGACAGGTCGGGTCGTGCAGCAGCACGTTGGTGTCGAGCACGAACAGGCGCTTGGGGCCGGTCTTTTTCACGCTGCGCTTGCGGCGATCCTGGGCCGGCTCCTCGGCGGCACGGCTGGCCAGGGGTGCCGGGGGCAGCGGGGCGACGACCGGCTCCGCCAGGCGGGCCGTGAACGGCGCCGCGACGGGCGCGAGCGCCACGGCTGGCGAGGCGCCGCCTGCATCGGGCAACTGGCGGTCGTCGAACAGCGTGGGGGATTCTTTCCGCGCGTCCGTCTGCCGTTCAGCCGAAGTACGGCGCGCCTTGGGGGCGGCGCGCGCCGGTGCGTCGAGCGCTTCCGGCGAAAGCAGGGCTGCACGCTTGGTCGGGGCGGGGGGCAGGGGCATGGAGGAACAGGCTCGCTGAAAAGTCGCGCGCAAAGGCGCAGGGGCCGAAAAACGAAAAAGCCGCCTGGAGACCAGGGCGGCTTCTTTCGGGGGATGCTGTCGTCGGGCTCAACGGCATGGGGCCATTATGCACACCGACCGGGCTCCCTCTCGTGACGGACGGCGCCGCTTGGCGATGACCGCCACCAGGGCGTCAGGCGGCCTTCTTGAGCGCCTTGACTTCCTTGAGGACCTCGTCCACATGGCCGGGCACCTTGAGTCCGCGCCATTCGGCCTTGAGCACGCCGTCGGGGCCGATCAGGAAGGTGCTGCGCTCGATGCCCTTGACCTTCTTGCCATACATGATCTTGTTCTTGACCACGCCGAACATGTGGCACATCTTTTCTTCGGTGTCGGCGATCAGTTCGAAGGGCAGCTCGAGCTTGGCCTTGAACTCGTCATGGGACTTCATGTTGTCGCGCGACACCCCGAAGACCACCGCGCCGGCCTTCACGAAATCCTTGTAGTGGTCGCGGAACTGCATGGCCTCGGTGGTGCAGCCGGGCGTGTTGTCCTTGGGGTAGAAGTACAGCACGACGGTCTGGCCGAGGTGGGACGTGTTCGAGACCTTGATTCCGCCGGTGGCGCTGGCATCGAATTCGGGAATGGGTTTGTTGACAACGATCGCCATGAAACTTGTAATCTCCGCTCTGGGTTCCCGAGAAATGACGCGAAACCGGGATCCCTTGATGCAACGTGGTTGCGTTCCACGACGCAAGCATGTGCAAATTCTTCGAGGGAACGCGGTCCGGTCTGCAACCGCAGATTTTATCCCGATTGCCAATCAGCGGATAGCCGTCCGTGCTTCCAAAAGGAGGGCGGCGACCACATGGCGTCCTTCGCCGGCCAGGATGTTGTAGGTGCGGCAGGCGGCGGCGGTGTCCATGGTCTCCACCCCGGTGCCCGCCGCGATCAGCGGGGCAAGCCATGCAGGCTTGGGAAAACGGATCCGCTCCCCGCTGCCGAAGATCACCACCTCCGCCTTCAACTCGGCCAGCTGTGCGAAGTGCGCGGGCGTCAGCGCCTCGAACCGGTCGCAGGGCCAGTCGAAACGCTCGTCGCGCGAGCCGACGACCACGCTCGCATCCACCCGCTGACCATTGATGGCCACCCATCCAGGCCCCGTCGCGGTGACGGTCTGGACGTCGTGTTTGTCGGGCTGGAGCTTCATCGGGAGGGGGCTTTCATCTGTGTTCCAATTGTAGGTTTCCCCTTTTGGCGGGCCCCTCGGAGGGACTTTGAAAGCGATCAAGAAATCGGCCAAGCTGGCCCATGTGCTGTACGACATCCGCGGTCCCATCATGGACGCGGCCAAGCAGATGGAGGAAGAGGGCCAGAAGATCATCAAGCTGAACATCGGCAACCTTGCGCCCTTCGGCTTCGATGCGCCCGAAGAGGTGCAGCAGGACATGATCCGCCACCTGCCGGCGTCGGCGGGCTACTCCGACAGCAAGGGCATCTTCGCCGCGCGCAAGGCGGTGATGCACTACACCCAGCAGCAGGGCATCGCGGGCGTCACGCTCGAGGACATCTACCTGGGCAACGGCGCCAGCGAACTGATCGCCATGGCCACCAATGCGCTGCTGGATGACGGCGACGAATTGCTGCTGCCCGCGCCCGACTATCCGCTGTGGACCGCTGTCACCAGCCTGTCGGGCGGCAAGCCGGTGCACTACCTGTGCGACGAGGCCAACCAGTGGATGCCCGACCTGGACGACATCCGCGCCAAGATCACGCCGCGTACCAAGGGCATCGTGGTGATCAACCCCAACAACCCCACGGGCGTGGTCTACAGCGACGAACTGCTCAAGGGGCTGGTCGAGATCGCCCGCGAGCACGAGCTGGTGCTGCTGGCCGACGAGGTCTACGACAAGGTGCTGTACGACGGCGTCAAGCACACGGCGCTGGGCAGCCTGTCCACCGACGTGCTGACGCTGACCTTCAACTCGCTGTCCAAGAGCTACCGCTCCTGCGGTTACCGCGCGGGCTGGATGGTGGTGTCCGGCGACAAGCGCGCCGCCAGCGACTACATCGAAGGCCTGAACATGCTGGCCAACATGAAGCTGTGCTCCAACGTGCCGGGCCAGTGGGCCATCCAGACGGCGCTGGGCGGCTATCAAAGCATCAACGAGCTGGTCGGCCCCGGTGGACGGCTGCGCCGCCAGCGCGACTTGGCGTACGACCTGATCACCTCGATTCCCGGCGTGAGCTGCGTCAAGCCGCAGGCGGCGCTGTACATGTTCCCGCGGCTCGACCCCAAGGTCTATCCCATCGCGGACGACCGGCAGTTCTTCCTCGAACTGCTCAAGGAAACCCGCGTGATGCTGGTGCAGGGCACCGGCTTCAACTTCCCCGACCAGCAGCACTTCCGCATCGTCTTCCTGCCGCACGAGGACGACCTGCGAGAGGCCATCGCCCGCATCGAACGCTTCCTTGCGCGCTACCGCCAGCGCCACGCCTGATTCCCGAGCATCCCGATTGACTGACGAGTGATCCGCTATGACGACTGAATCCATGAAACCCATCCAGGTCGGCCTGCTCGGCATCGGCACCGTGGGCAGCGGCACCTTCGAAGTGCTGCGCCGCAACCAGGAAGAGATCCGCCGCCGCGCCGGCCGCGGCATCGAGATCGCCATGGTGGCCGACCTCGACACCGAGCGTGCCCGACGCGTGGTGGGCGAGGGCGTGAAGGTGGTGGGCGACGCCCGCGAGGTGATCGCCAATCCCGAGATCGACATCGTGATCGAGCTGATCGGCGGCTACGGCATCGCCAAGGCGCTGGTGCTCGAGGCCATCGCGGCCGGCAAGCACGTGGTCACCGCCAACAAGGCCCTGCTGGCCGTGCATGGCACCGAGATCTTCGCGGCTGCCCACCAGCGCGGCGTGATGGTGGCCTTCGAGGCCGCAGTGGCCGGCGGCATCCCGATCATCAAGGCGCTGCGCGAGGGCCTGACGGCCAACCGCATCGAGTGGATCGCCGGCATCATCAACGGCACCACCAACTTCATCCTGTCGGAGATGCGGGACAAGGGCCTGGACTTCGGCACCGTGCTGAAAGAAGCGCAGCGCCTGGGTTATGCCGAGGCCGACCCCACCTTCGACATCGAAGGCGTGGACGCCGCCCACAAGCTCACGCTGATGAGTGCGATCGCCTTCGGCGTGCCTGTGCAGTTCGACAAGGCCTATGTCGAAGGCATCACGCAGCTGGCCGCGCAGGACATCAAGTACGCCGAGCAACTGGGCTACCGCATCAAGCTGCTGGGCGTGACGCGCCGCACGGCCAAGGGCATCGAGCTGCGCGTGCACCCCACGCTGGTGCCGACCAAGCGCCTGCTGGCCAATGTGGAGGGCGCGATGAACGCCGTGGTCGTGCACGGCGACGCCGTCGGCACCACGCTGTACTACGGCAAGGGCGCGGGCAGCGAGCCCACGGCCAGCGCCGTGATCGCCGACCTGGTGGACATCACCCGCCTGCATTCGGCCGACGTGCAGCACCGCGTGCCGTACCTCGCCTTCCATCCGCAGTCGATGAGCGACCTGCCCGTGCTGCCCATGAGCGAGGTCACCAGCAGCTACTACCTGCGCCTGCGCGTCGCCGACCAGGCCGGCGTGCTCGCCAAGGTGACGGGCCTGCTGGCCACGGCCGGCATCAGCATCGACGCCGTGCTGCAGCGCGAGGCCGAGGACGTGGGCGGCGAAGGTTCCACCGACACTGACCTGATCATCCTCACGCACGACGCGCGCGAAGGCGCGGTGGACAGCGTGATCGCCGAACTGCAGGCGCTGCCCACGGTGCTCGCGCCGGTGGTGCGTCTGCGCAAGGAAGAACTGCGCTGAAGACGCCGCGATGAACTACCTCTCCACCCGCGGGGACCCGACGCCCCGCAAGTTCTGCGAGATCCTGCTCGAAGGCCTGGCCCCCGACGGCGGCCTGTACCTGCCCGAGCGCTATCCGCAGGTCGATGCCACCATGCTGGCGCGCTGGCGCACGCTGGCCTACCACGAACTGGCCTTCGAGATCCTGTCGCTCTACATCGACGACATCCCGGCCGACGACCTGCGCACCCTGTGCGCGAAGACGTATACCGAAGAGGTCTTCGGCACGGCCGACATCACGCCGCTGCGCGAACTGGAAGACGGCGTCTACCTTGAAGGGCTGTCCAACGGCCCCACGCTCGCCTTCAAGGACATGGCGATGCAACTGCTGGGCAATCTGTTCGAGTACGAACTGTGCCGCCGCGGCGAGCAGCTGAACATCCTGGGCGCGACCAGCGGCGACACCGGCAGCGCGGCCGAGTACGCCATGAAAGGCAAGAAGGGCGTGTGCGTCTTCATGACCTCGCCCGACGGCCGCATGAGCCCCTTCCAGCAGGCGCAGATGTTCAGCCTGCAGGACGCCAACATCCACAACATCGCCATCACCGGCGTGTTCGACGATTGCCAGGACATCGTCAAGGCGGTGAGCAACGACCTGGTCTTCAAGCGCCAATACCGCATCGGCACTGTCAACTCGATCAACTGGGCGCGGCTGCTGGCCCAGGTCGTCTACTACTTCAAAGGCTGGATCGAGGCCACGGGACCGCAGGGCGGCGAGGTGAGCTTCACCGTGCCTTCCGGCAACTTCGGCAACGTCTGCGCCGGCCACGTGGCACGCATGATGGGCCTGCCGATCCGCAAGCTGGTCGTGGCGACCAACGAGAACGACGTGCTCGACGAGTTCTTCCGCACCGGCGTCTACCGCGTGCGCGGCGCGGCCGACACGCACGAGACCTCCAGCCCGTCCATGGACATCAGCAAGGCCAGCAACTTCGAGCGCTTCGTCTTCGACCTGCTGGGCCGCGACGGTGCGCGCACCAAGGCGCTGTTCCAGGACGCGCTGGCGCGCGAAGGCCGCTTCGACCTGAGCGCCGACCCGGTCTTCGCCGATGCGGCGGGCCGCTTCGGCTTCCGCTCGGGCCGCAGCACGCATGCCGACCGCCTGGCCACCATCCGCGACACCGACGAGCGCTTCGCCGTGCTCATCGACACCCACACGGCCGACGGCCTGAAGGTGGCGCGCGAGCACATCGAGCCCGGCGTGCCGATGGTCGTGCTCGAGACGGCACTGCCCATCAAGTTCGCCGCCACCATCGTCGAGGCCCTGGGCCGCGAGCCTGACCGGCCGGCCAGGTTCGAGGGCATCGAATCGCTGCCCAAGCGCGTGGTGCGGCTGCCGGCCGATGCCGAGCGGGTCAAGCGCTACATCGCCGAGCACTGCGCCGCATGAAGGTCGTGGTCTTTGCCGGCTACTCCGGGGCGGGCAAGACCACCCTGGTCGAGCGGGTGATCGCCGAGCTGCGCGGGCAGGGCCGGCGCGTCTCGGTCATCAAGCATGCCCACCACAAGTTCGACATCGACCATCCCGGCAAGGACAGCTGGCGCCATCGCCAGGCGGGCGCCTTCGAGGTGGTGGTCGCCTCCGACCGGCGCATGGCGCTGATGCGCGAATTCGAGCAGCCGACGGAGCCCGACGTGCACCACCTGCTGGCCGAACTGTGGGACGGCGTGGACTGGGTGCTGGTCGAAGGCTTCAAGCACTGCGACCTGCACAAGGTCGAGGTCATGCGCCGCATCGAGCCGGGCCAGGAACCGCGCCCGGCGCTCTATCCGCTGGACGATTCCGTCTGCGCCATCGCCACCGACACGACCGAGAACCTGTCCCAGCCCACCGGCCTGCCAGTCTTCGACCTGGACGATGCCGCGGGTGTGGCGCAGTGGCTGCTGCAGAGCGGCGAACGCTTCGTCTACCACCCCGAGCACCATGTCTGACGCAACCGCTGCCCCGGCGCCCGCTGCGCGCCGCCCGCTGATGCCCCTGGACGACGCCCTGGCCCGGCTGATGGCCCAGGCGCAGCCGCTGGCGGGCATCGAGGACTGCAACACCTTCGACGCCGATGGCCGCGTGCTGGCGCGTGACCTGGTCGCGGCGCTCACCGTGCCGCCGGCGGACAACAGCGCCATGGACGGCTATGCCGTGCGCACCGCCGACTGCGCCGCGCCGGGCACGGTGCTGCGCGTGGCGCAGCGCATCCCGGCCGGCAGCACCGGCGAGCCGCTGGCGGCCGGCGCGGCGGCGCGCATCTTCACCGGCGCGCCCATCCCGCCCGGTGCCGATGCCGTGGTCATGCAGGAAGACACCGAGGCCCTGACCGACGACGGCAGCCTGGGCCGGGTGCGCGTGACGACCGTGCCGCAGGCCGGGCAATGGATCCGCCGCGCCGGCGAGGATGTCGAGCGCGGCAGCGTGGTGCTCGCCGCCGGCCAGCGCCTCACGCCGCAGGCCCTGGGCCTGGCCGCCAGCATCGGTTTCGCCAGCCTGCCGGTGCGCCGCCGGCCGCGCGTGGCGATGCTTTCCACCGGCGATGAGCTGGTCATGCCCGGCACCATCGCGCCCGAGGCCATGCCGCCCGGCGCCATCTACAACTCCAACCGCTTCTTCCTGCGCGCGCTGTTGCTGCGCATGGGGTGTGAGGTGCAGGACCTCGGGCTGGTGCCCGACCGGCTGGAGGCCACCATCGACGGCCTGCGCGCTGCGGCCTCGCAGAACGACCTGATCATCACCACCGGCGGCGTGTCGGTGGGGGAGGAAGACCATGTGAAGGCCGCCGTGCAGTCGCTCGGCACGCTGGAGCACTGGGCGCTGGCCGTCAAGCCGGGCAAGCCGTTCGCGTACGGCACCATCGCGCGGCCGGCGCTCGAAGAGGGCGGCATCGAGCGATGCCATGTCTGCGGACTGCCGGGCAATCCGGTCTCCAGCTTCATGACCTTCCTGCTGCTGGTGCGGCCCTTCCTGATGGCGCTGCTGGGCGCCACCCAGGCCGTGCCGGCCGCGGTGCAGATGACGGCGGGCTTCGACTGGCCGCGGCCCGACCGGCGGCGCGAGTTTCTGCGCGCGCGCATCGGTGCAGACGGCCGCCTCGAACTCTTCGCCAACCAGAGCTCGGGTGTGCTGACCTCGACCGTGTGGGGCGATGGTGTGATCGACAACCCGGGTGGCCAGGCCATCGCGGCCGGCGACACGGTGCGCTTCATTCCCTTCGGCGCGTGGCTGGCATGACGAAGACGATCCACGTCCGCTATTTCGCCTCGATCCGTGAGGCTCTGGGCACCGGCGAAGAAGCCGTCACGACCCAGGCCGACACGCTTGGCGCCCTGCGCGACGAGCTGATCGCGCGTGGTGGGCCGCATGCCGCCGCGCTGGCCCGCGGCCGCGCCGTGCGGCTGGCGCTGGACCAGGTGATGGCCAAGGACGACGCCGCGCTGCGCGACGGCGCCGAGGTCGCCTTCTTTCCGCCCGTGACAGGCGGCTAGGGTCGGGGAACGGCCCCTGGGCGTCTGCCGCGGTCCTCTGCGTCGTCGGCCCGGCGATGCCGTGTCCCGATGACGCTGATCGACCTCAGCCGCCGCTGGACAGCGCCGCATCCAACGCCAGCAGGCGCGCCGTCAACGCCCCACCGGCGCTGGTCAACGGTGCGCGCAACTCACCGGCCATCTCGGCACGGCCGCTCAGCAACGCCTTGATCGGCGCCGGGTTGGGTGCCTCGAACAGCCCCTCGATCAGCGGCAGCAGCGGCTGCCACAGCGCCCGGGCCTCCAGCAGCCGGCCCTGGCGCAGCAGCGTGATGACGCGGGCCAGCCGTGCCGTCTGCACATGGGCGCAGGCTGCGATGGCGCCGCAGCCGCCTTCGGCGACGGTGGGGAAGATCTGGGCGTCCTCGCCCGCCAGCACCTGCAGCCGGCCGTCGGCGATCAGGGCGCGGGTCTTGCCGAAGTCCCCGCCGCAGTCCTTGATGCCGACGATGCGCGGGTGGGCGGCCAGGGCCAGCAGCGTGTCGCGGGCCAGCGTGCTGCCCGTGCGATATGGGATGTCGTAGACGAGCACCGGCACCGGGCTGGCATCGGCCAGTTGCTGGAACCAGTCGAGCAGGCCGGCCTGCGAAGGGCGGATGTACAGCGGTGCGGGCAGCAGCACGCCGGCCAGGTCTGCACCGACGAGTGCGCGCAGCCGCTGGGCGGTGTCGCCCAGGTGGTAGCCGGAGATGCCGAGCACCCGACGCACGCCGGGTGCCACGTCGGCAACAGTGGCCAGCACGGCCTGCTGCTCCGCATCGCCCAGGGACGCGGCTTCGCCGGTGGAGCCGCAGACCACGAAGCCGGCGATCGGCTCGGCGGCCAGGCGCAGGGCCAGCGCTGCCAGGGCCGCATGGTCCACGGCCCCGTCACGGAAGGGCGTGACGAGCGGCACCCAGAGGCCGGAGAAGTCGCGGCTCGGCGAAACATGGGGCGATGCGCCGACGGCGTCCGATGCCGGATCGGTGGAGAGGCGGGGGGAGAAAGAGGACACGCGTTTTCCTTGAACAACAGGCTTCGACCGAGGACGAGGCCGTCGGCGGATGCAGGCAACAGGGGAAACGCAAGGGCGGCTGCTGCCGCCCGGAGGCTGCCGTGTCGCTCATCCGACGACGGCAGCCGCAGCTCCGGTCAGATGAGCTGGACTTTTTTAACTTTGGCCGCAGCCGCCGGCTGCGTGCCGACCGCCTGGGCGCGATGCCGGGCGGAGAGCGTGTGCAGGAAGCGGGTGGCCATGGGGCGCGAGTGTAGCGACCCTGGGCCCGCCCGCGCCCGCCCGGGGCCAGCCACAGCGGCCGGGGACATCGGGCGCGGCAGAATGGGCGGATGACTGCCCCATCGCGTGTTCGCATCCAGACCGAGGACTTCGACCTGACCACCGAGGTGGCCCTGCTGCGGGCGGGCAATGCCGGCGTCGGTGCCGTCTGCGCCTTCGTCGGCACCGTGCGCGACCACAGCGACGGTGCCGCCGTGGCGGCCATGGAGCTGGAGCACTATCCCGGCATGACCGAATCGTCCATCGAGGCCATGATCGACGAGGCGCATCGGCGCTTCGACATCCTCGGCGCACGGGTGGTGCACCGGGTCGGCCCGCTGCAGCCGACGGACCAGATCATGATGGTGGCGGTGGTCTCGGCCCACCGGGGCCAGAGCTTCGAGGCCTGCGAGTTCCTGATGGACTACCTCAAGACCCAGGCGCCGTTCTGGAAGAAGGAGTCGACGCCCGATGGTGCCCGCTGGGTCGATGCACGGGTGAGCGACGACCGGGCGTTGGCGCGGTGGGGGCTGGACCTGCCGAACGCCTGAGCGCCACGCAGGCGTCGGTCGTGCAACGGACCGGCCCGGCTCGCCTGTCCGCGTCCACGCCTCTCAGGAGCCGTCCTGCAGCCGCCGCCAGGAGATGCGGCGCGTGCCGGCCGCGGTGGTGGAGGTGGGCACCGTCGTGATCTTCACTGCGCCGGTCGAGTCCTTGGTGGTGGCCACGATCCGGCCCGACGGCGTGATCGAGAGCGTCGCCGCGCTCGACACGCCGGCGCTCGACAGCAGCGCCCCCACGTTGGTGGTCCCCGTCACCGCCAGGCCGGTGGCGAAGTTCACGTAGTTGATGAAGCTCGAGCCGCCCGTGGTGCAGGCGCCTGCATTGCTGGGCGTGTTCGACACGTAGACCAGCGTGCCCGCGTACAGGATCGGATCCACATCCACCCGCTCGCCGGAGCGCGGCAGGTCGGCATACCAGCCGTTCATCGTGCGGAAGTCCATCGTCGTGTTCGCCAGGCTGCTGGCCGTGCGCGTGCCGGCGTTGTCGGTCAGCGTGATCGGCATGAAGCAGTTGGTGGTGGAACCCGTGGTGCAGGCGTTGGTGCGCGGCGTGTTGAACAGGGCGCTGGTGCTCGTGGTCAGCGGGTCCTTGATGGCGTACATGGTCTGCGCCTGCGTGGTGGTGACGTCGGTCACGCCCAGGTAGGCGCCGGTGCCGACGAAGACCACGTGCTGCCCGGCCGCCAGGCCCAGTTCGGGCGTGGTCGTGACGGGTTGGCGGGTGTTGGCGGCATCGGTCAGCACGGCCAGAAGCTGCACGGGCGCGGTGCCGCCGCTGGCGGTCAGGCTCCGCAGGTCGAAGCGCCAGAGATTGCCGTAGAGGTCGCCGCCGTAGACCTGCGTGGCGGTGTTGTCGACGGTGCTGTCCGTCCAGGCGCTGATCTGCGACAGGCCGCTGGGACAGGGCGCTGCCGAGCAGCCGGTGACCGTGCCGGTGCCGCTGGTGCCCAGGCCGTTGCCGATCTTCTTGATGAGCGCGCCGGTCACGGCGTTGAGCACCCAGATCGTGCCCTGGCCGCTGCCGGGCGACAGGTTGTTGTAGCCCGAGCTGACGATGGCGACCCAGGTGCCGTCCGACAGCTTGGTCACCACCGGTGCACCGTAGGTGAAGCCCACGTCGTCATCTCGCCGGCTGGACGGCAGCACGCTGCTGCTGCCGAATTCCCACAGCACCGTGGGCGAGGCCGGGTTGGTCACGTCCAGTGCCCAGTAGGCACGGCCGCCGCCGCCCAGCCCGCCCACCAGGATCGTGCGCCAGCTGCCGCTGGCGTACACATCTGCCTGCGTGATCTGGCCGTCGACGAAATAGCTGTGGTTGGCGGCGTAGTTCTTGTCGGCGAGCTTGTACAGGTTGGGCAGCAGCACGGAAGGGATGTAGGCCCAGGCCTCGGCGCCGGTGCTGGCGTTGATGGCATGCAGCATGCCGTCGTTGGCGCCCACGTAGACCATGCCGGTGCGCGAGGCCTGGGCGGACTTGTAGGCCGCGTAGCCCGTGTCGGCATAGTTGCGGATCGGGGCCTGCACGTACACCGGCGCCGAATTGACGATGTCGCCCAGCACATGCGTGCGCGAGCGGTAGTAGCGGGTGCGGGGCGTGCCCTCGTTGCTGCGGTCGCCGCGCAGGTAGTTGACGAGGTTGAGGCCGCCGGCACCGGTGGTCGTGCCGGCCTGCGTGCTGTCCACCCGCTGGTCCGCCGGCAGGCAGCTGGTGCCGGCGGTGCACAGCTGCGACATCGACGAGATGGACGCGATCTGGAAGTAGCCCTGCATGGTGGTCGTGAGCGAACTCCAGTCGAAGCTCACGCGCGCGCTGTTGGCCGCGTCGTAGGTGAAGATGGTGCGGGCGGTGTAGGCCGTGTTGTCCAGCAGCGGCGCCGTGGTGAGGGCGCCGGAGTTGCTCGCGCAGTCGCTGCCCGCGCCCGACAGCGACCAATCGGGTGTGGTGCCGGTTGCGCCCGTCGTGGCGTCCACGGGGTAGCGGGCCAGGTCGCCGAACCACTTGCCGGAGCAGAAGGTCGCCGAGTAGGTGTAGCTGCTGGTGCTGGTGCTCAGCACCTGGGCGCTCTGCGCCACGGCCGCCGAGCTGGCGGTGGTGGCGTCCACCGTGTTCAGGAAGTTGCTCAGTCCGGCCTTGATGTCGGCGGCGTTGGCGGCGCTGTAGTAGGTGCCGCGGCCGTTGACGGCGGCGTGCCAGAGGTCGTCGATGGCCGTCTGCGTGTCGCCCACCGGCGCGGGCCAGGTGCAGCGGCCCGAGCTTTGCCAGATGCAGGTGCCGGCGGTCTGGGTGCTGCTGCTCGTGAGCGTGCCGTTGGCCACGGCGAAGTAATCGCCGCTGGTGGCGTTGGCGTAGTCCGGGTCGTAGAGCATGAAGCCCGAGGCCCCCAGCCCGATGGTGGACGTAACCATGTTCTGCAACTTGTTGGAATAGGCATTGCTCGAGACGTCGGTGCCGGCGCTGTTGGTGGTGTTGCCGAAGGCCGAGGCGCGCAGGTCGGTGACGTAGTAGTACTCGGCCACGTCGGCCAGCGTGTCGGCGATGGCATTGCCGTCGAGGAAGGGGCGCGACTCGGCGCCGTCCCGGTCGCCGATGGCGCCGCCTGTGACGGTCACCCCCAACTGGCCGGTGGCGGTCGAGGCGTTCCAGTAGCCGTCGGTGGACAGCAGCGTGTAGTTGCGCTGGCAGGCGTACTGCATCGGGTCGGTGGTGGTCACGCCGTTGATGCTGCTCACCTTGGCCGCGTAGTACTGCCCGGCCTGCGACAGCGCGAAGCGCAGCGGCGTGCCGCCGCCGGGCAGGGCGGTGGTCAGGCGGCTGTACCACAGCTGCTTCTGCCCGCCGCTGCCCGCGTTGTTGTCCGCCACGTTCAGGAAGTTGGTGGTGCCGCTGCTGTTGTTGATGCTCATGTACCCCAGGCGGTAGTTGGCCGTCAGGGTGTTGAAGGCGATGCTGGTAGCGCTCTTCATGGCCTGCATCCGCGTGCGGTAGTACGCCCACCAGTTGGCGAAGTTGGTCATCTCCTCCGCGTAAGTGCAGGTGGTGGTGTTGGTGGTGCAGTCGGTGCGGGTGCTGGCGCGGGTCGTGGTGCCGGGGTAGGTGTAGCTGGCCGTGCTGGACGTGATCGTCGTCAGCAGGTTGCTGCCGGGCGTGCCGCCGCTGAAGGCGGTGGGCGTGACCGAGAAGGCCCCGGCGCGCGTGACCACCGGCGTGGCCGTCGTGCTGCCGTCCGGCGCCGTGACGGTCACCGTGCTGCCGCTGGCGCTCGCGCTGTAGCCGGCGGTCTGGCAGTTGCCGGTCGCGGCGGCCGTGCAGTTGTTGATGTTGCTGGCGATGCGGGAGGCCACGGTCGAGGTGCTGGTGCTGCCCGAGGTGGTGCCCGACAGGATCTCCAGGCCGTTGACCTTGATGCTGCTGACGGTGGTGTTGGTGAACAGCGTGAAGCCCGAGACGGAGATCGTGGCCGTGGCCGGCATGCCCGCAGGCCGCTCGAAGGTGTAGGTGGCCGGCGCACTGCTGCTGTCGATGCGCGAGGCCTGGCAGTTGGTCAGCGACGCCGAGGTGCACCAGCGCAGGTAGGCCGGAAAGGGGTAGGTCGTCGAGGGCGCGTTCTGCGTGTTGCAGGTGCGCAGGTTGGCAGCGGTGCAGTACTCGCCGGGCACGAAGGTGTAGTAGTAGGCCTGGCTGGTGAGGTTCTGTGTGCTGCCCGAGTTCGAGTTGGTGAAGAGGTTGGTGGTGCCGGTGTTCGGGATGTTGCTCGTCGACATGGCGCCGAAGCCGTCGTAGGGCACCCGCGTCCAGCTCGACGTGTTGGCCGCCGTCATGCTGGGATAGCTGCTGCCGTCGTAGTAGAGCGGCGGCGAGTAGGTGATGGCTGGGTCGTAGTACACGCCGTTGAAGCGGCTGTTGCGCACCAGCGGATCGTTGCCGGCATAGTCGCCCGCCCAGTCGGGCATGAAGTCCCACACCATGCTCCCGGAGTTGTCGAGCACGTACAGGATGTTGGGCTTGACCAGCGTGGCGCTCGATGTTTCCAGCGGGGCCGTGGCCAGGTCGGTCACCGCGCCGAGCGCCGGCGCCACCAGGCCGAGCGCCAGCAGGCCCAGTTGCACCCGCCAGCTGCGGGCGCGCGCGACGTGACGGCGAAGGGATGCATTCATAGCGCCACCATGGCTTGGATGAAGGAGATGGTGTTGCGCGGCCCCGCCACGCGCACGGTGATGCGGTAGTACACCTGGGCGTTGGTCGGAGGCGCCAGGCTGCCCGCCTTGCGGCTGCTGGAGGTGTCCAGCGCCAGCGGCGACGCGCTGCAGCCGTTGGTGCTGGAGGCATCGCCGGCCGTGCTGCACATGCGCTGGATCAGGTAGGCGGGGGTGTTGCCCGCACTGTCCTGCGCGGGGCTCAGCGTGACGGCGGTGTAGCCGGCCGCGACGAGGGTGTTCCAGACGGTGGTCCAGGTCTGGCCGCTGGCCGGGTCGGTGCGCACCGCCGCATAGCCGGCGGCCTTCTGGTCGCAGGCGAGCACGGTGGTGCCGGTGCTGCAGGTGCCCAGGCCCGACACGCTGGCCTTGCCGGTGCTGTTCTCCAGCCATGCGATGGCCGCCTCGACGGCGCGGTCGGCCGACGTCGCCGCCGCCTGTTCGAAGGCCAGGTTGCCCGCGATGGTGGCCGAGGTCGAGACGGTGCGCATCAGGCCCAGGGCCGCCAGCGTCATGATGACCAGGGCCACCAGCGCGATCACCATGATGAAGCCGCGCTGGCCGCGGCGTTGGCGGCGCGTGCTCAGCATTTGACGTTGCCCCCCTGGTAGCTCTGCTGGTTGCCGTTCCAGATGATGTTGCGCAGCGGGATGCTCACCTCGATGGTCTTGTAGCGGTAGTGCTGCCATTCGCTGTTGCCGCTCAGGTCGATGGGGGCGGCGGTGGGCGTGACGGTGGTGAGGGCGGTGGTGGTGCTGGTGTTGGCCGTGGAACCCGACCAGGTCGGCGCTGCCGTGGTGACGAGCGCCTTGTCGTACTGCTGGCTGCGCGCCACCAGCGCCAGGCGCAGCCCGATGACGCGCAGCCAGCCGCAGTACAGCGGCACGGTGCCGCCGCTCGCCGGCGTGGTCTGGTCGAAGCTGTCGACCACGCCGTCCATGGTCGACGCGGCCAGGCCGCTGGTATCGCGCCCGTACTGCGCACGCAGGCTTACCACATTGCTGGCGACCGGCACCCACACGGCGCTGTTCGACACGTTGCTGCTGCTGCCGCAGTTGTTGACCAGGTAGTCGCACATGGTCAGGTTGCCGTTGCGCACGGCAAAGGCATGGATGCTCGGCTGCGCGCCCAGGTTGTAGGCGCCGCTGTTCAGCGGCAGGCTGGCGGTGGCCGAGGTCAGCGTCAGGGCTGAGCCGGAGATCGCCGTCACCCGGCCCAGGCGCAGGGCGCAGGCCGAGCTGCTGTCGCGCGTGGTGCCGGCCGCCACCACCCAGTCACCGACGGCGAAGCTGGCCGGCGTGCTGACCGTGAGGCTGGTCGATGTGCTCACGGCCAGGGTCGCGTCGCCCTCGGACGGGCTGCCGGAGGCGCCGCCGATGACCAGCAGCGTGTCGGTGTTCGCATCGCCGGCCGGCACCAGCGAGGTGGTGGGGTTGACCGTCACGGGCGCCAGTGCGCCCAGCGTCACGGCCGCGCCATCGCCGGTCGTGGTGTAGCCCAGCGAGCAGCCCAGCAGCGTGTAGGCGCTCAGGCCCAGGCCGGCCTGCGTCAGCTCGCGGCTGAGCAGGTGCGAGGCGATGGCGCCGTTGATCTGCGCGTCGCCGCTGCTGCCGGCCAGCCGCTGCTGCGTGCTGGCGGAGGACAGCAACTGCAGGATCACCAGCACGGCGAACATGCCGATGAGGATGCCCACCATGATCTCGACCAGGCTGAAGCCGCGCTGGCGGCTGCGGCGCCCGGCGCTGGGGGCGGGGACGGTAGGACGCGTGGCGGTCATGGCTTCATCTGCGCCAGGGCGACGTACTGGTGGGCGGTGGCGTCGCCGGGCCCCTTCCAGAAGATGGTGATGGTGGCCAGGCTGGTACTGACGGGCGACGTGCCGCCACCGCTCACGGTGCTGAAGGTGACGGTGGGGGCCAGCGTGCTGCTGTCCGCCCCGGGCAGGCCCGAGTTGGTGACCGCGGCGCGCCAGCTGGCATAGCCGGCGCCGTTGCCGCTGCTGCCGTAGTTGCCCTGCAGCGTGGCGGCGGTGCGGTCGCTCATCCACATGCGGCCGATCAGGTCGTTGGCCAGCATGGCCGCGGTGGTGCGGTACTCGGCACCCGAGGCTTGGCGCACGGCCGTGGCATAGAGGCCGGCGATGCCCAGCATGCCGATGGCGAAGATGGCCAGCGCGACCAGCACTTCGATGATGGTGGCGCCCTGCTGCGGCCGAGCGCAGCGGGCGCGGGTGTGCACCGGGGTCAGCATTTCATGGGGTCGTTGGTGGTGGTGCGGGTCAGGTCGCACAGGCGCGCGTCGCCGCTGACGCTCACGGCGATGCGCAGGCAGCGCACGTTGCCGCCCTGGGCGATGCAGCTGCCGCCGCTGCTGCCCAGGTCGACCGTGAACTGCGCCGGCGTCGCGACGGTAGGGTTGGTGGTGCCCGTCATGCGGCCCAGCGGATCGAAGGCGATCACGCCGCTGCCGCTGGCGGTCAGGGTGATGTCGCTGGTCGCATTGCTCACCACCGGACTCTTCTGGATCAGGAAGGGCGAGACGGTCGTGCTGATGGCGCCGGCGCAACCCGAGGCCGGCGACACGGAGGCGCCGGCGTTGCTCACCCAGAAGGGCCCGCTGGTGCTCAGCGCGCAGCCGTTGTCCAGGGTGGTCACGAGCTGGAAGCGCACGTTGGCATTGCGGCGGATGGCCTCGGCGCGCGCCTGCTGCAGCCCGGCGCGCAGCGACTCGGCCGTGGTGCGCACCCGGGCGTTGCGCATCCAGTCGCCGAAGGCGGGCACCGCGAGCGCCAGCAGGATGGCCAGCAGGGCCACGCCCACCATCAGCTCGATCAGGCTCATGCCCCCCGTGCCCCGCCGACGCCCCCGCTGCATCAGCAGATCCCGCCCTTGTTGGTGACCCAGCAGTTGTTGGGCGTGGCGGCCGTCCAGCCGGAGACGCCGGTGATGGTGCTCGTCTTGTTGCCGTCCTGGTCGACGGTGTAGGTGAAGCCAGCCATGCTGCCGGAGCCCGTGGCGGTGAGGGTGTAGGTGGTGGTCGAGCCGTTCGTGTTGGCCGCGCCCGGCGTGCAGCTCAGGCCGAAGTACTTCAGCGTGACCGCCGCCTGCATGGCGCCGCAGACCGTGGCGGAACCGGGCGCGGAGTAGGTCTTGGCGTCCTGGAACCATTGCTCCATGCGCCCCTGGTAGGCGGCGAGGTTCGAGGTGGCCTCGGGGATGCGCCCGCGGCGGACGTAGTCCGAGTAGGCGGGCAGGGCGATCGCCGCCAGGATGCCGACGATGGCCACGACGATCATCACCTCGATGAGGGTGAAGCCCGCAGACGCGGGGCGCCGTGGGCGGCCGGAGGAGGGGAGGGGGCAGTGCGAGGAGGTCACGTCAAGATTCTTCATATTGCAAACAAATGCAATATTCCTCGAACTTAACGTGGAGCCGGGCGGGTGTTAACGCTTTCGGTTGACGTTTATTAACATTTCCGACGAGCGGTTTTCAAGGCGCGACGAGTGGCGCGGGCTGCACTCGGCTTTGGCAGACGGGCCGGACACATTCCCCGTGCATCGGTGGGCGTGCCCGGCAGCCCGCGGCCGTCCCGTCCGAGGGCGGACATGAAAAAGCCCCGGGACCGGAAGCCGCGGGGCAAGTGGGACGTCGGCCGCGCCAGGGCGGCCCACCGGCTCACTGGGGCTGGAAGCCGCTGTCCTTGATGATGCGTTCCCAGGTCTGGGTGTAGCTGCGGACGCGGCCGGCGAACTGGCCCTGCGGCTCGTAGTTCACATGCAGGCCCATGTCGACCAGCTTCTTCTTGGTCTCGGGCTGCGCCAGCACTTTCTGCAGCGCCGCGCTGAACTTGTCGATGACCGGCTGGGGCGTGCCCACGGGAGCGAAGACGCCATACCAGGGATAGTCGTCGAGGTTCTCGAAGCCCAGTTCTGTGAAGGTCGGCACCTGCGGCAGCAGCGGATCGCGCTTGGCGCCGATGGCGGCCACCACGCGGACCTTGCCGGTGCGCTGCAGTTCCATCAGGTCGGGCACGCCCGCGATGCCGGCGGCGATCTGGTTGCCCATCATGTCGGCCAGCAGGGGCGCGCCGCCGCGGTAGGGTGCGGCCTGCACGTCGATGCCGTACTTCTTGCCGATCAGCTGCGTCAGGAAGACCGGGATCGAACCCGGCGCGGGCACGCCGATGGAGTCCTTGCCGTCCTTCTTGGTCTTCACCCACTGGACGTATTCCTGGATCGTCTTGGCGGGCGTGCCGCCCGAGACGGCCAGCACGTTGGAAAAGGTGGCGATGCCGGCCACGGGCGTGAAGTCGGCCGCGGGGTTGAAGCCGGGGTTCTTGGTCACGGCCGGCAGGATCGAGATCGTGTGGTCGTGCGACACGAAGAAGACGTGGCCGTCGGCCGGCGCGGTCTTCAGGTACTGCGCGGCGATCTGTCCGCCCGCGCCGGCGCGGTTCTCCACCACCACGGGAGCGCCCAGCTCGTCCTTGAGCTTGTCGGCGATGGTGCGGGCCAGCGCGTCGGTGCCGGCACCGGCCGGGAAACCGACCAGCAGGCGGATCGGACCGGTCGACTGGGCCTGGGCCAGACCGGCGGCGACCAGCAGCGCGCCCAGTGCGAAGGTGCGGCGCATCAGGCCCGGACGAAAGACAGAAGGCAGGGACATGGGGCAGAACTCCGAGGAAAAAAGCGAGCGTACCCGCAACAGGGGCAGGGGACCGACTCGTTTGTTGAAGGAATGATCCATGGTTTCACCAATGGATCATGTGAGAGGTTTGAGCCAACGCAAGAGATGTGCCCGCGCTGGTCTTGAATCGTCCGCGGCCAGCCCAATCTCCCCGTCAACCCGGAGGTTTTTCACCACCATGCGCCAAGACAAACTCACCACCAAGTTCCAGGAAGCCCTGGTCGACGCCCAATCGCTCGCCCTGGGCAATGACAACGCCTACATCGAACCCGCCCACCTGCTGCTGGCCATGCTGCGCCAGAGCGACGGCCCGCGCCCGCTGCTGGAGCGCGCCGGCGTCAACGTGCCGGGCCTGAGCCAGGCGGCCGAGCAGGCCGTCAAGAACCTGCCGCAGGTGCAGGGCGGCGACGGCGTGCAGGTCGGCCCCGAACTCGGCCGCCTGCTTCAGGCCACCGAGAAGGAATCCATCAAGCGCGGCGACCAGTTCATCGCCAGCGAGCTCTACCTGCTGGCCGTGGCCGATGCCAAGGGCAGCGTGGGCGACATCGCCCGCCAGAACGGCCTGACGCGCAAGTCGCTCGAAGCGGCCATCGACGCCGTGCGCGGCGGGCAGTCGGTCAACAGCGCCGACGCCGAGGGCCAGCGCGAGGCCCTCAAGAAGTACACGCTGGACCTCACCGAGCGCGCCCGCATCGGCAAGCTCGACCCGGTGATCGGCCGCGACGAGGAGATCCGCCGCGCCATCCAGGTGCTGCAGCGCCGCAGCAAGAACAACCCCGTGCTGATCGGCGAGCCCGGCGTGGGCAAGACCGCCATCGTCGAAGGCCTGGCCCAGCGCATCGTGGCCGGCGAGGTGCCGGACTCGCTCAAGGGCAAGCGCGTGCTGTCGCTCGACCTGGCGGCGCTGCTGGCCGGCGCCAAGTTCCGCGGCGAGTTCGAAGAGCGGCTCAAGAACGTGCTCAACGAGCTGGCCAAGGAAGAAGGCCAGGTTATCGTCTTCATCGACGAGATCCACACCATGGTCGGTGCCGGCAAGGCCGAGGGCGCCATGGACGCGGGCAACATGCTCAAGCCCGCCCTGGCGCGCGGCGAGCTGCACTGCATCGGTGCCACCACGCTGGACGAATACCGCAAGTACATCGAGAAGGACGCCGCGCTGGAGCGCCGCTTCCAGAAGATCCTGGTGGGCGAGCCCAGCGTGGAGGACACCATCGCCATCCTGCGCGGCCTGCAGGAGAAGTACGAGGTGCACCACGGCGTGGAGATCACCGACGCGGCCATCGTCGCGGCGGCCGAGCTGTCCAACCGCTACATCACCGACCGCTTCCTGCCCGACAAGGCCATCGACCTGATCGACGAGGCCGCGGCCAAGATCAAGATCGAGATCGACTCCAAGCCCGAGCAGATGGACCGGCTGGACCGGCGCCTGATCCAGCTCAAGATCGAGCGCGAGGCCATGAAGAAGGAGACCGACGAGGCCTCCATGCGCCGGCTCGAACTGCTCGACCAGGAAGTGGCCAAGGTGCAGAAGGAATATTCCGACCTCGAGGAGATCTGGAAGTCCGAGAAGGCCGCGGCCCAGGGCTCGGCCCAGATCAAGGAAGAGATCGACAAGCTGCGCTTCCAGATCGAGGAATCGACCCGCAAGGGCGACTTCAACAAGGTCGCCGAGATCCAGTACGGCCGCCTGCCGGAGCTGGAGAAGCGCCTGAAGGAAGCGCAGGCCAAGGAGGCCGGCGCCGACGGCAAGGGCAGTGGCAACCGCCTGCTGCGCACCGAAGTGGGCGCGGAAGAGATTGCGGAAGTGGTGTCGCGCTCGACCGGCATCCCCGTGTCCAAGATGATGCAGGGCGAGCGCGAGAAGCTGCTGCGCATGGAAGACAAGCTGCACGAGCGCGTGGTGGGCCAGGACGAGGCCATCACCGCCGTGGCCAATGCCATCCGGCGCTCGCGCTCGGGCCTGTCGGACCCCAACCGGCCGACCGGCTCCTTCCTCTTCCTGGGCCCCACGGGCGTGGGCAAGACCGAGCTGTGCAAGGCGCTGGCGGGCTTCCTCTTCGACAGCGAGGACCACCTGATCCGCATCGACATGAGCGAGTTCATGGAGAAGCATTCAGTGAGCCGGCTGATCGGCGCGCCCCCCGGCTACGTGGGCTACGACGAAGGCGGCTACCTCACCGAGGCCGTGCGCCGCAAGCCCTACAGCGTGGTGCTGCTGGACGAGATGGAGAAGGCCCATCCGGACGTGTTCAACATCCTGCTGCAGGTGCTGGACGACGGCCGCCTGACCGACGGCCAGGGCCGCACCGTGGACTTCAAGAACACGGTGATCGTGATGACCAGCAACATCGGCTCGCCCATCATCCAGGCGATGGCGGGGCGCGACCAGCAGGAGGTGAAGGACGCGGTGTGGGACGAACTGCGCAACCACTTCCGCCCCGAGTTCCTGAACCGGATCGACGAGACGGTGGTGTTCCACGGCCTGGACGCGAAGAACATCGAGGCCATCGCCGCCATCCAGCTGCAGGTGCTCAAGGCACGCCTGGCCAAGCTGGAGATCGGCCTGGACGTGGCGCCGGCCGCGCTGGCCGAAGTGGCCAAGGTCGGCTTCGACCCGGTGTTCGGTGCGCGGCCGCTCAAGCGGGCGATCCAGCAGCGCATCGAAAACCCGCTGTCGAAGCTGCTGCTGGAAGGCCGCTTCGGGCCGAAGGACGAAGTGCGCGTCACCGTGGACCCGATCCGCGAGCCGGGCGCCTTCCACTTCGCCAAAGCGGGCGAGAGCGCCGAGGCGGCTGCCTGATCGCAGCGCCTGGCGTCCCCACGAGGCCTGCGCCCTTTGAAGGCGCAGGCCTTCGTGCATCTGCGCCCTGCGCGCACGCGGGTTTCCTGCCGCTTCTTTTCAATTCGTATCGATGCGGAACCCCTGGGTGCCGCCTTCGCCTAAGCTTTCATGATGAACTTCCTGATCCGAATCGTCCTCGTGCTCATCGGCCTCGTGTTTGCGGCGAGCCTCGCCGTGGCAGCGCTGCTGCTGGCGGCCGTGCTGATGGTTCGGAGCCTGTGGGCGCGGCTGACGGGTAAACCGGTGTCGCCTCTGGGGGCGGCGGTGTTCGGCAGCCGCTTCGATCCGCGGGCCGGCTTCGAGCGCTTCCGCGCCGCGGCCGAGGCCCGCAAGCCCGAGCGCACCGCGGCCGACGAGATGGCTGCGCGGGCCCGCGGCGAGCTGGTGCCTGCCGGCCGTCGCGGCTTCAACGCCGATGTGAGCGACGTCAGCGCCCGTCCGGTCGGCCGCGACGACTGAGCATTCTTGCGGGCGTGCGGCCCGCCGCCGCGGCGTGCTAGAAACGCCCGCATGACCTCCGCGCTTCCTCCCATTACCGAACTGCGCCGGCGCATCGCTGGCGGCGCCCTGACGCACACGTCGCTGGTCGAGCAGGTGCTCGAAGGCGCCTCGGCGCCGGCCGCCGGCCACGTCTTCACCCGCCTCTATCCCGACGCCGCGCGGGCGGCCGCGCACCATGCCGATGCCATGCAGGCCGCCGGCGTGCCGATGCCCCCGCTGGCCGGGCTGCCGGTGTCGATCAAGGACCTGTACGACGTGGCCGGCGAGGTCACGCTGGCCGGCTCGGTGGCCTGCAAGGGCGAGCCGCCAGCCACCCGCGATGCAGCGGCAGTGGCCAGGCTGCGGCTTCAGGGCGCCGCCATCGTCGGCAAGACCAACATGACCGAGTTCGCCTTCTCCGGCGTGGGCATCAATCCGCACTACGGCACGCCGCGCAATCCGGCCGATGCGCAGGTGGCGCGCATTCCCGGCGGCTCCTCCAGCGGCGCGGCGGTGTCGGTGGCGCTCGGGCTGTCGGTGGGCGCGCTGGGCTCGGACACTGGCGGTTCGATCCGCATCCCGGCCGCGTTGTGTGGGCTGGTGGGCTTCAAGAGCACGCAGTCGCGCACGCCGCGCGACGGGGCCTTCGAGCTGGCCCGCTCGCTGGACACCGTCTGCGCCATGGCGCGCACGGTCGAGGACTGCCTGACCCTGGACGCCGCCCTCGCCGACACGCCGCTCGTCGTGCATCGGCGCGACAGCGTGGCAGGGCTGCGCTTCGCCGTGCCTGCGTCGCTCATGTTCGATGGCGTCGAGCCCGCGGTGGCACGCGCCTTCGACCAGGCGCTGTCGCGCCTGTCGGCTGCAGGCGCGCTTGTGACGGAATTGCCGCTGAATGAATTGACCGAGATCTCCCGCATCAACGCGCCCGGGGGCTTCTCGCCCGTGGAGGCCGCGGCGGTGCACCGCCGCCGCATCGGCGCCCGGCGTGCCGAGTACGACCCCCGCGTGGCGGCCCGCATCGACCTGGGCATGTCGGTGGGCGCGGCCGACTACATCGCCATGCAGGACGCGCGCCGCGACTGGATCGTGCGCATGGAGGCGGCCGTGCAGGGCTTCGACGCACTGGTCTGCCCGACCGTGCCGATCACCGCGCCGGCCATCGACGAACTGCTGGCCAGCGACGAGGCCTTCTTCAAGGCGAATGGCCTGCTGCTGCGCAACACCTTCGCCATCAACTTCCTCGACGGCTGCGCCTTCAGCCTGCCCTGCCAGGCGCCGGGCGAATTGCCGGTGGGGCTGATGCTGGCCTCGGTGCGGGGTGACGATGCGCGGCTGGCAGCGGCCGCGCTGGCCGTCGAGGCCGTGCTGGCTCAGTCCTGAGCCCGACCGGCGATCACTTCAGCCACTTGTCCGCGGCTTGCCGCAGCGCTCCGCGCGTCTCCATCTGGTCCCAGACGAAGTTCATCACGCGCAGGTAGTCGGCGTCATCGGCCGGCAGCATGAAGCCCAGCTTGCTCGGCGGCGTCAACGGGGCGTCGATGAAGGCCGCATGCAGGCGCGGATCGGCCTTGGCGTAGACCAGGGCCTCGTAGGTCTCGGTGATCATGACGTCGCCCTTGCCCTCGGCGATCAGCGCGGGGATCTCGGCGTTCTTCTCGTGCGTGCTGACCTGGGCCGCCTTGAGGTTCTCCAGCACGAAGGCCTCGTTGGTGCCGCCGGGGTTCTTGATGACGCGCACACCGGGCTGGTTGAGCGATTCGAGCGTGGTGAACCTGGCCTTGTCGGCCGCGCGCACCAGCGCCACCTTGCCGAAGGGCGCATAGCCCGGGAGCATCGCCACCACGCGCATGCGCGCCACGTTGCGGGTGATGCCGCCCACAGCCAGGTCGTACTTGTCGGCCTGCATGTCCTTGAGCAGGTTGGGCCAGGTGGTGGGCACCCATTCGATGCGCACGCCCAGTTCCTTGGCCATGCGCTCGACCAGGTCGATGTCGTGGCCCGAATAGCCGCTGTCGGTCTTGATGGCGAAGGGCCGGTAGTCGCCCGGCGTGCCGACACGCAGCACCTTGGTGTCCAGCACGCGGTCCAGGCGCGGGCCGGCGTGGGCGGTCGAGATCAGGGTGAGGCCGGCCACCAGGGCGGTGGCCGCGAAGGAGAAGAAACGACGCGTGAGCATGGGCGGTGGCTCTTTGGGGAAGTGGAAGTGCGCGCATTGTGCGGCGCTCCCGCCGCGCGCCGCAGGAGCCCGTCCCTAGAATCCGGCGGCCCGCCCGTCCAACGCCGGCAGCGGGCGTCCTTCATCGGAGACAAACGAGCATGAGCGACGACGCATCCCCCTTGCTGACCTCGCGCGAAGGCGCAGTGGCCATCCTCCGCTTCAACCGGCCCCAGGCGCTCAATGCCATTGACGTGCCCATGGCCCAGGCCTTCCTGGCGGCCGTGCGGGGGTTGGCCGCCGATCCGGGCGTGCGAGCCCTGCTGCTGTGCGGCGAGGGCAAGGGCTTCATGGCGGGCGGCGACCTGGCGGTGCTGTCGGCCGATCCGCAGGGCGGCGCCGCCGCGTTGATCGGGCCGCTGCACGAGGCCCTGCAACTGCTCGCCACGCTCGACCTGCCCGTCATCGCCCAGGTGCATGGGGTGGCGGCCGGTGCGGGCCTCAGCCTGATGCTGCAGGCCGACTTCGTGCTCGCCGCCAAGGGCACCCGCTTCAACCTCGCCTACGTCAACATCGGCGCCAGCTGCGACGTCGGCGCGTCGTGGGCACTGCCCCGCTGGGTGGGCCTGCGCCGTGCGCTGGAGATCGCCCTGCTGGGCGACATGCTCGACGCGGAGGCTGCCGAGCGCATGGGCCTGATCAACCGCGTCGTCGCTGCCGACGCCCTGCCGGCCGAGGCCCTGGCGCTGGCGCAGCGGCTGGCCGCCGGCCCCACCCGGGCGCTGGGCCAGCTGCGGCGTCTCCTGCGCGGCAGCGTGGAGCGCGATCTTCCGGCACAGTTGGCGGCCGAGGAGGCCGCCTTCCAGGCCTGTGCCGCCACCGCCGATTTCCGCGAAGGCGTCGACGCCTTCTTTGCCCGGCGCAAGCCCGCCTTCCAGGGCCGCTGATCCGCCGCCCGCTTTCACCTTTCACGACGAGGACCTCACCATGACCCCACGCGACATCTACGTCGTCGGCACCGCCCGCACGGCCATCGGCACCTTCGGCGGCGCGCTCAAGGACGTGCCCAACACCCAGCTCGCCACCACCGCCGTCAAGGCCGCCCTGACGCGCAGCGGCGTGGCGCCCGACGCCATCGGCCATGTGGTGATGGGCAACGTGATTCCCACCGACACCAAGGATGCGTACCTCAGCCGCGTGGCCGCCATCGATGCCGGCTGCCCCATCGAGACGCCGGCCTTCAACGTCAACCGGCTGTGCGGCTCGGGCCTGCAGGCCATCATCTCGGCGGCGCAGGCCATCGCGCTGGGCGACTGCGACATCGCCATCGGCGCCGGCTCCGAGTCGATGAGCCGCGGCCCCTACTTCGACACCGCCGCCCGCTACGGCGCCCGCATGGGCGACGTGCAGTTGGTGGACTACATGCTGGGCATCCTGCACGACCCCTGGCAGAAGATCCACATGGGCATCACGGCCGAGAACGTGGCCGAGCGCCACGGCATCACGCGCGAGCAGCAGGACGCGCTGGCCGCCGAGAGCCATCGGCGCGCGGCCGCGGCAATCGCTGCCGGTCGGTTCAAGGACCAGATCGTCCCGGTCGAGATCAAGACCCGCAAGGGCGTGGTGGTCTTCGACACCGACGAGCATGTCAAGGCGTCCACCACCGTCGAGGTGCTGGCCGGCATGAAGCCCGCCTTCAAGAAGGAGGGCGGCACGGTCACGGCCGGCAACGCCTCGGGCATCAACGACGGGGCCGGCGCGGTGGTGCTGGCCGAGGGCGAGCGCGTCAAGGCGCTGGGGCTCAAGCCGCTGGCGCGCCTGGTGGGTTATGCCCATGCAGGCGTGGAGCCGGCCTACATGGGCATCGGCCCGGTGCCGGCCACGCGCAAGGTGCTGGCACGCACCGGCCTGAAGGTGAGTGACCTGGACGTCATCGAGTCCAACGAGGCCTTCGCCGCCCAGGCCTGCGCCGTGATGAAGGAGTTGGACTTCGATCCGGCCAAGGTCAACCCCAACGGCTCGGGCATTTCGCTGGGTCATCCGGTGGGTGCGACGGGGGCCATCATCACCGTCAAGGCACTGGCCGAGCTGCACCGGGTGCAGGGCCGCTATGCGCTGGTGACCATGTGCATCGGCGGTGGCCAGGGCATCGCCGCGATCTTCGAGCGCGTGTGAGAGACGCCCGCGTGGCCGCTTCCAAGGGCATCTGCATACAGGGCGCGCTCATGGCGTCCAGGCACAGCAGGCGAGGGCCGGTGCGATGCCGGGACTGATCACCAGCCCGGCGGCCGAGCGCAACAAGGGCCCCATCCTGGCCGAACTGCTGCGCCTGCTGCCGGTGCGCGGCCATCTGCTGGAAGTGGCCGCCGGCACGGGCCAGCATGCGGCGCACTTTGCTGCGGCCCTGCCGGAATGGACCTGGTTGCCCACCGAGCCCGACGCCACCATGCTCTCCGCCATCGCGGCGCGCTCGGCAGATCTGCCGCAGGTCGCGGTGCCGGTGGCGCTGGATGTGCGCGAGGCCTGGCCCGTCGCCCCGGCCAGCCTGGACGCGGTCTACTGCGCCAACATGGTCCACATCTCCCCCTGGGACTGCACCGAAGGACTGATGCACGGCGCGGGCCGGGCGCTGCGGCCGGGCGGGCTGCTGGTGCTCTATGGACCCTATGTGGTCGAGGGCGAGCCGCTGGCGCCCAGCAATGCGGCGTTCGACGCCGACCTGCGCCGCCGCAACCCCGCGTGGGGACTGCGGACGCTGGCCGATGTGACCGCGCAGGCGGCCGAAGCCGGACTCGATCCGATGGAGCGGTTGGACATGCCGGCCAACAACCTGTTGCTGGCTTTCAGGCGGCGGGGGTGAGGCGCACGGCGTGCTTCGCGGCCCGCCGACGGCGGCAGGCGAGGGCGGGTTGCAATCCTACGCAGCGGCACGCCGGCGTCCCTCGCGCCTTCCCCTGGCGCGGATTCATAGTGCATGCGCAAACTGCTCAGACACCCATGCGCATCACCAACATGCTGGCCGGCGTGGCCGTGAAGGACCTGGACCAATCCATTGCCTGGTATGCGCTGCTCATCGGCAGTGAGCCCGTGCGCCGCGACGCCGAGATCGCCGAATGGCGTTTCGAGGGTGGTTGCTGCCTTCGTCTTGTGCGGCAGTCCGCCGGCGGTACGGGCGCGTCGGTCACGATGGTGGTCGACGACCTGGACCAGCAGCTGGAACAGATGGATGGCGCTGGCGTGCGCCCCACCCGGCGCCAGGATGCCGACGCCGTCCGCATCGCCTTCCTGCGCGATCCCGATGGCAACCAGCTGGTGCTGGCGCAGGTGTTGAGCGCGGCGCTGGCGTGCTGAGCGCTTCTTCCAACCTTTTGAACTTCCGCTCGGTGCTTCGTCAACCGCGCTGACGGGCGTGCGCCTCGATCTGCTGGACGAGGGGATGGTGCTGCCCTCGCCGTGACCGGATCAGATGGATTTCTTCCTGAAGTTCGTCACTGCGACCGAGCAGCCGGAGCCCCCGCATCAGCCCCAGGTCGCCGGCCCCGAGCCGGCTGACGGGAAACACCCCCAGTCCGCGGGCCGCGAACACCGCCAGCAACGCCGAATCCTCGAACTCGCCCGCGACGCGCGGGCGCATGCCATGGCGCTCGAACCAGCGCTCCAGCTGCGGGCGCAGCGCGGAATGTGCGGTCGGCAGCAGCACGGGCAGATCGCCCAGGCTCTGCGGAAACTCGCG
This sequence comes from Pseudacidovorax sp., assembly GCF_017991995.1. GTDB lineage: Bacteria > Pseudomonadota > Gammaproteobacteria > Burkholderiales > Burkholderiaceae_C > Xenophilus. Next base: position 164,333 of record NZ_JAGOPN010000010.1, on the reverse strand, counting down.
CATGGCGGCGGCGCGCACCAGCGCCGCCGGCCCCCACCAGTCGACCGGTGCCTCGGCGATGCGATGGCTGCTCAGCCGCAGGGCCGGCCTGGAGGGCGCCGGCTGGCCAGCCAGCACCATGTCGAGGTGGTGCATGGCCAGCTCGCCCAGCAGCTGTTCGAGCTCGCCCTCATGGCAGACCAGGCGCAGCGCGGGGGTCTGCAGCACCGGCTCCACCATCGCATGGGCGGCCAGCTTGGAGATGCCGTCCGACAGCCCGATGGCCAGGCGCACCGCCGGCTCCGTGGCGGCCTGGCGGACCAGCTCGGGCAGCTCCTGGCCAAGCTGGAAGATCTCCTCGGCCCGCTGCAGCGCGGCCATGCCCGCTTCGGTCAGCGCGACGCTGCGGCCCTCGGGCTTGAGCAGCTGGTGACCCAGCGACTTCTCCAGCTCGCGCACCTGGGCGCTCACCGTCTGCACCGCCACGCCCAGCCGGGCGGCCGCCTTGGAGAAGCCGCCCTCGCGCGCCACGGTCCAGAAGTAGTGCAGGTGCCGGTAGTTGAAGTCGTAGGACGCCATGCCTTGAAGTTTCGTAAAAACCGAAGAGTCGTTCCACCTCCGGCTGGTTTTTCTTGAGAGGACGGATGGGCATCATCGCCGCCAGTTCCACTCCATCACCACCGACACCATGGAAACCCTGCTCTCCTTCCTTGCGGCCGACTTCCTTGGCCGGCCGGCCGGCCTCTGGCTGGCCTTCATGGCCATCGTGGTCACCCTGCTGGCGCTCGACCTGGGCGTGCTGCACAAGGGCGACCGCGAGATCGGCGTGCGCGAAAGCCTGCTGCTGTCGGGCGGCTACATCAGCGTGGCGCTGCTCTTCGGCGGCTGGGTCTGGTGGAGCCTGGGTGCGCAGAGCGGCATGGAATACCTCACCGGCTTCATGATCGAGAAGTCGCTGTCGATGGACAACGTGTTCGTCATCGCGCTGATCTTCAGCTTCTTCGCCATTCCGCGGCAGTACCAGCACCGGGTGCTGTTCTGGGGCATCCTGGGCGTGATCGTGCTGCGCGCGCTGCTGATCGGCGCGGGCGCGGCGCTGGTCACCAACTTCAGCTGGGTGCTGTATTTCTTCGGTGCCTTCCTGGTGTTCACCGGCATCAAGATGTGGCGCATGGCCGATGCCGAGCCCGACATCGCCAGCAACCCGGTGCTGCGCTTCCTGCGTGGCCGCATGCGGGTGACCGAAGGCCTGCGCGGCAATGCCTTCACGGTGAAGGAGGTCGACCCCAAGACCGGCCGCGTGGCCCGCTTCGCGACGCCGCTGCTGCTGGCCCTGGTGCTGATCGAGATCGTGGACCTGGTGTTCGCCGTGGACTCGGTACCGGCCATCTTCGCCATCACCACCGACCCGTTCATCGTCTACACCAGCAACATCTTCGCCATCCTGGGCCTGCGTGCGCTGTACTTCGCGCTGGCCGCGATGATCCATCGATTCCACTACCTCAAGTACGCGCTGGCCCTGGTGCTGGTGTTCATCGGCACCAAGATCTTCCTGGTGAACTTCATCGGCAAGTTTCCGCCCGTGATCTCGCTGGCGGTGACCTTCGGCCTGATCGCCGGTGGCGTGCTGTACTCGCTCTACCGGACGCGGGGCCAGCAGGCCGAAACGCCGCAGTTGCCCGGCCCGTCTGCCGCGCGCTGACCGCCATCTGACCTGAACGAAACGGCCGGGGTGGGCACCCCGGCCGCTTTTTTCATGGGCAGAGCTTGGCGCTCAGCCGCCGGACTGCATCTGCTGCAGCGCCTGCTGCCCCGCATAGAGCGCCGACATCAGGGTCGGGAAGGTGCCCAGCGATTCGCACAGCGGCACGTCCTCCTCGTCCAGGCGTTCGACGATCAGCCAGGCATAGCGGCGGTAGGGTGGTGGCGTCTGCGCGGCGAGGACGGCGAACTGCTGGGAAGGCGACATGGCCGGCAGCTTGGCGGGCTTTCAAGTCGGCCTCATGAAGGCGCCGGTGGCGGCCCTGCGGCCGGGAGCGCCATGTCCGCCGGGTAAGCTCGCGCCCCATGAAGCGCAGCAGCCCCGCCCGACCGTCCAACGCCAAGACCCCTGCGCCTGCGCCCCAGCCGGTCGCAGCCGGCGGGCAGGCCCTGGCGGTGCTCGCGCGCATCGAGACGCTGTGGTCCTCGCTCGGGCCGGTGGGGCAGCGCATCGCCAGCTTCATCGCCAACCATCCGCGCGAGGTGGTGCACATGTCGGTGAGCGAGGTGGCCGAGCGAACCGGCTCCAGCGAAGGCAGCGTGGTGGGCCTGTGCAAGAACCTGGGCGCCACCGGCTTCCAGCAGGTCAAGATCGCCCTGGCGCAGGAGATCGTGCGGCCGGTGCAGTTCATCCATGAGGACCTCGACCCGCAGGACACGGCGGCGGCCGTGATCCGCAAGATCTTCCAGAGCAACATCCAGACGCTGCACGACACCCAGGCCTCGCTCGACGCGGCGGCGCTGGAGCGTGCGGTCAGGCTATTGCGCCAGGCCGAGCGCATCGAGATCTACGGCATCGGCAGCTCGGCCACCATTGCCGAGGATGCGCACTACCGCATGCTGCGCATCGGCCTGAATGCCAAGGTGGTGGTCGACTCGCATGTGCAGGCGATCTGCGCCTCGCTCACCGATGCGAAGGTGGCGGTGCTGACCATCTCGCATTCGGGCAGCACGCACGAGACGGTGACGGCCACGCGGCTGGCCAAGGAGGCGGGCGCCTCTACCGTGTGCATCACCAACTTCGGCAAGTCGCCGCTGCAGGCCTTCGCCGACGTGGTGCTGTTCACCATGGCACGCGAGACCCATTTCCGCACCGAGGCCATGACCAGCCGGCTTGCGCAACTGGCCATCATCGATGTGCTGATCGCGTGCCTGGCGCTGTCGGACTACGACACCGCCGTGCGCACCCTGCGCCAGACCTTCGACGTGCTGTCGATCAAGCGCTACTGAGCTGCACCGGCGCCGCTGGCGGGGCCGCCAGCTGTGCCACGGAGGCGGCGTGGGCGCCGGGCGCATCCCCCACCAGCAGGCAGGCCAGGCCCAGCCGGGCCGCACCGGCGGCGTCGGTGGCCGGGTTGTCGCCCACCACCAGCGTGCGGGCCGGATCGGCGCCCAGGCAGCGCAGCCCCTGCTCGAAGAGAAGCGGCTCGGGCTTGCCCACGACGCGCCAGGGCCGCACGCCGCTGGCGGCCACCACGGCGGCCAGCAGCGCGCCTGTTTCCGGCACCAGCCGGCCCTGCGGACCCGGATGGCTGGTGTCGGCATTGGCCACCAGCAGGCGGGCGCCTCCACGCAGCTCGTGCACCACGGCGGACAGCCGGGCATGGCTGAAACGCAGGTCCAGCGCCAGCAGCACCACGTCGGCCCCCGTGCCCACAGGCCGCAAGCCACGGCCCGCCGCGAGCCGCTGCAGGGCCGCGCTGCCCACCACCATCACATGCGCGCCGGGTTGCTGCCGTGCCAGCAGGTCCACGGCGCCTTCGCCGGCCAGCACGATGCGCGCGGGCGGCACCCGCAGGCCCAGCCGCCGCAGGCGCAGCGACAGGCCCTGGGCCGTGTGCGTGGAGTTGTTGGAGACGATGGCGAAGCGGCCCTCGAAGCGCGCGAGCAGCTCGGCGGCGCCGTCGATGGCTTCGTTCTGCCGCACCAGCGTGCCGTCGAGGTCCAGCAGCAGGTGGTCGGCCCGTGCCAGCGCGTCGCGGACGTAAGCGCCCGTCTTCTGCAGGGGGTGCCGCGGCGGGCGGGCGAGGGAAGCGAAGGTGTTCATGAATCGCAGGGCAGTTGGCCGGCGGGCAGGGCGCCGGCGTGGGGCGCGATTCTATTGAGTAAAGCTCAGTATCTGGCATTGACTGAAATGAGCTTATTTCATTTGCCTGTCATCTTGGCTTCCTAAGCTCACCGGCATCCGAGCGGCACCGGCCCTCGTCCCCGCCTCAGCAACGAAGGAATCCACCATGAAGAAGCTCCTGGCCCTCGCGGCCGCCGCCGTCTCGCTCACCGCCGTGCTGGCACTGCCGTCGGCCGCGCAGACCGTCGCCGACGGCTCGCGCGAGCATCCGCTGCGCGTGCTGCTGATTCCCGCGGATGGCGGCACCGAATCGGGCACCAAGGCCGACTACGCGCCGGTCTTCAACGCCGTGAGCCGGGCCACCGGCCTGAACTTCGACCTCAAGGTGGGCCAGTCCTACGGTGCCGTGGTGGAGGGCATGTGCAACCAGCTGGCCGACATCGCCTTCTTCGGGCCGGTGTCGTACGTGCAGGCCCACAAGCGCGGCTGCGCGCAGCTGCTGGCCGTGGGCGTGGAGAAGGGCGCCTCGGTCTACTACGCCGGCATGTTCGCGAAGGCCGATGCGCCCATCGCCACCATCGCGGACGTCAAGGGCCGGCGCGTGGCCTTCGGCGACGTCAACTCGGCCTCCAGCTTCACCTTCCAGGTTGCGATGCTGCTGGATGCGGGCATCGATCCGGCGCGCGACCTGGCCGCCATCCGCATGACCGGCAGCCATGCCAGCAGCCTGGCGGCGCTGGTCCAGGGCCAAGTGGACGTGGCCTCGCTCTCCTTCGATTCCTACGAGAAGGCGGTCAAGCAAGGCGCCGTCGATCCGAAGACCATCAAGGTCGTCGCCCGCAGCATGGCCATTCCCTATCCGCCGCTGGCCCTCAACGCCCGCCTGCCAGAGGCGATGAAGACCCGGCTCAAGGAGGCCTTCCAGACCGTCAACAAGGCGCCGGGCGTGACGCCGGAAATGATCCGCGGCTACGGCGGCGCACGCATCGACGGCTACGACACCCGCTTCTCGGAGGACGAGTTCAATGTGGCGGCCGAGAAGCTGGGCCTGCTGACCGACGACCTCAAGGGCCGCATCCTCGCCAAGGCCGCCGAGCGTTGAGCCTCGGCACCCGCACCACGATCCACGCTGCCGAAGGCCCACCCATGCTGTGCTTCGACTCGGTCGCCCTGCGCCACGCCGATGGCACCCGGGCGCTGGACGGTGTCTCGCTCGACGTGCCCGCCGGCCAGTTCTGCGTGGTGCTGGGGGCGTCGGGTGCGGGCAAGTCCACGCTGCTGCGCACGGTCAACGGCCTGGCCCGGCCCACCGTGGGCGAGGTGCGGGTGCAAGGCACGCCAGTGGTGCCGCGCAACCTGGCCCGCCTGCGTCCGTGCATCGGCATGATCCACCAGCAGTTCAACCTGGTGGCGCGGGCCACGGTGGCGCAGAACGTGCTGTGCGGCGCGCTGCCGGCCATGCCGCTCTGGCGCATGCTGCCGGGGCTGTTCACCGAAGAGGCCAGGCGCAAGGCCTGTGCGCTGATCGAGGCCGTCGGCCTCGGCGAGGAGCATCTGCTGCGCCGGGTGAGCGAACTCTCTGGCGGGCAGCAACAGCGCGTGGGCATCGCGCGCGCCTTCATGCGCGATCCGCCGCTGGTCCTGGCCGACGAGCCGGTCGCCAGCCTCGATCCGCAGACCAGCCACGAGGTGCTCGACCTGCTGCGCCGGCAGGCGCGCGAGCGCCGCGCCACCGTGCTGTGCAGCCTGCATCAACTCGATCTGGCGCGCGAGTTCGCCGACCGCATCGTGGCGCTGCGCCGGGGCCGCGTGGTGTTCGACGGCGTGCCGCAGGCCTTCGGGCAGGGCGCCTTCGAGGCGGTGTACGGGCGCGCCGCCGACGCGCCTCCTGCGACCGGGGTGGCGGCAGGCAGTTGCGCGTCCCCTGCGCCGGCCCTGTCGCCGGCGCCGCAGCCCGCGTTGCCGGTCGGTCTTCTGGAGCTTGCGCCATGACCCTCCCCGCATCCCTCGCGACAGGCGCGCAGGCGCCCGTGCGCCCCGCGGCGCAGTGGGCCCTGCCGCAGCCCTTCGGCCTGCGCACGCTGCTGGTCCTGGCGCTGGTGCTCGCCGGCGGGCTCTGGGCCGGGCAGCGTGTGGAACTGGGCCGGATGCTCTCGCTCACCGGCGAAGGCATGCTCGCCGCCGTCGGCCTGCGCGAGCAGTCGCAGGTGCTGAACGGGCTGGGCACCATCGCCCGCTCGCTCTTTCCGCCGCAGATTTCCGAGCGCACCGAAGTCGCCCGCATCGAGGGCTTCGATCGCCAGCAGCTGCCCTGGCTTTCGCACATCGAGACCGTGGAGATGCACGAGCCGCGGCTCAATCCGCAGACCCTCGCCATGGAGGACCGGGTGGTGCGCCAGGAGGTGCTGGTCGAGCCGCTGGGCTACCTGTGGCATGTGGCGGCCAAGATGCTGGAGACCTTCGAGATCGCCGCCTGGGCCACGTTGATCGCCATCGTGCTGAGCGCGCCGCTGGCCTGGTGCAGCGCCCGCAACTACGCGCCCAACCGGCTTGTCTACGGCGCTGCGCGGGCCGTGGTCGGCCTGCTGCGCGCGGTCCCCGAGCTGGTGAGTGCGCTCTTCCTGGTGCTGGCCTACGGCTTCGGTCCCATCGCCGGCGTGCTGGCGTTGGCCCTGCACGCGGCCGGCTTCCTCGGCAAGTTCTACGCCGAGGACATCGAGACCGCCGACGACCGCCCGCAGGAAGCGCTGCGTGCCATTGGCGCCGGCCCGCTGGCGGTGATGCGCTTTGCCGTGCTGCCGCAGGTGATGCCGGGCTTCATCGCCTACACGCTCTACGTGCTGGACCGCAACGTGCGCATGGCCACCGTGGTGGGCCTGGTGGGCGCCGGCGGCATCGGGCAGGAGCTCAAGGGCCGCTATGACATGTACAACTACGCGCACGTCGGGACGATCCTGATCGCGATCTTCCTGACCGTGCTCCTGCTCGACCGCGTCGCAGCCCGGCTGCGCAGCCGCTATGGCTGAGCCCTGATCCCGCGCCGGCCGCCGTGATGCGCCGTGACGCGCGTCTGCCAGCGCGCCGGCGTACCCCACCTTCCGCTTCCCCCGTCCGCCCGATGCCGCGTGGCCTGCCCGGCCCTGCGGATCGGCCCTGGCCGCGCCCTGCGCGCGCCTCCTTCTCCCCTCGTGTCCTTCGATCCAAAGGAAACCCCATGAAGACAGCATCTTCCCGGTACGGCCTCGCTGCGGCGGGCCTTCTCCTGTGCCTGACCCTCGGCGCCTGCGGCGGTGGCAGCGGCGGTGGTGGCGGCCTGGCCTTCCTGCCCGGGCAGGGTGCGCCGGCCGGCAACGGCAGTGGCGGTGGCACACCGCCCGCCGCGGGCGGCGGCACGGCCGCCGAGCCTGCGCTCAAGTGCGCGCCCTGAGCCCCCGGCGCACCGCCTTCTTCACCGAACCCCCTGTCGTCCCTGGCGTTGAAAGAACCCCATGAACTCCTCTTCCCGTCGCGATTTCTTCCGCAAGTCGGCCGGCGCGCTCGGCGCGGCCTCGGCCCTGAGCGTGCTGCCGCCCGCCATCCGCAAGGCCCTGGCCGTCGAGGCCGCTGTCGACAAGGGCACCATCGATGACGTCAAGCACATCGTCATCCTGATGCAGGAGAACCGCAGCTTCGACCATTACTTCGGCACCCTGCGCGGGGTGCGCGGCTTCGGCGACCGCTTCCCGCTGCCGCTGTCCACCGGCAAGCCGGTGTTCTACCAACCCAACCCGAGCGGCGGCGCGGACATCCCACCCTTCCGTCGCGACTCGCGCATCGCCAATGCGCTGATCGGCTCGGGCACGCCGCACAACTTTCCCGACCAGCAGGCCGCCTGGAACCAGGGAAAGATGGACCGCTGGATCCAGTTCAAGAACCAGGCCACGATGGGCTACTACCTGCGCGACGACATCCCGTTCCAGTTCGCGCTGGCCGATGCCTTCACGCTGTGCGATGGCTACCACTGCTCCATCCTCACCGGCACCGATCCCAACCGGATCATTTTCTGGTCGGGCTCCAACTTCAATCCGGAGCTGCGCAAGAAGGGCATCAACAGCACCGATGCCGATTCGGAGCCCGTCAACTCGCGCTGCTGGCCCAGTCCCTCCAACTGGGTCGCCGGCCGCGCGCAGCAGGCGGACGGCTCCGGCCAGGTCGATCCCGGAACGGGCGCCTACAACTACAAGTACGTCAACACCGCCTTCAAATGGGACACGCTCCCCGACGTGCTGCAGCGGGCCGGCATCAGCTGGCACATCTACCAGAACATGAACAACAACTGGACCGGCGCCATGCACGGCTGCCTGGCCTTCCAGAGCTTCCGCACCGCGCAGCCGGGCTCGCCCATCTACGAGCACGGCCTCACGGGCGGCCCGGCCACCGCCGATGGCGCGACCAACTTCCTGGCCCAGCTCAGGCAGGACGTGATCAACAACACGCTGCCGCAGGTCTCGTGGGTGCTGCCCACGCAGGCCCTGGCCGAGCACCCGGGCAGCAGCGAGGGTGTGGCCGGCGCGGCCGACTTCATCGCCGATGTGCTGGACGCGCTCACCGCCAATCCGGCCGTGTGGAGCAAGACGGTGCTGTTCGTCACCTTCGACGAGAACGATGGCTTCTTCGACCACGCGGCCATGCCCGCCGTGCCGTCGTACGACGCCAGTGGCAATCTGATGGGCAAGTCCACCGTGTCGCTGGAGGGCGAGTACTTCGACGCCTCGGTCGGCAGCTACCTCAAGGCCGAGGACACCACCAGCGGCAAGACCCGCCCCTGGGGCCTGAGCTCGCGTGTGCCGATGTACGTGGTCTCGCCCTGGAGCAAGGGTGGCTGGGTCAACTCGCAGGTGTTCGACCACACCTCGGTGGCCCGCTTCCTGGAGCAGCGCTTCCGCATCAGCGTGGACGCCATCAGCCCCTGGCACCGTGCGGTGTGCGGCGACCTGACCTCGTGTTTCGACTTCGCCACGCCCAACGACCCGGTGGTGCCCAGGCTGCCCGACACCAGCAACTACGCGGCCATCAATGCCGCGCAGCGCCTGCTGCCTACCTCGCCGGTGACCACGGCGCCGGCCACGCCGCAGCCGCTCTACCAGGAGACCGGCACGCGTCCCTCGCGTGCGTTGCCCTACGAGCTGCACACCAGCGCGCGCGTGGAGTCGCGCGGCATGGTGCAGCTGATCTTCAGCAACACGGGCAACCAGGGCGCCGTGTTCCATGTCTACGACAAGCTGCACCTCGACCGCATTCCGCGTCGCTACACCGTGGAAGCGGGCAAGCAGCTGTCGGATTACTGGGACGCCGGAGCCACCGATGGCGGCAAGTACGAGCTGTGGGTCTACAGCAGCAATGGCTTCGTGCGCACCTTCAAGGGCGATGCGCTCGCCCAGGACGCCGCCGGCTTCAAGCCCGAGGTGCAGGTCTGCTACGAGCCGGCGGGCGGGCAGGTCTACGTCAAGGTGCGCAACGGCGGCAAGGCGGCCGGCAGCGTCACCGTGACGTCCAACGCCTACCGCAACGACGGGCCGTGGACGCTGGCCGTGGACCCCGGCGCCACCGGCATGCTGCACTGGAACCTGGACGGCAGCGGCCGCTGGTACGACTTCACGGTCGCCGCCGCCGGCATGGAGCGCCGCTTTGCCGGTCGGGTCGAGACCGGCAAGCCCAGCGTGAGCGACCCGGCCATGGCCCTGCACTTGGCCAAGCTCTGAAGCCGGCCACCGCGTCGGAAGAACAAGAGGGGAAGCAGCGTATGAACATGCGACACGACCCACGGCGCGCGGCGCGCCGTGCCGCTCCGCTGGGCCTGGCCCTGGTTCTGGCTGCCGGTGGCGGCCTCGCCGCCGCGCAGCCGGTGGCCTGGGACCCGACCAAGGGAAACCTGGGCATCGGCGACGGCGCCGGCACGACCGGCGTCACCGGCAGCAACAACCAGACGATCGGCAAGGGCGCCGGCAACGGCGTCGGCACCAACTGGAACCTGGCCATCGGCGAGGCCGCGGGCACCAACGTGAGTGGCGGCAATGCCAACGTGGCCATCGGCTTCAACGCAGGACAGAGCGTGCTGGGCGGCTGGAACCAGGCCATCGGACGCAGCGCTGGCCAGAACGTGACGGGCAACTACAACAACGCCACCGGCTTCTGGGCCGGCACCGGCGTGACGGGCTCGTACAACAACGCCTATGGCACCAATGCGGGCCGCACGGTCACCGGCAGCAACAACCAGGCCCTGGGCAATGGCGCCGGCAACAACGTGGGCACCAACTGGAACCTGGCCGTCGGCGAGGGCGCCGGCTCCAACGTGTCGGGCAAGAACGCCAATCAGGCCATCGGCTACTACGCCGGCACCAACGTCAATGGGGGCTGGAACCAGTCGATGGGTCGCAGCGCCGGCCAGAACGTGACGGGCGACTACAACAACGCCCTTGGCTTCTGGGCTGGAACCAACGTGACCGGCAGCAACAACGAGGCCTACGGCAGCAACGCCGGCCGCGACGTGGTGGGCAGCGGAAACCAGGCCTACGGCGGCGGCGCGGGCGTGGGCGTGAACGGCAGCAACAACCTGGCGACCGGGCAGGACGCGGGCGTCGGCGTGCGCGGCTCGGGCAACCAGGCGGCGGGCACCATGGCCGGTGCGCAGGTCTCGGGCAGCAACAACCTGGCCATGGGGACGGGCGCCGGCGGCGGTGTGCAGGGCAACCGCAACCAGGCTTTGGGCACCGGCGCGGGCCAGGGTGTCGTGGGCGACGGCAACCTGGCGCAGGGCAGTGGTGCCGGCCGCAATGTGAGCGGTGCCAACAACATCGCCATCGGCACGGAGGCGGGCGCCTATGTGCGCGCCAACCAGGCGGTCTCCATCGGCATCGCGGCACGGGCCAGTGCCGACGACGCCCTGGCGTTGGGCGCCAATGCCACGGCGGCCCATGCTGGCAGCGTGGCGCTGGGTGCGGGCAGCGCGACCACGCGGGGCGCGCAGTCCGGCTACGCGGCTGCAGGCCTGGCCGACGCGCAGTCGTCGAGCGGCGAGGTGGCCGTGGGCAACCGGCAGATCACCGGCGTGGCTGCGGGCAGCGCGCCCAGCGACGCCACCAACGTCGGGCAGGTGCAGGGCATGGTCGGCGACGGGGTGGCCACGGCCAACGCGCATGCCGACAACGCCGCGGCGCAGAGCCTGGGGGCCGCGCGGGCCTACACCGATCTGGCCGCCAGCCGCCTGCAGAGCCAGATCGACGACAACGCGCGCCGTGCCTACGCGGGCATCGCAGGCGTGGCGGCGATGGAGGCCGCGCCCGCCGTGCCGGGCAAGACCAGCTACGCCGTGGGCCTGGGCAACTACCGCAGCGAGAGCGCCATCGGCGGCTCACTGCGGCACACCACGCGGGACGGCCGCTACAGCGTCACCGTGGGCGTGGGCGCGACCAGCTCGGGCGTGGTGACACGGGTGGCGCTGACGGGCCTGTTCGACTGATCGGATCGAGCGGAGCGCCAACCCGGGGCGCGCGCATTCAGTGCGTGCGCTCGCTGCCCGATGCCGGGCGCTGCCGCTTGTGCCGGTACATGGCCCGGTCCGCATCCTGGAGCAGGTCGTGGATGTCGGTACCGTCGCGCGGCGACCAGCGGGCCAGGCCCGCGCTGTAGCGCAGGGCCATGGCCGGCGGCCGACCCGCGTTGCAGTCGTCGATGACGGCGCGCAGCCGGCCGAGCGCGGCCTCGGCGGCATCGTCGTCGGCATTGCTCATGAGCACGACGAATTCGTCGCCTCCCAGGCGAGCCCCCACGTCGGCCGCGCGGAAGACCCGCCGCAGCGCCTCGGCAAAACGCTGCAGCGCGGCATCGCCCTCGGCATGGCCGAAGCGGTCGTTGATCTGTTTGAAGCCGTTCAGGTCGAGGAAGAGCAGCCGCGCGGGCATGGCCAGCCGTTCGCACACTTTCAGCACATGGCCGCCCAGCAGCTCCAGGCCGCGCCGGTTGCTGAGCTGGGTCAGATGGTCGGTGGTGGCCGCGTGGGCGGCGATCAGTTCCTCGCGCACCATGTCGGCCAGGTCGCGCAGCAGGGCGCGATCCTCCTCGCTGAGGCGGCGCGGCTTGTGGTCGAGGATGCACAAGGTGCCCAGGCGCTGGCCCTGCCTGTCCACCAGCGGCGCCCCGGCGTAGAAGCGCACATGGGGCGCCTCGATGACCAGCGGGTTGTCGTGGAATCGCTCGTCGCAGGTGGCGTCGGGGACCTCCGTGACCTCATCCTGCAGGATGGCATGGCTGCAGAAGGAGATGTCGCGCGGCGTCTGCGGCGTGTCGAGACCCTGGCAGGACTTGAACCACTGGCGTTCGGTATCGACCAGCGAAACGAGGGCAATGGGCACCTGGAACATGCGGCGCGCCAGGCGGGTGACGCGGTCGAAGCGTTCCTCGGGCGGCGTGTCCAGCACGCCCAGGGCGTGGAGGGCGCGCACGCGGGCGGCGTCATCGGGGGGAATGGGGGCAGCAATCATGGCGCGGGTCGAAGGCGCGGCGCGGCGGCCATGGCGGGCGGGCAGACGCCGGCGGGCTTCGCGCGTTGGGATGTCTCCAGGGAGAAGGGCGGCGGCCGGCCGGGGACGGGCCACGAAGCGGTCCATTCTGCGTGCCGTGTCCCGCACGGGGCAAGATCAGCCGAAAGCGCTACTTCCGAGGCTGGCGCCGGCGCCTCAGCGCCAGCCCTTGGCCAGGGCCATCACCTTGCCCAGGTCCATCTGGCTGGCCTGCTGCTGCATCTGCGGCAGGTAGCGGCCCTGCAGGCCCTTGCCCTGTTCGAGGATGCTGGCGTAGCTGTCCTTGAGCATCTGGGGCGAGAAGCTGCGGCCGCCGGCGTAGTAGCGCCGCGCCAGGTGACCCAGCGCATAGGTGGTGGCGAAGCTCATGCCCGAGCTCACGGCCTGTTTGCCGACCCCGCCCAGCAGCCCGCCGCCCATCTTGCCCAGCAGCCCGCCGATCAGCTTGCGGCCGGCCTGCTCCAGGTACTGCGAGGTCAGGCCGACCCCGGCGGTGGCCAGGAAGTCCTTGATGTGGCCGCGGTCGAGTTCGTAGCCGTGGGCCTGCCCGATGGTGTAGACCAGCCTCATCTGCAGCGGAATGATGGCCAGCGTGGACAGGGTCTCGGGCAGCAGTTCCAGCGCGCCACAGGTGATGGCGGCCTTGAGGATGCGGTCGTCCAGTTCGGCGGAGTCCACCGCGGCGGCCGGTCGTGCGGCGGGTTCATCGAGCGGTGTGGGCGCGAGGGCCGCGGCGCCCGCGGCGGCGGCCGGCACCAGGGCGGTCGGGCCGGCCAGGGGCGCCTCGGCCAGCGTGCGGGCTTCGGACTCGAAGGCTTCTGCCGTGCCGTCCAGCGCCAGGACGCGGCGGGCCTCGGCCAGGAAGGCCTGCTCGCGGGGGGACAGGGCGCCGTCGGCATCGCATACGCACACGGCCATCTCGTAGGCCAGTTGCCGGGCGCCGCGCTCGGGCAGTCCCTGTGCCACGTCGGCCAGCGTCACACGCTGCAGCAGCACGTCCTGGTAGAGCGTGGGCAGGTGCACGGCGCCCTCGGCGCCCAGGCCCTGGGCGATGCGGCGGATCTCTTCGCGCTCGCGCTCGTGCTTGTCGCCATCGGCAAAGGCCGCCATCAGGCTGAGCGACAGGGTGGCGCGCAGGGCGGAGGTGTCCATGAAGGCATCCTTTCTGGGTGAAGAACGCCAGTCAGGTCATGGTCAGGCGGAAAAGTTTCCGCCAGGCCAAGGGCGGGCCTTGCGGGCAAGCGGCCCGGCGCCCGGCGAAGGCGACCGGGCCGCCCAAACCGCGCGCCGGCATGTCGCTCAGAACCGGAAGTCCAGGTTGCCGCGCAGGCCCTGGCTGCGGGCGTGGCTGCCGAACTGCCCGGTGTAGGACAGGCGCAGCGAGGCATTGCGCGCGATCTGCGTGGACACGCCGGCCTCGACGAGGGCGGCGTTCTTCGCGATGGGCACGCCGCTCACGCCGAAGGCGTCCGAGCCGAGGAAGCGGAAGCTGGCCTGCGGCGTGGTGTCGCCGAAGGCATGGCGCCAGGCGAGCGAGGCGCTGGCGGTCAGGGTGCGCCCGCCCAGGTTGAACTCGCCCGAGCCGCGCAGTCCCAGGGTGGAGAAGTTGACGTCGGTGTTGCTGCTGCCGGAGCTCAGGGCCGCCACGCCGCCGCGCTCGGTGAAGCCGTCGGTGCGCACCGCCACATGCGCCAGGCCGCCGAAGGGCTCGAGCGCCACCGCGCCGGCGTCGATGCGGTAGCCCGCCTCGGCGAAGGCCTGGAAGGTGCGGGCGTCGTACTTGGCCGACAGGCCATTGGCCAGGCCGCTGAAGACGACGTCGCGGCGGGTGCTCACGTCGCTCCAGGTGTAGGCCGTGCCCAGCCGCACGCCGACGTCGCCGACCTGCGTGCCGCCGTAGGCGCCCAGGGTGTAGCCGTTGGACGAGCCCGACGCGTTGCGCCCGTCGCTGTCGTAAGAGGCATGGCCATAGCCCAGCAGCACGCCGGCCCGGGCCGTGTCGAAGACGGGCAGGTCCGCACCGCCGACGAAGCCACCCGTGTCGTGCGAGAGCGAGGCGGCATTGCCGTTGCCGCTCGTCTTGCCCCAGGTGCCGTAGACGTGGGACCACACGGCCAGGCCGTTGGCGTCGGCACTGGCGCCCGCCGGCGCGGTCGCAGCGCCGGAGGCGGCGCGCAGCCGGTCGATGGCGGCCGTGCGCACGAAGCGGCTGTCCTCCACCATGGCGCCGCGGAGGGAGGCGTGGATCTCGCCCGAGAGCTGGTCCAAGGCGACGCGGGCCTGGGCGTCGTCCGGCAGGTAGCCGATGGCGGTGCGCAGGGCGCCGCCGGCGGCCAGGCTCTGCAGCGCGCCGGCCGTGGTCATCTGGTTGGCCGTGAGCGCCGCGCTGGTGAAGGCACGCACCTGCTGGGCGGCGACGTAGACGCTGCCCGCGTCGGTGCCGGTCGTGAGGGCGTAGAAGGTGGAGATGCTGGTGTCGCCGGTCAGCACGTAGCGGCCGGTGACGCCGCCGTCGGCGGTCAGCACGGTGTAGCGGTCGGTGAGGCTGAAGGGCGCCGTGCTGCCGTAGCGCGAGACCCGCAGCACGGCACCATCGGCGATCTGGGCCGTGCCCTTGACGGCGATGCGGTCGGAGGTGGCGGTGCCGGGCACGAACTCGGCCTCGTAGGTGGAGCCGGCGGCCTGGGTGTAGTTGCCGGCGACGGTGAGCGTGCCCGGGCTGTTGCCGGGCGCCACGGTGGCACCGGACTGCAGGCTCAGGCTGCCCACCGTGCCGTTGCCCGACAGGCGCGCGCCGCTGCCCACCGTCACCGCGGAGCCGGCCAGCGAGCCGTTGACCCGCAGCTCGCCACCCTTGACAGCGGTGCTGCCCGTGAAGGCCGAGCTGTCGCCGCTCAGGATCGTGGTGCCCGCCAGCGCCTTGAGCGTGCCGTTGCCGCTCAGCGTGCTGCCGAACAGCAGGCCCGTGCCCGTGTGGTTGAAGACCAGCTCGCCCGCGCCGTCGCCGAAGACGATGCCGTTGGCCGCGATCACGTTGCCGGGTGCGGCCGCGGCCTGGCCTTCCTGCGCGCCGATCACCAGCTTGCCGAAGCCGCTGTCGTAGGCGATGCGCACCTCGTTGTCGGCCTTGATGGTGCCGCCGTCCGAGACCACGACCAGTGCGTCGCCCGCGTAGCCGACGTAGAAGTTGCCGCGCGTCGGCGTGGTCAGCGCCGTGTTGGCCTTGGCCCAGAGCTGCGAGCCGTTGCCGGTCACCACGGCCACGCCCTTGGAATGGGGGTCCATGCCCACGCCCACCGTGCCGCCCCACGCGGTGGCGCCGTCCGCGATGGTCAGCAGGCCATTGCCGTTGACCGGATCGACGTCGCGCGAGCCGTTCTGCCCGCCGACATAGATGCGCTGCTCGCCGATGAAGCTGGTGCCCTGGCCCGTCACGGTCATGGTGGTGGCCCAGGCGCCGCTCGCACCGACGTAGGTGCCGCTCGTGTAGAGGCTGGCGCCGCCCGAGACCTGGATGTTGCCGCCATCGGCGCTCAGCCAGCCCGAGGACGTGGCCTGCAGATCGTTGGGGTCGGTGGGGTCGCCGATCTCGACGCGGGTGCCGGCGCCCGTGAAGTTGAGCGTGGCCCCCGCGCCGGTGTAGACGCCCGTGCTGCGGATGCGTGCCGTGGCACCGTCCGAGATGGTCAGGGTGCCGGTGGACCCCGGGCTTTCGTTGCGCGCGACGTCGACGCCGGCGGTGTTCTCCCACAGCGTGCCGGCACCGCTCACGGTGAGCGAGCCCGAGCCGCCTGCGGGCGTGCCGCCGGCCACCTCCCAGGTCGGCGTGCCGAGGGCCAGCCGGCGCGACACCAGGTGCGCGCCGTCGATGACGGTGAGCGAGCCGGTGCCGTTGCGGCCGATGGTGATTTCCGAGGTGTTGGTCAGCATCGAGCCGGGGCCGCTGACCACGACGCTGCCGCTGCCGCCCGTGGCGCCGATCACCCCGAGGGCGACGGTCAGGCGGCCACCGCCGCTGATCGTGAGGCGCGTCGTGTCCGCGAGGCTGGTGGCCAGCGAGAAGGCATTGAGGGTGACCGATTGGTCGGCGATCCGGATGCTGCCCGTGCCGTTGAGCACGGCCGTGTCGGTGCTGCCGGGGGCCGCGCCGCCGATCCAGTTGCCGGCCGTGGACCAGTTGCTGCCGCTGGCGCCTGACCAGCTGATGTCGGCGGCATGGGCTGGCAGCCCCCAGATGGACGCCAGCAGCAACGGAAGAGCGAGGCGTTTTGGCAGCCGCACGAATACTTTTTTCCGCAGGGCGTATTTCGTGTTTCCCGGGTGCGGCGGGCGCTTTGCTGAATGTGGGGCCATGGGTGTCATCTCCTTGGTGAAGATCGGACATTGGCGTTGGGTCCGATCAATTGGCTGGGAAATTGAATTGGCAGGCACACCGAGCCGCGGCGCAAAGGCAATGGCTCGCGCGAAATGGATTCAAAAGGAATTGCCCTGCTGCCAAGCGGCATCGGGGCCCGCGACTCAGGGCGCTGCGGCCATGCGTACCGCTTTCAGGACTTGCCGAGGTGTGCCTGCCCCGGTATCGGCGGGTGTGTTTGTCCAGGGAAGAACGCTCGCTTCATGGCGAGGTGGGATGCAGCTTTCAAGCACTGCAGATCGACGGCTCATGCCCCCTCCGGAGACGCATTGTTTTTGATTCGTGGATCGTCGGGATCCGCCATGGAACTGGCGGCCCGCATCCCGGTGAGCGAATAAATCGGCTTTCAATCCGAGAGCGCCATAGCGTATGTTGTCGGCGCGCAGGAGGCAAATATTTTTTCCCGCTTGTTGTTCACGGTCAATTTCACAATTGATCGTGATTAATTGAAACGGTGAATTTGAATCGGAATTTCTGGCAAAGCGGTGCAAGATTTCGAGCCAGAAATCCGAGCAGGATGGCGAGGCCCAGGCGCAGGGGTTTGAGAGAGGAGGGAGTCTGGGAGGCGCGCTTCGGGCCGCCACCTGCGCAGCGCACAGTGCGGACCAGACGAGCCTGGGGCCGCCGCTGGCTCGCACTGGGCCCGGCTGACCAGAGGGCGGGCGAGGCTGTAGTCGAAAAGAAAAAAGCACCTGGATCTTTCGATCCAGGTGCTTGATTCGTTTGTCTGGTGGGCCCTGAGTGACTCGAACACTCGACCTACGGATTAAGAGTTGTACAAATTGGGACTCTTTGAGATTTATCCGGACTTTATGAAACACCGGTAAATCATTGAAAATCAATAAGTTGCGTTGATTTTTTGCTTCTCCTTGTCTCGTTCGATAGCATCCAAGCTCAGGATCTTTCGGACACGCATCGGACACGGAGGCACCAAATGCCACTTTTGACGGTTCGGGCCATTGAGGCCCATAAGCCGCGGCCGCAACCGTACAAGGTCACTCTGGACCGGGGCCTGCAGATGCGGATTGCGCCCGATGGCGCGCGCACGCTGCTGGTGCGCTACACCGTCAAGGGTCAGGACGGTGAGCGCCAGTACCGATTGCCGCAAGAGTACGGGGACGGTCCTGGCCAGATCAAGCTGGCTTCGGCCTGTGCGGAGGCGCAGCGCATCCGGGCGCTGGCGCGGGAAGGCGTGGATTGGCCTGCCGAAGAGGAAGCTCGCTTGCGCGCTGAAGCTGCGGCGCGCGAGCGGGCTGAGCGTGAGGAGGGGGTGACCTTCGAGAAGGCACTGCGCGACTATGTTGAAAGGAAGCGTCGCGCCAAGGACGGCTTGCCGCTGAAGGCACGTACCAAGGCCGACTACTTGGCCATGATCGAAGCCGGCCGGGTGTCCCTCAAAGGCCGCAAGTTCGCCGACGGCGAACTGTACCCATTGGCGCACAGGCTGCTGTCCAAGGTCACGGCTGAGGACATCCGGGGAATCTATGAAACCCAGATCAAGCGCTCGGAACGGCAGGCGATCTATGCCATGCAGGTGATTCGTGCCGTGCTGCGCTGGCACGGCGTCGTGGTGCCCAACAACCCCCTGGGGCAGGACACCGCCGGCCGCGACCGCATTGTGCTGGCGCCGCCCAAGGGCAACCCTGCGCCGATCCCGCCGGAGCGGCTGGGTGCCTGGTGGCGAGCTGCCTGCGCATCTGGCCGTGTAGCGGCCGATTACTACCGGTTCCAGTTGCTCACCGGCTGCCGCGGCGTCGAGATACTGGGCAGCAAGCGATACGGATACGAGCCCATCAAGGTGGTAGACGTGGATTTGGAGGGGGGCCGTATCGTGCTGCGGGACACGAAGAACCGCAGCGATCACAAGTTGCTGCTGTCACGGCAGGCTCTGGCGATCGCGAGGGCGTATTGCACGGGCAGGAAGCCCGAGGATCGGTTGTTTGCGATCACCGACGCGCGCAAGACGCTGACGCGGATCAACGCTGAGGCCGGCACCACGGTTCAGGGTCATGGTCTGCGGGCAACGTTCGCCAGCATTGCGGAGGAACTGGTGTCCGGCGGCGTGCTAAAGCGGATGCTCAACCACGTGGCGGGCAATGATGTCACCCTCGGGCACTACATCGGCAAGAGCGAGGCCCAGTTGAGGGCTGGGTGGCAGACCGTGGCGGATTTCGTGGAGGCCGCTGCGGCAGTTCGGGATGAACCCTCGGTTCTGCCGGCCTCAGCTGAAGCGGTGCCCGAAGGCACGACAGAGAAGGAGGCTGCACTTTGCGCCGCTTGAAACGGGTGACGGTTTTCCTCCGCATCGAAAGCTGCTGCGAATTTCGTGCCCCGGAGTTCGAGGCCGAGTTTTGGAGTAAAATCAACGGCATCCCGCCCCTCGAAGTAAGCCTCCAACCATCTTGGATGTGCCGAAACTTGGGGCGTTTTCGTTTCCGGAGGAACCGTGCCAACGGCTGTGCTCATTGACGGCGGCTACTTCGTGAAGCGCTACCGGGCTATCTGCCCGGAGAGCACGCACGATGCAACACGCGCAGCCGATCTGGCTTGGCGGTGGGCCATGCTGCACATGCGTGAGGGAGGCATGCGTGGAGAACAGCGGAAGCATGAGCTGTACCGCATCTTCTTCTACGACTGCCCGCCGCTGCTCAAGAAGCTGCACAACCCCCTGACCGGCAAGGTCGTCGATTTCTCGAAGACCGATGAAGCGCGCTTTCGCATCGAACTGCATGAGCGCCTGCGCTCCAAGCGCAAGGTTGCCCTGCGCATGGGCCATCTCTCCGGGGATACGCCATGGACACTCGTGCCGTCGGCCATCCAGGACCTGCTCAAGAAGAAGCGCAGCTTCGAGGATCTGAGCGAAGCTGATCTGCTGCCCAATGTCCGCCAGAAGGGGGTGGACATGCGCATCGGAATCGACATTGCCTCACTGGCCTTCAAGCGGCAGGTTGACCAGATCGTCCTCGTCGCCGGCGATGCCGACTTCGTTCCCGCCGCGAAACTCGCCAGGCGGGAGGGGATCGACTTCATCCTTGATCCGATGTGGCGCTCTGTCGATCCGGGGCTCAACGAGCACATCGACGGGCTTCGGTCCACTTGCACTCGACCTCCTCCGAAGGCCGCGAGTGAAAAACCAAACAATGGCATTGGGGCACAGCCGGCATAGCCTTGGCTGCCCGGGCCGCCGCTTGCCATCGCGCCGGCCTCCCGCCAGCCCGCGCTGCCGCGCTTGATGTTCGAGTGTCCGAACTGCTGATCTACTCTCGCCCGAGAAGCGCTGGCTGTTCAGCAGCGACTCAGCACCTTTCAACCATCCCATCGTGTTGGCGCCGACCGGAAATTGAGCCAGTTTTGCGGGTAGTGCCGAAGTAAAAGTGAGCCAGGTGTTCAACCTACTCTGCTGCTTTTTTAAGCGGTGGGGTTCGAGGAGTGATCACCATGGACATGATTGGCAAGATCCGACGGCTGCACGCGAGGGACAAGCTGTCGGAGCGCGAGATAGCGCGCAAGACGGGGCTGTCTCGCAACACGATTTCGAAGTGGCTGCACGCGCCGGTGAACGAGGCGCCGAAGTACCGGCGCGAGCCACGCCCCAACAAGCTCAGCGCGTTCGAGGGGACGCTGAAGCAGGCGCTAATGGCCGATGCCAGGCGGCCCAAGCACGAGAGGCGCACGGCGCGTGCGCTGCATGCCGAGATCAAGGCCGAGGGCTACACCGGCGGGTACTCGGCCGTCACCGATTTCGTTCGAGCCTGGCGCCAGGGCGAGGGTCAGGCGGTCAACATCACGGCCTATGTTCCGCTGAACTTCGAACTCGGCGAGGCCTTCCAATTCGATTGGAGCGAAGAAGGCCTGGTCGTCGGCGGCATCTACTACCGGGTCCAGGTGGCCCACCTGAAGCTCTGCGCGAGCCGCGCGTTCTGGCTGGTGGCTTATCCGAGCCAGGGGCACGAGATGCTGTTCGATGCTCACACGAGATCGTTCGCAGCGCTGGGCGGCGTGGCGCGCCGCGGCATCTACGACAACATGCGCACGGCCGTGGACAAGGTCCACAAGGGCAAGGGCCGCACCGTCAACGCGCGCTTCTCGGTGATGTGCGCGCACTACCTGTACGACCCCGACTTCTGCAACGTGGCCTCGGGCTGGGAGAAGGGGCGCGTGGAGAAGAACGTGCAGGACAGCCGCCGGCGCATCTGGATCGAGGCGGCCAGGCGCCGCTTCGGCTCCTTCGCCGAGCTCAATGCGTGGCTGGGCGAGCGCTGCCGGGCGCTGTGGAGCGAGGTGCGCCATCCCGAGCACAGCCAGTTCAGCGTGGCCGAGATGCTCGAGCACGAGCGGCCTCACCTGATGCCCATGCCCGAGCCCTTCGATGGCTACGTGGAGAAGCCGGCGCGAGTGTCGAGCACCTGCCTGGTCTCGGTGGCGCGCAACCGTTACTCGGTGCCGTGCGAGTTGGCCGGACAGATGGTCAGCACGCGGCTGTATCCAGGCAGCGTCGTGGTCGTCGCCGATGACGCGGTGGTTGCGCGCCACGAGCGCCTGAGCGACTCCGGTGGCACCCGCTACGACTGGCAGCACTACATCCCGCTGGTGCAACGCAAACCCGGTGCACTGAGGAACGGCGCGCCCTTCGCGGATATGCCCGAGGCGCTGCAGCAGTTGCGCCGCGGCCTGCTGCGCCAGGCCGGCGGCGACCGCGTGATGGCACAGGTGTTGGCCATCGTGCCGACGGCCGGCCTGGATGCCGTGATCGTGGCGGTGGAGTTGGCGATGGAGAGCTGTCCGCCGTCCGGACGTGTCAGCGTAGAGCACGTCATCAACGTGCTTGGTCGACTCAACGCGCCGGCAGTGCCCCTCGGCGCCGAGACGGCGCTGCAGGTCGCAACACCGCCGCTGGCCAACACGGCGCGCTACGACAGCCTGCGCAGCCAGGAGGTGGACCATGCGTGATGTGATGGTCGAGCTCAAGGCATTGCGCCTGCACGGCATGGCCGGTGCGTGGTGCGATCTGCAGGAGCAGGGCCCGGCCTCGGGTCTGGATAGCTCACGCTGGTTGGTCGAACACCTGCTGCAGGCCGAGACCACGGACCGCGCGATGCGCTCGGTGCAGTACCAGATGACGTCGGCGCGCTTCCCCGTGCACCGGGACCTCGCTGGCTTCGACTTCGATGCCTCGGTGGTGGATCGCAAGCTGATCGAGCAACTGGCGACACTGGAGTTCACGGACGCCGCGCACAACGCCGTGCTGGTCGGCGGGCCGGGCACGGGCAAGACCCATCTGGCCACCGCTCTTGGTGTCTCTGGCATCACGCGCCATGGCAAGCGGGTGCGCTTCTACTCGACCGTCGATCTGGTCAATGCACTGGAGCAGGAGAAGGCCCAGGGCAAGGCGGGGCGGATTGCCAGTGCTCTGCTGCGCATGGACCTGGTCATCTTGGACGAGCTGGGCTACCTGCCGTTCAGCCAGGCCGGAGGAGCGCTGCTGTTCCATCTGCTCTCGAAGCTGTACGAGCACACCAGCGTGGTGATCACCACCAACCTGGACTTCGCCGAGTGGTCCACGGTGTTCGGCGACGCGAAGATGACCACCGCCTTGCTCGACCGACTCACGCATCACTGCCACATCGTGGAGACGGGCAACGAGAGCCATCGCTTCCTGCACAGCAGCGCCACAGCGAAGAAGCGGATCAAGGCCAGGGAACAGGCCCGCAAGGGCAGCGGCAAGACCGACCCGACGGACATCACCGATTGACGGCCGCCGCGCGTGGCAAGGCGCTACGGGCTACGCCCTTCGCGCCTTGCCACGCGCATCCATCACCACCATCAGGAGGTCAAAGAACCAGGCAGGACATACACTTATCCACAGTCGACCATTACAGCGTCGACTTCCACCCCTGGCTCACGATTCAATCGGCGCGGTGGCTCAGTTTTACTTCGGCGCCGACAAAGGAAGGGCGCCTCGTGCGCGTGGCCGCCGTGCGGGAACTGCTGGTTCCATCGCTCCCCTACTACCTGCATTGGCGGCGCGACGACGACAGTACCCTGGGCGCCGCCGTGCGAGAGACGGTGGTCGCTGTCGGGTCAAAGCCGCGCTGGCCGGGTTGATCATCGATTTTTCTCCAGGCGCGCCTTCGATATTTCTCGCTGGCGCGGTTGCTCTCCGCTGCCTACGCTGGCGGTATGCAATCTTCTGAATCACTATCAAACGCGGGTGGCCTTCCACCGCGCGACGCGGCCTGGTTCCGCCAGGTCGCTCAGTGCATCAACGACGATCCCGAGATGGATCTGGTGGGGCAGCATCTGAATGCCACGGTCGCCTTCGCTTTCGGCGCGCAGCGCCACCACCTCGTACTCCAGCACGGCAAGGTCGTGGACGTGCGCCATGGCAAGAAGCTGGACTGGCGCGTCGACTTCGGCTTCCGTGCGCCGGATGCCGTGTGGGACAAGTTCTTCTCCCGGCCGGCGCCCCCGCTATACAACAGCGTCTTTGCCATGGCAATGCGCGTGGATGAGTTCGAAATGGAGGGCGACACCCTGCTGTTCGCACAGAACGCGCGCTCCATGACCCGGCTGCTCGAGCTGATGCAGATCCAGGGGCAGCCGCAATGAGCCGCTTCGAACCTATCCGCGGCGGCTACTTCGGTATCGAGGTCGATGGTGTCGCCTACCGGATCTTCTACGAGGAAGCGGGGCAGGGCATTCCGCTGCTGTGCCTGCACACTGCCGGCGCCGACAGCCGCCAGTGGCGACACCTGCTCAACGACCGCGAAGTCACCCAGCGCTTTCGCGTCATTGCATTCGACCTGCCTTACCACGGGCGCTCGAATCCTCCCGCGGGCTGGTGGCTGCGCAAGTACGAACTCACTCGTCGTCTCTACGTGGGCTGCATCCGCGAGGTCTATCGGGCGCTGGAACTGGAACGCCCCATCCTGCTGGGTTGCTCCATCGGCGGCTTCGTGGTGCTGCAACTGGCGGTGGATCATGGCGAGGAGCTTCGCGGCGTCATCGGCCTGCAAAGCGTGGCCCATGGCATCGGCCGCCACAACGACTTCCTGCACCACCCCGCGATCCACGGCGGCGAGTTCGCTGCCAGCTATACGTACGGGCTGAATTCGCCTCTGAGTCCGGAGGAGGCCCGGCGAGAGAATTGGTGGTACTACGCTCAGGGCGGGCCGGGTGTCTATGCCGGCGATACCGCCTTCGGGCGGGAGTTCGACGTGCGTGCCCAACTCAAGGACATCGATACGCGCCGCTGCAAGGTATCGATCATCTCGGGCGACTATGACTATTCGGCGCTGCCTGACGTCTCCCGGCAGGTGGCTGAGGCGATCCCCGGCGCCCAGTTCACGCTGATCGAGGGGCTGGGCCATTTCCCGGTCATCGAGGACTACGCCAAGCTGCGTCCCAGCCTGCATGGCGCGCTGGAGCACATGCTCGAAGAGGAGCAGTCGGCATGAACGACCCGCTCTACGAAAAGGGTGTGGCCAACCGGCGATTCGTGATGGGCGAGACCCATGTGGCGAGCAGCACCGCGGCGCGTACCAGCTTCTCGCAGCCGCTGAACGAACTCGCCATGCGCTATTGCTGGGGTGAATTGTGGTCGCGCGAGGGCGTGTCGTGGAAGATTCGCAGTTTGGTCTGCTTGGCCTTGCTGGCGGTGCAGAACAAGCCGGTCGAATTCAAGGCCCATGTGGGAGGGGCGCTACGCAACGGCGCGACGCACGAGGAAATCCAGGAGGTTTTGCTCCAGTTGGTGATTTATTGCGGCCTGCCCACCGGCAGCCAGGCCTTCCGATGGGCCAACGAATATCTCGCAGAGGCGCAGCAACCACAGGATCCCGCGCCTCCATCGACGTAGAACAAGGAGACATTGCGCGATGCTGAAGCAATTCTTGAGAGGGCTGGTCGCCTGCGCCGCGATGGCCGTGGCGATCTGCGCGCCGGCAGCGGAATTTCCCTCCATGCCGGTCAAGCTGGTGGTGCCGCTGGGTCCGGGTTCGGCGACCGACATCCTGGCGCGCCAGGTGGCTCAATGGCTTGAGGCGGAATGGGGGCAGCCCGTCATCGTGGAGAACCGCCCGGGTGCCGGTGGCGTGGTGGCGGCCGACTACGTGTCCAAGCAGCCGGCCGACGGGCACACTCTGCTGTTGACGGGATCGTCACTGGTGATCGCGCCGCTCATTGATCGCAATGCCAACTTCCGCATCGGCCGCGATTTGAAGCCGGTGGCGCGCCTGGCGATTCTGCGTATCGTTCTGGCCACCAACAACAAGGTGCCAGTTCCGAACCTGCGTGAGTTCGCCGCGCTCAGCCGTGCCCGGCCGGGGACGATGAACTATGCCGGACTGGGGCGTACGTCGATCATCGACATCGGCATGGAGGTGCTGAAGCAGGGACTGCACATGGATCTCACGCCGGTCGCGTACAAAGGTGCGGCAGAACACAACACGGCGCTGATCCGCAACGACGTGCAGTTGGTGTGGGGTGGCGCCCAGGTGCTCAAGGAGCAAGCGAAGGCGGGTCGGGTCCGTTTGCTGGCGGCCGTCTCCGAGCACCGCTTCTCCGATCTGCCCGACCTGCCCACCGTGAAAGAGGAAGGCTACCAGGGCTTCATTCCTCAAGTGTGGACCGGGATCATCGCGCCGGCAGGTACCCCGGACCACGTACTCGCTCGCATTACCAACGACGTCAACCGCGTGCTCGCCCGCGCGGATGCCCAGGCCGTGCTGCGCGACAAGCTCGGCAACGATCCCGCGCCGCTGCCGCCTGGGATGTTCGGCGAGGAAGTGAACAAGGAAACGGCGTTCTGGGCGCGCACGCTCAAGGGCCTCGGCATCGAGCCGCAGTAAAGAACAGACATGGAACCCGGACTCGTGAGCGCACTCCCCCTGAAGGACCCTTCCCTCTTCCGCCAGCAGGCCTTTCTGGCCGGCGCATGGATCGACGCCGACGAAGGCAAGACGATCGCGGTGACCAACCCCGCCACCGGCGAGACCATCGGCACCGTGCCGGTGTGCGGCGCGGCCGAGACGCGGCGCGCCATCGAGGCGGCCGAGGGCGCCTGGCGCGCCTGGGCCGCGCGCCCGGCCAAG
Organism: Pseudacidovorax sp.; assembly: GCF_017991995.1. Lineage (GTDB taxonomy): Bacteria > Pseudomonadota > Gammaproteobacteria > Burkholderiales > Burkholderiaceae_C > Xenophilus. Next base: position 138,461 of record NZ_JAGOPN010000010.1, on the reverse strand, counting down.
GAGCGCAGCGCCATCCTGCGCAGGCTCAACGACCTGATGCTGGCGAACACCGACGACCTGGCGCTGATCATGACCAGCGAGCAGGGCAAGCCGCTGGCCGAGGCCAAGGGCGAGATCGCCTACGCGGCCTCCTTCATCGAATGGTTCGCGGAGGAGGCGCGCCGGGTGTACGGCGACACCATCCCCGCGCCCGGCGCCGACAAGCGCATCCTGGCGCTCAAGCAGCCGATCGGCGTCACCGCCGCCATCACGCCCTGGAACTTCCCCACCGCCATGCTCACGCGCAAGGCCGGCCCGGCGCTGGCCGCCGGCTGCGCGATGGTGGTCAAGCCGGCCACGCAGACGCCCTTCTCCGCCCTGGCCTTCGCCGAGCTGGCGCAGCGCGCCGGCCTGCCCGACGGGCTGCTGTCGGTGCTCACCGGCTCGGCCAGCGCCATCGGCGGCGAGATGACGGCCAGCCCGATCGTGCGCAAGCTCACCTTCACCGGCTCCACCGAGGTGGGCCGTACGCTGATGAAGCAGTCGGCTGACACGGTCAAGAAGCTCTCGCTGGAGCTGGGCGGCAACGCGCCCTTCCTGGTGTTCGACGACGCGGACCTGGATGCGGCGGTCGAGGGCGCGATGATCTCCAAGTACCGCAACACCGGGCAGACCTGCGTGTGCGCCAACCGCATCTACGTGCAGCGCGGCGTGCTGGAGGCCTTCACCGCGAAGCTGGTCGAGAAGGTGCGCGCGCTGAAGGTCGGCAACGGGCTGGAGGCCGGCGTGACGCAGGGCCCGCTGATCGACGACAAGGCGGTGGCCAAGATCGAGGAGCACGTGGCCGACGCGGTGGCCAAGGGCGGCCGGGTGCTCACCGGCGGCAGGCGCCATGCGCTGGGCGGCCTGTTCTACGAGCCGACGGTGGTGGCCGGTGCTACGCAGGACATGCTGTTCGCGCGCGAGGAGAGCTTCGGTCCGCTGGCGCCCGTCTTCGCCTTCGACACCGAGGCCGAGGGCATCGCGATGGCCAACGACACCGAGTTCGGCCTGGCCGCCTACTTCTACACCCGCGACGTGGGCCGCATCTGGCGCGTGGCCGAGCAGCTGGAGTCGGGCATCGTCGGCGCGAACACCGGCCTGATCTCCACCGCCGAGGCGCCCTTCGGCGGCGTCAAGCAGTCGGGGCTGGGGCGCGAGGGCTCGAAGTACGGGATCGAGGAGTTCCTCGAGATCAAGTACCTGTGCTTGGGCGGGCTGGATGGCTGAGGCAGTCGCGGCTCCGTGTAGCCAGTGCGCGACTGCATGCATCGATCAACCGGCCCGAAGTCGAGAAGGTTCGATCGGAAATCCATGACACCGTAAGACTACGCGTCTGCGACCATGGCTCCCTCGATCCCATGGCGTTCAAGCGCATCGGCGACCATGCCGCTGCAGCGCTGTTCGGTGATAGAGGTCTCGATGAACCGCGCTGCAGGCTCGCTGCGGTCACGCGGCAGGACCATCGCCTGCTCGATAGTCATAAAGGCGCCCGGCAGTGGCCGCATTCCAGGCAACCGAATGGCATCGGCGTGCAGTTGCTGCCGGACGCCGGCGGCCACGTTCAAGCTCGAGTCGGCGGCGAAGGCGTCTGCCACCTGCTCGGCCTGGGCACCTCGACGAGTTTCGCCTGCGAGAGATGACGTTCCAGGAACAGGGCATACGCGCTGGCCGTGCCGACAACCACGCGGATGCCGGGTCGGTCCACATCTTCGTTGGTGACTAAGGGCGAGGATTCGCGAACGAGGTAGGCGCCTTCGATGCGCACATAGGGCGAGGTGAAGCGCAGTTTTTGGGCGCGAACGGGATCGACCGCCAGGAACCCGATGTCGGCGGCGCCCGAACTCAGCGCTGCGCCCGCGGCGCCGGGCGTGTCGAACTCCAGCAGTTGGAGTGTCAGCCCCAGTCGGCCGGCCAGGATGCGTGCGAGATCGATGGTCACGCCGGCGGGCGCTCGGATGCGAGCGGCTGTGCGCCAGCACTGGGTTCCCCATGTTCAGGGCCGCGCGTAGCACGAAGGCGCACAGATCACGGCGACCAGCGTCGCCACCAGCATCGTCCAGCTCACCTTTTCGTGGGGTAGCACGGCGGCCCCGCCGAACCCCATGAAAGGCTGCAGCAGCTGCAACTGCCCCACGGCGGCGATGCCAGCACCATCGTCGCACCCAGGCGCGGCGCCATCAGGATCGCGATGGCAATGAAGATGGCCCCGAACAGGCCGCCTGTCCAGGCGACCCAGCTATGGCCTCCCGCTCCCAGGCCGGCCGGCGCGACGACCAGCATCGCCACCGTGCCGACGAAGTAGCTCACGAAGCCGTCCCACCAGAGGGAATCGATCTGGGTGCGCAGGCTGGCATTGAGCACTTGCTGCAGGGCGACGCTGGGAGAACGAGCTTGTCATCGTCATGCTTGACGACAGTTGCCAGCTGAGGCACGACCATAGGCTGTCGAATCCAAGATGACAGACTTGTAATTTTCCCGTTAGATAAGCGGCCATCTCGCCCACTAGCATGGTCCGTGCGGCGTTGAGGTGAACAGCCCGCTGCCTGGAATCTGGACCCGACCATGCGCAGCAAGCGCTCCTGGCGATCGCCTTGCCGCCATCAACTCAATCGCACTCGCCCATGCGCCGCTGGCTTCTCGTCTTCCTCCTTGCTGCTTTGCCGTGGCAATGGGCATGGTCGGCAGCCGCGCCTTACTGTCGCCACGAGGCGGCGCCGGGAGCGAGCCACCTCGGCCATCACACACACCAGCACGACCGTGCCGCATCCGACGCCTCCGCGGCGGCCCAAGACCAGTTGGATGATCCGTCCGGCCCGAGTGAGGATCTTGACTGCACGGCATGCCACGGTCTGACCCTGCAGGCATTGCCTTTGACCACCGATCACGTGGCCGAGTCGACTTCGCATGTCTTTGCCACGATCACGCTGGCGCGGTACAGCAGCGATCAACCTCGCGACATCGAACGCCCCAAATGGCGCCGCACCGCCTGAACGGTGCAGCGCTCCACATCCTTCGACACTTCCCCCAGAGCTGCTGCATCGGCCTTTCTGTCCCCTCTTGACTGGAGAACCCGATGTACAGGAACTTGGCGCCGATCGCGTGGGCGATCCTGGCGCTCGCGGGCTGCCCTACGGCAGCCCAGACGAATATGCCAGCGTCGCAGGTGCCGGCCCGACAGGCAGCGGCGCTGACCCTCGCCGAGGCCATGCTGCAGGCGCGGCAGACCAACCCCGAGCTGTCTGCAGCGCGCCATGAACTGGAAGCAGCCGAAGGAGCCCGGGTTCAAGCCGGCGCCCTGCCGAATCCCACCCTCGAAGCGCAGTGGGAGGATCAGCGGCGCGAGACGCGCACCACGACGCTGACCCTGAGCCAGCCCATCGAACTGGGCGGCAAGCGCAGCGCGCGCATCGAGGCGGCCGAGCGTGCCATTGACATCGCGCGCAGCCAGCTCGATGCGCGGAAGACCGATCTCGAGGCCAGCGTCACGTCGGCCTTCTTCGCGGCGCTGGTGGCCCAGGAGCGCCTGACCCTGGCACAGGCCTCGCTCGACCTCGCGCAGCGCGGCCGGGATGCAGCCAGCAAGCGGGTGACGGCGGGCAAGGTGTCGCCGGTGGAGGAAACCAAGGCACGCGTGGCCGAGGCTGGCGTGCGTCTCGAGCGGGTGCAGGCGCAGGGCGAACTGCGCACCGCGCTGAGCCAGTTGCGCGCCGCCATCGGCCCCGGTCCAGAGATCGGCCGGGTGGACGGTGATGCGCTGAACATCCAGGCGCTGCCGGCCGCCGAGGAAGTATCGTCCCGCGTGGACTCGGCACCCGCTGTCAGGGAGGCTCGCCTGGACGCACGCCGCCTGCAGGCGCTGGCCGAGCTGGAGCGTGCCAAACGGATCCCGGACGTCACGCTCACCGTCGGCGCCAAGCGCGAGCAGGAACTGGCGCGCAACCAGGCCGTCGTCGGCATCTCCATTCCACTGCCGATCTTCGACACGAGCCGGGGCAACCTGCAGGAGGCCCTGCGCCGGCTGGACAAGGCCGAAGACCTCGCGCAGGCCGCCGAGTTGCGCGTTCGCTCGGAAGCCACGGCCGCGCGTCAGCGTTTCGAGACGGCCCTGGCCGAGGTCAACACGCTGCGCGAGGAGGTGCTGCCCGGTGCGCAAAGCGCCTTCGACGCAGCCACCAAGGGCTTCGAGCTGGGCAAGTTCAGCTACCTCGAAGCGCTGGACGCGCAGCGCACCCTGCTGCAGTCCAGGTCGCAGTACCTGCGGGCTCTGGCCCAGGCTCATCAGGCAGCGGCCGACCTGCAGCGCCTGCTCGGTGCTCCCGGCACGCCTCCTTCCACGCTTTCCAAGGAACGTCCATGAATCCCAATCCATCGCCGCAGCCGCAGGGCAGGGGGGCCTCGCGGTCCAGGCAACTCGTCGCCATCGCCGTGCTGCTCGTGCTGGGCGTCATCGCCGGGGTGCTCATCCTCACCCAGACGGGCGGCAAACCCGCAGCGGACAGCCACGGCGACCACGCCGCCGGGGCCAAGGAAGGTGACGACGGTCACGGTCATGCCCACGGTGAGGGAGGAGGTGAAGCCGGCCATGCCGAAGAGCAGGCACCCAAGGGACCGCACGGCGGCCAGCTCTTTGCCGATGGCGACTTCTCTCTGGAGCTGCTGCTGAGCGAGGAAGGCGGCGAGCCGCGCTTCAAGGCCTGGACCTTCGAGAAGAACCAGCCTGCCGATGCGGCAGGCGCCACAGTGGTGATCGCCCTGACACGCCCCAGCGGCGAGAAGCAGGAATTCCGGCTCCAGCCCCAACAGGGCGTGCTTACCAGCGAGCAACCGGTGGCCGAGCCGCACAACTTCGAAGCCACGGTCGAGGTGCAGACATCCCGCGAGAGCTATCTCTTCGCCTTCACCCGCGACGAGGGCAAGGTGGCCATGAGCGATGCGCAGATCCGCTCCGCCGGCATCACGCTGGACAGCGCGGCACCAGCCACTATCCACGGCGGCCTGCAACTGCCCGGCGAGATCCGCTTCAACGAGGACCGCACTGCGCACATCGTCCCGCGCGTGGCGGGCGTGGTCGACAGCGTGGGCGCCAACCTGGGGCAGCAGGTCAGGAAGGGGCAGGTGCTGGCGGTGATCTCCAGCAGCGCCGTCTCCGAGACCCGCGCCGAACTGCAATCCGCCCTGCAGCGCAAGGAACTGGCCCGGACCACCTACGAGCGCGAGAAGAAACTGTGGGAGGAGAAGATCTCCCCGGAGCAGGATGTGCTGCAGGCGCGCCAGGCGCTGCGCGAGGCTGAGATCGCCGCGGCCAACGCCAACCAGAAACTGCTGACGCTTGGCGCTTCGCCGGGCAGCAGCTCCCTCGGGCGCGTCGAGCTAAGGGCACCCTTCGACGGTGTCGTGGTTGAGAAGCACATCGCCCTGGGCGAGGCGGTACGCGAGGACACGCAGGTGTTTACCATCTCCGATCTGTCCACCGTCTGGGCCGAGATGAGCATCCCCGCGCGGGAGCTGCCCCGGGTGCGCGTGGGCGAGAAGGCGGTCGTGCGCTCCGGCGCCTTCGACGCCAGTGCCAGCGGCACGGTGGCCTATGTCGGCTCGCTCATCGGCGAGCAGACGCGCACGGCCCGCGCCCGCGTCACCCTGGCCAACCCGCAGGGCGCCTGGCGCCCTGGCCTGTTCGTGAACATCGAGGTGGTGGCCGAGGAGGTGGCCGCGCCGGTCACGGTGGCGTCATCGGCGATCCAGACGGTGGAGGACCGGCCGGTGGTGTTCCTCAAGGTGCCAGGCGGCTTCGTGGCCCAGCCGGTGCAGCTGGGTCGCTCCGACGGCAAGCGCGTCGAGGTGCTGGGTGGGCTGAAGGCAGGCAGCAGCTACGCCGCCGCCGGCAGCTTTGTCGTCAAGTCGGAGCAGGGCAAGGGCTCTGCCACGCACACCCACTGAGGCGGATGACGCGACCATGTTCGAGAGAATCATCCGCTTTGCCATCGAGCAGCGATGGCTGGTGCTTTTGGCTGTGCTGGCCATGGCGGCGCTGGGCGTCTACAACTACCAGCGCCTGCCCATCGATGCAGTGCCGGACATCACCAACGTCCAGGTCCAGATCAACACCGCAGCGCCGGGCTATTCGCCGTTGGAGACCGAGCAGCGTGTCACCTATCCCATCGAGACCGTGATGGCCGGGCTGCCGGGCCTGCAGGAAACCCGTTCGCTTTCGCGCTACGGCCTGTCGCAGGTGACGGTGATCTTCCGCGACGGCACCGACATCTATTTCGCTCGCCAGTTGGTCAACGAGCGGCTGCAGACCACCACCGGCCAGCTGCCCGACGGCATCCATCCGGTGGCGGGGCCGATCTCCACCGGCCTGGGTGAGATCTTCCTGTGGACCGTAGAGGCCGGGGAAGGCGCGACGAAGCCCGACGGCACGCCCTACACGTCCACCGACCTGCGCGAGATCCAGGACTGGGTCATCAAGCCGCAGTTGCGCAACGTGCCCGGCGTCACCGAGATCAACACCATCGGGGGCTACGCCAAGCAGTACCAGATCGCACCCGTGCCGGAGCGGCTCGCCGCCTACGGCCTGTCGCTGGCCGACGTGGTGCGCGCGCTGGAGCGCAACAACACCAACGTCGGTGCCGGCTACATCGAGCGCCGCGGCGAGCAGTACCTGATCCGCGCGCCGGGCCAGGTGCGCAGCGTCGAGGACATCGGGAACGTGATCCTGTCCAGCGCTGGCAGCACGCCCGTGCGCGTGCGCGACGTGGCGCAGGTGGAGCTGGGCCAGGAGCTGCGCACGGGCGCGGCCACCGACAACGGCCGCGAGGTCGTGCTCGGCACCGTCTTCATGCTCATCGGCGAAAACAGCCGTACCGTCTCGCAGGCGGTGGCCAAGAAGATGGAGGAGATCAACCGCAACCTGCCCGAAGGCGTCGAGGCGGTGACGGTCTACGACCGCACGGTGCTGGTGGACAAGGCCATCGCCACGGTCAAGAAGAACCTGCTGGAAGGCGCCATCCTGGTCATCGCGGTGCTGTTCGCCTTCCTGGGCAATCTGCGCGCGGCGGTCATCACCGCGATGGTGATCCCCCTGTCGATGCTCTTCACCTTCACCGGGATGGTGAGCCAGAAGGTCAGCGCCAACCTGATGAGCCTGGGAGCGCTGGACTTCGGCATCATCATCGACGGCGCGGTGGTGATCGTGGAGAACTGCGTGCGCCGCCTGGCGCATGCCCAGGCGCACCATGGTCGGCCGCTCACGCGCACCGAGCGCTTCCACGAGGTCTTCGCCGCCTCGAAGGAGGCGCGCCGGGCGCTGCTGTTCGGCCAGCTGATCATCATGATCGTCTACCTGCCCATCTTCGCGCTCACCGGCGTGGAGGGGAAGATGTTCCATCCGATGGCGCTGACGGTGGTCATCGCGCTGCTCGGGGCCATGATCCTGTCGGTCACCTTCATTCCGGCGGCCGTGGCCCTGTTCATCGGCAACAAGGTCACCGAGAAGGAGAACCGCCTGATGCGCTGGGCACGGCGCGGCTACGAGCCGCTGCTTGCCCGGGCCCTGGACGCCAAGGCGGTGGTGCTGACCTTTGCCGGCATCGCGGTGGTGCTGTGCGGGCTGCTGGCCACGCGCCTGGGCAGCGAGTTTATCCCGAGCCTCAACGAGGGCGACTTCGCCATCCAGGCCCTGCGCATTCCCGGTACCAGCCTCACGCAGTCGGTGCAGATGCAGCAGCAGCTCGAGACGCGGCTGAAGGACAAGTTCCCGGAGATCGAGCGCATCTTCGCGCGCACCGGCACCGCGGAGATCGCCTCCGACGCCATGCCCCCGAACATCTCTGACGGCTACGTCATGCTCAAGCCCGAGAAGGACTGGCCCGAGCCCCGGCGCACCCGCGCCGAGTTGGTGCAAGCCGTGCAGGAAGAAGCCGCAAAAATTCCCGGCAACAGCTACGAATTCTCCCAGCCCATCCAACTGCGCTTCAACGAACTGGTCTCGGGCGTGCGAAGCGACGTGGCCGTGAAGGTCTTCGGCGACGACATGGACGTGCTGAACAAGACCGCGGCGGACGTGGAGAAGGTGCTTGCCGGCATCCCGGGCGCATCAGAAGTCAAGGTGGAACAGACCACCGGCCTGCCGATGCTCACCGTCCACATCGACCGCGACAAGGTGACGCGCTACGGCCTGAACATCGCCGACGTGCAGGAGATCCTGGCCACCGCCATCGGCGGTCGCGAGGCCGGCACCCTGTTCGAGGGAGACCGTCGCTTCGACATCGTGGTGCGCCTGCCGGAACATGTGCGCGGCGACATCGACGCCATCCGCCGCCTGCCCATTCCACTGCCGGCCACCGCGTCCGGCGCGCCAGGTGCCGCAGGCGCTGCCTCTGCGCGCGTCAGCTTCATCCCCCTGGCCGAGGTCGCCATGCTCGACCTGGCGCCCGGCCCCAACCAGGTCAGCCGCGAGAACGGCAAGCGGCGCATCGTCGTGAGCGCCAACGTGCGCGGGCGCGACCTGGGCGGCTTCGTGACGGAGGCTGCCGCCGCGCTGGAGGAACGGGTGAAGATCCCGACGGGCTACTGGACGACCTGGGGCGGGCAGTTCGAGAACCTGCAGTCGGCGACGCAACGCCTGCAGATCGTGGTGCCGGTGGCGCTGCTGCTGGTCTTCACCCTGCTCTTCGCCATGTTCGGCAACATCAAGGACGGGCTGATCGTCTTCACCGGCATCCCCTTCGCGCTGACGGGCGGCATCCTGGCCCTCTGGCTGCGGGGTATTCCACTGTCGATCACCGCGGCCGTGGGCTTCATCGCCCTGTCGGGCGTGGCGGTGCTCAACGGCCTGGTGATGATCTCCTTCATCCGCAACCTGCGCGAGGAGGGCCGCTCCCTGGACGCGGCCATCCACGAGGGAGCGATCACCCGCCTGCGCCCGGTGCTGATGACGGCGCTGGTGGCATCGCTGGGCTTCGTGCCGATGGCCATCGCCACGGGAACGGGCGCCGAGGTGCAGCGCCCGCTGGCGACCGTGGTGATCGGCGGCATCCTGTCCTCTACCGCGCTCACGCTGCTGGTGCTGCCGGTGCTCTACCGGTTGGCGCATGCGAGGGACGAGGAGGAAGAGGTGTTCGACGGACCGCCTGCTGCAGCGGCTGCCGGGCCGCCGGACGCGAAACCTGCCTGAGCCTTCAACGCCGTGAACCCCTCGCACGGCCGTGATGCCGAGGGGCTTGAACCAGGTGACAGGACCTCCATGACCATGAACATTGCTCGATTTCTCGCCATCTCCTCCCTGGCCCTGAGCGGCGCCGCGTTCGCTGCCGGCGACCATGCCGACGAGGCCAAGCCGCGCCACGGCGGCGTGGTGACCGTCGTCAAGGACGTGAGCTACGAACTGGTGGCCGCCAAGGACGTTCTGGCCATCCATGTCAGCGACCACGGCAAGCCGGTGGACCTCAGCGGCGCCACGGCCAAGCTGACGCTGCTGTCCGGCACCGCGAAGCAGGAAGTGGAGATGAAGGCCAACGGTCCCGCCTTGGAAGCGCGCGGTTCCTTCGAGACCGGTCCTGGCACCAAGGCAGTGGCGCAGGTCGCCCTCAAGGGCAAGCCAGTGCAATCCGTGCGGTTCACGTTGAAGTGAAGTCATCTACTCGCGCCTGAGCGCCCTGCGTCCATGGGGTACGGACCGCGCATGCATGGACTCCCGCCCTTCATCGGCTCCCCAGCTTGACCAAATCCATCATGACAAACAAGCTCAGCCTCGACATCCCGGTGGTCCTGCCGGGCGTTCCTGACGCTGCGGACGCCTGCGTTGGGCGATTGATCGACGAGCTGCAAGGGCGCGCCGGCATCGACAAGGTGCATGTCCGCCCCGGCGAGGGCTCCTCGCCCGCCCAACTGTGCATCCACTACGACCCGGACGTGCTGCCTCTGGCGCGGATCCGCGAGATCACGCAAGCGGCCGGCGCGAAGATCACCGAGCGTTTCGGCCATGTCCAATGGCAGGTCGAAGGCATCGGTCACCAGCGGCGCGCGCAGACCGTCATCGACAGTCTGCGCACGCTGCCTGGGGTGCTCGAAGCGGCGGCGAGTGCCGCGGGGGTGGTACATGTGGAGTTCGACCGGGAACGTCTCACCGAGCAGTCGCTGACCAGCGCGCTGGCGAGGCTTGGAGTGACCGTCGTGGCTGGCATGGTCAAGACAGGCTCTGGAGACCACGCGGGCCATGGCGAACCAGGGCATCGGCACGAGACGGGAGAAGATCATGGCCAGGAACACGATCACCCGCACGGCCACGGGGGATGGCTGGGGCCCAACACGGAACTGATCTTCGCGCTGGCCTGCGGCGCGTTGCTGGGGATCGGTTTTGCCGTCGAGAAACTGCTGGGCGATGCACCCGGCTGGCTGCCGGTGGCCTGCTACATCCTGGCATACATCTTCGGCGGGTTCTACACGCTGCGCGAAGCGCTGGATAACCTGCGGCTCAAGCGCTTCGAGATCGATACGCTGATGCTCGTCGCCGCGGCTGGTGCAGCGGCGCTCGGCTCCTGGATGGAAGGGGCCCTTCTGTTATTCCTCTTCAGCCTCGGGCATGCGCTGGAACACTACGCCATGGGGCGCGCCAAGCGGGCGATCGAGGCCCTGGCGGCGCTGGCGCCCGACACCGCCATGGTCCGGCGCGATGGCCAGACCGTGGAGATCGCGGTGGAAGAACTGGTGGTTGGGGACATCGTGCAGGTTCGCCCGAACGAACGCCTGCCCGCCGATGGCTTCCTGGTGAATGGCTCCTCCAGCATCAACCAGGCGCCAGTCACCGGCGAGAGCATTCCCGTGGACAAGCGGCCAGTGCCCGATGCCGCCGCCGCGCGGATTCGTCCTGACACGGTGGATGCGGTTTCGCGCGCGTTCGCCGGCACGATCAACGGTGCGGGTGCGATCGAGATCGAGGTCACGCGCCGCTCCGGCGATTCGGCCTTGGCGCGCGTGGTCAGGATGGTGAGCGAGGCAGAGACGCGCAAGTCCCCGACGCAGCGCTTCACCGACAAGTTCGAGCGCATCTTCGTGCCGGCGATCCTCGCGCTCGTCGTGATACTGCTGTTTGCCTGGGTGGTCGTGGACGAGCCCTTCCGGGACAGCTTCTACCGCGCCATGGCCGTGCTGGTGGCTGCGAGCCCCTGCGCACTGGCCATCGCCACGCCCAGCGCCGTCCTGTCGGGCATCGCGCGTGCCGCTCGCGGTGGCGTGCTGATCAAAGGTGGCGCACCGCTGGAAGAGTTGGGCTCGCTCAGCGCGATGGCCTTTGACAAGACGGGCACGCTCACGGAAGGCCGGCCCCGGATCACGGACGTGGTGCCGATCGACGGCGTGACCGATGAGGAACTGCTCGCCGTGGCCGTCGCGGTCGAGTCCCTGAGCGACCATCCTTTGGCAGCCGCCATCGCCCGCGACGGGCGTGAGCGCCTGGGCGCCAAGCCGCCTCTCGTGGCGGCTGATCTCGAAAACCTCATCGGCCGCGGCGTCAGGGCCCGTGTGGACGGCGAAACCGTGTGGATCGGGAAAGCCGAGATGTTCGGCACCGATGGCGTCCCGCCCCTGAGCGGCGCAGCGCAAGCGGCCATCGATCGACTGCGCGAGGCCGGCCGCACCAGCATGGTGGTGCGCCGCGGCGAGCGCGATCTGGGGGCGATCGGGCTGCTGGATACGCCGCGCACAGGCGCGCGCCAGGCACTGCAGCAACTGCGCGGCCTGGGCATCACCCGAATGATCATGATCTCGGGTGACCACAAGAACGTCGCCCGGGCGGTGGCCGCCGAGGTGGGCCTGGACGAGGCCTGGGGCGACCTGATGCCCGAGGACAAGGTGCAGGCCATCCGCAAGCTGCGTGAGCAGACCAAAGTCGCGATGGTCGGCGACGGTGTCAACGACGCGCCCGCCATGGCCAACGCAACTGTCGGCATCGCCATGGGCGCCGCGGGATCGGACGTGGCGCTGGAGACCGCGGACGTCGCCCTCATGGCCGACGACCTGATGCATCTGCCCTTCGCCGTGGGGCTGAGCCGACACACCCGCGCGGTGATTCGGCAGAACGTGGTTGTCAGCCTTGGCATCGTCGCCGTGCTCGTGCCCGCGACGATCATGGGCCTGGGCATCGGTGTGGCGGTCGCCGTCCACGAGGGCTCCACCTTGCTGGTGGTCTTCAACGCACTTCGCCTGCTGGCGTATCGCACGCCCGCGGCGTCCCAGCGCGGTCACTGCACGATGCCAGGAGCGCGACGCCGTTCACCCGGAGATGGAGGCCTTGCGTAGATGACAAGAGCATGACACAGATGTCATCGTGGCGTGCGCCAAGTGTCGGGTCCGTTTCCTAGAGTCAGTTGCACATCCTGGTCGGGGTGACCGGTGCCACTGCCACTGTCTTTAGGAGACCTTCCATGCACATGCCTGCCCATCGTTCCTTCGTCGCAGCCGCGGGAGCGGCTCTGATGTTCCTGGCGCCTGCCGCCAAGGCCGCCGGCGCCTTCCATCCCGACACCAGCGAAGCGGGCGCCGTCTTCTTTCCCGACCATGTCAGCGTGAAGTCGCGCGAGCAGGTCAACGCCGAACTGGCCAGCGCCATGCAGCACCCCGCGTGGCAGACAGCCATCAGCCGTGGAGCGCCCTGGCCGGTCACCAAGACTGGGGCCGGGCTGACCCGCGAACAGGTCAACGCGGACCTCGACGCCGCCATGAAGCATCCCGCCTGGAACAGCGTCAGCCGCGGCGCACCGTGGCCCGTGCAGCGCCCGGCCCCGTCCACGTCGGCCGTCAAATAATCCGAGCGGGCGATCGACCGCGCGCCTGGGGCGCGTTCTCCGGCGCGCTCATGGTCCCGGCTGGAGGGGGAGATGTCGAGGCCATCGGCCTCGCGGGGGAATGGGCCTCGCGCAAGCTCAGGCCGACCCGCGTGATGCCGTCCTTGCTGCTCGCGAAGGTGGTGCCGCCGTGCATCCGCGCGATCGCCGCCACGATGGCCAGGCCCAGACCGTGATGGCTCGCCGAGCCGGCGCGTGACGGATCTGCGCGGTAGAACCGCTCGAATAGCCGTGGCAGGGCATCGGGGGCGATGGGGGGGCCGTGATTCTCCACGGTCAGGCGAACCTCGCCTTCGTGCCGCTCGATGCTCACCAGGATCTGCGAGCCGGGGGCCGCGTAGCGCTTGGCGTTGCTCACCAGGTTGGAGATCGCCCGCCTGAGCAGCCCCGTGTCCATCGGCAGCACGGCCTCGCCACGCACCGTCAGGCTCACGCGCGCATCCTCCAGGGAAGCTTCCTGAAACTCCGCGACGGCCCGGACCTGCTCGGCCAGGCTCTCGGGCGCGCCCCGGCGGGCCTGCGCGCCGCGATCGGCCTTCGACAGAAAGAGCATGTCGGTGACGATGGCGGTCAACCGTCGGGCTTCCTCCAGTTGTGATCCCAAGGTCTCCTTGAGTTCTGCCTCCGAGCGATCGTGGCGCAGTTCCACCTCCGCCTGCGCGATCAGGTTCGACAGGGGCGTACGCAACTCATGGGCGACGTCGGCGTTGAAGGCTTCGAGCTGGGCATAGGCGGCCTCCACACGGCCGAGCAATCCGTTGAACTGGGCGATCCAGGGGTGCAGCTCGCTCGCGTAGCCCGCAGGGTCGATGCGATGGCCAGGTTGGTCAGGGCCTGCGGCGCCGGTTTCGTCGGCCAGCTTTTTCAAGGGGCTCAGGCCACGCCGCACGAGCAGCGTGCCGGTCAGCGACACGAGCAGCGTGCCCAGGACGGCGGCGCCCACCAGCGTCCAGGCGAGTCGCTCCAAGAGCACCTTGTCGCTGCCGATGTCGAGGCTCATGCGCCCTTCGACGGGTTGGCCGTCGATCCGTGCGTCCCACAGCGTCAGCTTGCGGGTCTGCCAGGTGTCGCCTGCGGGGCGCATGCTGGATTCGTACAGCGGCTGCCCCGCCGCCCAGAGGGACACCGCCGCATCGGTGTGGGACTGGAAATAGTCGTCCAGCTTATGGCGCAGGGCGTTCGCGTTCAGGGGCTGGATGGTTTCCGTCACCACCCGCCGCACGATGTCGGCGTGTCGTGCGAACTCCTCCTCCTGCTTGAGCTGGAAGCTCCATCGGGTGGTGGCGTAGACGCCGGCGCACACCAGGCTCAGTCCCACCAGCGTCTGGATGGCGAACCAGCGCGAGAGCGAGGTCTGGATCGACATGTGCCGGCTCAGCGCGCGGCGCCGCGGTGCTCCATGACGTACCCCATGCCGCGGACGGTGTGCAGGAGCTTGTCCTCGAACGGATCGTCGATCTTGCTGCGAAGGCGCCGCACGGCCACTTCCACCACGTTCGTCTCGCTATCGAAGTTCATGCCCCAGACCTGGTCGGCCAGCACCGCCCGGGACAGGATCTGGCCCTGTCTGCGAAGGAGCAACGAAAGCAGGGCGAACTCCTTGGCCGTCAGGTCCAGGCGCTTGCCAGAGCGTGTGGCCCGGCGCGTGGTGAGATCCAGCTGTAGATCGGCCAGGGCATAGCGCGTGGCGTCCTGCATGGGGCTTCTTCGCAGCAGCGCACGCACGCGGGCCAACAGTTCCGTGAAGGCGAAGGGCTTGGACAGGTAGTCGTCGGCACCGCCCTCCAGGCCCCGCACGCGGTCCTCGACATCATCGCGTGCGGTGAGCATCAGCACCGGGACGGGGCTGGACTTGCGCAGCTCCTGCAGGACCTTGAAGCCGTCCAATCCCGGCAGCATGATGTCCAGGACGACGGCATCGTAGTTGCCGGTCTGCGCCAGCGCCAAGCCTTGGTTGCCATCGCGGGCCAGGTCCACGTTGAAGCCGCTTTCCACCAAGCCCTTGCGCAAATAGTCGCCCAGCTTTTCCTCGTCTTCGACCACTAGCAGGTGCATGGGAAGGAATGGTAGCCCGCGCGCCGATGGGCCCTGATTACATTCCTGTCATCACGGCAGCCGCCCCGTCGCCGCGAGTGGCAGCCGTCACTGGCCGCTGGCCGCGGCCGTGGAGTTCGCGCGCAGGCTGTTGAAGGCTTGCTGGGCCCGCCGGTAGGCTGGCCCGGCGGTGTCGAAAGGCACTTCGCCGTAGGCCATCTGCGACATGCCGGAAGCGACCCACGCCTCGGCTTCGGCCTGGACCTGGGCACGCGTCTTCCGGCTCACCGTCACGGTCGCGCGAGCCTCGCCTTCCGGATAGCCGGTGGCCGGCGCGGTTGCCATCCAGTCGCGCGTTTCGTGAGCCACATCGGCGCGCGACAGCTGCGAGGCCGTCGCAGCCGGTCGGGGATCGCCTTCGGCGTAGTTGCCGGCCAAAGCGGGGGAAGAAACGGCAGCCATGGCAAGGGCGATCAGGGCGAAGGGGGTGCGGGCAATTCGCATGAAAGGGTCCTTTCGGTTGAGTGTGAATCGAATGGCATCAACGTTTCTGATGCCACGTCCAGACTCTACGAAGACCAGCTCGCGAAAAGGCGCACGCCGAAATTACAAATACGTCATGCAGCGACCTTTCTATTTTTCAAACTGACGAACGCCGCTTGCCGCGGCGCTTCTCCACCGATGAGATACCTTCGCACTTGCGCGCGGCCTGACTACCTCACGCGCACATCCATGTGGGCTCAGGAGCTTGGCCGACTCGAGGAGGCTTATTGGCCCGAGGGTAGGGCACGGCGTCAAAGTCTTGCCCGAGGTCGCCCCCGCGTGGATGCAGAAAGCGGCCTCGGCATTTGGCGTGCTATGGCATCCTCGCCCCATTGTGGGTTACGAAAAGACTCCGGCCCATTGGCAATTGCCGCCAATGCCAATCGGCGCGACTTTGCCCGAGTGGTAACTGTTGATCCCGAGGTCTGACGCGGACAGGTTTCGCTCGACTTCTTGATGGGGCCAAGGACCTGGTGCACTATCAGGATATCTTCTGCATGGCGCCAACTGCCATGGCAAGGACTTGGTCCGCGTCGAACGGCCCGGTATCGGCCGCGTCGGTCCAGGCGACGAACTCGTCGGGCCGCACCAGGATCAGGCGGGCGTCGTAGCGTGCCCGCTCGTCTTCGGCCGTGTCCTCGACCACATCCAGCGGCACGCCGGCCGACCGCGCGGCCTCCCGCAGGGCATCCACCTTCTCCTGCTCCGCGCCGAAGGCCAGCAGGGTGAAGCGACCCTGGAGCCGCTGGTAGACGTTGGCGCCCGAAGACAGCCTCGCCGGCGCCAGGTGATGCCCGGGGCGGGCCTGGAAGGCGTGCGAGCCGACCGCGCTGCCGCCCGTCCCTCGGCCGTCGGGGCACGGCGCCACCACCGGCGAGCCTTCGTAGTTCGGCTCGAAGGCATGCACCTCGCCCACGGCGCTTTCGCTGCGCACGCGCCACGCTTGCTCGAAGGCGGGACGGTCGCGCCCGGGGTCGAACGCATGCAGGAACTGCCGGTCGGTCTCGATCGACCGGGCGATGAAGTCGCGCGCGGTCGATTCGAAGACCGGCCTGCGCTCGCTGTCGTACGAATCCAGCAGCGCCTCGCCGCCCCAGCCCTGCAGCACCGCGGCGAGCTTCCAGCCCAGGTTGCGCGCGTCCTCGAAGCCGGTGTTGACGCCATAGCCGCCGTAGGGCGGGTGGCTGTGCGCCGCGTCGCCGGCGACGAACACGCGCCCCGCCCGGTAGGTGTCGGCGACGGCGAAGCGCAGGTCCCAGAAGCCGATGTGCTCGAACTCGACCTCGAACTCCGCGCCCACGGCCTCGTGCAGGTAGCGGCGGAAGTCGAAGTTGTCGCGCGTGGTGCCCGGCGGGACGGGCGCATGGAAGAACCAGGTGCTGCCCAGGTCCACGCGCCCGAAGAACTTCCAGTAGCCGTCCAGTTGCGGCTGCAGCACGTTGTAGTAGGACTTGCCGGGGTAGCGCGCCAGCAGCTCGTGCAGCCCGCGCGAGCGGAACACCAGCAGCACCATCATCCGGTCATGGTCCGACAGCGTCTGCGTGATGCCGGCCTGCGTGCGCACCAGCGAGCGGCTGCCGTCGCAGCCCACCAGCCAGTCCGCGCGCAGCGTCCGCGCGGCCCCGCCGCCGCGCTCGGCCACGGTCAGCGTCACGTGGTCGCCCGCGGGCGCCACCGCCGTCGCCTCCCAACCATAGAGCACCCGCACCGAGGGCAGCTCGGCCACGCGCGCCCGCAGCACCGCCTCGGTGGCGTACTGCGGCAGCCGCTCGTTGGCGGTGAAGTAGTACGGGCGCACCAGGTCGCGCTGCAGCCAGTCGTAGTGGTAGGGGCCGAGCAGCGAGCCGTAGGCGGTCAGGCCGCCGATGCCGTACTCCGGCGGAATGGTGCGCGCCGCGCGCAGCGCCTGCTCCGCGCCCCAGAAATGGAAGTGCTCCATGGTCCGCTGCGTCAGGTTCTGACCCTTGGGGATGGGCTGCGGCTGGGGGTACCGCTCGACCAGCGTGCAGCGGATGCCGCGCTGCCCCAGCTCGATGGCCAGCCCCATGCCCACCGGCCCGCCGCCGACGATGGCGACCTGGCAGTCCTGGTCCCTCGAAATCTCCTGCTTCGACATGCTGCGTGCTCTCTCTTTTCCGTGGATCCGGAAATTAGGCACCAGGCCGATGCATCAGGCAAATTTAGCTATGACATGAACTGATAATGGCGCCATATGAATCTCTCGACGCGCCAGATCCGGGCCTTCCTGCACGTCGCCCGCGCCGGCAGCTTCACGCGCGCGGCCGAGCGGGTGCACATGACGCAGGCGGGCCTGAGCATCCTCGTGCGCGAGGTGGAGCGGCAGCTGGGCGCGCGCCTGTTCGACCGCACCACGCGCGCAGTGGTGCTGACCGAGGCGGGCCGGCGCTTCGCCGTCGTCGCCGAGTCCGTCCTGGCGCAGCTGGACGACGCCACGGCCGAGATGGACGCCATGGGCAAGCGCACGCGCCAGCAACTGCGCATCGCGGCCACGCCGCTGGTGTCGTCCCATCTGCTGCCGCACATGCTGGCGCGTTTCCGCGACGACCATCCCGGCATCCGGATCCAGCTGCTGGACGACAACCTGGGCGGCGTGCAGGAGGCGGTGGAGTCGGGCGCGGCCGACATCGGCCTGGGCTTCTTCTTCAAGGTCAGCGCCGGGCTGGTGCGCCGCCAGATCGCGCAGTTCCCGCTGATGCGGGTCTCGCCCGCCGGTGCGCCGCCCACGGCGCTGGGGCGCGCCAGTTGGGCCTCGCTGCGCTCGGCGCGCCTGATCACGCTGCCCGCGGACAACCCGATCCAGCGCGCCGTCGACCTGCACCTGCACAAGCTCGGCGTGGCGCAGGAAAGCAGCCAGCCGGTGAGCTTCATCGCCACCATGATCTCGATGGTGGAGGCGGGCTTCGGCGTGGCCGTCATGCCGACCTTCGCCGTGGCCGCCTGCCGGCGCCACAGCGTGCAGATCGACCTGCTGGGCAGCCCGCAGATGAAGCTGGGCTTCTACCGGATCGCGCGCCGCGGCGCGGCCCAGACCCAGGCGATGAAGGACTTCGACGAGGTGCTGTCGGAAGACCTGCCGCGGATGTCGCGCTGACGCCGTCCTGCGCATCCCATATGGAACTCATATGAATTCATGTGACTCCTGAATTTCTCTTTGTCCCTGCGTCGATGGCCTAATGCCACCGTTCGAGGCGCCATGCCTTGACACAGCGCAGACCACCTGCAGCCGGACGGGCCGGCGGAAGGAGACAAGAGGTGAGATTCGGAATGCTTCGTTGGATGTCCATCTTCGCGGCCGGCTGCGCCATGGCCGCGTCCGCCTGGGCCTGGCCGGACCGGCCGATCACGCTGGTCGTGCCCTACACGCCGGGCACGGGCATCGACCTGGTGGCGCGCCAGCTGTCGGCGCGCCTGCCGCAGGTGCTGGGCCAGCCGGTGGTCGTCGACAACGTGCCGGGCGCCAGCGGCAACATCGGCAGCGAGCGCGTGGCGCGCGCCGCGCCCGACGGCTACACGCTGCTGGTACAGGTCAGCACGCTGGTGATGAACAAGAGCCTGTACAAGTCGCTGCCCTACGACCCGGTCAACGACTTCGCGCCGGTGGCGCAGACCTCCTGGGGCACGCTGCTGCTGGTGCGCAACCCATCGGCGCAGAAGGCCGCCACCGTCCCGGCGCTGGTCGCCGAGGCCAAGGCCCGCCCCGGCGCGCTGACCTACGGCACGCCCGGCGTCGGCACGCCGCACCACCTGGCGATGGCGCTGCTGACGCAGAAGGCCGGCATCGAGATGCTGCACGTGCCCTTCAAGGGCACGGCCGGCGCCGTCACCGACCTGCTGGGCGGCCGCCTGGACTTCATGTTCCTGCCCGTCCACGTGGCGCTGCCGCACATCAGGGCGGGCAAGCTGCAGGCGCTGGCCGCGGGCAGCGACCAGCGCGTGCCGCAGCTGCCCGACGTGCCGACGCTGGCCGAGGCCGGCATCGACACCGGCAGCGTCGACATGTGGTACGGCGTGCTCGCGCCCAAGGGCACGCCGCCGGCGATCGTCGAGCGCCTGAACGGCGCGATCGCCGGCATCCTGCGCCAGCCGGACGTGGCGGCCGCCTTCGAGACGCAGGGCATGGTGCCCGCCGTCTCCAGCCCCGGCGACTTCGCCCGCCTGGTGGCCAAGGACGCCGCGCGCTGGGCCGAGGTGGTGAAGAAGGGCGGCATCACGGCCGACTAGGGCTGACTGGGCGCAAGCACGTTGGGAATCAGCGAGGACCGATCCCGTTCGGTTCAGGGGTGCGTGCGCGCGTGGACTTTCGACGAAGACCAAATGAAGGAGACATCCATGAGGGTTCGATTTACAGCGAGAGGGCGACTGCTCGCCATTGCACTGGGCGCCGGCCTTGCCGCAGGATGCGGCGGAGGAGGGGGAGGCCCGAGCGTGCTCCCGATTCCACCCGTGGCCGGCGGTGGCAATGAAGGAGGCAATGGAGAGGGCGGCGACGGCGCCACGGGCGGCAACACGCCTCCTCCCGAGCCGCTGGCCTGCGCCGACCTCGCGTCTCGGTTCGAATCGGAACAGGACGCCGTGGTCATCGTCTCGGCCACCGACGTTGCGCAGGCGCAGGACTTGCCGGCGCACTGCGACGTTCGGGGAACCATCCGGGGCAATATCAAGTTTGCCGTGTTCATGCCAAAAGAATGGAATGGACGATTCCAGATGGTCGGCAACGGTGGCAAGGCGGGCTCGATCTCGTTCAGCGCGATGGAATCGGCATTGCGCCAGGGATACGCCACCTCGTCGACCGATACCGGACACGATGCATCCATCCGCTCGCAATCCGGCGCACGGTTTGGCTACGACGCGGAGTTCGGCCGAGACATGGAGATCGACTTTGGCTACCGGGCCGTGCACCTCACGGCGCTTGTCTCGAAGGAGATCGTCAACGCCCACTATCCCGAGAAGATCCAGTATTCGTACTGGAACGGGTGTTCGACCGGCGGGCGCCAAGGGCTCATGGAGGCGCAGCGATTCCCGGAGGACTTCGACGGCTATGCCGTGGGCGCGCCGGTCTACAACTACACGCGCCAACAGATGTCGGCGCCGGCGCTGCTGCAGCACCTGTACAAGAGCGGGATTGCGGGCGGCTCCGTCATCTCGCCGGCCAAACGGGACCTGATCGGGAACATCGTCTACAACGGCAACGGAGGGAACTACCCAGGGTGCGACGCGCTGGACGGCGTGAAGGATGGCCAGATCAGAAATCCTCTGCGTTGCAACTTCGACCCACTCGTGCACGTACCGATGTGCGGTCCCTCGGGCGGGGCGGACTGCCTCACCGCGGAAGAGCAGGCGGCGCTGGTCGGGGTGTACAAGGGGCGGCCGGACGTGAGCGTGCTGGCGCTGCCGGTGGGTTCCGAGAACACGCAAGGGGGGTGGCCCGACTGGCTCATCACCAACGGCACAAGAACCCCGCAACTGCACACGGTCATGGCGGATGCCTTCCAATACCTCCTGTTTGAACCGGATCGGCCGGACTTCGACTACCTGACGCAGTTCGACTGGAGCGCGGATCCCCATCGGATGGAAACGGCCAAGCAGACGTACAACGCCACCAATCCGGACTTGCGCAGGTTTGCGGAAGCGGGCAAGAAGATCATCATGTATCACGGATGGACCGATCCAGGCGTCAATCCCATGGGCACGCTGGAATACAGGGCGAACGTCGAGTCGGTGTTCGGCAGCCCCGCCGCGGTAGAGCGGTTCATGAAGCTGTACATGGTTCCCGGCATGGGCCACTGCAGCGGCGGACCGGGCCATGGCAGCGTCGACTGGGTGGCGCCGCTCAAGGATTGGGTGGAGCATGGCAAGGAGCCGCAGGCCATCGTCGGTTCCAAGCCGGGCACGCAAAGCACGCGGCCGCATTGTCCCTATCCGCAGGAGGCCGCCTACGACGGGCAGGGGAATGTCGATGACGCACAAAGCTACTCATGCGCTACGCCGGGGTGAGGCCCGCGCTGCGGCCTGACGAAGGCGCCAGCCACTCTTCCTGAGCTGTGCCGGTCACTCGGGATGCTCAGGCGGCGCGATCCCCAGGATCAGCGCCGCATCCAGCCCAGCCCGTCGCTGGTGCCGCCGGGCACCGCGCCGCGCGCCGGCCGGTACTCGCAGCCGACCCAGCCCTGCCAGCCGCACTGCGCGGCCACCTCGTCGATCACGTCGAACAGATAGGGGTAGTGCAGCTCGCCCACGTCGGGCTCGTGCCGCCCCGGCACGCCGGCGATCTGGAAGTGGCCGACGCGACCCGTCGTCAGGTACTGCCGGATCTTGGTCGCCACGTCGCCCTCGACGATCTGGCAGTGGTACAGGTCCATCTGGACCTTCAGGTTGGGCGCGCCGACGGCCTGCACGATGGCGTGCGCCTCGTCCTGGCGGTTGAGGAAGAAGCCGGGGATGTCGCGCGTGTTGATCGGCTCGATCAGCACCTCGCGGCCGGCCTGCGCGGCCATCTCGGCGGCGCGGCGTAGGTTGTCGATGTACAGCGGGCGCAGTTCGTCGCGCGTGCGGCCCTCGGGCACCAGGCCGGCCATCAGGTGGATGCGCGGGCAATCGAGCGCCTGGGCATAGTCCAGCGCCTTGGCCACCGCGTCGCGGAAATCGGTTTCGCGGCCCGGCAGGCAGGCCAGGCCGCGCTCGCCGGCGGCCCAGTCGCCGGGCGGGGTGTTGAAGAGCACCTGCTCGAGGCCGTGGTCGCGCAGCCGCGCGGCGAGGTCGGCGGGCGCATGCTCGTAGGGGAAGAGGTACTCCACCGCCTCGAAGCCGTCGGCCGCGGCGGCGGCGAAGCGGTCGAGGAAGGGCAGCTCGGTGTAGAGCATCGAGAGGTTGGCGGCGAAGCGGGGCATGGCGGCGTGTCGCGGGAAGAAAAGAGCAAAGGGCGCTACCAGCGCGCCCCGAAGACCGTGCGCAGCTCGGCGATCCTGGCTTCGTCGAGCACCGCGCAGCGGCGGCCGGAGAGCAGCCACAGCTTGGCGGTCTCTTCCAGCTCCTCCAGTACGGTCATGGCCGCGGCAGGCGTGTCATGCCACACGTTGGGGCCCAGGCGCTCCAGCATCACCGCCCTCAGCGGCGCACCTGCCGCGCCGTAGCGCTCGATGGCTTGTGCCACCGCCTCGGCCGCATCGGGTGCGCCGGGGCGACGATAGGGAATTAGCGGTACGTGCCCGACCTTCATCACGAAGTAGGGCGTGATTGGCGGCAGCAGCTCGTTGCCTTCGGGCTGCAGGCTCAACGCCACGCAGTGTGTGCTGTGAGTATGGATGACGCAGGCGATGTTGGCTTCGTAGGCGCGCGCGGCGGCATAGATGCGCGTGTGCAGCGCGATGGTCTTGCTCGCGCGGTCGCCGTCGAGTTGCCGGCCCTGTGCGTCCAGTCGCGCCAGGCGCGCCGGGTCCAGGAAGCCCAGGCAGGCATCGGTGGGGGTGATGAGGAAGCCGGCGTCGCCGGGCAGGCGCACGCTGATGTTGCCCGCGCTGGCATGCGCGTAGCCGCGCTGGAACAGGCTCGCGCCGATGCGGCAGATCTCCTCGCGCGCGTGTGCCTCGTTCATGGCAGTGCCTCGAAGGCGCGGGTGAAGAAGTCATCGCCGCCGAAGTTGCCGGACTTCAGGGCGACATGCAGGCCGCCGTCCGCGGCGGCCCCGCTGCGGGCATGGCACCAGGGCACGCCGGGATCGATCTGCGGACCGATCTGCAGCTGGGCGATGCCCAGCGCCTGCACGCAGGCGCCCGCCGTTTCGCCGCCGGCCACCACCAGTTGGCGCACGCCGCGCTCGACCAGGCCGCGTGCGACCGCCGCGATCGTGCGCTCCACCATGGCGCCGGCCTCTTCCACGCCGAGCCGTTCCTGCACCGCCTTCGTGACGTTCGCTTCGGCCGTGGAATAGACCAGCACGGGCCCTTGTGCCATGCGCGACGCGGCCCATGCGAGCGCCTCGGCCGCCACGTCCACGCCGGCGGCGATGCGAAGCGGGTCGATCGGCAGCGCCGCGCCGCCGCGGCGCACGAAGTCCGCCACCTGCCGGTTGGTGGCCAGCGAGCAGCTGCCCGAGACCACCGCGCGCAGTCCGCCGGCCGGTGGCAGCGCACTGGCGCGGGCCGAAGGCGCAAGACCGAAGTTGGCCGGCAGGGCGATGGCCAGCCCCGAGCCCGCCGTCACCAGCGGCAGCGCAGCCAGCGCGGGGCCGGTGCGCAGCAGATCATCATTCGACAGCGCGTCGACGATGGCGATGCCCACGCCCTCCGACTGCAGCTGCGCGATGCGCGCCGCGACCGCATCGGCGCCGCGCGCCACCACCGCGTGGTCGATCAGACCGACCTTGCGTGTGCATTGGGCCTGCAGCACGCGCACCAGGCTGGAATCGGTCATCGGCGTGAGCGGATGGTTCTGCATTCCGCTCTCGTTGAGCAGCACGTCCCCGACGAACAGGTAGCCCTTGAAAATCGTGCGCCCGTTGTCCGGGAAGGCCGGCGTGGCGACCGTGAAGCCACAGTCCAGCGCATCCATCAGCGCCTCGG
The DNA here is from genome assembly GCF_017991995.1 of Pseudacidovorax sp. Taxonomy (GTDB): domain Bacteria; phylum Pseudomonadota; class Gammaproteobacteria; order Burkholderiales; family Burkholderiaceae_C; genus Xenophilus. The sequence continues at coordinate 114,442 of NZ_JAGOPN010000010.1, read as the reverse complement.
CGACGGGGCCGATGTTGCCGTGCGGCGTGCTGTCGAAGGTGGAGCAGTACTTGAAGTAGATCCGCGGCGCGACCCCGCCGCGACCCTGGCCCTGCAGCCAGCGCAGCGCAGCGAGCGACTGCGCGACGGCCTCGGGTGCCGGGATGGTGCGCGACTTGAGTGCCACCACGACGGCATCCACCTCGGCGTCCAGCGGGGCTTCCGGCACGCCGATCGTCTGCACCACGCGCATGCCGGCGCGCACCAGATTGTTGGCCAGGTCGGTCGCCCCGGTGAAATCGTCGGCAATGCAGCCGAGAAGCAGGTTGGCCATGGTCTTGTCGTCAGCCTTTCAGCGGCAGCTTCACCGCTTGCGGATTCTCCTGCACGTACTGGCGCAGGACGGTGTCGAAGTCCGGGTCGGCGGCCAGTCCCAGGCTCGCGGCACGCCGGGCGTGGATGCGGCTGGGCCAGCCCGTGACGATCCTTGCCACGCCGGGGTCGGGCGACCAGTCGATCAACGCGGTCGCCTGCGCTCCGGCGATGCGCTCCAGCGCCTGGGCCATCTCCCGCACCGTGGTGGTCAACGCCGGCAGGTTGACCGCCGTGCGCGCGCCCCACTCGGCCGCGCCGGCAGTGGCCGCGCGCAGGATGCCTGCCACCGTGTTGCCGGGCGATGCCAGCGCGACGGCCGTGTCGGGAGGCACCGGGCAGCGCGCCCGCTCACCGGCCAGCGGCTCGCGCAGCATGCCGGACAGGAAGCTGGAAGCCGCCCCGTTGGGCCGGCCGGGCCGTACGCTCACCGTCATCAGCCGCACGCTGCGGCCCTGCACGAAGCCCTTGCGCGTGTAGTCGGCCACCAGCTGCTCGCCGACGAACTTCTGGATGCCGTAGCTGTTCTGCGGCGTCGGTAGCGTGCGGTCGTCCACCACTGCGGGCAGTGGCTGTTCCGGCGAATCGCCGAACACGGCCACCGAACTGGAGAAGACGAACACGGGTGCATGGCCGGCGCGGCGGCAGCCTTCGAGCAGGGCGCGCGTGGTGTCGAGGTTGCTGCGCATGCCGAGATCGAAGTCGGCCTCGCATTCGCCGCTGACGGCGGCCGCGAGGTGGAACACGAGCTGGACCTCGGCCAGCGGCAGCGCGCCGGACGCGGCCTGGTCGAGCAGATCGCCCTGGAGGACGCGGATGCGCGCGTCGGCCTGCAGGTCGGCCGGCGGTGGCGCGCGGTCGGCCAGCAGGATGTGTTCGACGGGCTGTGCAGGTGCGCCGGCCAGCGGCAGGCTGGCCTGTTGCAGGAGGGTCCGTGCGAGGCGGGCGCCCAGGAAGCCGCAGCCGCCGGTGATGAGGACGTTCATGACGAGGCGTCGGTGAGGGTAGGGCGGGCAGCCGGCAGGTCGATGCCGGGGAAGATCTTGATCACGGCGCTGTCGTCCTCGCGGGCGAAGCCGGCGCTGGAGGCCTGCATGAACATCTGGTGCGCCGTCGACGACAGGGGCAGCGGGAACTTGCTGGCCCGCGCCATGTCGAGCACCAGCCCCAGGTCCTTGACGAAGATGTCCACCGCCGACAGCGGCGTGTAGTCGCCGGCGAGCACGTGGGCCATGCGGTTCTCGAACATCCAGCTGTTGCCGGCGCTGTGGGTGATGACCTCGTACAGCGCGGCCGCATCGACGCCCTCGCGCAAGCCCAGTGCCATGGCCTCGGCCGCCGCGGCGATGTGCACGCCGGCCAGGAGCTGATTGATGATCTTGACCTTGCTGCCGGCGCCGGCCCGGTCGCCCAGACGGTACACCTTGGCGGCCATGGCGTCGAGCACACCGCCGGCTTTCTCGTAAGCGGCCGGCGCGCCGGCCGTCATCATCGTCATCTGACCACTGGCCGCCCTGGCCGCACCGCCCGAGATGGGTGCGTCGAGGTAGAGGATGCCGTGCTCGGCCAGCCTCGCTTCCAGAGCCGTCGACCAGGAAGGATCGACCGTTGAGCACATCACGAACACGCTGCCGGGCGACATCGCTGCGGCAGCGCCGTGCTTGCCGAACAACACGGCTTCCGTCTGCTCGGCATTGACCACCACCGAGACCAGCACGTCGCAGCCGGCCGCCGTTTCGGCCGGTGTGGCGCAGGCGAGGCCGCCTTCGGCGGCGAAGTCCTGCGCGCGCCCCGGCTGCGCGTCGCACACGCGCAATTCGTGGCCCTGCCTGCGCAATGTGGTGGCGATACCGGCGCCCATGGCGCCAAGTCCGATCAGGCCGATGGTGGGTTGAAGCATGGGATGTCTCCGGTGGTTGACGCAAGGCGCCGCACGATGCCGAAGGAGCACGGCGCCCTTCAAGCCCGCAACGGCCGGCTGCTTTGCTACAGGTCGAGCACCAGCTCGGGGGAGCAGGCGCGCGAGCAGCAGATCATCATGGTCTTGTTGGAGGCTTTCTCCGCCTCCGTCAGTACGTCGTCCCGGTGGTCGGGGCTGCCCTGCAGGACCTTGACTTCGCACGAGCCGCAGATGCCCTGTTGGCAGGAGTAGGGCGCATCGACTCCGGCGGCCAGCAGCGCGTCGACGATCGTCTGGTCTGCGGCCACCGGCAGCACCTGGCCGCTGCGCGCCAGTCGAACGACGAACTCCTGCCCTCCGGCGGTGGGTTCGGCCCCGAACCTCTCGAAGTGCACCTGCTCGGGCGGCAGCGATGTGGTGGCCGCCAGGAAGGCATCGAGCATCGACGCCGGCCCGCAGCAGTAGAAGTGGGTGCCGGCCGGTTGCTGCATGACGATGTCCTCGATGGAAAGCCGGCATCCCGCCGTCGAGGAGGCGTGGAGGCGGATCCGGTCGCCCAGGTCCTGCAGTGCGCGCTTGAAGGCGGCATCCTCGGGGGCCCGCACCGCATAGTGCAGCGTCCAGTCGAGTCCGCGGGCCGCCAGGAGGCGCGCCATGGGAAGCAGCGCTGTGATGCCGATACCGCCCGCGATCAGCACAGTACGGCCGTTGGCCGCGACGAGCGGAAAGTTGTCCCGCGGAGCGCCGATGCGCAGCAGGCTGCCGATGCGCAACGAGTCGGTCATGAACGCGGACCCGCCTCGGCTGGCCGGCTTGCGCTTGACGGCGACCTGATAGCTGTCTGCCGTGGCTGACGCGACCGAATACTGGCGCACGAGCCCGTTGGGAAGATGCACGTCCACATGCGCGCCGGGCGGGCAAGAGGGCAGTTCGCCCGAAGTCGATTGCAGCTCGCAGGAAACCACGCCAGGCGCCTCCTCGCGCAGCGCCACGACCCTTACGTCGAACAAGCGCTCGCCGCTCATTCGAAGAAGTTTCCCGCCTTGACCGAGACCATTGCGCCGTCCTGGCCCGCGCCCTCGGGGGTGCCACCCTCCTGGACCACGCGGATCTGGCGGGCCAGCATCCGGCGCAGCATCACCAGGCCCTTGTCGCTGGTGGCGAGATGCTCGTCGCTGTGTGCGGGGATGCTCCCCTGGGTGGATTGCGCCTCGTAGTCGCCCGGGAAGCGCTTGTGCTCGTCTTCCGTCATCTCCCACCAGGTCTTGCCTTCGAAGACCGCCATGCGCGAGCGCCGTGAATAGAGTGGGTCTTCGCTCTTGAGCACCCGCGCCACACCGAAGGTGCGGTGGTGATGGCTGTCCACCGGCACCAGCCAGGCCACCTCGCGGCCCTGGCCGGGCGCCAGCTCGATGGACGGGACGATGCGCACGTTGGGAAGCAGTGTCTGCGTGATCCGCGTCAGGGTGCCTTCCTTGGTCTGGCGCACTGACCGGTACATGACACCGTGGTCGCACTGCTCCCATTCCACGGCGGGCATGGCCGCCATCTGCTCGCGGAACTGCACGCCGCTGAAGCGCGAATGCAGGATGACCACGTGGAAGGGATCCATCACATTCTCGAAGTTCTGGAGCCAGCTGTACGGGGCCACAGGCTTGTCCTGGGAGACGCCTCCGCCGATGTAGAAGCTCTTGTCCTCCTGCTGCAGTTCCTCGTCCGCCCCCAGGTCCTCGAGCACGTCGTACTGCGGCAGGGGGGGCATCGCGTCAAGCGGCCCCATATAGGCGAAGACGAGGCCATAGCGTTCCTGCACCGGATACCAAGGCTGGCGGCACTTGTCGCGGTGCTGCCCCCCGCCGGGCTCGCAGGGCTGCTCCACGCAACTGCCGTCGACCGCAAAGAGCCAGCCGTGGTAGCAGCAGCGGATGCCTTCGTTCTCGACCTTGCCGTAGTACAGCGAGGTGCCGCGATGAGCGCAGTGCTCGTGCAGCAGGCCAGCTTTCCCCTGGCCGTCCCTGAACAAGATCAGGTTCTCGCCCAGGATGCGCACCCGCGCGGGGTCCGTCGTGACCTTGGACGAAACGCCCACGGGATGCCAATAGCGCCGCATGAACTCGCCGCAGGGCGTGCCGGGCTCGACCTGTGTCAGGAAGTCATCGGACCGGCCAGGCGGCTTGCCGTAGCCGCCGCCCTGCTGGCGTTTGCCGACAAAGCGGATGGGCTGCGTGGTGGAAGTATCTTGCTCGTTCATCGGGTTGTCTCGCGGGAGTTGGCAAGGCTCGAACGTGAGCCCTATTAATTGCATTATGCAAGTAATATCAACCCGTCGCAAGACGCTGCCGGCCGGTCTACTCGGCGCGGGTGGGCTCGGACACGCCCGCGCTCAGCGCCTGCACTTGCGCATCGATGCGGTCCAGCATGCTCTCGAGCAGCCGGATCTCCTGCGCAGTGAGGCCTGCGCGGACGAATTTCTCGTTGGCGATTGCGCCTTGCTCGATTTCCTCGTAGAGCGCGCGCCCGGCGCTGGTCAATTCCAGGCGGGCGCGCCGTCTGTCCGAAGGGTCGGGTGTACGCGTGATTAGGCCGCGCTTGACCAGCAGGTCGATGGCGCGGACGACGCGGAACGGGTCGGACGATGTCCGCTCCCCCAATTCGCCCGCCGAAAGAGGGCCGAAGCGCGCGATGACGGCCAGCGAACGCCATGCAGGCATGGGCAGGTCATGGGCGGCCACGTAGCGGGCGGCCATCACGGTGCCGATGCGGGACGCAATCAGACCGAATCGGTAGGAGATCCAGTGTTCGAGGGCGAACTTCTTCTTGGTGGCCATGGATGCGAGAGGTCTGCGGCAGGGGCTGCTGCGTCCCGAGCATAGCCGTCATGCCCACTTCTCCTTGATTTGCAACCTTTCGATCCTAGGGAAATCGCCTAGCCGAAGGAGGTCTCCCTTTGTCGGTGGCCCTTGTGAGGCGAAATAAATACTTGCATAATGCAATCGTTACATCGTCGATCCATGGGTCTGGATGTACGTGCAGATGAGAACGCACTGGCCGCCACGGGCCAAGGAGACACACGATGAAAAACAGGATGCGCTTGGCGCTGCCGCTGCTTCCGCTGGCCATGACCTCGCCGGTCCACGCGCAGGACGACTGGCCCAGCCGGCCGGTCCGGCTCGTCATCCCGTTCCCGCCGGGTGGCTCGACCGATGCGCAGGGGCGGCTGTTGGCGCAAAAGCTTTCCGAGGTATGGGGCCAGCCGGTGGTCGTCGACAACCGGCCGGGTGCCGGCGCCGTGCTGGCGACCAACGTGGTCGCCAAGGCCCCGCCGGATGGCTACACGCTAGGCATCGCCGTGTCGTCCCATGCGATCAATCCGACGCTGAGGTCGAACCTGCCCTACGACACGCTGAAGGATCTCCAGCCGGTGTCGGAGGTGGGTGTGCAGCACATCATCCTGGATGCCAACCCGTCGCTGCCGGCGGGCAATCTCGCGGAGTTGCTGGAGCTCGCCCGGCGGCAGCCCGGGCGTCTGAGCTATGCGAGCCCGGGAAGCGGCACCGCGCACCACCTGGTGATGGAGCTTCTGAAGGTCAAGGCGGGCGTGAACATCGTCCACGTGCCGTACCGCGGGGGCGCGCCGGCACAACAGGACGTGATGGGCGGGCAGGTGCCGCTGCTGATGGACACCTACTACGCCAGCGCCGGCCTCATCAAGGCTGGGAAGCTCAAGCCCATCGCCCTGTTCAGTCCCTCGCGCCCGGCCAGCGTGCCCGACATCCCGGTGGTCGCCGAGACTGTTCCTGGCGTGTCGGCCCAGAGCAGCGTCGGCGTGATTGCGCCGGCGGGCACGCCGGCGGCCATCGTGCAGAAGATCAGTGCGGACATCGCACGCGCGGCGCACACGCCGGAATTTGCGCACAAGCTGCTCGAAATGGGATTGGATCCCGTCGGCTCCAGCCCCCAGGAATACGACCAGCGCATCCGTGCCGACATCTTGAAGTGGGCCCCTGTCATCCAGGCGTCTGGGGCCAAGGCCGACTGATGTCTGTGGTGCGTCCGGCTTCTTCAGATCCATCTTCGCGAAACCCAATAGCTACTTCATACCGCCATGCTGAGCAAAGAAAACAATGACGTCCTGACCCGCACCGGCCAGGGGACACCGATGGGCAAGCTGATGCGCTCCTTCTGGACGCCGGCCATGCTCGAGCGCGAGATCCCCGCCGCGGACGAACCGCCGGTTCGCCTCGCCCTTCTGGGCGAGTCGCTGGTGGTGTTCCGCGACACCGAGGGCCGCATCGGCGTGCTGGACGAGCATTGCCCGCACCGAGGCGCCAGCCTCTTCTTCGGCCGCAACGAGGCGGGGGGCGTACGCTGCGTCTATCACGGCTGGAAGTTCTCGGTGGAGGGCAAGTGCCTCGACATGCCCACCGAGCCCGCAGGCAGTCCGATGTGCTCGAAAGTCCGGGCGACGGCCTACCCAGCGCGCTTGGCCGGCGGCGTGCTGTGGGTGTACATGGGCGAGGGCGACGCGCCGCCGCTGCCCGACTTCGAGTGGCTGGGCCTGCCGGACGATCACATCTATGCCTCGCGTTGGGAGCAGGACTGCAACTATGCCCAGGCGATGGAGGGCGAACTGGACAGCGCGCACGTGGGCTTCCTGCACAGCCTCGTCAACAAGACCGAAGGTGATGCCCAAGCGTTGACCGGGCAATACTTCCACGACGACAAGGCACCGGTCTGGAAGATCCTGCCGACGCCGGCCGGCTTCATGGCCTGCAACGGACGCAGGACCGCCGAGGGGCAGCGTTACTGGCGCCTGAACCAGTTCCTGATGCCGTTCTACACCATGATCCCCCCGCATCCGGACGACGCCCATCTGGTGCGCATGTGGGTGCCCATGACGGACGAGCGCTGCTGGGTGATCTGCGTGACGTTTCGCCCGGACCGCAGGCTGGGCGATAAGGAACTGGCGGCATGGTGCAACGGCGACGTCGCGCACCGCAAGGTCGTGCCAGGCACCACGCGCCCGACGGAACGCCTGGACAACAACTACCTGATCGATCGCCAGTTGCAGAAGACCGTGTCGTTCACGGGCATCGCAGGGGTGCGCGCCCAGGACGCGATGGTGTGCGAGACGGCAGGTGCGATCGTGGATCGCACGCGTGAGAACCTCGGCAGCAGCGACCGCGCCGTGGTCGCCATGCGCAGGACGCTGATCGATGCGGCCCTCGCATGCGAAGACCGCGGCACGCGGCCGGAGGCCTCGCTCATGCCGCATCTCTATCGCGTTCGGGCCACGCAGACCGTCCTGCCGGAGGATCTCGATCCCGACAAGGCCGAGGCGCTCATGAGCACGGCCCGCCCCATGGAAGCCCCTGCCGTTCAGGCGTAAGGGCCTGTCCGATCCCAGACCAACGTCCGTCAAGGAGACACCGTATGATCCCGACCATCGCCGGGCTGGCGCGCCGCGCCCGCTTCGCCCTCCAACTGCCGAAGTTCGGCAGCCAGGTCCTACCCGCGCTGCTGGCATCAGCGCTTCTGGCTGCGGCTGCGCAGCGCGCCGCGGCGGCCGAACCGGCGTTTCCTCAGGGACCGATCAGCATCATCGTTCCCTTCGCCGCCGGTGGCAGCCTCGATGCGACCGCCCGCGTGCTGGGCAAGAAGGTCAATGAGCTCCTGGGGCAGCCGGTGGTGATCGTCAACCGCCCGGGTGCCGGCAGCGCCGTCGGAGCGCGCGCCGCAGCCACGGCCAAGCCGGACGGCTACACGCTGTTCATCGCCTCCGGCTCGGCGTTCGGCTTCGTCCATCTGCTCGTTCGTAACCACGAGTTCAGCCTGAAGGACTACGCGCCCATCGCGGGCCTGGGCATCTACACCTCCCTGTTCGCCGTCAGCGACAAGACCCCGGCCAAGACATTGCCCGAACTCGTGGCATTGGCGAACAGCAGGCCTGGAGGACTGAGCATCTGCTCCACGGGCGCCAACGGCATCAACCACCTTCAACTGGAGATGTTCAGGTTCGCCTTCCAGAAGAACCATCCCGGCCAGAAGCTGAACATCACGCATGTTCCCTACAACGGAGTGGCACCGGCGCTGACCGCGATCAAGGCCGGCGATGTCGACGCCTGCGTCTTGCCCTACAGCTCGCTGGTCAAGCAGATGGATGGTGCAGGGCTGCGGGTGATCGCCGTGCAGCGGCCCACGCGGCTGCCGCTCTTGCCCAGCGCTGGAACGACGGGCGAGCAGGGTTACCCGGAGCTCGACGGAAACGAACAGCTGGTGACGATCTCCGCGCCGGCAGGAACTCCCGCACCCGTATTGCAGCGCCTCGAAGCCGCCTTCCGGGATGCGATGAACGATCCGGCCATCATGAAGAGTCTCAACGATCTGGAGGTGCAGCCCAGGTTCGTCGGCTCGGTCGAAGCGCGCAAGTGGCTTGAAGGTGATGTGAAGAAGCTCAGCGGCGTGATGCGGGAGGCAGGCCTTGGGACCAACCCGTGAGCAAGGAAGCCCTTTCGGTTGCGGCGCTGGCTGTTCAACGACCAATCCCGAGTTCGCTCGCCTGGGATGAAAGGTTCGTGCTCGGAGAAGAGAGCATGGACTTGATGCATCGCGAGTTCGTTCGGTGCGTCGATGCGCTGCTGTCGTCGGACACTGGGGCGCTGGATGCCGCCCTGGCCGCTTTCGAGCGCCATGTGCGCTCGCACTTTGCTGAGGAGGAAGAGACGATGCGCGTCTCGCGGTACGACTCGGCACGCTGCCACGTCGAAGAGCATGCTGCCGTGTTGGAAAGCCTGCGCGAAGTCAAGATTGCGTTTGGCCAGGGGCGCGCCGATGTGGTTCGTGCCTTCGCGATTGCGCTGGCCGACTGGTTTCCAGGCCACACGCGCGTGATGGACCAAGGGCTTGCCACTTGGCTTGCCCGACAGCGCTGGGGCGGGGCGCCGGTCCTCATCTCGAAGCTCGGACTGCGTGCAGGCGCCCCAATTCAGGGCTACGCATGAACTGGGGCAGGGAGCGCGAAATTCTTTGAACCTTGTGATGAATATGCCCATGATAGATCCCAAGAACTTCGGAACCGTTGCCTGCATCGGTGTGGGCCTGGTCGGTTGCGCGTGGGCCGTGGTTTTCGCCCGGGCCGGATTCGCTGTCAACATCCATGACGCCGATGCCGCCGTCCTGGAGGCAGCGCCAGGCCGGATACGGCTGCAGTTGGACGCGCTGTCCGACCAGGGGCTGGTCGACGAACCCCCGTCCGTCGTCGCCGGAAGAGTCCGGGTTGTGGCCTCGCTGGAGGAGGCGGTGCGCAATGCCGTCTACGTCCAGGAGTCAATTCTGGAGAAGGCGGATCTGAAGCGCGCTTTGCTTGAGCAACTCGAGCCGTTGGACGACGGCAGGCGGATCATCGGTAGTTCTACCTCGGGAATCCCGGCCTCCGCGTTTGCATCTGGGCTGCGCATCAGCGACCGCGTCCTCGTGGTGCACCCGGTCAATCCGCCGTCGTTGATCCCGCTGGTCGAGCTGGTTCCCTCGCCCGATACCGGTGCGGATGCTCTGAATTTCGCCCGCGAGCTGATGCTGGCATGCGACCAGAGTCCGATCACGGTGAGACGCGAGATCGATGGCTTCGTCCTCAATCGCCTCCAGGCCGTGCTGCTCAGGGAGGCCTGGGCACTGGTCAAGGATGGGATCGCCTCGGTGGAGGACATCGACAAGACCGTACGCGACGGGTTGGGATGGCGCTGGTCCTTCATGGGACCGTTCGAGACCATCGACCTCAATGCGGTGGGCGGCGTCGCCGACTATGCCCGGCGATTGGGGCCGCTCTACCAGCGCATCGCCGCGTCGAGGGACCATTCGGACAGCTGGGATGCCGAATTGATCGCCGAGGTCGAGGCACAGCGCCGGAAGCTGCTGCCCCAGGCGCAACTGCGGGAAAGGTCTCACTGGCGCGACCTGCGCCTCATGGCGTTCGCGCTGCACGCAAGGTCCGGGCGGGAATAGGCGGAGAAGCCGCCGGCATTTCGGCGTGGAAAGGAAAGGCTATGGAACTCGACAGAAGAAACATGCTTCGGGCATGGGCGATCGGCGTTGGCTTGTCGGCGTTGTCCGGGGTCGTGGCGGCTCAGCCCGTCGCCCCGCCTGCATCGCCGCGGCCGCAGCCTTTGCCCCCCGATCCGCGGGTCGGGCAGCGGACCTACCGTTTCGGTCCCACCGGGGAGGACTTGCCCTACGCGGTGTTCGTTTCCAGCAAGGTCAGGAAAGACAAGCCGGCGCCTTTGATCATCGCGCTGCATGGACTGAACGGGAACCACAACACCCTCATGCGCGGCGCGCTGCTCGACCTGGCCGAGAAGGGCGGCTATGTCGTGGTTGCGCCCATGGGATACAACCCGCGGGGCTGGTATGGCATCCCCGGCGAGTACAGCCCCCGCGCAGGCCTTGGCCGCACCCCCGATCCTGCAGCGGCCCACGATCCCCCGAACCTGAGGGCGTTGAGTGAGCAGGACGTCATGAACGTGCTGGCCCTGGCGAAGCAGGAGTTCCGGACGGACCCGGCGCGCACGTTCCTAGTCGGTCATTCCATGGGAGGCGCCGGCGCGCTCTACCTCGCATCCAAATATCCCAAGCAGTGGAACGCCGTTGCGGCCATCGCGCCGGCGACCCGACGAATGGTCCCCCGGATGCAGGAAGTTCTCTCCAAGATCACCGTGCCTGTGATGATCACGCAGGGCGTGGTCGATCAAGCGGTTCCCGTCGACATGACTAGGACGTGGATTGATGCCATGGAAGAGCGAAAGATGATCTTTCGCTACGAGGAGATTCAGGACGCGGATCACCGCACGGTCATCGACAGAAGCATGCTTGGCGTTTTCGCCTTCCTCGAGAGGCCCGACAAGCCTTGACGCCGAGAGTGCGACTGGACGCAAGATGGCGCCGAGGGATTCGCGTACAGCCCTGGCTGGAAATCGAGGCGACGCACTGTCGGCGACGCCGGGGTTTGTCTTAGCAGAAGAGTGGGTTGCCATGACGCAGTCGTTGCTGCCCAAGGACGTGCCTGAAGGATGAACCCAAGGAGACTGACCAGACTCCGCACGTGGTCCTCGACATCATCCCATGTCAGTTTGAGGGCTGGACGGGGTTGGATTTTCGTGGTTTCTGAAGGAGCTTGAAGCAGTCCAACCCCGGTAGTCTTCGCGTACAGCCAGTGTCTCTGAGTTGAGCGCGGGCGTAGTGCACAGGGTGTAGCAGGCCGTTCCCCTTCACTCGGGATAAAGCCGCTCGCCCAACGTAGTGCCGGCCTTGCGCAGGGCGGCCAGGAAGGCCTCGCGGAACTCGGCGAAGCTCATGCGCTCGGCGCGCACCGCGATGCTCATGGCACCCACCAGCGAGCCGCTGCGGTCGTGCACCGGCACGGCCATGGAGCGCACGCCCAGTTCCAGCTCGCCGTCGCTGCCGGCGAAGCCCTGCTCGCGGCAGCGCGCGATCAGCTCCAGCACGGGGCGCACCTCGTACACCGTGCGCGGCGTCAGCGGCTGGCGCGGCATGGCGCGCACGCGGCGCTCGGCCTCGCCCGGCGGCAGGCTGGCCAGCAGCACGCGGCCGATGGCCGAGCAGTAGGCCGGCAGGCGCGAGCCGATGCCCAGCCCGATGCTCAGGCTGCGCCGCGCCGTGGAGCGAGCGATGATGATCGCGTCGTCGTCCAGCAGCTTGCCCAGCGAGGCCGACTCGCGGGTGCGCTCCGACAGCGCATCCAGCAGCGGCTGCGCCAGCGTGGGCGTCGCGCGCGAGGCGAGGTAGGCGTGCGCGATCAGCAGCGCCTTGGGCAGCATCCAGAAGCGCTTGCCGTCGCTGTCGAGGTAGCCAAGAGCCTGCAGCGTGAGCAGCGAGCGCCGCGCCGAGGCCGGCGTGCTGCCGGTCAGGCGCGCCGCCTCCGAGACTGTCAGTCGCGCGTGCTGCCGGCCGAAGCAGCTCAGCACCTGCAGACCCTTGTCGAGCGAAGTCACGAAGTTTTTGTCTGTCATCGCGTCTTGACCTGCTTCCAGGACCCGATCGTCAAGTACGCAGCATGAAAACTTCACCTTGCCGGAGCAATCGTGCAAGGCGCCACGCTACGTGGCCCCTTTCAGGGCGGCGCCGCGCAGGCGAAGTTCGCTTCGGTGTTGATGTCTCCACTACCCTTGTAGCGGGCGATTTGGGGATACGGGCAAAGTGGCCGCGTGCGTGCCGCCACCCCGAAGTACCCTGGCGTGCCCGACCAGGCGGAGATCTGATCCGGCGCCTCGCCGCGCTCGACCCAGGCGACCAAGGGCGTCAGCATGTCGAACCGGTCGGTCCCGGGACCGCCGCTGCAATGATTCATACCCGGCACCAGAAAAAGGCGCGCGAATCCAGCAGCACCTGGCATCGCTGCGCCAAGTCTCTCGTAATAGTCGGCCGTGTCCAGGGCTGAGAACGCGGCGTCGGACATGCCGTGGTACAGGATCATCTTGCCGCCGCGATCGCGGAAGGCAGCAAGGTCAGTAGAAGTTGCACCGTGCCAGTCCATGCTGGATTGGGTGAACTGTCCGCTGGTCGCCCAAATCTTCAACGGATCGATGTCGAAATCGAATTTCATCATCCGCGCGGCAACCTGCGTCAAGGGCATCGGTTCGGGCGGTGTGGCGAAATCGACCAGCCAGGAGCGCGCCGAGAAGCCGCTCACGCGCTGGGCGTTGTTGGCACTGCTGTTGAAGCTACCGAGCCACCACGAGCGCCACCCCTGGTTATAGGTCGTGCCACTCAGTCCGCTCATGCCAGCGTCCCAAGCCCATCTGTTGTACAACGGCGTTCCCGCCGAATTCACGGGCCCCGCCATCGCGCGCTTGATCGCAGTGACCTGGACGGGGCTCAGGCAATCCGCAGTCTTGGCGCCAACGCACTGGAGCGCCTGGCCGTTTGCAGGATTGGCTGCCGTGGCGGGGTCAAAGGCTGCCTGGCATGCCCGGTAATTGTCAACGATGCCATCCGCAAGGCCGTCGAGGGCGTCACATGTGCCCAGGATTGCCTGTGAAAGAAGGTGCAGGTCGGCGTCAGAGAAAGACTTATTGATAAGCGGCACGCCTTGTGCATCCAAGCCGACAGCGGCGGGCGCAAGGGACTGTGTGGTCCACGCACCGCTGATCCCGGCCTTCGGCAACTGGTAGCCTGGTGCACCGGCAACGATGCCGTCGTAGTGGGAAGGGAAGCGCTGCGAGAGCATCATGCCCTCGCGGCCGCCCTCCGAACAGCCGATGAAATAGGACTTGTCGGCAGCGCGTCCGTAGAACCTGGCCACCGCGGCCTTGCCTGCCTGCGTGACCTGATCGTACGAGTTGTAGCCCATGTCGAGACGGGCCTGCGGATCCAATCCGAAGGCAACGGTGCCGAGCGCGTCGGGATTGTCGTTCACTGCGTTGTCGTGACCTCCATCCGTTGCGATGGTGGCGAAATTGCGAGACAGCGCGCTTGCGATCTGTCCCCCACCAATGCTGCCGGTAGCCGCGGACAGCGAGCCGTTGGTTCCGCCGCCGCCTTCCATGAAGAAACGACCGTTCCATTCTGCGGGCATCCGGAGGCGGAATTTGATTTCGTAGGGATAGCCGTCGATCCCGGTGCGCTTCGCGATGGTGCCGGACACCTCGCAGTGTTCGGGCAGCGCCGCCGCAGATGCGGTGGCGGGCGCGGCGTCACGCCAGGCAGCGACTTCCACGACCGTCGCGGCATTTGGCCACACCATGTCGCCATTTCCGTCCTTCAGAGCCTCGCATGCGGCGCGCGAAGCCAAGGGCACCGGGGGCGGCGGAGGCTCCTGCTGCGGCGGCTGCTGCTGCGGCAGCGGCAGCGGCAGCGGCGTGGATCCGCCGCCAACGCACGCGGCTAGGGCCACCGACGCCAGCAGCATCGTGATGACTGTTGTCTGCATCTTATGTCTCCTTCGACTGGTTCGCGGCATTGATTTGCAGCCGCGGGCGCGATGGTGTGACCGAAGGCTTGATGTAGCGTCAGGATATTTGCGCATCGCGAAAGAAACTTGGTCGTTCCAGGGTTTCCCCTACGACGCTTTGCATCGAAGTACCGAGATGCCCGCCGCAGCGGCTCCACTGCGCCCGGCCCGGGTGCGCACAATCCGCCGGCAAGCGGGTCGCCAGCGCATCGCGCGCACGACGCAGCGCCGGCAGCATGGTCGAACGGAATCCGCCATCGTCATACGGTCGGCCTGGACCGCGATGCTCATGGCGCCGACGGTATCGCCCGCACGGTCGAACACCGGGATGGCCATCGACCGCACGCCGAGTTCCAGTTCCTCATCGCTCTCCGACCAGCCCTGCTCGCGGCAGCGGGCCACCTCGGCCACGACGTCGTTGCTACGCCAGAGGGTGCGCGGTGTCAGTGCAGCGCGCTGCATCTGGTCGACACGTCTGCGTGCCTCCAGGGGCTCGAACGCGGCGAGCAACACCCCGCCGAGCGCCGAGCAATAGCTCGGAAGCCGCGATCCGATGGCCAGCCCCGTCGAAAGGCTGCGCCGGGCAATTGCGCGAGCGACGATCACCACATCGTCGCCCAGAAGCATGCCCAGGCTGGCCGACTCACGGGTGCGCTCGGAGAGAGCGACCAGCAGCGGCTGCGCAAGCTGCGGCATCGGGCGGGAACTGATAGGCGTGCGCGATCAGCAGCGCCTTGGGCAGCATCCAGAAGCGCTTGCCGTCGCTGTCGAGGTAGCCGAGCGCCTGCAGCGTGAGCAGCGAGCGCCGCGCCGAGGCCGGCGTGCTGCCGGTCAGGCGCGCCGCCTCCGAGACGGTGAGCCGCGCGTGCTGCCGGCCGAAGCAGCCCAGCACCTGCAGGCCCTTATCGAGCGAGCTCACGAAGTTCTTGTCTGCCATCGCATCTTGATCCTTCGCATGCCGGGGCGTCCATTTTTGCGCATGCCGCACATCCGGCTTGTGGCGAAAGGCATGCGGCCCGGACACTGGATCACCCCCGATGAACGTCAGACACGGAGACACAACAGGATGACAACCGCCCTCGCGCGGCGCCTCGGCGCCGCCTGCCTGACTGCGGCCTGCCTGCTCGGCAGCGCCACGGCACAGACCCCGCAAGCCCTCAAGATCATCGTGCCCTACCCCGCCGGCGGCACGGCCGACATCCTGCCGCGCGTGGTGGCCGAGAAGCTGCGCGCGCAGTTCCCCGCCGGCGTGCTGATCGACAACCGCACCGGCGCCGGCGGCAACATCGGCGCCGAGGCGGTATTCCGCGCCGAACCCGACGGCAACACCCTGCTGGCCTCGCCGCCCGGGCCGATCGCCATCAACCACCACCTGTACCGGAAGATGGCCTTCGACCCGTCGAAGTGGGAGCCGGTCACGGTGCTGGCGACGGTGCCCAACGTGCTGGTGGTCAACCCGCGGCTGCCGGTGAAGACCGTGCAGGAGTTCATCGCCTACGCCAAGGCCAACCCGGGCAAGGTGACCTACGGCTCGCAGGGCAACGGCACCACCTCGCACCTGACGGCCAGCCTGTTCATGCAGCTCACGGGCACGGAGATGGTCCACGTCCCCTACAAGGGCACGGCGCCGGCGCTGGTGGACCTGGTGGGCGGGCAGATCGACGTGTTCTTCGACAACATCAGCTCGTCGCTGCCCTTCCACCAGGCGGGCAAGCTGCGCATCCTGGGCGTGGCCGACGAGCAGCGCTCCGCAGCACTGCCCGAGGTGCCCACCTTCGCCGAGCAGGGGCTGCCGTCGATGAACGCCGTGACCTGGTTCGCGGTGGTGGCGCCGCCGGGCACCCCCGCGGCCAAGGTGGCCGCGCTCCAGAAGAGCTTTGCCGGCGCACTGACCCAGCCCGAGGTGCGGCAGAAGTTCGCCGAGCAGGGCGCCGAGCCGCGCGGCTGGGACCCGGCCCGCACCGGCCAGTTCATCCGCGCCGAGTCCGCCAAGTGGGACCGGGTCATCCGCAGCGCCAACGTCCGCCTCGACTGAGCAACCCATGCAAGACACGTCCACCCTTCAACCCGTCCGCTGGTCCGGCCCCGGGCTCACGCGCATCCCCTACGGCGTCTACCGCGACGCGCAGCTCGCCGCCGAGGAGCAGGCGCGCATCTTCCAGGGCGAGACCTGGAACTACCTGTGCCTGGAGGCCGAGCTGCCCGAGGCCGGCAGCTACCGCACCACCTTCGTCGGCGAGACGCCGGTGGTGGTGGTGCGCGACGCGGACGGCGAGGTCTACGCCTTCGAGAACCGCTGCGCCCACCGCGGCGCGCTGATCGCGCTGGAGAAGTCGGGCCGCGCCGAGAACTTCCAGTGCGTCTACCACGCCTGGAGCTACAACCGGCAGGGCGACCTGACCGGCGTGGCCTTCGAGAAAGGCGTCAAGGGCCAGGGCGGCATGCCGCCCGGCTTCTGCAAGGAGGCGCACGGCCCGCGCAAGCTGCGCGTGGCGGCCTTCTGCGGGCTGGTTTTCGGCAGCTTCAGCGACGAGGTGCCCGGCATCGAGGAGTACCTGGGCGAGGAGATCTGCGAACGCATCGAGCGCGTGCTGCACAAGCCGGTGGAGGTGATCGGGCGCTTCACGCAGGCGCTGCCCAACAACTGGAAGCTGTACGTGGAGAACGTGCGCGACAGCTACCACGCGAGCCTGCTGCACCTGTTCTTCACCACCTTCGAGCTCAATCGCCTGTCGCAAAAGGGCGGCGTCATCGTCGACGAGAGCGGCGGCAACCATGTGAGCTACTCCATGATCGACGCGCAGGCGGAGAAGGACGCCTCGTACCGCGACCAGGGCCTGCGCTCGGACGATGCGAACTACCGCCTGAAGGACCCTAGCCTGCTGGCCGGCTTCCAGGAATACGGGGACGGCGTGACGCTGCAGATCCTCTCGGTCTTCCCCGGCTTCGTGCTGCAGCAGATCCAAAACTGCCTGGCGGTGCGCCAGGTGCTGCCCAGGGGCGTGGAGCGCACCGAGCTGAACTGGACCTACCTCGGCTACGCCGACGACACGCCCGAGCAGCGCCGCGTGCGGCTCAAGCAGTCCAACCTGATCGGGCCGGCCGGCTTCATCTCGATGGAGGACGGCGCCGTCGGCGGCTTCGTGCAGCGCGGCATCGCCGGCGCGGGCACGCTGGAGGCGGTGGTGGAGATGGGCGGCGACGGCACCGCGTCGAGCGAGGGCCGCGCCACCGAGGCCTCGGTGCGCGGCTTCTGGAAGGCCTACCGGCAGCACATGGGCGCCTGAGCGCGCCTGCCCATCGAGAGAGCACACCATGATCGACCTTCTGGCGCTGTGCGCCTTCAACGCGGCCTATGCCGAAACCATCGACAGCGATGCGCTGGAGCGGTGGGCCGATTTCTTCACCGACGACTGCCACTACCGCATCACGCACACGGAGAATGAGCGCGAGGGCCTGCCGGCCGGCATCGTCTACGCCGATTCGCGCGCCATGCTGGAGGACCGCATCGCCGCGCTGCGCGAGGCCAACATCTACGAGCGCCAGCGCTACCGCCATCTGCTGGGCATCCCGGTGCTGGGCGCGCAGGACGACACGGGCGCCGAGGCTCGCACGCCCTTCATGGTGGCGCGCATCATGGCGACCGGAGAGACCCACCTGTTCGCCAGCGGCGTCTACCGCGATCGCGTGGTGCGGCAGGATGGCCGGCTGCGCCTGCGCTCGCGCGTCGCGGTGTGCGACAGCACGGTGACGGACACGCTGCTGGCCCTGCCGCTGTGAACGCCATGGCTGCGACCGTCGCGCCGCCCCGGCTGGCGCTGGCCGTGGGCGACCCCAACGGCATCGGGCCGGAGATCGCCCTCAAGGCCCTGGCGGCGCTGCCGTCCGATGCACGCGAGCGCATCACGCTGTACGGCCCCGCGGCCGTGCTGGAGCGCATGGCATCGCAGCTCGGGCTGGAGGCGCTACTGCGCGGGCAGCCCGCGGTGGACGCCGGCACGCTGCCCGCGCAGGCAGCCCGGCCCGGCCGCATCGACCCGGCGGCGGGCGCCTCGGCCGTCGCCTCAGCCAGCGCCGCCATCGAGGCCTGCCGGCGCGGCGAGGCCGACGCCGTGGTCGCCTGCCCGCACCACGAGACGGCGATCCATCAGGCCGGCATCGCCTTCAGCGGCTACCCCTCGCTGGTCGCGCGCGTGTGCGGCCAGCCGGAGGACAGCGTGTTCCTGATGCTCGTCGGCGGCGGCCTGCGCATCGTGCACGCCACGCTGCACGAGAGCGTGGCGCATGCGCTGGGCCGCCTGCGGCCCGCGCTGGTCGCGGCGGCGGCGCGCGCAGGCGTGCGGGCCTGCGCGCGGCTGGGCGTCGCCGATCCGCGCATCGGCGTCTTCGGCATCAACCCGCACGCCTCGGAAGGCGGGCTGTTCGGCCCCGAGGACGCGCAGCACGTCGAGCCGGCCGTGCAGGCGCTGCGCGCCGAGGGCCTGCGCGTGGACGGCCCGCTGGGCGCCGACCTGCTGCTGGCGCAGCGGCGGCACGACCTGTACGTCGCGATGCTGCACGACCAGGGCCACATCCCCGTCAAGCTGCTGGCGCCGAACGCGGCCAGCGCGCTGTCCATCGGCGCGCAGGCGCTGCTGTCCAGCGTCGGCCACGGCAGCGCGATGGACATCGCCGGCCTCGGCATCGCGGACCCCGGCGCTGTGCTGCGCACCATCGCGCTGCTGACGAGCGCCGGCGTGGAGGAAGGAACGGCATGAACCATCGCATCACCATCGAGGGCAGCGACGCCGCTTTCGACTGCGGCCCGGCGCAGAGCGTGCTCGACGCCGCGCTGCGCGCCGGCATCGAGCTGCCCTACTCCTGCCGCAAGGGCGTGTGCGGCAACTGCGCCGGCGCGGTGGCCGGGGGCGAGGTCGCCAACCTGGGCGGCCCGCTGCGCAACGAGAGCTGCGGGCCCGATCAAGTGCTCTTGTGCATGTGCGCGCCGCGCAGCGACCTGCGCATCCGCCCCGCCGCCTGGCACCGCGTCGACCCGGCCGCCCGCAAGCGCTTCACGGCGAAGGTGTTCCGCAACCAGCTGGCGGCGCCCGACGTCTCGGTGTTGCAGCTGCGCCTGCCGGCCGGGCAGCGGGCCCGCTTCCAGGCCGGCCAGTACCTGCAACTCGCGCTGCCCGACGGCAGCACCCGCTGCTATTCGATGGCGAACCCGCCGCACGAGAACGACACGCTGACCCTGCACGTGCGCCACGTGGCCGACGGCGCCTTCAGCGCGCGCGTGCCCAGCCTGGCGCCGGGCGACGCGATCGAGGTCGAGCTGCCCTTCGGCGCCGTCACGCTGGAGGCGGACGCGGACCGGCCGATCGTCTTCGTCGTGGGTGGCACCGGCTTCGCGCCAGCCAAATCCATCCTGGACGACATGGCGCGCCGGCGCGTGGCGCGGCCGATCACGCTGATCTGGGGCGCCCGCCGTGCCGAGGGCATCTACCTGCGCCCGGCGGTCGCGAAGTGGCAGCGCCAGTGGCCGCAGGACTTCCGCTTCATCGAGGCGCTCAGCGGAGAGACGCGCGAGGGCGCCTTCGCCGGCCGGGTCGATGCGGCGCTACGCGCGCACTGCCCCGACCTGTCGGGGCACGAGCTGTACTGCTGCGGCTCGCCGGCGATGGTGCAGTCGGTGCGCGAGGCGGCGGTGCAGGCGCTGGGCCTGCCGGCCGCGCGCTTCCATGCCGACGTGTTCGTCAGCGGGCCTGCGGCGGGCACCGTGCCGGCCTGAAGGTGGCCGGCTCCATAGAGAGATGCCGCAGGAGCGTTTCATGGTGTCTTCGGTCTCATTCGGCTACGAGGACAAATGGCATACAGCGAATTCCTTCAAGAAGGCTTGAGCCCTTTTTGCAATATGTGAATCGATTCCTGGCGTACTAGTCCATTCGACTCGCGGCATCGATGATTGAGTTAAGACATCTGCGCTACTTCATCGCGGTCGCGGAGGAGCTGAATTTCCGCCGTGCTGCCGAACGCGTGCACGTCGACCAGACGCCTCTGTCGCGCACCGTGCGCGATCTGGAGGAGCAACTGGGTGTCACGCTCCTCGTCCGCGCGCCACGCAGGCTGAAACTGACCCCCGCCGGATCTAAGCTGCTCGAGCATGCCCGCATGCTCTTTACGCGGTTCGAGCGCATCAAACGGGTGGTCTGCGAAACCGACGCCCGCTACCGCGCACCGCTTCGCGTCGGCGTGGCGGACGGCATGGCCCAGCCCAGGCTCTCCGATTGCTTTCTCGGCTGGCGCGCACTGGCGCCCGACATCCCGCTGGAGATCACCGAGATGCCTGCGTCCGAGCTGTTGGCCGCGCTGCGGCGCGAGGAGGTCGATGTCGGCTTCTCCTTCGGCATTGCGGAAGATGACGCCATTGCCCAGGAGATGGTCTGGGACTACCCCTTGGTGGCGTTGGTTCCACCCGACCACGAACTGGCCACCCGCGAGGTCGTGCAGATCTCCGAACTCCTGGCCTTCCCCATGATCGCCTGCCGCCTCGACCGTCTGCCAGGGCTGCGTCAGCAGATGGACGCTGTGCGTCGACACTACGCTGCTAGGCCCGTTATCGCAGCCGAAGCCCGGACCCTGGTGGGCTACGTCATCCGCGTGGCTGCGGGCCTGGGTGTCGGCGTGGCCGATGCCGGCCACATGACGACTCTGCGTCGCGCCGATGTCGTCGTCGTGCCGTTGGCTGAAGACATACGCATCAAGACCTACGTGCTGCACAAACACCGGCACCCCGCCCTGCCGGAGGTGCTCCAGCGATTCCTCGCGTACGCCCGAACCTTGCATCAGCCGTAACAGCACATCGCCGTGGCGCGATGTCGGCTCGCGTCAGAAGCCTTGGACGCGATGCGCGTCGGCTGGCATGCTGACCGCCGTCTGACTTGGCCGCGCTCCCACGCGCACCGCCTCCACGAGAAGAAGCAAAACAGCGACGCGCCCGCCGGCGTACGCCAGGCCACGCCCCGACGGGTGTGCCTCGCGGGCGCCTGATTTCAGACTCGTGCCTGCGTGTCGTGGTGGCACGCGCATTGGAAATCACGTGCCTCGGGAGGTGGCCTCATGCCGACATCAGCGACCGGCATCCTGTTCGGACAGATCATCGTGGTGCTGTGCGTGCCGCTGGGCGGCACGTGGGCTGCCACACAGTGGACGGCGCGGGCCTTGGGCTACCAGGCCGGACTCGGGCCAGCCTGGTTCCATGTGCTCGGAATGCCGGCCTACGAGCCATGGAAGTTGTTCGAATGGTGGTACCTCTATGGCGCCTATGCGCCCCGCGTTTTCGAGCGTGGCGGGATCGCGGCCGCTTCGAGCGGGCTGGCCGCCACCGCCGCGGCCATCGCCATGGCGGTGTGGCGGGCACGGCTCGCCGGGCGGGTCACCACCTACGGCTCGGCCTGCTGGGCCGAAGCCGAAGAGGTGGAGAAGGCCGGCCTGGCCGGCGATGCCGGGGTCTTCCTGGGCCGCATCGAAGGCGTGGGCCGAAAGCTGCGCCGCGGGCTGTGCACGTACCTGCGCCATGACGGCCCCGAGCACGTGTTGGCCTTCGCGCCCACGCGTTCGGGCAAGGGCGTCGGGCTGGTGGTGCCCACGCTGCTCACCTGGCCCGGCTCGGCCGTGATCCACGACATCAAGGGCGAGAACTGGCATCTCACGGCCGGCTGGCGCAGCCGCTTCAGCCACTGCCTGCTGTTCAACCCGACCGATCCGCGCTCGGCCGCCTACAACCCGCTGCTGGAAGTTCGCCGCAGCGTGCACGAGGTGCGCGACGTGCAGAACATCGCGGACATCCTGGTGGATCCGGAAGGCGCGCTGGAGCGGCGCAACCACTGGGAGAAGACCAGCCACGCACTGCTGGTGGGTGCCATCCTGCACGTGCTGTACGCGGGCGAGGACAAGACGCTGCGCGGCGTCGCCAATTTCCTGTCGGACCCGGCCTGCCCCTTCGAGGTGACGCTGCACCGGATGATGACCACGCCGCACCTGGGCGATGGTCCACATCCGGTGGTGGCATCGGCCGCACGCGAAGTGCTCAACAAGAGCGAGAACGAGCGCTCGGGCGTGCTGTCCACGGCCATGTCCTTCCTCGGCCTGTATCGCGACCCGACGGTGGCTGAGGTGACCTCGCGCTGCGACTGGCGCATCGCGGACCTCATCTCCGCCGAACACCCGGTATCGCTGTACTTGGTGGTGCCGCCCTCGGACATCAGCCGCACGAAGCCGCTGATCCGCCTGATCCTCAACCAGGTCGGCCGGCGCCTGACCGAGTCGCTCGATGGTTCGGACGGCATCGCGCGGCGCCAAAAGCTGCTCTTGATGCTCGACGAGTTTCCGGCCCTGGGCCGGCTGGACTTCTTCGAGTCGGCGCTGGCCTTCATGGCGGGCTACGGCCTGCGGGCCTTCCTGATCGCGCAGAGCCTGAACCAGATCGACAAGGCGTACGGCCCGAACCATTCGATCCTGGACAACTGCCACGTGCGCGTCGCCTTCGCCACCAACGACGAGCGCACGGCCAAGCGCATCTCCGATTCGCTGGGCACGGCCACCGAACTGCGCGCCCAGCGCAACTACGCCGGCCACCGGCTCGCGCCGTGGCTGGGCCACCTGATGGTTTCGCGCCAGGAGACGGCCCGGCCGCTGCTCACGCCGGGCGAGGTGATGCAGTTGCCGCCGGACGAGGCGGTGGTGATGGTTTCCGGCCATCCGCCGATCCGCGCGAGGAAGCTGCGCTACTACCAGGACCGCAACTTCACGCGGCGGGTGCTGGCGCCGCCCGTGCTGGTCGCCGGCACCTATGCGGACAAGCCCGCCGGCCGGACCGACGACTGGAGCGGCCTCGCGACTCCTCCGCCTCCGCAAGTCGCTGGCGGCAGCGATGCAGGCGGCTTCGCGGACGAGGGTGGCCATCAGCTCAGGCCGGAGCTGGAAGATGTCCGTGAACTGGTCCAAGAGCCGGAGGCGGGCGACCTGATCCTGCTGGACGACGAGCGCGACGAGGGGGATGCACCGCCGCTGCCACACGAGCTGGACCGCCAACTGGATCGCGGCCAGGTGCGCGCCGCACGGCTGGCCGCGCTGGACCCGGATGACGGGATCGCCCTATGACCCGGGCGCGCCTGAACATCTTCATCGAGCCCGAGCATGCAAGGCGGCTGGAGGACGTGGCCGTGCACCGGGGCGTGTCGAAGTCCTCGGTGATCGCGGCGGCGCTGTCTTCCTTCCTCTCGCCCGATGCCATGGACCAGCGCGAGGCGGCGATGGGCAGGCGCCTGGACCGCCTGTCGCGCCAGTTCGACCGGCTCGAGCGCGACCAGGGCATCCTGATCGAGACCGTGGCCCTGTTCGTGCGGCACTACCTGACACTCGCCCTGCCGGTGCCCGAGCAGCAGCAGGAGGCCGTGCGCGCCCAGGGCCGTGCGCGCTACGCGCAGTTCATCGAGCAGTTGGCCCGGCACATCCAGCGCGGGCGCAGCCTGGTGCGGGAAGTCCACGAGGAGGTCGGCCCGGTGGACGCCTCGGAGGATGCAGGATGACGCGCCCCGAGGATGTGCCCGACCGCGAGCCCGCCCGGCGCCGCATCCGCATGCTGCGCACGGCGATGGGGCCGGAGATCGCCGCCGCGCTGGAGGACCCGGACGTGGTCGAGGTGCTGCTGAACCCGGACGGGTCGCTCTGGGTGGACCGGCTGCAAAGCGGCCGCGTGCCCACGGGCCACAGGATGCCGCCGCCCGTGGCCGAACGCATCATCCGCGTCGTCGCCGCACACGTGCACGCCGAGGTGCATCCGGGCGCGCCGCTGCTGTCGGCGGAACTGCCCGAGACCGGCGAGCGCTTCATGGGGGCGATGCCGCCCATCGTGCGCGCGCCCTCGTTCGCCATTCGCAAGCGGGCGCTGCGCATCATGACCCTGGCGGACTACGTGGCCGACGGGATCATGGCTGAGGCCCAGGCCGCCTTCCTGCGCCAAGCCGTGCGCGAGCGCCTGAACATCGTGGTGGCCGGCGGCACCAGCACCGGCAAGACCACTCTCGCCAATGCACTGCTGGACGAGATCGCGGGCACGGGCGATCGCGTGCTGATCCTCGAGGACACGGTGGAGCTGCAGTGCCGCAGCGACGACCACGTGGCCATGCGCACCGAGCCGGGGGTCAGTTCCATGGCCGACCTGGTGCGTGCCACGCTGCGGCTGCGGCCGGATCGCATCGTGGTGGGCGAGGTGCGCGGCGCGGAATCCCTGGACCTGCTCAAGGCCTGGGGCACGGGCCATCCGGGCGGCATCGCCACCGTGCATGCGGGCTCGGCCCAGGGCGCGCTCGTGCGCCTCGAACAGCTCGTGCAGGAGGTCAGCGTCACCGTGCCGCGGGCGCTGATCGCCGAGGCGGTGAACGTCATCGTCTTCATCGCCGGCCGGGGCCATGCCCGCCGGGTGCGCGAGATCGTGCGCGTGGCCGGCCACGACAGCCAGGGCTACCGGCTCGAGGCATCGATCGGGCCGGCGTCTCCCTCGATGCCTGAACCGTCTTCCTCTGAAGGAAACCCGACATGACGACTTTCCGTAAATCCGTTCAGCCGGCGGCCCTGGTGGGCGCCCTGCTGCTCGCGATGACCGCACCCGCGCACGCCGCCGGCTCCAGCATGCCCTGGGAGGCGCCGCTGCAGTCCATCCTGGACTCGATCCAGGGGCCGGTCGCCAAGATCATCGCGGTGATCATCATCATCGCCACGGGCCTGACGCTCGCCTTCGGCGATACCTCCGGGGGTTTCCGGCGCCTGATCCAGATCGTGTTCGGCCTCTCGATCGCGTTCGCCGCCTCGAGCTTCTTCCTGTCCTTCTTCTCGTTCTCGGGCGGGGCGGTGCTGGTATGACCGCGCTCGCTGTCGTGCCGGGGTTCGAGATCCCACTGCACCGGTCCCTGGCCGAGCCCATCCTGCTGGGCGGTGCGCCGCGCACGGTGGCGATCGCCAACGGCACGCTGGCCGCGGCCGTGGGGCTGGGCCTGCAGCTGTGGGTCCCGGGCGTGGTGCTCTGGGTCGCCGGCCACGCGCTGGCGGTCTGGGGTGCGCGCATGGATGCGCAGTTCATGCAGGTCTTCGCGCGGCACATCAAGCATCGCGCGCTGCTGGACATCTGAGGCGGGGGAGACGCCGATATGCTGAACCTCGCCGAGTACCGTCGCCGCCCCGCGCTGCTGGCCGACTGGCTGCCCTGGGCCGCGCTGGTCGCGCCGGGCGTGGTGCTGAACAAGGACGGCGCCTTCCAGCGCACGGCGCGCTTCCGCGGCCCGGACCTGGACAGCGCCACGCAGGGCGAACTGGTCGCCACCACGGCGCGGCTGAACAACGCGCTGCGCCGGCTGGGCTCGGGCTGGGCCCTCTTCGTCGAGGCCGAGCGGCGGGATGCCGCGGACTATCCGCCATCCTCCTTCCCGGAGCCGCTGTCCTGGCTGGTCGACGAGGAGCGCCGCGCCGCCTTCGAGGAGGCGGGCAGCCACTTCGAGAGCGCCTACCACCTGACCCTGCTGTACCTGCCGCCCGAGGAGTCGCGTGCGCGGGCGGGGCGGCTGCTCTACGAGAACCGCCCGGTGGAGGGTGTCGACTGGCCCGAGCGCCTGGACGCCTTCGTCGTCGAGTCCGAGCGTTTCCTGGACCTGCTCGAGGGCGTGATGCCGGAGATCGGTTGGCTCGATGACGCCGCGACGCTCGCCTACCTGCACGGCTGCGTCTCGACGGCGCGGCATCCGGTGGCCGTGCCCGAGGTGCCGATGCACCTGGATGCGCTGCTGGCCGACCGGCCGCTGACCGGTGGCTTGGCGCCGATGCTGGGAGAGATGCACCTGCGGGTGCTGACCGTGCGCGGCTTCCCGGCCTCGACCTGGCCGGGGATCCTGGACGACCTGAACCGCCTGGGCTTCGCCTACCGCTGGTGCACGCGGTTCCTGTGCATGGACAAGGCCGAGGCGGAGAAGGAACTGGTGCGCCTGCGCCGCCAGTGGTTCGCCAAGCGCAAGAACATCGTGGCCCTGCTGCGCGAGACGGTCTTCCAGCAGGAATCCCCCTTGGTGGATTCCGACGCCAGCAACAAGGCCTCGGACGCCGACGCCGCTTTGCAGGAACTGGGCGGCGACCAGGTGGCCTTCGGCTACGTCACCGCCACGGTGGCGGTGCTGGACGCCGATGCGGCCGCGGCCGATGAGAAGCTGCGCCAGGCCGAGCGGGCGATCCAGGGGCGGGGCTTCGTCACCATCCCCGAGACGCTCAATGCCGTGGAGGCGTGGCTCTCGTCCATCCCCGGCAACGCCTATGCCAACGTGCGCCAGCCGATCGTCTCGACGCTGAACCTGGCGCACCTGATGCCGGTCTCGGCGGTGTGGGCCGGCCAGGAGCGCAATGCGCATCTGGATGGACCGCCGCTGATTGTCACGCGCACCGATGGCGCAACGCCCTTCCGGCTGGTCACGCACATCGGCGACGTGGGCAACACCCTGGTGGTGGGGCCGATCGGCATGGGCAAGTCGGTGCTGCTGGCGACGATGGCCCTGCAGTTCCGGCGCTATCCGGGCTCGCGCATCTTCGCCTTCGACATGGGGCGCTCGATCCGCGCCACTGTCCTGGGGCTCGGTGGCGAGCACTACGATCTGGGCCCCGACGGTGCCATGGCGTTCCAGCCGCTGGCCCGCATCGACCGGGAGGGCTGGCGCGCCTGGGCCGCCGAGTGGATCGAGGGCCGGCTCGTGCAGGAGGGCGTGGCGGTGGGGCCGCCCGAGCGGGAAGCTGTCTGGACCGCCCTCGGCAGCTTGGCTGGTGCTCCCCTGGAGCAGCGCACCATGACCGGGCTATCCGTGCTGCTGCAGTCCAACGCGCTGCGCCAGGCGCTGGCGCCCTATGTGCTGGGCGGCGCGCACGGCCGGCTGCTGGACGCCGACCACGACCGGCTGGGCACTGCCGACGTGCAGGCCTTCGAGATGGAGGAGCTGATGCCCAGCAAGGCGGCGGTGATGGCCGTGCTGCGCTATCTCTTCGCGCGCTTCGAGGAGCGCCTGGACGGGGCGCCGACCTTGTTGATTCTGGACGAGTCGTGGCTGTTCCTCGATGACCCGGTGTTCGCTGCGCGCATCCGCCAATGGCTCAAGACGCTGCGCAAGAAGAACGTGTCGATCGTCTTCGCCACGCAGTCGCTCGCGGACATCAAGGACTCGGCCATCGCGCCGGCCATCATCGAAAGCTGCGCCAGCCGCATCTTCCTGCCCAACCCGCAGGCCGCCGAGCCGCAGATCCGCACGATCTACGAGGGCTTCGGCCTGAACAGCCGGCAGATCGGGATCGTGGCCACGGCCACCCCGAAGCGCGACTACTACTACCAGTCGCGCCTGGGCAACCGCGTCTTCGAGCTGGGCCTGGGTCCGGTGGCGCTGGCCTTTGCGGCCGCGGCCTCGCCCGAGGACCAGCGCGCCATGGACGCGGTGCTTGCCACCTCCAGTGGTCCCAGCTTCGCCTCGGCCTGGTTGCGCCATCGCGGCCTGGACTGGGCCGCCGACCTCATCCCGTCGTTTCCGACACCTCCCTTCGTTCCTTCCACCCTGCAGGAGAAAGCGCCATGAATTGCAAGCCTTTCCTCAAACCCCTGAAGCTCAAGCCTCGTGTCGTCGCGCTGGCCGCCGCTGGCGCGCTGGCTCTCGGCGCCGGGCAGCCGGCCCACGCCATCTTCGGCATCGGCGACACCGTGTTCGACGCCTCCAACTTCATGCAGAACATGATGACGGCGGCCAACACGCTGGAGCAGATCAGCAACCAGGTGCAGCAGCTGCAGAACGAGTCGCAGATGCTGATGAACCAGGCGCGCAACCTCGCCAGCCTGCCGTTCAGCGTGGTCAGCCGCCTGCGCAGCAACCTGGCGGCCACGCAGCGGCTGATCGCCCAGGCTAAGGGGCTGGCCTACGACGTGGCGGCCATGGACAAGGAATTCCAGCGCCTCTATCCCGAGCAGTACGCCGCCACGGTGAGCGGCGACCGGATGGTCCAGGACGCCCGCGAGCGGTGGAAGCACACGCTCGACGGCTTGCAGACCGCTCTGCGGATGCAGGCGCAGGTGTCAAAAAACCTGGGCGTGGACGAGGGCGTGCTGGCCGACCTGGTGGACAGGAGCCAGTCCGCGACGGGTGCTTTGCAGGCCATGCAGGCGACGAACCAACTGCTGGCCCTGCAGGCCAAGCAGTCGATCCAGGCGCAGCAGTTGCGGATCACCCAGGACCGCGCCGTCGCGCTGGAGCAGGCACGGCAGGTGGCGGTGCAGGAGCGCGCCCGCGAGGTGCGCCGCCGCTTCATGGGCATTGGGACGCCGTACACGCCCTACACCGTGAACTTCTACGGCAACCCGTGAGGAGATGACATGAAGAAGCTCTTTGTCGTGATTGCTGTAGCGCTGACGCTGGCGGCCTGTGGCCAGTCCTCGCCGGTGGGTAGCATCGAATCGGTCGAGTCGCTGGTGGCGAACCCCGAGCGGCTGAAGGAGCTGCGCGCTGCTTGCAAGGCTGACCACGCCAGGATCGGCGATGCGCAGTGCAATGCGGTGGCCGAGGCGACCCGGCGGCGTTTCTTCGGCTCCGGCGGACCGAAGTACACGCCATCTGCATCGTCGCCGGGCGGCTTCTGGCAGGAGGAGGCATCCAAGCCGGCCGGATCGGCTTCGCCTGCGCCTTCTTCGCCTTCCCCGCCATCTTCGCCGGCGGCACCGAAGGAGTAGCCATGGACGACGTGGCGGTGATCGATCGTCTCCTCGACACCTACTCGCGCTACATCGACTCGGGTTTCGGGCTGCTGCGCGGCGAGGTGGCGTTCCTCACGGCCACGCTGGTGGCGATCGACATGACGCTGGCGGGCCTCTTCTGGGCCATGAGCCATGCCTCGGGACAGGGCGACGAGGTGTTGGCGCGTTTGGTCAGGAAGGTGCTCTACGTCGGTGCCTTCGCCTACATCCTGGGCAACTTCAACCGACTCGCGGGCATCGTCTTCAACTCCTTCGCCGGGCTGGGGCTGACCGCCTCCGGCTCGGGCCTGTCGAAGGCGCAGTTGCTGCAGCCGGGGCAACTGGCCAAGGTCGGCATCGCTGCCGGCCGGCCGATCATGGAGCAGATCGGGACCATGACGGGCTTCCCGGAGGTGTTCGCGCACGTGGACACGATCGCGGTGCTGTTCCTGGCGTGGCTGGTGCTGATCGTGGCCTTCTTCGTGCTGGCGGTGCAGCTCTTTGTCACGCTGATCGAGTTCAAGCTGACCACGCTCGCCGGCTTCGTGCTGGTGCCCTTTGCGTTGTGGAACAAGACCTCGTTCCTGGCCGAGAAGGTGCTGGGCAACGTGGTGTCCTCGGGCATCAAGGTGCTGGTGCTGGCGGTGATCGTGGGGATCGGCTCGACGTTGTTCAGCGAGTTCACCACGGCGCCAGGCGCCGATCCGAACATCGACCATGCGCTGGTGGTCATGCTGGCATCTCTGGCCATGCTGGGGCTGGGCATCTTCGGGCCGGGGATCGCCACCGGGCTGGTGTCCGGGGCGCCGCAGCTCGGGGCCGGCGCGGCGGCGGGCACGGCGATCGGCGCTGCGGGACTGGCTGTCGCTGGCACGGCCGCCGTGGCGGGTGCGGGCTCCGCCGTTGCCGCCGGCGCACGCATGGCGCCGGGTGCCACGCGGACGGCCATCGGTGGCGCAGCTACTGCAGGACGTGCGGCCTCATCGCTGGCCAGCGACGCGAGGGCGGCCTACCAGACCGGCGCGGCAGCATCGACCGGCGGTCCGATCCGGGCCGCGGGCGCCGGCCTCGCCAATGTCGCGAAGACGGGGGCGAGTGCGGCCGGGCAGCGCGTGGCTGCTGGCGCCAAGGCAGTCAAGGACCGGGTGGCGGGCTTCGTGGCCGGTGCGGCCGCGCCTGGTGCCGCTGCGGCATCCGGTATCTCGGCAGAGGCCGACGGCGCGCCGTCCGCCGCCTCGGAGCCGGCCTGGGCGCAACGTATGCGCCGGCGCCAGCAGGCGGCGCATGCGGCCACGACCGCCGCGCACGTGCTGCGCTCGGGCGACCACGGCGGCGGCGGGGCCGGGCCCAGCCTGCGCGACGAGTCCAGCTCCTGAAAGAAATCCTCATGCGATTCAAGCGTCCCCTGGTGCGGTATTCAGACACGCCGGCGCCAGTGACTCCTTACCAGGCCGCCAGGCAGGCTTGGGACGAGCGCATCGGCTCGGCCCGCGTGCAGGCCAGGAACTGGCGGTTGATGGCCTTCGGTTGCCTCACGCTCGCGTTGCTGATGGCTGGCGGCCTCGTCTGGCGCTCGGCGCAGTCCATCGTGACGCCCTACGTGGTCGAGGTGGACCAGGCGGGACAGGTGCGGGCCGTGGGCGAGGCCGCGACGCCCTACCAGCCCGGCGATGCGCAGATTGCGCACCACCTCGCGCGCTTCGTCACGCTGGTGCGATCCTTGTCTATCGACCCGGTCGTGGTGCGCCAGAACTGGCTCGACGCCTACGACTACACCACCGACCGGGGCGCGGCCGTGCTGAACGACCACGCCCGCGCCAACGACCCGTTCTCGCGCATCGGGCAGGAAACGGTCACGGTGCAGGTCAACAGCATCGTGCGCGCCAGCGAATCGTCCTTCCAGGTGCGCTGGACCGAGCGGCGCTACGGCAACGGCGAGGCCGCCGGTCTGGAGCACTGGACGGCCGTACTGTCGATCGTCCTGCAGCCCCCGCGCACCGAGGAGCGGCTGCGCAAGAACCCCCTGGGCATCTACGTCAACGGTCTGTCGTGGAGCCGTGAACTCGACGCCTCGCCAGGAGCCAAGCCATGAATGCACGTATCCGTGTTTCCGTACCCGCGGCGCTGCTGGCCGCGGCCCTTATGGCCGGCTGTGCCTCGCGGGGCAAGCCGCCGCCGGCCGTCTCGCTCGACGAGCCCGCCCCCGTGGCAACTCAGCCTGTGCCCGAGCCGCCGAAGCCGGTGGAAGTGGTGGAGGTGCCGACGGTGCTGCCGATGCCGGCGCAGATGAAGCTACTGCCGAATGTGGATGCAGGTGCAGCCCGGCTTCCGCCGGAGCCAGCCGACGAGAAGGTGCGGGTGTCGAAAGCCAACGAGGAGGCGCGCGTCGCACCCACGCGCGAGGGCTATGTCAACGCGATCCAGGTCTGGCCCTTCAGCGAGGGGGCGCTGTACCAGGTCTATGCGGCGGTGGGGCGCGTGACAGTGATCTCGCTGCAGCCGGGCGAGGATCTGGTGACGGTGGCCGCGGGCGACACGGTGCGCTGGATCGTGGGCGACACGGCCAGCGGCGACGGTGACGCGCGGCGGGTCAACGTGATGGTCAAGCCCACGCGCACGGGTCTGAAGACCAACCTGGTCATCACGACCAGTCGCCGAACGTACCTGGTCGAGCTGACCTCGACGGAGAAGGCCTGGATGGCCTCGGTGTCCTGGGACTATCCGAAGGACCGCTTACTCGCCTTGCAGAAGCAGGCGCGGGAAGCCCAGGCGGCCGCGCCGGTGGACACGGGCCTGTCGCTGGAGAGCCTGCGCTTCCGCTACGCGATCAGCGGCGACAGCCCGCCGTGGAGGCCGCTGCGGGCTTTCGACGACGGGCGCAAGGCCTATATCCAGTTCCCCGCCGGCATCGCGCAGGGCGAGCTGCCACCCCTGTTCTTGATCGGCGCGCAGGGCGAGGCGCAGTTGGTGAACCATCGCTTCCGAGCGCCGTACTACATCGTGGATCGCCTCTTCGGCGCAGCGGAGCTGCGTCTGGGGGGTGGCAAGGCGGACGTGGTGCGCATCGAGCGGACCGACGGCGTGGCGCGGAGGGACTGACCGTGGGCCAGGACGACATGCTCCGGACGCCGAAGATGTCGGACGCGCCTGCGCCCGGCACGGCGCCGAAGGTGGCGCCGGAGAGCGTGGCGCTGCGGGCCCGCCCGCGGCCGGTGACGCGCCTGAACCGGCGCATGCTGGCGGTCCTGGCCGGCAGCCTCGCCGCGGCCGTGCTGGGCGCCACCCTGTGGTCGCTGCAGCCGCGTCAGCGCCGCGCGGGCGAGCAGGCCGAGCTGTACAACGTCGACCGCGTCCCACGCTCGGACGGGCTGAGCCAGCTTCCGGCGGACTACTCGAAGCTGCCGCCCCGTTTGCCGAGCGGCGTGCCCGAGCTGGGGCCGCCGTTGCCGGGCGATCTGGGGCCGGCCGTCGTGCGTTCGCAGCAGCCGTTGGTGCCGGGCGATGTGTCGCCAGGGCACGGTCCCGAGGATGTTTTGCGCAAGGAGGCGGACGCGGCGGCGGCCTCGCCGGTGTTCTTCCGCTCGGGCGGGCAGAAGGGCGCAGCTGCGGCGCCATTGCAGGCCGCTGCTGCGTCAGGCCTGAACTCCGGCACGGCCTTCGATCCGCATGCAGGTGGACCGGGCTCAGCTGGGGCGCAGCCCGCCGATCCGACCGCCGTGCAGAACCGGCAGGACCAGAAGGAGGCGTTCCTGAAAGCCGGCTCGACGGAAACCCGCAATGCCGGCGACCTGAAGCCGCCGGCCTCGCCCTACCAGGTGATGGCCGGGACGGTGATCGCCGGCGCGCTGGTCACGGGCATCCGGTCCGACCTGCCGGGCGACGTGATCGCCACGGTGACGGAGCCGGTCTACGACACGGCCATGGGGCGGTTCCTGCTGATCCCGCAGGGCTCGCGCATCCTGGGCAAGTACAACAGCCAGGTGAGCTACGGGCAGAGCCGCGTGCAGGTGGTGTGGAACCGCATCGTGCTGCCCGACACGTCCTCCTTGGCGCTGGACAACCTCGTGGGCACCGACCCCGCAGGCCATGCCGGGCTGGAGGACGGCGTGGACTGGCACTGGGATCGTGTCTTCGCTGGCGCGGCCCTGACGACGCTGCTGGGCATCGGCGCCGAGCTGGCCGCGCCGGAGAACCGGCAGGATGGCAACCGCATCGTCATTGCCGGGCGGGACAGCCTGCAGGACAGCGTGAGCCAGGCGGGGCAGGAGATGACTCGGCGCAACATGAACCTCCAGCCGACGCTGAGCGCGCGGCCGGGGCTGCCGGTGCGCGTCATCGTCAACCGCGACCTGGTACTGCGGCCGTACCAGCCGCTGTTCTTCAGCCGGGGCGCATCACGATGAACACGACACGAAAGCTGCGGATCGGGCCGCTGCCCAAGACCGAGAGCGTCAAGCTGACCTTTGTCTGCCCGGCAGGCCTGAAGGAGGACCTTGAGCGCTACGCCGCGCTGTATACGCAGACGTACGGCGAGGCAGTCGACGCTATGACGCTGATCCCGCACATGCTGGATGCCTTCATGGCGCGGGACCGGGGCTTTCGCGCGTCGTCTCAGAAGCGGTAGCCGTTCAGGAGTGTCGCGGCAGAGTTGCTGTCACTTCACCTCGGTAAGTCGCTTTTCTGCTTCCCTCTTGCCCATACCGCGAACTGCCGCAAGGGCCTGCAATTGCGCGGTGCGAGGACGTGCTTTGCCTTGCTCCCAGTGATAGATGGTTTGACCGGACACTCCGACCAACTGGCCGTACGTAGCTGCGGACAGTTCCAACTTGGCTCGGTGCTTTGCCAGGCGCGTGGCGCTGAAGCGTCGGCGCACGCCATCTTCAGCGTTGTTTGAAGCCCGTCGGCCGACCGGCGTGGCGTGAGAGCAGAGGGCTTTCGAGAACTGCTTGAACTCTCTGTCCAGTGCACTTACCTGCCGTCGCAACTCGGCGATCTTGCTACGCTGCACGGCAGTGAGTTTCTTCAAGGCTTCAAGTTCGGCGCGAACTTCCTTGCGGGCGACGCGCGAAATTTCCCTCTTAAGGACGGAGGCGATGTTAGGCATGTCCGAATTCTGCAGGATTCGTGCTCGTGATCCTGTGCGGGACGAGTCCCACCATGCGGTCGAGCATTGGACGAGTCGCCTTCAGCTAACTGTCGCTGATGTCGAAAATGAAAGCCGCCTCTGCATGAGTAGGGCTCTTGAGCGTGGCGCCGGAATCGGCCTCGGCTAACACGCAACAAGAGATTGAGGAGCCGCTCAGAAAACCTGTGAAGCGATCCGAAACCGTGTGATTCGCATCGGCTGCGCTGCAGCTTGCTCAATCACGCCGGGACGGGTGTGGTAATCCGCGCCCCAGCGGCACTCTGAAGGCCTGCCTATCAGGAGCTTGCCATGCTGTTTGGAGACTGGTCAGATCGTCAATCCACGCACAGAGAAAGCATTCCTCAGCCAGCGTTTTATCGCATGGCCGACCTGCTGCGGATCACGGCCCTGAGTCGTGCCACGCTGTACCGCCGCATCGCGGATGGGAGGTTTCCTCCGCCCGTGCACCTGGGAGGGCGAGCATGCGGCTGGAGTCCTGGAGCGCTGCAGGCTTGGATCGACGATCCACAGGGATACGCAGCCCCGAGGTGCGGTGCTCCATGTAGTGTTCGGTGTGGTTCTGGCAACACAGGGCGCACTGCAAGCGATGCATACTCAGATTTCGGACACGACTCGGACACAACGGATGACGACGCGTCGAAAAGAAAAAAGCACCCAGATCTCTCGATCTAAGTGCTTGATTCATAAGGAGTTTTTGGTGGGCCCTGAGTGACTCGAACACTCGACCTACGGATTAAGAGTCCGCTGCTCTACCAACTGAGCTAAGAGCCCGCTTGCATCGATCTGTCGATCAACTCAGCGAAGAACGCGATTATAGGCAGGCTTTTTCGGCATGGTCAACACCCCTCGCAAAAATTTTTGCCGGGGTGCGGTCGCCCCGTGATCCGGCTCGGTCGCGGCCGGCAAGGCAGCCCCAAACACGCGCGAAGCCGCGCTCCAGACGCGGGCGGGCACCAGCGAAGGGAGAGCGGCAATTAAGTTGACAACTAAACCAATCAAAAGTAATGTTTATATGGCCTCGGCAGACCCTCGTCCGCCAGCCACACCAGGAGCAGACATGAGGATTGCGGTATTGGGTGGAGGGCACGGCTGCTACGCCGCGGCCGCCGATCTGTCGGAGGCCGGCCACGAAGTGCGGCTGTGGCGCCGGGGCGCGCAGGCGCTGCAGCCGGTGGTCGAGGCGGGGAGCATCCGCCTGAAGGACGCGGCCGGGGCACGCGACGTGCCCATCGCCCTGGCCACGGCCGACATCGGCGAGGCCCTGCGCGACGCCGAGCTGATCGTGGTGCCGGTGCCGGCCACCGCCCAGGCCGACATCGCCCGCGCCATGGCGCCGCATCTGGTCGATGGCCAGGTGGTCTTTCTGCCGCCGGGCACCTTCGGCAGCGTGGTCATGGCGCGTATCGTGCGCGAGGCCGGCAACCGCGCGGATGTGGCCTGGGCCGAGACCGGCACGCTGCCCTACCTCGCGCGCAAGCATGGCGAGCGCGAGGTCAACGTCACCATCCGCGCGATCCGCCTGCCGACGGGCGTCTATCCGGCGCGCCATGCCGAGCGGGCCATCGACGTGATCCGCGGCGCCTATCCCGCGGTGCACGGCTGCGGCGATGCGCTCTCGGGCGCGCTGATGAACGCGGGGCCGATCATTCACCCGCCGCTGATGGTGATGAATGCCGCGCCTCTGCAGCACTTCGAGCGGTGGGACATCCACAACGAAGGCACGCAGCGCGCCGTGCGCGAGGTGACCGATCGCCTGGACCAGGAGCGCATCGCCGTGCGCGAGGCCTTCGGCCAGGGCGCGCCGCACTATCCGTTGGCCGACCACTACAACAACGACCGCTGGATGTACGGCGATGCGCATAAGCAGCTGGTGAAGTCCGGCGACTGGCGCGAGAACATCGACCTTTACGGCCACCGCTACATCACCGAGGACACCGAGCTCGGCCTGGCCTTCCTGGCCTCGGCTGCGCGGCATGCGGGTGTGGATGCACCCATCGCGCATGGGCTGCTGGCCATCGTCGGCGGCTTCCTGGGGCGCGACCTGCGGCAGGGGCCGCGCAGCTTCGAGGCGCTGGGTCTGGCGTCGCTGTCCCGTAAGGCGCTGACGCAGCGGCTGCACGATGGCGAATGAGCCGACGCCCATCGCGTCTGCCCGCGAGTCCACCGCGACGGCGCCACTGCCACGTTTCGTCGCCGTCGGCGCCGGCCGCATGGGCCGCGGCATCGCCATCGCCTTCGCCTACGCCGGCCACCGCATCGCCCTCGTCGACCTGCGCCCGCGCAGCGACGAAGCCTGGGCGCGCCTGACGGCCGAAGCCACGGCCGAGATCGAGGGCGCCCTGCGCGGCCTGGCCCGCCAGGGCGTGTTGCGCGAAGCGCAGGTCGCGCCCATCGCCGCCCGCGTGCAACTGGTGCGCGTGGACGAAGCGCCCGCCGCCCTTGCTGCCGCCGAGCTGGTCTTCGAGGGCGTGCCCGAGACGATGGAGGCCAAACGCGAGGCCTTTGACTGGCTCAACCGCCATTGCCGGGACGACGCCATACTCACCTCCACCACCAGCAGCATCCTGGTGACGCAGCTGGCGGCGCTGGTGCGTCGGCCGCAGCGCTTCCTCAACATGCACTGGCTCAATCCGGCCTATGTGATCCCGGTGGTGGAGCTGAGCTGCCACGACGGCACCGACGCCGAAGTGCTGGCCCGCACCAAGGCACTGCTGGAGGCCATCGGCAAGCTGCCCGTGGTCTGCGGCCCCACACCGGGCTACATCGTGCCGCGCCTGCAGGCGCTGGTGATGAACGAGGCGGCCCGCATGGTGGAGGAGGGCGCCGCCACCGCCGAGGAGATCGACAAGGCCACCCGCTTCGGCCTGGGCCTGCGCTTCGCAGCACTGGGCGTGGTGGAGTTCATCGACTTCGGCGGCTGCGACATCCTGCACCACGCCAGCCGCGAGATGTCGCAGACCATCGACCCGGCACGCTATGCCGCGCCTGCCATCGTCGAGGACATGGTGCGCCAGCAGCGCCTGGGCCTGAAGACCGGCAGTGGCTTCTATGCCTATGAAGGCCGCGACCTGGCCGCCTACCGTGCCGACGTGCTTGCCCGCACGCTGGCCCAGTTGCGCAGCGCCGGCCTGTGGCGCGGGCCGCAGGACGAGACGCTGGCATGAGCCCTGTGATCCGCCGCGCCTTCACCGACCTGTCGGTGGGCCAGGTGCACCATGCCGCCTGCGGCGACCCGGCCGCACCCGCGGTGCTGCTGCTGCACCAGTCGCCGCGCAGCTGGCGCGAGTACGCGGGGGTGCTGCCGCTGCTGGGCCGGCACTGGCATGCGATCGCCATGGATACGGCCGGGTTCGGGGACTCGGCGGCGGGCGAGGGGCCGGCCTCCATCGAACACTTCGCGCGCGTCGCGCGCGAGCTGATCGACGCGCTGCAGTTGCCGCGTGTGCATGTGGTCGGCCATCACACCGGCGGTGTGGTCGCCATCGAGCTGGCAGCGCTGGCGCCTGCGCGTGTGGCGTCGCTCGTGCTGTCGTCCACGCCATTCACCGATGCGGCCTTTCGCCAGGCGCGCGCCGCGCGCCCGCCCATCGACGAGGTGGCGCCCAGCACCGACGGCAGCCACCTGATGGCGCTGTGGCAGCGGCGCCAGGGCTTCTATCCGCCAGGCCGACCCGAGCTGCTCGAAGCCTTCGTGCGCGACGCGCTGGCCGTGGCCGACCCCGAGGCCGGGCACCGCGCCGTGGCCGCATACCGCATGGAGGACCGCATCGGCCTGCTCACGCAGGCCGTGTGCATCCTGCGTGCGACGGCCGATCCCTTCGCTGCGCCGCATGCGCAGGAATGGATGCATCACCTGCCCCGCGCCACGCTGCTCGAGATCGAAGGCGGCATGGTCCCGCTGCCCGATCAGATGCCCGAGGCCTTCGCGGCGGCGGTCCATGGCTTCCTCTCCGGGTTGCCGGCATGAAGGCCTGGCGCGTCCATGCCTGGGGCCAGCCGCCGGTGCTGGAAGAGGTGGCCGATCCGCAGCCGCGCGCCGGCCACACGCTGGTGCGGACGGCGGCTGCGACCGTGGCCCATGTGGACCGCACCGTAATGGGCGGCGGCTTCCTGTCGCCGCCGCCGCTGCCCTACACGCCGGGCGTGGAGGCCGCGGGTGTGGTCGTGCAATCGGAACACTTTGCGCCCGGCGCGAGCGTGTGGCTGCGCGGTGGCGGACTTGGCACGCGGCGCGACGGGACGTGGTGCGAACTGATCGACGCGCCGGACGAGGCCATCGGCCTGCTGCCGGAAGGCATGGACATGGCGCTGGGTTCCGCCTTCTTCTCGCCCTGCACCTCGGCCTGGGTGGCGCTGCGCCATGTGGCGGACATGCAGGCTGGCGAGCGCGTGGGCGTCATGGGCGCCAGCGGCGCCGTCGGCAGCATCACGCGGCAACTGGCGCACGCATGGGGTGCCGACCTCGTCGAAGCGCCCAGTGCCACGGAGCCGGTGGACCTGCTGGTCGACACCGTCGGCGGCCCGGTGCTGGAGCAGGCGCTGTCGGCCATCGCGCCGGGTGGCCGCATCGTGCTGGTGGGCTACACCGCGGGCGAGCAGGTGAGCCTGTCGCTGCCGCTCTTGATGCAGCGGGACGTGCGGCTGCTGCCGCTCAACATGTACCGCCGCGAGGCGCAGGGCCGGGCGGCGGCGCCGCAGCTGCTGGAACTGCTGCGCGATGGCCGCCTGAGCCTGGCCACGCAGCGCTTCGCGCTGGCGCAGGCACCGCAGGCGCTGGCCTGGATCGGCCAGCGCGGGCACCGCGGCCGGGCCGTGCTGGCCTTCGACTGAAAGCCACGAACCGGCGCCGGCATCGGTGCGCACCTTGCGCTGCAGTGGCAGCGATGGGGCGTCACGTCAGCGGCATTCACTCTGCCTCTTCACTGTTCTCGGCCTGGTCCGCGTGCAGCGCGATCATCTGCCGCAATGTCTTCTTCAGCTCCTCTGCCCGTTGCAGGCCGAAGGGCTCCAGCACGCGGTGCTCATGCTCGCGTGCGAGCTTCATGAGATGGGCCACGGCCTCGGCGCCCTGACGCGTGATGCGCACCAGCGTGATGCGGCGGTCACTCTCATGGGGCAGGCGCTCCACCTGGCCCTTGGCCTCCATGCGGTCGAGCAGGCGCGTCACCGTGGGCTGCTTGGTCACGGTCACCTGGGCCAGGTCGCCGATGCTGATGGCCTCGCCATCCGCCAGCGAGGCCATCACCCGCCATTCGGACACCGAAAACCCGTGTTGCCGCGCGACCTTGTGGAACTCGCCGGAGATCAGCTGGCTCGCCTGCGCCAGCAGGGCGGGCAGGTAGTCGTCGACGAACAGGCGCGATTCGGGGGCGTGCAATGTCATGGCCGGAATGATCCTCTCCCTGGCATACCGATTGCTTGGCTAGGGTAATGCATGATTGTGAATAGATTCAGGTCTAAATAGAGTTGGATCTTGCCACCCCACGATTGGAAGCGCCGTACGCGTTTCCCAGGAGAGCAGTCCCATGGCCGAGCGTTCGTTCGTCGAAGAAGTGAAGAAGCTGCGTCTTGCCGAAGGCGAGACCTTTCGCGGTGAGGGCATTCTGGCCGTCACCAAGGCCTTGCTGGAGTCGGGCGTTTCGTACGTCGCCGGCTACCAGGGCGCACCCATCTCGCACCTGATGGACGTGCTGGCCGATGCGCAGGACATCCTCGCCGACCACGGCATCCGCTTCGAGAACAGCGCCAGCGAGGCGACGGCCGCAGCAACGCTGGCCGCTTCGGTCAACTATCCGCTGCGCGGCGCCGTGACCTTCAAGGCCACGGTGGGCACCAATGTGGCGTCGGACGCGCTGGCCAACCTGGCCTCCGGTGGCGTTACCGGCGGCGCGCTCATCATCGTGGGCGAGGACTACGGCGAAGGGTCCTCCATCATGCAGGAGCGCAGCCATGCCTTCGCCATGAAGTCGCAGATGTGGATGCTCGATCCGCGGCCCAACCTGCCCAGCATCGTGCAGGCCGTGAAGACCGGCTTCGAACTCTCCGAGGCCAGCAACACGCCGGTGATGCTGCAACTGCGCATCCGTGCCTGCCACGTACACGGCCAGTTCACCGCCTCCGACAACCGCCGCGCCAGCTTCACGCTGAAGGAGGCGCTGGAGAACCCGCAGCGCGACGTCGACCGCATCGTGCTGCCTCCTGCGAGCTTCCTGCACGAGCAGGAGAAGATCAAGAAGCGCTGGCCCGCGGCCGTGCGATTCATCGAGGAGCGCGGCCTCAACGAGTTCTTCGCCGAGGGCGCCGACGACATCGGCATCATCGTGCAGGGCGGTTGCTACAACACGCAGGTACGGGCGCTGGAGCGCCTGGGCCTGGCCGACGTGTATGGCCGCTCCAGGGTGCCGCTGTACGTGATGAACGTGGCCTACCCGGTCATCGACAGCGAGGTGCGGCGCTTCTGCGAAGGCAAGCGCGCCGTGCTGGTGGTCGAAGAAGGCCAGCCCAACTTCGTCGAGCAGAACATCGCCACCATCCTGCGCCAGGCCGGCAGCAGCACCGCGCTGCATGGCAAGGACCTGCTGCCCGTGGCGGGCGAGTACACGGCCCAGGCCGTGATGGCCGGCACGCGCGCCTTCTGCGAGCGCTACGGCCGCCTCGCGCCCAAGGCCGCGTCCGCCGAGGTGGTGCCCGCCAGGCCGCGCAAGATCATCCCGCTCATCAGCGAGGCGCAGCTGATGCCGCTGGAGCGCAGCGTGCATGCGCGACCGCCGGGCTTCTGCACCGGCTGTCCCGAGCGGCCCATCTTCAGCGCCATGAAGCTGGTGCAGCGCGAGCTGGGCCAGCACCATGTGTCGGCCGATATCGGCTGCCACCTGTTCTCCATCCTGCCGCCGTTCAACATCGGCAACACCACCATGGGCTACGGCCTGGGGGCGGCCGGCGCGGCGGCGCTCAACACCCAGGCCGACAAGCGCGCCATCGCGGTGATGGGCGACGGCGGCTTCTGGCACAACGGCCTGACCAGCGGCATCGCCAATGCGGTGTTCAACCAGAGCGACAACCTCACGGTGGTGGTCGACAACAACTACACCTCGGCCACTGGCGGGCAGGACATCCTGTCGTCCAAGGCCGTCAACGCCACGCGCAGCACCGGCCACGAGATCGAGCAGGCGGTGCGCGGGGTGGGCGTCAAATGGGTCAGGACGCTGCGCCGCACCTACGACGTGGCCGGCATGCGCGACACGCTCAAGGAAGCGCTGACCACGAAGGACAAGGGCCCGAAGGTCATCATTGCCCAGTCCGAGTGCATGCTCAACCGCCAGCGGCGCGAAAAGCCGCTGGTGCGCAAGGCCATCGCCGACGGCAAGCGCATGGTGCGCGAGAAGTTCGGCGTCGACCCGGACACCTGCACCGGCGACCATTCCTGCATCCGCCTGTCGGGCTGCCCGTCGCTGTCGATCAAGCCCAACCCCGATCCGCTGCGCCAGGAGCCCGTGGCCGCCGTGATGGACAGCTGCGTGGGCTGCGGCGTGTGCGGCGAGGTGTCGCATGCGGCGGTGCTGTGCCCCTCCTTCTACAAGGCGCAGGTGGTGAGCAACCCCACCGGCTGGGACCGGCTGCGCGAGCGCGTGCGCGGTGCCGTCATCGGCTGGATGCAGCGCCGCGACGCCGAGCGCCGGGCGCGCCTGGCGTTCTGATGCGAAGCAGGAGTTCGACATGACGCAACAGCAGCAACCCATCAAGATCGCCATCCTCGCCATGGGCGGCGAGGGCGGCGGCGTGCTGGCCGACTGGCTGGTGGACCTGGGCGAGGCCAACGGCTGGATCGCGCAGACCACCTCGGTGCCGGGCGTGGCGCAGCGCACCGGCGCCACCATCTACTACGTGGAGATGTACCCCGAGGCGCAGGCCCATGCCGACGGCGGCCAGCCCGTGCTGGCGCTGATGCCGCTGCCGGGCGACGTCGACGTGGTGCTGTGCTCCGAGCTGATGGAAGCCGGCCGCGCCGTGCAGCGCGG
Source organism: Pseudacidovorax sp. (assembly GCF_017991995.1). Lineage (GTDB taxonomy): Bacteria > Pseudomonadota > Gammaproteobacteria > Burkholderiales > Burkholderiaceae_C > Xenophilus. Next base: position 72,286 of record NZ_JAGOPN010000010.1, on the reverse strand, counting down.
GCTGGTCACGCCCGACCGCACCACCCTGGTCGCGTCCACCCACCGCGTCTATTCGATCGCCGAGAAGAGCGCCTTGGGCGACGGCCGGGTGGACAGCGCGCAGCTGCTGGCCCACGCGGAGCAGGCCGCGCAGCGCTTCGTGCGCTTCGACATGGCCGAGGCCGCGGCGCAGAACGGCAGCGTGATCAGCGCGGTGCTCTTCGGCGCGCTGGCGGGCACCGGCGTGCTGCCCTTCGCCCGCGAACAGTTCGAGGCCACCATCGAGCGGGGCGGTGTCGGCGTGAAGCCCAGTCTGAAGGCCTTCGGCGCGGCTTTCGCCCGGGCGCAGGCCGGCGAAATGCCTGCCCAGACTGAGGCGGCAGCGCCGGCCACGCCGCGCGCGGACTCCTCCGATCCGGCCATCCAGGCGCTGTTGACGCGCCTCTATGGCGAGTTTCCGGTCCAGGCCCAGCCGCTGATGCTCGAAGGCCTGCGTCGCCTCGTCGACTACCAGGACGTGGCCTATGCCGCGCTCTACCTCGACCGCATGGCCGAGGTCTGCCAACTGCCCGACGACGCGGCCCGCACGCTGGCCTGCGAGACGGCGCGCCACCTGGCCCTGTGGATGAGCTACGAAGACACGGCGCGCGTCGCCCAGCTCAAGACCCGCTCCAGCCGCTTCGCCCGCGTGAAGCAGGAGACCGGCGTCAACGCCGACCAGGTGATCGCGATCAACGAATACATGCACCCGGGCCTGCGCGAGATCTGCGAGACCCTGCCCGGCGGCATCGGCCGCTGGCTCATGGGCTCGGGCGCGCCGCGCCGGTTGGTGGAGGGCATGACGAAGAAGGGCCGCGTCGTGCAGACCAGCTCGGTGCATGGCTTCCTGCTGCTGTCGGCCGTGGCCTTCGCCCGCCGCTGGCGCCGCAGCACCATCCGCTATGCGGAGGAGAACGGCCGCATCGCGCAATGGCTGCAGGGCCTGCGCGACGCGGCCGCCGCCTCGCCGGAACTCGCGGTGGAACTGGCCCGCTGCCAGAAGCTGGTGAAGGGCTACAGCGACACCCACGAGCGTGGCGTGCGCAACTACGACACCGTGATCGCTGCCTGGCGCGAAGCCGGTCCTACGCTCGCGCCCGCCACGCTGCGCGCATGGCGCGAGGCCGCGCTGGCCGACGAGCATGGCCATGCGCTCAACGCTGCGTTGGCGCAGCATGCGGCGACCACGAGCACGGCGACCGGCCAGGCCACGCCGCCGGTCGCTGCCATGGCCCTGCCGGCCTGACGCGGAGCGCGCATGACCGCATCGCCCGCCATCGCGACCCTGCCGCTGCGCGTGACTGAGGCCCGCCTGCTCAACCCGCTGATCCGCCTGCTGCGCCTCGAACATGCCGAGGGCGCCGCCTTGCCCGGCTGGACGCCCGGCGCCCACATCCAGGTGCAGGTGCGCTTGCCCGACGGCCAGGCCGACTGGCGCCACTATTCGCTGATCGACCTGGAAGGCGTGGCCGGCACGCCGGGCTTCGCGCCCGCGGCCTACACCATCGCCGTGCGGCGGGAGGAGGGCGGCCGTGGCGGCTCGCGCTTCATGCACCAGGCGCTGCAGCCCGGCGACGCGATCAACGTGCAGCCGCCGCGCAACGACTTTCCCCTGGATGACAGCCCGGCCCGCGCCGTGCTGCTGGCCGGTGGCATCGGCATCACGCCACTGGCCAGCATGGCCGCACGCTGTCGTGCCGAGGGCCGGCCCGTCGCACTGCACTACGCCGGCCGCAGCCGCACGCTGCTGGCTTTCGCCGACGAGCTTCAGACGCTGCTGGGCGAGGGCCTGCGCCTGCATGCCGACGACGAGGCGGGCGGCGCGACCTTCGACATCGGCACGCTGCTGGACGGCATGGCCGCCGACGAGCCGCTCTACGTCTGCGGCCCCAAGCCGCTGCTCGACGCCGTGCTGGCCGCCACGCAAGCCCGCGGCTGGGCGCCGGGCCGCGTGCACTTCGAGCTGTTCAGCGCGCCGGTGGTGGAAGCGGGCGACCAGCCCTTTGAGGTCGAGCTGGCGCAATCGGGCCAGCGCTTCACCGTGCCCGCTGACCAGACCCTGCTGGACTGCCTGATCGAACACGGCTGCGACCCGTTGTACGACTGCAAGCGGGGCGAATGCGGCGTGTGCGCCGTGCCGGTGATCGAGGGCGAGATCGACCACCGCGACTATGTGCTGTCGCAGGCCGAGAAGGACGGCGGCCAGGTGATGCAAATCTGCATCTCCCGCGCCAGGGGCCCGCGCCTGGTGATCGACCTGTAGGCACTGCACGACCCCCAAGAGAAAGGCCTGCCATGACACGCTACCGAGACAACCCCGATGCGATCCGTGCGCTGGTGCAGCCGCAGCAGGTGCACCGCGACCTCTACATCAGCCCCGAGCTCTTCGAGCTGGAGCAGGAACACTTCTTCGCCAACACCTGGAACTACGCCGGCCACGACAGCCAGGTGCCCAAGCCCGGCGACTACATCACCGTGGACATCGCCGGTCGGCCGCTGATCGTGGTGCGCCACACCGACGGCGCGGTCAAGGTGCTCATGAACCGCTGCGCCCACAAGGGCTCGCGCGTGGTCAACGGCGCCTGCGGCAACACGGGCAAGTTCTTCCGCTGCCCCTACCACGCCTGGACCTTCAAGACCGACGGCGCGCCGCTGGCCATTCCGCTCAAGAACGGCTACGAGGGCACGGCGCTGAAGGACTGCGATGCGTCCAAGGGGCTGGTGCCGGTGCGGCATGTGCGGCTCTACCGCGGCTTCATCTTCGTCAAGCTCAATGACGTGGGGCAGGACTTCGAGGAGTACTTCGGCGATTCGCTCTCCTCCATCGACAACATGGCCGACCGCTCGCCGGAGGGCGAGCTGGAGGTGGCGGGCGGCTGCCTGCGCTTCATGCACCAGTGCAACTGGAAGATGTTCGTCGAGAACCTCAACGACACCATGCACCCGATGGTGGCGCACGAGTCCTCGGCCGGCACGGCCAAGGCCATGTGGGCGGGCCAGCCGGCCGATGCGCCCAAGCCCATGGCCATCGAGCAGTTCGTGCCCTTCATGTCCGACTACCAGTTCTTCGACGGCATGGGCGTGCGGGTCTACGACAACGGCCACAGCTTCTCGGGCGTGCACTTCAGCATCCACAGCAAGTACTCGGGCATCCCGGGCTATGAGGAGGCGATGAAGGCCCGCTACGGCGAGGCGCGCACGGCCCAGATCCTGGGCATGGCGCGGCACAACACCGTGTACTACCCCAACCTCACGATCAAGGGCGCGATCCAGGCCATCCGCGTGGCGCGGCCCATCGCGGTGGACCGCACCCTGGTCGAGAGCTGGACCTTCCGCCTGAAGGGCGCTCCGGAGGAGCTGCTGCAGCGCACCACCACCTACAGCCGCCTCATCAACTCGCCCTTCTCGGTGGTGGGCCATGACGACCTGCAGGCCTACCGCGGCATCCAGGCCGGCCTGCATGCCAGCGGCAACGACTGGGTCAGCCTGCACCGCAACTACGACGAGAACGAAGGCCGCGAGCGCGAAGAGACCAGCAACGGCACCAACGAGCTGCCCATGCGCAACCAGTACCGGTCGTGGCTCAAGCACATGACTATGACGATGGGAGCATGACCATGGCCGAACTCACGCCCGCCACCGTCACCCGTGACCAACTGATCGACTTCGTCATGCACGAGGCCCGTCTGCTCGACGAGAAGCGCTTCGACGAATGGAATGCGCTGTTCACCGACGACGCCATCTACTGGGTGCCGCTCACGCCGGGCCAGCCCGACGGCCTGAACCACACCTCGCACCTCTATGAGGACAAGCTGCTGCGCGACCTGCGCATCGAACGCTTCAAGAGCCCGCGCGCCTTCTCGCAGCAGCCGCCCAGCCGCTGCCAGCACGTGCTGCAGCTGCCCGGCCTGGAGTCGCGCGACGAGGCCGCCAACCGCTTCGTGCTGCGCACGCCCTTCCACTACAGCGAGGCGCAGGCGGACGAGATGCTCTTCCTCACCGGCGTGGCCTGGCACCACCTGTGCGTGCATGATGGGGCCCTGCGCATGGTGCTCAAGCGCGTGGACCTGATCAACAGCGATGCCGCGCTGCCGGCGGTTCAGCTCTTTCTCTGAAGTGAAGCCCGGCATGGACCACCGCACCATCCACGACGCCTTCGCGGCCAGCGCCGCGCGCACGCCGCAGGCGGACTTCCTCTACACCGAGCCGGTCACGGCCGAGGTCTATGGCATCGCATCCGGCCCCATCGCCTGGGCCGCAGCCGCCGCCGAGGTCGACCGCCTGCGCCTGGCCTATGCGCATGCCGGCTGGGGCCACGGGCACCGGGTCGGCCTGCTGCTGGAGAACCGGCCGGCCTTCCTGTATCACTGGTTCGCGCTCAATGCGCTGGGCGTGAGCGTGGTGCCCATCAATGCCGAGATGCGCTCGGCCGAGCTGGCCTACCTGATCGGCCACAGCGAGATCGGCCTGGCCGTCACGCTGCCGCAGCGTGTCCGCGACCTGGAAGCCGCTGCAGCCCAGGCCGGCCGAATGCTGCACACCATGGGGGCCGACGCCGCGGACGTGCCCGCACCCTCCGAGCCCGCGCCCCGCGCCAACGAGGTCGTGGGCCTGGGCACCGAATGCGCGCTGCTCTACACCTCGGGCACCACCGGCCGGCCCAAGGGCTGCATGCTGAGCAACGCCTACTTCCTGCGCGCGGGCGAGTGGTATGCAGGCCTGGACGGCGTGTGCGCCTTCCGCCGCGACCAGGAGCGGCTGATGACGCCGCTGCCGCTGAACCATGTCAATGCCATGGCCTTCTCGACCATGGTGGTGCTGGTGGCCGGCGGCTGCCTGGTGCAGCTGGACCGCTTCCATCCCCGCAGCTGGCTGCAGAGCGCGCGCGACAGCGGCGCCACCATCGTCCATTACCTGGGCGTGATGCCGGCCATGCTGCTGGCCGCCGCCGAGACGCCGGCCGACCGCGACCATGCGATCCGCTGGGCCTTCGGGGCCGGCGTGGACCGCAAGAACCACGCGCCCTTCGAGGCCCGCTTCGGCTTTCCGCTGGTAGAGGCCTGGGCCATGACCGAGACTGGCGCGGCCGCCTGCATCATGGCCAACCACGAGCCGCGCCACGTGGGCACCAGCTGCTTCGGCCGGGCTGAGGATTTCGTCGAGGTGCGCCTGGTTGACGACGAGGGACAGGACGTGCCCGCCGGCACGCCCGGCGAACTGCTGGTGCGTTCCAACGGCAGCGATCCCCGCCGCCACTTCTTCGGCGGCTACTTGAAGGACCAGACGGCCACCGACGAAGCCTGGCAGGGCGGCTGGTTCCACACCGGCGACATGGTCCGGCGCGACGAGTCAGGCAGCCTCTATTTCGTCGACCGCAAGAAGAACGTCATCCGCCGCAGCGGCGAGAACATCTCGGCGGTGGAGGTCGAGAGCGTGCTCAACCAGCACCCGGCCGTGAAGGTGTCGGCGGTGGCCGCCACGCCCGATGCGGTGCGCGGCGACGAGGTGCTGGCCTGCATCGTCATCGACCCCGACGCCGCGGTTGAGCCGGGCGAGGCGTTGGCCGCGGACATCGTGCGCCATGCCCTGGCCCAGCTGGCCTACTACAAGGCGCCGGGCCACGTGGCCTTCGTCGATGCGCTGCCGCTCACGGCCTCGCAGAAGATCCAGCGCGGCGAGCTGCGGCAAATGGCGCAGGCGCTGCCCGGCACTGCGGCCTGCTTCGACACCCGCGCCATGAAGAAGAGGCAGGACTGATGGGCCGCCGACAACGCAGCAACTACGACGGTGTGGCCGTGGCCGTGCCGGTGACGGTGCCCTACCAGCGCTATTCCACCGAGGGTGCGCACTTCTTCCTGGGCAAGGCGGTGCGCGCGCTGGTGGAGGCCAGCGGCATCGCCAAGGACGACATCGACGGCCTGTGCCTGTCGAGCTTCTCGCTGGCCCCCGACACCGCCGTCGGCGTCACGCAGCACCTGGGCCTGTCGCCGCGCTGGCTGGACCATGTGCCCACCGGCGGCGCCTCGGGCGTGATGTGCCTGCGCCGCGCTGCGCGCGCGGTGCAGTGCGGCGATGCGGACGTGGTGGCCTGCGTGGCGGCCGACACCAACCATGTCGACTCGTTCCGCCAGACGTTGGGCGCCTTCAGCAACTTCGCGCGCGACGCGACCTACCCCTATGGCTCGGGTGGACCGAACTCCATCTTCGCGATGATCACCGCGCATTACATGCGGCAGTTCGGCGCGCGGCGGGAGGACTTCGGCCGCATCTGCGTGGCGCAGCGGCAGAACGCGCTGGGCAATCCCAACGCGATGTTCAAGAAGGCGCTGACGCTCGATGAGTACATGGCGGCGCGGCCCATCTCCGACCCGCTGCACCTGTTCGACTGCGTCATGCCCTGTGCCGGCGCCGAGGCCTTCCTGGTGATGACGGCCGAGCGGGCCCGCGACCTGGGTCTGCCGTACGCCACGGTGCGCGGCAGCATCGAGCGCCACAACGCCTTCGCCGATGACCCGATCATGGTGCGCGGCGGCTGGGCGCGCGACCGCGACGACCTGTATGCGCAGGCCGGCGTGCAGCCGAAGGACATCGACTTCATCCAGACCTACGACGACTACCCGGTCATCGTGATGATGCACTTCGAGGACCTGGGCTTCTGCGACAAGGGAGAAGGTCCGGCCTTCGTGCAGTCGCACACGCTCACGCACGACGGCAGCTTTCCCAACAACACCAGCGGTGGCCAGCTCTCGGCCGGCCAGGCGGGCGCCGCGGGCGGCTTCCTGGGCATGACAGAGACGCTGCGCCAGCTCACCGGCCAGGCCGGACCGCGCACCGTGCCCGACGCGCAACTGGGCCTGGTGGCCGGTTTCGGCATGGTCACCTACGACCGCTGCCTGTGCACGGGCGCCGTGATCCTTGGGAGACAGGAATGAACCGCCCATCCGCCATGAGAAGGGAGGCGCCATGACCATGCCCCTGATGCGCCCCAAGCGCAAGAACCCCGTCCTGCGCACCCGCCAGATGAACCTGCCGCCCTGGGCGCGCGGGCGCGAGGCGCTGGGCATCACCGCCGCCGCCGCAGAAGGCCGCTTCGAGCTGCAGGTGTGCGAGGAATGCGGCACCGTGCAATACCCGCCGCGCGGCGCCTGCAAGCAGTGCCTCTCGACCGAACTGCGCTGGCGACTCCAGACCGGCGAGGGCGAACTGCTCAGCGCCACCACGCTGCACCACAGCAACGACCTGTTCTTCCGCGAGCGCCTGCCCTGGCGCCTGGGCATGGTCAAGCTGGACAGCGGCCCCTCCCTCATGGTCCACCTGCATGGCGAGGTGGGCGAGGCACCGCAGCGCGTGCGCGTGGGTGCCCGGCTCGACCGCGCCGGACAGGCGGTACTGATCGGATTCCCTTTTGAAGGAAGCACACACATGGCCGACGACCCGATGCTGCGCGAGATGACCAGCGACCCCAAGTTCCGCAAGGTGCTGGTGACGGACGGCAAGACGCCCGCCGGCCAGGCCCTGGTGCGCGCCCTGGTCAAGGCCGGCGCCGACATCGTCTGGGTCGGCCATGCCGAACCCTGGAAGCAGCTGGGTGGCCTGGAGGACATCAGCGCGCTGCCGCAGGTGACGCTGGTGCCGCTGGATCTGACCAATGGCCGCGCCATCACCGAGCTGGCCGGCTCGATCGGCGGCAAGGTGGACATCGTCATCAACAATGCGGAGGTGCACCGCACCTTCGGCATCGGCGCGCGGCGCGGCACCGACGTGGCCAAGCTGGAGATGGACATCAACTACTTCGGCCTGCTGCGGCTGGCACAGGAGTTCGGCCCGGCGCTCAAGGGCCGCTCGGCCGATGGCGCGATCGGGGCCACCGCCTGGGTCAATCTGCTGTCGATCTACGCGCTGTCCAACTTCCCGCCGCACGGCACCTTCAGCGCCAGCAAGGCCGCGGCCCATTCGCTGGCGCAGTGCCTGCGGGCCGAGATGCGGCCGGCCGGCATCCGCGTCATCAATGTCTTTCCGGGCCCCATCGACGACGAATGGAACCAGCACATGCCGCCCCCCAAGCTGGGCCCCGACGCGCTGGCCAATGCCATCGTGAAGGCGCTGCGCGACGGCGTGGAGGACGTCTATCCCGGCGACGTGGCGCAGGAATGGCTGCAGCGCTGGCGTGACAACCCCAAGGTGCTCGAACGCGAGCTGGCGACGAATGGTGGATGAGGTCACTGGCAAGGAGACACCCATGAGCAATGCAACCCTGCCTCCCGCTCCGGCACCCACCGGCCTCGACGCCCTGGCCGGCCTGGTGAGCGCCCTGGCCACCGGCCGCATCCGCGTGGTCGACCTCACGCAGACGCTGACGCCCGAGTTCCCGCAGATCGCGCTGCCGCCCGAAATGGGCCAGTGCTGGCCCTTCCGCATCGAGGAGGTGTCGCGCTACGACGAGCGCGGCCCGGGCTGGTACTGGAACAACTTCTCCTGCGGCGAGCACACGGGCACGCACTTCGACGCGCCCATCCACTGGATCTCGGGCCGCGACCTGCCCAACAACGCGGTGGACACCATCCCCGTGCAGAACTTCGTGGCGCCGGCCTGCGTGATCGACTGCTCGCCGCAGGTCAAGGACGACCCGGACTACCTGCTCACGCTGGAAGACATTGCCGAATGGGAGGCCGCGCATGGCCGCATCCCGAAGGGCGCCTGGGTGCTGATGCGCACCGACTGGTCCAAGCGCACCGACCCGGCCGAGTACCAGAACTTCGACGAGACCGGCCAGCACACGCCCGGCCCCAGCACGGCCGCGGTGCGCTTCCTGGTGGAAGAGCGCGACGTGCTGGGCTTCGGCTCCGAGGCCATCGGCACCGACGCCGGCCAGGGCTACCACCTGCGCCCGCCGTATCCCTGCCACTACTACATGCACGGGGCAGGGCGCTACGGCCTGCAATGCCTCTGCAACCTGGACCTGCTGCCGCCGGCCGGCGCGGTGCTGATCTGCCCGCCGCTGAAGATCGAGAAGGGCAGCGGCAGCCCGCTGCGCGTGCTGGCGCTGGTGGGGTCGGCATGAGCGCCGTGCAGGACCGCGGCGTCGCCGTCGTCACCGGCGGCAGCGCGGGCATCGGCAAAGCGATCTGCCAGGACCTGCTGGAGGGCGGCTGGGAGGTGGTCAGCCTCGCGCGACGGCCCGCCGACATCGCCCATGCGCGGCTGCACAGCATCGAGGTGGACCTGAGCGACCGCGCCGCCACGGCCCAGGCAGTGGCCGAGGTCGCGTCGCGCTGGCAGGTGACGACCGTGGTGCACAACGCTGGCGTGATCCGCGCCGCCTTGCTGCCGCAGGTGCAGCTGACGGACCTCGACGCGCTGGTGGACCTGCACCTGGGCTGCGCCGTGCAACTGGTGCAGGCCGCGCTGCCGGCCATGCGCGCCGCCGGCTTCGGCCGCGTGGTGCTGCTCTCTTCGCGCGCGGCCCTCGGCCTGGCCACGCGCACCAGCTATTCGGCCACCAAGGCCGGCATGCTGGGCATGGCCCGCACCTGGGCGCTGGAGCTGGGCGGCGAGGGCATCACCGTCAACGTGGTGGCGCCCGGGCCCATCCGCACCGACATGTTCTACGACGTCGTGGATGCCGGCAGTGAGAAGGAAAGGGCGCTCGCTGCCAGCGTGCCCGTCAAGCGCCTGGGCGAGGCCGCCGATGTGGCACGGGCCGTGCGTTTCTTCGTGGAGCCGGCCAACAGTTTCGTGACCGGACAGGTGCTCTACGTGTGCGGAGGCACCAGCGTGGGGAGCCTGACGCTCTAGGGCGTGCATCGGCGCACCATGCTGCGCCGCGGCTTTCCACCATGAGGACAGTCCCCTTGCAACGCCTGGATGTGCTCGCTAGGATTGTTTAAGACTAAATAATTGATAAGTCATGTGCCAGTGCGGCAGCCGCAGGAGCGTGGAAGAGGCGGCCCGTCGACACCGGCGTTGTTCCACCGTGTTGCCACCGAATCAGATGGAGTTCGCGATGAAGATGATGAAGTCACTACGTCCCCTGCGCAGCCTGGCTGCCCTGGCCTGCGCCACGCTGCTGGGCGCCGCGGCGCCCGCCGCCATGGCCGCCGACTACAAGGTCGGCTTCATCACCTCGCTGTCGGGGCCCGTCTCGTCGCTGGGCATTCCCTACCAGAAGGGCATGGCCGCGGCGCAGGCCTTCAAGGGCGAGATCGACGGCAAGAAGGTGCAGGTCATCCAGCTCGACGACGCATCGGACCCGAGCACCGCGGCCCGCAATGCCCGCAAGCTGATCGACGAGGACAAGGTCGACGTCATCATCGGCACGGCCGGCTCGCCCGGCGCGCTGGCCATCGCTGCCGTGGCGCGCGAGACGAAGACGCCGCTCATTTCCATCGCCAATGCCAACCTGCCGGGCGAGGAGGGCGCCTGGATGGTCACGCTGCCGCAGCCGGCGCCGCTGATGGTCAGCGCGGTGGTGGACCGCATGAAGAAGTCCGGCGTCAAGACGGTGGGCTACATCGGCTTCTCCGACGCCTGGGGCGACCTGGTGTACGACGCGCTGCAGAAGAGCGCCGAGCCGGCCGGCATCAAGGTGGTCTCCAACGAGCGCTATGCGCGCGCCGATTCGTCGGTGACAGGCCAGGTGCTCAAGATCGTGGCGCTGCGGCCGGACGCGGTGCTCACCGGCACCTCGGGCACGCCCGGCGCGCTGCCCTACCTGGCGCTGGCCGAGCGCGGCTACAAGGGCCAGATCTACGGCATGCATGCGCTGATCAACCCCGACTTCGTGCGCGTGGGCGGAGCGTCCGTCGAGGGCCTGCTGGCGCCCACCGGCCCAGTGATCGTGGCCGAGCAGCTGCCGGCCGACAACCCCATCCGCAAGGTGTCGATGGACTTCCGCGCCGCCTACCAGAAGGCCAACGGCGCGGCGCCCACCGATGCCTTCTCGGCCTACAGCTTCGACGCCTGGCTGATCTTCCTGGACGCCGCCAAGCGCGCCTCGGCCAAGGCCGAGCCGGGCACGCCGCAGTTCCGCGTGGCCTTGCGCGATGCCATCACCAGCACGAAGGAGCTGGCCGGCACCCACAGCGTCTACAACTTCACGCCCAACGACCGCTACGGTTCGGACGAGCGCTCGCGCGTGGTCGTGCGGCTCGAAAAGGGCCAGTGGAAGCTGGTGCCCTGAGCCGCGTCCAGCGGGCCGCCATGCGGGCGGCCGCCTGCGCACGCCACTGACCAGACGCCGGCGGCCGATGGCTCCGGCAGCCTCCTCCCGCTCTCCCTCCCTTTCCTTTCCTGGAGTCCCGCTCAATGGCCTCTCGTTCTCGTGTGCTTCGTCCCCTCGCCCTGCTGGCTGCCTCGGCCTTCGCCGTCGGCGCCTTCGCGGCCGACCTCAAGGTGGGCGTCATCAGCTCGCTCTCCGGCCCGGTGTCGGCGCTGGGCATCCCGTACGAGAAGGGCATCCGCGCCGCCCATGCGCAGATGCCCACCATCGGCGGCCGCAAGGTCGAGCTGATCGTGCTGGACGATGCCTCCGACCCGACCACGGCCGGCCGCAATGCCCGCAAGCTGGCCACCGAGGACAAGGTGGACGTGCTCATCGGCACCTCCGGCGTGCCGGGCGCCATGGCCATCGCCGCCGTGGCGCGCGAGCTGAACGTGCCACTGATCTCGCCGACGCCGGTGTCGCTGCCGGGCGCCGAGAACGGCTGGACGGTGTCGGTGTCGCAGCCCTTCGAGTTGATGGTCGCCGCCGTGGTGGACAAGATGAAGGCGGCGGGCGTCAAGACGGTGGCCTTCATCGGCTTCTCCGACGCACTGGGCGACCTGGCCTACGACTCGCTGGTCAAGAGCGCGGGCGAGGCCGGCATCAAGGTGGTGGCCAACGAGCGCTATGCGCGCACCGACAGCTCGGTGGCGGGCCAGGTGCTCAAGATCGTCGCGCAGCGGCCCGACGCGGTGTTCGCCGGCAACTCGGGCACGCCCGGCGCGCTGCCCTACCTGGCGCTGGCCGAGCGCAACTACAAGGGGCGCATCTACGGCACGCACGGCCTGATCAATGCCGACTTCGTGCGCGTTGGCGGCAAGTCCATCGAGGGCCTGGAAGTGCCCAGCGGCCCGGTGCTGGTGGCCGAGCAGCTGCCGGCCGACAACCCGATCCGCAAGGTGTCGATGGACTTCCGTGCCGCCTACCAGAAGGCCAATGGCGCGCCGCCGGTCGATGCCTTCTCGTCGTACACCTACGACGCCTACCTGCTGCTGGCCAATGCCGCGGCGCGCGCGAAGGGCGAGCCCGGCACGCCGGCCTACCGCCAGTCGCTCAAGGACGCCATCGTCGCCACCCGTGAGCTGGTGGGCACGCATGGCATCTACAACTTCACGCCCGACAGCCGCTATGGCTCAGACAAGCGCGCGGTCGTGATCGTGCGCATGGAAAAGGGCCAATGGAAGCTGGTGCCCTGAGCCTCGGCTGACGACGCCCGGCCATGACCGCCTACCGCCACGACCCCGCCGCGATCCAGGCCCTGGTGCAGGACCGGCGCGTTCACCGCGACCTGTACCTGAGCCAGGAGCTCTTCGCGCTGGAGCAGGAGCGCTTCTTCGCCCGCACCTGGCAGTTTGCCGGCCACGCGAGCGAGGTGCCGGCTGCCGGCGACTACTGCACGCGGGAGATCGCGGGCCGGCCGCTCCTCATGGTGCGGCAGGCCGATGGCGGCGTGGGCGTCTTCTACAACCGCTGCGCTCACAAGGGCGCCCAACTGGTCACCGAAGAGCGCGGCAACACCGGCCGCTTCTTCCGCTGCCCCTACCACGCCTGGACCTACAAGCTGGACGGCGCGGCGCTGGCCCTGCCGCTGAAGGCGGGCTACGAGGGCACCGGCCTCGCACAGTGCGAGTCGGGCCAGGGCCTGCAGCCCGTGGCAGGCGTCGCCGTGTACCGCGACTTCGTCTTCGTGCGCCTGGCGAAGGACGGCCCGGGCTTCGACGCGTACTTCGGCGACATCCTGCAGATGATCGACAACATGGTCGACCGCTCGCCCGAGCGGCGGTTGACGGTGGCGGGTGGGGTGCTGCGCAACGTCATCCACTGCAACTGGAAGATGTACCTGGAGAACATCAACGACACGGTGCATCCCATGTCCACGCATGAGTCGGCCACCCAGGCGGCCAACGCACTGTGGAAGGACCAGCCGGCCGATGCGCCCAAGCCCATGGCCATGGAGCAGATCCTGCCCTTCGGTTCGGGCTACGACTTCTTTGACCGCATGGGCGGGCGCGTCTACCCCAACGGCCACAGCGTGCTGGGCACGCGCTTCAGCATTCATTCCAGCTACGCGCAGCTGCAGGACTATGAGGACGCGCTGCGCGCCGCTCTGGGCGAAGAGCGCGCCAACGAGGTGCTGCAGCGCTCGCCGCAGAACGCGGTGCTCTTTCCCAGCCTGTCGGTCAAGGGCTCGCCGCAGGCCATCCGCGTGATCCGGCCGCTGGCGGCGGACCGCACGCTGGTGGAGGCCTGGAGCTTCCGCGCCGAGGGCGCCCCCGAGCTGCTGCTGCAACGTTCGATGAACTACAACCGGCTGGTGTTCTCGCCCATGTCGGTGGTGGCGCACGACGACGTGCACCTGTTCGAGAGCATGCAGCAGGGCCTGCGCGGCGAGGGCAACGAATGGGTCAGCCTGCACCGCGGCTTTGCCGAGGGCGAGCGCAGCGACGTGGTGGAAGAGACCAGCGGCACCGACGAGCGCCTCATGCGCAACCAGTTCCGCGCGTGGGCACGGTGGATGGGGGAGGCTGCATGACGCTTTCTGCCGAGGACTTCGTCGTCCACGAAGCCGAGCTGATCGACGACCGCTGCTGGGACGACTGGCTGGCCCTCTTCGCGCCCGATGGCCGTTACTGGATCCCGCTGCAGGGCGCTGCGCAGGCCGACGACCAGACCCACAACGCGCTGGCGCTCGAAGACCGGCTGCTGCTCGAACTGCGCGTCAAGCGACTGCACAGCCCGCGTGCCCATTCGCAGCATCCGGCCAGCCGTTGCCAGCATGTGCTGCAGGCACCTCGGCGTCTGTCCGCCACACCGGCCGGCGGCGAGTCCATCCGCCTGCGCACCGCCTTCCTCTACATCGAATCTCGCGGCCCGCAGCAGGTGCTGCTGGCCGGCCACTGCATCCACACGCTCGTGCCCGGCGGGCCGCTGGGCTGGCTGATCCACGAGAAGCGGGTCAACCTGCTCGATGCGGGCCAGCCGCTGCCGGCCATCCAGTTGTTCGTCTAGTCCCTTCCGTCCCTGCCTCTCCCAACCAGGAGTTCCTCCATGAAGAAGAAGCTGATGTCCCTCGGCCGCGGTGCGCTGGCTGCCGGTGCCCTGGTCGCGGCCGCGGTTGCCGCCCAGGCGGCCGACCTCAAGGTCGGCCTGAGCGTGTCGCTCTCCGGCCCGAACTCCTCGCTGGGCGTGCCCTATGCCAAGGGCATGCAGGCCGCGCTGGCCTACAAGGGCGAGATTGCCGGGCGCAAGGTGCAGCTCATCGTGCTGGACGACGGCTCCGACCCCACCACTGCCGGCCGCAACGCCCGCAAGCTGGTGGAAGAGGACAAGGTCGACGTGCTGATGGGCACCTCGGGCGTGCCCGCCGCCATCGCCATGGCGCAGGTGGGCCGCGATGCCAAGGTGCCGATGATCGGCCTCACGCCCATCCTGCTGAACCCGGCGGACAACGCCTGGGTGATGACGGTGGCCCAGCCCACGCAGCTGATGATCGACGCGGTGGTACAGCGCATGAAGAAGGACGGCGTGCGCAGCGTGGGCTACATCGGCTTCTCGGACGCCTGGGGTGACCTGGTGTTCAGCGCCCTCAACCAGGCGGCCAAGGATGCCGGCATTCAGGTGCTGGGCAACGAGCGCTATGCACGCTCCGACCAGTCGGTCACCGGCCAGGTGCTCAAGCTGCTGGCCATGCGGCCCGACGCGGTGATGACCGGGGGTGCCGGCACGCCGGGTGCCTTGCCCTTCCTGGCCCTGGCCGAGCGCGGCTTCAAGGGCAAGGTCTATGGCCAGCACGGGCTGATCAACCCCGACTTCGTGCGCGTGGTCGGCGCGGCGGGGCAGGGCGCGCTGATGCCCACCGGCCCCGTCATCGTGGCCGAGCAGCTGCCGGCCGACCATCCGACCCGCAAGATGGGCCTGGCCTTCCGAGACATCTACCAGAAGGTCAACAACGCGCCCACCAGCGATGCCTTCTCGGCCTATTCCTTCGACGGCTGGCTGGTGTTCGCCGACGCCGCCCAGCGCGTGCTGGCGGCCGGCAAGGGCGAGCCCGGCACGCCCGAGTTCCGCGCCGCCCTGCGCGATGCCATCTTCAGCACCCGCGAGGTGGTGGGCACGCACGGCGTCTACAACTTCAAGCCCGGCGACCTGTACGGCGTGGACGAGCGCGCCCGCGTGATCGTCACGCTCGACAAGGGCCAGTGGAAGCTGGCGCCCTGAGCGCCCGCGGACGCATCCGACACATGGGAAAGAACGCAATGACGCAAAGGACCGCCCGACCATGACCTGGGACGTCGCCCTCATCCTGGGCATCGACGGTTTGGCCAACGGTGCCATCTATCTGCTGGCCGGCATCGGACTGGTGCTGATCTTCTCGGTCACGCGGGTGGTGTTCGTGCCTTTCGGCGACATCGCGGCTTTTTCCGCGCTGACGCTGGCCGCCTTCGAGACCGGCAAGCTGCCGCCCACCATCGGCATGGTGATCTTCCTGGCCGCGCTGGCGCTGCTCACGGAAGTGGGCAGCCTGCTGCGCAAGGGCGAGTCGCGGCACATCCCCAAGGCGCTGCTGCTGTGGGGTGTGCTGCCGCTGGTGCCCTGCGCCATCGCCTGGGCCGCGGCACGCGCCGGCGTGCCCGTGGCGCTGCAGATCGTGGCCTCGGTGCTGCTGGTGGTGCCGGTGGCGCCGCTGCTGGCGCGGGTGGTGTTCCAGCCCATCGCCGATGCCTCGGGGCTGGTGCTGCTGATCGTGTCGCTGGCGCTGCACTTCCTGCTGTCGGGTCTGGGCCTTCTCTTCTTCGGGCCGGAGGGCTCGCGCACCAGTGCGCTGACCTCGGCCTCGCTGACGCTCGGCGACGGCTTCACCGTCAGCGGCCAGGTGGTGCTGATGGTGAGCGCGGCCATCGTGCTCAGCGGCCTGTTCTTCCTGGTGTTCGAGCGCACCGTGACCGGCAAGGCGCTGCGGGCCACCGCGGTCAATCGCACGGGCGCGCGGCTGGTCGGCATCCGGCCGGCACGCACCGCGCTGCTGGCCTATGGCTGCGCCTCGTTGCTGGCGGGGCTGATCGGCGTGCTGATCGCGCCGGTGACCACCATGTACTACGACTCGGGCTTCATCATCGGCCTGAAGGCCTTCGTGGCCGCCATCATCGGCGGCCTGGTGAGCTACCCGGTGACGGCCATCGGCGCGCTGGCCGTGGGCATCATCGAAAGCTTTGCCTCCTTCTGGAGCGGGGCGCTCAAGGACGTGATCGTGTTCAGCCTGCTGATCCCGGTGCTGATGGCGCGCTCGTACATGGCGCGCCACCACGAGGAAGAAGCCGAGGAGATCGACCAATGAAGCGCGGCACTTCCGCATTCGTCATCGCGGCGGTGGTCGTCGTGCTGGCCCTGCTGCCGGCGGTGGCCGGCAGCTTCACCGTCTCGTTGCTCAACGACATCGGCATCGGCGCGCTGGTGGCGCTGGGGCTGGTGCTGCTGACCGGCGTGGGCGGTGCCACGTCGTTCGGACAGGCAGCCTTCGTGGGCATTGCGGCCTACTCGACGGCCTGGCTCACCACGGCGCAGGGCCTGTCGCCCTGGCTGGGGCTGCCCTTCGCGCTGCTGCTGACGGGCCTTTCGGCCTTGGCCATCGGCGCGCTCACGCTGCGGCTGGGCGGGCACTTCCTGCCGCTGTCCACCATCGCGTGGGGGCTGTCGATCGCGCTGCTCTTCGGCAACGTGGACGGACTGGGACGGCATACGGGCCTGTCCAACATTCCGCCGCTTCGCATCGGCAACTGGGCGCTGTCGGACCCGCGCTCCATCTACTACCTGATCTGGGCCATCGTGGGCCTGGCCTGCCTGTTCAGCCACAACCTGCTCAATTCGCGACCCGGCCGCGCCATCCGCGGGCTGCGCGGCGGCGCCACGCTGCTGGCGAGCGTGGGAGCCGATGCCTACCGCGTCAAGCTCACGCTCTTCGTCACGGCCGCGCTGTTCGCGGGGCTGGCGGGCTGGCTCTATGCGCACATGAACCGCTTCGTCAGCCCTTCGCCCTTCGACGTGCGGGCCAGCATCGAGTACCTGCTGATGGCCCTGGCCGGCGGCCTGGGCAGCCTGGCGGGCGCGCTGGTGGGCGCGGGCCTGGTGCTGGTGCTCAAGAACGTGCTGCAGGACGTGCTGCCGCTGGTCACCCAATGGGCCGGCCAGCTGGAAGCCGTGACCTTCGCGGCCCTGTTCATCGCGCTGCTGCACTTCGCGCGCGGCGGCGTGATGGGCTATGTGCGCCGCTGGCGCCTTCGCCGCGGTGCACGCGCGCCCGTCGCCGTGCCCGAACTGGCCGCACCGGTGCCGCCCCTGGCGCAGCGCGCCATGCCGGCGCGCGGCACGCCGCTGCTGTCGGTGCAGGGCGCCGTGAAGCGCTTCGGCGGGCTGGTGGCGGTCAACGATGTGAGCTTCGACGTGCAGGCCGGCGAGATCGTGGGCCTGATCGGGCCCAACGGCGCCGGCAAGTCGACCATGTTCAACCTGCTCACGCGCACGGCGCAGATGACCTCGGGCCGGGTGCAGTTCCTGGGCCAGGACATCAGCACGATGCAGCAGCGCGACGTGGCCCGGCTGGGCCTGGCGCGCACCTTCCAGCACGTCAAGCTGCGTCCGCACATGAGCCTGCTGGACAACGTGGCCCTGGGCGCCCATGCCCGCGCGGGTGCCGGCGTGCTGCGCGCCGGCCTGCGGCTGGACCGGCAGGAAGAGCGCCAGATCCTGCAGGAGGCCCAGCGCCAGCTGGACCGCATCGGCCTGGGCGACCGGGCGCACGAGATGGCCGGCGCCCTGCCGCTGGGCACTCAGCGCATCCTGGAGATCGCCCGCGCCCTGGCGGCCGACCCAGTGCTGCTGGTGCTGGACGAGCCCGCCGCGGGCCTGCGCCGCAAGGAGAAGATGGCCCTGGGCGACCTGCTGCGCAAGCTGCGTGACGAGGGCGTGACCATCCTGATCGTGGAACATGACATGGACTTCGTGATGAAGCTGGTGGACCGCCTGGTGGTCATGAACTTCGGCTCCAAGCTGGTCGAGGGCGTGCCCGCCGCGGTGCGCGCCGACGAGCGGGTGCAGGCGGCCTACCTGGGGAGCACGGTATGAGCGATACGCCCATGCTGGAGATCGCCGACCTGCACGTGGGCTACGGCCAGGTTGAGGCGGTGCGCGGTGTCTCGCTGGCCTTGCAGCCGGGGCAGATCATCTCGGTCATCGGGCCCAACGGCGCGGGCAAGACCACGCTGCTGGCCGCGGCCATGGGCCTGCTGCCGTCGCGCGGGACGATCCGCTTCGAGGGCGAGGACCTGGCCGGGCTCGACGTCGAATCGCGTGTCGAGCGCGGCCTGTGCCTGGTGCCCGAGAAGCGCGAACTCTTCGGCGAACTCACCGTGCTGGACAACCTGCGCCTGGGCGCCTATTCGCGCCGCCTGCGCGCGGACGCGCTTCGCCAGCGCCTGGACGGCGTGTATGCGCGCTTTCCGCGCCTGGCCGAGCGCCGGGGCCAGCGGGCCGACACGCTCTCGGGCGGCGAGCGGCAGATGCTGGCCGTGGGCCGCGCGCTGATGTCCGCGCCGCGCCTCCTGATGCTCGACGAGCCCAGCCTGGGGCTGGCGCCGCTCATCGTGCAGGAGATCCTGTCCATCGTGCGGCAGCTGCGCGAGGACGGCGTCTCGATCCTGCTGGTGGAACAGAACGCCCGCGCCGCGCTGGAAAGCTCGGACTTCGGCTACGTGCTGGAGACGGGCGAGGTGGCGCTGTCGGGCGACTCGGCGGCGCTCGCCGACGACGAGCGCGTGCGTGCGACCTACCTGGGCGGCGGCACCCATGACGACGACTGAGGCCGACGCCCTGCTGCCGGTGGCGCAGCGCACGCTGCCGCAGATGCTGCGGCGGCAGGCCGAGCGCTTCGGCGACGCGCCGGGGGTGCGCATCGGCGGCCAGCGCTGGGGGCATGGCGAGGTGCCGCACCGCGCCGCGGCCCGGGCGGGCGCGCTGCAGGCTGCCGGCATCGAACGCGGCGACCGTGTGGCCATCCTCGCGGGCAACCGGCCGGAGTTCCTGGAGGCCTTCCTCGGCTGTGGCTGGGCCGGCGCGGTGGCGGTGCCGGTCAACACGGCGTCCATGGGGCCGCAGATCGAATACTTCCTGGCCAACAGCCAGGCGAAGCTGCTGGTCATCGAGGCCCAGTACCTGCCGCGGCTGGCCACGGCCGACCTGGCGCGCACGTCGCTGCAGCGCATGTGGGTGCTGGAAGGCGAGGACGGCACGCCTGGCGTCGATCTGCCGGGCGTCGTCGTTGAAGCCTGGCCAGCGGCCGGCGAGGCGGTCGCGGCGGCCGAGGTCGGCCCCGCCGATACGCTGGCCATCCTCTACACCTCCGGCACCACCGGTCCATCGAAAGGCGTGCTCTGCCCGCATGCCCAGTACTACTGGTGGGGCGTCAACAGCCTGCGCGTGCTGGGCGTGCGCGCCGACGACGTGCTGTGCACCACGCTGCCGCTGTTCCATATCAATGCCCTCAACACCTTTGCCCAGGCCTGTTTGTCGGGCGCCGAGGTGGTGTTCGAAGGCCGCTTCTCGGCCTCGGGCTTCTGGCCTTCGATGCGGTCCTGCGGCGCCACGGTGGTCTACCTGCTGGGCGCCATGGTGCCGATCCTGCTTGCGCAGCCCGAAGGCGCCGCCGAACGCGAGCACCGCGTGCGCATCGGACTGGGCCCGGGCGTGCCAGGCGCCGCGGGCCAGGCCTTCGCGGCCCGCACCGGCGTGCGCCTGCTCGAAGGCTATGGCTCCACCGAGACCAACTTCGTCATCGCCACCGCGCCCGATTCGCCGCGCGGTGGCGTGATGGGCTGGGTGCTGCCCGGCTTCGAGGCCCGCGTGGCCGACGAGCACGATGCCGAGTTGCCCGACGGCCAGGCCGGCGAGCTGCTGCTGCGCGCGCATGAGCCGCATGCCTTCGCGAGCGGCTACTTCAACATGCCCGAAAAGACCGTCGAGGCCTGGCGCAACCTCTGGTTCCACACCGGGGACCGCGTGGTGCGCGAGCCCGATGGCGCCCTGCGCTTCGTGGACCGAATCAAGGACGCGATCCGCCGCCGGGGCGAGAACATCTCTTCCTTCGAGGTCGAGCAGGTGCTGCAGAGCCATCCGGCCGTTGCGACCGTGGCGGTGTACCCCGTGCGCTCCGAGCTGGCCGAGGACGAGGTGATGGCCGCGCTGATCCTGCGCGAGGGCCAGGCCCCGGCGTCGCAGGAACTGGCCGAATGGTGCGAAGCGCGCCTGCCGTACTTTGCGGTGCCGCGCTGGTTCGACATCGTCGACGACCTGCCGCGCACCGAGAACGGCAAGGTGCAGAAGTACAAGCTGCGCGAGCGTGGCGTCACGCCCACCGCGTGGGAGCGGCCGCCGCAGGCGCGCGCCCGCCGGGCCTGAGCATGCCGGTGCCACCTTCCGCCCCCGTGCTGGCCGGCCGCGTGGCCCTGGTCACCGGCGCGGCGCAGGGGCTGGGCCTGGCCATGGCCCATGCGCTGGGACAGGCCGGTGCGCGCGTGCTGATGGCCGACGCGCAGGCGGCGGTGCACGACGCTGCCGCACCACTGCGGGCCGAAGGGCTGGAGGTGCGGGCCGTGGTGGCGGACGTCGCGGCGGAGGCCGGCTGGCAGCAGATGCTGCAGGCCGGCTGCGACGCGTGGGGCTTCGTCGACGTGCTCGTCAACAACGCGGCGCGCACCGTCTCCACTCCGCTGTGGGACATCGCGGTGGAGGAATGGGACGCCCTCATGGCCGTCAACCTGCGCGGCTGCTTCCTGGGTTGCCGTGCCTTGGGTGCGCACATGCGCTTGCGGGGGCAGGGCGGTCGGATCATCAACCTGGCGTCGCTCGCCGGTCAGCAGGCGAGCGCGGCCACGGGCCTCCATTACGCCGCCTCCAAGGCCGGCATCCTGGCGCTCACGCGCGGCTTGGCCACGGAACTGGCGGCCGACCGGATCACCGTCAATGCCTTGGCCCCGGCGGCCATCCGCAGTCCGGCGCTGGAGGCCCTGGCGCCCGACCGGCAGGAAGGACTGTTGAGCGCCATTCCCCTGGGCCGTTTCGGCGAGCCCGAGGAGGTCGCCGCGGCGGCGGTCTTTCTGGCATCGGACGCGGGGGCCTTCATCACGGGCGCGACGCTGGACATCAATGGCGGGCGGCTGATGCGTTGATGGCCCATTGCGCGACACACGGTCTTCCTTCACCGGACACCCATCGGCGTGCAGCCGGCGAACGGCTCGCGTGGGCGAGGTGATGGGCACGCCCGGCGCCGACAGCCGAAGGCAGGCCTGCCGGCTATGCTCGGCGGCAGGGATCCGGCATGCGCTGGCCGGCGGGTGGGGGCGTGATGGGGCGCCCCGGCCCCACGAGCGTGACTGAAGACACAACAACAGGACAACCCGAATGGCCACCCATTCCAAGCATTTCCGCCTCGTCGAGTCGCTGGGCGACGAACACATCGGCCTGGAGGCCCGTGCCCAGGTCGACGACCACCTGGACACCAAGATCTGGCTGCGCCTCCTGGCCTGCAGCACACAGATCGAGCAGCAGATCCGCCAGCAGTTGCGCACCCGTTTCGGCACCACGCTGCCGCGCTTCGACTACCTGGCCCAGCTCGACCGCTATCCGGAGGGGCTGCGCATGAATGTGCTGTCGCGCTACCTGATGGTGACCGGCGGCAATGTGACGGGCCTGACCGATCAGTTGGTGAAAGAGGGTCTGGTCGAGCGCATCGACGACCCCGAAGACCGCCGGTCCTGGCGCGTGTGCCTGACCGACAAGGGCCGCACCGAATTCGCCGCCATGGCGGCCGAGCACGAGAAATGGCTGATCGCCATGTTCCAGGGCCTGCCCGCTGGCAACAAGGAAGCCCTGTACGAGCACCTGGGCCGCCTGCGGGTGCATCTGGTGCAGAAGCCCGCCGAGGCGGAAGGCGGCGCGGGGGCCGAGAAGCGCGCGGCGCGCAAGCCGCGCAAATGAAAACGCCCGCAGTGGCCGAAGTCACTGCGGGCATTCGCATGGATTGGTCGGAACGGCGGGATTCGAACTCGCGACCCTCTGCTCCCAAAGCAGATGCGCTACCAGGCTGCGCTACGTTCCGACAAGCCCGCCATTCTAGCGCTTCTGATACTGGGTCTTGCCGAACAATATCTCGCGCGATTTGTCGTCGGTGATCGGCTTGCGCCGATCGGCCAGCACCTGCACGCCCCGCTGCACTGCCGGACGCGCCGCGATGCCGTCGAACCAGGCCTTGAGCGCGGGGTAATCGTCCATCTCCACGCCCTGGTTCTGCCAGCTGCGCAGCCACGGAAAGATGGCGATGTCGGCAATCGAATAGTCGGCGCCGCCGACGAAGGCGCTCTTCTCCAGGCGGCGGTCGATGACGCCATACAGCCGCTTGGCCTCGTTGGTGTAGCGCTCGATGGCGTAGGGCAGCTTCTCGGGCGCGTAAATGCGGAAGTGATGGGCCTGGCCGAGCATGGGGCCCACGCCGCCCATCTGGAACATCAGCCACTGCAGCACCTCGAAGCGCGCGCGGTCGCCCTGGGGCAGCAACTGGCCAGTCTTGGCCGCCAGGTAGACCAGGATGGCGCCTGACTCGAAGAGCGAGATCGGCTGCCCGTCCGGCCCCACGGGGTCGGTGATCGCCGGGATCTTGTTGTTGGGGCTGATGGCCAGGAAGTCGGGCGCGAACTGGTCGCCCTGGCCGATGTCGACCGCGTGCGCCCGGTAGGGCAGGCCGGTCTCCTCCAGCATGATGTGGACCTTGTGGCCGTTGGGCGTGGGCCAGGAATAGACGTCGATGACAGGTTGTTCGGACATGGTCGGATGGCTCCTAGGGATGCGCTTCACGAATCGAGCGGCAAGTGGGCGCTGCGGATCGGGATGAGATGCTAGGCGCAAAGCGCAGCAATAGCCCAGCTATTGCGAGCATTTGCAACGACGCAGATCGCCCGATTCCGCAGATGCCCACGGCGCGCGCATTCGTGAAGCGCGTCCCTAGGCAGGCGGGCCGCAGGATAGCGCCGCGCGGCCACCCGCGCAGCGCCGTCACGCAATTGCCACGGCTTCGACATGCGGGCTTCATCGGTGCGGCACAGACTGCGCGGCAATCCGAAAAGACCAGAAGCCGCTCATGAAAGAACTGCCGACGCCCACCCTCGCCCTGTCACGCCTCGGCCTGCGCGAGACGCTGTGGCCGCAGCCGCCGCAACTTCCCCAGCCGGCCGCAGCCGGCGGCGTGACGGTGGCATGGGCCCGCCACCAGGACGAGGTGCGTGAGGCGCAGCGCCTGCGCTGGCGCGTGTTCGTGCAAGAGATGGGTGCGCGCCTGCCCACGTCGCTGCCGGGCCATGACGTGGACCTGTTCGACGACTTCTGCGAGCACCTGCTGGTGCGCGCCGAGCCGGGTGGCGAGGTGGTGGGCACCTACCGCGTGCTCACGCCGGCCCAGGCCCGCCGGGTGGGCGGTACCTACAGCGACACCGAGTTCGACCTGACCCGCCTGCGTGGCCTGCGCGAGCGCATGGTCGAACTGGGCCGCAGCTGCGTGCATCCGGACCATCGCCAGGGCGGCGTGATCCTGGCCCTGTGGGGTGCGCTGGCGGCCTTCATGCACCGCAACCGGCTCGACACCATGATCGGCTGCGCCAGCATCCCGATGCTGCAGAACGGTGTGCATGGTGGCGATGCCGCGGCCAGCATCTGGCGCCAGCTGTCGGCCACGCACATGGCGCCCATCCAGTACCACGTGCAGCCGCGCCTGCCGCTGCCGGTCGACCAGTTGGACGGCTCGCTCGATGTGGAGCCGCCCGCGCTCATCAAGGGCTATCTGCGCCTGGGCGCCAAGGTGCTGGGCGCGCCGGCCTGGGACCCGGACTTCAACACCGCCGACCTGCCGATGATGATGCGCCTGGCCGACCTGCCACCGCGCTATCGCCGCCACTTCCTCGGCGCCTGAGAGGGGGCGGCGCGGCACATGACAGTGTCATGACGGCGTCACATTCAAACATGACAATGGGATGACAGTCTTGCCTCTGTCCCTCGACCCCGACGTCATGCCCTTTTCCGAAGAGTCCCTGCCGACGCCGAATGTGCCGGCAGCCACCCCGTTGCTGGACCGGGACCACAGCATCCTGGCCTTCAACCGGCGCGTCCTGAACTGGTCGGAGCGGCCCGAAGTGCCGCTGCTGGAGCGCCTGCGCTACCTGTGCATCGTCTCGTCCAACCTCGACGAGTTCTTCGAGGTGCGGGCCGAGCCGCACGTGCGGGCCTGCCTCGAAGCGCAGGGCACCGGGCCGTACACGGCCGAATCCTTCGATGCCCTGTCGGCGGCCGCGCATGCGCTGGTGGCACGCCAGTACCAGCTCTACAACGACGAACTGCTGCCGGCCTTTGCCGAGCATGGCATCCATGTCATCTCGCACGGCAAGCGCAATGCGGCACAGCGCAAGTGGGTGCAGGAATACTTCGAGCGCGAGGTGCGGCCGCTGCTGATCCCCGTCGCGCTGGACCCGGCTCATCCCTTCCCGCAGGTGGCCAACAAGTCGCTGAACTTCATCGTCAAGCTCTCGGGCAAGGACGCCTTCGGCCGCGAGAACCCCATTGCCATCCTGAAGGTGCCGCGCGTGCTGCCGCGGCTGATCCGCATGCCGGCCAAGGTGTCGGAGGGCAGGACGCTGGTGGTGGCGCTGTCGAGCATCGTGCGGGCGCACCTGCACGCGATGTTCCCGGGGCGGGAGGTGGGGCAGTTTTCGCAGTTCCGCGTCACGCGCCATTCCGACCTCGCCGTGGATGAGGAAGATGTGAAGAACCTGCGCACCGCGTTGCGTCAGGGCCTGCAGCACCGCAACTTCGGCCAGGCCGTTCGGCTGGAGGTGTCGGCCGACTGCGACGAGTCGCTCTGGAGCTTCCTGCTGGCGCAGTTCAACCTGCCGCAGGGTGCGCTCTACCGCGTGCCGGGGCCGGTGAACCTGGCGCGCTTCTCGCAGATGGTCGACCTGATCGATGAGCCGCGCTTCAAGGACCTGCGCTTCACGCCGTACCAGGCCTCCTACCCGATCAACCTGTCGACCGGCCAGTCCTTCTTCGACCGGCTGCAGCGCAGCGATGTGCTGATCCACCAGCCCTTCGAGAGCTTCGACGGTGTCATCGAATTCCTGCGCGAGGCGGTGGCCGATCCGCAGGTGCTGGCCATCAAGCAGACCATCTACCGCACCGGCTCCGACTCGGTGCTGATGGACCTGCTGCGCGAGGCCGTGCGCCGCGGCAAGGAAGTGATGGCGGTGGTGGAGCTCAAGGCCCGCTTCGACGAAGAGGCCAACATCAACTGGGCCGAGGTGCTCGAATCCATCGGCGCGCAGGTGGTGTACGGCGTGGTGGGTCTCAAGACGCACGCCAAGATGCTGCTGGTCACCCGCCGCGAAGGCCGCCACATCCGCCGCTACGGCCATCTCTCGACCGGCAACTACAACCCCCGCACCGCGCGGCTTTACACCGACATCAGCCACCTGACGGCCGACCCGCAACTCACGGCGGACATGGATGCGCTCTTCGTGCACCTGGCCGGCCAGAGCCGGCTGCCCAAGCTGCAGCGGCTGTGGGTGGCGCCCTTCGACCTGCACAGGAACCTGGTGGCCCGCATCGACGCGCTGGCCGAGGCTGCGGGCGAGGGCAAGACCACGCGCATCGTCGCCAAGATGAATGCGCTCACCGACGAGGCACTGATCGCGGCACTGCTGCGTGCCGGCAGCCGCGGCGTGAAGATCGACCTCATCGTGCGAGGTGCCTGCATGCTGCCGGCGCAGGTGCCGGGCGTGAGCGACAACATCCGCGTGCGCTCGATCATCGGCCGCTTCCTGGAGCATTCGCGGGTCTTCTACTTCCGCGTGGACGAGGACGAGAGCCTGTATCTCTCCAGTGCCGACTGGATGAATCGCAACATGATGCGGCGGGTGGAGGTGGCCTGGCCCGTCACGCATCCGGTGTTGCGCCAGCGGCTGATCGACGAATGCCTGGTGGCCTACCTGCACGATGGCCGCGATGCCTGGGAGCTGGAAGCCGACGGCTGCTACGAGCGGGTGGACCGCAACCTGCATGCGGGCGAGCCCGGTGCCTCGCGCGCCATCGAAGCGCACGGCGCGCAGGCGGCCCTGATGGGGCGCTATGCCTTCGGCGGCCGTGGCCCGGGTGTCTGAGACGCGCACTGTTCGCAAGGGAAGGACGAGACCATGGACCTGATCCTCTGGCGCCATGCCGAAGCCGAAGACTGGCACGAGGGCTGCGACGACCTGGCCCGTTCGCTCACGCCGCGGGGCGAGAAGCAGGCCAAGCGAATGGCCGCCTGGCTGGATCGACAACTGCCCGAGGGCACGCGCATCCTGTGCAGCCCGGCGCGCCGCTGCGAGCAGACGGTGCTGGCGCTGGGCCGCAAGTACAAGTTGCGCGAGGAAATCGCCCCACACGCGACCGGCGATGAACTGCTGGTTGCGGCCGGCTGGCCGCATGGCAAGTCGGTGATCGTGCTGGTGGGCCACCAGCCGGCCCTGGGCCAGGCCGTCGCGCGCCTGCTGGGCCTTCAGCAGGACAGTTGCGCCGTGCGCAAGGGCTCGGTGTGGTGGCTGCGCACGCGCGAGCGCGATGGCGAGGAGCAGACGGTGATGGTCACGGTGCAGGCGCCCGAGCTGCTCTGAGCGTCACCTCGCCCCCTGGCTTGGGCAGGCTCCGCCCGAACGGTGTCTGGTGGATTGAGCCGCCCTGAGACGCCGCGGCGCCTTTTCAGTCCAGGTGCAGCCCCAGCATCCAGCTCGTCTTCTGCCAGGCCAGCACCTCTTCGCGCAGCAGGTGCGCCGACTGGGGATAGCGCTCCGCCCAGTCCTGGCGCGCCCGCACCGCAAAACCGCGTGCGCCCGACAGTTCCACGGCCAGCGCATCGGCTTCCGGGTCGCGCCGCGCGTGGCAGAGGATTACTGCCAGCCGCAGGGCCAGCAACTGCGCTGCGAAGGTCTCGTCGGCCATCGAGGCCTCGACCTTGCGCAGCTTGCCGCGATGGCCGAGCACCAGCTGGCTCAGCGCATGGGTCTCGTTGACGGCGAAGCCGGGCACGTCCACGTTGTCGAGGATGTACGCGCCGTGCTTGTGGTAGTCGCTGTGCGAGATGTGCATGCCGATCTCGTGCAGCTGCGCCGCCCAGCGCAGCTTGCGCAGGGCCCTGCCGGCCCGGCTGGCGCTGGCGCCGCCGCGGGCCTCGGGCACCAGCTGCACGAACAGCGCAGCGGCCACGTCACCCACGCGCCGCGCCTGCGCCTCGTCGGCGTCGAAGCGGTGCGCCAGCCGCGCCACCGTGCTGTCGCGCAGGTCGGCCACGCCGTCGTCGCGCTCCAGCAGTTCGTACAGCACACCGTGGCGCAGGGCGCCCTGTGCGACGCGCATCTCGTCGATGGACAGCAGGTCGAACAACGCCCGCAGCACGGCCAGGCCGCCGCCGATGACGGGCTTGCGATCCTCGCGCAGGCCGTCCAGCCGCAGGCGGTCGGCGCTGCCGGCCTTGAGCAGGCGGTCCAGCAGCCAGTCCAGGTCGGCGCGCGTGACCACGCCGACGCGGCCGCCGGCCGCCGCCACCAGATCGCCGACGGCGCCGATGGTGCCGGAGGCCCCATAGGCGGTGTCCCACTGGTCGCGGGTGTAGTTGTTCAGGGCATCGTCCATCACGGCCTTGGCCGCGATCTCGGCGACGCGGAAGGCGCTGGCGGAGAACTGGCCGTCCGGAAAGTGCTTCATCGACCAGGCGACGCTGCCCACCCGGTACGACTCCGTGGTCTGCGCCTGCAGGCCCGAGCCGATGATCATCTCGGTGGAGCGGCCGCCGATGTCGACCACCAGCCGGCGCTCGCTGTCGGCGACCTCGTTGCGCGGCAGCAGGTGGGCCACGCCCTGGTAGATCAGGCGGGCTTCCTCGCGGCCGGGAATGACGTCGATGCCGAAGCCGAGCACGGTGCGGGCCCGCAGCAGGAATTCCTCGCGGTTGCGCGCCTCGCGCAGCGTCTGCGTGGCCACCGCGCGGACCTGGGCGCGCTCGAAGCCGGCCAGCCGCTCGCCGAAGCGGGCCAGGGCCTCCCAGCCGCGCTGCATGGCCTCGTGGGTCAGGTTGCGTGCGCTGTCCAGGCCGTTGCCCAGGCGCACGGTCTCCTTGAAGTATTCGGCGCGCTGGATCTGCCCGTGGTCCACGCGGCCGATCTCCAGGCGAAAACTGTTGGAGCCGAGATCAATGGCGGCCAGGCGCGTTCCGTTCTGCATACATCAAGGAGGGAAAAGTCGGCCCCGATGGTAGCGGCGGCAGGCTGGCGATCCTCCGTCCGGGACATGACGAATTGATGACAGTGTCATGGTGGGCGAGCGCGCCCCGGGGCGGTTTTCCCTCGGAGACGGGGTGTCACATGGTTGTCACATGGCCTTTCTACAGTCCGCCGCAGACCCCCGGACCCGGGGGTGGTGACCCTTCGGAAAGGAAGACCATGAAGTCCGTGTTTCAAATTGCCGCCGCCGGCCTGACCCTCGCCGCTTTCGCGCATGTGCCCGCCTTCGCCCAGGAAGCCACCGGCGCCGGCGCCAGCTTCCCCGCCCCGCTGTACGCCAAGTGGGCCTCCGATTTCAACAAGGCCACCGGCGTCAAGATCAACTACCAGTCGGTCGGCTCCGGTGCCGGCATCAAGCAGATCGAGGCCAAGACCGTCGACTTCGGTGCCTCCGATGCCCCGCTGAAGGACGCCGAGCTGGAGTCCAAGGGCCTGCTGCAGTTCCCCACCGTGATCGGTGGCGTGATCCCCGTGGTGAACATCCAGGGCATCAAGGCCGGCGAACTCAAGCTGAGCGGCCAGGTGCTGGGCGACATCTACCTGGGCAAGATCGCCAAGTGGAACGACCCCGCCATCAAGGCCCTGAACCCCTCGCTGAACCTGCCCGACGCCGCCATCGCCCCGGTGCGCCGCGCCGACGGTTCCGGCACCAGCTTCCTGTTCACCAACTACCTGTCGAAGGTGAACGCCGAGTGGAAGGACAAGGTCGGTGAAGGCACCGCCGTGAACTGGCCCACCGGCGCCGGCGGCAAGGGCAACGAAGGCGTCGCCGCGTTCGTGGGCCGCCTGCCCAACTCGATCGGCTACGTCGAGTACGCCTACGTCAAGCAGAACAAGATGACCTACGCCCTGCTGCAGAACTCGGCCGGCAAGTTCGTCTCGCCCGAGGACACCGCCTTCAAGGCCGCCGCAGCCGGCGCCGACTGGAACAAGAGCTTCTACCAGGTGCTGACCAACCAGCCTGGCGACGGCGCCTGGCCCATCACCGGTGCCACCTTCATCCTGATGCACAAGGTGCAGGACAAGCCGGCCCAGGGCACCACCGTGCTCAAGTTCTTCGACTGGGCCTACAAGAACGGCGACAAGACCGCCGACGACCTGGACTACGTGCCGATGCCCGATGCCGTGAAGACCACGATCCGCAAGTCGTGGGACGGCATCAAGGACGGCTCGGGCAAGGTCGTCGCCTCGCACTGACCCCGGCCCCCCTCGGGATTCCATAACTAAGACAAACCAGGAACAGGGAGCCGCATGACCCGCATCGCTGCCGAGTCGACGGTGCGGGTCGATGCGCGCCCGCAGGAGGTTCATACCGTGTCATCCACTCTCACCGCCGACGGCCAGGGGCTCGAGCGGCCCGCCGAGCGGGCCCGCCCCGCGGTGCCTCCGCCGGTCAAGCGTCCCCGCTCCGGCCCCATGGCCGACCTGCTGTTCGGCTGGGCCGCCAAGGGCGCTGCGCTGCTGACGCTGGCCCTGCTGATCGGCATCCTCGTCTCGCTCGTCATCGGCGCCTGGCCCGCCATCGCCAAGTACGGCCTGGGTTTCCTGACCAGCAGCGTCTGGGACCCGGTGCAGGAAGAGTTCGGCGGTCTGGTGATGATCTACGGCACGCTGGCGACCTCCATCATTGCCCTGCTGATCGCGGTGCCGGTGAGCTTCGGCATCGCGCTCTTCCTCACCGAACTCTCGCCCAGCTGGCTCAAGCGCCCGCTGGGCACGGCCATCGAGCTGCTGGCCGCCGTGCCCTCCATCGTGTACGGCATGTGGGGCCTGCTGGTCTTCGGCCCCATCCTCGCGACCTATGTGCAGCAGCCCCTGCAGAAGCTGCTGACCGGCGTGCCCGTGCTGGGTGCGCTGGTAGCCGGCCCACCCGTGGGCATCGGCATCCTGTCGGCCGGCATCATCCTGGCCATCATGATCATTCCCTTCATCGCCTCGGTGATGCGCGACGTCTTCGAGGTCACGCCCCCGATGCTGAAGGAGTCGGCCTACGGCCTGGGCGCCACCACCTGGGAGGTGGTGAGCAAGGTCGTGCTGCCCTACACCAAGGCCGGCGTGGTCGGCGGCATCATGCTCGGTCTGGGCCGCGCCCTGGGCGAGACCATGGCCGTGACCTTCGTCATCGGCAACATGAACCAGCTCGACTCTCTGTCCCTGTTCCAGGCGGCCAACAGCATCACCTCGGCGCTGGCCAACGAATTCGCTGAAGCCGGCGCCGGCCTGCACCAGGCCGCGCTGATGTACCTCGGCCTGGTCCTGTTCTTCATCACCTTCGTCGTGCTGTCGCTGTCCAAGCTGCTGCTGGCTCGCATGAAGAAGAGCGAAGGAGCCCGCTCGTGAGCACCCCCAGCCCCGCCAGCACTTCCCAACAACTGCTGGCCGCCCAGGCGCTGGCCCGCACCCGCGAGGCCAAGTACGCCCGCCGCTCGCGCGTCAACCAGGTGGCCCTCGCCCTGTCGCTGGCTGCCATGGCCTTCGGCGTGTTCTGGCTGATCTGGATCCTCTGGCAGACGCTGTACCTCGGCATCGGTGGCCTGTCCCTGGCCACCTTCACCGAGATGACGCCCCCGCCCAACGAGGCCGGCGGCATCCTGAACGCCATCTTCGGCTCGCTGGTGATGGTGGGCGTCGCCACCTTCGTCGGCACGCCCATCGGCATCATGGCCGGCATCTACCTGGCCGAGTACAACCCGCACGGCTGGCTGTCGTCGGTGATCCGCTTCGTCAACGACATCCTGCTGTCGGCGCCGTCCATCGTGATCGGCCTGTTCGTCTACTCGCTGGTGGTG
Organism: Pseudacidovorax sp.; assembly: GCF_017991995.1. Classification (GTDB taxonomy): domain Bacteria; phylum Pseudomonadota; class Gammaproteobacteria; order Burkholderiales; family Burkholderiaceae_C; genus Xenophilus. The sequence goes on along the minus strand of NZ_JAGOPN010000010.1, from coordinate 40,820 downwards.
GCGCAGTTCCGGTCCTTCTCTGGCCTGGCCGGCTCCATCGCGCTGGCGCTCATCACCATTCCCGTGGTGATCCGCACCACCGAGAACATGCTGCAGCTGGTGCCGCCGGGTCTGCGCGAAGCCGCCTACGCCCTGGGCACGCCCAAGTGGAAGGTGATCCTGTCGATCACGCTGCGCGCGGCCCGCGCCGGCGTCGTGACGGGCATCCTGCTGGCCGTGGCCCGCATCGCGGGCGAGACCGCGCCGCTGCTCTTCACCGCCCTGAACAACCAGTTCTGGACGGCCGACGTCACGCAGCCGATGGCCAGCCTGCCGGTCACCATCTTCAAGTTCGCGATGAGCCCGTACGAGAACTGGCAGCAGTTGGCCTGGGCTGGCGTGTTCCTGATCACCGTCGCCGTTCTCGCCCTCAACATCCTGGCCCGCGTCCTTACGCGCGGCAAGAACTGATACCAAGAAGAGTCAAGCCATGGTTGCTACCGTCTCCACCCCCCCGCGTTCCAAGATCGCCGTCAAGGACCTGAACTTCTACTACGGCAAGTTCCACGCGCTCAAGGGCATCAACCTCGACATCCCCGAGAACAAGGTCACCGCCTTCATCGGTCCTTCGGGCTGTGGCAAGTCCACGCTGCTGCGCACCTTCAACCGCATGTTCGAGCTGTATCCCGAGCAGCGCGCCGAAGGCGCCATCGAGCTGGACGGCGAGAACCTGCTGACCTCCAAGCAGGACGTCGCCCTGGTGCGCGCCAAGGTCGGCATGGTCTTCCAGAAGCCCACGCCCTTCCCGATGTCGATCTACGACAACATCGCCTTCGGCGTGAAGCTGTTCGAGAACCTGTCGGCCTCGGACATGGACGACCGCGTCGAATGGGCGCTCAAGAAGGCCGCCCTGTGGACCGAGGTGCGCGACAAGCTGCACCAGAGCGGCTCCGGCCTGTCCGGTGGCCAGCAGCAGCGCCTGTGCATCGCCCGCGGCATCGCCATCAAGCCCGAAGTGCTGCTGCTGGACGAGCCCTGCTCGGCGCTGGACCCGATCTCCACCGCCAAGATCGAAGAGCTGATCGCCGAGCTCAAGGACGAATACACCGTGGTCATCGTGACCCACAACATGCAGCAGGCCGCCCGCTGCAGCGACTACACGGCCTACATGTACCTGGGGGACCTCATCGAGTTCGGCGCCACCGAGCAGATGTTCTTCAAGCCCAAGCGCAAGGAGACCGAGGACTACATCACGGGCCGTTTCGGCTGATGCCGGCACTGGAGACCACAGCGATGGCTGACAAACATCTTTCCACCCAGTTCGACAGCGAACTCAACGGCGTGTCCTCGCGCGTCATGGAACTCGGCGGCATGGTCGAGTCCCAGATCCGCCAGGCCGTCTATGCGCTGCTGCAGTTCGACACCGACGCCGCCGAGCGCGTGATCGAGACCGAGCCGCGCGTCAACGCGATGGAGATCGAGATCGACCGCGAGCTCTCGTCCATCATCGCGCGCCGCCAGCCGACGGCGCGCGACCTGCGCCTCCTGATCGCCATCTCCAAGACCACGGCCAACCTCGAGCGCGTGGGCGACGAGGCGAACAAGATCGCCCGCATGGTCAAGTCGATCATCGAGAGCGGCTCGGCCCGCGCGCTGCCCTGCACCGAGCTGCGCATCGCCGCCGATCTGGCGTCTGGGCTGCTGCGCAAGGCGCTGGATGCCTTCGCCCGCCTCGACACCGCCGGCGCGCTGTCGATCCTCAAGGAGGACGACCTGATCGACGCCGAGTTCGACGGCTTCGTGCGCAAGCTCGTCACCTACATGATGGAAGACCCGCGCACCATCTCGCCCAGCCTGGACCTGCTGTTCCTGGCCAAGGCCATCGAGCGCATCGGCGACCATGCGAAGAACATCGCCGAGTTCATCATCTACATCGTCAAGGGTGAGGACGTGCGGCACACTTCGATGCAAGAGATCGAGAGCGCGTTGAAGTGAGGCCCCCCAGGCTCCGCGCTTCGCGCTCCGCCAACCCCCCGGAGGGGGGCGCACCCAGCGGCCTGGCAAAGCCAGTTCCGCGGGTGCTTGGGCGTGGCCTGCTCCGCGGCCGTTCGAGCGGTGGGCTGGCTGAGCGGCTGTTGGCGATGGCTGCGCCGCCCGGACCTGGAAGAACACCATGAAGAAACCTCGTGTACTGATCGTGGAGGACGAGTCCTCCATCGCCGAGCTGCTGGCGGTGAACCTGCGGCACAACGGCTTCGAGCCCATCTGGGCCGAGGACGGCGTGAGCGCACAGCGCGAGATCGATGCGGTGCTGCCGGACATGATCCTGCTGGACTGGATGCTGCCGGGCCAGAGCGGCCTGCAGCTGGCGCGCCAGTGGCGCCGCGACGCCCGAACGAAGCAGGTGCCGATCCTGATGCTCACCGCCCGCGGCGACGAGCCGGACAAGGTGGCCGGACTGGACGCCGGCGCCGACGACTACATCACCAAGCCTTTCTCCACGCAGGAGATGCTGGCCCGCATCCGTGCCGTCCTGCGCCGCCGCGCGCCCGAGGCCGCGGTCGAACGGCTGGAGGCCGGCGAGCTGGTGCTCGACACCGCGACCCACCGCGTGACCTGGCAGGGAGCCGCCCTCAAGATGGGCCCGACCGAGTTCAAGCTGCTGGCCTACCTGATGCAGAACGCCGAGCGCGTGCACAGCCGCTCGCAACTGCTCGACAAGGTGTGGGGCGACCATGTCTTCATCGAGGAGCGCACGGTCGACGTCCACGTCAAGCGCTTGCGCGAGTCGCTGGGCGCCGCCGCCAGCATGGTCGAGACCGTGCGGGGCGCGGGCTACCGCTTCACCGTCCAGGCGACCGTCTGATCGGCCTGGCGCCGGGCCGCCGGATGCGCCGGCCGCTGCCCGTCTTCCTTCCTTCCGTGCGCGACTTTGCCCGCGGGCCCGCCGAGGCGGTGCCTGCCGATAATCCATGGCCATGCCCGGTCGTCTAGCCGCCTTTCTCTGCCTGTCCGCTGCAGGCGCCGCTGCCGCCGGCTTCCTGATGGGATGGCGCCTGGCCTGGGCCGGGGCTTGGGCGGGGGCGCTGGGCTGGCTGGTGCTGGACATGCTTCGGGCCCACAGCCTGATCCAGGCGATGCGCAACGACGCCCTGGGACTGCCGCCCGGCCGCTTCGGCCTGTGGGGCGAGCTGTCGGACCGCATCCGCCGCGCCTTGCGCCTGCGCGAGCAGCAGACCCAGCAGGCGGAGCAGCGTCTGCAGGAGTTCCTGGCCGCCATCCAGGCCTCGCCCAACGGCGTGGTGCTGGTGGACGAGGAAGGCCGCATCGAATGGTGCAACCAGACCGCCGGCGTCCACCTGGGGCTGGACGTCGAACGCGACCTGCAGCAGCTCATCGCCAATCTCGTGCGCGATCCTGCCTTCATCGGCTACCTCGCCTCGTGGAACTACAGCCGCGAGGTGGTCATCGATGCGCCGGTGGCCTCGCGCTCCGCGTCCGGACAGCCGATGCGGCTGTCGGTGCAGGCGCATCCCTACGCGGGCAACCGCCGGATGCTGCTCACGCGCGACATCACGGCGCTCGAGAAGGCCGAGGAGATGCGGCGTGACTTCGTCGCCAACGTGTCGCATGAGATCCGCACGCCCCTGACCGTGCTCACCGGCTTCGTCGAAACGCTGCAGACGCTGCCGCTGGACGCCGACGAGCGGGCCCGCTACCTGGCCCTGATGGGCCAGCAGGCGCAGCGCATGGGCACGCTGGTGGCCGACCTGCTGACGCTGTCGCGCCTCGAAGGCAGTGCGGCGCCGCCGGTCAACCAGTGGACGCGCATGAGGGCGCTGATGGCGCACTGCGAGGACGAGGCGCGTGGGCTCTCGGGCCGCATCGCGTCGCAGCCGCACAAGCTTTTCTTTGCCGTCGAGGCCGATTCGGAAGTCTCGGGCGTGCCGACCGAACTGCAGAGCGCCATGTCCAACCTCGTGACCAACGCCGTGCGCTATACGCCCGGTGGCGGCGAGGTGGTCGTTACCTGGCGCCTGCTGTCCGACGGCCGCGGCGAGTTCACGGTGCGCGACACCGGGCCGGGCGTGGCCGCCGAGCACATCCCGCGGCTGACCGAGCGCTTCTACCGCATCGACCGCAGTCGCTCGCGCGAGACAGGTGGGACTGGACTGGGCCTGGCCATCGTCAAGCACATCGTGCAGCGCCACGGCGGGCAACTGCGCATCGAGAGCGAGGTGGGCAAGGGGTCGCGCTTCTCGATCACCTTCCCGGCGACGCGCGTGCGCGAGGTGCGGGCGCGGCTGGCGGCCTCGGCCTCCGCGCCCGCCGCCTGAGGCGCCACGCGCCAGCGCGTGTGGTCAGGCGGGCGCCCGGCGCCCCTCAGTCGATGGGCCAGCGCTGGCGCACTTCGGCCAGGCGCGGCGCAATGGACAGGAAGAGCGCGACCAGCGTGGGATCGAAGTGCCGTCCCGATTCGCTGCGGATGTAGTCGAGGGCCCGTTCGGCAGTCCAGGCCTCCTTGTAGGGACGGCGCGATGTGAGGGCGTCGAACACGTCCGCGATGGCCACGATGCGTGCCTCCAGCGGGATCGCCTCGCCGCGCAGGCCCTGCGGATAGCCGGTGCCGTCCCATTTCTCGTGATGCGACAGGGCGATGGCGCGGGCCATGGTCAGGATCTCCGAGCTGTCGTTGCCGATGATCTCGGCGCCGATCAGCGGATGGCGGCGCATCACGTCCCATTCGTGGCTGTCGAGCGGTCCGGCCTTGCGCAGCAGGGCGTCGGGGATGCCGATCTTGCCCACGTCGTGCATGGGCGCGGCATGCAGCAGGTCGTCGGCCCATTCCTGCGTGCTACCCGCGGCCAGCGCCAGCTCGCGGGCGTAGTGGCTCATGCGGATGACGTGCATGCCCGTCTCGTTGTCCCGGTACTCGGCGGCGCGGCTGAGCCGCTGGACGATCTGCAACTGGGTGCGGCGCAGTTCCTCCGCGCGCACCAGTGACAGGTGGGTGCGCACGCGCGCCCGTACCACCGGCGGGTAGAGCGGCTTGGTGATGTAGTCGACGGCGCCGGCTTCCAGGCCGAGGGCCTCGCCCTGGCTGTCGGCGCGCGCGGTGCAGAAGATCACCGGGATGCTCGCCGTGGCCGGGTCCTCCTGCAGCACGCGGCAGACGGCATAGCCATCGAGCTCCGGCATCATGATGTCGAGCAGGATCAGGTCGGGCCGGTGTTCGCGGGCGAGTTGCAGGGCCCGCCGCCCGTCGGTAGCGAACACCAGCCGGTAGTCGGCCTGAAGCGCCAGACGCAGCACCTGGAGGTTGGAGGGTTCGTCGTCCACCAGCAGCAGGCAGGGCCGGCGATGGCGCGGGGCAGCTGTTTCGGCCGCGGCGGCGGGCAGGGCGGTGGGCGCAGCCGCGGGGGCGGGGGCCGGCATCTCCGGCGCCTGCGGTGCGACAGCCTCACCCACCAGCTGTTCGGCGGGCAGCGGACGCAGGAACTCGTGGCGCTCGCGGCCCCGGGCTTCGAGCCAGGCCCGCACCAGGCCCCGCGGCAGCAGCGCCGGCATCCGCCGTTCATGGCCGCTCGCGCCGTAGCGGGCCATCAGCGGATGGTCGTCCGCGTTGATGGTGAGCAGGGCGAAGCTCAGTTGCCGCACGCCGTTGTCGTCCAGCCAACTGCTCCACAGGCCGGCGATGCACAGGGCATGGCCGTCGCGCCGGCTGATGCGTGCGAGTTGCGGTACACGGGGGTCGACGCGGAAGTCCTGCACATAGATGGCTGCCACCGGCACCACGCAGAGCTGGTCCTTGGTCCAGGCCGTGGCGTAGGGCGACTTGCGCACTTCGTCGTCACGCACGAGGGCGGTGCGCAGTCGCAGCGCGGCCTCCATGCCGCCACGCCGGCTTTCCGCCGTCACCAGTCCCCAGCGCCCCATGCCCACCACGGGCGCGCCGGTCTGCTTGTGGATGAAGGCGCCCTGGCCGCCGGGCAGGACATCGTCCGCATGTGCCGCCGGGAGTTCCAGCGGCACGCTCTGTCGAAGATCGCGCGCAAGGACATCCCAGTGGCGATCTTGAGCAGGAGCGTATCGGGAGATCATCGATATCCAGCATAAGCGTTTGCGGGTCAGCGATGCGTCAGCCGAATCGCACTCGGCCATTTGGCATGCCGGCCGCCGTGTCGGCGGCACGAACGTGCAGGGCAATCCAGGCTATTTCCGACTATTTATGTTGGTTACTCTGTGCGACCGAAACACCGTCGCTATACTCTAGGGCTTCCTTCCCCGATAGCTCAGTCGGTAGAGCGCCGGACTGTTAATCCGTAGGTCCCTGGTTCGAGCCCAGGTCGGGGAGCCAATCAAGGCCACTGTGAACATCCTTCACCGGACCCGTTTGCAGCAAGGCATCCGCCCGATAAGCGACTTCGACTTCCGAGTTGGAGACCGTGATCTGGTCTAAGAACGCGCCCATAAAGGCGCGTTTTTTTTTGGCATCGGCCGCCATTATCGTTTCGTGCATCACCTCGATGGCCACTTCGGGGTCGATGTGCCGATTGCGCCGCGGCACCTTGGCGCGCTCCAGGCGGTCCAGCTCGGCCTGCAGCTCATCGATTTGGGCGCGTGCTTCGTTCAGCTTGCCGATGACATCCGCCGGCGTGGCCCTCCCGTGTTCTGCCACGAAGTCCAGCAGCCCGTCCCGCTTTCCCTCGACGGCGCGCAGATCGCGCACCAGGCGGCCGCGCGCTGCCTCTCTGTCCCGCAGCCAGGTTTCCGTCATTGCCGCCACGTCGTCCAGGGCTTTGGAGACCACCTCAGGCGTCAGCACGCGCTCCAGGATCGTCTGGGTAAGCCATTCGTCCATGAGGTCGGCGCGGATCGGCCGAAAGAGGCACTGAGGCCGCCCGTGCTTGTGCGCCACGCAGCTGTAGTAGCTGTACAGGGCCCCGCTGCGGGATGTGCCGTTCGTGATCTGCAGCAAGCTGCTGCAGATGCCGCAGGTGAGCTTGCCCGCGAAAACGAACTCGCTGCGCGGCGTGCCACCGCCTTCGTGGGGCGTTCGGTCCTTGATCATGGTCTGAGCCCTTTCGAATGCTTCCTTGCTGATCAGCGGCTCGTGGGCGTCGACGGACACCCATTCGTCCAGCGGCTTCGCGCGGCCGGTCCGGCTGTGCTTGCGGTTGTAGGTCTTCACGCCCGTGTAGACGCGGTTATTGAGCAGGTACTGGACGCTGTTCTTCCCCCACCGGGCGCCGGCGCGGAGCAGTCCGGCATCGTTGAGCGCGTGGGCGATGGCCTGGGCGCCTAGGCCTTCCTGTAGGCAGAGGTCGAAGGCGCGCCGGACGATGGCAGCGGCCTCCAGATCCGGCACCATGCGGCGCCGCTTGCCCTCGTCCACCACGGCGTAGCCGTAGGGCACGCGCCCGCCGGTAAAGAAGCCCTCGGCCGCCACACGCTTCTGGGATCGCAGGGTGTCGCGGCTGATGTTGCGCGAGTGGAGCTCGTCCATCGCTGCCATGAAGGTGCGATTGATGAAGCCGGCATCCGTGTCGTCGTTGACGTCAGCGTTGAGGCACTCCAGCCGCGTGCCGCCATCTCGCAGGGTTTCCTGCGCCATGATGAGGTCCACGGCGTTCCTGGCCACGCGCGAGGTGGCCCACGTGATGAAGAAGTGGACGCCGGCCTGGCCGCAGAAGTCGACGGCCGCCTGGAAGCCGTGGCGTCCCTTTGTCGAGCGACCGCTGACACCTTCGTCCCTGAAGACCTTCAGCACCTCGGCGCCGAGCTGCTCGGCGCGGCCACGGCACTGCTCGACCTGCGCGTCGAGCGACACCCCCTCATCGGCCTGCCGCTGGGTGCTGACGCGGGCATAGATCACGGCCGTCTTCATCGGGCCATCCTGCCACGACGGGCAAGCCGCAAGATGTGATTCCGCGTGAGGTTTTCACCCAGCTGGGCCTTGACAGCGGCGTGTATCTCGCTGCCGCCGAGGCCCATCGCGGCCAAGCTCTCGATGAACCGGTTCCGCTGGAAGCGCTGGAAGCTGGCGAAACGGCGCAGGCGGACCTCGATCATGGATTCGTTGTCGGAGAGCGGCAGCGAGCCGCCCGCGGCGGCGCCGTCGAGGTGCTTCCACAGGCGCACGAAATTTTCGTAGCCGATCAGACGGGCTCCTTCCAGCCAAACGGCGGGCAAGCCCATCTCCTCCAGCTCGCGAAATTTCGTGTCCTCGACGGCCCCCTGGGGAAGTTCTACGGGATTGCATTCATCCAGGTACCCACCCCCCCCTTCGGGGGCGAAGAGGTCGCCTTGCCGACCCCCCACCCCCTGCGCCTGACCACCCCCGCCCGTGCCAGGCCGTGCGCGTGCACGTGCGCCACTGCGAGGTTCAGGCATGGCAGCGCCCCTCTGCCCCTGGGGAGCACCTGCGAGCCACTGCGCCTTTTGCCTTTTTCCACAGTGGCGAACCCAGGGGGGCAGGCTGATTTAGCCCGTTCCTGTTACAGGTTTGGCGGACGTGCGAGATCGCACTGCCGCAGGCGTGTTCGGGCTGTAGCCGCTTGCGGCACCTAGGTTTGTGTATACGTGTTGTGCGGATGGGCATGTGGAGGCCGTCCTAAAAAACCGGCAGAAATAACGGGGAGGGGGTCAGCCCTGATCGGGCAGGCGCTTGAGCAGCTCGCTCACCGGCGTGCGAACCTTGGCCAGGGGGGAAGCCTTGTCCACCCACCTGGTCTTCTTGCGCATGCTCAGCGCGGTGTAGACCGCCGTGCTCTTCGGATCCGAGTGCCCCATGAGGTCCTGGACGCCAAGCGTCGGGATCTCGTCCTCGGTCAGCTCGGTGCCGTAGATGTGGCGCAGCGCATGCGGGTGCAGCTCACGCTCCGGAATGCCGACTGCCTTGCCGTGCTTCTGGATGATGTCGTGCACCGACTGTCGGGAGAGCCGGCGCTCCTCGCCCCGATATCGGTCTTCGCTGACCGTGGAGTTCCGCGTGCTGACGAACAGCACCTTGTCCGCATGGCCTCGGCGGTCGACCACGTCGCGGTCGATCTCGAGCAGCTCTTCGTGGCCCAGGTACACCCGCACGATGGCCTCGGCCTCCTTGGGCATGGGCACGCGGCGCTCCCGGCTGCCCTTCTCGAATGTGCGCACCGCCAGGCGCCGGCGGCCGTCGACCTCGATCTCCAGCAGGTCGCCTTCGTTGAGGCCCACCAGGCCGGACACACGCAGCCCGCAGCCCAGCAGCACGTGGAGGATGGCCGAGTCCCGGATGCCGGTGAACGTGGCCAGGTCCGGAGCGCAGGCCAGGCGCTCGGCGTTGGCCAGGCTGATGGTCTCCGGCAGGACCAAGCCGGTCTTGGGGTGCACCAGGTCGCCCGCCGGATTGCCGTCAATGATCCCGCGCCAGGCCGCCCAGGCAAAGAAGCCCTTCACCGCGGAGATGTAGGGCTTGCGACTCAGGGCCACCACGCCGCGCTTGTGCAGCCAGAGGCCGGTGAACGCCTCCAGTTCCTCAGCGGTGGCATCGAGGACGTCGCGCCCGAGGAACTCGCTCAGCTTGTGCAGGGCCATGCCATATGCCTCTGCGGTGCGAGGGCTGCGGCCCTTGTTCGCCTGGATGTATTCCATCCACGCATCAATTGCGGTTGTTTGGGTCCAGTTGCCATTCATGGTTCGTACTCAGATTGGCCGGGTCGGCGCAGGGGGTAGGGCATTTCCCCAAAAAAAGCGGGGGAAGGCAGCGCCCAGGCTGTAAGTGCTTGCCGGCATTGGACTTTGCCCACTTTTTAATCCACGGAAAACCCGTGGAACGGCAGCCCAACCCGTGGATACATATTGTTTCCAGTCATTCATCCCGTGGACCACTGTTGGCCTTCGTCCGCCCTTCTTTCTCTCTCTTCTCTCTCTATAAAAAAGAGAGAAAGAGAGAAAAGGTCGGCGCAGGCCAGGAATTGACGCTCGTGGAAAAAAATGGGCAACCCGTGGACAAAACAGGGCAACCCGTGGAATTCCAAAAGTTGCAAACGGCCGGATCGCCTTAGTGAAATCAGCGTTTGGTGGTTGCATGAGGGCTTCTTCCACGTGTTCCGGCGTGAGCCCCTGTGCCCCGGGATAGCCTGAACCTATCCGGCGCCCCCCTCGACCTTCCAGTCGAGCCCTGCGGGCCGCGGCGTTTCTCGGTCGGGGGGTGCGGGGGGCCGGCGGGCGAGCGTTGCGCATTCGTCATCAATCCCATCAGGCGCCTGCGGCGCGGAATTGGGCTGCTCCTCGGAGTGGGGGAGGGCCGTGATGCGCGGCCGCACGGTCGGCAGCAAGCATGTGCAGGTCCGCGCTGAGCGCCTCGAGTCCGCCGGCGACGGGATCGAGAAGTGCAAGCACGGCGCCGGCGCTGACCTGGTGGGCCGGCGCGCATTGGCCGAGCAGCTCGACGAGCAGATCCAGGCCCTGGTGGAGCGTCTGCGCCTCGCCATGCAGAGCGCGCAGCGTCTCGCGGGTGTGGATCTCAGGGAGAGGGGCGCGCGCATCCGCGCCGGCGGCGTGGGGCCGGGAACGTGACATCTTGGACTCCTGCTTGTGAACCTTCGACTTTTGCCGGAAGCCTGTAGGTCGAAAGGCCTCGTGTGGCCGACCTACGGCCCTGTGTTCAGGGCTTCGGCCGGCCGGTCTTCGGTTGACACTTCAAGCATGCGCGCCGGCATCGACCCGCTTCGGCTGAACGGCATGCAGCCCGAACTGCTCCAGCGCCGGCAGGCTGAGCGCCACCATGTGGCCGACACGCGTGTGGCCGATCGTCCGTTCCACAGCCCGCTCCGTGGCCAGCACGCCCGCCGCGGCCAGCTGCTTCTTAAACACGCGATCGCTCTTGACCGGCAGGCCGTCCCAGAACTCGCGCAGCGCCGGCGTCTGGCTCATGTGGGCCATGACGAAGCCCGTACGCACGCATAGCACGGGCACCTCGTCCTCTTCGCTGAAGGCATACGGGTAGCGGAACGCGCCACTGGCGATCTCGCTGAGCAGCTTCTCCATGATCCAGGCCCAGGGCTGGCGTTCGGCAGCGCTCTCGCGGATGTGGGCGTTCATCTCGGCCGTCAGGCTGGTCAGGAAGTCGCCGGTCTCCCGCGGCTGATCGAGGAACTCGCACAGCAGCTCCCAGGCCGTGGCCACGCCGGCGTAGTTGGCCACCATCCGCTCGGCGCCCGAGTCCGACGTGCTGGCGATGCAGCGGCCGAACAGATCCGCCACGCACGAGCGCTGCAGCTCGAGCACCTGGTCTTTCCTCTTGCTGGCCAGGAACTGCAGCCACTGCTTGACCGGGAAGACGGGCAGGTCCTCGGGGATCAGCGGGCCGCGTTTGGCCTTGGTCAGCTCGGAGCGCACGATCTTGCCGACCAGGCTGGACACGGGCACATCCTCGCCCGACAGCAGCACGGGTGCGCACAGGAGGAAGTCGATCAGCTCGGCGCCGCGGCGCGTGTGCTCGTACTGGTAGCACTCCTGCAGGTTGCTGATCGCCTTGTTGATCACGTCCTGCTTGTTGGTCGACATCTCGCCCCAGCCCACGGGGTGGCTGGTGTAGCTCAGCGACGTCAGCTGCCGGAACTCGGTCTGCAGGCTCTGGCGGCTGCTGGTCATCATGGCCAGGGCTCGTTCCAGGCGCTTCACCAGGGTGGTTTTGCCCGTGCCCTTCTCGGCCTGCATCTCGAAGTGCGGCCAGAAGCCGAGGAAAGCCTTGAGATGGGCGCCCAGCGCCCAGACCAACGGGATCATGGCCGCGTTGTCGCGGAACGTGGCCTGGAACTGGGCGGCCACCTCGCGAGCATCGGCCATGGTGCCCGAGGGAAAGATCAGCTCGTGGTACGGGCACTGCTGCCGGGGGTCGGCGAAGAAGCAGTCCGGCCCCTCGTTCACCACCAGCTTGCCGTCCCGCCAGGCCAGGCCGACGAAGTTGACCGCGTCCCGGGCCCCGATGTCAGCGGCCCGCTCCAGCACGTTCAGCATGCGGGCGAACGGCGTGGGCGCGAACACCGGCCCGAGCTTCTTCCAGACGTCGATGTTGTGCAGCTTCTCGTCGTCCACCACGCGGCGCTGCAGGCGGGCGCCGTGGCGTGGCACCTGAACGCTGAGGGCGAAGATGGTCCGCGGGCTGTGGTCCACGTCGCCCGTCATCGTCGACGTGGGCGAGGCGATCTGCACCCGGCTCACGGCCGCGACTCGGAAGCCACACACGTCCTGGTACTCCAGCTTCTCGTTGCCGTCGCTGTCCTTGTCGACCTTGGCCACGAACTTGGTGAAGTCGGGCTGCACCCGGTAGCGCCAATACGCCATGTAGTCGTGGCTCGGCAGGAACAGCCGCGGCTTGCCCAGCCGCTTGTCGTCGCCGGCCATGCCGGGGATCAGCCAGCTCTCCAGCTTGGCCAGCGCCTTCTTCGTCGCGTCAACGCCGCGTTCCTTCACGAAGTCGTTGATGTCGTTGATCAGCCCCTCCTGGTTCTCCTCGTCTTCCCACCAGTCGGACTGGTCGACCAGGAGGCAGCTGATGTCCAGCGCCGTCAGCAACTCGTGCAGTCGCCACGCGGCCTTCAAGCCTGGGCAGTAGCCGGCTGCGGGCCCATGCTCCTGTGGCCGGTCGTTGTCGAACACCGCGATCACCTGCTTGCCGCGCAGGATGGTCCAGTCGATGGACTCGACCGTGCCCGTGCCGCGGACCGCCAGCGCGGCCGAACCCGGGATGCCGCACGTCTCGATGGTCATGGCGTTGATCGCGCTCTCCACCACGAACACCTTGTGAGCCGCCTGCAGGCGGCGCCAGTCGCTGCACCACGGATAGCCCGCCTTCTCGCCCTGGCTGCCCGTCTTCTGGCCGCCGTTCTTCTCAGGGTCGGTGTAGCGCATGTCCACCGCCATCACCTGGTCGTTCATCGGTGAGCGGACGATGGTGGCCATGGCGGGCCCGCCATGCCCGCGTTCACCCTCCGGAACTTTGGGGCTGCGCCAGGTGTTCCAGCCGAGGGTCCGCCGCTTGATGGCGTGATCGATCACTTCACGGCTGATGCACCGCCCCTCCAGGTACGCCACCAGGTCGTCGCGGCCGGGCCCGGCGTCCCGGATGCAGGCGTCCGCGATGGTCTCGGCCAGGGTGCGCGGCGCTGGCGGCGCGGCCGCGGCGCCGGGGTGCGCCGGCCTGTGCACGCGGATCCCGTACATGTCCGCCAGCTCCTTGACCGCGTCGACGAAGTCGATGCCGCGGGCCCACATCAGCATGTCGATCGGGCCGCCGGTCTCCCCGGTCGAGTGATCCTTGAAGCGGGAAGCGCCGGCGTTCACGCCAGATCGAGCCCGGAACACGGAAACCGAGGGCTCCTTGTCGGGGTGGTGCGGGCTTCGGAAATTGCCCTTGCCGGTCGGCCGCTCCAGGCCGAGGCGCTCGGCCAAGTCCTCACAGTCGACCTTCGCGTTGATCTCCGCGGCCGTGTCAGGCCGGCCGCTGGTTGTGTTGAATGCCATCTTCTCGCTGTGAAGTGTCCGGCGTGGCGGCGAACAGGTCTCCCTCCACCGCTGCCCGCCGGGCTTGTTTGTTGGTTTGCTTCGTGGCCACAGCTGCCACGGCCTTCTCGACGGCCGCCTGGTGGGCGCGCACCGCGTCGACGGAGGCACCGCCGGGTGCCTGGGCCGATCGCTGCCTCCAGGTCCAGGCCGACACCACCTCGCGGCGGAGCGGCGCCGGCACCAGGCGCCAGTGATCGATGCACATGAGCAGGTGGGAAGGAACCTGCCTGCTGCAGCCTGTGGCCGCGCAACGATGAAAAGGCGCCTTCATGCGGCCTCCGCGAACAGTCCGCCGGGGTGCTGCGCCAGCGCCGCGGCACATGCGGGGTTGACCCACACCGATTCCTGCCGAAGCACTGTGCCCCTGCCGCCGGATGCACGCGCCTGAGTGCCAAACTGGGACCAGCCATCCAGCTGCTCGGCGTACAGCGTGCTGGGATATCCGCAGAGCACCACCATCCCCTGCAGCCCTTTGAGGGTGGTGAGCAGCTCCAGATGCTGTTCAGCCGTCATTTCGTGGCGATATGCGCGACCCACCTTTCGGGTGTGCGGGAGATAGGGCGGATCGACGAAATGGAGCGTCGTCGGCGCGTCATGCTGCAGGATCACATCCAGCGCCGGACGGTTCTCGAGCATCACCCCAGTCAACCGCTCGCCTATGGGCGCCAGCGTCTCGGGATAGTTCACCCACACATGCTGCGCAGTGCCGTGCCTTCGGCGGCAATCGATGCGAAAGCCCGTGCTTCCCTTCGTGGCGCCGGCGGATCCGAAGCCCATGGCGGCGCGGACGGCCATCCGGCGCGCGCGCTCCACCGGGTCTTCGGAGACTGCGAAAGCGGCTTCAAACTCGCGGCGGCTGTACGGGGTGAGCTGGCATGCCTCGATCAGCCTCGCGCGCAGCTCTGGCTGACGCAGCACATGGAAGAAGTTCCAGATCTCATCGTCGAGGTCGTTGTAGACCTCGGCATACGACCTGGGCTTGCGCAGGAGTACCGATGCTGCGCCACCGAACGACTCGACGTAGCACGTGTGCGGCGGGAAGAAGCTCAGGATCCAGGAGGCCAGCCGGAATTTGCCGCCGTGGTAGCGCAGCGCCGGTGCTGAGATGGCGGACTGCTTCACGCAGGCCGGCTGCTCCGAGCACCACAGCCGATTGACCTCGCAGCCTTCGCAGAAGGCGTAGCGGTCAGGCTTGGCCGGGAAGTAGGTGGCCGTGCGCGCCGCCATGCCGTGCTTCATCGCGTTGAAGCGGGTCCGCAGCGTCTCCTCTGGCGTGGGGTGGCCGGCCAGATTGGCCGCGGTTGCCGCCTTGCCCTTCGGCGTCACCGGCCCGGTGGCAGCCTGGTGGGCTTTGAGCAGGGCGCGGGCCCAGCCGGCCTGCGGCTGTTTCGGCGAGTCGCACCGTGGGCAGTCGGCGAAGTACCGGTAGGGGTGGTGTTCGGCCTCCGGATCGTCTTCGATCAGGTCAGGCGGTCCCTCCCACGCGTGGCGGCACAGCCGACACTGGAAGTTGACCTGATTGAGCTGCGATGACCAGTCTTTTGCCACGGTCGGCCATCATGAGCACCGAGGCAAGGCGAAAAAAGGGGGGCGGTCGGCCCTGGAATGGCTCAGAACGGCGCGGGTGAGCGCACCACCTCGACCGGGCCGATGCCGTTGTAGACGACCGCGCCGCTGCTGCTGGTCACCACCCAGCGCCCATTGATGCCCTCGCCGGGCTCGATGTCGTATTCCTCCGGAGGGAGAGGCAGCACGATCTCGTCCTGGATGCGTTCGCTGTACCAGGCCGGCACGCGCAATAGGGTGGGGTGGCCCAGGGCGCTCGCGGCCATGGGCTCATTGATCCTTGCCATCGATGCGCTCCGCGTGGGTGGCGTGCCAGCCCCAGTGGCGCATCTTGTAATGCTTCCAGAGCCGGCATTCCAGCGTCACCCGCACCCGTCCCGTTTGGGCTGTGTCCATCTCGACCGTTGCGGTCTTCGGCTGGTCAGGGCCGGGGGTCGGCAGCAACCGCGCCGCATCGGACACCTCCGGTCCCAGCATCTTGCAGAGCACGCCGCTGCTTTGGTTCCATGTCATGAATATCTCCGAAAACACTGGTGAAATATACAGTGTTAATGGCTAGACTGCGCTCATGGAACACCACGACGACGAACTCTGGATTGCGGCTTGCGCCCACCGTCTCCAGCAGCACTGGCGCTCTGTCGATCCCCTCGAACTGGAGGCGACTGCGCGCGAACTGGCGCACGACGCGGATCTGCGTCAGCTCGCGCCGGCCGCGGCCGCGGCACGCTGGCTTGCCCCAGTGGAATCGGCTCGTGGGAGCTGATCAGGCCGTGATCCTGGCCTGCGGCGCGGCCGCTGCCTGGCTGTCGCAGGATCGCCGGCCCAGCTGGGCGCGGTGGGCATGCCTTTTCGGGCTGGTCAGCCAGCCCTTCTTCCTCGCCTCCACCTGGAGCGCAGGCCAGTGGGGCATGTTCGCGCTGGCGATCCTGTACACCGCTGCCTGGGCGAAAGGGGCCTGGTCCTATTGGCTCGCGCCGGCGCTGCGCCACAGATTCGGGCTCGACCGGCTGAGCTAATCGCTTCTCCCGCTGAGCGCCTAACCACGGCAGTACGGGTAGCGTGCTGCCGGCTGGATGCAGGACCGCAATCCTGGCTAGCCCGACGGGCGGATTGAGCCAGATGGTCGAGAGAGGCAGTAACGTCCGATGATTACCATTACCGCTGCTAGTACTGCAGGAAGTCCGGTAGGTGGATGCTATGAGACACGGTGCCCTTTCAGATCTTGACGAGCTTTATTTGAAATGCCGAGATGAGAAGGCGAAAAGCTATATCTCTGAAGCGATTGCGAGCTACAAATCAGGTGCATACCGATCTGCGATTGTGGCAACTTGGATTGCCGTGTGCTTTGACATAATCGACAAATTTCGCGAGCTTTCGATTGCCGGAGACAAAGAAGCGGAGCAGCAAATTTCTTTGCTGAGCGGCATTACTCAGCAAGGGGATGTGGCTGGCGCGCTAAGGTTTGAGAAGAGTCTGTTGGAAGTTGCTCGCGAAAAGTTCGAACTTATTTCGCCACTCGAATCCGTGGATCTCGAGCGAATTTACGCGGATCGGAACCGCTGCGCACACCCCTCTTTAGTCGGAGAGGACGAAATGTATACGCCTTCCGCGGAACTTGCTCGAACGCATATCCATTCGGCGGTGTCGCATCTACTTCAACATCCCCCTGCGCAAGGGAGGTATGCTTTGACGCGGCTACTACGCGATGTGGATTCGGAAATTTTCCCCAGCAGCGTTGAAAAAATTGAAGCGCTCTTGTCTACTGGAATATTGCGGAAGCCGCGCGAATCATTGACCCGTAACTTCGCGACGGCGCTGTTAAAGCGGTGTTTAACAGAGGAAGATGTAGACTATAGGAAGAAGCTTATTGCACGTAGGACGCTCGGCGTCGTCTTCAAACTCCATTTCCCTGTGGTTGAGGCTGTTTTCAGGGAGAAGCTTAGTCAAATGGGCAGGGATCTTGCCGCGACAGAGTTGCAACGTATGGTAGATCTCATCGCGGAAATTCCAGACTGCTGGCCATACTTGGAGCAAGATGTCAACATTCGACTAAATGAATTTGTGTCAGCATTACCAGCAGAGGCAATCGAAGATTTATCTTTTCTGCTGACCTTCCGGCCTCTTGCAGACGCCGCTAAAGTTCGTGTGCAAAAACTAACATTGACAGAGATAAAAAGTGCCCTATTTTTGGTGACGCCGCCGGCTATTATTGATAAGGCAATTGACCTTTACCTGCGGTCGAGATCTTTTGAGAGTGCCAATTCTGGTGCAAAGGTGATTACCGACTTGGTGCCTGAATTAAATATAAATCAAATTGGAAGATTATTGATTGGTATGGCTGCGAATTCGGAAATAACCGGCAGCTTTAGCCTTAAGCCACTTTTGCAGAAAATAAAAGATAGCGGAAGACCTGAGCTACCAGCAAGCATCATTCTAGAAAAAATAAAGGAAACAGAGCTTGATGATTATCTTGACGATGACGCGGACGAAAGTTGATGGGTGAACAATGGGCCATGTCACTCCTCTAGCGTCGCATGAATCCAGTCGGTCTGCATTTATGGCCAATGTTCCCTTTCACCGGCCCCTGATTTGAAGAGAGAGAGGGGCGGTTGTACTAATTAAACTGTGAATTTCGGCGAATGATTTTTGTTCGTAGAGACGGTTTCCTTGGAGGGATTTATGAGAGTCAATAGTACTAGAGTGCTCTTCAAGGGCATTAAGAATTCACCGAAGTTTTTGACTGCAAAGCAGCTTTTTAAGGAATTCTACATTCCGTTCGGCGCAGCGGCAGCTTGGACGACTTTTTCAAAATGGAACGCCGAATTTTCAGTGACTGGCTTTTTACAACTTTTTGGGCCAACGTTCTTCTTTTTTAGTTGGTTAACAGCGCAGGTATTTAGGGTGAAAAAGCAAGCGTCTGTCGAACAAAATCTAAAAACTATAGAACAAAAAGTTGCTGACTCTGTGCAGCAGTTAGAGTTGCATGCAAAAAAACTAATTAACTACTCCACAGGAGGAGATAGTTATTGCTACTTCTCAGTTATGAAAGTGGGCGCAACACTATATCTTACTGCAATTCATGTCGGCGAGTTCCCTCTTTTTAATGTTGTTGCTCGAGTGACCGACTTATATCATTTTAATACTTTGCTAAAGTCTGGCGGTCATTTACCTGATTCAGATCGTCATGTTAAGGTTGGAGATCTGACGCCCGGATTTGCTTTGGGGCAGTTTAGTGTTGTCTTGCATACGCCTCAATCTCAAGACGTCAACATTTTCTTCACCGCCAGAAATGGCGAGTGGGTACAAGAGCTCAGGTTTAGAGAAGTAAACGGCGAGCAGTGCTTTGTAAATCGTGTCACCGTCAACGGAAATGTTGAGCATCAAGTATTGTCTGGAGCTTATCCTATCAGTTCAAATGGAACGCCCGAAGGTCTGTAAACAGACTCTGGATTGAATGGCATTTGCGAGGACCGAGAAGAAATCTCAGCCACAAAGCGGTAGAGTGATAAGGGCCAGGGTTAGGTCAGCCGAATACAGCGTGCGGGCGCACGGCAGGCGTACAGCAAGCTTTCCCGGCCCAATGCGAGGCGAAGGAGTGCCAAGGGTTGTCATCAGTAGCGGAGCTTGCAGAGCGCTCAATTTGGCCGGAGCGATACTTCGACGTCAATGCGCGACTTTGGCTGGCGTATTAAAGCTGCCGGAAGCTTAAGGCTGATTTGGGCTGTTCGTAGTGACAACTGTCTTGGGAGCCAAACGAAGCACTTGGTGGTCGTCACCAAGCTGCTCAGAAAGCCCGCCCAGTGCGGGCTTTCTGCTTTGGAGCGGCGGGCGAGGATTGTACGGTCGCCCTCGTCGATCAGATCGCCCGCGTTGCCGTCTGCTCAGGCCAGCACCTGCAGCGCCAGTCCTGCCGCCGCGCTTGCCGCCAGAACCGGCATCACGCCCCACTTCAACCGGATCAGCGCAAAGGCGGCGAGCACCATCAGCACCGCAGCCCCGGTATCGAAGCCATGTCCCTCGGGCCACAGCACATGGCCGGCAAAGAACAGGGCCAACTGCGCGATCACGCCCACGACCGCAGCCGTGATCGCCGCCATGGGCGCGGCCAGCCCCAGGCGGTCGCGGGTCGATTCCACCAGCGGGCCACCTGCCAGGATGAACAGGAACGACGGCAGGAAGGTGAAGAAGCTCACGGCCACCGCTGCCACTGCGCCGCCCAGGAAAGGCAGGTCCGGGCCCAGTGCCAGCTGGTTCCAGCCCCCCACGAAGCCCACGAACGCCACCACCATGATCAACGGGCCGGGCGTGGTCTCTCCCAGCGCCAACCCGTCGATCATCTGCGGGCCCGAGAGCCAGTGGTAGTGCTCGACGGCCGCCTGGTACACATAGGGCAGGACGGCGTAAGCGCCGCCGAAGGTCATGAAGGCCGCCTTGGTGAAGAACCAGCCCATGCGCGCCAGGGTGCCCTGCACTCCGCCAATGGCGATGGCGGCGGCCATGCCCGCACTCCAGAGGGCGACGCACACCGCCACGACGCGGACCATCCGGCCGCGCGAGAAGCGTGCGTGCGCCGGGGGCGGGCTGTGGTCGTCGATCCAGGCGGCGGGACCCGGCACATCGCCGGACGCCGCAGCCGCATGGGCCCCCCGGCCTCGAAAAGTCCCGGGCCAGCGCCGGCCGCCCCAATGCCCGGCCAGTGCCGCGAGCGTCAGCACGAGTACGAAGGGCAGGTGCAGCACGGCCATCGCGATGAAGGCCGCCGCGGCGATGCCCATCAGCGGGCGGCTGTGCAGCGCACGGCCCGCCAGGCGCCAGCCCGCCTGCAGCACGATGGCGGTGACCGCCGGCTTGATGCCGTGGAACATCGCGGTGACGAGCGGCTGCTGCCCGAAGGCCATGTACACCCATGACAGTCCGATCAGCAGCACCAGCGAAGGCAGCACGAACAGCAGGCCTGCCGCGATCCCGCCCCAGGTGCGATGCATCAGCCAGCCCAGGTAGGTGGCCAGCTGCTGTGCCTCGGGGCCGGGGAGCAGCATGCAGTAGTTGAGGGCATGCAGAAAGCGGCGCTCGCTGATCCAGTGCCGGCGCTCCACCAATTCGGCATGCATGATGGCGATCTGACCGGCCGGCCCCCCGAAGCTGATGAAGCCCAGCTTGAGCCAGAAGAGCAGGGCGCGGCCGAAGCTGATCGGCGAAGGCTTGGAGGGTGTGTTGGGGGAGGGGAGCATGGGCCGCACAGGGAGCGCTTCCACATCATCCCATTGCGCGATGACGGCGGACTGAACCGCCAGATCGGCGAGCCGCGCGTGGCCGCCGACCCGTCTGCGCGGCCTTGGCCGACGGGCATGTCGGAGTTGCTAACACTGGGTTAACTCCCATCGCTGCGCAGGGACGATCACGGTATCGTCACAGTCAGGAAGCACGGCGAGCGTCCGACGGCGGCCGCCAGGGCTTCCCTCACAACGAATGGAGACGCGCCATGTTGATGGTCATTGCAGGATTCATGTTGGGCGTGGTGTGCGGCACCGTTCTGGTCGGCTTCATGGTCGGCCGCAGCCGCTACGCCGAAGAAGACGCCGTGCGCTATCCGACCTACTGAGGTCGTCTGCCGCCGCAGGGGCTGGCGTTGGGCGCCGGTCCCTTGCCCGCGCGCTGCCGCGCCAGTGACGCGGCGGCGCCCCTGCAGGCTGCGGTGGCAGTCTCAGCGCCGGCTCTTGGCGCCGAAGATGCCGCCGAGCACGCCGCGCAGGATTTCCTTGCCCACATTGGTGCCCACCGTGCGCACCGCCGACTTGGCCAGCGTCTGCACCAGACCGTCCTTGCGCCCGCCTCGCGGCCCGGTCGTCCCGAAGAGCAGATCGTCCAGGAAGCTTCCCTCGGCCTGGCCTGCATTGCCTCCGCCTGCCCCCGTGCCCGCAGCGCTGCCGGGGCCGGTCCCGTCGGGCCGGGCCGTCGCCGGCGCGTCCGGTGCCGACGCGGCGCGGCCCTTGAGCTTCTCGTAGGCCGATTCGCGGTCCACCGCCTGCTCGTAAACGCCGGCCACCAGCGAGCCGCTCATGAGCGTGCGGCGCTGCTCCGGCGACACCGGCCCGATCTGGCCCGCGGGCGGCAGCACGAACACCCGCTCGGTGATGCCGGGCCGGCCCTTTTCATCCAGCAGGCTGACCAAGGCCTCGCCGACGGCCAGTTCGGTGATGGCCTGGCCGATGTCCAGGCCCGGCTTGGGGCGCATGGTGCTGGCGGCGGACTGCACGGCCTTCTGGTCGCGCGGCGTGAAGGCGCGCAGCGCGTGCTGGACCCGGTTGCCGAGCTGGGCCAGCACCGAGTCCGGGATGTCCAGCGGGTTCTGCGTCACGAAGTACACGCCCACGCCCTTGGAGCGCACCAGCCGCACCACCAGTTCGATGCGCTCGACTAGCGCCTTGGGCGCGTCCTTGAACAGCAGGTGGGCCTCGTCGAAGAAGAAGGCCAGCTTGGGCTTGTCCAGGTCGCCCACCTCGGGCAACTGCTCGAACAGCTCCGACAGCATCCACAGCAGGAAGGTGGCGTACAGGCGCGGCGCATTCATCAGCTTGTCGGCCGCGAGGATGTTGACCACGCCGCGGCCGTCCACCGTCTGCATGAAGTCCTGGATGTCCAGCATCGGCTCGCCGAAGAAGCGGTCGCCGCCCTGCGATTCGATGGCCAGCAGCCCGCGCTGGATGGCCCCCACACTGGCGGCGCTGATGTTGCCGTAGCTGGTGGTGTACTGCTTGGCGTTCTCGCCCACATGGGCCAGCATGGCCCGCAGGTCCTTCAGGTCGAGCAGCAGCAGGCCGCTGTCGTCGGCGATCTTGAACACCAGGTTGAGCACGCCGGCCTGGGTCTCGTTGAGGTCCAGCATTCGGCCCAGCAGCAGCGGCCCCATGTCGGAGATGGTGGCCCGTACCGGATGTCCCTGCTCGCCGAAGACGTCCCACAGCGCCACGGGGCAGGCCTGCGGCGTGGGCAGCTCGATGCCGCGCTCCTTGAGCGTGGCAGCCATCCGCTCGCCGATGCGGCCGGGCTGGCTGATGCCGCTCAGGTCGCCCTTCACGTCGGCCATGAAGACGGGCACGCCGATGCCCGACAGGCGCTCGGCCAGGGTCTGCAGCGTGACGGTCTTGCCGGTGCCCGTGGCCCCGGTGATCAGGCCATGGCGATTGGCCAGGGCGGGCAGCAGGAAGCATTGGATGGCGCCGTGGCGCGCCAGCAGCAGAGGATCGGCCATAAGACTCCCGGATCAGGGCGAAAAACCGCGGCAGTCTACCGAAGGGGAGGGCTGCGCCAGGGTGTCGCGGCCGCGCCGGCCGTGGCCATGGCCATCGGGGCGACTCCTATAATTTTTCTCTTTTGCCGTACGGGCTGTGGCCGACGGTTCATCTCTACACATCCGGGAGCCCCTCTTGTCCTCGACCACCTCTTTTGACCGCACTCCGCTCGAGAACGAGCTGGCCGAACTGCTGGTGAGCGCCCTCAATCTCGAAGTGGCCCCCGAGTCCATCGACCCCGAGGCGCCCCTGTACGGCGACGGCCTGGGCCTGGACTCCATCGACATCCTTGAAGTGGCGCTGGAGATCTCGCGTCGCTACGGCTTCCAGCTGCGCTCGGACGACGAGCGCAACCAGCAGATCTTTGCCTCGCTGCGCGCGCTGGCGGCCCACGTCGCCGCCAACAAGGCCGGGTAAGGGGCATGCCCGCCTGGCGCATTGCGCTGATGCTGCTGGTGGGCGTGGCCTATGCCGGCGCCTCGCACTGGATGATGGTCTACCACGCGGCCGAGCCCTGGGCCGTGGTCGTGCTGCTGGTGCCGCTGTGGCTCACCGGCATGGGTCTGGCGGGGCAGCACCTGGGGCGTGCCGGCCTGGTCCTGGTGGGCGTGCTGGGCCTGGCCGGGCTGGCCCTGGTCATGAGCGGCCATGCCGGCGATCCCAATCCGCTCTATGTGCTGCAGCACGTGGGCATCAACGCGCTGCTGGCCGGCTGGTTCGGCGGCACGCTGCGCGCGGGGCAGCTTTCGCTGATCGGGCAGTTCGCGCAGCGCATCCATATGCTCACGCCCGACATGCGGCACTACACGGCGCGCGTGACGGCCGTATGGACCGTGTACTTCTGCGCGGTCTGCGTGCTGTCGCTGGCTGTCTACCTGCTGCGGCCGTTCGAGGACTGGTCACTGTTCTCCAACGTGGTCACGCCCATCGGCGTCGGTGCGCTGTTCGTCGGCGAATACCTGCTGCGCTACCGCCTGCATCCCGAGTTCGAGCGCGTGCGGCTGATCGATGCCGTTCGCGCCTTCTACGCGCCTGCCAAGCAATGAGCGTGTCCCACCTGCTCGGCCCGCGCGACCTGCGCGCGCCGCTGGCCTGGCGCCATGGCCGGCCAATCAGTGCGCTGGCCTGGCTGGCCGATGTCGAGGCCGTTGCTGCGAAGCTTCCGGCCGAAGGCCCGGCCGTCAACCTGTGTGGCGACCGCTACCGCTTTTCCGTCGGGCTGGCGGCGGCGCTGCTGCGGGGCCATGCCAGCCTCCTGCCGCCCGATGCGCGCCAGGACACCCTGGCACGCGTCTGCGCCGAGCATCCTGCGGCCTTCGCGCTGGTCGATCCCGGCGAGCCCCACGGCGCCGGCCTCGCGCAGCGCGTCGAGGTCGACGCCGATGGGGCGCGCACGCCGCTCGCCGCCATGCCCGACTGGGCGGCCATCGCGCTCGACCGCCACGCGGCCAGCCTGCTCACCTCGGGCTCCACCGGCGTGCCGCAGCCGCATGCCAAGACCTGGGGCACGCTGGTGGGCGACGTGGCCGCCGCCGTGCCGCGGCTGTGCCAGTTGCTCGATCTGCCCGCGCTGGACGGCCTCACGCTGGTGGCCACCGTGCCGGTGCAGCACAGCTACGGCCTCGAATCCTCGGCGCTGCTGGCCATGCTGGGCGGGCCGGCCTTCGAGGCCGGGCGCCCGTTCTATCCGGCCGACATCGTGCAGGCGCTGGAATCGGTGCCACGACCGCGCGCGCTGGTCACCACGCCCTTCCACCTCAAGACGCTGTTGCAGTCCGGGCTGGACGTGCCGCCGGTGGACATGGTGCTGTCCGCCACCGCGCCGCTGTCGCCGCAACTGGCGGCCCAGGCCGAGCGCGCCACGGGCGGCGTGATGGTCGAGATCTACGGCAGCACCGAGACCGGCCAGGTCGCCACCCGTTGCCCGGTGCGCAGCGAGGTGTGGGAGGTGATGGGCGACATCCGCGTGCAGGCCGAGACCGGCCCGGATGGTGCCGAGCGCTTCGTCTTCTCGGGTGACTTCATTCCCGCGCCCACGCCCATGGCCGACCTGCTGGAGCTGCTGGGCGATGGCCGCTTCCGCCTGCTGGGCCGGGCCAACGACCTCGTGCACGTGGCGGGCCGGCGGACGTCGCTGGGCCACCTCGACTTCCATCTCAACAGCATTCCTGGCGTCGAGGACGGCGCCTTCTGGCTGCCGGACGACGTGGCCGACGGCGTGGTGCGGCCGGTGGCCTTCGTGGTGGCCCCCTCGGTGGATGCCGCGACGGTCATCGCCGGCCTGCGCGAGCGCGTCGAACCGGTGTTCGTGCCCCGCCGCGTGGTGCATGTGCAGGCGCTGCCGCGCGTGGGCACCGGCAAGTTGACGCGTCGGGAGCTGCGCGAATTCGCGCTCGCCCAATTGGCGGCGGACGGCAGCCCGGTCCGGCTGTCGCACCGCGTGCCCGAGGACCATCCCGCCTTTGCCGGCCATTTCCCCCGCCAGCCGCTGCTGCCGGGCGCCTTGTTGCTCGCCGAACTGCTGGAGGCGATGCGCGGCGTGCCCTCGCTGCGCGCGCGCCTGGGCGATGCGCCGATGCTGGCGGCGGCCAAGTTCCTGGCGCCGGTGCGGCCGGGCGCCGACCTGGTCTTCGACCTGCAGCCCGAGACGGGCGCCGCCGCGGGCGTGCGCTTCGAGGTGCGCATGGGCGACACCGTGGCTGCCAGCGGCCGTTGGCTGCCGGGCGAGGGCGCCCGCACCGCAGGCGAAGCCGGAGGTCGCCCGTGAGCGCCCTCGGCGACGACCTGCGTCCCGGCACCGACTGGGCCCGCGCGCCCGAGCGCAGCAACATCCTGGCGCTGCGCTTCATCTGCTGGATGGCGCTGCGCTGCGGCCGGCCGCTCACGCGGCTGGTCCTGCATCCGATCACGCTGTACTTCCTGCTCTTCGCGCCCACGCCGCGTCGCCATGTGCGGCGCTACCTGGCGCGGGCCATCGGGCCGAAGGCGGGCTGGCGCGACGGCTACCGGCTGCTGCACAACTTCGCGTCGACGGTGCTCGACCGGGTGTACTTCCTGCGCGGGCGCATGGCGCTCTTCGACGTGCAGGTGCAGGGCGGCGAGGCCGTGGAGGCCGATGTGCGCGCGGGTCGCGGCGCCTTCCTGGTCGGTGCGCACATCGGCAGTTTCGAGGCCCTGTCGGCCTGTCGGCAGCAGGCAGAGGCGCCGGTCGACCTGCGGCTGGCCATGCTGATGTACCCGGACAACGCGCGGCGCATCAACGCCGTGCTGGGCGCCATCAGCCTGCCCGAGTACCGGCCGCACATCATCGCCCTGGGCCGGCCCGCCGCCATGCTGGAGCTGCGCGACTGGCTGGACAGCGGCCGCATGGCCGGCATGCTCGGCGATCGCACCCTGGCCGTGGGCGAGGACGACGGCGGCCAGCGCGGCAACCGGGTGCAGATCGACTTCCTGGGCCAGCCGGCTTGGTTCAACGACGGGCCCTTCCGCCTCGCCGCGCTGCTGCGCCGGCCGGCCGTGTTCATGGCGGGCCTGTACCTGGGCGGCAACCGCTACCGCGTGGTGTTCGAGCCGCTGGCCGATTTCTCGGCACCGGCGGCGGAAAGTGGCACCACCGAGCCCGGCGCACCAGCGCCGCGCCGCGCCCGCGGACTCGATCCCGCCGAGCGGGAACGCCGCATCCGCGATGCCCTCGAAGCCTATGTGCGGCGCCTGGAAGACCTGTGCCGCGCCCATCCCCACAACTGGTTCAATTTCCATGACTTCTGGCTCGAAGATTCGCCGCGTGCGTGAGGCCCTGGCCGGCGTGCGCCGCCTGCGTGCCGTCCTGCTGCTGGCCCTGGCCGGCCTGCTTGCGGCACCTGCCTGGGCGTTCGATCTCAACGAGCTGATGGCCCTGCTGGCCCAGCGCCGCAGCGGCGAGGCCCGCTTCACCGAGCAGCGCTATGTGCGCGGCCTGGACGGCCCGCTCGACTCGGCCGGCGTGCTCAGCTTCACCGCACCCGACAAGCTGGTGCGCCGCACGCTCACGCCGCGGCCGGAGTCGATGGAGGTGCAGGGCAACGTGCTCATCCTCTCGCGCGGCGGCCGCACCCGCACCCTGAGCCTGGACGCCATGCCCGAGCTGCAGGGCATGATGGAAGCGATGCGCGGCACCCTGAGCGGCAACGCGCCGGCGCTGCTGCGCTACTTCAAGGCCGATGTGAAGGGCGATGCCAAGGCCTGGACGCTCGACCTGGTGCCCACGCTGCCCGCGCTGGCCGCCCAGGTGCGCAGCCTGCGCCTGTCGGGCATCGGCAGCGACGTGCGCGGCATCGAGATGGAATTCATCGGCGGCGACCGCTCGGTGATGAACATCGTGCCCGGGCCCGCCGGTTCATGAGCCGCCGCCCTCCTGCCGCGCCGGCCCACGATGCCGGCCTCTCGCCCGCGCGCCGTCTGGCCGTGGTGCTCGTCTGGCTGCTGGTGCTGGCGGCCGGCGTGGGCATCATCGCGCGCTCCAAGTTCGACGCCGACCTTTCGGCCTTCCTGCCTGCCCATCCGGACGCGCGCCAGCGCATGCTCATCGAGCAGATCCAGACGGGCGTCGCTTCGCGCACGCTGTTCATCGGCATCGAGGGCGGACGCGACGAGGCGCAGCGCGCGGCCGTCTCGCGCGAACTGGGCCAGCGCCTGCGCAAGAGCGGCCTGTTCGACCAGGTGCAGAACGGCGACCAGAGCGAATGGCGCGATGCCGGCACCTGGGTCTTCGACCGGCGCTACCAGCTCTCGCCCGCGGTCACGCCCGAGCACTTTACGGTGGAAGGGCTGCGCAACGCCATCCTCGACACGCTCTCGCTGCTGGGCACGCCGGGCGGCAATGCGTTCAAGCCGCTGCTGGAGCGCGACCCCACGGGCGAATCCGCCCGCATGGCCGAGACGCTGATTCCGGCCACCGCGCCGCGCAGCGTCGACGGCGTGTGGGCGGCGCGCGAGGCGCCGCGCGCGCTGCTGCTGGCCAGCACCCGCGCCGCCGGCGGCGACCTGGACGCCCAGGCGCAGGCCATCGCCACCATCCAGGCCGACTTCGCCCAGGCCGCCGCCGAGGTGGGCGCCACCGACACGCGCCTGCTGATGAGCGGCACGGCCGTGTTCTCGGTGCAGAGCCGCGACAGCATCAAGCGCGAGGCCGTCCACCTGGCGGTGGTGGGTGCCATCGTGGTCAGCGGCCTGCTGCTGCTGGCCTTCGGTGCGCTGCGTGCGCTGGCCATCGCCATGCTGCCGGTGGCCACCGGCGTGGTGGTGGGCACGGCCGCCGTCAGCCTGGTCTTCGGCGGCGTGCATGGGCTGACGCTGGGCTTCGGCAGCACGCTGATCGGCGAGACGGTGGACTACGCCATCTATTACCTGATCCAGGCCCGCCAGGTGGCGGGCGAGGGACCGGCCCAGGCCGGCTGGCAACGCTGGCGCGACCTGCACTGGCCCACGGTGCGGCTGGGCCTGCTGACCTCGGTGGCGGGCTTTGCGGCGCTGGTGTTCTCGGGCTTTCCGGGACTGGCGCAGCTGGGCGTGTTCTCCATCGCCGGACTGGTGGCCGCGGCCGTGGCCACGCGCTTCCTGCTGCCGGTGCTGGCGCCGCAGGGCGCCAGCGGCCGAGGCCTGCGCCGCTACATGGCGCACGCGGCCGGCGCCATCGTGCGCGGACTGCCGCGGCTGCGGCTGCCACTGATGGCCCTGGCCGTCGCCGGCTTCGCGCTGGTGCTGTGGCAAGGCGACCAGCTCTGGCGCGCCGGCTTGAGCTCGATGAGCCCGGTCTCGCGCGAATCGCAGGCGCTGGACGAGCAACTGCGCGGCGACATCGGCGCCAGCGACGGCGCCACGCTGGTGGTGGCCTATGGCGACACCGTCGAAGCGGCGCTGCGCCAGGCCGAGGCGGCCGGCGCGCGGCTCGACCCGCTGGTGGAGCGCGGCGCGCTGTTGGGCTACGACAGCGTGGCCCGCATCCTGCCCAGCCAGGCGCTGCAGATGCAGCGGCGCGAGGCCCTGCCCGACGCCACCACGCTGCGTGCCCGGCTGGAGGAAGCCACGGCGGGCCTGCCGATCGCGGCCGACCGCCTGGCACCTTTCGTGACCCAGGTCGAGGCGGCGCGTGCCGCGCCGCTGATCAGCCGCGAGGACGCACGCCAGGGTCCATTGGGCGCCGTGGTCGACGCGCTGCTGTTCGAGCGACCGGGTGGCGGCTGGGCCGCCATGATCTCGCTGCACCCCGGCCCGCAGTTCAAGCATGCAGACGTCGTCGCCGCCCTGCAGGGGCTGCCGGGCGTGTCGGTGGCCGAGGTCGGCGAGGAACTGGGTGCGCTCTACAAGCGCTACCTGCACGAGGCCTTCGTGCAGGTGGGCCTGGGCGCGCTGGCCGTGGTGCTGCTGCTGGGCGCCTGGCTGCGCTCGGGCCGACGCCTGCTGGCCGTGTGCCAGCCGCTGGCCGCCGCCGTGGCGCTCACGCTGGGTGCGATGGCGGCCATGGGCATGGCGCTGTCCATCCTGCATCTGGTGGGCCTGCTGCTGGTGGTGGCCGTGGGCTCCAACTACGCGCTCTTCTTCGACCAGCTGCGCGAGACCGGCCATGCCGACGAGGACACGCTGGCCTCGCTGATGCTGGCCAACCTGACGACGGTGATCTCCTTCACGCTGATCGCCATCTCCGACATCCCCTCGCTGGCGTCCATCGGACAGGTGGTGGCGCCCGGCGCACTGCTGGCGCTGCTGCTGTCGGCCGCCTTTGCCCGGACGGCGAAGGCATGAGCGCCCTGGCCGGCCGCTGGCAGCCCACGCCCTTCCTCAAGGGCAGTGCGGTGCTGCATGCGGGCGCGTTGGGGGCGAGCCTGCTCGTGCCGGGTGCCTGGCCCTGGGCGCTTGGCGCCGTGGTGCTCAACCATGCGGCCATCACCGCCATCGGCCTGACGCCGCGCAGCCGCTGGCTCGGCCAGAACACGCTGCGCCTGCCTGCCGCCGCCGAAGCGCGAAACGAAGTGGCGCTGACCATCGACGACGGGCCCGAGCCCTCGGTGACGCCGGCCGTGCTCGACCTGCTGGACACCCACGGTCAGAAGGCCACCTTCTTCTGCATCGCCGAACGGGTACAGGCGCATCCGGCATTGGCGCGCGAGATCGTGGCCCGTGGCCACAGCATCCAGAACCACACGGCGCGGCACCGGCACAACTTCTCGGTGCTGGGGCCGCGCGGCTTCCATGCCGAGATCGAACGCGCGCAGCAGATGATCGATGCCGTCATCGGCCAGCGGCCGACCTGCTTTCGTGCGCCCGCAGGCCTGCGCAATCCCTTCCTCGCCCCGGTGCTGCATCGCCTGGGCCTGGAGCTGGTGAGCTGGACCCGACGCGGCTTCGACACCCGCGAGCGCGACCCGGCCCGCGTGCTGGCGCGCCTGACTCGCGACCTGCGTGCCGGCGACATCCTGCTGCTGCACGACGGCCATGCGGCCCTGGCGCCCAGCGGCCGGCCGGTGATCCTGGAGGTGCTGCCACTGCTGCTCGACCAGTTCTCGCGCCAGGGCCTGCGTGCCGTGACCTTGCCGCATGCGCTCGGACATGCGTGAACCGCTCGGCGCACCAGACCTTTCCCGCTTTTGCCCTCTCCCCTCGCGGGAGAGGGAGCCACGAACCCGACGCCTCCGTGACTGCTACATCGCCTTCCCCTGACGCCGCGTGGCGCGACCTCCACGCCCGCGCCACCGAGCCCTACCGCCAGGGCGGCAACTTCGCCTGGCATTTCGCACGCGGCAAGCTGGGCCATGACCCGGTATTCCGCGGCATCGTCGAGCGCGGCCTGATCGGAGACGGCCGGCCGCGCATGCTGGACATCGGCTCGGGCCAGAGCCTGTTCGCCAACGTGCTGCACACCGCCCAGGCGATGCGCGCCGAGGGCCGATGGCCCGCCGCCTGGGCGCCGCTGCCGGCCGATGCCCGCTACACCGGCATCGAGCTGATGCCCCGCGACGTGGAACGGGCACGGTGCTCGGTCGGCCACATCCGGCCCACGCCCACCGTCGTCTGCGGCAACATGTGCGAGGCCGACTTTCCGGCCTGCGACGTGGTCGTGATCCTCGACGTGCTGCACTATGTGGACCATTCCGCGCAGGAAGGCGTGCTCGTGCGGGTGCGCGACGCGCTGGCCGCCGGCGCTGCGCAGCGTGACGGCCTGCCCGGTCGCCTGCTGCTGCGCGTCGGCGATGCCGCCAGCCGCCGTGGCTTCGCGATCAGCCAGTGGGTGGATCGCACCGTGACGCGCATCCGCGGCCACAAGGTCTCGCCCACCTGGGGCCGCACGCTGGACGAGTGGATCGCGTTGCTGCAGCGCCTGGGCTTCGCGGTGCAGCCCATGCCCATGAGCCAGGGCACGCCCTTTGCCAATGTGCTGCTGATCTCGGACCTGCCATGACCGCGCCCTCCACCCTCGACCGCAGCGGCATCGCCGCGCGCATTCCCCACGCGGGCAGCATGTGCCTGCTCGACCGGCTCGAAGCCTGGGATGCGCAGTCCATCCACTGCACGACGGCCACCCATGCGGACCCTTCCAATCCGATGCGCACCGCCTCGGGCCTGCTCGCCCCCTGCGCCATCGAGTTCGCGGCGCAGGCCATGGCGCTGCATGGTGGCCTGCTGAGCACGGGGGACGGGCCGCCCGCGGCCGGCTACCTGGCCAGCACCCGCAACGTGCGCCTGCATCGCGCCCGCTTCGACGATGCGCCCGCGCCGCTGCACCTTCATGCCGAACGCCTGTCGGGCGATGCGCAGCAGGTGCTCTATGCCTTCCGCGTGCTCGATGCGGCTGGCGCACCGGTGGCGGATGGCCGCGCGGTGGTCGTTCTCAACACGCCCTTGCCGGACGCCGCGCCCTGAGCGCCTGCCCGGCCATCACGACCGGTGTCCGTGACACCGTCACCGACGGAGGTACTTCCCCATGACCCTTCAGAACAAGCGCGCGCTCGTCACCGGTGCCAGCGGTGCCCTGGGCGGTGCCATCGCCGAGCGCCTGGCGCGCGACGGCGCCACCGTGCTGCTGCATGCCAACGGCCGCCGCGAGGCCATCGAGGCCCTGGCTGCGCGCATCGCCGGGGCCGGCGGCCAGGCCGAATGCCACGTCTTCGACCTGACCGACGACGAAGCCACGGCGGCAGCCTGCGCCCGCATGCTGGAGGCCGGACCGGTGCAGGTGCTGGTCAACAACGCGGGCATCCATGACGATGCCGTGATGCCCGGCATGCGGCCCGATCAGTGGCACCGCGTCATCGACGTGTCGCTCAACGGCTTCTTCCGCGTCACCCAGCCGCTGCTGCTGCCCATGCTGCGCACGCGCTGGGGCCGCATCCTGAACATCTCGTCGGTGGCGGCGATCATGGGCAACCGCGGCCAGGTCAACTATGCGGCGGCCAAGGGCGCCCTCAACAGCGCGACCAAGGCGCTGTCGATGGAAGTGGCCTCGCGCGGCGTGACCGTCAACGCCATCGCCCCGGGCGTCATCGCCTCGCCCATGGCCGACGCCGCCTTCGACCCCGCGATGGTCAAGCAGATGGTGCCGGCCCAGCGCGCCGGCCGGCCCGAAGAGGTCGCTGCTCTGGCCGGCTTTCTGGCCAGCGCGGAGGCGGGGTACATCACGGGGCAGGTCATTTCTGTGAATGGCGGGATGGCCTGAAAGCCATCCGGGTCGGCTGAAAACAAAGCCGATCAGTCGCGCTATCACCGACCCAGCAGCCGGCGTGCGAGCAGGGTCTGCATGTCCCGCCGCCCGTCGGCGATCAGGTGGACCACGACCCGGTGGGCCAGCACTTGGTACACGATGCGATAGGGCTTGAGCAGGACCTGCCGGTAAGCCTTGATGCCCAGGCTCAGCAGTTCTCTGGGGTGACTGCCGCGCTCCGGCAGATGGGCCAGGCCATCGAGGGTCGCTGTGATGCGGTCCAGCAGGCGACGGGCGTTGGCGACGCTTTCGGCTTCGGCCACGTAGTCGTAGAGCGATTCCAGGTCCTGCTCCGCACCGCGGGTCAGCATGACCTGAAAGCCCTTCGCCCTCGTCATTCGCTGGCGGAATGCTTGCTGCGAAGCCGCTGCACCACATCGGCCAGCGACTTGAGGTGCCCGGCCTCCACATCCTGCTGGCCCAGGGCCAGCAGCTTGAGCAGGGCGAGGGTTTCCTGGGTCTCTTCGAAGGAGGCCACGTCCTGGATCACGGCGCGGGCTTCGCCGTTCTGGGTGATGACCAGCGGCTCGCGCCGCTGCGCGAGCGTGTCCAGCACTTCAGCCGCGTTGGCCTTGAGGTAGCTGATCGGTTTGACTTGCGTCGAAAGGCGCATTCGCGGCTCCCGGGAAAGAGGACTGAATATAGACTTTTTCCAGTCCTTTCCAATCGGCCGCTCAGTGCGCAACCGTGAGCGACAGCACGGTCAGTTGCCCGTCGACCATCTGCGCCGTGAAGCGCACCTTGTCGCCCGCCTTCACCTCCTTCAACAGCGCCGGGTCGCGGACGCGGAAGACCATGGTCATCGCGCCCATGTCGAGGTTGGGAATGTCACCGTGGCGCAGGGTGATGCGGCCCTGGGCGGCATCGACGCGGCGGACTTCGCCTTCGACCTGGGGCAGCGGTGCGTCGGTTTGCGCGAAGGTGGCGGGGGAGGCCAGCAGGATGCCCGCGGTGGGTAAAAGTAGGGTGAGGAAGCTTCTCTTGTTCATGGTTGGGTCCTTCTGAATCGAATCGGTGGCTCTGTCATGCGCTGGGCGATGTATGCCCTTCCGGTTCGGGGAAACGCCGGGCGCGGCAGAGTCGGGAAAGATGAGGTACGTGACGTACCAGCTTTCGTTGGCGTCGGCAATCGAGCCTCAGGCGGCGGTGCCCTTGTCAGTGGTGGTCATGGCCACTGGACTTACGGACGGAGGCGGGTGCGGCATCGGTCGTGCCTGAAGCCACGGCGTCTGCCGGGCCGGCTCGGCTCACCGCCGCAGGCGCCTGCCCCGCTTCGACCTCATGCGCCACGCTGCCCGGCGGATGCCTGAACCAGCCCGGGTCACGGAAGTCCCCCGGCGCCTGGTCGCGCCGCACCTTCAGCAACGTGAACATGCCCCCCATCTCCGCGGGACCGAACGGGCCGCGGCCGGTCATCATGGGCAGGGTGTTGTCGGGCAGGGGCATCTCCATCGAGCCCATCTCGGCCATGCCCTTGTCGCCCATCACCATGTAATCGGGCACCAGCCGGCGGATGGTGTCCGCGACGCCGCGATGGTCCACGCCAATCATGGTGGGCACGTCGTGGCCCATGGGGCCCATGGTGTGGTGGCTCTTGTGGCAGTGCAGGGCCCAGTCGCCTTCCTCGTCGGCGATGAACTCGATCTGGCGCATCTGGCCGACGGCGACATCGGTGGTCACCTCGGGCCAGCGGGCGCTGCGCGGCACGGCGCCGCCATCGGTGCCGGTGACCTCGAATTCGTGGCCATGCACATGGATGGGGTGGTTGGTCATGGTGAGGTTGCCCACGCGGATGCGCACCCGGTCGCCCTGGCGTACGCAGAGCGGGTCGATACCTGGGAACACGCGGCTGTTGAAGGCCCAGGTGTTGAAGTCGGTCATGGTGTTGACCTTGGGCGTGGCGCTGCCGGGCTCGACGTCGAAGCTGCCGAGCAGGAAGCAGAAGTCGCGCTGCACGCGGGCGATCTGCGGATGGCTGCGCACCTTGGGGTGCGTCACCCAGAAGCCCATCATGCCCATGGCCATCTGCACCATCTCGTCCGCATGCGGGTGGTACATGAAGGTGCCGGGGCGGCGCGCGGTGAACTCGTAGACGAAGGTCTTGCCCGGCGGGATGTGCGGCTGCGTGATGCCGCCGACACCGTCCATGCCGTTGGGCACCCGCTGTCCATGCCAATGCACGGTGGTGTGTTCGGGCAGGCGGTTGGTGACGAAGATGCGCACCCGGTCGCCTTCGACCACCTCGATGGTGGGGCCGGGTGACTGGCCGTTGTAGCCCCACATGTTGACCTTGAAGCCCGGTGCCATCTCGCGCACCACGGGCTCGGCGACGAGGTGAAACTCCTTGACGCCGTTCTTCATGCGCCAGGGCAGGCTCCAGCCGTTGAGGGTGATGACCGGGTCGTAGGGCCGGCCATCCGGCGGCAGGAGCGGCGGCGCGGTGGCGGGGCCGGTCTGCTGCGCGGCCTCGGGCACGGCGGCCAGGGCCACCCGACTGACGGCACCGGCGGCGGCGCCGGCCAGCATGCCGGAGAAGAAGTGTCGGCGGTCCATCAGTGGCCTCCTTCGTTGGTCGTGCTGGCGAGGGCTGGGCCCGTCCCTGCACCGCGCAGGGCCGAGAGGCCGGCGGGCGAACTGCCGGTCAGCGCCATCTGCAGATCCACCTCGGCGAGCCAGAAGTCGCGCTGGGCCTGCATGGCCGCATCCACCGTTCGCGCACTGGCGCGGGCTTCGGCCAGCAATT
Organism: Pseudacidovorax sp.; assembly: GCF_017991995.1. GTDB lineage: Bacteria > Pseudomonadota > Gammaproteobacteria > Burkholderiales > Burkholderiaceae_C > Xenophilus. Next base: position 5,959 of record NZ_JAGOPN010000010.1, on the reverse strand, counting down.
GCCAGACGCTGGCGCCCATGGCGTTGTAGCGCAGCACCATCTCGTCGTTGACCTGGCGCTGCAGCGGCAGCACCTCGGCCTGGTAGCGATGCGCGATCTGCCACGCATGCCGGCGGGCGGCCTCGGCTTCGCGCACTTCGCTCGCCGCGGCCAGCGCCACGCCACGCACGCGGGCGGCGGCCTGCAGGTAACGTGCCTCGGCCTGCGCACTGCGTGCCTGGCCGAAGTCGAAGAGCGGGATCGGCAGGCCGATCTCCCAGCCGCGTTGCGTGCTGCGGCCCCGGTCGATGTCGTTGGTGAAGGTGGTGTTGCGGGCGACGCCCAGTTCCATCACGTCGACGAAACGGGTAGCGCGTGTCAGGCGCTGGGCCTCGGCAATGGCTGCGGCGTCGGCGCGGGCGGCGCGGAGGTCCAGACGATCGCGCAGGGCCTGCGCCTGCAGGTCGGCATCGCCGGGCAGCGAGGCGGGCAGGTCGGGCAGGCGGTCGGGCATCGTGAGCCGCGCGGCCTGTGCGCCATCGAGCCCGAGCAGGCGGACCAGGGCCTCGCGGCTGGCGGTGGCGGCCTGCTCGGCGCGGGCCAACTGCGCCTGTGCGTCGGCCTGCTGCAATTGCTCGCGTGCGGCCTGCAGGGCTGGCCAGTTGCCCGCCTTCTGCATGCGCTGGGCCAGCGTCGCGCCGGCTTCGGCGGCATCGCGCACGTCGCGCAGGTAGACGGCGCTCTGCCGGTCGGCGACGGCGCGCAGCCAGGCGCGACGGGTGTCGGCCGCCAGCTGCAGCACCGCCTGCGCCGCATCGAGCCGGGCCGCCTCCTGCTGCTGGCCGGCCCAGCGGGCGCGCCAGGGCAGGGTGAGCAGGCCCACCACGTTGAAGCTGATCAGGCGGTCCAGCTCCAGTTCGCGGCCCTCGCGCAGCCGGCTGAAGGAGAACACGGGGTTGGGCAGCGTGGCTGCTTCCGCCCGTTCGGCGTCGGACAGCTGCAGGGCCGCGAAAGCCGCCTGCATGCGGGGGCTCTGGGCCAGGGCGATGCGCACGGCCGCCTGCTGGTCGAGCGGGCCGGCCAGCAGCGTCTCCGCCTGCGCCGCAGATGCGGTGTCGGGCCGACGCTGGGGCCGGGCGTCGCCCACGAGCGGCTGGCCCTGCACCAGCGAAAGCGCCTGCGGTGCATCGCCCTCGGGCGACAGGCTGGCGCAGCCGGCGAGCAGCACGGCGAGGCCTGCCAGGGCCATGTGGCACGCACGGCGCAAGATGGCGGGCGGCGCCGCGACGGAAAGATGGGGAATCGGCGGCGCTTCGTCGTGGCGACGGCGCAGCGACAGCCCGCGCACGCTGCGCGGGACGAGAGGGGTGGACAAGAGAACGCTCCTTGAAGCAATGCATCGGCACCGCGGCGCGTCAGGACGGCTGCGGCGGACGGACTACGGGCAGGACGTTCAGGAAATGGGCGGCTTGTCGGCCTGCGCGAGCAGGGCGCTCGCGAAGTGCGGGGCGCTGCTGCGGGGTTGCACGCGTGCGGGCGGCGCGACAGGGGCTTCAGATGCCGCGTCGGTCATCGCCACCGAATGGCAGATCTGACAGAGGCCGCAGTGGCCATGGTCGTGTGCGGTGCCGCTGTCGTCGCCATGGTGCGCCACGGAAGGGGCGCTGGCGACGTGGGGCGATGCTTCTTGCATGCCGTGTTCTTCATCCGCAGCATGCTCATGGCAGTGCGCCGTTGGCTGCGCTGGGGCTGCCGCCATCGCCGGCATGTGTTGCGGCGCCGGCATCGGATTGGCCGTGTGGGCGGCATGTGCGGACGGCGCCGCGGCCGTGACCTCCACCGCCATGGCGCCACCGATCCAGCCGCGCAAGGGCAGCAGGACGAGGGCAAGGACCAGGACGAAGAGGCGCACGGGCGGCATTCTAGGAGTGCACGCCAGCGCGGGCCTTGACGCCCCGCAGGGGCGCCAATGCATCGCTGCGGAGCCAGCCTTGCCCTCGCAGCCTCATGCACCATCGTCCGACGTCGCGATGTGCACGCCGTCGCAGGCTTGGATCACCCGGCAAGCCGCTTGCCCTCACCCAATGAAAGGAACATTGCGATGACCCCCATCGATCACCAGGACTGCATCGACGCCTGCAACGCCTGTGCCGTGGCCTGCAGCCATTGCGCGGCGGCCTGCCTGCGCGAGCCCGATCCGGGCGCCATGGCCGGCTGCATCCGTCTGGACATGGACTGCGCCGCGGCCTGCCAGTTCGCCGCGGCGGCGCTGGCCCGCGGCAGCGAGCATGCGGCGGCCATCTGCGCGCTCTGTGCCCGCCTGTGCGATGCCTGCGCTACGGAGTGCGCCCAGCACCAGGCCGACCACTGCCAGGACTGTGCCAAGGCCTGCCGCGACTGCGCCGGCGCCTGCCGGGCCATGGCCGGCTGAGAACTCCCGTACTGGTCAGCGCCCGGGCAGACCGCGCAGCAGCCGCAGCCCGTTGGCCACCACCAGCAGGCTGGCGCCCATGTCGGCGAACACGGCCATCCACATGGTGGCCTGCCCGGCGATGGCCAGCGCGAAGAACACGGCCTTGATACCCAGGGCCAGCGCGATGTTCTGCCAGAGCAGCGCATGCGTTCGGCGCGACAGTGCCACGGTGTCGGCGATGCGGCCCAGGTCGTCGTTCATGATGACCACGTCGGCCGTCTCCATGGCGATGTCCGTGCCGGCCGCGCCCATGGCGAAGCCGATGTCGGCCTGGGCCATGGCGGGCGCATCGTTGATGCCATCGCCCGCCATGGCGATGACGCCGTGGCGCTGTTGAAGGTCGCGAATGGCAGCCAGCTTGTCCTGGGGCAGCAGGGCGCCACGGGCATCCGTGATGCCGACCTGATCGGCCACGGCGCGGGCGGTGCTGGGGTTGTCGCCCGTCAGCATCACGGGCGTGACGCCCAGGTGCTTCAGGCGCGCCACCGCTTCCCTGGAGCCGGCCTTGAGCGTGTCCGCCACCGCGAAGACGCCGAGCACCGCATGTTCGTCGGCGAGCAGGGTCAAGGTGCGTCCCTGTGCCTCGTGCTCGGCCAGCAGGGCTTCCAGCGCCGGGCTGCACAGGCCTTGCTCCTCGACCAGGCGGTGGTTGGCGAGCACCAGCGGCAGTCCGTCGACCACGCCCCTGACGCCGCGCCCGGCCAGCGCTTCGAAGCTGTCGACACCGGGTATCGCCTCGGTCGTGGTGAGGCCCTTGGCAATGGCGAGCGAGACCGGATGGTCCGAGCGGCCCGCCAGGGCCGAGGCGGCGCGTTGCACATGCGCAGGATCTGCATCGCCCCAGGGCTGCCAGTGCACCAGCACCGGCTTGCCCTGGGTCAGCGTGCCGGTCTTGTCCAGCGCGATGGCCCGGAGCCTCCGAGCGCCTTCGAGGTGCGTGCCGCCCTTGATGAGGATGCCGCGGCGCGCGGCGGCCGTCAGGCCGCTGACCACCGTCACCGGCGTGGAGATCACCAGCGCGCACGGGCAGGCGATGACCAGCAGCACCAGCGCCTTGTAGATGGCGTCGAGCCAGGCCCAGTCCATCAGCAGGGGTGGCAGCACGGCCACGGCCACGGCGGCGATGAACACCGCCGGCGTGTAGATGGCGGCGAAGCGCTCGACGAAGCGCTGCGTGGGCGCGCGCGACTCCTGCGCCTGCTCGACGGCTTCGATGATGCGGTCCAGCGTGGTCTGTCCGGCCACGGCCGTCACGCGCACCTGCAGCTCGCCGCCCTGGTTGACGGTGGCGGCGAACACCGGGTCGCCGACGGTCTTGTCGACCGGGATGCTTTCACCGGTCACGCTCGCCTGGTCGATGGTGCTGCGGCCGGCGCTCACCTGGCCGTCCAGCGGCACGCGCTCGCCGGGGCGGATGCGCACGATGGCATCCAGGGGCACGCTGGCGGCGGGCACGCGCTGCCAGCTGCCGTCGGCGGCCTGCACCTCGGCCTCTTCGGGCGCCAGCGCCATGAGGCCCGAGATCGCGTTGCGCGCGCGGTCGGCCGCCTTGTGCTCGATCAGTTCGGCCAGCGCATACAGCGCCATCACCATGGCCGCCTCGGGCCATTGACCGATCAGAAAGGCGCCCGTCACCGCCACGGCCATGAGCGTGTCGATGCCCAGGCGTCCACGCATCAGGGCGCGCAGGCCGCTCAGGTAGATGCCCGTGCCGGCCAGCGCGATGGCCACGGCGGCCAGCGCCATGCCGGCGATGCGCCATGCCAGGGCGTCGGGCAGCAACAGGTGGCTCAGCTCGGCTGCGATGGCGACGCCGAGGGCGGCGGCGATGCGGGCTGGACCGGGCAGGGGGCCGTGGTCGTACCCATCACCGGCCTCGTGCGCATGCGTGTGCGCGTGGGCACTGTCATGGTCATGGGCGTGACCATCGCCGTGACCGTGGTCGGCTTGGCGGTGCGACGGGGATGTCGCGGCGACCGCAGGCGCGGGGGCGCCGCATCCGCAGCCGGTACCGCAACCCGCGGCAATGCGCAGCGTGCGCGGCGCTGCGGGCGGGGCGACCGGCTCGGTGGCGTGGGTGTGCGGCGTGTGGTGGCGGTGCGCCGGCTCGCCGGCGAGGGAGGGGGAAGGGCGGCTCGTCATCGGGTTTTCGCTTTCGTGCCAGCATTGAAAACCTTCAAGCCACTTCAAGGTCAAGCATGCCTTCTGCAAGCCCCCATCTGCGCATCGGCGAGGCAGCCAGTCGCTCGGGCGTCAGCGCCGCCAACATCCGCTATTACGAAAAGGAGGGTCTGCTCGGCGCGGAGCAGCGGGCCGACAACGGCTACCGGCTCTACAGCGCCGACGACGTGCACCGCCTGCGCTTCATCCGCATGTGCCGGGCCATGGACATGTCGCTGGACGAGGTGCGTGCGCTGCTGTCACTGGACCTGCGCAGCAAGGCCGACTGCAGCGCGGCCTGCGACGTGCTCAACGCGCACCTGGGCCATGTGCGCGAGCGCATCGCGGAGCTTCGATCGTTGGAGCAGGACCTGAAGACGCTGCGCGACCGCTGTGACGGTCAGGACAGTTACTGCCACACCATCGAGGCGCTGCATGCGCGTGCGGATGCGCAGACCGCCGAAGGCACCGCCACGCAGGCCGGGCCTCGGCGCCATGTATGAGCGGTGAGCGGAAGTCCGGCTAGTGCTTGTAGCCCAGGGCGGTTGCGGGGGCGGGCCGGGTGAACGGCCGTTGTCCCAACTCTGCGCTGGGCCGGGGCTCGACACGCGCCAGCGGCGGCTCCATCCCGGACAACTCTGCCAAGCGCCGGTCGGCCTCGCGCCTCAGTGCGGAGATCCGGGCCATGGCCTCTGCCTTGACGATCCGCCGACCCCCCTGCGTGCTCTGCTGCAACTGGTGGATGGCTTCGTACGTGTCGCGCTCGGCCCGCATCCATGCAGCAAATCGGGGGTCGGGTGTTTCGTTCATGGTGGCCTGTGTGGGATACGGAGCCTGTACGCGGTCGTGCAGGTAAAGCCGGGCAGTGTGAGGGCCACCGGGACCTTTGCTCGTAGGACAAGCCTTGGGGCGCCAGTAGGTCGAGGCTCCCGAACCTCCTCGTGCCGTCCGCTTGGTTGCGAGGCAGCGGGCCGCCTCTCACCTGCGCCAGCGCCCTGAAAGGCCGCGGCGCCGAAGATGTGGTCTCGCGCTGCGAGGCGTGCGCGTCATGCGTTGGGCCGCTGATCGGCCGTGTGGTCGGCGTCGACAGATCGAGGTCGGCCGCACGCCGGTGCGTGTGCCTGCCCGATATGCGTGGGATCGGCGTCGGCCGACTTCATGTACCGCTGCAAGGTGCGCGGATGCACGCCCATGCGCTGCGCGACCTGCTCCAGGGGCTCGTGCTGCAGCTCGAGCAGCAGCGCGTCGAGCTGATCGTCGGAGAGGGCGCGAGGCCGGCCGACGTGGCTGCCGCGGCTCTTGGCGGAGGCCATGCCGGCCTTGGTGCGCTCGCTGATGAGGGAGCGT